>PGYB01000010.1 GCA_002839445.1 Candidatus Riflebacteria bacterium HGW-Riflebacteria-1
AGCGCCTTGATCTGAGTTGCCGAAAGAGCATCGATCTGATCGGTGGTCAGCGCCTGAATCTGGCTGGTGGTAAAAGCGGCTATCTGAGCAACTGAGAACTTTGCCAGATCAGCGGTCTCGAATTTAGAGACTTGATCTGTGGTCATGGCCTTGATCTGATTAGCAGTCAAACCCTTAACCTGATCTGTCGACAGGTTTACAATCTGCGTATCAGTCAACGACTTCACCTGATTGGTGGTTAAAGCTGAAATCTGAGCAGAAGTCAAAGCCTCAAACTGAGCGGTAGTGAGACCGATAATCTGATCATTCGTCAGCTCAGCTATCTGCAGATTGGTCATCGCCTTGAACTGGTCTGGAGAAAAAACAGCACTGAGAGTGCCAGAAAGACTGGCGAGGTCACTGCCATCTATCGATTTGATCTGAGTAGTTGATATGGCCGCAAAATCGTCGGTGTCAAATGTTGCAAGCTGTTCACTGGTCAGCGCTTTCATTTGCAATGGAGTAAGAGCCTGCACCTGATTGGTAAGAAGTCCCTTGTCGTTGTAAAGTTTTAGAGCCTGTATCTGTCCCGTACTGAGAATCACCAGATCTCTGGTTTCAATTGCATCGATCTGTTCTGAAGACAATGCGGCAACCTGTGCCGTTGACATTGCCTTAAAATCTGCTGTACCAAGATCTCTGATCTGAGTTGTGGTCAGGGCAGCAATTTGTGTTGTGGACATACCACTGATAATCGACATGTAGACTCCTCTTTATGCTTTACAACTAAATTCTCTACTGCGGCTAAATGCACTTTTGTGCGAATCTTATCATATCATCGGATACAGTACAACATTTTTATATAGGAGACAGACAGTCACACCCTCAGAGAAAATTTCTTTCGCAGTTTAGCGTTTCTGTCATTATTTCTTGTTAATGCACGACGCGCTGTTATATATTGGCGGGAAACGTCTTGGCAATGCTTCTAAGATCTAGATTCGCGAATAGAGGAACCTTATGATTTGGGCTAAATACAGAAACTGGCTTTTATTGCTGGTCTATGTTGCATTTTTTTTGCACGTGGCTATCTGGCACCACTGGGGCTACGAAGGCGTTGGCCATCTCGGTTTTGGCGAGCTTTTTGCAACCTTTCGCAACGGTGTGGTCACAGCAGGTACTATTTTTACCATTCTGGTATTTACACACGCAATATTTTTTGGCGGGCTTTTCTGCGGCTGGTTCTGTCACTGGGGAATAACCCAGGATCTGGCAGCCGGAATAATGCGGCGTTTTGGCATAAAACCGCGCATGACTCAGCTCAACTCAAAGATAATACCATGGGTCTGGTTTCTGATTATTATTGCCCAGGTTGTTCTTTACTGGATTTTTACTGGCTTTCCGACAGAGCTGTCATTCAACCCGTCGGCAACTCCAGTCTGGTCTGGAGTGCCACGCTCAATTCTGCTGATCTGCATGACAACTCTGGCCAGTGGCTTTATTCTGATCTTTCTATTTGGCGAACGCGCTTTCTGTCGCAGTATCTGCACTTTCAGGCTCTGGTTCAGCTGGTTCGAGAAAATCGCGCCGCACAAGGTCAGGCAAACCCGCGAGTGTCAAAGCTGCAGCAATGAATGCACAACTTCATGCCCGATGGGAGTTCAGGTCGCAGAAGAAGTTAAGATTCTTGGACATGTAAAAAACCAGGAATGCGTCAAGTGCCATATATGCATTGGTGCCTGCCCGCACGCGGTTCTCAAAACTTCATTCCGCAAAAACGAATTTCACAAAGACGGCGAACAGATTGTGCCGCCCGCCGCTTTGAGCACTTCGATTTCATGGTTGCAGACCGCGGCGGCAGTTATTGTTCTGGTATTGTTCGGTTTTGAACTGGGCGGAAACATATCGTTGTCACTTGGCTTTATTGCCGGCTTCATACTTATTCACACCTGGCGAAGCCGTAGAATAAGTTCAATAGAGGCCGCAATTGCGGCTCTGATACTTACCGGAATGTATTTTCGCAACGACATGAACGATTTAACATCTCTGGCAAAGGGTCTCGTTGCTATCGCGGTATTTCTTCTGGCTGCACGCAACCTTGATTTTAACCGGGGATTTGAATTCATCAGCAGCAAAGCACGTGACAGCAAAGTTCCGGCAGCAATGCTTGGCATCGTGGTGATGGTGGCAATATTTCTTGGCGCGCGCGAAACTCACAACAGCATCATGTTTCATCAGGCCAATGCCGCCAAAAACAGCAACGACCTTAATAAATTTGTATCAATAATGGAAGGCTGCGCCGGCGCGCACATGAACCCGGCTAACGCCTATTTTGACCTCGCCAATGCGCAACTCGCCCTGACAATGTATGAAAAGGCGGCAGACAACTTTCAGAAAAGCCTCGAACTGAGCTTTAATGAACGGGCCGCCGATTCGATTCTCGAGAAGATGTTTATCCTAGGAAGATTTCAAGAATGTTTGCACATCTCAGAATGGCTAATTAAGCACTCTCCAGACATACCGCGTTTTCGCATAGCCGCGGGAAACGCGCTAATTCAGCTGGGCAGGCTCGACGAGGCCCAGAAAAGCTTTGCCGAAACTGCCGAAAGGTTTCCGCAGAGCCATGACGCACTGATCGCGCTGGGCGAAGTAAAAGTATCGGCAGGTAAATCCGAGGAAGGGCTGCAGCACCTCGAAAAAGCTCACGAGATCGCGCCGGCCAGTGCCTCATACCATCTCGCCAGTCTTTACCGTCGTCTAAACCGCCGCGAAGAAGCTGAAAAATACTATAGCGAGGCCGTCAGCGCAGATCCAGACAACATGAATCTGCAGATAGAACAGGGGCAAAATCTTGCCGAACAGCAAAAGTTCAGGCCAGCCATAAAGATTTGGGAAAACGCACTCGAAAAAGCACCAACCCTTATCGATGCCCGTCAGCTAATCGAAGCAGCTAAATTTGAGTTACAAAAACGCCGCGACGCCATACTCGGCAAGTGAGAGTTTCAGATAAGCTGTCGTCCGACTGCTGCTGCTACTTTGTGCGCCCGCTCAAGAAACCGGTTGAATTCGTCAGGATTAATTGACTGTGCACCGTCCGAAAACGCCGCCTCTGGTTGCGCGTGAACTTCGAGCATCAAGCCATCAGCGCCGGCCGCCAGAGCTGCCAGCGCCAGCGGTTCAACCAGACTGCTTCGTCCGCTGGCATGACTCGGGTCGACAATTATCGGCAGATGCGAAAGCTGCTTAATCGCTGGCACGGCACCAATGTCGAGACTGAAACGGGTAAAGTGCTCAAAAGTTCTGATGCCGCGTTCACAAAGAATAACATCGGCGTTGCCATGCGCCAGAAGATATTCGGCTGCGCATAAAAGCTCTTCAATACTTGAGCCCATGCCACGCTTAAGCAATACCGGGCGCTGAATCTGACCCAGATGGCGCAACAACTGAAAATTGCTCATGTTGCGGGTTCCCACCTGAATAATATCTGCATGGTCAGCCACCAGTTCAGCTTCTAATGGATCACGCACTTCAGTAAGAATCAACAACCCGGTTTCTTTCTTTATCTTGTCGAGAATGCTCAGACCAGCACGGCCAAGCCCTTGAAATGAGTAAGGCGAAGAACGTGGTTTAAAAATCATGCCACGAAAAACATGACAACCTGAGTCTTTAATTTTGTGCGCAAGGCTGAGAGCACCCTCTTCGCTTTCGACAGCGCATGGGCCGCCAATAACAACCGCCGCATCGCCACCAAAAACGACTTCGGTATTACCTGATCTTCCGACACGCACCTGTGAATTCTTGCGATGACAGCGCCGGGAGGCCAGATAATAGGAGTGCCGGCCCGGAATGACCTCTAAAACGCCTTTTGAACCTTCAAGTTCACGAGCACAGTCTTCTTCGCCTGGCCCATCAATTGACAACAGAAGTCGCCCATACTGATTGACCAGTCTGGTATAGAAACCCTTTTTCTGTAACTTTAAACAGAGCTCCTGCTGCTGCTTTTCTTCCATTCCTGGATCTAATACCAGAATCATGCTGTGGCTCCTTGCTTTGCTTCGAATCAGAACTGGTCTATTGCGACAACGCCGCCGACAATGAGAGCTTCAACGCGACTGGCGCCTGCCTGGTAGCCAATCTGCCGGAATGAATCGCCCGCGAACAGCGCCAGATCCATACGCCTGCCGGGCTCAATGGCGCCAATCTGATCGCCAAAACCAAGTGCATGTGCGGCATGCAGAGTGCCGGCAATCAGCGCTTCTGATGCACTGAGACGCAATTGTAACATAGCCAGCGCCTGGATGATTGTAGCTCCAAGAAACTGGCAGCTGCCCGGGTTATGATCTGAAGCTATCGCCAGTGGCAAACACGCTTCGATCATTTTGCGAGCCGGGGCATGGTGCGATTCCATAAGATATGTCGATGTTCCGGGTAGAACAGTTGGTATAACGCCGCTGCCCTTGAGTTTCGCAATTCCCGCATCACCTGTCATCAGCAGATGATCAGCGCTTACCGCACCAAGTTCAACCGCCAGATCGACTCCACCAAGCACGTTCACCTCGTCAGCGTGTATTTTGGCACGCAAACCATTTGCAAGACCGGCTTCGAGAATACGCCGCGACTGCTGCACAGAAAACGCCTTGTTTTCGGTGAAAACATCGTTAAACATCGCCAGTTCGAGGCGCGCGACTTCTGGTATCCAGACCTTGCAGATCTCATCGACAAAGGCATCAGGATCAGAACGCCGATCGGCCGGAATCGCGTGCGCACCCATAAAAGTAGGTATAATCCGAATCAGCGACTCTTCTTTAAGGCGGTCGATCACGCGCAGCATTTTAAGCTCGTTTTCAAGATCAAGACCGTAACCGGTTTTGATTTCAACGGTAGTCACGCCAGTCCGCATGATCTGTTCGATACGGTCGAGGGTTTCTACCAGAATAAGCTCTTCTGGCATATTTCGAATAGCTTCGGTTGTGCGCAGAATTCCACCGCCGGCAGCAAGAATATCGAGATAACTGCGCCCCTGCACCCGCATTTCGAATTCATCGCTGCGATCGCCGGCGTAGACCAGATGCGTATGCGAGTCGACAAAACCGGGCACGGCAGTCATTCCACAGCCATTATAAAAGCGGGCATCAGCCTCAATCTGCACTTCGGCGCTCAAGCGCGCTGACGGGCCAACCCAGACGATAACCCCTTCTTTGGCGGCAACACTGGCGTTTTTGAGCTCTTCAGTGCGCCAGCTCGGCACAGTGCCCTGCCCTCGATAAGGCTCAGGGAACAAGACTGCTGACGCAAGATTATGTACAATAAAATCAGCCTTGATTCTTGATGATTCGCTCATGGTGCGCGCTCCTCACACGATTTCAACGGACTTGCACACACGATCGAGCAGTCTGCTATCCCAAAGCAGGTCGCGGGCCATCCGCAGATCGGGCGCCAGAATGCGATCTTCGCCAAGAGCCGGCACATGCTCGCGCAGCAGCTCATAAGCAGCAGCACTGCCTATTCCAAGCTTAAGCGGACTCACAAATTCATAAGCCTGGGACGCGCTCAACCATTCAATCGCCAGAACCTGCGCCGTGTGTTCTAGTATCTGACCAGCTTTGCGGGCTGCAATCGTGCCCATGCTTACGTGATCTTCCTGATAGGCCGAGGTTGGAATCGAGTCGACCGAAGCCGGGTGCGCCAGAATCTTGTTCTCGCTGACGAGAGATGCCGCCGTGTATTGAATAATCATCAGACCTGAGTTAACGCCCGGATCAACCGACAAAAACGGCTTTGTCTCGTTTATCAGCGGGTTAAGCAGGCGATCGATACGTCGTTCACTTATATTTGCCAGCTCAGCCATGACTATGCCGAGAAAATCTCCGGCAAAAGCCATGGGCTGCCCGTGAAAATGCCCGCCAGAAATGATTTTGTCGTCGCTCAGGATTATCGGGTTGTCGGTTACCGCGTTCAGTTCTATGGTGACCTGATCAACAAGGTGGTTGAGGTTCTCGCGCGTTGCACCATGCACCTGCGGAATGCAGCGCAGACTGTAGGCATCCTGCACTTTGGTGCAGCCAATATGGCTGGCGCGCACTTCTGAATCTTTGACACACGACAATACATTGGCGGCAACCTGCTTCATGCCAGGATATGGGCGCAGAGCGATAAAATCGGGGTCAAAGGGGCTGGTAGAGCCTTTAACCATTTCGAGAGTCATGCTGGCGATGATGTCGGCAGACTTTGAAACATGTAACGCTCGATACAGCGACAGCGCGAGCACACCGGTCATGACCGACGTGCCGTTGATGAGAGCAAGACCTTCTTTGGCCTGCAGCTGTATTGGTTTCAGGCCAGCCTTTTCGAGAGCCGGCAAGGCCGGAAAGCGACGGCAACATTCATCGCCAAGCACTTCGCCCTCGCCCATGAGAACGAGCATAATATGCGAAAGCGGCGCCAGATCGCCAGAGCAGCCAACTGAGCCCTGTTGCGGCACCCAGGGAATGACATCATGATTAAGCATATCAACCAGAGCCATTATCAGTTCTGGCCTGACTCCGCTGACTCCATGCAGAAGAGAATTAATGCGCACGGCAATCATTACTCGCACCGCATCACGGGCAAATGGCGCGCCAACGCCGGTAGCATGGCTGCGAATCAGGTTGGTCTGCAATCTTTCAAGATCAGAACGATTGATGCGAGTATTGCACAAATGCCCAAACCCGGTAGTAATACCATATACGACTCTGTCATCGGCAATCAGTCTGTCGACGATGGCACGCGAGGCCTTAACTCTTTCCATGGCGGCAGCAGAGATGCTGACTGGTTCGCCATTGGCGATCTGCCAGACTTTGTCGAGATTGAGATCTTTTCCGTTGAGTTCAATCATTTGATACTTTCCTTTAAATTTTTCTTATGGCTGAGTTTCGGCTGGCAGAGCCGCGCAGACAATTGCCCCAGCCGGGCACTGGTGCGAGCAGACGGTGCAACCAATGCAATTGTTGCGGTTTGTCGGCTCAACAGTGCCTTTAACCGTGCGCTTAAACACCTGTGCTGGACAAACTCTTACGCAGGTGCAACACTGTGTGCAAAGGTTCTGCTCAAGAGTGTTGATGAACCATGGCACCCATTCACCGCCGCCAAGTCGGTAATTCACATTTCTCTGACTATGCATGCGAGAATTATATCACATTAAGCAGCAGCACAATCAGCACTACTGCAGCAAATGTCCGAATTCCCTGTCGAGATCTTCAAAGGCATCGACCAGCAACTTAAGCGACAACCGGCAAACATCGCCAATGGTCGGAAACCATTTCTTCATAAGTTTCACAGCCTGCAGCTTACACCTTTTTTTGTCCTGGCATAGAGAGGGCAGCTCATTAAAGTCCATCTCGAATTTGACGATAATCATCTGAACTATGTGCATCAGATAAAGATTAAAATACTTGCCAAAGGTAATGATCGAACTGCGCGCCCGCGTCATCTCGGCGTGAATTTTATCGAGATCTTCTTCGGGAAAGCGCTCAAGAAAGTCATCTATTTCCTTATACCCTTCTTCTTCGAGACGACTTTCAAAGGCATCGACCAGGGTTACGCCACGATCGCAATAATCGATAACTCCCTCGACTTCCTTGCGGGTGTCCAGCATGATCTGCCTGAAATTTTGCCATTCTCTGCGAATCTCATATTCATCAGGATATTTCAACTTCTTCTTGAACAATTCAAGCGCGTTGACCTCTGTTTTGCAGTATTTATCAATAGCTTCACGCAGGGGCATGACCTTTGTGCCCTCAATATAAGCGCCGCCTTCGGTGGCATTTATACAGGTGCCGCGATACCCCGAAACGTCTGTCACAAAAGCTTTTCTGAACATGTCATAAATCTGGTTGGTATAAACAAATTCCTCGTAGTTGCCTTTAACCTTGATCAGATCTTTTTCTTTCAAACGCAGGTTAGTAACCGCTGGCGCATTTTCAGCATGCGTCTTTTCAGCGCTTTTAAATGCACAGTCCTGGCCAACAAGAATTATCGGATCACAACCACAGGCCTCGAGTATCTTAAAAGCCATGTTTGAGCAAGATGGGCCGACGTTCAGAGTGCCTTTCGGCATGTTTATCCAGTCAAAATGCGCAAAGGCACGATAGGTTATAAAAGTCGCGCCTGGCCAAGCATCATAAGCCTCTTTGCGAATAACCGGTGTAGCTGCCAGCCAGATCTTTTCCTTGTAATCAGAGGGCAGTTCCTCGAACATTTTCGCTACGTTCATAATTCGCTCAAGACTTACCGCGGCGTGCGGCGTGATGTTGTGACTGAGAAGACTCTTTAAGGCCGAATCCGCTGCGATGATCAAGGCTTTATCAACTACTTCGCCAAGTTCCCTGATATTTTTATCGAGCGATGGCCCGGTTGACACTATAATTCCCGGCTTACCCTTGAAAGCACCATAAAGATCTTTGACTCCAGGGTTTTTGATGATGGTGGCGAGGTTTTTCATGATATTCTCAACGCCGATCATCGAGTCTTCCGGGCAGTTGCCATAGTTGAAAATTATGGCGTGCGCGGCCTCTCGAAAGCATTTGAGCATATGCTTGTGATAGTCGCCATGCACTTTGTCGATTACCGGATGGTTGAATATCTGCAAAGTCTTGAGGAACAGCTGAAAAGTAATGCCAGCCTGCTTGATCATATCGTTGAGTACGGCGTAGCCTTCTTCAACTGGCACTCCGATAACCCAGCGAATCTTTTCCGAGTTTAGAAGATCGCTCATGTCAGCGTGCTTCAAGGCACTTCGCAAAGCTTCAATATCTCTTTCGATAACCACAACGAACAGATTCGCTTCTTTAAACTCTTCAAGACAGGCGCGGATGTGGTACCCAAGCCCCAGTCCCAGAACAATGATTATCTTGGGATTAACCATGTTCATGCCAGAAACCTGCTGCTTTGCCTCGCGTTCAGGGTCGTAACGGCTGTGGACCTGGTGTAATTTATCGTTCTGTTTGATTGCAAGAGTCATTGCGCCACTTTTTGCTTCATCTGCGATATATTCGCAGTCTGAGCCGCGGCTCATGTCGAGCGCCTTTTCAAGCACCGGCATGCGCTTGCGCAGAATCTTCATGTTTCTCGAATAAAAATTTGACTTCATCTTCAGCGTAAATCCTTAGGGAATGTTTGGCTCCAATAATATCGCATTATCAGTTCAGGGTAAAGACACCCGCGCCAGACAACTGATATTTGCGATTATTTCAGAGATGATTGAGTTAGTTCTGGGCGTCAGGCCTGTTAGCAGGTCTGTAGAAAGCTAAGGGAAGCGGCGAGCTGAGCTACTGCCGTCTGCATGTTGCAAAACTCGACAGGCAGCTCGATTTGTCCAGGATAGCGTAGCGCCAGATCGAGAACGGTCGTGTGGTTAACATTAAGATGCAAAACCACACTCGATACCAGATCACTGTCGCTGACCGCCGCACCCATAAAAAGCTTTACCTGTGCTGTTGCATCGCCAGCAAGCGCCAGCCCGGTCGCCGAAAGAATTTTCTCGATATCTTCCATCCAGGCAGGCTCAGCAAAAAACTGTATTGGCAGCGGATGCGCGAATGAATGCACCGGCAACAGCCAGCACAGCATTTTAAAGCCTGCACTCTCGCCTGAACCCGCCTGAATAAAACCATTTCTGACAAATATTTTTTGCGAAGGCAGATTGTCCAGCATCGTTTCTGCTACCAGCAGCGCGGCATTCCGGCGAATTTCGCTGCTCTGGCAGGCAAGATGCAGAATACTGCTGCCGTAACCATGTCCTGATCTGCCAGGTGCAACAGCGAGAGAAATGCGGTAACAGCCAGTCAGCTCGGCCGGATCAAAACGAATCTGGGCAACCGGCTGGCCGTCATCTTCGAGTATAAAACCGAAGCGCCGGCTGTTTTTGAGAAATCCGGCGAACCAGCACTCATGCCCGTCATAAGGAAAAATCTGCTGATCAAAACACCAGCGCATGGTTTCAGGCGAAATGCGCCAGTCATAGATCATGCGACAGTCTGATTCGCGCCAGCGCCTGAGCTTTAGATCATTTCCCATGTGAGTATGTCATCCTCTTCTATGTCGCGCTGCGCCTTGCGCCCGATGACAAGTTCCATGTGCCGCGCCGGAATTCCAAACCCCGGGCGCTTGACCGCAATCATCGCCTCGGTTATAACTGTTCCGGCCGGTATATTTACCGCAGCAACCAGACTGCGACGGGCAATGCGATACAGCTCATTCTCGGCCTCGGTATGCTTCTTTATCGGCGAGCCAAGCAGCATCTCAGTTTGCCTGATTGCTTCGATCATCGCTTTCAATTCACCAGGCTCGAGCGAAAACGGGTGGTCAGGTCCTTCTTGATTGCGCGATAACGTAAAGTGCTTTTCAATTATGCAGGCCCCACGGGCTACCGCCGCAACATCGGTCACATGACCCATGGTGTGGTCAGAGAAACCTACCGGCAGACCAAATGCCTGACGCATGGTATCCATGGCGCGCAAGTTAATGTTTTCAAATTTTGGCGGGTAGGCAATCGCGCAGTGCAACAAAGCCACTTCGCTGTTGCCACCAGCTCTGATAGCGCCCAGCGCGACTTCGATGTCTTCAAGACTGGCCATACCGGTCGACAGAATAATCGGGCGACCGGTCGCCGCTATTTTTTTGAGCATCGGCAGATGCGTGATCTCAAAGCTGGCCACCTTGTAAGCTTCTACTCCGGCCGACTCAAGCTCGTCTACGGCAGTCAGATCGAAAGGGGTCGACAGAAAAATAATGCCCTTTTCCCGGCAATACTGCATTAAATCAGGTGTCCACTGCCGCGGAATCTCGATGCGTTTTATCATATCCCACAATGATTCGCCATCTTTTGCCAGTTTTTTATCTTTAAGATAGCTGGCCATCGGCGTCTTTTTTGAATAGATCGCCTCGGCCGAAAAAATCTGAAATTTGACAGCATCAGCACCCGCTTCGACAGCAACATCAATGAGCTTTTTGGCGTTGTCAAAGTCGCGATTATGGTTGCTGCCGGCTTCGGCTATGATGAAACACGGCTGTTCATGCCCGATCTTGCAATTACCAATTTTCAATGTTTTTTCTCCAGTCTGCATCAAGCAAATCAACAGGCTGCCAGACCATAGAGTCGAGAACATCTGCACAGCGAACGGCGCCGTTACCATCGATCAGCGCGCGCTGCTTGCGCATCATGTCAAGCCACTGTTCTGGCATGTTACGAAACTCTTTCAGAATGCCGCCGATGAAATCGCTTTCGGCGCTACTATCATTATCGACGAGCAGGCTGGTTTTGTCGCGCCGGATTACCTCGCTGACGCTGTGGTTTTCGAGCTCGCGGCGACGAATCTCGGTAGCCGGGGCAAACTCGTTTTTAAGCGTTCTTATGCCGCTTTCAACGAAATCTGAGCGCAATTCGAGATTGATCTGCTCGGCAAGATCAATCAAAAAGCTGGTAGCCTGCTGTTTTATCACTACCGAGGTCTGTCTCTGATTATCGACCCACACCAGGCAAAGGCTCGGAATGCCCAGACAATAAACCTCCCAGAGCGTTGTTCCACCACCAGTTATGGCAAAGGCACTGCTTGCCAGCAGTTCTGGGAAACGTTCGCTGTCTACGTTCAGAAAACGTCGGGTCGGGTCAAGATTTATCCAGTCATTGATCAAATCGAGCGGGCAATTGGCCGAAACCGAAACGCAGACGCGGTTGGGCAGGCCACTTGGTATCGCGCGCAAAACCTTGAGTAGAGGCTCAACAACATCGCCGCCGCCCATGGTAACCATAATCAGACCGTCTTCGCTATATTCGCGCCCACGCAGCCCGACGATTTCTGGTCGAATCAGCGTATAGTCTTCGCCACAAAGAATGTGGGGAATTTTCTGGCGACGATAGGGTTCGCTCGAAAACAGCGGATTAGGGTTGAGCACAGCCTGGGCAGGCGTATCACGATTAGCCAGGTCATCAATCACCAGAACCGGCACACGATCAGCGCAGAAGCGCTGCAGAAAAGCATAATCTTCGCGCGCGTATGAGTAAGTATCAACTATCAGGCAATCAACATGGAGCCCGAAACTATCTGCCAGCAAAACAACAAGAGCACTTGAATCATCCGCGCTCATTTTGTGCGGGCCGAATTCAATCAGATTTATAATTTCATTTACCCGGCTGTGCCTGATTTCAAGCATTTCTTCTGGAAGACCACTGCCAACAAAGAACACTACCCAGTTGCGCTTTATCAGTTCAAGCGCCAATGTGCGGCAGCGCATAAAATGGCCGAGACCGATACCGGGGCCGGCGTCAACTCTGAAAACGGCTGTTTTGCTGGGCGCGAGTCCGCGGCGGTTCAGTTCTATCCGCATACGCTACTAACTCTTTAAAAACCCGGCGGGCAGCTCAAAAGGCACACCAGCAGAGTTTATCGCGAGAATCTCAGGGTGTTGTTGCAGGAGTCTCAACACCTCATACATCGAACAAAGAGGACGTTCACTGGCCAGCAGCGCAAAAATCTTCTGCAAAGCCAGATAATCGTCGTTGTTATCGAGGGTTAGCCTGACAGCAGGCATGTTGAGACCATAAGACATGCCCGACATTTTGAATTCGCCAGTCTTTTCTCTAACGTATAAAGTAACATGCTCGCGATGACTTTTCTGTTCTGCGATAGAGCCAACACGACGCAGAACATCAGCATCAACCACTTCAATATCAAGTCCCTTGGGAAAATTCGGCGGACTGACATTTGAAGTGTAATCATTGCCCAGTGCCTCGTGCAGAGACAGCAGCGAATCGAGCATTCCGGGGTCGACCAGTGGGCAATCGGCGGTAATTCTGACCAGAGTCGTGCACGGAAAAGCGTCCAGCGCCTTTACGTATCGAGAAAGCACATCCTCAGCGCTGCCTCTGACACAATACACATCGTTATCTTTGCACCACTGTTCCAGCCGGTCATCGATCGGCAGGTCAGGAATCGCCACGACAACACGGTCTACAGCCAGAGCCGCTCGGCAACGGCTGACGACATGATATATCACCGGGCGACCACCAAGGTCGAGCATCGTCTTGCCAGGCAGTCTGGAAGAGCCCATCCTCGCCTGAATAACAACCTGGTTCTTTACGTGGTTCATGATAACGCAACCTCAAGAACCGAACATATTCTGGCGATATCGCCATCGCTGAGTTGCGGAAAGCAGGGCAATGACAAAGCCTTGCGGTAATATGCGAGAGATTCAGGCACTTCGTTAAGATTGGCCGATTTCGAGTAATATGGCATGAGAGGAATCGGTATGTAATGAACCTGAGTGCCGATTCCAGCCTGTTTGAGATAATTCATCACCGCCGCCCGGCTTTTGCCGACAGCATTGAAATCTACCAGAGCAATCGCCAGGTGATAAGCATGGCCAACGCCTTCTGTCACTTTCGGAAAGCTGATATGCGGGTGTCGGCCAAGGCGCGACTCGTATGCGGCAGCAATCTCGCGACGACGCACAATGCCAGCGGCCAGTCGGTGCAGCTGTGATTCGCCAAGTGCCGCCTGAATGTCGGTTATACGGTAATTGTAGCCCAGTTGCTGCATCTCGTAATACCAAGGGTTCGGCGCACCGTCTTCGGCGAATGCCTCGCCAGTGTTCAAGAATTCGTCAGACTCGCGGGTTATGCCATGCGTGCGCAGTTTACGCAACTTGCTCGCGAGCAGATCATCATGTGTCAGAATCATGCCGCCTTCGCCGGTAGTGATATGCTTGACCGGATGAAAGCTCAGAACCGTCATGTCAGGGCCCGGCCATTCTCCGATCTTCCAGCGAATACCGCGGCTGTCTTCCCAGGTGGCACCGATAGAATGGCAGGCATCCTGTATCCAGACAAAGCCAAACTCCTGCTTGAGTTGCGAAAAAGCCTGCATATCGCATGGATGCCCGGCGAGATCGACTGTTACCACAACTTTGATCGGCTTCTGCTCAGCTTTCGCCTTTTCGAGCAGGCGGCGGCATGCGAGCGGCGACATCGTCAGATTTTCAGGATCAATATCTGCAAACAAAACCTCAGCACCCATGTACTTCGCGCAGTTAGCGCTGGCCACAAAAGTGACCGCAGTAGTAACAGCGACGTCGCCGGGTTGCACATCTGCCGCCATACAGGCAAGATGAAGCGCTGCCGTTCCGTTGCAGCAGGCAATGGCATGACCGGCGCCGGCTTCGAGACACACTGCTTTTTCAAAACTGTCGATAGCAGGGCCCTGGGTCAGGTAATCCGACTTTAAAACAGCTATGACAGCTTCGATGTCTTCTTTGCTGATATCCTGCCGGCCATATGGAGTAAACTTCATTCCACTACGCCTTTCTGCTTCAATAAATCCCTGAGTCCCTCGACATCGAGCCACTGCGCATTGGTGTCACTCGAATACTCGAAGCCTTCAGATACGGCCGCAGCTTCTGCCGGTAAAACCACCTGCCAGAAAGGAAAATCCGGCAATTTGATATAGCGATCCGGTATCTCAAAAAGATTGCGCGAATCATCACGGGATATCATCATTTCATGCAGTTTTTCGCCAGGACGAATGCCGACGATTTTGTAGCGGCAGCCCGGCGCGATAGCCTGTGCCAGATCGGTAAGGCGCATGCTCGGGATTTTTGGAATATAAAGTTCGCCGCCAGCCATCTGGTTAAAAGAATCAACAACGAATTTAACCGCCTGTGGCAGGGTGATCCAGAATCTCGTCATACGCTCATCGGTTATTGGCAGCTCACCGGTTTCGGCAAGCTTTTGAAAAAGCGGAACAACGCTGCCACGACTGCCAATTACGTTGCCATAGCGCACAACGGCAAACCTGGTAATCAATTTTCCTGAATAGGCGTTGGCCGCGATAAAAAGCTTATCTGAGCACAATTTGGTCGCGCCATAAAGATTGACCGGGTTACAGGCCTTGTCGGTGCTCAGCGCGACAACCTTTTGCACACCGGCTTCAAGAGCGGCATTGATAAGATTCTGCGCGCCCATTATGTTGGTCTGCACTGCTTCAAAAGGGTTATATTCAGAGGCCGGCACCTGCTTCATGGCAGCGGCATGAATTACCAGGTCAACCCCGGTAAGTGCTCGATAAAGCCTTTTTTCGTCACGAACATCCCCGATAAAAAATCTCAGTTTGTCAGACGTAAAAGTCTGCGACATCTGGTATTGCTTGAATTCATCGCGGGAATAAACGATGATTTTGCGCGGATTGAATTCTTCGAGCGCCTTTTTAACGAATGCCTTGCCGAAAGACCCGGTACCACCGGTAATCAGAATAGATTTGCCATTTAGCATGTTCTACTTCTCCCGTTTCATATCCAGCTTGCCACGGCAAGCTGGCTGTAATAAGCCACACCAGGCTCTTGAAAACATCCACAATTATTACTCTGACATTACAGCAACCTGCAAATTTCAATTTCATTGAGATTTGCTCAGAGCTGGCTTTTTGACCCTGGACGGTCTTATACATCTGCGCCACAGGAATGGCGCGCAAATGCGCTGCCTTCGCCATACCGCTTCGTCATTGCGAGCGAAGCGAAGCAATCTCAAATTCGCAGAATATCGCAAGTCCCCCAGCATAGCAGACGCAGACCACTGCCTCTACTGATTCAGCAGAGTTCGCGCGCTCAGATCGATGATGCTGTTATCACCGATGTTCATGCGCTGAAACTGCCCGGTCAGCTCTACCGAGTCGCCGATCAGCGACCTTTCGAGAACTGTACTGCGCAAAACCGAATTCGGGTTGATAACTGAATCCTTGATTATTGAATCATGGATTTTACAGTTCTTGGCTATCGAAACATAAGGCCCGATGACGCTGTGTTTGACTTCGGCGCTCGGATGAATCGATACCGGCGGAATAATCACGCAGCCTTCGAGACAAACATGATTACCGCTCGCCCGTTCGAGCAAAAAACGGTTGGTGTACAAAAGAGTTTCAGGCTTGCCGCAATCAAGCCACTCTTCTATCTCAGGCGCGCCAAGAAGCTTGCCATCTTTTATCATCAGCTTGAAAACTTCCGGCAGATAGAACTCGCCCTTGACGCGCAGATCCTTTTCAATTGCGCGGGCAATGTAATCCATAAAGCTGCGGCCGTCTTTGAGATAATACAGACCAACCTGCGCCAGCTTGCTGATCGGCGCATCAGGCTTTTCGACCATATCAACGATAACGTTGTCGCGCATGACGTTGACGCCGAAACGCTGGTAATCTTCGACCTCTTTTGAATAGATCAGCCCGTCGAGACCTTCACAAAGCGTGTGAATACGGTTAAGATCAGTCACAAAAAGCGTATCGTTGAAAACCACCAGCACATCGTCACCCGCGTTGATGCGTGGAGATGCCAGAGACACGGCGTGCGCCGGGCCTAGAAGTTCTTTCTGCTGAATATAAGTGGCATTGAGAGTCGGGTAATGCTTTTCAACATAACGTTGAATAACCAGGCCGTTCTCATCGGTAATAATAATGAATTCATCGATCTTGAGCCGCTTCATACCATCAATGACATGCTGCAACACGGTTTTGCCGGCAACACGCACGAGAGACTTCGGCTTGGTGAAGGTGTGTGGTCTGAGGCGGGTTCCTTTGCCGGCGACCGGCAGAATCAGTTTCATGGTCTTCTCCCTATGCCTTCATAATCAAATCCCAGCTGCGCCATTTTTTTCGGTTCAAACAGGTTGCGCCCATCAATAATGATCGGGGTTTTCAGTAATCCCTTGATTTTGTCGAGGTCAGGGCGCCTGAATTCATTCCATTCAGTTACGATGACCAGAGCATCTGCACCTTCGAGCACATCGTAGGTCTTCTTGCCATAACTGATTTTATCGCCAAAAATCTTGCGCGCTTCCTTTATGGCTTCGGGGTCGTATGACTTGACCACGGCGCCAGCTGCGAGCAACTGCTCGATCAGCACGATAGAAGGCGCTTCACGCATATCATCGGTATTAGGCTTGAAAGCGAGACCCCAGACGGCAATAGTTTTACCTTTCAAGTCTTTGCCAAAACGCCTGACCACCTTGTTAAACAGCACTTTCTTCTGGCGATAGTTCACCGCTTCTACAGCTTCGAGAATCTCGAGTTTATAGGAGTTCTGTTCACCCGTCTTGACCAATGCCTGCACATCTTTTGGAAAACAAGAGCCACCATAACCCGCACCCGGAAAAATAAACGGGTAACCAATTCTTGAGTCAGAACCGATTCCCTGGCGCACCTGGGAAACATCGACGCCAAGTATCTCGCACAAATTGGCGATGTCGTTCATAAATGAAATTTTAGTCGCCAGCATGGCATTGGCAGCGTATTTGGTCATCTCCGCCGAAGCGATATCCATCACCAGAATGGGCTTGCCGGTTCTGACAAATGGCGAATAAAGCTCTTTCATCAGCTCGCCGGTGCGGACATCATCGCAGCCGACAACAACGCGATCGGGCTTCATAAAGTCGTCGATGGCATTGCCTTCTTTAAGGAATTCAGGGTTGCTGACCACATCAAAAGGAATATTCTCGCCGCGAGCCGCCAGTTCTTCTTTGATTACTGCCTTAACCTTTTCGCCAGTCCCTACCGGAACGGTGGACTTGTCGACGATTATTCTGTATTCGGTCATACTACGACCGATACCACGGGCAACCGCGATAACGTGCTGCAGATCAGCTGAGCCGTCTTCTCCAGGGGGGGTTCCAACTGCAATAAACAGCAAAAGACACTTTGCGACCGCATCTTCGAGACTCGTTGTAAAAGAAAGCCGCTCTTCTTCGACATTACGTTTGACCAGGCCATCAAGACCGGGTTCATAAATTGGAATAATACCTTTCTTAAGATCCTCTACCTTTTTAACGTCGTTATCAACACAGATTACGTCGTTACCAGATTCAGCAAAGCAGGTTCCGCTGACCAGGCCCACATATCCGGTGCCGATCATTGCTATTTTCATTTTTCTGCTCCCTTTCTCTTTTTGCAGTTGAAATATGATAAATTGATAGTCATAATACCATCTGAGCAAAAAAATTCAAGCTACGAGTTAATCGCGCCATGATCAGAATACTAGATCGCTACATATTTACCCAGTTGATCGGGCCGTTTTTGTTCGGCTTTTTTCTTTTCGTAACCATCATTGCCATTGATCCGATGATGTCAGCACTGCAAAGCATAGTTAACGAAAACGTTAAATTGAGCGTCATGGGGCGCTGGTTTCTTAACCGCCTGCCGCAGGATATGATTTTCACATTTCCGATGTCGGTACTCCTGGCAAACCTGCTGGTATTTGGCCGCATGTCGAAAGACTCAGAAACAACGGCACTACGTGCCGGGGGCACCAATTTTTTCAGAATTCTGCTGCCGGTTATCGCTTTTGCTCTGTTGATTACTTTTATCAGCTTCACATTCAACGAACTGGTTGTGCCCGGCAGTAACGAGCGGGCCCGAAACATCAGGCGTCAGGAAATAATGCGCCTTATCGAGCCAGAAGCATCTGAGAATTCGATCATGCGAACTTCTGATGGCGCTTTTGCCTATGCCAGAAAAGTTTTTGAAAAGCGCGGTCAGATGGAAAAAGTGCTGCTCGAATATTACGATGACAAAGGCGTCCTCACCAAGAGAATTTCTGCTGCGACTGCCGATTGGAACGGCAACGCGTGGATACTCAAGCATGCCGTCATTCAGGACTACACTCAGACCGCGGTTCCGGCTCCTGAAAGCATGGCTGCGATCAGAATCGACACGATAGAAGAAACGCCCGAAGACTTTGCCAGACAGAGTAAAAAACCGACAGAAATGAGTTATAACGAGCTCAAAAACCGCATAGACGCCTACGAACGCGCGCAATTCATGGATACTACCGAGATGCGGGTCGGGCTGGCCATGAAAACTTCGCTGCCTTTCGCCAGCTTCTTTTTCGCGATAATCGGTGCCAGCTTCGGCCTTACCAATAACAGAAGCGGCGCCTTTATCGGTTTTGGCGTTTCGATTCTCATTATCTTTATCTACTACGTTCTGATGAGCTTTTTTTCTGCCCTTGGCAAATCCGGCCACATTCCGCCCATGCTGGCGGCCTGGGCTCAGAATATCATTTTCGCCTTTGCAGGATTCTACATTGTTAAAAGCATTAACGACTGAACACAAAGCCAGTAAAAAGACAGTCGGCATTCTGGTTATTATTTCGCTGTTCTTTTTGTCTGGCACAGCTGCAGCCGAAGTGTTCAGGCCGCTGCAGATATTGATGCCAGGCAATCTTGGCGGCAATCTGGCAACACTTGACCGCAACCTCAAGATCGAGACTGACCTGTGCTGGCGTGTCGTTGAGCTGCTCGACTCATTCAGAAAACTCAAAGACAAAGACAGCGTAGTCCTGGCGCCAGGAAATGATTCAAGCGTGTACTCTGCGGTTAACTACCTGTTTCGCGGTGCACTTGAGCGCGAATTGATCGGGCAATGCCGCCCTGATGCTCAAGGGTTAAGTCCCAATGACCTCGAAATGTTTGCCGATTCGGGTCTGACCAGAGAGATTCGCAGCCGGATCTGGACCAACCAGGAAACCAGCGAGCGTCAGACAATTTTTGCTCCGTATAAAAAGCTTAATGTTGGCAATCAGAACATCTGGTATTTCAACTTTATCAGCCCTGAATTCTGCAGTTATCTTCCGCTAAGCAACTGGGGAAACCTTGAACTCGACAGCCCGCAAAGAAGTCTGCGCCGACTCAACATCGAGCTCAGCAAAAATGATATTACCATTTCGACCGCCTATCTCAACGCCAGCGCCATAAGCCAGCTTGCCATCGAACTGCAACAACGTCCTGGCTGGCATATAATCGTGCAGATACCGCCAAAGGGCTCGCAACCGCTGTTTTCAACTACAGTGCCACAACAGCGCGAAAACCTCTGGTTCATATCATACGAAGACGGGCACCGCTATTTGCCGATGATAAACATTTTCAGGCGCAACAGCGGCGCACCACGCATAAATCTGCGGCGCCTTCCCTTCAGCAAATCAGGCAGCCGGCTGGCCGCAGGGCTATTCGAAGCCGCCAGAGACCAGATAAAACAGATGATTACCCGGCCGCTCCGGGTCATCAAGCCGTCGTCACAGGCGACGACTTCTGCTTATCGCTTTGCCGGGAAACAGTTTGCCAGATTGATAAGACAGGCGAGCAACAGCGATGTTACATTTTTGCGGGTTCCTGAGATGCAACATCTTGTTGACAATGTCATATGTACCGGACATATTCTGGCTACGATGGAGAATGACCGGATTCACAGTTTCAGGCTGTCGGGGCGGGAGTTATTCGAACTCGCAGCAGCCATGGTTAAGGACTCAGACACGAAACCGACTGCGTTTGCCGGGTGCGAAATAACCTGGTTTGCCGGCAGGGTCAGCGAACTGAAAGTTGCCGGGCAAGCATACAGGCCAGATAAGAGCTATCTGGTCAGCACTACTGAAGAAACGTTGAACGACATCGCTCTTAAACGCCTCGACGCGTATCGCCAGATGAGCGGCTATGAGGGGAATACTCTCTGGAAAGTGTGGAAAGACAACTTGAAATCGCTGCGAGCTGACGATAAACAACTGGTAGAATAGCCGGCAGGACATACTGAAAGCCTATGAATAATATGTTACATCGATTGCTGACAAAACTTGTGTTTGTGCTTGTGATAGCCATTGTTTTTTTCAACAGCGCTGTTTTCGGCACAACAGAAAAAGACTACACGCCGGACCCGGCTATAACCGCCAGAATTGCCGAGAATCCGCAGATTATTCACGAAAAATTGACTTCATCAATGAACAAACTGCTCAATACTCCGGCAACGCTCACAATCGTAATCACACCTTACAACGAAGCAGGCGATAAAGACTGCCTTGAGGGTCGCTTCAAAAGGGTTGAAGTACACACGTCGCGCGGGCAGGTTGAAAACCTTTTTCTGCACCAGGCCGACATTGAGTTTGAAGACGTGCAGCTCGACACCAGAAAGCTGCTCGAAGAAGACAAAATCGACCCGGTTTCAATGAGAAACATCAACATGGATGTAATCATCAAAGAAACCGATATGAACAGTTTTCTTGAAGCAAAAAGCAAATCCATCAAAGTAAGCAACCCTGAAGTTAAGCTGTTGCCTGATACCATGGAGCTGTCGGGATCAACCAAATATGGCATGGTTAAGGTCGAATTCTGGGCTACCGGCAAACTCTCTGTTAAAGATGGCAAAGAGATACATTTTCACGCCAACCGCATGAAAGTAAACCGCATGACCATGCCAAGATCTTTTGTTGGCATGATCATAAAAAAGATTAACCCGGTACTGAACCTCGATAAGTTTCCTTTCAAGCTCAATCTGAGCGAAATCAAGATTACCCGGGGCGAAATGAATTTTACCAGTTATCGCAAGGGATCGCGATAACACGAAGAAATACTTTTTGCATTCATGCTTCCTGCTAAGTTACAATACAGCAGATCTAAATTACTGGAGGAAGTATGAAGAAACTACTGGTTATTCTTCTTGGTTTTTGTTTTGCTCTGCCGGCTTTTGCCGCGGATGTTCGCGCCGTTAACAACGAGGCATGGCTGGATCACCTGGCCCAGATGCAGGTAATCAGACAGCAGATTCTCAGCCTGATCACCAGAGAGAATCCCACACCCGATGACAAAGCGGTATTGGAAGCTCTCAACGTTGAATTCGATGCCAAAAAAGCGGAATGGGATACTTATCTGCTCGCCGTTTCGCAGGGTCAGGAACCGGTAAAAGCTGATGAAGCAAGTGTAGAATCTGCTAAAAAGCCTGATATGTGCTGCGGCAAAGACGGTTGCCCCGGCAAAATGCGAGCCAAAAAGCACGGTAAAAAACAATGGGGCCGTCATGTATGCGGCGAAGCCTGTAAAGACGGCTGCGACAAGACCAAAATGAAAGGCTGCTGCGGCAGCGCCATGTGCAAAGAAGTTGGCAAATGCATCAGAGAAGGCAAAAAAGCACATAAATCATGCAAAGGCTGCGCTAAATACGCGAAATGCAACAAGACAGAGAAGAAGGCCTATAACAAGGCTGACAAAGCCTGCTCAAAAGGCAAAGACTGTTGCAAAGTAACTGGCAAAGAATGCACTGATAAGAACTGCGGCAAAGCAGCTAAAATGGCGGGCAAAGCCTGCTCAAAAGGCAATGAATGCTGCAAAATCACCGGCAAAGAATGCACTGATAAGAACTGCGGCAGCAAAAAAGAATGCAAACCGGCGAAAAAACGCTGGGGCCGACACGTGTGCGGCGAAGCCTGCAAAAACGGCTGCGACAAGGCTAAAATGAAAGATTGCTGTGGCAGCGCCATGTGCAAAGAAATCGGCAAATGCATCAGAGACGTCAAAAAAGATGTAAAGACCTGCCCCAAAGGCGACAAATGCCATAAAGTAACAGGTATTAAGTGCGAAACACCCTGCAAAGATTGCGTTGAATCAAGCAAGAAATAATTGCTGAAACAGCAGGGCAATAGATTTACCAGCTCTTTTAAAAAGCGGTCTCAATTTATTGAGACCGCTTTTTTCATACCGATTTACACGAACAGCTTTTCTACCTGAGCTGCCATGACAAAGTCATTCTCGTGGAGACCGTTTATTTTTGAGGTCTTAAACCGGACCCGGCAAAAGCCCCAGCCAACGGTCAAAACCGGGTGATGCCCCATCTGTTCAGCCAGATCGCCTGCTTTTACGGCAAAGTTCATCGCTGCAGCAAAGTTTTTAAATGCGTATTTTTTTTCTATGGCGCGCGCCTCATCTGCGAGCTCCCAACCTGGCAGAGCAACCAGATACTCTTCGCACTTCCCGCGAGCAAGCGGCTTAAAGTCTGAGCTGCATGGTAGACATTTTGTGGTTTCGTCCATCGCGTTTCCTCTCGTCTATAGTGGGTGATACCAGTCGCGACAGCTGCTGCACGGCAGGTTCTCTGCAAATTTCATCTGCAGATGCTGCTGGCGAAAATCCTGCGCGGCCGGCGATTGCCAGATCTGTCTTAAAGTCTGCTGATTAAGGTTACCAAGAGCGTAAGTGCCTTCATAATCGTAGGGACAAATGGTTACCGCACCATTGGCCAGAACGGTTGCCGACAAGAGAGCATGCCGGCAAGGGCGGCGCTTGACCGGTGTAAAATCAACCACTGAGGTGCGCGAACCCTGTCTGCCGTATTCGGCCTCACCAAGTATCTGATACCATTGCACCGGCTCTGGTGGCAGGTCAAACGGCCAGCGAAAAAAGTGTTCGCGGAATACTGGTTTGCAGACCTGTTTCCAGTAACGCAGAAATGGCTGCAGCTGTACTTCAGTTTGCAGATTACGCAACATTGAGATACCGGTTTCGGGAAACCGGTCAGGGTTAGCCTTTTTCTGTTCGCGGGCAAAAGCGAGAAACTTCTCAATGTTTCCCCAGCTGCAACCCGGCCGAGCCTGGTCAAAACTTTCTTTGGCAAGCGAGTCAGTGCTTATTCGCAATTGATCAAGCGCAAACCACGGAAAATCGGGCTGCTCAGGCAATTGCTGCAACGAAGTATGCATTGTCAGAGGAAACCCTGCCAGACCCCTCAACATTTCGGCAATACCAGGATGCAGCAGAGGCTCTCCCATTCCGGCGAGAACCCAGCCGATGTCATCGCCGGGCAAAAACTCTGCGACAAGTTTGTCAGCCAGATCAGCTGGCAAATAGAGGTGCTCACGCTGCATATTTTCGTGTGGGCAGTTAAAACAGGCGCCACGACAATCATTCGTCGGCTCCAATTTTATTACCTGCGGGGCGTAACTGCAGTAATGGCTTTCCCAATCAGAGGTTGCCAGCCATTTTTCATAAGAAAACGCACTGCCGGAAAAATTGTCACACACGGCAGCGCTCATTACATGCTGCATTCGCTCTGAGTTAAGGCGTAGATCGGTAAAAATTCGTGCCCTGATCCGCGGGCAATGCCATGACCCGATTTTAAAAGGATATAGCGGCTTCTTCAATGCCCAGGCAAAGCCGCCGCGAGCCCACATCAGGTCTTCATGACTACGCCAGAGCCCGATCAACAATTCATGACTGAAAATGGCCCAGCCTGCTCCCGGCACACGCTCATCGGCATAACATCCATCGAGAGACTCTCGCCGATACAGTTCAAGACTGCCATAAACCTCGGCGGCTTCAACCAGCAGGTTCGCGAGCGGAATCAGAACAAGCGTTTTCCAGCCCGTCTGCTCCTGGGTCAGCGCGAGAGCGGCGCCGACAACCGTATCATTGCCGCTGTCGTCTTCGAGTCCCCAGCGCTGCTGCTGCAACGAAATCGGCTTTTCAACTATCTTTTCAGGCGAAAAAACTATCGGCTTTATTCCCAGGGATTTTGCCTGCTCGATAATTGGCGCGTATTCGCCTTTATCTGGCACGGCAAGAGCGAACCCGGCAATTATCCCACGGTCTTTAAATCGACCATGCAATATCTGCAAAGCCGTCAGGTTTGCGGCAACAGGTTTGGCGAGGTCTATATTGCGACGATACAGGTTTTTGAGACCATCGACATAAAAAACGATACCCGTACTAATAGCTGCCCCCCGAAAAATTTGAATTTACCAGGCAGAATACTATAACAGAAAGCCCCTCAATTAAAAGAGCTTTGTCTCAGAAACATGACGGCTAAATAGAACGAAGCAACCCTTACGGGCTGCTTCGCTGCTCAACAGTAAGTAATAGAAAGGGATCAGGCGTACATATCTACCATTTTGCCAAGCCCGGTGGCTTCAGCCTCAGAAACCTGCTCAGAATTGGCCATTTTAATGATCTTTTCTGCGAGATCGACATTAGCCTGCATGCTCTCTTCGAGAACTTTCATCAGTTCAGCAGTACCAGTTCCACTTACTCCACTGATTCCAGACAAATGAATCACCTGCCTTTCTGTTTAAACAGCCACATTCAACCGTGGCCGCGGCGGGGTTGCCGGGGCCGCGTTTTGATGTCTCTGCATCGCCAGCTCCCAGGTATTGCGCAAATTCTGCACCAAAGGCTTGATTTCGAGCATGGGAGCGATATCCTTTTTAACATTGGCATCGCCAAGTTTTTCAAGAAAGAACACATATAAACGCTCAAGGTTTACCGCGATTTCGCCGCCTTTTTCCTTGTCGAGAGCGGTCATCAGCTCAGCAAATATCGCCTGCACACGCAGCAGAAGGTTGCTGATCTGTTCGATATCATTCGCTGCAAAGGCTATTTCAGTCTGACCCATGAATTTGAGGGCACCGTCATAGAGCATCAAAATCAACGCCTCGGGCGAAGCGGTTTCGACCTGGGTCTTACGATAGGCAGCTTTCTGGTTGTAAGGGTTATTCATCGGGAAAGGTCTCCCTCAATACTTGACTTTGCTTCGCTTGCTCTGCCTAGTTTATTTATGGCTTCTTCAAGAAGCGGTATCTGATATTCGTGAAAACTTTCGAGGGCAGCAAAAAAGCTGACTACTTCTTTTATCCAGTCGCCAACCGTCGCCTGCTGCGAGGCTTTTAAATTGTTCAGTTCCATTGTGTGACGGGTTATAAACCTGGTCTGATGTATCGAAAACCAGGCAAACAAGTCTTTATCAATACATATTTCGTCGTGCAGCTTCATTAAATCATAATACTCGGCACTTGCTTTTCCTGATAGTGCTGCCGGCAAAAGTGCCGCGCAGGTATTGAGCAGGCGGCGACAATCTGATATCGCCCGGCGGGCGTCACTCTCATTGCGCCGAATCAATTTGCGATAATGCATCAGACGTTCACGCAAGGCTTTAACATCCGCATGAACAGGGCTGTTCAAGGCCGCATCGATTATACTGCGCACCGCAACTGCGCTGTCGGCATACTTATCTATCACTGCGGCAAGCGGCATTATTTCGACGTATTTATCGACAACCCCGCCCTCAGTAGCATTGATTATCTTTGCCGAAGTCTGTCGAAACTGATCTTCAAACCAGTCGCGATACAGCTTCATGTTTTCATCAGTGTATAACACTTTACCGTCAGACCTTGCCAGTTTGTAGCGGCCACGGGTGTTTATGTAATCCGCTGATTCGTGTTCTATTGAGGTGAAGGGGTGAATCCTTTCGAACAGCAGGTCATCTGAATATGACCCGCGCGCGTGCAGCCGGCCATCTTGAAATGAAAGATCAAGGCCAATAAACACAATCGGGTCACAGCCCATCTTGCGAACCATATCGAAAACCGTTGTCGCGATAGAACCCCAGCACACCAGTGTGCCAACTGTTTCACGCAGATCTTTGCAGATCGCCTGCAGACCGCCGCCAAAAGTCATCAACATTTTCGGGCCTTTGAAACTTTCAAAAATATCGGGGTGCGTCATCGGCTCTATAGCAAGAACCACGTCAGTCTCATTCTCAACACCGACGAAATCAAGGGAGTTTTCATAAGAGGGGTCGGCAGCGCAGACGATATCTGGTTTGATACCATTGGCAACAAGCTGTCGCAACGCGGTATCTACCGCAATAATCGGGAACTTGCCCTTTATGTCGCGAAGAAGATGCATGTTGCGGTCAAGAGACGGGCCAGCTGCAACTATGATTGCCGGAACATTCTTGAACCGGCCAAAGAGCCGCTCGACACCAGGCAGCGAAAAGCCGGCTGCCAGATTGGCAAAATAGTTTGAATGAAATTCAAAACCTGAATGCATCAGGGTTACCAGGTTACCCTTTGAACGGTTGCACAAATACCTGATCTTCTCGACTACCCGCTCAAAATAGGCATTAAACCGGGTCTTAGCCGGCGGATAATCGACAACGGCCAGGCGCTCAAGAACAGTCCAGTCGAGGTTTGCGTTCCAGAAATCGCCAATCTCGTCAGGGTTGAGACCAACACAGAGAGCAACGCGTGCGTCTGCGAGCAGACTGCTTATATCGCGCGCATGCAGCGCCGCGACAAACACCGCCGGGTCTGGCTCGACAATGAACAACTGCAGCCCGCCAACCCTTATTTTGAGCTGTTTAAGTATTTGTTCGGCCATGTAACCAAGGCCGAATCCAAGCAGAAGAACATGCGTCTGGCCATCATAGCCGGCAGTCACCTGCTTGATCGCCTCTGCTTCGGGGTCATAACGACTGTGAAAAGTCAGTGGTCGTGCGCCTTCTTCTTGCAAAACAAGCGTCGGCAGACCGTTTTTTGCGTTCTCGATGCGATATTTTTCGGGCGAAAAGCGGGGAGCGACACCACTGACCACATGAAAGGCCGCCGGGTGACGCTGTAAAGCCGTAAGATTACGGTTGAATATTTCGCCCATGAACGTGCTCCTGTCAGGAACCGAGGATGCTTTTGATTAATACTTTACTATCCTGCAAAATTTCAGGAAATTCGTATTCGAGAAGGTCAGCGAGACCAACCCAATCCTGTGATTCCTGGGTGATCTGAACCTGATTCATCTGATCGCCCAGCCTCTTAATGAGATTCTGCCGATCGCCTTCAAGCGATGACTCAGCCATGCTGGAAGCAAAGGCGAGATCAGCGTTTCTCAGCATGGTGACCAGCCACTCGATGCCATCAACAAATTCAAGATAGCTATCCATGCCTTCTTTAACTTTACCAATACGCAAATCAGCGGCGACTTCTCCGGCCAGTTCCTCAAGGTGCTGCAATCCGGCATCACCGTCGGCAAAAGCTGCGCGAATCATATCCTGCGCCGTCGCTGTAAAAAATTCAATTTTATTGAAATCAAGCACATGCTGGCATGAAATCTCAGAGACATCGTCAGCCGAATAGCTCTTATCGTCAAGAACAATCTCTATGACCGTAGCGTTCGTGCCCTTGAGAGTTTCTTCAACTGTGGTCAACAGTTCGAGAACTGTCACACCGGGAGCAAGGCCTTCGATATCAAGTTTATTGTCGTTCAGTAAGATTTCCAAGATTTCACCTTCGCGAATAGTTTTGTTACCATTAGATTACTTGCCACCAGTCAACTGTGCAAGCTGATTAGCAAATGCCGATGACTGTGACTGATAATTTGACATCGCCTTTTCAAGATTGGCGAACTGCTTAAGCAGGGCTTCCTCACGTGTGGCCAGGCGTTCTTCCTGGGTAGAAATCTGCTTATTGATCAGCCCGATCTGCTTTTCCATTTCGCTGTTTGAGCTGGCCACGCCTGAGCGCCCGACCCTTTTGGTTAACAGACCGTCAGACTTGGTAAACTCGTTGAGAACACTCTTAAGACGTCGGGCAAGGCCCATCTTGTTAGTATCTGTCGAATCCTGGTTAAACAGTGCCGCGATCTTATCGGGATTACTCTTAAGTGCTGCTGTAAGATTTTCCTGGCTCGAAATCCGCAGAGTTCCAACCATTGTATCTTTGTAACTCGATCCAACAGCGCCTGTAGTTATACCAATATCTGAAAGGCTGTCAAACAGCTTGTCGATGCCGGGAACTATCGACGACATGGCCAGGCGCATCTGCGATCTTACGCTGCGCAGCGTGCTGTCACCAGAGAGCAGGCCAACTTTATAAGCTTCTTCGTAAGTCGCCAGATCGCCGTCTGAAAGGGCACTTCTTTCTTCATCGCTCAGCGCAGTCAGTTCCCAGTTACGCTCTTCATTCAACTTGTTAAAAACAAGCTGGGTGACCTCATTGTAAGCATCTATAAAATCGGTAATCGCCTTGGTAGCCACCTCGGTATCGGCTTCGACATTTATCACACTGCCACTGGCACCGGTAACATCATAAATATTAAAGCTGACGCCCTCGACAGCATCGTTGATGGTATTGGTCTGGCTGACCTGTTCAGCGCCGCCAAAAACGCCATCAATGCTGTAAATTGCGTTTTTGCCAACATTTTGTGCAGCGCCTTGCAGCCCCATGGCAGAAAGGAAATTGCTGGTGTCTGTTGACGAACCAAGAGCGATTGCGCGATTACCAGTTTCCGTCGAAGTCAGCACGAATTTGCCGTTTGTCTTATCGTAATGCGCCTTTACGCCAACCTGAGTGTTGTTGTTTATAGCGCTGGTAATCTGGTCGAGCGTCATACTCGAAGCACTGTTAATGCTGAATTTCACGCCGTTAATCGAGAAGCTGCCGGCGGTAACAGGAGTGGCAAAGCCGGCGCTGGCAAACGGAGTCGAGGTTTTCACATCTGATATCGGGCGGGCACTGACGATACTTGAACCGGTATCGAGGCCACTTGCCGGGCCAGTAGCAAGGCCCATGGCACCACCGAGAGTGCCGGCAAGATCTTTAATCTCAAGACTGACATCGGTGCCCTTACCGCTGGTCTTAACGTTTACTTTGCCGGTTGATGCATCATAGTAAGCTTCTGCAATCCCACTCACTGCACCAATCTTTTCTACTATATCACTCAAAGTCTCGCTGCCGTCGTAAACTATATCAGTTGCCTGGCCATTCACCAGTACCCGCAGCGTGCCACCACCAGCAACTAATCCTGAGTCAATAGCATTTGTCCGCGAATCGGCCAGACTCAAACCCAGTCCGGTTGAACTGGCAAGGTTGGCTGCTGCGGCCTGACTACCGGCAACAAGGCCGGTGACACTTAGAAAATTGCTGGTATCGGTTGATGAACCAATACCGATAGGAGCATTGCTGCCATCTTTGCGGGTCAAAGAAATCACATCATTCTTCGAATCATAAGTGGCATTCAGGTTGGTCATCGCAGTGATACGCGACAAAACGCCCTGAAGAGTATCGTTAGCAGGATTCAGGCTGATCTGAACACCATCAACGGTAAAAATGCCGGCAGAAATATTCTGGGCAAAAGTTTCACTGCCCAGTTTTTCGCCCTTATCGAGCGCAGAAACCTTCATCATTGCGCCGAACATCTTTTCGGTAAAATCGGGAGACCCAACAGTATCATCAGTAACGGTAAAGAAATTATTGTCAGCAGAATTGGTGTTTACCATCTGCAGTTTTCCGCTGCCCTGATCATAGCGGAACTCAACCAGACGGTCGGCAGGGTTACCCGTAGCAGAAGCGCCCTTTGTCAAACTGTCTCTGCCGTCTATTTCATTGTTAAGAAATTTGATAAGCTCAGCAACGCTGGTGTCGGGATCTAACAGCGAAATATCAAATTCTTCAGATACTCCCGTACCTGCCCGTTCAATGAAAAATTTTCCCTGGGTGATGCCAAGATCGTCTAAGGTTGTTGAAAGCCCCGATCTGATGCTTGCTAATCCGGATTCGATCGCCGGCAGATCTTTGTTGAGGTCGATCTGACCGTCAGCATCAAACATTTTGGCGATCATTCCAGAAGGATCAACATCAGCCACTTCCACAGTAAGTTTGGGATCAACCAGGTTAAATCTCACACTGTTGTTACGGGCGTCATAACTGGCATTGAGCTTGCCTTTAAGTTCGGGTTTGTTGTTTATGCTGGCATTTATATTGGTGATCAACTCACCAACCGTTGTATCGGCAGTAGCCGAGGTGCCAATATTGTAAGTTCCAGAACCACCACCGACAACACGCACCTCTATATTGCCCGGAGTGATGCCAAGTGCGCCCAGAGTGGTAGAAGAGCCGCCGAGTGTCTTTGTACTCGACAGATTGTAGCCGAGCTCAAGAGCGCCGGCAAGCTTTCCCTGAGAAGCAACTGTGGTTGCGGTGGCAATCTGCTTAACATGCATGGTATAGCTGCCAATCGCCGCAGCTGTAGTAGCGGTGGCGTTGACAATGCGTGGATCACTGGCATCAACCTTTTTTGAGTTGAAAGTACGGCTGAAGGTAAGGTCAGTAGCTTTGTTCTGTAGTTCGAAAAGCTTAAGGTTAACATCCTGAAGCATGGTGCGCTGGTAATCAAGAGTCGAGCGCTTACGCTGCAGGCTGAATTTGCTGAAGCTTTCAGCTTTAATCATTTGTTCTATCAAATTCTGGGTGTCGAGCCCTGAAGAAAGCCCGCCCACCCAGTTTCTGCTTATGCTGCCGACCATATTAAGCCTCCTGACGCCAATCAGCTGTGCCGATTATCCATATTTATGCTTTTTTGTCGAAAATCAGACCCATGTAATCATCCATTTTCGCAACGAGATCGAGAACTTCCTCGTTCGGAATCTGCCGAATGATCTTGTTATTAGTTATATCCACCACCGAGACCATTGTTCTGTGTGTCGCATCATGAACCTGAAAGCGCAGTGACCTGTCAAAAATCACTGCAGTCTTATTAAGTTTATCGACAGCCTCTTTCAGATCTTCCTGCGTTTTCTCGCGATTTTCCTTTGGCGACTCGAGCTGCTTACTGTCCAATTCCTTGATCTTGCCAGCATCGCTGCTCTTATCGACAGTCACAACAGGTGTAGGTTCCAGAACAGGCTTAATGTTACCAATTTCCATTTTCAGCAACCTCCTTTCACAAGATTAAAATATTCATCGCAACATTCAAGAGGTCGAAACATTCGCACAGCAAAACGTTCGACCATGCTTTCTAAATTGATATCAGCTTCTGGCATCGCACAGATTGCATAACGGTCGCCCCGAACATTGTGCGGAAAATGCGACCGGCCGGCAGATAATTCGCCAGGCAAGTGCCTTGCGGCCAGATTTCTGACTGATGCAGACATATTCACGTGATTCCTCCTTGAATCTTCACCATTGCATCCTTGCAAAGGTTACTACAAACAAAACAAGCACACTTTCCTCATATCCTATTATACTTATCGACATGATTTACCAGTTAATTACCGCTGTAATTCATTATTTTAGCCGAATAAACAAGATTAAACCAAATTATTAGATCCACACATCTAAATCAGGCCTATTTTCTTTAAATATCATCGAAGCAGATTCAATATTCCGGCAGCATTGGTATTAGCCTGCGCCAGCATAGCGTTAGCAGACTGGCTGACCACTTGATTACGAGTATATTCTATCATTTCCATGGCAACATCAGTATCTCTAATTCTTGATTCTGCCGCTGTACCGTTCACATGCATGCTGCGCAAATTCGTTATAGCATGTTCGAGACGGTTCTGAAAAGCTCCCAGTTTTGAACGCTCGGCCGACACTTTGTCGATTGCCTTGTTGAGCTTGCCAATTGCCAGCTCAGCACCAGCAACTGTCGTCATGTCGAGATTGTTGACGCCCAGCGCCTGCGCCGACATTTCCGAAAAAGAGACTTTCATGGCTTCCGCCTGGTTCGCGCCAATGTGATACTGGTTCTCGTTCTGCAGCACATGAAAGCGGAAATTGCTGTCGCCAGCCCCGCTCTTTGCACCGGCACTCATACCAAAGTAGCGCAGCATGCTCTCGCCGGCCGAAACTGTTGCGTTGGTAGCGGTGATCTTAACCGCCTGAATGGTGACCATACTTGAATAAGCCGTGCCAGGAGCAACATTATTGCGCCCAATAAGAGTCGAGGTGAACACCATGGCGCCATCAACCTGGTCAAGCCGCACATTAACGCCGGCATCGGCAAAATCCTGGTTTGCCTTCGCCTTGAGTTCTTCAAAGCTGATCATGTCAGCAACGCTTGCCACCCCTGGTATTGCCGATATCGACCGGCAAATATCAACCAGAATCGACTTTTGCCCGTCACCAACTTCAAGAGTAGCCATTGTGCTGACTTCTATGCCAGGCTGATACTGGCTGAAACCCCAAGCGAGACTGTCTTCATCTTTAGCACTGTCAACAAAACCGCTGTAAGAGCCATTCTGAAAACCCAGCACCGAAGAAGGCCCGGCAAACGTTAGCACAATATTGTTGCCAAAGGTCGAAGAAACCGACACCGGCCGTTGATATGCCAGTCTGACCTCACCGTTTACCACCTGGGCAGACAACCCCGGCAGAGAACCGGCAGCTGTTGACTCTATCTGAACGTTTAAGCTGCGGGCAATTCCCTCAAGAGTGCTGTAACCGCTGGCTATCGTCAGACCAATAAGCTGCCCGCCGGCTTCGACCATAAAGCCCTCAGAGGCCGGCAAATAAAGGCCCTGCACCAGGCCGCGACTTCCGGCAATCTGCGCCGCCTGCGAATCAAACTGAATATCAATACCACTCAACAAGCCAGATGCGCGATCGCAATCTATCTGGGTAACCCTGGTCTGCTTATCTTTATCGGTCAACTGCACTTCGATGAGGTTGTCTTTAGCGGCGCGAGTCGTCGAAATGCCAAGTGCAGTCATCAGGTTCTCGTCACCCGCCATACTGACCACGCCCTTTTCGCCGATAAAGCCCGAAGTAATTTCGAGATAGCCACCAAGACCGGCAATCATTGTCTGCGAACTCACCACGACATTTGCTACCGAGTTATCGATACCAAGACCGTCTTTCTTGCTCAGCATGGCATTCTGCAGTCGCGCGGCGAGTTCATCGAGACTGGTATAGCCGTCGATCACTACTTCAGCGGTGCGTGAGTTGCCGTTAAGCGTTATTGTCTGCGGTTCTTCGAGAATAAAAACACCATTGCTGTCATACATCTGGGCAATACTGAGCAGCATGGTATCACCCTGCGCCAACCGGTTGCTGTCGCGCATAGAAAAGAGATGCGTGGTCTGCAATTGCGCCGAACCGGCCTGCAGCAAAGCCAGGCTGACCTGATAGTCGCCGCCCTCCGGAACATTACCGGTAACCAGGCCGCGCGCGTAGGCAGAGCTTGTGCTGATTGCCGCGTTTTGACTGCCATCGAGCAGCTTTTTCGTGTTGAATTCGGTGTTGAAAGCAATACGATTGATATCGTCACGCAGTTGCACGACCTCTTTTTGAATTTCGAGGCGGTCGCGACTGGTGAGCGTGTCATTCGAAGCTTGAATGGCAAGTTCACGCATGCGATGCAGAATACTGTGAGTCTCGTTGAGTGCACCTTCGGCTGACTGAATCATTGAGATTCCGTCCTGGGCGTTCATGGTGGCGCGGGCAAGTCCGCGCACCTGGCGCCGCAGTTTTTCACTGATGGTCAAACCCGCTGCGTCGTCGGCAGCACGGTTTATTCTTAAGCCAGAACTCAGTTTTTCAACTGATTTTTCGAGTCTGTTCGACACTCCCAGCATCTGATGGTATGAAGAGACCGCCGGGATATTATTATTAACTCTTAATGACATTTTGATTCCTCCTTGAATCGTTTGGTCTCGCGCGTCCATGCGCGATTGGCTCACAGTCTATCTGCGATTAAGTTGTCAGAACACGAACCGGCGATCACCTCCATAAATTTCAGCAGAGAAATTAATTTTCTGCCGTCATACTTAACGGCATCTTTTTAATTTTGTTTACCAAAGCGGCACAGGTAATACTATTTTCAGTAAATTCGTTCACAGCAAAAGACTGATACCAATCCTACTTAATTCGTGCATACTGTCGAAAGATGCGGCTTCGAGCTTGCCACAGAAAAGTCTCGCACGGAGCCACTAAGACACGAAGAAATTCTCATTGTCTTGACCATGGATGGTCTGATGTCGCGTAAGCCAGGATGGCGGCAAGCGACCTTGACCATGGATGGTCTGATGTCGCGTAAGCCAGGATGGCGGCAAGCGACCTTGACCATGGATGGTCTGATGTCGCGTAAGCCAGGATGGCGGCAAGCAATATTCTTTGTGGCTCCGCGTCTTTGTGCGAGATCTGTCCTCACGATTATGATATGAACGTTTTAAATGTGAATGGTATAAATTCTCACTGCCAAACATGTTTGGCGTACATGCAAAAAGAGCCGACGGCAAACCGGCGGCTCTTTTTTTGCACTCTCAGGTCTGCACCTGAAAGGCTGATTTTGTAGCGGCCCGGAGGGACAAACCCTCCCAGGCCGCCACAAAAACAGTCAGTTATCTGAGCAACTGCAACACACCCTGCGGAACCATATTGGCCTGAGCCAGCATGGCAGTGCCCGACTGCGAAATGATCTGGTTTCTGGTGAACTCAATCATTTCCAGTGCGATATCCGCGTCTCTGATTCGTGACTCAGAAGCGGTCAGGTTGCTGTGCGTATTACGCAGATTATTGACCGCGAACTCGAGACGGTTCTGGAACGACCCAAGCTTTGAACGCTCAGCCGAAACCTTGTCGATCGCCTTGTTGATCTTTGACAGAGCAGTGTTAGCGCCCTTTACCGTAGTCATATCAAGCTTGTCGACACCAAGAGACTCGGCAGTCATGTTTGCCATGGCAACTTGCATGACCTGCCCCTGATCGGCACCAATCTGGAACTGCGGTGAATTATCAACCACAAACAACTTGAAGTTCGAATCGCCGGATCCCTTGGCGGTTCCCGATAACATCCCCAGCTTATTGGCCAAGAAGGTATCACCAGGTCCCGTAAGATCGACGGTAACCCTGCTGGACAGGTAGGCAATATTATCCCGGTTATAGTTCCCGACAAGAGTAGAAGTGAAAGCCAACGTCGAGCCGACCTGGTCGATTCTTATATTTACGGTGTTAGCTTTGAAGTCCGCCTGTATGGTTACGACCCTGGCCATGTCAGCGGTAAGCCCGTTAGTAACCATGGTGAACACAAGCTCAGTCCCGCTGATACCATCGCTGATACTGATATTGCCGACGCCAGAAGCCGCAGTATTGTACAGGCTCATACCCCATTCAACATATTCCATATCCTTGCGGGCATCAACAAATCCGGAATATGTTCCTGCTACCAGACCCAACCTGGCGCCATCTCCGCCCTGCGCACCTATGGTGATGATATTAGGAACGGTTACAGCAACGGAAGCCGGGCGCTCGTAACTCAGCCGGATTTCACCATCTACTACTGAGGCTGATGTTCCAAGCAAGCCTGCAACGCCATCTATTGCCGAGTTGATTCGCCGCGAAAGCTGCTCTAGGCTCCAGGTTCCTGCTGCAATATTAATAACCGTGGCACCAGTACCGGCACTTAAAGCGAAGGTTGAAGCGTTTTCAAACGTGATACCTTCTTCCAGTCCCTTTATGCCTGCTATTTGCGCAGCCTGCGAACTGAACTGAACATCTATACCGCTTAACAGACTAGAAGCCTGATTGCCCGCGACACTCGACTGAACAACGTTACCAAAGCCATCTTTGGCATTAACTCTGACTCGACTTTCAACCGCTTCACGTGAAACATTCAAACCCAGCGCGTCGACAATCTTTTGATCAGAAGAAAAGGCTACCTGGCCAGCATCACCTATGCTTCCAGAAATCACCTGCAGATATCCGCCCATGCTGGAAATCTCGGTCTGAGCAGTGTTTATGGTAGAGACTTTTGAATTGGCGAGGCCGAGGCCGCTATTGCTCACCATAGCGTTCTGCATGGCTGCAGCAAGGTTGTCCAGGGTCATCTGTCCATCAAGAGTGAGTGTCGCCGACTTGCCATTTCCACTTAGGGTAAGAGTCTGCGGCACTCCCAGCGCGAACACACCGTTTGCATCATAGAACTGCGCTATGCTCTGAAGCTGCGTTCCGCCATGCGCAAGACTGCCGGTTTCCTTTAAAGAGAAAATCTGCGATCTCTGCATTTCAGAAATGCCACCGCTGATAAGACTCAAAGTAACATCGTAGCTGCCGGCGGCAACGCCGACATTGCCGTTAACTATACCGGTAACAGAATTTGAGCTTGCGCTTATCAATGCCGTCTGGCTTCCATCGAGAAGCTTTTTGGTGTTGAACTCTGTTCCGTTAGCAATTCGGTCGAGGTCCAGCTTGAGCTGATTAACCTCTTTTTGAATCTCAAGGCGGTCATTGCTGGTCATAGTATCGTTCGACGACTGTATCGCGAGTTCGCGCATGCGCTGCAGAATACTGTGCGACTCACCCAGCGAGCCTTCAGCCGTCTGGAGCATCGATATGCCATCCTGAGCGTTGAGCACTGCACGACTCAGACCGCGAATCTGGCGCCGCATCTTTTCGCTTATCGCAAGACCGGCAGCATCATCAGAGGCGCTGTTAATGCGCAGACCCGAGCTCAGCTTTTGAATCGACTTTTCAAGTCGAGACGAGGTTTTACTTATGGAACCGTAGGTTCCGATTGCTAGAACATTTTGATTTATTCTTAGACTCATAATGATTCCTCCATGAATCAAACTTAATATCAGCGCATCCCTGCGCTAACAGTCAATTTTGCTCGCCGCAAACTTCTGCTTACAGAAGTTTGCGGCAACCAGTTCGTTAATATTCCTCAAGAACTTTGTCAGTAATTATGCGAGCAGCTGTAACACCCCCTGTGGCACCATGTTGGCCTGTGCCAGCATGGCAGTACCTGACTGCGAGATGATCTGGTTTCTGGTGAACTCAATCATTTCGAGTGCGATATCAGCGTCTCTGATACGCGACTCAGAGGCAGTAAGGTTGCTGTGCGTATTGCGCAGGTTGTTGATGGCGAATTCAAGGCGGTTCTGGAAAGAACCAAGCTTTGACCGCTCAGAAGAAACCTTGTCAATCGCCTTGTTGATCTTGGACAGAGCAGAGTTAGCGCCCTTAACCGTTGTCATATCAAGCTTGTCAACTCCCAGAGATTCAGCAGTCATGTTTGCCATAGAGACCTGCATGACCTGTCCCTGATCTGCACCAATCTGGAACTGCGGAGCGCTGTCAACAACGAACATCTTGAAGTTAGAATCACCGGAGCCCTTAGCCGTGCCTGACAACATACCGAGTTTGTTCGTCAGAAACGTTGTATCCCCTGCTACCGCTGCCGCGAGGTTTACCGTCACCCGACTGCTCAAAGCGGCAACGCCATCGAGATTGTATTTACCAACAAGCGTTGAGGTAAAGGCAATAGTCGAACCAATCTGGTCGATACGAATATTTACCGTCGCTGCTTTGAGAAGGACATTAAGCTCACTTGCCATTTCCACCATACCGTACATGTCTGCAACGTTAACGGCGGCGACCAGTGTAAGCAGGTAATCAACAGCATCTAGACTGTTGCCAACACTGAAGCTTACCGCACCGGCACCGGTTGCTTTATAAAGACTCATGCCCCAGAGCAAGTTGTCAACATCTTTTCGGGCATCGACAAATCCTGAGTAAGTGCCATCGACAAAGCCTATGCGCGAGATTTGACCCGCAGTACCACCGGCAGCCACGCTGATCGTATTCGGCACGGTTACTGCAACAGATGCAGGACGTTCATAGCTGAGCCGGATTTCGCCTTCGACTACCGAGGCACTCAGACCGTTGACTGCTACCGCGCCATCAATTACCGTATTGATCTGTCTCGCGATCTGATCCAGGCTCCACAGGCCAATCGCGAATCCAACCGTTATAGCACCAGTACCCGCTCCGATAACAATTTGCGACACGGCCGCCGTAAGATTTATTCCCTGTTCGAGGCCCTGAACCCCGGCTACTTGAGCAGCCTGTGAACTGAACTGCACGTCGATACCGTTTAACAGACCAGCAGCCTGATTACCCTCGATGCTGGATTGAACGAGATTACCATAAGCATCTTTGGCATTAACCCTGACTCGATTGTCAACCGCTTCGCGCGAGATATTGAGACCAAGCGCGTCGATTATCTTCTGGTCAGAAGAAAACGATACCTGACCATCCTCGCCAATACTTCCAGAAACGATCTGCAAGTAGCCGCCCATGCCGGCAATCTTTGTCTGCGCGGTGTTTACGGTAGAAACTCTTGAATTATCGAGTGCCAGCCCACTTTTACTTCCCATAGCATTCTGAATGGCGGCAGCGAGATTATCAAGAGTCATCTGGCCGTCGAGAGTTACTGTTGACGATTTTCCATTGCCACTGACATTGAGTGTCTGTGGCACATCGAGAACGAACACGCCGTTTGAATCATAGAACTGAGCAATACTCTGCAGCTGTGTTCCACCGTGAGCGAGACTGCCAACGTCTTTCACTGAAAAGATCTGCGAACGTTGCATCTCTGACACGCCACCACTGATGAGACTGAGAGTAACATCATAATTGCCGGCAGCACCGGTAGTACTGCCATTGACCAGCCCGGAAACCGAATTGGTGCTTGCACTGATCAAAGCCGTCTGACTGCCATCAAGAAGCTTTTTGGTGTTGAACTCGGTTCCATGCGCGATTCTGTCGAGGTCGAGCTTGAGCTGATTGACCTCTTTTTGAATCTCAAGACGGTCATTACTGGTTAGAGTGTCATTCGATGACTGTATGGCCAGTTCGCGCATGCGCTGAAGAATGCTGTGCGATTCGCCCAAAGCGCCTTCGGCAGTCTGGATCATCGAGACACCATCCTGGGCATTCAAAACTGCACGGCTCAGACCACGAATCTGACGCCGCATTTTTTCACTGATAGCCAGCCCGGCTGCATCATCAGCAGCGCTGTTGATTCGCAGACCAGAGCTCAGTTTTTGAATCGACTTTTCGAGTCGAGACGCGGTTTGATTTACCGTGCTGTAAGTGCTGAGTGATAACACATTCTGATTAATTTTAAGACTCATAATGATTCCTCCATGAATCAAAGATTAGGATTGCACATCCATGCGCACATAAACTCAGGTGTTAACTTGCCGGGCCAGTCCCCCTTCCATATAGGCTCTCCTTAATACTATTGTGATTTATAAGTTTTTTAATAACCCGGCACGCTTCGCCAAGCAGACGAAGCATGCCGCTCAAATCCATTATCAGCCGAGCAGTTGTAACACTCCCTGCGGAACCATATTGGCCTGGGCCAGCATGGCAGTACCGGACTGCGAAATAATCTGATTGCGGGTGAATTCAATCATTTCCAGCGCGATATCAGCGTCTCTTATGCGCGATTCCGCAGCAGTCAGGTTGCTGTGCGTATTGCGCAGGTTATTGATTGTGAATTCCAGGCGGTTCTGGAAAGCCCCGAGTTTGGAGCGTTCAGCCGAAATCTTGTCAATCGCCTTATTGATTTTGGACAAGGAAGCAGCAGCCCCCTTAACCGTGGTCATGTCAACCTTGTCAACGCCGAGAGCCTGGGTCGACATGTTGCTGATTCCGATATTCATTGCCTGACCTTCGTCGGCGCCAATCTGGAACTGTGGCATATTGTCGACAACGAACATCTTGAAATTACTGTCGCCAGTGCCTTTGGATGTTCCGGACTGGATACCCAGCTTATTGGTCATGAATGTCGCATTAGCGCCGGAGAAATTTAGTGTTACCACACTGCTCAGGGCGGCCTGATTATCAAGATGGTATTTGCCAAGAATAGTTGATGTAAAGGCGAGCGCAGAACCAACCTGGTCAAGTCTCACGTTTGCCCCTAATAGTTTGAGGTTAGTGTTGATGTCACTCTGAACCGTTACAAAGCTGGCCATATCAGCAACATTTACAGCAGCCACCATGTTAATGTTGTATGTGTAAGTGGCTGTCGTAATTCCGTTACCAACACTTATGGTCGCGGCGCCGGCAGCTCCAAGCTGAAACATGCTGAAGCCCCACTCAAGCTGGTTCATGTCTTTTCGTGCATCAACAAATCCAGAATAAGTGCCTTCGACAAAGCCGATTTGAGCGACACTGCCAGTCAGACCGCTGATAGTTATAGTATTGGCGACACTTGCCGAAGCAGACGCCGGTTTTTGATAACTCAATCTGAGCTCACCCTCCACAACAGAGGCACTCAATCCTATTGCCTGATTGCCCACTGCCAGGGCGTTGATAGCACTGTTAACATGCCTGGCAAGCTGATCCATGCTCCATAGACCGTCAGCAATTGTAATGGTGAAAGCACTGGTGCCCGCGCTGACCGAAACCATTGTCGCAGCACCGGCAGTAACTCTGATGCCCTGTTCCAGACCCTGAGTGCCGGCGATCTGCCCGGCCTGCGAGCTGAACTGCACATCAATGCCATCAAGCAATGATGCAGCCTGATTGCCCTCAATGCTCATCTGTCGCATGCTCCCTGAACCGTCGCGCGCACTAACGCTCACCCGGTTCTCAACAGCCTCGCGTGAGACATTCATACCCAGCGCATCGATCAGTTTCTGGTCGGCGGAAAGGGAAATCTGGCCGATATCGCCAATATTGCCGGAAACAAGCTGCAGATAACCGCCAAGACCGGCAATCTGCGTCTGCGATGTATTGACGCTGGCCACTTTTGAATTGTCTATGTCAAGGCCGCTCTTGCTGATTATAGAATTCTGCAGGGCAGCGGCCAGATTATCCAGCGTCATCTGACCATCGAGTGCAACTGTTGCCGATTTACCATTACCCGTCATGGTAAGTATTTGCGGAGTATCAAGCACAAAGACGCCGTTAGAATCATAAAATTGCGCAATGCTTTGCAGCTGCGTTCCGCCATGCGCGAGACTTCCAACATCTTTGACCGCAAAAATCTGCGAGCGTTGCATTTCAGAAACACCGCCGGTAAGAAGACTCAGTGTTAAATCGTAGTTACCAGCTGCTCCGGCGACACTGCCGGTCACCAGACCGGAAGCCGCCATTGAACTTGCGCTGATCAAGGCAGTTTGACTGCCATCAAGCAGTTTTTTGGTGTTAAACTCGGTTCCATTCGCAATTCTGTCAAGATCCTGTTTAAGCTGATTAACCTCTTTCTGTATTTCTAGTCTGTCATTGCTGGTCAGTGTATCGTTTGACGACTGAATAGCCAGTTCGCGCATACGCTGCAGAATACTGTGCGACTCTCCCAGAGCGCCTTCAGCAGTTTGAACAAGTGAAATACCATCCTGGGCGTTCAGGGTCGCCCGACTCAGGCCACGAATCTGCCGGCGCATCTTTTCGCTGATGGCAAGACCGGCGGCGTCGTCAGCCGCGCTGTTGATACGCAATCCCGAACTGAGCTTCTGAATCGACTTTTCAAGCCGCGAAGAAGTCTGAGCCACTGTGCTATAGGTACTGACGGCAAGAACGTTCTGGTTAATCCTCAATGACATAATGATTCCTCCATGAATCAGGTATTTGTTTTTCGGTACATCCCTGCACCGTGATTAGAATGACGCAGCGCTTACGCACTAACATCGCGCCAAGAACAACAAATGAAGCTAACGAACAGACTGGTCAGACGGCACTTCGATATGCAGACTTTCTCAATTATTAACTACAGCCCCCTGCTATTAAGCAAATCTGCTCAGGACAGCAGCTCAAACATTGTTTGAGATCTGTCCGCCTTGCTGTGTTCAAGACGAAGGCAACAGAAAAGGCGCAGAACTGCTATTTCAGGTTGATTAAGTAGTTATTGGAGTTCGGGTTATTTTATTGCAGCAGCTGCAGCACCCCCTGGGGTATCAGGTTTGCCTGGGCCAGCATGGCGGTGCCAGACTGCGAAACTATCTGATTTCTGGTAAATTCAATCATTTCGAGGGCGATATCTGCGTCTCTTATGCGAGATTCAGCAGCAGTAAGGTTGCTGTGTGTGTTGCGCAGATTATTGATGGCAAATTCAAGTCTGTTCTGGAACGAACCCAGCTTCGACCTTTCTGAAGAAACGGTGTCTATAGCCTTGTTCAGCTTTCCCAGCGCCCGTTGCGCACCGTCAACCGTTGTCATATCAAGACGGTCAACGCCAAGCGCGCGGGCGGTGAGATCTGCAATGGCGACCTTCATCGACTGCCCCTGGTCAGCACCAATCTGAAACTGCGGCTGGCTGTTGACCACATGCAGCCTGAAATTAGTATCTCCTTCTCCCTTGGCTGTAGACGACTGTATGCCCAGCTTGTTCGCCATAAATGTGGCATTATCAGCACCTGTACCAGAAATATTCAGGGTAACCCAGCTGGTCAGAGCATTCTGATTATTCATATGCTTTGTACCAACGAGAGTCGAAGTAAACGCTATAGCAGAGCCAACCTGGTCAAGGCGCATATTTACCGTGAATTGCTTAAACATGTCGTTAATATCGCTCTGCACAGTTACAAAACTGGCCATGTCAGCTGTATCAGCTCCGGTAACCAGAGTAAAGGACACCGTAATTGCGGTGACTCCATCGCTGACACTGAACCTGCTTACATCTCCAGCGTCAGCTGTAGCCATGAACAAGCTCAGGCCCCACTCGACGTGCTCCATCTCCTTGGAGCCATCAACAAAGCCCGAATAAGTTCCGACAAGCATCCCGAGGCGGCTCGCATCGCCGGCAAGGCTGTCAATTCTAATTGTGCTCGCCACTGTCGATGAAACAATTTCAGGCTTCTGGTAGCTCAATCTGATTTCACCCTCAACCACAGAAGCGCTCAGACCGGCAACAGCGGTAACCAGAGCAATATCGGCATTCATGTTGCGCGCTATCTGATCAAGACTCCATAACCCCTGTGCAATTGTGAACGTGATACCACTGGTCCCGGCACTGACAACGATCTGCGAGCCGGCAGCGTTATCAAATCTGATTCCCTGTTCCAGGCCCTGTGTTCCGGCAACCTGTGCCGCCTGCGAAGAAAATTGGACATCAATACCGTCAAGCAGTCCCTGCGCCCGATCGGTTTCAGTTCTGATGACTCTGGCATTGCCATAACTGTCTCGCAATGTAACTTCTGTGCGATTGTTGGCAGCTTCTCTGACAACGCCAATTCCCATCGCGTCAACAGTTGCCTGGTCGCCACAGATCGAAATTATCCCGGGCTCGCCAATACTGCCGGAAATCAGCTCAATATAGCCGCCAAGCCCGGCAATCTGAGTTTGCGAAGTGTTAACGGTCGCCGCTTTGCTGTTCTTGATGCCAAGCCCGCTACTGCTGTTTATTGCGTTCTGAAATGCCGCGGCCAGATTGTCTAGCGTCATCTGCGCGTCAAGAGTAACGGTGGTAGATCTCGAATTACCGTTCAAAGTAAGCGAAACCGGAGTTCCCAGAACAAATACGCCATTGGCGTTGTAGAATTGAGCTATGCTCTGCAGCTGCGTTGCACCACCGGCAAGCTTGCCGCTCGCGTCGTTTACCAGAAATATCTGCGAACGCTGCATTTCTGAAATTCCGGCACTGACAAGAGCCAGGCTGACAGAATAATCGCCGCCGCCCAGCGCCGGGTCTCCGGTAACCAAGCCTCTAACCGAGGCTGAACTTGCACTGATCAGTGCAGTCTGGCTGCCATCCAGAAGCTTTTTGGTGTTAAACTCAGTGTTGTTTGCAATGCGATCGAGGTCTTCGCGAAGCTGGGTAACTTCTTTTTGAATTTCGAGGCGATCGCCAGTAGTAAGGGTGTCATTAGATGCCTGAATAGCCAGTTCTCGCATTCTATGAAGAATACTGTGTGATTCATTCATCGCCCCTTCAGCCGTTTGAATCATCGAAACGCCATCTTGAGCATTTAAAACAGCTCGATTCAAACCACGAATCTGGCGGCGCATCTTTTCGCTGATTGCCAGACCAGCTGCATCATCGGCGGCGCGATTGATGCGCATGCCGGAACTAAGTTTTTCTATTGATTTTTCGAGTCGACCTGAGGTCTGGTTGAGGTTGCCGTAAGTAGATATTGCGACTACATTCTGATTAATACGTAAAGACATTGTTGATTCCTCCGTGAATCATTCTTGAAAATTTCGCATCCTTGCGATAAGTCGATAAAGTATAAAAAAGCGAACTACCGTCAAGGACTTTTTTTATTTATTTTAAAAATGGCAAAAAAAAATCTGCTGTCATGAAGCCTAAGCTTCACGACAGCAGAAATAGCTGTTTAAACTAGAACAGGATCATTTACTGACCGAGCAGTGAGAGAACGCTCTGAGGAACCATATTGGCCTGAGCCAGCATGGCAGTACCAGACTGTGAAATAATCTGATTTCTGGTGAATTCGATCATTTCCATGGCGATGTCTGCGTCTCTGATGCGCGATTCTGCGGCAGTCAGGTTGCTTGAAGTGTTTTTGATGTTGTTGATTGCGTATTCAAGACGGTTCTGGTAAGAACCCAGCTTTGATCTTTCGCCAGACACAGTATCAAGAGCCTTATTTATCTTTGTCATTGCGGACTGTGCGCCTTCAACACTGGTCATATCAAGCTTGTCGACGCCAAGAGCACGGGACGACATGTCGCTCATTGATATCTGCATTCTCTGACCGGCATCGGCACCGATCTGGAACTGTGGCTGGTTATTAACAACATGAAGTCTGAAGTTAGTGTCGCCGCTGCCCTGAGCTGTTCCATTTTTCAGACCAAACTTGGTCATGGCATCAGTATCGCTCACAGCAAGAGTAATCTGACTTTTGGCCGCGGGACTACCATTGAAGTTTTCCTGGCCAACGCGAGTAGCAGTAAATGCAAGCGATCCGTTTACGGCATCAACCCTTGCCTGAACATCTGCACCTGTCAACTGACTGTTAGCAGATGCGATCCAGTTTTTGATCTCGACCATATCTGCAGCTTCAGCATCACTGTCGGTGGTATAGGCATTGAGCGCAACGTTATCGCCATCAGCGTCAGTCACAGTGAAATTCACAACAGTACCGTCTGTAGTATGATAGAGGCTGAAACCGCTGATTGCCTTGCTCTCATCTTTGTTACCGTTAACAAAGCCACTGGTAGGACCGGTATTGCTAACACCGAGAGTCTCAGCTGATGCGCCTGTAATTGTGAGAGTTGTACCTGCAGAAGAAGTAGGCGGTTCAAAGGTCAGACGCAGTTCGCCTTCTACTATCGAAGCTTCGAGACCCTGCAATCCAGTTTCACCACCTGAAATCTCGTCGGCGATCTGCTGGTTGATACTGCGAGCAATACCTTCCATTGTCCAGTTACCAGATGCGACAGTGATTGCAACATCATCATCACCGGCAGAAATAGTAAATGTCTGAGGAGCAGAAAGTTTGAGACCACCTTCAAGACCACCAACGCCGGCGATCTGAGCGGCCTGCGAGTTAAACTGCAGATCGATGCCTTCAAGCAGACCACTGGCCTTGTCACTACTGGTACGAACCGTAGTTCTGTTGCCCTGGGTATCTTCGATCATTATCTGCACGAGGTTGTTCTTCGACTCTCTGGCAACGCTGAATCCAAGGGCATTCACGACATCCTGCGGACCGGCAATCGAGAAATTACCCTGGTCACCAACAGAACCAGATACAACCTGCATGTAACCACCAAGGCCAGAAACACCGGAGGCTGCAGTAGTAATTACTTCGGCGGTAGAATTACTCATGCCCAGACCATTGCTGCTGTTGATCGCCTGCTGAATCTTGCCGGCGAGTTCGTTGAGAGACATCTGCCCATCAACAGTCACGCTTGCGTCTTTTGAGTTGCCGGTAATGGTAAGTTGCTGAGGAGAATCAAGCAGGAACTTGCCATTGCTGTCGTAGAATTCGGCAATATCTTCGAGTTTGGTTGTACCATCAGCCAGTTTGCCAGTATTCTTGTCGGTAAACATCTGGCTTCTCTGCATCTGAGAGATGCCACCGCTGATCAGAGCAAGACTGACATTATAATCGCCACCATTTTTGGCATTGCCGACGACAATACCGTTCACAGCCTTTGAGCTGGAACTTATAAGAGCGGACTGACTGCCATCGAGAAGCTTTTTGGTGTTGAATTCGGTTCCCTGTGCAATGCGATCGATTTCTGTGCGCAGCTGATTGACCTCTTTTTGAATTTCGAGGCGGTCGTTAGAGGTCAGGGTATCGTTTGAAGCCTGGATAGCCAGTTCACGCATTCTCTGCAGAATGCTCTGTGATTCATTGAGCGCGCCTTCGGCGGTCTGAATCATCGAAATGCCATCCTGGGCATTGAGAGAGGCGCGGTTGAGGCCTCTGATCTGACGGCGCATCTTTTCGCTGATTGCGAGGCCGGCAGCGTCATCGGCGGCTGAATTGATTCTTAATCCCGAACTGAGCTTTTGAATTGACTTTTCGAGTCGGTCACTGGTCTGAGAGAGATTTGAGTAAGTTTTAATTGAGAGAACATTTTGGTTGATTCGAAGCGACATATAAATTCCTCCTTGAATTTCTGTCTTCAGCACGTCCTTGTGCCGAACTCCTTAAATTTCAGGCCCTATGTTTATTTCTTAAAAATCTTTAGCCTCCTTTCTTTTTATTACCAACAAGGCATATTTTCACCTTTCTATTAGGACTATCGACATTTCTCTTCACATTCCTTTGCGCGATTCTCCTCGATTAAGAACAATTTTTAAAACTATACTCTGTTTTTCTTTAATTTTTAACACAAACCAGCCAATTATCATTTTTTATAAAAATATTTGTATGTCCTTTAACAGCAAGGATTCAGATACAGGCAATTCCACCCAAAACTGAATCTTTACCTGTAACAAAGTCCACCCCCTTGTACATTTTATTCTATTCATGTAATATCATTGCGAAAATCAGCCACAATTCTGCTCTCACAAAGTATCGAGCAGGTTCTGATTTACATTAAACGGGAGGTCGAGATGAAAGAAACAGCCAGAGTCAGAACTCCGCAAGAAGAGTTCTGGGCCGGAAGTTTTGGTGTCGACTACATCAATCGCAATGAAAGCCCGCAATTGCTGGCCGCGAATCTGAGCTTTTACGCCACAGCGCTGAAAAAAGCCGGCAAGATATCCTCATGTATTGAGTTTGGTGCCAACATTGGCATGAACCTGAAAGCCCTGAAACTGCTATACCCTGACATTGCCCTGAGAGGCATAGAAATAAACCCGCAAGCAGCAGGCAGGCTGGCCGAACTCATCGGCCCGGCGAACACTTTCCAAACATCAATATTCGACTTTGCGACAAAAGAAAAAGCTGACCTGGCCTTGATAAAAGGGGTGCTGATACACCTCAATCCTGAAATGCTGCACGTTGCCTATGAAAAGCTTTATGAAGCCAGTAACAAATACATATTGATCGCGGAATATTACAATCCGTCACCAGTTGCCATAAAATATAGAGGGCATGAAGACCGGCTATTCAAACGCGATTTTGCCGGCGAAATGCTGGAAAAATATCCAGATCTGAAACTGCTTGATTACGGCTTTCTTTACCGCAGAGACCCAGTGTTTCCACAGGATGACATAACCTGGTTTTTACTTGGCAAATGAGACCATCAACGGCAACTGGCGCAGAACAGATCTGATTTAGCCGGTTCTAGAGTTCGTTCAAGAAAGAAAGAAAGAAAGAAAGACCAAAGCACACACAAGGCGCGCTCCGGTCTTTTGCTTTATTATCGGCTTAGATGAACAGGCCGGCGTTGCTTTTTGACAGTTCGTCGATATACATGGCGACACCGCCGAGTTCGACGCCGTCGATGAGTTCGCTTTCCTTGATGCCCATTACATCCATGCTCATTGAGCAGGCCACCATCTTGATACCATTTTCGATGGCCTGCTGCAGAAGCTCTTTAAGCGAGGCAACATTCTTGCTGGCCATGACCCGGTGCATCATCGCTGTTCCCATGCCACCCATGTTCATTTTCGAGAGTTTGAGGCCATCAATATTTTTGGGCAGCATCATGCCGAACATCTTCTCCATCATATCCTTCTTGAGCGGCTTGTCAGACTCTTTGCGCAACAGACTCAGACCCCAGAAGGTAAAGAACAGGGTGACCTTATAACCGGCCGCCACCGCACCGTTAGCAATAATCAAAGCAGCCATGGCTTTATCAAAGTCATTACTGAAAATCACGTTAGACATTTGCTTCTGGCAGGTAGTCAGCGGCGAGCAGCTCTGCTGGCCAAGCTTGCGCACCACGGCACGGTATTTGCCGCCAGCGACCTTTTCGACGCTGATCGACTGGTGGCCGGTTGAGCGGCACCAGGCCGGCACATCGGCAGCGAAACCGGGGTCGGTAGACAGTATTTCAACGGCCTGCCCCTTCTCTATTGCATCAATGGCCTTGCGCAGCTGAGAAATCGGGCCGGGGCACTGTAACCCCGATACATCAAGAGTTTTAACAATACTGAAATCGCCGGCAACAACTACAGATTTGTCGACCTCTGCTTCACTGCCGGCATCATCTGACATGCTCGACTTATCATAGACCGCTGTCTGGTTGAACATGCAGTAAGTTTTGTAACCGCCATCGAGATTACAGGCGCGCAGGCCATGCTGTTTAAGTATGCGATATGCCAGATAACCGCGCAGACCCGCCTGACAGTAGATCATGTATTCTTTGTCTGGCGAAAACCCGCTGATTTTTTCGCGCAACTCATGCAGCGGAATATGCATCGCTCCAGGAATCATGCCCGCCTGAACTTCTTCGAGAGTCCTGACATCCAACAGCTTCTGATCTGATTTCAGGGTCGGCACTGCAGTCGCGTGAAAGTGTTCGCTGTGGCCGCGCAGAAGGTTTGCGGCAACAAAGCCGGCGTAGTTAACCGGGTCTTTGGCCGAGCCATAAGGTGGCGCGTAGCAAAGTTCGATTTCTTCGAGATCATATACAGTCATTCCGGCGCGAATAGCCACGGCCAGGACATCTATGCGTTTTTCGACGCCATCGAGACCGACTGCCTGAGCACCGAGAACGCGCCCGGTATCGGGATCATAAATCATCTTGAGACTGATCGAAGTCGCTCCCGGATAGTAAGACGCATGATTGGAAGGATGAACATAGACCTTGTCATAGCGCATTGCATTCTTGACTGCCTGTTTTTCGCTCAAACCGGTCATTGCGAAAGTCAGATCAAAGATTTTGCAGACAGCTGAACCCTGGGTGTCACGATACTCGCGCTTGAGCCCATAAATGTTATCGACAGCGATTCGGCCCTGGCGGTTTGCCGGCCCGGCAAGCGGAATAAGAGCCGGCTTGCCGGTTATCAAATCTTTAACTTCTACAGCGTCACCAACGGCATAAATCGCCGCGTCGCTCGTCTGCATGAAAGAGTCTACCTTGATGCCACCGGTCACACCGATATCAAGGCCGGCGTCTCTGGCCAGCTGATTTTCGGGACGAACGCCTATCGCCATAACAACCGCGTCGGCAGCGATCTTGTCGCCAGAACTCAGAATGACCCGCAGCCCGTTGCTGCCCTCTTCAAAACTGGTCACTGACTGACCCAGGCGCAGATTAACCGCGTTCATTTTTATCTCGGTATGCAGCATGGTTGCCATTTCGGGATCAGCCGGGCCCATAACCTGATTTGCCAGTTCGACAAGAGTAACTTCGAGACCAATGTGTCTGAGCGACTCGGTCATTTCGAGACCGATATAACCGCCACCGACGACAACCGCCGAGGTCTTGCCTTTGACAGCCGCCTTGATTCGATCCATGTCTTCAAGATTTCGCAGCGAAAAGATTCCGGGCTTATCGATACCGGGTATTGGCGGTTTAATGGCGGCAGCTCCCGGGCTCAAAATCAGATAATCATAAGATTCTGTATAAGTCTTGCCTAAGCTGAGGTCTTTAACCTGCACTGTTTTTTTGACGCGGTCAATTTTTATGACTTCATTGCGAACCCGCACATCTATGGCAAATTTGTCGCGCATGGCTGCTGGAGTAGTTACCAGAAGGCTCTCGCGTTCTGGAATCACACCGCCAATATGATACGGCAGGCCACAGTTAGCAAACGAAATATGTTCGCCGCGCTCGAAAAGTATTATTTCAGCCTTTTCATCGAGACGACGCGCGCGGGCAGCAGCACTCGCACCACCGGCAACACCACCCACTATAAGTATTTTCATGTGTTACTCCTTTGATATGGTCACTACAGATCAATAATACATCTGCGCGGTGACACGCATTAACTATTTCCTTAAATATATTACAAAGTAACACTAAGTGCAAGCGCGGGGATAAAAAACCAGCAATTCTCCATTTGCCTGTCTATGAGAACTTCTTTTGAAGAGTTATCCACAGATTAAACGCTTATCACAGATTTTTCAGGAGTTTTTTACATGTTTATTTTGCAGTTATCCGAAACCCATCTGCGCAATCTGCGGATGATATTTTCCTGAGTTGAAAGCGACGAGTATAAGATCGATTACGATTACGATTACGACGCGCAGGATGCGCTAGTGCCAGGGCGCCCGAGGATACGAAGCGCCCAGGTGCGAGAATAAAAAAAGGCTGTCCTTGCGGACAGCCCGGTGCAAACCTATGTGTTTCTGAGAGAATTATCTTAACAGGTCAAGAACCGACTGGGCAGATACGTTGGCCTGGCCAACCATGGCGTTGCTGGCCTGTTGCAGGATCTGCGACGAAGTCATTTCGATAACTTCTCTGGCCATATCAACGTCTCTGATGCGGGATTCAGAGGCAGTCATGTTCTGCAGTGCCACGCGCAAGCTGTTGAGAGTGTAGTTCATGCGGTTTTCGATCGCACCCAGCTTGGCGCGTTCTGAAGAAATGCGCTGCATAGCCTTGTCAATGAGACCAATAGCGATCTCAGATGATTTAACAGTGGTAAGGTCAAGGTCTTCGATTCCAAGGGCTTTAACATCTGTTCGTATGATGTTGGAAACCGCAGTGTGCCCCTGGTTCGGCCCGATCTGAAACTGTATCGACGTATCCTTAACATGCATGGTATAGGCATAGTTACCACTACCATTCTGGACAGCGACCGGATCAATGTCGAAAATGGACTTCAGCGTATTAGTCGAATCCGGGCTACCCAGTTCGGCAAAGACTATTCGTCCATCCTTGCCCGGTATTGTGGAAAACAGTTTGATCGTCTGGGTCGCGGTTTTAATCTCAGCGTTAACTTTAACGCCCTGCAGGCTGGCCTGCGCGTTAATCAGATTGGCAATTTCGGTGATTGACCGGAACGAAGTGCCGGCCGAACCAGCGAGGAAGGCTATCGACATGCCACTGCCGTCAAGATCTGCGATATAGAATGAAAGGTCGTCGACAGCTGCCGACGCGCTATGATCGAAAATCACATATCCGAACCTGGCAGAAGGCTGATCATAGGCGAAATTCTGCACGGTCGGGTTGCCGTCGAAACCAGTTATCGTGGTCTGCTGATGAACCTTGAGTCCGGTCGCCATACCTTGGCCACCACCGCCTGCATCGAAGATATCGAAGTTTGATTCAACACCTGTTTCGAGCGAACGGAAGTTAAGCACGCCGCTTTTAGCTTCAGCAACTATCATCAGTCCGTTAGCGCCAATCTGCATATTGATGGCTTCAACAATCGAGTTGAGACCACCGGCAGTGTAGTTTCCGGTCAGGCTGATCAACGTTGCCGACGCAACATCATGGCGGTCTACAATGGATAGAAACATGGTTGTGCCAGCCTGAGAGAAGTCAAAGCTGGTTATCAGATCGTAGCCGGTAGCTACACCAGGTTTACCGCCGGTGCCGGTGTAACGGCCATTTGAAACGCCCAGCGGATTGGTTATAGCGTTGGTAATCGAAACATACGCAGCCGAACCAGTATTGAGTGTGGAAAATTCAAGAGCATACTGGTCGTTTACGCGAACAGTCACCATGCTGCTTGCGGCTCTGAGTTCGGTATTGATGATCGAAGCGACCTGCTGCATACTGTAAACGCCAGAACCAATGTTGATCGGAACAGTTGCAGTAGAGGAAATTGAGTCGTCGATATCAAAAGTAATCGCAGCTGGTATGGAAATACCTAAAACTGCCGCCTTGGTAACGACGTTGGCTGACTGCGGCGGTTCGAACATCAGGTCGATACCCTGGATCAAGCCCATGGCACGATGGCCGGCAATCTGAGTTGTCAATGTATTGCGTTCGCCAAACGGAACACCAAGATTGGTCACGGCAATAGAGTAAACCGGGTCTTCGGCAGGAATTACTGCCTGGAAGCCGAGGGCCTTGACCAGTGATTCTTCGCCAGTGAAATTGATGCGGCCAAGTTCGCCGTTGCGGCCCGAGATAACAGTGATTTGACCGTTTCTATCGCCACTGTCACATATGAAAGACTTTGAGCCTTCAAAATCAAGCCCTTTACCGAGCTGATCTTTAGTCATCGCTGCCTGGATTCTTTCAGTCAGCTGGGCAAGTGTCAGGTCTTTGCTGACCACGATTTGGCCCTGAGCGTTGTCGCCCTGCAGAAAAAGGGTCTGCGGCAGATCAAGAATAAAATGGTTGTTATTGTCGTAAAAATTGGCAAGAGAAGCGAGCGTCGTCGAAGCGGTAGCAATCTCACCGTCGGTAGTTACAAATATGGCCGAGCGCTGATGTTCAGGAGTTCCTGAATAGGTTTTGTAACCGATACCAGGGATGTATTCTGATTTCGGCCATACCACGACTGAGAAATCGGAGAAAGTGAGCACTTCACCAACTACAACGCCATCGAGGTTCTTCGGGTCGCTGGTGGAAATTACAGCGGTGCCGGAACCATCGAGCAGCTTTCTGGTGTTGAATTCAGTGCCGTAAGAGATACGGTTGATATCTTCCTTGAGCTGCATGACCTCTTTCTGGATTTCCAGACGGTCGGTGGTGGTGAGGGTGTCGTTGCCGGACTGAAGGGCCAGTTCGCGCATGCGCTGCAGCATGCTGTGAATTTCATTGAGAGCACCTTCAGCAGTCTGAATCAGGCTGATGCCATCCTGAACATTCATGCTGGCCCGGTTGATACCACGCACCTGGGTGCGCAGTTTCTCTGAGATAGTCAGACCCGCAGCGTCATCAGAAGCGCGGTTGATTCTCAATCCAGACGACAGTCTCTCGATTGAACTTGATAATCTGCTGTCATTCTTCACCAGATTACCGTGGGCGTTCAGAGCAGTAACATTTGAGTTAATACGCAGGGCCATAGGTTTGCCTCCATGACTGTTGGGGATTTCAATCCGTTTTTAGCTTCTCAGCTTATTTTTTTCCCCATCTACATTACTCATCGGAAACTGAGGTCAACAAACATTAACCTTGTTTCCGACGATCTAAGCCAATATTCTTCCTTATTCTCCGTTTTGCTCGCATTTTATTGTTTTTTTGCCTTGCTATCTTTTTTTCCGAATTTATTAAGAATATCCTGAGGCAGGCTCTTGAGCGGATCAAGAGACGTAGTTTTAGCTGCTTCACGATTTTCTTTCTGAATTTCTTCGTAGACTTCCCAGCGGTGAACCTTGACACTGCGCGGCGCGTTGATGCCGATTTTCACCTGATCCTTACCAATGTCGACCAGAACAATCTCGACGTCATCGCCGATAATGATCTTTTCATTTATCTTTCTGGTTAATACAAGCATCAGCTCTCGTCCTCCTCAGGTTTGGAGTCGAGAGAGTCCTGAACTTCCTTGAGCTTGGCGGCCCGCTTTTCCATCTCATCGAGAATGCGGACCTTAACCGAGTGCCGGGAGTTGCTCGAAATTATCTGGCGGCCCTTGCGATTGGCGGCGTTGATAACGAGCGGTCCCTGCAGGTTGGCGGTCATATCGCTCGGATTGGCCGGAATAGAGACGATTACATAAAGAACCGCATCTTCGGCGCGCTCCAGGCTGATAAAACCTGCATCAGAGTCTGAGATTTCGATGTCGTATTCAAACATGAAACTCAGTGGCTCAATGATTACAAATGCGAGATTACCGTCATCTACGCACTGCAACCAGCGAAAAGGGCTTCCATCATCAGCATTGAGAATGACATACTGGTGGTATTCCCCAAACCCAAGCAGGCCTTCTGCAAAGGTGATGATCTCATCTTTGACAATCTCAATTTTTCCGAAGCGCGAGGTCGAAATCTTCATACCTTAGGCCGTTCCTTACTTATCTGAGAAAATCCAACAGTGACATCTGCATAATGCGGGAACCTGTCTGTAGTGCTGCTTGATAAGCAGTCTCCATTTCCGTCATTCTGATAATGGCCTCTGCCATGTCTATATCTTCGACAGACGAGAGCATATTCTTTAGATTTAAAGTAATATTTTCCTGTTTTTCTTTTGCGGCGTTGGCGCGATTGGTTTTGCTGCCAACTTCGGCATGCAGGTTGAGCACCCGCCTGAGGTCTTCATCAATATTTTTGATACTTTCTTCGGAAATCGCCTTCGCGTCATTGCGCAGCAGATTGTCGCGCAGGTCCATCATGGTTGTGAAGAGAGAAGGTGTATTGCCGAGCCCGAGCGTAGAAGCGGTATTCGGGTTCTTGCCGCCGGCATCGCGAACCTTGATATAAGGTTCGCCCATGGTGTTGGTCAGGTTGATACGCTTGCCATCTGCTGAGATCCAGGCCTGCAGGTTGAAGTTATTGTCGCTGTTCGACAATTTGTCGAGCATTTCACCAACAGTCTTAACCCCAGTCAGATCGATTTCACCCGAGTAACTGCCGCTCTGCACGTATACCTTGCCAAGTGGAACACCCTTGCCGCCATTCAAGGCGCTTATCGGCGTGGTCAATGACATCGCCGGGTCAACATCTTTGCCGATGAGTTTGTTGTCGACAGTTCGACCTGAAATACCCAGATCAGAGGCTGTAGTGCTGTCGATATCAATAATCTCCAGCTTGCCCGGCGCGCCGTTGTTCTTGTCAATGATTTCAAGGCCTTTGCCATCAGCGCTGATTCGGGCTTCAACATAGATTCCGTTAGCAGGATTATTTATTTTGGTGAGAATATCATCAATAGTCTGGCTGCCGCGCAGATCTATCGCCGCAAAGCGCCCAGCCTTGTCGGTAATTCTGATATAACCCAGATTAACTCCGGGATTTGACATGCGTGTCGAATTGAGCGACTGCAAATCAGTTTGCGGAGTCAGTGCCGGATCAAGGTCTACCGAGCCAACCATTGTCGGCAGAGATTTAACATTGATCGGAGATCCAGTAATGGTGCCATAAACATGGTTACTGGCACCGGTTATAAAGCCAAGGTCGCGGCCGGTGTTGACCAGTTCTTCGATAACAATGCCGTAATTGCCACCGGTCGCTGTTGGATCGGTAACCACAAAGCGTTTTTCGTTGGCATCCCAGGAAGCGGCGAACTTGCCACTGCCATTGATGCCATCGAGAACATCCTGAATGGTGTTGGCACCAGTAAGATCGATCTTAACCGGCTCTTTATCGGCACCACGAATGACCATGAAACCACGCTCGGGTGGCGGCAACAAATCTGAAAGCAGAGTGGTCTCATCGAGCGGCAACGCAGAGCTGGTGAGAGTGTTGCCAACTATGGTGTTGCCCTGCGAAGATTTGAGAAGACCAAGGTTTTTGGTCAAAGTCGTCACTTCGCGCACAGCAATCGGATTGGTGCCATATACTTCTTCGATTTTGAAGTCAAAACCGTTGTCGACGGTGTTGTCGGTGATCACCATGCGGTTAGATACAGCGTCGAAGCTGGCAACCAGATTAACGCCGTCAGCAAGCGCCTGGGCATTGATTGCCGCCATTATATCCTGTGGTGATTGCACGCTGGTCAGATCTACATTTACTGTGCTGCCGTCATGGGTAGAGATATTGATAAAACCCGCTTCGACACCTTTCCCGCCATTAAGAAGCGAAAGAGGCGTAGTTTCAGACTGCATGACCGGATCATAGGTAGACACAATCTGCGTTCCGGGCCCGACATTTCGGACAAGACCAAGATCACTGGCAACATGCGGGTCGAGATCTTTAATATAAAGCTGGGTGCGGGTAGAAGTTATCGCGAACTCGCCGGCACCACCGGTAACATCCTGAATTTCAATGCGCTTATGAATCATGTCGAACTTTGCTTCGAGCGCAGCGCCGCCATTCACGGCATTCAGCTTGGCCACAATGTCGGCAACCGTAGTCGCGCCGGTAGTGTCGACGCGGTAGTTCTTGCCATCTCTTGTGTTGATATTCAGATAGCCGTCGGGAACCCCGAGACCATTGTTCAGATCGGTAAGATTAGTGAATTCAGAAAGCATCTTCGGGTCAGAAAGTCCGACCAGAAGGTTTGAAAAACCAGCGTTGCGATTAATACCCAGTGATACAGCTGTATCTGAGGGCACTTCTTCGATGCCAGCACTGAAAGACTTCGTGGCATTGATCATGCCAATTACATCATCGAGACGATGGGCATCAGCCAGTTCGATCTTGTGCTCTACACCGTTCTGATCGGTGATGATTATCGAGCCCTCCTGAACACCGTTGCCTGAGTTCATCATCTTCAGCGGCAGGCTCTCTTCAAGTGGTGGCAGGGTATAGGTAAAGCCCGGGGTCGGTGCGACCGGCTGGCTGCCGAAAAACAGTTCGAGACCGTTGATGCTCTTTTCAAGAACAGTGCCGCGCTCAATTTCTGAAGTCAAACGCTTGTCGTTGCCTGCATAAAGAACATTAAGAATGTTGTTTAAATTAGCGTTATTCCGAACATCGCCCAGTGAATAGGTAACCATGTCGGTATTGAAGCCGCCATCCTGACCTGTCTGTGTCGAAAATGGCGGACTGTCAGACTTGTGCCCGGCAAAAATGTATTCGCCACCGATGTTGGTATTGGCGACATCAATCAAATGCAGCATCAGCTCGTTGATTTCTTTGGCGATGGCATCGCGATCTTCCTGCACCAGAGTGTCGTTGGCACCCTGAACGGCAAGTTCGCGCACACGCTGTATAGCGCTCTCAATGGTCGACATCGCACCATCGGTGTTGTTATACCAGTCAGTAACATGGTCGATGTTGCGTATAAACTGGGTGTTTTCGTTTATCTCAACCTTGTTCTGCATGATCAAAGCGTTGTCTACCGGACTTTCAGATGCCCGAATATACTTGCTGCCAGAGCTCACCTTGATCTGCATTTCACTCATCGACGAGTTAGTACGGTTAACCTGACCGATAAACGAATTGACAATCCACTGATTGGTTATCCGCATAGCGCCTGTCTCCTTATTTGCCTTTTTCTATCTGCCTGGATTTGTATTATCTGTTCACGTCAGCCTTTAGCTGGCGGGTTAAATCATGCCGTTAATTATCTTGTCGAGCATCTCATCAACAATGGTGATTACCTTGGCTGACGCGTTATAAGCGTGCTGAAAGCGAATCAGATTGGCGAGTTCTTCATCAAGCGATACGCCTGAGAGTTCGGCGCGTTTGCCGTCAAGCTGGGTCAACAGACTCTGGCTGTAGGTTTTTTCGGTTTCGTAACGCTTGCTCTTTGAGGCGATTTCGGTTACCAGCTCGTTATAAAAGTCATTGAACGAAGATTTGCCTTCGTTAAAAAAGTTCTTATGCTTGAGCTGGGCAATCAATATCGCATTCGAGCCATCACCATCGCCGTTGTATGTGCGCAGACGGTCAGTCGGATTCTCGATTTTGCCGCTGGCAGCCGCGATCGTGTTCAGGTTGCTTTTGATGTAATCTTCCATCGCCAGGTTCTGAATGGCGTTCTTGTAAGGGTTGTTGACATCGAGGTATTCAAGCGGCTTGAAGAAATTTCGCCCGGTCTCACCGTCAGTGCCATAACCGGTGCGATGCACCTGGTTGGTTTCGACAGCAACGGTGTAAGCCAGTTTATTCAGGTCGTCTATTGTCTGTTGCAAAATGCCATCTCGCACTTCGAGAAGGCCTTTGAGCTTGCCGCTGGTGACAACTGGCCGCAGATCAATATTGGCAACGCCATGGCCGCGAAGAAAGATGGTTGCACCATCAAGAGCATCACTGACCGTATTTTTAGAAGAGGCATAAGCTGTGCCATTAATACTGAAATAAGCATCCTGAGCCTTGGTCTGATTCTGCAGATTCAGGATAGTAATAAGATTGCTGCTGCCATTGGCAGTTTGAATCTCGTAATCCTTACCGGTCTGGCTTGAATTGATAATCAGCTGGCCAGCTTCGTTGATATATGAATCAACATTGATGTTAGCTTCGTCAAGCATCATGGCCAGTCCACGCATGTCGGTGTTTTCGGCGTCAAGAAAGAACTCCCGGCCGTTAACCGAAAAGCTGCCGCTGGTCACGCCAAAATCAGACAGAGGGCCAGTAAGCGGGTGAAAAGTGAGGAATGAATACTGTGAGTGTGCCTGAGCAAGCTGACCGACAGTAATAGTGATGTTTCGCTGTTCTGAGGTATGTGTAAGTGCTGCCGAGGCAACTTCTATATTGTCAGAATATTCTGGATAGTTCTCTGTTCCGCTGACTGTGCTGAATGACTCGCCATTCTTGACAGAAATATTGAGATCTTTGGCAAAAATGTTCTGCACAAGAGGGTGTGTGCCGCAGTTTACGTTCAAAAAGCCCTTTTCGTCATAATGAAAATCAACGTTAACCAGTTTTGCCAGATCTTCAAGAGCCTTCTGGCGCTGGTCACGCAGATCGTTGGCAACGTTGGCATTTGATTCTGAGCGACCAATCTGCTCATTGAGACTGGCTATTGTCTTGGCAAGCGCATTGACCTCACCAACCGTGTCACGAATCTGGCTTTCTATGCTTGACTGTGAACACCAGGTCGGCGATCCCTGCAAACGTCGCAGTTGATCGTCTACTTCCTTGAAAACCGCGACAAGTGTCTCGGTTTCTTCGACAAGATTGCGCCGCAGCGAACTGTCTGAGGCATTGTTGGCAAGGTCTTGCCAGGCCGCCCAGTATTTATCGAGCTGGTCGCGAATCGTCGCCGTACCCGGCTCGTTGATAATAGATTCTATCTGTTTAAGCAGGCTGTCGGCAGTTGTTTTCCACTCAAGAGTAGTAGTTTCTTTGGTGATCTTGGCATCGATGAATTGATCGCGAAACTGTTGAATCTGGGCAACTGTTGAACCTGTACCAACCTGACCAGGCACAACCGGCGTGTACATGCTGGTAATCATGTATGGCCGACTGGCTTCTATCACCGCTTTTTGTCTGGAATAGCCTTCGGTGTTGGCGTTGGCAATGTTGTGCGAAGTGACGTCCATCGCTTTTCTTGCGGTATAGATGCCACTTCTACCGATCTGCAGACCAAAAAAAGTTCCAGCCATCGCCGGCCTCCTTATATTGGTGGCGTATTTATATGTGCCACCCGGGAAATATATTTTCCCCTATTATCTTTATCGGCGATTTGACGAAGTAATATTAGTACAAAAAATCTTCGCAGCAACAAAGTCGCATTTAATGCACTTTGTCACTACGAAGATTTTTGTTTTACGCGCTTCGTGAAAGGTGATTCTAATATCGCGAAGCGATCAGAACCACCTGATTTCAGGCTTTTCGGTCGATCAGTACAGAACCTGGACGTTTTGGCGACTGCTTGCCGCCCGGACCATAGGTTACATCTTCCGGCACCCTGGTTATCAGCTTGATTGAATACTGTGTCAACTCAAGGGCCTGTTCGAGCAACTTCTGGTTCTCATCATTAATCAGCTTGATCTCAGTCATCAGATCACGCAACTGGCTCCCAAGCAGCCACAGATCTGACTTGCTATCGGCATCAGCAACTTTTTCTATCGCAGCATCAAGACTGGCATCGGTACTGCCGGCAATCTTGGCGACAAGATCACGCCTGAGCTGTTCAAGATCGATAAGACGCTGAACGAGAATCTCTTCCTGGGTTACGATCGTCTGCAGGTCAGTCGAAAACTTTTCAAGCAGAAGCTTTTTTTTATCGCGGGCAAAACTGCGAAGCTTCTGATAGATGGTCAACTCTTCGGAAAGGATTTCCTTGAGTTCTTCAACAGACTGCTGCAAAGGGCTTAGCCTTCCCAGGAAGTGGTGACTGCGCCACTGGCAAAGAGCTTTTCGGCGACGGCTGCGGGTGAAACGTTATACTGCCCGGCGTCAAACAGCTTTTTGATGCGATCAACTCTTTCTGTCCTTACTTCAGGCTCGCTGGCGACAACTTCTGCTGCGAACTTGATAGTATCGACCGGGTCTGCCTGTGCTACCGGAGTCCCCGACAGAATCGGGTTGTTCGGGTTAATGCCACTCGGCGGATGAAAGCCACGGGCCGGCCCTTCAGTCTTACTGGCCGAATCCTGCATCATTTTGCGGAACTCGCCATCAGGCTTATCTGCCTTGGCCTTCTTCACCTGGTCCTGATAGATTCTTGTTATGTTTACATCACTGGAAACCTTCATGGTTCCTCCTACTCCCTGAACGTCTTCCCCCTGGTTGTCTATGTTTACTAGCGGAGGACGCCTCCAAGGGTGAATATCGGACGAACAGGCAGGTTCATTTAGCTAAATTCTATAAATTATTCTAGCTTGGCCGGCGGGCAAAGTCAATCCTGTATGCGACTAAAAAGCGACGAGACCGGCAACCAAAAGGAACCGGTCTCGTAAACTGCGATTGCGTGCGACTATTACTATTCTTCGCTGGAGCTGCTGCTTTTTCTGGTACGTTTGTAAACGCCGCGTTTGGCGTTCTTAACAAAATTGTAAAACATTTTTACATTTTCGTCTTCGGCGTCAACCAGTTCTGACCATTTGGCCAGTGCCTGCGAGACATTCATTTCAGAGCGGAAAAAGACCTTGTAGAGCTCTTTTATGCTGGCGATAGATTCTTTCGAAACATTGTTGCGGCGCAGACCAACCGCATTAAGACCGACAACGCGAGCCGGGTTCCCGTCAATCTTGATGAAAGGCGGAACATCTTTGACGATCTTGCTCATACCACCGATCATCACCATACTGCCGACTTTGCAGAACTGATGGATACCGGTAAAACCGCCAAGAACCGCGCGGTTGCCGACTTCAACGTGGCCGGCAAGCGTAGTGCAGTTAGACATGATGTTATAATCGCCGACCATGCAGTTATGGGCAATATGAACATAAGCCATAAACAGGTTGCCGTCGCCAATTACCGTAGAGTGGCCTTCGCCTTCGGCAAGATGTACAGTGGTGAATTCACGAAAATGATTGGCCTTGCCAATTTTTACAAAAGTCTTTTCGCCCTTGTATTTGAGGTCCTGGGGGGGGGCGCCAATAATAACCGAAGGGTGAATAACATTATCTTCGCCAATAGTAGTGTGGCCGTCAATAACCGAATTGGCGCCGACTGAAGTGTTGGCACCAATTTCGACATGTTCGCCAATTATGGCAAAAGGGCCAACCTTAACGGTGGCATGCAATCTGGCGCCGGGATGAACTATCGCTGTTGGATGAACAGACATGTGTCTACTCCTTACTCAAGGTCAAACAATCTGAAACATCAGCTCGCCGCCGGTTACCAGTTCACCGTCAACGCGTGCTTCTGCTTCAACCTTACCAGTGTTTCCGCGAACCTTGAGAACCTTAATATGAAATTCCAGGCGGTCTCCGGGAACAACAGGTCGGCGAAATCTTACCTTATCTATACCACAAAAGAAAGGTACTTTACCTTTGTGTTCTGGTTGTGAGAGAAAAAGAACTCCGGCTACCTGCGCCATGGCCTCGACCATAAGAACGCCGGGCATTACCGGTTTGCCAGGAAAATGCCCGTTAAAAAATTCTTCATTGGCGGTGACATTTTTAATACCGACGATCGACTCGCCGGGAACCAGTGAAAGGATTCGATCTACCAGCAGAAATGGATAGCGGTGCGGCAGAATTGTCTTGATTTCTTCGATGTACATCATCTCGTATTCCTTTCTCTGCTGAGACTCTGCATACTTTGCACTCAGCATCTTCGCAAATTTAACATTAAAACCGTGGCCGGTGCGATCGGCTATTATGTGGCCGCGAACCGGCATTCCGATCAGCGAAAAATCACCGACCAGATCGAGTATCTTGTGAAGAATAAGTTCGTCTTCGTCACGCAAACCCTCGGGGTTAACCACCTTGCCATCATTGTCGATGACCACTGCGTTTTCGAGACTGCCGCCGCGGGCAAGATTATGCTCTTTAAGCATGGCAAACTCGCGCTCAAAACCAAAGGTTCGTGCGCGACAGATGCGTTTTTTGAACATTTCATGACTGACTTCGATATGAAGGTGTCGTGGCGCGACCAGATTGTCTGAGTATGCCAGTTTGTAGGTCACCTCGAATTTGTCTGAAGGCAGATAAGTCATCGATTTATCTGCGTCTGACAGGGTCAGAATTTCTTTGACAAAACAGCAGGTCTGCTCTGCATCTTGCTCAAGGCGGCCAGCCTGTTCGATCATTTCCACAAAATTACTGGCACTGCCATCGAGTGCTGGCGGCTCTTCGTTTGAAATCATGATAAGCAGGTTATCGATACCACAGCCGCGCAAGGCCGACATCACGTGCTCAACCGTGTGAACAGATGCGCCATGTTCGCTGATAATAGTGCCACGGTTGGTCGCAACAACATTGCTAAGAATCGGGCGTACTCGGGGATTGCCGGCAAGATCGGTTCTTACGAAAACCAGGCCGGTGTTAACCGGGGCTGGCACAAACTCCATGCTGACCGGTTTACCGGTATGCAGACCAAGGCCTTCACATTTATAAGGCTTTGCCAGAGTATGTTGTCGGTGGGCTTCAGTCATGATTAAAAGGATCTGAAATAATTGATGTTGTAGATTTCTTCTTTGGCATCACGCTGCCCGACTTCGAGGCTGACGCCAGGATATGGGCTGAGTTTGACACCGAATGTATTAACTTCATCGGATCGCTCAGCGCTGAGGGTTATCAGAGGCAACACCATCTTTTCGACACCATAAAAAGTTTTGCGATCGCTGGTTATCGGGTCTTTATAAATGCCGCCGTGTAGATGAGCTCCAAATGCTTCTATTGATTTGGAAGCGGCAAAATAGAATATCTTTGAACCAATTGCTTTAGTCAGATCAGAGGCGCCATAAACGATGCTGGGCAGCGCACCGCCTTCTTCAAGCAGTTTGATCTTGACGCTCATCGGGTTCTTGCCTTTAAAGTCGCCGCTCAAATGCCTTAACATCGAGAGTTCAACCAGATCGCCAAACATGGCCTGCGAGAGCATGAAGGCTGAATGACTGTTATCGTTGATGTAATTTGTTGCCGAGCGCGTATAACCGGTTGGCATCGAGAAAACTGCCGTGCCCATGTAGCGCGTACGCTTTACGTTATCTTCAGCTGAAGCGGGGACGGCTATTGCAACGACCAGTGCCAATAACAGTCTGAGAATTCTGCCTAACGTCATGCTTTTTCATTCCCTTCAAGCAGCTTTTCGAGCTCGCGAACTTTTTTGATCAGATCGGGCAGTTTGCGAAGAGAAGCCATAATCTTGCGCTCTTCGCTGTGTGGCTTGAGCGGAAACCCTGACACAAAGCTGCCAGGAGCAACATCAGAGGTCACCACGCCACGGGCAGCAACGGTCGTGCCTTTGCCAACTCTGACGTGGCCGGCAGTGCCAACCTGGCCGGCAAGTGTAACTTCATCTTCAAGAATGGTGCTGCCCGAAATACCAACCTGGGCAACAATCACGCAATTTTTGCCGATCTGCACATTATGAGCGATATGTACCATGTTGTCGATCTTGGTGCCGTTGCCTATAACCGTAGAGACAAGGGCTCCGCGGTCTATGGTGACACAGGCGCCAATTTCGACATCGTCTTCGATCACCACATTACCTACCTGCGGCACCTTGAGCTGACGCCCCTGATGCTGCGTAAAGCCAAAACCATCGCTGCCGATAACCGCGTTAGCGTGAATAATGCAAGCGTTGCCAACAACGCAGTCAGCAAGAACGCGCACACCCGGGTGCAATAAAGTGCCTTTACCTATTCGGCAGTTTTTACCGACATAGGCCTGTGCGCAAACATTGGCGCCAGCACCGATTACCGCACCGGCTTCGACCACCGCGTAAGGCCCGATACTGGCCGAAGGGTCGACTTCGGCATTTTCGCTGACAAACGCAGCAGGATGGATCGAATAATCCGGCTTCTCCAGCGGGAAAAAGAACTCAAGCGCCTTAATCAGGCCATAATAAGGGTTCTTAAACCGCAAAGAGGGCAAAGACAATTCTGGAGCGTCATCTGGCGCAATAACGGCCGCGGCCTTTGAGCTTTTGAGAAGCTCAAGATAAGCAGTATAATTTTTAGCACCAGAAAGAAAGGTCAGTTGACCTGCCGCAGCATCATGCGCCGAAGCCACTCCGGTTAACAACACGGTGCCGTCACCCACCAGCCTGCCTTCGGTAAGGCCAGCCAGTTCCTGCAAGCTGATTGTACGGCTGTGGTTCTGTGTCATGGTTACAGCCCGTCCTGGTGACGCGGCCTGACCGCAGTCAGAGTCATTTTTTGTTGAGGCCCTGAAGAACTTCCTCGGTGATGTCTTTAACAGTTGCTTCTTCGCCATAATAAAAGAAACGCTTTTCAAAAACGGCCTTCATTTTATGCTTGAGAGCGATCTGCTTGATAACCGCGTCAACTTTTTCGTCGAGGTTCTTTGAGAGGGCGCCCATTTCTTTTTCTTCCATTTCGTAGAGAGCCTTCTGTGACTCTTCAAAAAATTTCTGAAGCTCGCCCTGCTTAGAAGCAAGCTGCTGGCGCAAATCTTTCAGTTTTGCTTCAAGAGCCTGAGCTTCCTTTTCTTTCTTGGCGTCTCTGAGTTCCTGGATCTTCTTGGCAGTAGCCAGATAATCGTCGTCAAGCTTCTGCACTGCGGCTTTGCGGCTTTCAAGGTCTTTCTGAAGCTTTTCTTTCTGACCTTCGAGAACCTTTTTGGTCTTCTGGGTTTCATTATACTTGTTAAAAATCTGGCCGGCATCAACCACGCCAAATTCAAAAGCAAAAGCCATCATCGGGCTGACAACGAGACCGGCTGCGAGGCAAAGTTTTAAAAGCTGTTTTTTCATCGAAATTGAGTCTCCTTATTTTCTCTGCTCCGTTCTGGAGCTTTTATGTAATTAGAACGATGAACCGAAATTGATATAGGTATTGCTGGTATCACGATCAGCTGCTATACCGTAATCAAGAGCCACAGGACCAAGCGGTGTCTGCAGACGAATGCCGAGGCCATAGCCACCCTTGAGGTCATAATCGAGCTTCTGGCGGTTGTAGTCTGTTCCCCAGGCGCTGCCGATATCGTAAAAGGCCACCAGGTCGAAGTTCTTGGCAAAGTTCTGGCGCAATTCAAAATTCGTATAAAACACTTTGGTACCAAGGAACTCGCGCTCTTCGTAGCCGCGCACGGTGCTGCTGCCACCAACGGAGAACATATCATAGATGGGAACAAAGCCATCGCCGATTTGCGTTTGACCAGCAACACTCTGCACGGCCAACACAGTCTTGCGATTCTTGCTGATGGCCAGATAGCGGCGCAAAGCCAGCATGTATTTGGTATACTGGTTGGAACCCTTGAGAAAGCCACCGGTTGTTTCGGCCCAGAATGTGTCATGCACACCCATGGTGGGTCTGAAACGATTATCTCTGGTATCTTTTGCCAGAATAGCAGCCAGAGTCTGAATGCGGCCGTTCATGATTCCTGCCGGCGCCGGAATAGTCTTATCAGTCGGAGTCAGCTTGATATCTTCATCGCGGAACTTGAAAGACAGATCAAGATCAGCGCTCAGACGGCGCCCCAAAGTGATTGCACCACCGGTGCGCTTTTCATCATACTCGGTCAGCTCGTTGCCACCAGCGTAAAGGTTACGGGTGTATTCAGTGCTGTAAAGGTCCACACCAAAACTCTGCGGTTTGTTGTTAAGCCAGGGATCAAAATAGCCAAGTTCGTAGGTTTCGATGCCGCCGAATTCGGTTTTAAGATAGACGCGTTTGCCTTCGCCAGAAAAGTTGTTCTGAGAAAGGTTAACAAAGCCAACCAGGCCATTGAGCGAAGAATAACCGGCACCAACACCGGCGCGACCGGTTTTCTGTTCGACGACATGAATTACCAGAACGACTTCCTCTGGGGTTTTTCCGGGAAGGTGGTCGCGGCGGACTTCTTCGAAGAAGCCAAGATTATAGAGGCGCTGCAGGTCGCGAACAATCTTTTTGTTGTCATAGATTTCGCCGGGCTTAACCGTCAATTCGCGGCGCACAACTTTTTCTTTGGTTTTTCTGAGGCCTTCGATTTTGATCTCAGAAAGAACACCTTCGATGATTTCGATATTGATCTTGCGGCCCTGATCCTGGACGTAGGCGTCAGAAACCTTTGAGAACAAAAAACCTTCGCGGCCCAGGGTCTCATTAACGTTCTGAATATCCTGGGTAAGAAGTTTGCTGTTGAATACAGAGCCAATCTTGCTCTCCATGGCTGCCAGCAGGGTCTTTTCGGGAACTCTGGTAACACCCTTGATTTCGATTTCGCCAACGATGGCATTTTCTTCAACTTTAAAGACTATTTCGCGACCGGCAGCAGCCGAACGAATCTCGGCGCCGACATACGAAAAATAGCCCATTTCGCCGATGCGGGCGATGTCTTCCTGAACCTTTGCTGGCTCAAGCTTGTCACCGGGCTTGATTGAGAGGTTGAGCAGAACGATCTTCTCTTCAATAAGGCGGTTTCCTTCAACCTTGATTCCGGTTACAATATTGCTCTCGTAAGCCCCTGCCGTGAGGCTCACAAAAACGAGAAAACAAAGAAATACAAAGCGTATCGGGTTGAAGGTGGATCTGTTCATAGGCTCCTTCTTGGAATTATCTATACAAAGTATCGGCATAATACTTTGTTGCCTTGAGCTTGTCAAGAAATCAGCATCAAATCGGCATAACAAAATAGCAGGGCAGTTTTTTTTTGCTTTTTACCGGTAAGTTACTTGAATTCGTTTTGTCGTGCGGTTATTCTGTATACTTGAACATATGCAACCGGAGGCATTGAGTGGCAAACTGTAACATCTGCAACAAAGTAATCGAAGAAGGCTACATCTGCGCTGACTGCGCAAGAATTCAGCGACAACAGAGCGGGCAGCCAGCCGCAACCAAAACAGCAGCGCCACCTCAGCAGCCTCCTCGTCCGGGCGCGGGCGGGTTTTCACTCAACGGTCTGCGCGGCGGATCTGCCGCCCCATCGCAACCCCTGCCCCGACCGGCTGGCACTACAGGCTCCCCGACGCCGGGCTCGCCATTGCCACCGCCAAAACCATTCGCCGCACCCGCCAGAGTATCACCACAGCCTGCAGCACCAGCAGCTCAGCCACCTAAGCCTGAAAGCTTTTCGTTATCGGGAATTGGCAAAGCTCCTGACAGCAAAGATGAAGACCAGGATCTGTCTGAGCCCCTGGACTTCGGGCAGCTCGACTTTTCCGACATCGATAAAACAACAGACAAAGAGCAGACAGTTGATGATGTGCCGGCAGAAATTGCGCAGCCGACTATTCCGCCGCAACCACAGGCCGCCAGACCCGCACAACCTGTTGTTCCGCCGGTTGTCAGAGCCGAACCAGCCGCAGCAGCAAAACATAGTTACCGCCCGGTACTGATGGTCGATAAACAGGCAGCAGTCAGTTCAGAGGCATCCGAAGAGCAGGAGCTGCTAAAAAAGCAGGTTTTCAACTCGGAAATAACCGGGTATGGCGATGAAGAGCTTGAAATAGCGGTTCTTTCCGGCATCATGAAAGACTCATTCATTCTTGACACCCTAAAAGGCAAGGGACTGATGTCAGGCCTTTTTTCTACTCGCTTCACTCGGGCTATTTATCAGAGCATTCTTTCGCTGCGCGAAGAAAACGCCGAACTCAGCAGCCTTGACCGCATTGTATTAAAAAACAAACTCCGCCAGCTCAACCTTTGGGACAACTCAGTCCAGTCCCAGATAGAAAAAATTGTTGCTGAGCCGCCGCCAGACCTTGACCGTGCGCTGCATTTTCTCGAACTGATGAAGGAGCAGGCGCTCAAACGCAAGCTCAAAGAAGTTTCACACAACATTTCTGACTACATCGAAAAGCCCGCAGACAAAGCAGGCGAAAACATCGAAACCTTTACCAACAGGGTTATTCAGGATGTGCGCAACATTCAGAAAGCGCGAACGACCAAGCGCATCAATCTGGTCAAGGAAGAGATGCGCGACATCATCGGTGACATCGAGAACCGCGAAAAGGTGGGTGAAATCGATATTATCGGCTATTCTTTCGAGCCCATGCACTACCTGAATCTGGCAGTTTCGGGCTTTCGCAAGGGCTTTATGTATGCCATCGCCGGCGCACCAAGACGCGGCAAAACAACTTTCACCCTTGAACTCGCCACCAGAGTAGCAACCCTCAACAAGATACCGGTGCTGTTTTTCACCTATGAACAGACCAAGAAAAACCTGACCTACCGCCTGCTCGCCAAAGAGAGTCGACTCAACCCCGACACTTTGCAGCGCAAAAAGATTCGCTCAGACATGATTTCAGACGCCAAATTCATGGGCGGCTGGAAAAAAATGCAGGAATACATGGATTATTTCTACATTGTCGAAGCGACCAAAGAAGACACCGTCGACCGCATCAGATCTTATGCCTACAACGCCATGCAGGATTTCAACACACAAGACATCATGATCTTCGTCGACTATATTCAAAAAATGCCGCTTTCGCGCAATTATATGGATGAAAAATTCAAGGTTGAAGAAATTTCGACCGAGCTCAAAGGCTTGTGCATCGAGCTTAACAACCCGATAATGACGATCAGTTCACTGTCGAAAGAAGGTTGTATGATCGACGCAACTCCTGACTCCGAGCGTCCTACCATGTATCACTGCAAAGGCAGCGGCGATCTTGAGTATGATCTTGACTGCGCCATGATCCAGGCCAAAGACTGGGGCGATACCAAAGAACTCTATCAACAGCTGCAGCACAAGGCAGAAGAACTTGGCAAAGACACGACGCGCATTCCCAAGGTCGACGTCGTCAACCTTTACCTCGATAAAAACCGCGATGCGCCTGAAGGTATCTTTTCAACTATTCAATACTTGTTTTTCATTGAAGACAACAAGTTCATCGAACTCGGACCCAAGTTTGACGACGACCGCTTCAGGTTCAGCAAGATCGAAGAACTCGTCGACAAGCTCATCGAGCAGAATTTCATCATATTCTTTGACAAACCACAAGACAACGCCTATAACAAAGGCCGCGTATCAATCAAGCTCAAAAACTTCTAAATGAGGGAAATAATGGCATCTATATCTCCAGCCAGAAAGCTGCTGGCTGCCCTATTTTGTCTCGGCGTCGTCGCCTGGATTTCAACCGTACTCTCGGGCTGCTCGGCCGGCCAGAAAGGCCTGCTGACGATTACCCCGGAGCAGTATTTCTACTCGGCAAAAGAAAGCCTCGAAACCATAGATGAGCGCAATTACGAAATTCGTGACCTCGACGAAATCATCAGAATCCTCGAAAACGCCGAAAAAGATGCCAAAAAGTCAGATATTATCGACAAATCAAGAATGTATCTGGTGCTGGCCAACACGCTCAAAGCCCGCAAAATTTACCAGACCGCGCTGATGAAGGGCGAGTATGTCGCCAACCGCGCCGAACCATTTTTTGTGGTCAATACCAAAGAAGTTAAAGAAACCCTGCGAATTGCCAACAAATGGCTGCGTTCATGTAACGCCCAGTTCAAGACAAACCTTTTACAGGCGGATCTAAATTTCGTTCGTGGTCTCTACTACACGCAAAAAATGCTCACCCAGCACAGTCGCGAAAGAAAAGAGAGTCTTGAAACAGCGGTCAAGGCATTTAGAAGATGTCTCGGCCAGGCTCCCGAATTCAAAGCTGACTTTCGCCTGTTCGGGCGCGACCAGACAGCACGCGAAGTGAGAATGCGCCTGATCGAGTCACTGGCACTCGGCGGCCAGCAGGCCGATGCCTATGGTCTGCTGACTGAATACAGCTTTTCGGCAATACAACCGGCGCCGGGCACCGCCGACATTCAGGATGCCCCATGGAACCACATGCGCGGCCTGACACTGGCCATGATGGGTCGCTACGAAGAAGCCGTCGAAGTGCTGGAAAAATTCAAAATCATCGTGCCGCAGGACTACCCGCAGGTTGACGAAGCTCTATGGCTGCTCGAAGGAGTTTTTGACCGCCTTGCCGATGTTCACAACGAAGACCGCTACAAGATGGAAGCGCGCATTGTTGCCGCGATGCTCAAAAAGCTCAAGGGGCCATTTTCCAAAGAGCAATACTCGACATCTGCACATCTTTATCCACGCATAATGCCTGGCGACAACTCATTCTATGAGGCTACCACAAAATTTTATCAGGGACGGTTCGCCGAAGCAATCGAGCTGCTCGACAGCCTGAACAATCGCGGTCTGATGTCGAGCAGTAACCGTATGTCGTCACGGATCATGCTGGTCGAGGCAAGACTCTACGCCGGACAGGTGATAACAGACGATCTGCTCGAAGAAATGTTGGGATTGTCTGAAAATGACTCTCTGACACCCCTTCAATCAGAGCGAATAGCCTACCTTCTGGCACGCTACGTCATGGACGCCGATGAAAAGTTCTCGAGCCGGCGCATCGACCACGAGGGGCAAAGCTTCATCAAAAGCATTACCGGCAAGCCGTGGGCAATTGAAATCACGCACCGACGCGGCGTAGTTAAGCGCGCCAAAGAGCCTGTCAGATCTCGCGACCTGAAAAAACAGGAAGAAGAAGAGGGAGTCAAGCGAGAACCAGGCAGCATTGCAGCCGAAATATACGCCAACAAGCACGAAGACTGGGTTGTCAGCGCCAACATGTATCTGATTACTCTGCCCGAAATGCATCTTCTCGGCACCGGCCGTATTGTCGGGCGCGAAAGCGAAGATGAAGGCGGCTGGGTATTCAAAGACGATCAGATCGACGGCATGCGCCGCAGCAAGCATTATCTGGCAATATTTGAGTATGACAACAGCGACAGCGAAAAATCGCTGCAGGGCCTCCTGTTCAAACCACGCTGACCGTGATGTATTTTTTTGCTCCGGTACATTGCGGGACGAGATTGTTTTCCTTATACTTAAGAAGTTATAAATAAAGCGGGAGGTTGTAAGTATGTTTAATCAACTGGTAAAAAATCGACAGTTCAATCTGTTTCTACTTGCCTCGTTCATATTCTCGATTCTGATTATACCGGCCACTGCAGAAGCCGGCATTCTTGGCAGTATTCTCAACGCAGTCAGACCATACGCCAAATTCGCCGGTAAAATTGCCGGTGCAGTTGCTGGTGCGTCCCTGTGTGCCGCCTTTGTTCCGCCTCTTGGCATGATTGCCGGTGGTATTGCCGGCTGGATAGTTGGTGGCATCGTTACCAGTTATGGTACAGGCAGTTTGAGTAACCTCGCGGCACTCGGTGGCGCGGCAGCAGGCGTAATGGCTCTTGCTTCATTCGGACCGGTAGGATATGTGGCCGGCGCGCTGGTTGGCGGGTTCCTCGGCAAAATTGCCATGAGTCTACTCTACAAAGCTGACCGCGAAGCTACCGGCGGTATTCTGTTCATGACCGGCGGCTCTTCTCCTGCTTCAACATCAGGTGTGGCGCTTTCACCAGAGGTTCCGATGTCGCTTGATAATTCAGCACCTGCGCCGTTACCGGTTACTTCAAGTGTAACTGAGTCTTCAGTTACCATTGCCCCGACTTCCGACGAAATACGGGCGGCCGATACCACATACCGCAACGCCTACCAGGCCTACATCAGCGCTACCCGCGAAGGTAACTCGCAGAATATCAGCGCTACCCACAAAGACTATCTGAAGGCTCTCGAAAACTATAAAAAGCTGACCGGCAAAGACCCGCAGTAAGCTAACAACCGCTCTCAAAAATCACCGCCAGGCTCATAGCCGGCGGTGATTTTATTTTAGCAGGCTTTTGTGTTGCAAATCCCCAAACAACAAATCGTCTCAACAATCCATTTGCCTATTCATGAGGACTTTACGAGATATTTCGTCTGGACTATTTCTCGGGCAAGCTGATTATGATAACAATGCAGGCTCTCTGTATGCGGTCATCCACAAGTTAAAGTATTATATAGATTATGCAGGGGGGTTATTACATGTTTTCTGCAGTTTTTCCAAAACTATCTGCGCAATCTGCGTAATCTGTGGATTGTATTCTTCTTTTTTTCTGTGATACTGCGCGAAATGTTTTCGAGCACGAGCACGAGCACGAGCACGAGCACGAGCACGAGCACGAGCACGAGCACGAGCACGAAAATAATAGCTGAACAAGCCCGAAGTATTCGCAAACAAAATAAGTTGAACTGGTATTACTGGGTGGCCTGCAGCAGCCAGTTAACCTTGCGCGGCGTGATCATCATGAAAAAAGATTTAACACGCGGGTCAGCGTCAGGGTCGGCAAGAATCTTTGCTTTTTCGTCTTCAGCCAGGCGGTCGAATTTTTCAGTGTAAAGAATTTTCATGGAAACCTTGAACCAGACCTTCGAGTTGAGAGCCAGCTCAGATTCTACAAATGCGTTCGAATCGCGATAGCTCGAATCATACTCAAAGTTCAGAATCTGTCCGTCGCTGAACATAAATGGTCGCATATCTGACAGAGACGGGTTCTGCTCGTGCAGCCCACCCTTTTTGCCGCGATACAGACGACGAGTTTCGCTTTCAAAAAAGTAGACAACTGTCTCAGTTGGCGAAAGAGAGATATTAAGCATGTCATCGTATACCAGTGGCTTCTCATGCGCATTACGTAGTTCATTGCGCACGCCAGACATGATTATGCGCGTAGTCTGCAGAATATCGAGCTTATTGCGTGAATGTGTAAAAGAGGTTCGCACCATGCGCAAAATCTGATACAGAGAAGTTGACAACAGCACGAACAGTCCAACTGCAAACACCAGTTCGATTATCGTCGTGCCAGTATTTCTTTTACGTCTGAACATGTTCAATAGTAGTTGTACCTTGGATCTGTGAGTATTGATACGAAAGTGAGAACCGGCACATCAGTCTCTGCCGTACGATACTTAGACACCACTGTGATCTTGATGCGCAGCAAAAACATCGGCTTTGCACCAGGTGGAAGAGGCGTAACTGGTTGCAAAGTCGGCTCAAAATGCATTTCAAACCCGTTATTGTCGGCTGTCTTCTGCAGTTCGAGATATTCTTCGTCATTATGCAGCTTCTGCGCCTTGTCGTAACCAAGAGTTCTCGCCAGTTCGATCGCTGAAGTGCCAAACAGAGTCGCCATTGTTCTGGTGTCTGCGCGAACAATGCGCTTCTGGCCAGATTGCATCAGCGAATAAATCGGCAGAATACCTGCCGTGATCATCATGATCACGATCAGAATTTCTACCAGCGAAAACGCTTGTCGTCGGCTCTTATTCATCATTCGCGCTCATATTTCCAGTCAAATTTACCGACACCGCCGGTAACAATTTTTGCGACATATTGCTTGTCCATCAGCTGTGGCATGGCATTGCGCCAGATCCCGTTCAGCGGATTATATATTATCTGATTCTCGCCAGGCGTGGCAAAATGCTCTTCGAGATTAAGAAATGGCGTAACAACAGTACCCTTAATGGTTACCGGCTTATCACCCATCACCATAAGAGGTTCTGACACCGAGATCAGGTTCGCTTCGACGTAACAGCGGGGAGTCTGCGCATTGGTGGTTCTGATTATGATCTGCGGTGCAATAATCGTGATCATATTCTCGCCAATAGAGGAATTAAAGTTATTTACATCGGTATCAACGCCGACCAGATCGCCTTCGATAAGCACTTTCCCGCCGCCCATCATCGGGCTGGAATAGATGATGCTGTGTCCGCGAAACTTCAGATTGCGCAAGCCAAGCGGCTCTGAGTCGTTGAGAGCAAGAACGCCATTGAGTTCAAGAACCTGGTTGTTTACACCGCTACGATAAGACTGCACGTTGTTGATATACTTAAAATCAAAGCGATCATAAGAGGTGCCACCGATAGCCACCGTTGTTCGGCCACGGAAAAAGTCTTCGGTGCTGCGCGGAATAAAGTAAAAATCTAAAAGGTAGGAGCTATAAGGATCTGGCAGAGCGTGCCACAAGGCACCTTCATAAAATTCGAGCATCGGGCTGTTTTTGATGACCTGCTCCATGCCGCTGGGTATCTTATCATAAGGATACGGGAAATTCTCAAGATAACCACCCAGAGCGTCTTTAAGAGGCCCGGCGTATTCTTTGGTCTCGCCGCGAGTGCGCTGCAGAAAGTTGCTGAGCCCGCGATTATAAAGCTCAACACCCGAATCACTCATGAAGTTGCCATATTTTTCAAGTTCTTTAAGGCCGTCCGGAAGCTTATCCCAGTTTCGGAAAATCTTTTCGGCAAAATCAGTAGAAACTCCTGCGAGGACAAACAGATCTCTTGCCTGTGTGGCAGTAAGCTTATCGCTGCCCTTTAAGCCCATCGAAGTAACGATCGGGCCATCGGTCTTTACAAACGGCAATTCAAAAGGCTCGCCGTCTTCGGGATGAATCTGCACCGCTCTGAAGTATTGGCGCATAGCCGGGCCATATACCAGAGTCGGCGACAACTTGGTGGCATCAGCAGGTGAATCAGGAGCAAGACGCGAACCACCGATCGGCGGCATGTTGCCAAATATGTCGAAGCCGCTGCGGTCGAGAGGAGGCATCAATCTGGCCTTCATCATCGCTTCGCTTGAATTTGGCGCGCCGGGAGTCTGATTGACCAGCTCGCCGGTGTGGGTCTTATAAGTCTGAAAGTTATTGATAAAAGACGGCGGACCATCGGTGAGAGGCTCAATCAGCTCTTTGCCTGAGCCAACATTGAAAAGTCTTATCTTGTGTTTGTTGCTCCAGCCCGTTGTCCACAAAATACCGTCTTTGGTTTTCTGCTGGCCCTGGAGTTCCATGAAGTCTTTTACATAGTCTTTCATGCCATACCATGGCACGTCAAAACGCAGAAAAAAGTTCTCCTGGCCGTTCACCTGGCGGGCATTGCGATCGTTGGGATCGACATTTGAGCCAAAGAGAAGCTTGGCGCCATTGGTGGAGCGCACAAGAACGGCAGGGCCAGCCTGCATGAGGCTGTTGAGATCCTGGCCGAGATAAACACGACCGGGCGGCGTCAAAGCGTTGTTACCGAACTGAGCAAGATCGGTTTCCCAGCTGCTGGCACCTGACAAGGCGTTAAAATCACGCCGAATCGCGCTCCAGCCATGGTCAAGGCGCAGCAACCCGACCGAAGGTTTGTTGTCATCACGGCGCATACCTTCCTGCAGTCCCCCGGATGATTCATGGTGATTGAAATGCGACCCGCCATAAACGCTGCCATCTTTTACATAGAGCGTAAAATAATTGAAAGGCGGAACAAAGGTTTTGACCACACGAATCAAAAACTTGAGCGAAACGCGTGCGACGTGACCGCGATAGTTAACTACTGCTCTGACTTCAAGCTCACCCTGTTTTTCTTTGAGGTCTTTCTTGATTTTGTAAAGAACCTGATCGCCGTTGGAAGCTTCGACAGCATTTATGTGCTGCAGCTTGATAACGGCATCGACAAGAAAGTCCTTGGACTCGACGAGGCCACGACCAAACTGTATGCCGTATATCTGGCGGGCAGTCTCACGCGTGTAGGCGGTGAGTTTAGCCACCTGAGCAGCCTGGAGAGGAATTTCCTTGCTGACATCGACGCTGTGCGAGCGCAACACCTTATAAAGCTGGTTGTTATCGTCATCGTGATTCAAAGAATTTTTCAGGCGGGCAACGAATTCTTCAACGGCGGCTTCAGCCAGATTAAAAGCGACCTCTGACTCATAAGACATCGCCGATGAATAGTCTTCTGATCCGGTGAAGAAGGTCAGTGAAACACCAAGAATGAACAATACGCTCATACAGGTCAAAGCGAGGAGGAATATTGAGCCGTGCTTAGTCGACATAGCGACCCTCCCCTTTGCTAAGAGCCATGTCAATGACCTGCTGGCTCATCATACCTTCTTCAAAGGACTCACGAAATCTCGGGTCCTTTTGCAGAGTTTCCATGACTTCGAGCATTTTTCGCATTGCCCTACTTCTTCGGCTGGTCTTGCCACTTTTATGATAGATCATGGCAGAAAGATACCAGGTCTGCATTTCAAGGTATGGGTCATCGTTTATATCCATTTGAACCCGTTCTACTTCACGCAAAGCGCCATCAAAGTTCTCTTTCTGATACATGTCGAACGAAAATTCAAGGCGTTTATAGAGTTCCTGGGTGCGGCGATCCTTCTCACGTTCAGGAAGCTGGCGTTCAGATAATTCAGCGACGGCGGCGACACCTGCACTCGCATCTTGAACTGCCGGCCTTCTTTCAGTCTGCGACGGGTCGGGGGTGAACTTCTGGCCGGATGGTCGGCGGGCCTGCCGGTTGCAACAGCCAGTACAGAACAATATGATTGCCAGAACATTCAGCAGTATTAGCAGCCGGTTACTGTTGTTTAGCAAAGCAAAATTCCTGTATCTGCGATATAGTTCTATTAATAGTACCCCAGAGAGGGGTTAAAGTCAATCGTCGGCTCAAACAGTCAACAATGTCTCGGTAAGATTCGACCTTGTTTATCTTCATGCTCAGCAAGGCTTAATAAGAGCATGGCGCCATGGGCATAGCGCATCCTGATTGTATCGCAAACGTCATCAAGCCATTATCCTGCGCGCAGTCGCAGAATCCAGAATGGCAATAATGTCGTGGATTCTGCGACTTCGCTTTGCTACGCGCAGAATGACTTAGTCGGGTTCCGTCATTTCCTCGGCAGCGGGAATCCAGTCCAATTGGCTGGCCAGGGCTTTTTAGTGCGATTGCCCTGACACAATAAAGGTGCCTTGACAAGCCGTTATATTCGGGCTAAAATTCGCGCATGAATAAAACAACAAACCTGGTCAAGAACTTTGCCTCAATCCTGATCGCCGTAGCGCTGGCTTGTCCTGCAACTCTAATTTCAGCAGAAAAAGCGGCCAGCAAAACTGCGTCTTCCAACCTCTTCTTCGCCTTTGAAGATGCTGCGTATCACACCTCGCCAGACAAGAGAATCGGCGCCAAGATACTTGCCGATCCCGCAAAAGTCGGGCCTTCTATGTCTTCGCTGGTGCATCTGACTTATCTGCCGGGCGCGCACATTACCAGTCACCGCCACGTTTATGTCACCGAGATCATCTACGTTCTCGAAGGCAACCTTACGTTGCGCATTGGTGAAGAAATTAAGATTCTCGGCCCGAACAGCACAGCGTATATTCCCGCCAAATCATTTCATGAGTATCTCAACGACTCAACAGATGTCGTCAAATTTCTTCAGTATTATTCACCGTCCGGTCCCGAAGAAGAATACCGCAACTGGGAAAAACCAGCTGCTGCCACCACCAATCCCGAAGCTGGCAAAAAAACCGAATCGGCAAAAAATGACAAACCTTCACACGTAATTGCGCCCGCCCTGCCCCCGATTCCTGGCAGCCCGAGACCGGTTATCGGAACAGTTACCGAAAAGAGTGTCAGCCCGGATAAGCCAGCCGACAAACCCGCTGACAAGCCCTCTGACAAACTTCAACTGAAAATGGGCAAGGACAAATAATGCTAGTGCCCGAGACCAAGAGCTCGTATTATAGCGACGGACTGCTTGAAGAGGCAGTTCAGGAAAATCGCCGAAAACTTGAACAGGAACCAGACAACCACATGCTCAGATGCAGTCTGGCCAACGGCCTGTTGCGCCTCGGCCTTTTTGGCGAAGCAATTGAGCACTACAAAAAATGTATCGAAGCATCGTCGAGCGCAGAGTATTGGAATAATCTCGGCAAAGCCCTGCTGAATGCCGGTCAATACCAGGAAGCCATTGAAGCCTTTAATCAGGTTATCAGCCGGCACAACTGGCCTGACGCACACTATTACATGGGCCTTGCCTATCGCAGCCTCAACCAGCTCGATATGGCCAATGAACAACTGCTCGAAGCGATCAGAATCAACCCGAAATACCGCGAAGCGCTGAACGAGCGTGCGCATATTCTTGAAGCGCTTAATCGCACAGATGAAGCCATGATCGAGTATAAAAAGATCATCGCGCTGTTCTTTGCTGAGTATCAGGCAAATGAAGCCGAAATGTACAGTTACGAGATGTCGGTGCTGCTTGACAACGACGAACTGGTTGAAGAACTGATAAGGCAACTGCGCCGCTACATTCAGAAATTTCCGGGCTTCGCCGATGGCTATTACAAGCTTGGGCAGGCTCTCGAAGCCAAGGGCCTGCAAAATGAGGCGATGATGGCTTTTCGCCGCGCACTCGAAATAAATCCCAGCTACGAAACAGCCAGAAAATGTTTCTGGAAGAGATAGACAACCAATAATGTCTGCAAAACCAGCACCTCAGCAACGTAAAAGACTTGGCGATATTCTCGTCGAAGCCGGCCTGATAACTTCTGAACAGCTCCAGGAAGCGCTTAGCAAGCAAAAAATCCTGGGCAAGCGACTCGGCAAAGTACTTGTCGAGACTGGCATGACCAATGAAGACAGCATTGCAACCACCCTGGCCCGCCAGATGAATATTCCCTATCTCAACCTCAATGAGATGACTGTTCCGCCAGAGGTGTTGACAACTATTCCTGAAGGAATCGTGCGCAGCCACAATCTACTGCCGGTTCACCTGACCGGTAATCTTCTGCAGATAAGCATGGCCGACCCTCTCGACGTTTTTATCATCGATGAAATTCATTATCAGACCGGCTACGAGCTGGAAGTTGCTATCAGCCCCGAATCCCAGGTTGAAGCAGCGATTCGGCATTATTACGGCACCAGCGACAGTCTGCAGAACGCCGTCGACAACATTGCCGCCGAGCGCAGTTCTGAAGTAACCCTCGACGAAAGCTTTTTCACGACGTTCGACCTGGGTGGCGAAGAGCAGAGCGTTCCGATCATCAATCTGGTCAACACCATCATTCAGCAGGCAATCAATGACCGCGCCAGCGACATTCACATCGAGCCCGACGAAGAAATAATCAGGGTAAGATACCGTATTGACGGCATACTTAATGAACTGATGAAGGCGCCAAAATCTATTCAGAGCGAACTTCTCTCGCGCCTCAAAATCATGGCGCAGATGGATATCTCAGAAAAGCGCCTGCCGCAGGATGGCCGCATCAAGGTTAAGGTGCAGAATAAAAGCATCGACCTGCGTGTGTCATCACTACCAACGGTTTATGGCGAAAAAATCGTTATCCGTATTCTCGACAAGAGCCGCATGCAGCTTACTCTCGACCAGGTCGGATTTGATCAAGACCTGCTAGAACTCTTCAAGACCCTGTCTTCGTCGCCGAACGGCATCTTTCTGATGACCGGCCCAACAGGTTCAGGTAAGACATCTACTCTCTACGCGGCAATCAACTTTATCAGAAACGGCCAGATCAACATCACTACAGTAGAAGATCCGGTTGAATACCTTATTCCAAGTATAAATCAGGTGCAGGTGCGCCCCGAGATTGGCCTGACCTTTGCCAGAACCCTGCGCTCGATTCTGCGCCAGGATCCCAATGTCATTCTCATCGGCGAAATACGTGACTTTGAAACCGCGCAGATCGCCATTGAATCTGCCCTCACCGGGCATCTGGTCTTTTCGACCCTGCATACCAATGATGCCGCTTCAGCGGTGACACGCCTGATTGAAATGGGCGTTGAGCCATACCTGGTAGCCTCAGCAGTTATCGGCGTCGGTGGTCAGCGCCTGGTTCGCAAGATCTGCCCATCATGCAAAACTTGTTACAAACCAGAAGGCGAAGCTCTCGATCTGCTCAAAGAGCACGGGCACGCTGATGCCCAGCTTTTCAGTGGCAAAGGCTGTCTGACCTGCCGCCGCACCGGTTATTCAGGCCGAACTGCCATACACGAAATAATGACCATCAATGAAGAGATTCACAGTCTCATTCTCAAATCGGTTTCTGCCCGTGACATCAGACATGCCTCGATCAACGCCGGCATGCGTACCATGCGCATCGACGGTGTTCTCAAGGCAGTCAGGGGTGTGACCACGATTGAAGAAGTTATGCGCCTGACCAGGGGCGAGGAAATACGCAGAACCATCATTGCACCAGCTTCACCGGCAGGTGCTGCCAAGTGAACAGAAGGTTTGCCTATAAGGCTCTCGATCTGAACGGCAAAAGCATGGAAGGCTTCATGGAAGCCTCAACACCGGAAGAGGTCGGCACCTGGCTGGCCGATCGCAACTATTTTGTTCTCGAAATAGCTTCGGCCCCTTTACAGACTCTGGTAGCGTCAGGCAAAGCCGAGCTGAGAATTTCGGCGCAGCGCATGAATTTTTTTCTACTGCAGCTGTCGAGTCTTATCAACGCCGGCTGTCCTCTAATCATGAGTCTGACTGCGCTTTATCGCCAGACCCCAAAGGGAGCGTTGCGCGAACTGCTCAAAGATCTGCGCGAAAAGATCGAATCAGGCAAGTCTTTTTCTGAGGCTCTGAAAGCTCACCGTCACGTCTTTTCAAATCTGTTCATCACCATGGTAGAGGTCGGCGAGATCGGCGGTATTCTCGGCGAAATTCTTGAACGCTACGCGAACATCAACGACGCCATGTATCGGCTGCGCGCCAAGATCATCAAATCGATGATTTACCCGGCCATTCTGCTGATTTTTACCCTGCTGGTAGCCTGGGCATTGCTCACTTACGTTTTTCCGGTTTTCATCGAAAAAATTCAGGTAAGCGGTGACATGCTGCCACTGCCAACGCGAATAGTACTCACCGCATCTGATCTGCTTACCGGTCATTCTTTTTTAATTGGCGGCCTGGTCATGCTGGCAGTATTCGGTTTTGTCATGTTGCGCCGTTCGGAATCTGGTGCGCGCATGATCTCCAGAACCGTCATACGGGTTCCATTGCTGGGCTCAATGTTTCAGCAGATGGAGCTCTCTCTGTTCGCGCGTATTCTCGGCACCCTGCTCAAATGCGGCGTACCGATTCTCACCTCGCTTCAGGCCGTTGAAAAAGCTCTGGGCAATGTCGTCTACAAGGACGCAATCAACACGGTAAGAGAAGCTGTCAGCCGCGGTGAATCGCTGACGCAAGCAATCGGCAAGTTTCGCGACCTGTTTCCCGAAAGCATCATTCTGATGGCCGACGTTGGCGAACGCGGCGGCAACACTGGCGAAATGCTGGAAAAAGCCGGTATTATCTATGAACGCGATCTTGAAACAACGATCGAAACACTTGTTTCATTGCTGCAACCGGCCCTGGTAATCTTTCTGGCTATTTTCGTGGTCACTCTGACCATGGCAATGTACCTACCATTGTTTGACATAATTAAAACTGTGAGATAAAGTAACAGAGACTGCAATCGTGTGTCGCAAAATCTTCGTGGAGGCTCTATGCGAAAAAAAGGTTTTTCACTTGTCGAGTTATTGATCGTTGTTCTGGTAATAGGCATTCTGGTTGCCATTGCCATTCCGAGATATCAGAGTATCGCCTCCATTGCCCGCGCAAAATCATGCCTGTCCAATCAAAAGGGTGTTGAAAGTCTGATTTCGCTGTGGGAAGCCAAAAATTTTGAGCTTGATTCCGGCAAAAATCGCTGGTCATGGGTTGATCGCTCAGGTAATATGCGCTGGAAATATTCTAACGCGCTGCTGCAGCTTAACGATATCGCCAAAGACACCAAGCTGTTTATCTGCCCCGAAGCCGCTAACCGCTGGGGTTACACCTGGAACGGCTCAAGCTACCGCTTTTACAACACCGACAACACTGGTCTGTGGATAATTGGTTCAACCGGCAAAATGGGCGGTCGCGGCGTAGTCTGCGCCCTCAGACTTGGCACCCGCTGGATCGGCATGAACGGCCAGATGGGCCCGGACGGCTCAAAGGACAGCGCTCACCACTACTGGTAAGCCGAATGGCAAAGAGCAGAAGCTGTCAGGCTGAAGGCTCAGTCAACAGTGCTATTAAGGGGTCGCGCCTCCACAAACGCAGTCTTTACAGTGAGACCCCGCGCAATGTTGCTGGCTTCACGCTGATCGAGGTATTAATCGTTGTTCTGGTAATGGGCGTGCTTTTTGGCACCGGACTTTCAGTTTATTCAGGTGTTACCCGAGACTCCCAGCTACGCACCAGAACAGATGAGCTGACCAGCTTCTTTGCCGCCTGCCGCCACCGTGCCATGTTGCGAAAAACTCCACTCAACATCTTGTTTACAAATGGCTACCTCGGAACAGATAAGGCGCCAAATCTTCGCCAGAGACTGTCGGAGGTAGACAGTGCGTTTGCTTCGCAGCTTTTTAATGGCATCTATGTCGGTACAGATGGAAAATTCACTCGCAACGGCAGCGTTGTTAACAAGCTGCACCTTCCGGTAAAGCTGCCGGGCGGCCACATCAGTGTTTTAACTATTGAGTTATAAATGAACAAATCTTTGCCAGTCAACAGAATCAGAACAAACACGCATTTGAAAAGCGGGTTCTCGCTGCTTGAAATTCTGATCACCCTGCTGGTTCTTTCGGGCTCTATAGTCATTATGTTTTCAGGCTTCGACACTGCGGCACAACTCGACCTGTTCGCCAGTTTCGAATCAGAAGCGGCTTTTCTTGCCGAACGTGAGATTGAACTGCTGAAATCTGAAATTTTGCAGGGTCGCGTCAAACCTGCTGCCGGCTCACTGCCCAGCCGATTCAGGCTTAAGCCTGGCTGGAAACTGGCCAATGTAATGTCAGCGGTTGACAGCGAAGATGCCGTACGTCTGATCTGCTCGATCAGCAAGGGCGATCGCCTGTTTCAGCTTGAATCATTCTTGTATGCGCCAGGTGCGGGAGCAAAGAAATGACTTGTAAAAAAGGATTTTCGCTGCTCGAAATAACTGTGGTAATGCTGATCATGGGCCTGACCATCACCGCTCTGCTGCAGATGTTTGACTGGAGCCAGATGCGCTACGCTGACATCTCACGCGGCTGGCAAAAGCGGGCAGGGCTGACTGAAATTCGTCTCTGGCTACGCGACCGCATAATGCACGCAGAGGCCGACAAAATTACCATTGCCAACCTGGAGAAGGCAGTCAGACTCCCGGCCGGGTTGCGTATCGCATCACTAAGACTGCGACCACATAACGACAACACCTGGTTTATCACTGTCGATTACTTTGACGACCGCAATCGCAACAACAAACCTGACCCCGGCGAATCTGCGACACGGCTGTTCTGTTTCCGCGGGAGGGCTGCATGAAAAAGCGCGGTTTCAGCCTGTATCTGACTTTTCTGATCAGCACAGTAATATTTCTGCTGGTTACTGCCAGCTATGAAATCAGCAAGACGGCACTCGATCTCGGGCGATCTGAAGCGGTTGAGACCCAGGTGTTCCACGCTGCCGACGGCGGAATTGAACGCGGACTGGCGCGATTACGCAAAAAATACGCGCCTTTTACCATGAGCTACAGTTCTGTGATTAACAGTCACCGTCGTCTGGTAATAAGCGTCGAAGCAGTCAAGAGCGCAGAAGCAATAGACCTGCTGGTAGCAGCAAGCCTATTTGAAGGCACCAGAGAAATCACGAGACAGCAACTTAAAAGAACCGGAATTACAAATCTGAAGGGGCGCAATGGCATCGGAAGGCTAGTGGAGGCCACATGAAAAACACCAACAAAAACGGCTTATACGCAGCGTTTGATATAGGCACTGCAGCAATCAAGGCAGCAATAATCGAGATCACCGACTCAGGAAAGCGCATCGCGACGATCGAAGAAGAGGTATTAAAGCCGATTGGCGAGTTTCCTGGCGAGGAAGAGCATCGCCTGCATGTTATCGAGTCGCTTAAAAGCCTTGCCGGCCGCCTTCCGATCAAGGACTGCCGGCACGTGGCGGCGCTGTATTCTAACCGCGAACTGCAGGTCAAGATCATCGAACTGCCAGGTCAGGTGCAGATTGAGCAGATTGACAAGATTCTCAACTGGGAAGCCAAAAAGCTGCTCTCACCGAACTTTAGAGAGGAGCCCTACGCTTTCGCTTACAAGCTCGTGCGCAAAAATCCTTATATGGTGGCATTGGCGGTCATACCACAGCGTCTGCTTGAGCGCTTTGCCGACATGTTTGAAGTCGCCGGCATAAATCTCGAAAGTATGTATGGCGAAGTCTTTGCTGCCGACGCTCTCAAGGAAATCGTCGACATTTCCGGGCTGCCAGCCATGTCGATCGTTAATTTCGGGCACAGCGGCACGCATCTGCAGATTTTTGCCGCTGGCGAGTTGCGTTTTTACAGATTTATACCATCAGGAATGTCTGAAATGACCATTCCGCCCACTGATAACGAGTTTGAAATGTTCGCCCAGAAAATTCGCTTCAGTTTCGATTATTTCCGCGCCATCAGCAAACTTAATCAGATCGACAGTGTCTTTTTCATGGGTGGCGGAGCAGCTCTTCAGGGCGCAATGCCATTTTCCCGCACTTACTTCAATCCATCACGCGTCAACATCGTCGATACTTCATCTGGCATTGATATCAGTCCGATCCTGCCTGAACTGGCCGACAATGCGCCGGCAGAAGAAAAGCAGCGCCGCCTGCTGCCGTTTATTCCGGCGATAGGCGCAATCCTGGCGTGTCTCTCTGAACAGTCTGTAACAATGAACTTGAGTGCCTGCCTAAAAAACAAAAAGCGCGAAAAGCGTATGCAGAAACTGGCACGACTGCTGCCACTCTGGATTGGCACCGCCGGTGTACTGCTGATAATGGTCGTTCTGTTCAGCATGCGAATCAATCTTGAACAGGAGATTGCAGACACGCAGAAGCAGCTCGAAACCGCCAAAAGATTTTCAGAAACGGTAAGCATCAAAACAAGCCAGATGCGGGCCGCACTCGACACCAGCGTAAAACTCAGTCCACCAGCGCGCAAGGCTCTTGAGCCGATCATTCAGAACCGGCTGACTGTTGACCAGTTACTGTTTGTGCTGGCTAATGACAAACCAGAAGGGTTGCGGGTCGACGAGATACTGCTGCGAACCGATAGCGAAGCTGAGAGCATCGACCTGCGCAGCGAAGATGCCGCCCCGCAGGGCGATTCAGGCGAATATGGTGACGACGTCCAGAAAAACGAGTTCGCGAGCACTCTAACTGAAGAACTCGGGGACTCAGAACAGTTCGGCGAAGGCCTGATCGCTAAGGTCGTTGTAATCAAAGGCACCGCCCTGAGCAACGAAGAATTGAGCAAGTATACCAGCACGTTATCCGAAAAGCGCGTTATCGCACGTTATAGAGCCATAAGCAGCCGCAAGGGCAGCTCTTCCGGGCTTGAATTTCTTATCAGGGGAGAATTGCCATGAACAATATCAAGACCAATCTGGCAGCACTGCTTATTGTGCTGATCGTGGTCTTTTCGATAGGGCGCCTGTTTCTGCTTGCCAATTTGCAAAAACAGCTTGAACAGTCACAGTCACAGCTGGCACAGTATCAGGCAAATCAGGAGGCTATCGAAGCCGAGCAGGAAAAGCTCAGCGCCCAGATCAAAAAGAGCGACTCACCTGTGCGCAGCAACAAATTGCTGCTGCCAGGACAGGAAGCCTCACTACTGCGTTCGATTCTTGATCTCGGCGGCAAGAGCCTGCGGCTAAACTCCTACGCAATGCTGCCAACGTTCAGGGTCAAGAATGCCGATGAGACAATGTATTCTGCAAGTCCGATGGCAGCTGTCAGTGAAGAACTGCCCCAGCTTGACGATCAGGGTATGCCGGTCGGACTGGCAACTGAATCTGACGAAGAGTGGCCTGGCGTTGAAATAATGCCGGTCAAACTTACTTTTACATCAACCTATCGTTCATTCGGCAAGTTTCTGAGCGAAGCTGGCAAACTAATGCCGGTGAGCGCAGTAAGATCGCTGGATCTGCTGCTGAAAAATGAAGGCATTGTAAAGGGCACTCTGATCATGAATTTTCCTGTTGCTGAAACCAACAAATAGCAGCCGAAACTGAGGAGACAAAAATGCAGAACGAAACCTGGAAATGGGGCGTCGTGTTCATATTGCTGGCAATTTTTCTGGTAACCGCCAATCAGGCCTACCAACACGTTACCAGTCAGGAAACCTTTGAGCCACCCGATGATTATATGAAAGGCGACTCATGGGATATCGAGCACCAGAGTGGCCCGGGAGCGGGTCAGCCGATGCAGCTTTCGCCGGACCAGCCGGAAGGATTTGACCGGCCGCTTGGCGAACCGGCATCAGAGCCGGCAGAAGTTCTTGAACCCATTGTAATTGAAGACGACATCGACTGGAACAAGGTCAAAGACCCTTCTGAGGAATGAACCGCATGCGGACAAAGCATTTTGCTGCCGCCATATTACTTGCGCTGCTGGTAGCCTGTCCAGACGCAAGATCGCACGGCCTTGAGCTTCAGCCACAGTTGCGCGAGGCTGAAAGGCTCTATCAGGCCGGGCGTTATCAGGATGCGGCACATGCGGCCAGCGAGCTGCTGCGATTTTTTCCTGATGAGATGCAGGCACTTCTGGTCGCCGGGATGAGCGAATACAACTGCGGCAATTATCTCGAAGCTCAAAAACACTTTAAAAAGGCGCACTCCATGGCGCCGCGGCACCCTCTGGTGCTTGAGTATGTTGCCCTGCTTCGCGAAATAGAATACCGCAGCGGCTCACTTTCGCAAAACCCGCAATTTAAAGCAAGCGGCAACGAATATGAAACCGCGCGCTATTTTAAGCGTGGTTACTTCGGGCCAGGGTTTACCAATACCTCTGCCAGCCTTGCTGACCCGGGAATCGCCACGGCAAAGGTGGCGCTCGCCACGCCATATCCACCGGTTGACAGCATTTTTAAAATACAACCAGTGATTGATATCGCAGAAAGAGCTTTTGCAGCAGCAAACTATCACAAGTCGTATCTGTTTTACTCGCAGCTTCTCGCGGCCGAGCCCACTAATCGCAAGTATTTACTGGGTCGTGCCGAATCAGCGTTTCACATGAAACGCTTCCGACAGGTGGTAGATATGCTGGGGCCTCTGATGGCCGCGCCAGAGCAGCAAGGGTTCAGCGAACAGCAGATTGCAAAAGCTCGCGAACTGCTCAGCGATGCGCGGCAAAAGGCATTTTCAGGAGAGCTTTAACCGGTTAGTCCCAGTTAAAATCGCGCACTACTTTTTTCTTGGTTGAAAGCACGATGATTTCGACGCGGCGGTTTATTTCGCGATTTTCATTACTTGTATTTGCTACTTTTGGCCTGAATTCGCCATAGCCCTGCGCCGAAAAGCGCTCAGGGTCCTGCTGCATCTTATCGACAAAGAACCTCACCACTGAGCAGGCACGCGCAGTAGAAAGTTCCCAGTTTGACGGGAAAGTGCCGGTGCGCGTTGGCTGGTCGTCAGTATGTCCGTCGATACGAATATAGTTGTCGATCGTGCCCAGAACCGGCACCAGCGAGGTCAGCACTTCTTCGGCGCCGCGACGCATCTCGGCGCGACCACTCTCGAACAGAACATTGGCTGGAATCTCGATCTTGACCATCTGATCGGAAGCCATTACCAGCATACGATCAGTTGCGGGAGATTTTCGCAGCTGATTCCTGACCTTTTTGACCAGATGCGGAATCTCGCTCTTGCGTGACGATGGCGTCAGCAAAATCCCCTTGCCGCCATGTGTAAGCCATTGGCTTGAACCCTGCGCAGAGTTGATGCTGAATACGGCGTGAAACTTTTCGTCACGCGATTCGCTTTCCTGGCGCTTTTTTGGTGAATCCAGCGAAGAGAACGCGAACAGCATAACAAAGAAGCAGAGCATGTTCGTAACCAGGTCTGCATAAGATACAAACCATAAGGGTGCCGAAATCTCTTCAGCTTTTTTTCTCTTAGCCACCTTCGCCAAGCTCCTCAGAAAGATGCAGCTCATTGAACTGCAGTCTGGACTGGTCAGACATAAAGGCCAGCAGGCGCTCCTGAATGATGCGCGGGTGTACGCCGGCTGCTATAAACATGCAGCCGCGCGCGATTATTTCCCCATACATCTGCTCGGCATTACTGCGCTCTTCAGCCTTTTTGCCGAAAGGAATAAACAAAAGGTTGGCTGCTACCGCACCATAGAAGGTCGTAATCAGAGCAACCGCCATATTGGGACCGATTGAAGTCGGGTCATCAAGGTTGCCAAGCAGACCGACGAGACCCATAATTGTGCCGATCATTCCAAACGCCGGAATAACCGAAGAAAGAAAGTCGAGCGCCGCCTTGACGTCGGCGTGGCGGTTGGCGCGCGAATCGAGCTCAGTATCAAGAATGTCTTCGATAATCTTCACATCAACGCCGTCAACGACCATCTGCAGGCCACGCGCTAAAAATGGTTCATCTATTTCGGCAATGCGCGAATCGAGGGCAAGAATGCCCTCTTTGCGCGCAACGTCGGCGGTGAGAAGAATGCTGCTGACAAGCTTCATGTAGTTGTATTCTTTTGGAGCCATGTAACAGAATTTGATCATTCGCAGCGCTGCCATCGTGCGATCATAGCTGTAGGCAACCGCCATGGCTGACAGGCCACCGCCGAAAACGACGAAAACCGACGGAATGTTGATAAACGCGCTGAGACTGCCGCCCATTTTAATGCCGACAGCGATCAGAATGATTCCCAACACCGTGCCAAATACTGTATTGTTATCCAAAGGAAATTCTCCTGCAGTTCAGCCCGAGCTGAACGAATTGTTGATCAGCCGAGCAGGTCGAGTTTAAATACCAGTTCAGAAATGCCTTTTTTGCTTTTGGTATATTCTTCGACGGAAATTGTGAATTTATATGGTGCTACTTCGGCAATACCGAGAACCTGGCCTTTTTTGATGTTGGCCGGATTGATAGCGGTCTTGGGAGTCTTGAGCGAGCGAACTTTCTTGTTGTTTTCCATTACTTCGATCTCAAAACTGATGCCTTTCATGTAGGCTTCTTCGTCGTTGATAACGTTCCAGTCTTCATCATACTTAACGGTGAACCAGTAGTTGTTGCCATTCAGAGTAAGTGGCGACTGCTTGAGAAGATCTTCGTTGAGGGGGTGTGGTGAATAGTTAAGCATTCTGACCAGTGTAAACAGGTTTTTAATCGTGGTCTTTTCAGCCGGAGCCTGGGCAGACACAGCTTTATTGCTGGCAGGTGCCTTGGCAGTATTTACTGCTTTTGCCGATCTGGCTGTTTTGGCGGGCTGAGCGTTCTGAGATATCTGAGGAGCTTTCTCGGTGCGAACAGTCATAGCCTGAGCGGCTGGCGCCATGGCTTTGGTCGAGGTAACCATTCTGGCAGAGGCAGCTGATGCCGGCAGTTCTGTTGGAGGAGCAACAAGAACCACCTTACTGTCTACAACACCCGTCGAGCGAACAGGTGCAACATGGTCGGCAACTCGCTTTTGCGCGGTCACCGGCCTGGTATGCCTGACCACAGTCAGAGCAGCGTTTGATTCCGTTCCGGCAAAGGTCGAAGAAACAAACATCGTTCCGCCGACAACCAGAGCTCCCGCGATAAGTGTTCCCAGCCTCAAATTTTTCATTACATTACTCCTCATATTGTTAAACAACTCAGTTGTTTCTTGCTCCGCCATTGATCCAGTTAGTCAGCAGACCCTGATCGGAAGTAGACAGCGACGGCCGATCTTTCGGCATTCTTGGCGTTTCTGTTCCTTTTATGCGCTTGATCAGCTTGCTGCTCTGTGCATCGTAAGGATAGATAACCGCACCATAGCGCGATCCACGCATCAGATTTGCGTAGCTGTTCAGACGAAGCCCACCGGCAGCAGCGCCATCATTATGACAGCCTACAATTGCGCAGTTAACGTTGAGAATCGGCAGAATGTTGCGCGAAAAGCTTCCGCCCATCGAAACCAGAACGAGATGTGTCGTGGCCGAAAGACCACTGTCAACAGTAACTGTCAGCGAGTTCGAGTTAAAATCGGTTGCGTGTGACGTTACCGTGTAAACCCCTGGCTGCACGTCGGCAATGGTAAAATTGCCGTTGATATCAGTCATTACCGATACAGTTGTCGGAGCAGTCATAACCGTCGCGCCTGCAATGCCAATGCCAGTCTGCGAGTCAACAACCGTTCCAACCAAAGTACCCCGCAAAGTGCTTTTGGTGCCGCAACCAACCGCAGTCAGCAGCGACAGACTCAAAACCAGCGCCAGCAAAAATTGAAACTTTTTAACCATACCCTGCTCCTTCCTGAGCTATCATTCCTGCGAACTTCATCGACACAAAACTGCACAAATTTGACAGGCAAGTTGCAAATCGGGCAAAAATTTTGTAACCGTCACCGACTCACGTGCTATAATCTTGGCATGGAAAACACGACCGAACCCAACAAACAGCAGAAGCAGAAACACTCAGCCAATATTCTTGAGCTGCTGCTGGCCCTGTCTATTCTGTCAGTGTCAATGTATCCCCTTGTCTATATCTTTCGTATCTCGCAGACTCCGCGCCAGAAGACCCAGACAGAGTATCTTGCCACACTGCTGGCACACCACGTAATTGAAACAATTGTGGCGCGCAAAAGCATCGACCCGGCTTTTCTGCCGCTCATGAGCGATGCCGAACCGGTGGTGCAGTCGGCTGATTCAGTGGCGCCGGTCAGCCACTATTTCAAGGGGATCTGTGAAACCGGCGAGAACATTACCGAGAACGACCCGGCACAGCTTTTCTGGCATCTTAAACAGTTCAACTGCCAGATAAACACTTATTATCTCGAAGGTGATCTTTACAAAGTTATTGTTTACATTTCATACCAGAACGAGGGACGCAACATGCGCGTGTTTTTTGAACGCCTGCTGCCACAAAGAGACAGCAATAAAGCGGAGGAAGATGAGTGAAAAGGCGCAGCGGCGAACTCTCGTTCGACAGCATCATCACCCTGGCATTCATCACGGTGATAGTCGCCACCGGCCTGGCTATGCTGCAGTTTCACCTGTCACGCCAGGTAGAACAGCGCATCGACCAGGATATCACCTTTGGCTACAACCTTGTCCTACAGCACATGCGCCAGGATGCCCGTGCTGGCAGCAGATACGAGATTGCCTCTGACGGTGTTGCGATTATTAACGAAAATGATCAGCCGGTCGCGATTTATCGCCTGATCGACAAAAGCCTGTACCGCTTCGATGCGAGCGAAAAAGGCCAGCTGATTATAAGTCATCTCGAAAAAGCCTCTTTCAGACTGCACAACGAGCTCAATAACCTGCTGCTGGTAACCCTTTTACCGATAGACCGCATGCAGTTGCCGTTCTTCACCTCATTCGCCCTGCGAGGTGGCAAACCATGAATTTAAACCGAAAAGGCGGTATCATGCACTTGATTCTCGCCACACTGCTGTCTCTTAGCGTAGTGGCGATTGCGGTATTACTCAGCAGCGTGCGCACGTCAACAATAGTGCCGGCAATCGCGCTTATCAACGCCGACTATCAGGTTGAATCAGCGATTATCATGCAGCTGAAAAAAGCACATTTCAGCCCGACTCTGCCCGAGCAGACGCTCGAAAAAGAAATCATGCCCGGTGTTGTTTTAAAGCTCAAAGGCGTCGCTGTTGGCAACGGAAACTGGCAGTTTAACGGCAGCATCACCGGCAATGAATTAAACCAGACTTTTGCTGCGCACGCCAACATGGACAACCCTGATCAAATCAGGTTTTCGAGTTACAGTCTGCAAGAATAAGATAGTCGCCGCAGCGGCTGAAAACTTTTTGCCGACACATCACCCGCCGGCCGCCACCTTTTCTGTTCCACAGATCATCTATTCGCCTGATCAGCGCGCGATTGGCCGCTTCGCCAAACCCGGCCTCGATCAGCCATAATCTGATCACTTCCTGACGTAAGGCTGCCGGCGGCCTTTGCGCAACAGACAGCTTGTCGCTCTTTTTGTTTTTACGCAAAAACGCCGCCGCCAGCAGTTGCAAAAAGGCATGCAGCTGCTGCAGCTCTTCGGCAAAAGCTGATATATGTTGAACCGCACCTGGTGCGGCACTTTTAACAACAGGCAGCACCCGACGCCGAATCAGATTGCGAAAAAATACTTCGCTACGATTGGTCTCGTCTTCGCGCCAATCTTGCTTGACTGCTTCAAGATAACCAAGCAGCTGCTGCCTCGCGACATTTAACAAGGGGCGCCACAACCTGACCGTCTTTTCGCCGACTTTAAGCACCCGGCGGCTTCTGATTCCACCGGCACCAGCCGCACCGCACCCGCGCAACATTCGCATCAACACAGTCTCAGCCTGATCATCAGCAGTGTGCCCGGTGGCGACCAGCTCAGCGCCAGATTCTTCGAGCATGCTGGCAAAACATTGGTATCTGAACCGGCGCGCCCAGGCTTCACTGCCCGGTCGCCCGCCGCTGGCTCTGTCTAAATCACCGGCACGCCGCCAGTAAAAGTCGAGACCCAGCTTTTTCGCCAGCTCTTCGACCCATCTGCGATCCGCCACAGAAGACTCACGCAAGCCATGATCAACATGAAAAACGCATAAACGCAGATTCTTCATACGACAGTGCTGCTGCAGCAAAAGCAGCATTGCCACAGAATCAGCACCACCCGAAACCGCTGCAGCAATACTGCCGCACCGACCGGGAGCGGTAAAACCCGCCAACAGAGTCTGCTGCTGCTTTTTAGCCTGATTCATGACCGTCTCATACCTTTGCAATGCTGTTGATGATGTGGCGCCAGCAACCGTTGCCAGCAGTCACCCGCAGCAGAGTATAGCACACCCGGAACGGCTATTTCGCCTCATACAACACAATCCTCTAAAAGTCTTATCTACCTGAATACTTTAAGATTAACTCAAACCTGAGCCACTTTAATCCATGCAGTTTCTTCTGAATTGAGCGACCAGTCTGCTGCCCGCAGCACCTTATAACTATTCTCGACGGGTTGCTGCGGCTTGTCTGACGTATCAAAAAAAACCTGAACTTAGAGCAAAGAAAATGGGCTGCCCCACTCGCATGGAACAGCCCACTTAACAGCTTATTCGAACGTTACTTAACGATCAATGGTACGAACAAAACCTGGCGGTTGCCGGCGACATCAGTAGCATCTACAAAGAGATACGGATTCTCAGGCAGAGTCAAATCAGCCAGCGCCACCTCAGAGGCGTTAAGCGGACTTATCGGAACCGGTTCACCGCTGGCGATCTTGCAAATACCATATTTCAGCTTGGCATTGTCAAGCTTGTAGTTGTCCTCGCCGTTCAATTTGATATTGAGCACCGCGTCAGCAGGAACATAAACGGCCGCCATTTCCTGGGGCACAACCATATTTGCGCCGAGCTCAAGGCCCGGAACAGTGATTATAGCAGCCGGATCTGCTTCTTTTACCAGTGCGCCGCTGAAGTAAACATCGGCGAGTTTTGGCAAAGGATACTTGTTCGGAGGATTTTCAGCCACCCAGAAAGTGCCAGAACGACCGCCCTGCACCGTAATCTCAAGACCGCAGGTCGGTGGCGTGATATCAAGAACCCTGACATCCTGCGCCACACTTGAATTAGCGAATGTGCCCTTATTCTTGCCGGTCTCAGGAGACGTATAGCGCATTTTGCGGCCAATATGACAGGTTATAGCACCCTTGCCGGTTGGATTCAGCGGTGTAACAACCATCTGATTCAGCGCCAGCTGATGCGTCGCTGAGGCAGCAACGTTTTTGTTTTTTTCCCAGTCGATGAAGAACCACGACACAGCGGCGTTGCGAGTCCATTTCGCGTCAGGAAGCTCAGTGCCGTTGTATTCACTCGGCGGTTCAGGATCAAAGATAGCAGTATCTGCGACCAGCGTGATCGCAACATCTTCGGTCAGTGTCGCCGGAATTGCTTCGCCGTTTTCCATATAGATCTTAAGCGGCAGAACGGGGCTCAACTCTTCTGGGTGCGGGCCAATAGTCACGCCTTCGAGCCATGGAGTTTCTTTGTTGGCGTCGGCGCTATCCTGTGCGAGCACAGAAACCGACAAACCGACGATTATTGCGATAAATAGTAATATAGAACGAGTATTCATGCGTGATTTGTCTCCAGAACCTGATTACTGATTTCTGCCACCTTCAAAAGCAGCCTGAGTGTTAACAACATACAATGGCATTCTGATGGTGGTCAGGTTGCCATCTTTGTCTACAGCAGAAGTAGCAAAGAAGTAATCCGGCTGGTCTTTGTAGTCTGCGCGCGGGTAGTTCGGAACGCGGAACAGATAACCTTCACCATCTTTTTCAACAAGATTGCCGGCAGCGTCTTCGATTCTTACTTCGACTTCACCTGCGCTGGCGCGCTTGTTGCCGTTGTCAGTCGAAATGGCGGCAATGATAAAAGGAACATTGCGGCGCACATAAACGCCCTTGAGGCTCTTGTCTTCGCCACCAATAACGTTTACGTGGTTGGTGTAGTCATTCTGATTTATTTTTGAACTCAGCTTGCCGCTTTCGAATTTCGGGGCGCCGCGCTCGTTAAACAGGGTGCCGGCGATTGAAAGTCTGGCGGTCTTTTCCCAGGGGATACTGTCGCGGTCAGCGTCTTCGCCTTCTTCGAGGAAGATATAGCTTGCGTCTTCAAAATCTTTTGCGTCAGTTGAGAAAGGCTTGCCCATGTTCTCAATGATCTTGCTGACCATCTGTGCTTTGAGAGCTTCTTCGGTTGCGGCCATGTTCACAGTACCGGCGCCTTCCTGGAAAGCAATCCACACGTCGGGAGCTGTGCAGTCATGAACTTCAATACCAATACGCTGCTGCGCGGTAACGGTCTGTGCATCGCCACCTGCTGCGGCGCCCGCATCACCTTCGTTACCGGTGCTGGCAGTTTCTGAACCACCGGCTGAACCACCGGACTCACCGCCGGACTCGCCGCCAGAATCGCCAACAGCTTCACCTTCGGCGCCACCGGCTGTAGAAACCTGTCTGGCTCCGCCGTTATGAACCTGATAATAACCCGGATCCTTGATGTTACTGTTATTCGTAGCTTTATTGGTGTTGTCTGAGCTTTCAGTGTTCAGATTACCATCTGCATCTTCTTTTTTTACTTCCCAGTTGATGTTGGGTTCGCCTGCAAACTTGGCGCTTTCTGCGATGGCAGCAGCATCAACGTTGTAGAGGTCGGAATTTTCCTGCATCAGGTAGCCAACATCTTCGAGCCACTGTTGATCGCCTTCGCCAGTTTCTTTGCCTCTGAAATTCTCTGGCATGACATATGTGGTGTCCTTAACGCCCAACGACATGTCGACACTGCCGGGTATAGCCGCTTCTTCGGTTGCAGCAGCATCAGTCGCGGCAGTCCCAGTCTGGGCATAAGCCGGCGCCGACGCAACACACACAAACATCACTGCTACAGCCAACCAGAACCTGTTAAAAGATTTCATACGCTCTCCTCCATTCGCAAATTCATATCTATAGTACGTACAACCATTCTAATTCTGTTACGTTAAAAACACCAAGATATGTTTCAAAAATTTTATAACGCTTGCAGCGGTCATAGCCATGGATCATCGCACTGCTGCTGCCGACGCCCTTGCCCAACTGCATGCCAGACTGAAGTTCGTCAAAGAACTTGCCGCGCCCGGCCACAAGATGGTAAGTTCAATTCCATGAACACTGCCATTATTACCGGTTTCGAACCGTTCGACAACAACAGCCTCAATCCTTCGTGGTTGGCTGTTAATGCTCTTCCCGACCACATCGGGTCGTTAGCCCTGCGCAAAGTTCTCTTGCCCGTCTCTTTTAAAACTGCCTTTGCCAGGTTGGAAGATGCCATCGCCGCCGCCTGCCCCGACCTGGTCATCTGCACCGGCCTTGCCGCCAGACGCAGCAGCATCGCGGTCGAACGCGTCGCCATCAATGTCGCCGATGCCCGTATTCCCGACAACGATGGACACCAGCCCATCGACCGCATCATCGACTATTCGGCGCCCAACGCCTATTTCAGCTGCCTGCCCGGGCGCGCCATCATCGAACGCATCAGCCAGGCCGGTCTCCCGGCCACAATGTCAGATTCAGCCGGGTCCTATGTCTGCAATCAGGTGATGTTCAAGCTGCTGCATCTTATCGCTAACCAGAAACCTCTCATGATGGGCGGGTTTATCCATGTTCCACCAACAGCCGAAATGCTGTCAGCAGACCCCGACTCGCCCGGAATGCCATTACCTGACATTACCAGGGCATTGCAGATCGCGATCGAGACTTGCGCAGACCATTTATCTTCAGGCCAATGGAAGGGTACAAAGCGCCAGATCGTCGAATACTCACCCGACTGGCCACAGGCTTTTGCCGAAATCAGTGCCAGACTCCAGGCAGGTCTCGGTGAACTCGCGCTGCGCATCGACCACATAGGTTCTACTTCTGTGCCCGGCCTGGCTGCCAAGGATGTCATCGACATTCAGATCACAGTGAATACGCTAAGCGATCGCCTGCTCGCAGCGATGACCGCCATGGGCTATTCGCGCTCCGAAATCGCGGTCGCCGACCACATCCCACCCGGAATGAGCTGCAACCCGCTCGACTGGCAAAAATGGTTTTTCAGAGCACCTGCCGGACAGCGCGCCACCAACACGCACATTCGCATCACCGGACGCGCCAATCAGCGCTACCCGTTGCTGTTTCGCGATTTTTTGCGCGCACATCCCGACTATGCAGCAACCTACGGTGAGCTGAAAAGGCGACTTGCCGCCAATCTCGCCAACTCCAGCACCTACCCCGACGTCAAAGACCCCGCCGTCGACCTGATCTATTACGCCGCCGAAAAATGGGCGAGCGCAACCGGCTGGCAGGCCATTTCCCTAACCTGACTACTCAACATCGACCAGCTCTAAATCACCAACAGCCAAACGCTGACTACCAAAACGCGGGAAAATGGTTTTCTGCCAGGCCGAGCCTGTGTGCCCGAGAATAGAGCTCAGATGGGTGTTTTATTTTTCGTCAGCAATCTGTAGAGATTTGCCGCGAACTGCCGGAAAGTTGTATCACTGACTATTTCGATACCTTGCGCGCTGTGTCTGATTGTCGAAAAGGTGAAAAGCGAGAAAACCCGATGGTTGAACCCGGGGATGATTTGAAACTTTCTGAATTCTTCGATCTTTGCCAGGTCAACCTTGATCCAGCCGCCGCTGTCGGTGTGGCTGAAGCCCTCCAGGATATCGATTTCAGAGAGTCGGCGCTTGATGAACACTGAGGCGACAAGCCTGATCAGAGGCCTGAATATGTATGTTAACAAGCTATAATCAAGAGAATCGTTTAATTCATACTTGAGTGTAATTGTCTGAACCTGGTCGTTAACGCAGATGTCAGAGAATCTGATTCCGATTATCGGGCGCAGGTCGCCAAGCGAATCGTGGCCTATTTCCAGAATGATCTTCTCATCGGTTACCCTGCACTCATGGATGTGAAGGCCAGAAACTGCGTCGGCCTGCCGGTTGAGCTCATCGATGATCAGACCCGTCGGTATAAGTATGCTTCCGCTGCGCAAACGAGATATCCAGCCTGACTGAAGAACTTGCTCACCGATCCTTCTGGCCTCTGGATCTACTATTCGGCGCAGAATCATCGTGGCAAACTTTTGCTGTATTCTCTGACGAAAACTCATATTTTCGCCTCCCCCTCATGTCCTATTTTATTCTGGTAATGCATTCGATCAGCTTAAATTTAATTGAACGATTGTGCAACATCGATTCTGCTTTTTCCGGCATTGGTAAATTCTGCTTTGCAGCTTCATTAAAGATACTGCGCACCCCGCTTCCCCACTGCTCAAAAGCATTTCAGAGGATTAAGCAAGAGACTGGTCTCTATTTTGTCTCCATGAAGACCAGTTTTACAACGATTGCGGCCGCCACAATCCTTTATTGATCAGCATTTGACCATATTAGACCACAACCGGTCATCTAAAATGTTAAATTCAACACAACCTGGTCGCGGGTTAAATTCCGCCGAACGCTATTTAACTGGGCTAGAGTCGGGGCCAGAGTTGGGGCTAGAGTCAAGGCCTGAGTCGGGGCCAGAGTCAAAACCGAAGAGGCCTTAGTCAAAAGGCCCAAGTTAAAGAGATAGATCGAGATTTCTTTAACTGTTTGCGATCAGCTGATCAGCTTTGGTATTCCAGCCCTATTTCGCGAGCAAGAACAAGACTGATTTTTCAATGGAAAATGAAGCAGGGGTAGAATTGAGGGGCAGATTCAAGGGTCAGAGTTAGGGGACAGAGTCGAAGCACAAGTCGAGGCACAAGTCGAGGCACAAGTCGAAGCACAAGTCGAGGCACAAGTCGATATCGACATTCTGCGTGCCTGTGCCGACGGCCCCAAATCATCTGCTGAAATAGCTGAGTTTTTTCATCATAAGCAGCTCAGCGGTAACATACGCAAGGCGCTGCCCAGACTTCGTCAGGCAGGACTAATCGAATACACAATCCCCGACAAGCCAAAGAGCCGCCTGCAAAAATACCGCCTGACCGAAAAAGGCAGCAAAGGAAAAAACGCCTGAACGGCAACTGATTCAGCTGCTCAATGCAGCTCTAATGGCCAAAACTAATTTCTGTTTGCATAAGTGACAATATGGTTTATAATTATAGTAGCTCATCTGCCATGTGTAGAAGGAGTAACGGCACCGTCATCTAATGGATGGCGGTGCCTGCTTTTAGAATAGTTTTGCCATTCATTTTCAAGCTTTCTTCGTTGATGAGCGTGCTCAACCGGGTAAGCAGTCCATAAAAGATAATATTCAACACGCTCATCAAGAATGACGACATAACTGAAATCTTCAAGTGCCAGCAGAAGTCTGGTTTTGCCCTGCCGCAAGTTTTTCCAGATCTTAATGCCGTGCAGGTGGCCAGTATCAATAATTGATCTTGGCCAGCAAATTCTTTCACATCGGCGTAAATCGGGAGTTCTTTCTTCTTCGACCGAACCCTCAGATATCAGGTGCCAGAAAGTTGCTGCCTTCCCCTTGTAGACAGGATGCTTTTTTAAAGCAAAGCACCGATTATTGAATGTGGGCGGATCAGAAATGAAATCCTGCTTGAAAATTTCATACAGCTTTTCAAGATATTGTTCCCAATTGCCTGCGAATTCGATAAGTGCTGGAAGCCAATCATTCGTTGTCATTATTTCGTGGATACCAGTGAAACAGATTAAATTTCTTTTCGTTAGGCAAGGTTGATGACTTTAAGGTATATCCGGCTCTTTCCTTGATGCGCTGAACAATTTCGATCTTGGCAGGGCTTTGGTTAAGCCCTCTACGGTCATAGCCAACTGCTCCCATTAACAAATCTGTGAGCTGAAGAAGCTCTGTTTCGTGCGAACGAACCTGCTGAATTTTTTGAATCATGCGCCGATTGAAGTCAAATTTACTGTTTTCAAGCACTTCTTTGAGCTTCTTCACCTTGCTGTTACTACAGGTATCTTTTATGTCGAGATATACATTGTAGCGCTTGTCAGGCTCCAGAATAGTATTCAGCAACAAAAAATACATTTTGTAATACCATGTGTTGTGATCCTGCGAGAAGCGATCATGATTTAATCTCTGCTTGTCATTGATTGCCACACAGCGAAAGTGAAGTTCTCTGCTGTCGAAGAAAAAGTCGACTATAGCTTTGTAGAAAGCCTTCTGACCAGGTGACACTTTTGTCCACTTAACTTCAAACAACGGACCCAAGTTATGTTCCCGCTTGATTTCTCTTATGCGCTCAGAAACTGATCTTGCCTTATCCTTTTTGCACCAGACAGAACCCAGAAGCATAACCGGGCTGTTGTCATGTTCAAGATGACAACTTTCATCGCAATAAATATTGTATTCTTCCATGGTTTATTTCCCGTTGCTGGCGCCGAATTCTTGGTGAGCAGGCAAAAGCAGGTCAAGGCGACAGGCTGTGGGCTGAATTCTTTCTCTGTCCTTCAGAATCAGGTCGACCAGGCCAAGAATAGTCAGATCTTCAACAATTCGGTCCTGAATCCAGACTTCATAGATCGTCTGGCAATTTTTTAAATTCAGATAAGTTAGTTTCTCATAATTCAGCGACATAATGTCTCCTCTTTCTGCCGTCTTCTTTTTATCAGATGATGACAGCAAGCATTTACTTCTGACACTTAGATTTAATGAATTCAAACATGGGACGAAAGACACTAAAGTAGTCTTCTGGCAAAGTGGGCACTACTTCTTTTGCAAAAGTTGTTTTACAGCCATCAGATTTAAAAGTAACCTTAGTCCCGCCAGGACAAGGCTCATTTTGATAGAAGATGTCAGTCGCACTGTGACCGTAAAAAAGGTGCTCGATCTCGCAACAGGAGTCACCGCCGAAGGTTTCGCCTGTCACAGAATTTAGAATAACCTGCTTTTGAATATCAGCATGAGCTGGAACAGGTATCATCAGAGCGTAAGACTCACCCTCTTCCCACTTTTTGATCATGCCTTTGCAAGGATCGCTTTCAGTTACTATCCCTTTCAGACCGTTCCATTGGTCATAGGCCTTATCAAAATCAAAAAGAGCAAAAACAGGCAAACCGCCCATTTCGCTATGAATTCGATTATCTGTAACTAACTGCTTTATATACGTGCAGGAAAAAGCATAGAAAGGAATAAACGGCATATCTTCATCAAACAGTTTATACCAGGCTTCTTTAATGATTATTGGATCGGTGCTGCCCTCGGTAAACAGAACAGGTTTATTCTCAATTTGAATCGCGTTAATTATGCTTAGCAGCTGCTCCTGCTCGGAATATTTTATCAAATCAGCACTTAGCTTTTTTATTGCAATGACTTTTGGCAAATCGTAGCAATTGGCATAATTGTTCTTGATGTCGAAAAACTTTATCTTTTTTCTATCATGAGGAATCAGCGTTACCGCGCTGTGACTGCTCATCAGAACGTGATTATTTTTTGATGCCTTATCTGTGATATCAAAAACCTGTCTGAGAAAATCATACTGCCATTCAGGATGCAGAAATGAGTCAGGCTCATCAAGCAAAGTGATGCAGTTTCTGTCTTTGAACAACTCAACAATCGCGTAAATGTATACTGTCTGGAATTGCCCATCGCTGAAATGACTTGTGAATGTATCAATTCCGCCGGCAAGTTGCAGTGGGAAAGAAATATCAGATAACATTCCCAGAGTTTTCAGATTATCAAATTGCCGAAATACGTATCCAGAGTCTTTTCCACGGGTTTTATTACGAAAAAGTCCAACATTTACCGGGATAGTGTAAACATCTTTTCTATCATCATACAAACCGCTCAAATTGAATTCGCCCTTAATACAAAGAACCAAAAGGTCTAAAAATTTCCGGGCAACACCAGTTAAGCCCCAAAACCGGGTTACAGAATCCAAATGGTCAAAGCGCTGTCTCTTATCTGCTAACAGATGGCGTTTGAAGGTGAATGTTACAGTGTCACTAACCTTGACAATGCCAAGTTTACTACAAATATAGTTGCGAGCTATATTTCTGTTAGGCTGAATTAAAAGCGTGGTCAAAAGCAGATCCTTGTAATCATGCCCTATTCCTAAAAAATAGCGGGATGCTTCCGGGTCTATCTGCTTAATCCGTCTGCGAAAGGCCGACTCATAAACTTTTACCAGTCTGTTAACAGACGTGTTGTGACCGGAATAGTAGGCAAGAACATTGTCTGGAAGAGCAATGCTACCAGTTGTTGTTCTCGTTTTGCCGTCAATACAAAATTGGTTGGTATCCCACTTCAGATCAACATTCTTGCCATCGATTTCATAACTTAAGCAATAGGCAAATTGCAGTTTGCTTTTCCGCCGCTTTGAATTGTGAAGGTGATTGAGAATTTCAATCATTGCTTCAAATAGATTTGACTTTCCAGTTCCGTTTTTGCCGACGAAAACATCAATGAAGCTGTTGCCATCAAAAGAGAGCTTGAAATCTTTCAGATTTTTGTATTTGCTGATGAAGATGTATTTCAGACGCATGGCTTTGCCTCAAACCTTCGACATCATGGCGTTGAGAAGAGCTGTGCGACTGTCGGTGGCAGCGGCAATGTTCTGTTCGAGGTTGTCGCACAGCGTCATCAGCTGATCGATCCTAGCGACAATCCGTTTTTGCTCATTTATTGGAGGAAGGAAAAAGGGAATCAAATACGCTTCATTTCGATTTAAGCCTGGTTTAATTCCCTTGCCAAGAGATTCAAAGTCTAGCGTATGAAAAAGCTTGAATGCAAACTCCAGGTCAACGACTTTTGGCGGTATACAGAAATATGCTACATCAGTTACCCAACACCCTTCAGTTTTTGATAAATTTAGCGCGCCAGCTGAACCTTTTCGACCGACAACAATGCATGGCTCGATTACAGAAGGCTCAAAATGAGTTCCGACAACACCGTTAGAACCATAAACAGGATATTCTCCAGAACTGGTCCTCTTTTCTGAAGGCAAATTGTCGCCATACTCCAGGCTAAAAATATCGCCAAACCGGCGAACCACCCAGCCATAAGGTTTATTACGATTAAATTCGATCTCAGTGATTGGAGGGAGAGGTTTTTGGGGTTTGAGTTTGCCGACTTTTATCAGGCAGGCTTTTTCGGCGGCGATTTCTTTTAGGAGTTCACTGGCGGGCTGGTCGTTCGGGTCCTGCGGCACGAGTTTGCCCATGACGGCGAGTTGCAGAATGACCTTTCTCAGTTCGGCGACGTTTTCTTTAACCGAATAGAGTTCATCGAAATGCTGAGTGATGAAGCGCCAGGCAGCGTTGAAATTTTCACTGGCACCAGCTGAAAGAAGCGCATTTATCGCGGCGGCATGCGTTTCGAGACGTTTTTTATCTCTTTCGGCACGTAAATTTTCAAGCTCATCACACCGCGTCATCAGCTGTTCAATTCTCGCCACAATCCGCTTTTGCTCAGCAACCGGTGGCAAGGGGTGAATACTAGCGATAGCATCATCAGAGCCTAGTCTTGGCATTTTAACGCCGTATGACAATGAATTAACATAAGATAAAAAAGCCGGTCTTTGTAACAAATACTTCAGAAATACTGGAAAAATGCCGGAAAATGAAACTATTGGAACTATTTCTGTTGTGCAAACTCCATCTTCTTCGGCAACAACTACCTTGTTAAGGTATGGGCGCAATTTGCCGTAAAGAACATCTCCTTTGCAGAATAATGACTTCGAAGATTTTGACAGCCTTTCTGCATAAGTTGCACGACGAAGAATTACAGAAGTTTCCTTTTCGATATCCTCAAGGTCAAGAACCCACGTTTCAGACGACAAATCTTCTGGTTTTGCATTTGGCCTGCCGTTGTATTGGGCAATGTCTATAAGCCTTACCCATTGCCAGTTGTAAGGGATTGCACAGGGCATTTCTTTTGGTTTGATCTGGGGGAGAGGTTTTTGTGGCTTGAGTTTGCCGGCTTTGATCAGGCGGGCTTTTTCGTCGGCGATTTCTTTCAAAAGTTCGCTGGCGGGCTGGTCGTTCGGGTCTTGCGGCACGAGTTTGCCCTGCATGGCCAGGGTCAGAATCAGTTCGCGCAGCTTTTTTATGCCGTCTGGCGTAGCAAAGGCCGTATCAAAATGCTGCTCAAGCAGTCTGGCGGTCTGCTTATTCATTGCTGCCCTCCAGTTCCTTTTCGATCTGTTCGATGCTTGGCAGACTTGTTTTTAATGATTCAGGCATTGATTCAAGCAGCTTGTATTCTGCAATGCCAAGTGGCCTGGCATTGTCACGCAGAGCATATTCAGCTACCACCTTGTTTTTGCTCTTGCACAGCAGCAGCCCGATCGTCGGGTTGTCATGCTCGCTTTTAACCTGAGAATCAATGGCGGTAAGATAAAAACCCAGCTGACCCAGGTGCTCAGGTTTGAATTTTCCGGCCTTGAGTTCAATCACTACATAACAACGCAACTTCAGGTGATAAAAAAGCAGGTCAATGAAAAACTCGTCGCCACCAACATCAAGAAGCACCTGACGACCGACAAAAGCGAAGCCCGCCCCCAGTTCCAGCAGAAACTGCGTAACATGCTTCATCAAAGCCAATTCAACATCACGCTCATGGGCCTCTTCGGTCAAGCCAAGAAAATCGAAACGGTAGGGATCTTTAAGGGATTCCCGCGCCAGGTCTGATTGCGGACTGGGCAGACGCTGCTCGAAGTTGGTAACCGCCTTCCCACTTCGTTCCAAAAGACGGGTCTCGATCTGCATTGCCAGCACATTGCGGGACCAGCCGTTCTCGATTGCTTTTTGCGCATATGCCAGGCGTTCTTCGCGCTCTTTGAGTTTGGCCAGCAAAACGAGGTTGTGCCCCCAGGGTAATTGTCCAACAGCTTGTTGGACAATTTGTTCGTCCGGCAAGGCATCGGCGAAGGCACGCATATACATGAGATTTGCGCGAGAAAACCCTTTCATATCAGGGAAAGCTTTACGCAGGTCGTGTGACAGGTGATCGATGACTTTAGCTCCCCAACCCTGTCTGGCCTGACGATCCAGAATTTCATGGCCGATCTGCCAGTATAGCGTTACCAGTTCACGATTAACCGCCAGCGATGCCCGCTGTTGCGCAGAATGAATACGATTTTTCAGATCTGCCAGCCAATCGTTGTAACCTGCTGGCGGTGAAGTCAGAGATACCGGTCTCTCACTCATGACTTGTCTCCGAGACAGGCGATCAGTTCGGATTTAAGGGCCTGCTGTGCTGCTTTTAGCTGCGCGACGATCTTCTGGTAATCGGCCATGAGTTCTTCGGGGTCACGGTGATTGACTTCGGTTACATGCGGGTTTTTGCAGTCAAGATTGTAATTGCGAGCGACGATTTCTTCGGCCGAGACTTTCCAGGCATACTCGCTGGTCTTGCGTTTTTTCCACCAGGCTTTTTCGCGGTCGAATTCCTGAATCGTCAGCGGCTTTGAGCGCGAATATGACTTGTATCCTTCCGGGTAGGGATGCTCGAAAAACCAGACATGCTTAGTCGGTTTTCCCTTCTCAAAAAAGAGAATGTTGGTGTTGATACCAGTATATGGGCTGAAAACACCCTTGGGCAGCCGCACAATCGTATGTAGATTGAACTCTTCGAGAAGCTCACGCTTGAGCGTGGTCTTTACACCTTCGCCAAACAGAAAACCGTCGGGAAGAACCACTGCGGCGCGGCCCACATCAGGCTTGAGAAGATGCATGATCAGCGCCATAAACAGATCGGCGGTTTCGCGGGTCTGGTATTTTTTCTGGAAGTTTTTCTCGATGCCATCTTCTTCCATGCCACCAAATGGCGGATTGGTAATGACGATATCGACACGGTCACGCGGGCCGTAATCTTTCAGCGGTCTGGTCAGGGTGTTATCGTGTTTGATTTTGCTCGGCACATCTATGCCATGCAGCATGACATTGGTCACTGCCAGCATGTGCGGCATGGGCTTTTTTTCTACACCCATAATTTTTTCGGCAATCTTTTTGCGGTCTTCGTGAGTTTTAGTCTGCTTCTGCAGGTGCGCGATGGCATTGGTCAGAAAGCCGCCGGTGCCGCAGGCCGGGTCGAGAATGCTTTCGCCGAGCTGCGGGTCTATCATCTCTACCATGAACTGGGTGACTGCGCGTGGAGTGTAGTATTCGCCTGCATTTCCGGCCGATTGCAGGTCAGCAAGAACCTTTTCGTAGATATCATTAAAGAGATGGCGATCAGATGATGAGTTAAAATCAAAATCTACCTCGATGGTGTTGATCACCTGTCGCAGCAGAGTTCCTGATTTCATGTAGTTGTAAGCATCTTCAAAAACGCTGCCGACGACTTGTCCGCGTTCAGATACACCGGCTGTTGTCGCCAGCCTTTTGAGTGACGGAAACAAGTCGTTGTTGACGAAGTCGATCAATTCTTCGCCGGTAATTCCTTCGGGGTTTTTCGCCCAGTTCGACCAACGAAATCTAGATTGCAACGGCGATTTATAGCCAGAGATGGTTAACTCCCATTCGGTTTCCATGTCGTCGAAAATCTTGAGAAAAAGCAGCCAGGCCATCTGGCTGATTCTCTGGGCATCGCCGTCGACACCGACGTCTTTGCGCATGATGTCCTGAATTGTTTTTATGAGAGTGGTTATAGACATTGCGTTTTCTCCATTAAATCAGGCGCAGTAAAGGGCCTGTTCGAGTTCTTTGATTGCCTGCTGGTAGCCTTCGAGGCTGCCGAAATCTTTGATGATTTCGACCGGGGTGCCGATTTCTCTGAACGGGTCTACCGTCAGAATGCGGGTTTCTTCGATATGAGTCACGCCTTCGTCGGCGTATTTGTCGAGCAATGCAGCGAGAACGCGGCGGGCTTTTTCGCCATATTTTGCGAAGTAGTTCTTCTTTTTAACATTCTCGGCGCGTTCTTTGCGCGAAAGTGGCGGCATATCCCAGGCTACGTGGCAGACAATATCGAACGGGTCGAGGTCTTTGCCGATTTCTTCGGCGAGCGCCTCAAAAAACACGCCTTCGCGCGCCAGTTCTTCGATGACGGTCTTTTTCTTTTCGGCGCTGTTCCAGCGGGTCAGAAAGTCATCGATACTGGTGAATTCCTGCGCCAGGGTCTTGCGCGTGTAGTCTTTCAAAGATTCGGTGATCAGCTTGCCATTGGCGTCGAAATACTGTACGCGCTCAGACAACACCTTAACTTCGACATTGTTTACGACATACTTTTTGGGCGGCGGCGATTCTGGTGATTGCCCGTCGGTTGCCGTGCCATCATCATTGAAGCCGCTGTTGCCGTCTTTTTCTTCGCTTTCGGGGTAAGCTGGGTCGGCCGGGTCGCTCTCATCAGGCGGCACCGGCGATTCGCCGCTTTTCGGCTGATAGATGACAACCGGATCGCCGTCGAAGTCTTTGTCGGCAAACAGTTCGGTGGCTTTTTTGAAATCCATGATAGTGAAGAAATACTTGTTAAAATCTTCGTTAATGCGGGTGCCACGCCCGATTATCTGTTTGAATTCGGTCATCGACTGAATATGCTGATCGAGAACGATCAGCTTGCAGGTTTGCGCATCGACACCGGTGCTCATCAATTTTGAAGTTGTAGCGATAACCGGGTAACGAGATTCCGGAAAAATAAAATTATCGAGTTCGACCTTGCCTTCCTCGTTGTCGCCGGTAATGCGCATGACATACTTTGAATTTTCGGCGACCAGATCGGCGTTTTCGTTGACCAGAGCCTGACGCATACGTTCGGCATGGTCGATGTTGTCGCAGAAAACGATGGTTTTATCGAAACGACCGGTATTACGCAAAAATTCGCTGATTTTGGCGGCAACCAGCTCGGTGCGCTTTTCGAGAACGAGCGAGCGGTCCATGTCTTTGAGGTTGAAAATACGGTCTTCGATCAGGTTGCCGTTTTTATCGGTCATGCCCTTCTTTGGTCGCCAGCCTTCGAGGTCTTTGTCGATATCGATGCGCACAACCTTGTAGGGTGCGAGAAAGCCGTCTTCTATGCCCTGTTTGAGCGAATAGGTATAGATTGGTTCGCCGAAGTAATCAATATTTGAAACATCTTTTGTTTCTTTCGGCGTGGCGGTCAGGCCGATCTGGGTCGCAGAAGAAAAATATTCGAGTATCTGGCGCCAGTTGGAATCTTCAGCAGCGCTGCCGCGATGGCATTCGTCAACGACAATCAGATCGAAAAAACCAGGGCTGAACTGCTTGTAAATGTTCTTTTCTTCTTCAGTGCCGGTAACAGCCTGATATAGCGAAAGATAAATCTCGAAAGATTTGTTGACCTGGCGATTCTGAATTTTGGTCATTGCCGATCCGAACGGCTTGAAATCGTTGGTCATGGTCTGGGCAATCAGCGCGTTGCGATCGGCCAGAAAGAGAATACGCTTTTTCGCCTTTGCTTTCCAGAGGCGCCAGATGATCTGAAAAGCGGTGAACGTCTTACCAGTGCCGGTAGCCATGACCAGCAGGATGCGATCTTTTCCCTGCGCTATGGCTTCGATGGTCTTATTGATTGCCAGAAGCTGGTAATAGCGCGGTGTTTTATTGCCGCCATCGCTGTAGTAATCCTGGGTTATCAGGGCTTCCTGGTCAGGGCTGATGGTTTTGCTGGTCTTGAAAAGACTCCAGAGATAATCTGGCGAAGGAAACTCGTCAAGGCTGACTTCCTGCTCAGTTTTACCTGTAGTTGCCATGGAATTGTGAAAAAGAAAAGCGTCGCCATTGCTGCTGAAAACGAAAGGCACCTGCAGCATTTCAGCGTATCCAAGCGCCTGCTGCATGCCGTCGCCAACCGAATGATTGTTGTCTTTGGCCTCGATTACAGCAATTGGAATACCTGGTTTGTAAAAAAGAACGTAGTCTGCCCTTTTGTTTTTGCCGCGTGTATGCATTTTACCCCGCACGATGACGCGACCGTTGGTGATCGGAAACTCTTCGCGCACCTGGGTGGCGATGTTCCAGCCGACTTTTTCGAGTGCAGGAGTAATGAATTTAGTGCATATATCGCGTTCAGAGAGTTGCTTTTTACTCATAATGGCACACTCTGGTAAAAACATTCGGTAAATTCAGTATTCATCTTTCAAGTGCAGCCTCTCGATTCATTTTATATGCCACGACAATCAGCAAGTCAGTTGTTTATATAGAACAATATAACAGTTGTCTGACTGATGCAAGATTTAGTAAGGCCTTAAAATGGCTGCCAGCGTTAAAAGTCAGTCCTGGTGATTTTCGAAAGAAGCGCTCATCATTCAGAGCAAAGCCCTTTACGATGTATTCTTTGAGTTTTTGTGGCGCCCAGATGCGAAACTCTGTGGCAATTCTGCTCTTTACAAGATAGCCGACTGATATGATTACATAGAGGTTGTAGTGTTCAATCTCACGTCTAACCTTTCTGGGGCGTTCCTTTCGAACTAACAAGATTTTCTTGTAAGTTGCTTCGGGTGTTAATTCGTTTTCTTCGTAGATGGCCCGCAAATGCTGGCCGATGTTCTGCTGAGTAGTTTGAAACAATCTGACCATGTTGGCCTGAGTAAGCCAAACGGTGTCATTCTCAAGCTGAACGTTGATCTTTATTGCCCCATCAGGAGCTAAGTAGATAAGAATTTCTGAATACCGGTCATGGTTTGCTTCCTCTCAGCTTGTCGAGATCATCGGCCCCGACAGAAGCGCAATAATAGGCAGAAAAAGCCAGCGTATGCACTATATGGTTCATCTCATCTGACCCGATCGAATATCGTTGCATATCATTAAGCAAAAAACCCGCTTTATCAGCGGGTTTTTGGTCGATATTTTATTTTAAAATATCATTGTTCACTAGCAAGGGTCGGAATCGAACCGACGACCGCACGGGTATGAACCGTGAGCTCTGACCAGCTGAGCTACCTTGCCGGATAAAACAAAGGCCCGAATATTATTCAGGCCCTTGCCTTGCGGTTGCGGGGGATGGATTTGAACCATCGACCTTCGGGTTATGAGCCCGACGAGCTACCAGACTGCTCCACCCCGCGTCGTAGGGTGCCGAGAGCCGGGCTTGAACCGGCACGGGTTTTACCCCACCGGATTTTAAGTCCGGTGCGTCTGCCAATTCCGCCATCCCGGCTGATCGATTTTTATTGTATCAGTCTAAAAGCTCAAAGTCAAGCATTTTTATCGCGACGGCAAATTAAAGCGTTGTAGGCGCGTTAAATTATTTTTACAGGCTAATTAGCTTGTGTTCTGGATTGGTATAAATTAAAATTGTACATAGTGAAGATTTATTTGAGCAGAACGAGGCGTTGTCCAATGCGACTAGATAGAAACGGTGTGACACTGCTGGAAATCATTTCAGCGCTGCTGATTCTGGCTTTCGCCTTTATTCCTCTGATCGGCGTCATCGGCACCTCATCAAGCGACTCTGACGTCGCGAATTCGGTAGTTTTTGCCCAGACCACTGTACGCAATATTCTCGAAACACTGCTTGACGACGTTCCGTTTTATGCAATCAAACCGGCCGCCGGACAGGTTGCCGACGTCGATGGCAGCAACGCCGAAGACAATGTTGCCGAAATCGATGATCTGGCTAACCCGGCTTTTGATCGCAAAACCTTTTTAACGCTTCTGGGAAACGACGCGAGTGCCGACAGCTTTGCACGCGGCCAGATCGTTGACGAGCGCGGCCTGGTCTACAAGACCAAGCTTTATGTTTTTCCGATCCCGGTTTCAAGCACAGTCGATACTGACAGTGAAATATCGTTCACGCATCTGCCGCGGCCTATTTACGAAAACCAGGTCGACGGTAACGGTCAGAATATCTGGTATACCTACGACAACGCCTTTATTTCCGGTGCCGCCTTGTCACCATACGACGCACCAGACGGCTTGAAGGTAGTGCAACCGCCAGCAAAAATCCTGGGCGCAGCCGAACTCGGAGCGCCGGCCGGGCCCGCTGCCAACAACTATTGCGTCATGAAAAAGATTCTGCTGCGCGTTTCGTGGCAAAACAGAAGCGGACACGACCGTTCCATCGACATCTTTACGATGAAAGCGAACCTGCAATGAATAGACATAAAAAGCGAACCGGCATGGCAATTCCGATGGTTCTCGTCTTTGCAACCGCACTTGGGATCGTTGCCACCTACATTATCAAAAACACCATGCAGTATAACCGCTCGAACGTTACCAGCTTCGCACAGCTGCAGGCGCATTTTACCGCCAGAGCCGGTATTGAGCACGCAATGCTGAAAATCAAATTTTTGCACCGAGAACTGTACGACGCAATATGCCTGGCACAGGGGCGCAACCCGCTTTTCGACTTTACCCAGGTTACCGACCTCAATGCTCCTGAAAGTGCCATTAAAAGCTACAATCCGGGGCCAATTTACCTTTATCGCAGCGGGCAATTCAATCCATCACGACTTTTTACGCCAGGCTTCACGATAAATGCCGGGGCAGAACGGCAGTGGCTCGATACTTTCATGTCAGATATCAAGTCTGACGCGACAAACTTCGGCACCACCTCGACCAACGCTGTTCTGTCAATGAAACCATTGCCGGCTGAAATCAAAAACCGCATGCGCGACCCGTTCAACCTCGCAGAATATGGAGTTAAGACACTTAACATCGCTGCCCAGGAAATCGCCGAATCAGCCGGAACAGTAAACAATACGGCCATCGTCGAGATCGTCATTGCCAGCACTGTCGAGACCTCCCGCGGCGAAGTATGGGACTACGAAATTCGCAAAACGATGAGGATCAACCGTGACTAATCGAAGAACCCGCCATGGCATAACCATGATGGAAATAGTAATTGCTTCAGCAGTGACCGCGGTGTTCATGACCGGCCTGTTCAGCCTGTACCGCGGCGGCAGTAATATGAGCACCGCAACATTATGGGCACAACAAACGATTAACCAGCTTAAACTGGCCTGTCGCGAGATAAACTCTGCCATCAAAAAGAGCACTTACCCGGCAAGCATAACGTTTCCGGGTAATATCAGCGAGAACACCAGTGCCCACTTCGGCCTGCACCACTACAACGGCACAATGTACGCCACACAGACCGCCGGAATCGGCGGCACCGGCTTTGTCGGTGCCAAGATCCTGGCGCTGACCGAGTCAACCCCGGCAAAAATCGGTTTCGCAGCAGCAGACAACAAAGATGCGGTACTGATTTATCATGTTGTTTCACTTGAAGACAACGGCAAACTTCACTACTACCGGCTGCAAGAGACGATAGCCGGCGCCAGCATCGCCGGACTCGCCAGACCGTCAATTCCGCCGGGCGGCGCCGCGGCTGTTTTCAGTTCGGTTCTGGCACGCGATGTCGAGTCGGTGACCTGCGAACCAACAAGTCCCGGCAACCCGCGCAGCCCGCTTCTGGTCAGAATTAACTGCAAGATCCCGAAAGGTGAAACCTCGCGATCTGAGCAGGCAGTAGGTACCCCTAATGTAGCGCTCGTGCCACACAACAGTATTGGAGGATGGTAGAAATATGCTCTCTGGGAAAAAATTAATCGTGTTTCTGCTGGCGTTTGCCAGTCTGTACATGCCGCCGGCCTTGCAGGCACAGGATCAGGTGCAGTTCGGCTATGTGAACCTCGCCGAAGCTGTTCTACTCCACCCGCTAATGAAAGATTTCGACGCCAGACCTCGTCGTTTCAGAATTACTGCCATCAAAGGCGATGCTGAAAAAGTTCGTACACAGAACCTGGCAAAAATAAAAGATGAAATGGGCCAGGCACAAAAAACTTTAAAACAGCTTGAAGAAGACCGTCGCAAGGAAGAAAGCGAATATACAAAGCAGCTGCAGAATTTGATAAAGCAGAAAAATACCAGTCCGAAGGCTGGCGAAATCTCCATGGAGAAGTATAATGAAGAGAGGAAGTCGGTCGACCTCGAATTCACGCGCAAACTTCGCGCTTTGCGAACTGAGATACAAAAGGTGCAGAACAGCATTGCCAAATTGAATCTGGAATCAGAATACGCTGAACACGCGTCTCACGAAGAGTCGCAAAAAGTGTTCTCGCTTATTCTCGACGAGCTTTATGAGGCTGTTGACGCGGTAGCCAAGTTTTACAAGATACCGTTTGTCTTCAACAGCTCTTTTGAGTTTTCCCGAAGTGCCAACGAAGTGACCATAACTAACCCGATGCCTGAATTTTTTAAAGATCTTGATTATCGACTCTCAGAAGACCCCGAAGGCAAGCTTACCGTTGCCGCCAGCATCAGGGGCTGGCTTGATCTCAAGAACAACAATCTGGTCAATTGCGGCGACCCGAGACTCACCAATTTTGTAATTAAGGGCGGAGTTAACATGACTCCGGCCGTTGTTGATTATATTTACCAGAAGCATGAGATCAGCAAGTCTCATCGCGATTTCATTCAGGATTATTTCCGTAAGGTTGGTTCTGACAAGTAATCTGCAGCGCTGTTATCAGCTCGGGGGAGGCAATTATGAAGAGAAAACTTATTCTGGGGCAATGCCTGGCGGTTTTAATGATGCTGTGCGTCGGCAACGTCATCTATGCCCAGGCACTAAGCAACAACGGCGTAGCCTACGTGCTGCTCGGCAACGAGTTCAACCAGCACGGCGTTTACCGCCTCAATAACTACGACAGTTCGGCGTCGGTTCGCGCTGCGCCGTACAAACTCTTCGATCTTAACTCTATGCCTGGTAAGGTCAGCGGTCTGTCTGCGAATCAGCAGAAGCAGGTCTTTCTGCTCGCCGGTCCACTTGCCGGTGAATGGCAGGATGCCGAAGTAGGCTGGCTCCCAACCGGTATGAAGTTTGATGATGATTCTGCCATCTATCTGAAAGTAATGCTGCCAAACGACCCCAATGGCAGCGTAAGCGGCTACAAACGCGACGGAACCCCTCACTGGTCAACATTTGGCAGCAACGGCACCTACTGGAAAGTCAATTCATCCATCAACGGAGTAAGTTATCCCTACTCAGTAACCTTTGGCGGACCGCCAGAAGTCAGATTCCTCAACGGTGTCAGTGGAACAACCGGCACACCTATCTGGCCAGGCACCTTTTCGGCGACTACCGGTATTGCACACCCCACTGACCCACGCAAGGTTATTCTGCCTTCGCATTGGGCCGGTGTTGCCTATTACGCCTATGGAACTGTTAATCACCTTGAATTTCCTGGTCAGGCGCTTGATGGCACCATTGGCAATAACGGCAACACAAAACCAACCATACTTTACTCAGGCGCCAACGCTGGGCACCAAAGCCCGAACACCTATTTTGCCTGTATCGTTAAACGCGTTTACAAGAAACGCACCAAATCACTCGATCTCTACTCTACTCTCGACACAGCCGCACCGCCGCCGTCACTTGTTCCCGGCTTGCAGAGCGCCGGAATGCTGTCATCTATCGACGTTAACGTTACCGAAGCCTACGGCAAATACTGCGGTGACAACTGTATCCCCGGTGGTTCAATCGGTCAGAACAGCATCATGACCCAGCTGTCAACAGTCAGAGTCGTTACCTCGACCAAAGGCGCGCGCTACGGCTTCAACCCGCAGGGCATCAGAAAAACCCCGTCGGCATCAGAAATAAATGCAGCCCTCAGAGCTGTCAGACCTGGCAGCACAGTTACTGAGGCTCTGTCTATAGCAACCGATAATGCCGGCACTACCTTTAACTCAGCCATTGTCAGAAACAGCGGTTATCTGGCAAGCATCGGTGTTACCCCGGCGAACCTTAAAACCATCGGTGTTTCTTCTGACTTCTCAACTCCAAGTGGCCTCGACTATCTTTATGGTTCAGATGCTGACAAATTCGTTGTCCAGGACTCATGGTGGGGCCGCGGCGGCGTAGCTTATGAATACTTCGCCGACACCGGATCCGTGAGAAAACTTGACTACATGGCCAATGATATTCCGGCCGTCGATGAGCTTGGCATTCTGCCAGGTAAAATTGATGATATAGGTATCGACGGCGAAGGTTACCTCTACGTTCTGCGCACGACAAAGTCGCCTTCAGATGCAGCCATGACAACCATGGACGTAACAGCCACCAACCCACAGGCATCCTCGATGTTTTTCGAAATTTCGCCCAACTGGTGGCGACCGCCTGTGCTGATCGGCGATATCATACCGATAGCTGAAGGCAATCAGCAACCCGGCGATTACAAGATCGTCACCATCAAGCAGGATGTTTACAAATCGCTTAAGCGCTACCCGCAAGGAGCCGGCTCACTTGGCACCGAAGAAGACCGTGGCCAGGTACCGGCAGGATTCGATCTGTGGACAAGATCAATCGAAGTCAAACCTGACAACAGCATAGGCTGGAAGCACGTCAGCTGGAGCATCGAAGAAGAAGGCGACCGAGACTCTAATTTCCAGGCAGAACTTGCCGTTGTTAACCTCGCTAAAGTGCCTGACGTAAAGGCTGGCAGCACCTTTTTGAATATCATTGCCATTGGCAACGTTGACGACAGCTCTTCAACTTTGCCAAATGAAAATTATACCCAGGCAAACCTTTCTCAGACTGTTAAAGAACACTCAACCATGACTTTCAAGGTTGAGGGCTATAAACCCTATATCGACGGCGTTCTTCACGACCTCAAGCCGATTGGCGACATCGTTGATCCGATTACCAGCGTGGTCAAGCATGCCAACGTCAAGCTCAACGCCATACCCAACAAAGACGGCGACTACACGCACGATGAAAACAAAGACGGTTCGCCCAGCGGATTCCCGTCAAGCATGTTCGAATCAAGCACCAAAAAGACCGTTGTAAAATGGAAAATTTCTCTCGTTGAAAACAACGTTATACCCGCCAATCCGGCCGACCTGATAGTTCTTGACACCTTTGCCGATGTAACCGGCACCGGCAACTTTAACGCACTGAGCTTTACCTTTCCACATCCTGGCAACTACATGATCAAGGCCGAAGTTACCTATAACAAGTTCGACTTCAGCGGCTTGAGCGCCAGCGTTCGCCCCCATGAACTCAGTGACAGCACCACGACAGTAACGACAACTCCTTTCCTGGTAAAGGTGTTCTCTGAAAGTCTCAACCTCAACAAAAGCCCGAGCTACATCACCAACATTCAGATTAAACCAACAGCAAGAACCAGACTGCATGGCGTAGCCAATTCGTCTATTGATGGCACCGGCCCGGTTAAGTCACTGCTCGACTTCGAAGAAGACAAAGCCCTGGGTGGCATCGAAATCACCTTTGACGCGCAATTCGTTCGTGATGCCAACCGTGAAACAAATGTCAGCGCAGCACTGGCGACATTTGATGGTATCGGCGTCTGGGACTACAAGTATTACGCCCGACTCTACAATGAAATTCCAAATTACTTCCCCGGATTGCCCTATGGCGCGCCGACAACCGTCAGCACTCCTCTTGACGAGACCACTGCCAACCATGTCTACAACTATAACACCGGCGGTGACCCGCTTGTAATCAGTTCAAAAATCAGAACCGACGTTTACAACCCCGGGCGCCCAAAACCTGATGCGGCAGTGATCGCTGACAACGGCACGCGCGTCGACAGCGCCGCCGAGCCGAACACCAGAGACTGGAGCTTTATCCAGTGGGGTCTGTATCTCCAGCCGACCGGCCCATACGGGCTGGCGACACCAACAACTTCTCTTGACGCTGATGGTCGCCACACACGCGGCATTCTCATCGCACAGGGCGCCTGCAACGACGCCGAAGTTGTCAAAACCTCTCTCGGCAACCGCAAATACAGCGTGCGAATTCCGATCGACTCTACCAAGTTCTCGCAGATAATCAATACCCCCAAAGACCCTGAAACATTCAGTCTGCACTTTGAAATTATCTACCCGAGAGTCTCGTGGCTGAGCAACGATCTCGAAGATGCTACAACTGCTGGCGAAAAGCGGTTCAGCAGTATGGTTCCGCTGAGCAACCCGGAAGGCGACAAGCCGTTCCACATTCTCGGCCGCATGCGACTCGCTCCTGGCAATTCTGCCGAACCAGGAACAAACTTCCTGATCAACCAGAGCTGGAAAAACGACGATACTGGCGAGAACTTCTTCGTCAGCGGCAAAGAAAGCCTTGGAATACTGGCACGCGACTTCACTCTGCCAAGATTCGTAGAAGCACCCAATACCAACGCGACCCCGATCATTCAGACCACCGGTGACGATGTCGAAGACGTCGAAGTAACTTTTGCGGTCTACGACAACAATCCGCACGCCGAGATCGGCAATTTCTATCCCGCTTACGAAATGATCAAGATAGACCCGGTAACTGAACTTCCGATAAGCCCGTTCGACTCAAGCGACAGCAACAAGGTGTTCAGACAAGGACCAGTCATTAATCAGATCGTCATTCACAAAGGCCCTGAGAACAAAGAATTCTTCAGCAACGACAACTGGGAAGCCGGCGCGTCGTTCACGACCAAGCTGATTGAGTATGGCCCGGGCAAGCAGTTTGACCGAGGCAAGACGCTGCAGAACTGGATCGGCTCGCTCAACTACACCGTCATTGGCTCGATAAAAGACGGTATCGGTTCTTATTCAAACATTGTTGAGCACCAGTTCTACCATGCCACGGCCTGCGCCGACATTGGCATCACCGTGCCCGAAGAAGCCAAGATTGAAATCAACAGCTTACTGGTCAAGGCGGTTGAACGTTACGACAACGACCCGCCGAGCATCGAGGTCGAACTGGTATCGCAGGTTGACAATCGACGCTGGGTAATCAAACTGATTGAAAATATCAATGACGTGGGACCGGTGCCGACAACTGTCGACAAGCTTGGCAAGTGCATTCTGCAGGCGACTTCTTATAATCTGCAGACAAATGCCGAGCTGAATGTTTACGAAGATCCCGCTATCGACGGCTTTGCAGCATATCCGAGTGACATCGGCGATACTGACATCAATCTGGCTGCCAAGCTGACCGGCGCGGTTCCAACGTTCAGACGTGCCAGTCGCCTGCTGGTAAATGTTAAGATCTATGACAACACCGGTTTCAGAGATCTTGACGCGGCAACGATCAAGATTACCAACAACGACGGAAGCGAAAGCAGCCTGCTGCCGTCTAACAGTCCGTTGATTCCGTTGCTGGCGTCTCAAGATCTTGGCGGGAACACACTGGCCAACTTTGCAGATCGCCCGCGCGCCAGCTACGCCATTGATATGCCGATGAAGGCTCTGCCCGAGCAGAACCAGGTAACAATCGAGGTTTTTGCCAGCGACAAAAACAACAACCGACGCAAGTTGATAATTCCAATTAAGGTAGTAGAAAGCACTTTCGATACCCGTGTTCTTGAAATCAAAGAAAACCGCAACTGATATAAGCAGCAGAAAAAGCGCCAGCCGAGCCCTTTTACGGGGCCTGGCTGGCGTTCTCTTTTTGCTGATTGCTGGTAGCGCCAATGTTGCAGCCTGTGACATGAGCACTTTTGTGCAGTCTGAGTTTGCCGAACGCTGCCAGCTGCTGCTCGATCTCTGCGAAAAAACTGATCTGGTCAGAAGCCTCCACCACCCCGACATCAAGATTCATAGTGGAGCTTTGAGCCGCGAGTGGGTCAGATTTTTTCTGGCGCATGGCAATCATGCCAGCATACCGCCAACTCTTGCATTCATTGGCAGCGACAGCTGGAGCGATGCTATGCAGGAAACTGGCCAGGCGATATCGCGCCTGATCAACACAGGAATTGATAAAGCCGATTTTAACCGGCTGAATTATCGCATTCAGCTGCTCAAAGAACCGCAACGCATCGAAAAATTACACCAGGTCTTCAAATCACGGCGTGAGTTTATTGAAAAGAGCAGCAAAACAGACCACGACGTTCTTGCCGGCAGTGACAGCGACAGACGCAAAACCTGGATAGACCAGGCACTGCTGATAACGGGAACAGCAATTGACGAGCAGCTGGTCAATGACGCGGAACTGCAGCACAAACTGCGCACAGATGTCGACGCGCACATTGAGACGTTCAAACGAATCATGGAACAGGAAACCGCCGGTACCGACCGGGAAGTAATCGAGATTCTTTTCAACAGCCTGCAGCAGGAGATAAATCTTGATATGAGCTTCTGGGAAGCCCTGTTTTTTTACAGCACCAGATAATCGCTCTGCTTGGTCTTTTCGCTGTCATCAGCGAACAATGCTTCAAGAAACTGCTCGGGATTAAACGGCATCAGATCATCCATTTTCTCGCCGACTCCGATAAATTTTACCGGTGCGCTGATCTGCTCTTCTACCGCGAAGAGAACGCCGCCCTTAGCAGTGCCGTCAAGCTTGGTAACGACAAGACCGGATATTGGCAAAGCTTCTTTAAACAGCTTTGCCTGCTGCACGGCGTTTTGCCCGGTTGTTGCGTCAAGCACCAGCAGAATCTCGTGCGGGCCGCCATCGCTTTCTTTCTCGGCGATTTTCTGCATCTTTTTGAGTTCGGCCATCAGATTGGCTTTTACGTGCATTCTGCCGGCGGTATCGACAATCAGCAGGTCGGCTTCGCGCTTTTTGGCGGCGTGAATGGCATCAAACACCAGAGCGCCGGGATCGCCACCTTCAGTGCCTCTTATAACCTCTACTCCGACACGTTCACCCCAGATGCAAAGCTGGTCAATCGCGGCAGCACGAAAAGTGTCGCCGGCCGCCAGAACAACCTTCTTGCCATCTTTAACAAAGCGTCGCGCCAGCTTGGCAATAGTAGTGGTCTTGCCAACGCCGTTGACACCGATTATCAAAAAAACGGTCAAGCCTTTGGGGTTAAAGACCGCTTCAGAAGAGAATCGTGTCAACATGCCGCGCAACTGGTCGCGCAGAATCTCGTAGATACGGTTCGGGTCAGTGATATCTTCTTCGTCGACTTTTTTGTGCAGATAAGCGAGAAGTTCCTGGGTGGTCTTTACACCCACATCAGCTTCAAACAGTGCTTCTTCGAGCTCATCGAGAAGATTGTCATCAATCTTCGTGCTGCCGAGCACCAGCTTTTTAAGTTTACCGACAAAGCCAGTTCTGGTCTTGGTCAGGCCATTTTTGAGGCGTTGAAACCAGGAGAGTTCTGGCTCAGGTTCTTCGACAAACGGGGCCGCAGGAACAACCGGCACAGCTGGTATTGCGGGTGCCACCACCCGCTCAACGACAGTGGCATCGGCTGGTATTGCGGGCTCAACCGTAACCGGAGCCTTTTCAGCAACCGGAACCGTCAGGGGCGCTGCCGGCTCAGTAAGCTGGCGTTGTGCCACTTCAGAATCGGCGGCGCGAGCAGTTACCGGATGTGCTTTTTCGTCTTCGTCGACTGGTGTTGTGTCATCGAAAGCTTCGAAAGGCACCAGCCAGGCAAAAAGCAGCAGGGTGACGCCGGCCAGACCGGTAACACCTGCGACTACCATTTGTGAAGGACCGGCCTGGTAATAGATCAGCAGGCCTTCAATCAACAGGCTCAGCCCGATCAAAAGGACTATGATCCTTGATTCATCCCATTGCCGGGTATAAACAACTGGTTCGGCTTCGCCCGGAGGCGTGGTTTTCTGAAGATCTTCGCTCATTGCAGATTCTCCTCTGAGGCCGCCGACGCCGCCAGCGTGAAGTTTCTTCCGCTGACATGGCCAGACTTGCCGACAGTAAATTCTTTGATTTTATCATCATCTTCGAGGCGTATCGAAATTGGCCGTGAAATACCGGTTTTTTGCAGAGTAACGCCATAAATTACGTCGACCGCCTGCATGGTTTCCTTATTATGGGTGATAACGAGAAACTGCGTCTTGTCGGCAAAGCTGCGTAACATACGGGTAAAACGGCGCACGTTGGATTCGTCGAGTGCGGCTTCAACCTCGTCAAGAAGGCAGAAAGCCGGGGGTTTGACCTGCAGAATCGAAAAGAGCAGCGCCAGTGAAATCAGCGATTTCTCACCGCCAGAAAACAGTTCAAGAGTCGACAGCTTTTTGCCGGGAAGCCTGCAGACGATATCAACGTCGCTTTCGAGCGGGTTATCCTTGTCGCCAAGTTTGAGCATACCGCTGCCACCAGGGAAAAGTATCTCAAAAATATCGTTAAAGGCAACATTGATCTGCGAAAAAGTCTCAAGAAAGCGCTCTGAAGAAATCTTTTCGATCTCAGCAATAACCTGCTCAAGTGAATCAGCAGCCTCAGTGAGATCGGCGACCTGCGAATTCAAAAAATCAAAGCGTTCGCGGGTTTTCTCGTAGTCTTCGATGGCCAGCGGGTTAACCGGCTCAAGCACTTCCTGCTCAAACTTGCGCTGCGTCGTGCGCCCGACCAGCTCTTCGCGGCTCTCATATTTATGCATATTGTGGGTCAGCTCATTGATGTCGAGCCCGAATTCACCGTTGAGCGTGCCTTCTTTTGTGCTGATGTGCGTCTTGACTTCGGCCATCTTGATATCAAGCTCAGAAAGCTTTTTGCGGGTTGAATCTTCAATGCGCACGCGACTCTGATAGGCATGATCAAGCTGGTCGAGCTCTTTAGACATCTTGCGGTATTCGGTCTGAATGTCTTCCATCGCGGTTTCAAGAGCTGCTCGGCGTTTTTCGAGATCATCAATCTCTTTTTGAATAATGGCAACCCGATTATCACCTTCACCGCTCAACGTCTTGAGACGCTCAACTTCGGCAGAGGCACGATCTTTGCGATCCTGCGCGTCTTTGCGGCGCCGGCTGGCATTATCGATTTCTTTTCGCACTGCCTTTTTGCGCTCGACCACCTGTGCCAGTTCGAGTTTGCGCTCGCCCAGCATGGAATTAAGCGAAGCGAGTCGGCTCTGAATCGACTCTTCACGCCCGCCCAACGCGTTCAGACGCCCGCTCAATTCGGCATCCTGCGCCTCAAAGAAAGCCAGTTCTTCGGCGGCCTTAGTGACCTCCTCATGCAGATCGGCCAGACGCGCCGTCATTTCACTGCGGTCACGCGCGATATTTGCATACTCCGCACTGCGGGTGTTCAGCTCTCCCCTGAACTGTTCTAACTGCTTGCCAAAGAAACCGATCGACTGTTCGCGCCGCAGAATCTCTTCTTCGCGGGACCGCGTCGAACTCTGCAGCTGCTGGCGTTCTTTGTGCAGGTTGGCGACCAGGGTGCGCAGTTTGCTTTCTTTGCCGGTAAACGCTTTGAGTTTGGCGTCGAGCTCTTCCTGTTCGCGTTTGCGGGAAAGAATACCGCCTGATTTGCGCGCTTCACCGCCACCGGTGAGAGCGCCCGATGAACGCACGATTTCGCCATCAAGTGTGACAATACGGTTAAAATTGCGGTTGTTACGCGTAAATTCAACTGCATTGTCGAGATTATCAAAAATGAGAATGCGGCCAAGCAGGTTGCTCATAACCGTGTAGAACTTGGCATCGAACTGTATCAGCTCAAGCGCGACGCCAACACACCCTTTAACACCGGGATTCGCCACAGTTGGCGGCGCAGTGATCATGTCGAGCGGCAAAAAAGTTGCGCGACCAGCCTTGTTCTGTTTGAGAATGGCGATTGCCGATTTTGCGGTTTCGGCATCGCGGGTGACGATATCCTGAATACTACCGCCCAGAGCGGTTTCGAACGCGGTTTCATAACCCTGCGGCACCTTGATCAGGTCACCGATGATGCCGTAAATATCAGGTAAACGACCGGTTTCCTTGAGGGCAAGAGCCGCCTGAACGCCACGATATATGCCACTTTCGCTGCTATGACGAAGTTCTTCTAGCATATTGCTGCGGGCATTGAGAATCTTGATCTGGTCAGTGGCGGCGTTAAGTTCTTCTTCGTTTCTGCGACACTCACTCTCAATCTTGTTTAGCCGCGACATTTCATCATTCTGCCTGGTGCGGTTTTCATCGATCTCGACTCGCATCGTCGCAATTTCTTTTTCGAGCCGGCCGGTCTGTTCTTTGAGCTTGTCAACATGTGCCTGCGCTGAAGCAACATCGCTCTCGCCCTTTTCGAGCTGACGCTCGAGAATCTGCATCTGGGCCTGCGCCGTGTTAATACGGTTCTTGCGATCAGTTAGCTTGACCGCGATCTGAAAAGCAGAATCTTTGTCGTTGGCCTGTTCTTTGAGATGCTTTTCGAGTTCTGAGCGTACGCCGGCAAGGCTTTCTTCGACCTCAGACATGGCTGAGCCAAGCTCGATCTCGCGTGATTCTTCGTCTTTAAAACGGTTTTCTGCGTCAGAAATTTCCTGGCTACCGTCGAGAAGCATGGTCTCGATGCCGTCGATTTCTTCGAGTATCGCCTGACAGCGGGCCTGCTGGCTGCGAATATCTTCACGCAGAATGCCAGCCTGTTTGCGGCGATCGTCGATCTGCACGGTTACAGCCTTGACTTCGTCCTGTCTGGTTTTGAGAACTTCTTCGAATTCTGCGAACCTGACACGGGCATCGGCCTTTTTGGCGTCGACTTCGGCCAGAAATTTCTCGATCTCTTCGATTTTGGCAAGAAGCCCAAGGCGCATCGAGTTGATGTTCTCGTGCTCAGCGTAATACTGGTTAAGATCAAACAAAATGAGATCAATCTCAAGCTGACGAATTTCGGCAGCGAGCGCCTGATACTTACGGGTCTTTTCAGCCTGCTCTGCCAGAGGGCCGAGCTGCATCTCAATCTCGCTGATAATGTCGTTGAGGCGGGTGATATTGGTGCGGGTATGACCAAGTTTGGTCATGGTATTCATCTTGCGATGCTTGAACTTGGTGATGCCGGCGGCCTCTTCGATGAGCGCGCGCCGCGACTGGGTGCGCTGAAAAACAATATCTTCGATGTCGCCCTGGCCGATTACTGAGTAACCGTCTTTGCCAATTCCCGTGTCCATGAGCATTTCTTTGATGCTCGACATCAGGGTTCTGCTGTTATTGACAAAATAATTGCTCTCGCCAGAGCGGAACAGCTGTCGACCAATACTGACTTCTGAGTAATCCATGGGCATTGCGCGGTCTTCGTTGTCGAGAACGAGTTTAACCTGCGAAAACGCCGCCGGCCTGAAATCAGCTGAGCCGGCAAAAATAACTTCTGACATCTTGGTGCCGCGCAGAGCTTTAGCACTCTGTTCGCCGAGCACCCAGCGAATCGCGTCACACACGTTGCTTTTTCCCGAGCCGTTAGGGCCGATTATCGCGGTAATACCTGGTTGAAAGTCAAAAACAGTCTTGCGGCCGAAAGACTTGAAGCCCATCAGCTCGAGTGACTTGAGATACATGATTAGCTCGCCTGTTCCTTTGCGAAAGAATTGAATTGATGTTTGACCATAATATATGCCACATTTTGCCGCAAAATAACAGCCTTAAACGCATTTTTTACGGGAAGCTGCCCAGCCTTATGAGCAGCGCCTGCCGGCAACACTGCGCCGAATTTGTTGTTGCCGCGCCAGTGCCGATTGTGTTAAGCTGCATGTGTGAGCCAGTGTAGCTAATTTTTATTCGTTAAACTGTCGATATCTCACAGAACTAAACTACACAAGGACTATCTCTAAATGGATTACGACAAAGAAGAAAGAAAAGACGAAGAACTCGACCAGCAGCCGCAGAAATTTGATCCGGCCGGCGAGACCAAACAGAAACTTCTGTTCTTCGTAGTAGCAGTAATCGTGGTAATAGCTGCCAAATTTCTGCTCGGCCTGTAATTTTCGCGACAGGCAACCAGTAAGATAAGGCGGATTCCCGCCGGCGCGTGATTGGCGAAAACCTGGTCTTCTCATATTGCTGAGATTGCCGGCTGTTTATCATTGTGCCAAATTGTGCTGAAACACCAGCTTTTCTTATGGCTTCAGCAGCGGCATTTTTGCATGAACTGCAACTACACACACTTTTTAGCCGGTGCTTTGTTGCGCATTTCATTTCGATCAGCACCATAATACAATACCAATCCTACTTAATTCGTACATACTGTCGAAAGATGAAGCTTCGAGCTTGCCACAGAAAAATCTCGCACGGAGCCACAAAAACGCGAAGAAATTCTCATTACCTTGACCATGGATGGTCTGATGTCGCATAAGCCAGGATGGCGGCAAGCGATATTCTTTGTGGCTCCGAGTCTTTGTGGCTCCGCGTCTTTGTGCGAGATCTGTCCTCACGATTATGATATGAACGTTTTAAGTGTGAATGGTATAATTACAGAAACACACCTCAAAGAGCTCATCTTTTCTGAGGCAGATCAGATTTTTTGGAATCTGACGGCAGCATGTGCTAAACTGCAAAAAAATGCACTGAAACCTCAGGAGGTTTGAAGATGCCTGTAGTGGGGAAATCGCTGCCGCGCAAAGACGCCCTTGACAAGCTCAAAGGGCTGGCCAAGTATATTGATGATTACAATTTTTCTGACATACTCTACATCACCACGGTTCGTTCGCCGGTAGCCTACGGACGACTCAAGGGTGTTATCAAAAGCGCGGCCGAAAAGATGCCCGGTGTAGCAGGTATCATCACCGCTGACCAGATACCTGGTAAGAATGCGGTTCCACTGGTATTTGAAGACGAGCCTTTTCTGGCGCAGGACTTTGTACGCTTTCATGGCGAACCGGTAGCTCTGGTTGTCGCCGAAAGTTACGAAGAAGCGCTGGCTGCAGCTGCCATGGTTAAGCTCGATATCGAACCGCTTAAACCAATTCTTGGCATCAGAGAATCAATCGCCGACGGTGCGCCAAAGATTTACGGCACTGACAATGTTTTCAGCCGCTACAACGTTGAAAAGGGCAACGCCGAAGAAGCCATGAAATCGGCAAAGCATGTGTTTGAGAAAGAGTATGAAACCCCTTATCAGGAACATGCCTATCTCGAAACCAATGGCGTTATAGCAGTTCCAGGAATCGAAGGAACAATGACAGTCTATGGCACCATGCAGTGCCCCTTTTACGTGCATGACGCGGTAGCTCAAGCTATCGGCCTTGAGCGCAACCAGGTAAGAATAATGCAAACCACCACTGGCGGCGGGTTTGGCGGCAAAGAAGATTTTCCGTCGGTGGTTGCCGGTCAGGCGGCGATTGTCGCCCAGCTGTTCAATCGCCCGGCCAAGCTTATCTACAAACGCGAAGAAGACATTATTGCCAGCTCAAAACGGCATCCCGGCCTGATAAAAATGAAGGTCGGCACTGACGACAATGGCAAGATCACCGCTGCCCTGATCGATTACTACGTCGATGGCGGCGCGTATTCGACGCTCACCCCGATCGTTCTCTGGCGCGGCACCGTGCACGCGCTCGGGCCTTACGAGTGCGATCACGTTCACATAAGATCATGGGGAGTAGCGACCAACAAGGTTCCATGCGGTGCTTACCGCGGTTTTGGTTCGCCTCAGGTCATTTTTGCCGGTGAATCAATGATCGATGAAATTGCGATCGCGCTCAATATTGATCCGGTCGAAATCAGACGCAACAATGGCTACAAAATTGGCTCAAGCACAGCTACCAACCAGATAATCGACCAGTCATGCGGCCTCATGGAAACTATCGAAAAGGCTACAGACAAGGCCCAATGGCGCACTAAGTGGCAGAAGCCCGAACAGCGCAGCGGCACGTTGCGCAAAGGCATTGGCGTCTCTATCGTTTATTATGGCGTCGGCCTTGGCGCGGGCGGCAAGCATCTTGATCGCGCCGGCACCAGCATGATTCTCATGAAAGACGGCTCAGTGCACTGCGCTATCGGCAATGTTGAAATGGGTCAGGGCGCGCGCACAGTACTGGCACAGATTGCCGCCGACGCCCTTGGTGCGCCTTTCGACCTGGTAAATATCGTTGAGACAGATACCAATCTGGTGCCCGATTCAGGGCCGACTGTCGCGAGTCGCACGACCTTCATGTCGGGCAACTCACTGATGCTGGCGGCTGAACAGCTTCGCCCGCGACTGTTGCAGGTCGCTGTCGATATGCTTGGCGCACCCGGCGTTGATGCAGTAGAACTTGTCGATGGCAAAGCTTTCCTCAAGGCAGAACCGGCCGGCAAACAGATTGGATTCAGAGAGCTGGCCGCCAAATTTTACGCTTATCGCCTTATGCCAAGCGCATTTGGCTGGTTTATTGCGCCTGACTCTTCGTATGACAAAGATACCGGCCAGGGCAACGCCTATTTTGTCTACAGCTATTGTACTAATGTTGCAGAGGTCGAAGTCGACATGGAAACCGGTGAATTCAGGGTTACCCGCATTACTTCGGCGCATGACATGGGCAAGGCAATCAACCCGCAACAGGTTGAGGGACAGATCGAGGGCGGCACGCTGCAGGGCATGGGCTACGCAACCATGGAAGAGATCCGTCACGACGCTGATGGCCGCATGCTCAACAATGCTTTTGCCACCTACATACTGCCTACCACCGAAGACACGCCCGAACTCGACCCGATCATCGTTGAGCACGCCTATGACCGCGGACCTTACGGCGCCAAGGGCTTTGGCGAAGTACCGCTGATGGGCATAGCGCCAGCTATTGCCAACGCCATTTACAATGCTACCGGCGTAAGAATACGCAAATTACCGATCAAACCCGAAAAAATTCTCGGACTCGATGAATAGCCCGAACAATAGCCAATATGGATGACCGTTACAGCGAAGAAAAACAGCAGGCCACCGGCCAGCCAATTGAGTGGAATAGAATAGCCGCGCTGGTTGCGACCATCGCGGTATTGTTCTTTTTTACCAGGTCGGCGCCTTTTCCGGCTTCAACCTTCTGGGACCTCGCCCTGGCACGCGATTTTGACCTGAATATCGGCTGGGTGTTTCTTCCTGAGACGCTGGCGCTGTCTATCGCTGATTCAAGCGCATCATTGCTCGGGCTCAAAGCGGTATATCACATTGCTTTTTTTCTGCTGTGCTGCCTGATCTGCACCTGGGTGTTCAAGAGTCGCGAGATAATGCCAGGCGTTCTTCTGCTGGCGGTGTTTTCGCTGTCAATGCAGTCATTCTTGAGCTTGCGCATGCTGCTGCAGCTTATATTCATTGCCGGAACACTGACCATCCTCGATAACAACCGCCTCAAGAATAACTTTGGCGTCATTCTGATTCCAATAACCGCGGCGGCAAGCGGTCTAAGCCTAAACAGCTGGCTTCTTGTCGTCATGGTTGCCTGTCACGCCTTTTATAATGACAAATACAGCCCGACTCTGGTGCTCTGCGCGCTGACCGGCCTGCTGTTTTTTCCAGAAGGTGCGGCTACAGCTGTTGACAGAACGTCTGTACTTGCCTGGCAGTTTTTGCCTGATACCGACACAAAGATCATGTATCTGCTGGCCGGTATTTTTTTGCTGATCAACCTGGTATCTCTGCACCGACTGGGGCATGAAGACATGCCACATCTGTTTTTTTACGCAATCACCGGCTTCATGGCAGTTATCAACCCGGCATCTGTGCCGATTTTTATTCTGATGGGCCTGACCATGCTGCTCAAGTGCTTTTCTGAAGTCGAACCGTTGCCGCTGAACTATCATCTGGCGGGCATCATAGGATTAACAGCCATCATTCATGTGTTTCTCTTCGTCAACCCGTTTGGATTCAAACTGAACCCGACGGTACGCGGCCAGCTTGGCAAAAATCTCTCAGCCCTGCTTGAAGGTTACGTCAGCGAGCAGACGGTCTACAACCATGAAATTGGCGAACTTGCCTGGAAAGGCCTGATAAGCCTCGAACACGAAGACCTGCCGGTTATTGCCAGCAAGCGTGACTGGAAGATCGTGCGACTGGGCAATGGCGAGTTTGAACTTCAGATGCAGCAGCAGAATTATAACAAGGTTCTGGCGCCAAAACTACCGAACATGCTTGCTGATGACTAGTAACGATAAGTTCTCAGATTAGATTACACTATTCACAAAAAATTCGTTCACAGCAGAATATCAGTAGTCGACTTAGCAATTGCCAGTAACAGCGATTACGATTACGACGCGCAGGATGCGCTAGTGCCAGGGCGCCTGAGGATTTGACTGCTCTTGTGGCTTCAGCCTTTAGAGCAGCCTATCCCGAAGGGCTCCCCGGGTCGGCGCGCCCAGGTGCGATTACGAGCGCGAAAACAGCAGGATGAAAGTCTGGTAACGACGCGCAAAAAAGGGCTGTCTGCGATAGACAGCCCTTTTTGCAAGTATGCTTTAAATCTTTGTCAGATCAGCGGGCGCAGCCACTGCAGCTTGCGCATAAAATTCATCTTCTTGAGAGTCTTGGCGTTTACGTGATCTTCAGGGCCATAGGTCTTGGTGATACGGCCCTGCGCGTCAACTTCGATGCGATACTCAATGTTTTTCTTGTCGATAAGTTTGAGAATGCGCAGCCTTGTCATCTGCGAAAAAGGCTTGTCGTGGATAGCGGCAACCACTTCAGAGTTGAGGTCTTCGCTGAGCGGGTCCATGTTGTATGAGCCGACAACGGCGATCGTGCCGTCAAAGACGAATATTTTCGCGTGCAGGCGCTCATTCTGGCTTGGCGCAACAAAAATGCGGGCGGTTGGCATAGTCTGCAACAGTCTTTTCCAGTCATTCATCAAAAATGCCTGCGGAAAAAGCGAATCAGTAGATTCTGCGCTGTTAGTGTGGAAGATTATGCTGACACCGCGATCGGCAGCGCGTTTCAAAGCAGCCTCTGCATTTTCTGAGATTACCAGATAAGGGTTCTGAATGATGATTTCATGCTTAGAAGCATCGATCATGCGCAGCAGAGTTGGAGTGATGCCGTTTAATGGCCCCATGTAAGAATGCTTGTCGAGAATCTTGACCGGCTTGGCGCGCTCACCGCGGAACATCTGGAACGATGAGTATGAGCTGATGTTCTTATAAGCGCTGATCTCTTTGTTCATCTCGATAAGTTCTTTTTTCATTTTGCCTTCGGCAGAAACCTTATCGGGATCAATCAGGCCGCGCCCCTGCATGTAGCGGCTCATTACGCGATAAGCGAGGTCAATGCTCGCCAGCTGATCTTTAAAGTTGATCGCGTCAGCCTTAACCACGAGGTTTTTCAGAAATTTCCACTCGTCGTCAAACGCCTTTTTGAGCTGACCGGCAACGTGTCTGCCGTGCATCAATATGTCTGCATCGTTATAAACAATGTCGTTTTCGCCATTCTGCGCAAAATAGTCAGCGCCAATGTTGCGGCCACCGATGATTGAAGTCATGCCATCGCAGAGAATGATCTTGTCATGATTCGACGCGACGATTTTCTTATAATCGCTGAAAACTGACACCAGCGATTTGCTGACCGAGTTGTAGAGTTTGATCTGCACGTTCGGAAAAGCGGCAAGCTCTTCAACCTTGTCGGGCATTTTGCTCATGTAAGGCATGCGATACACACGCCCGTCAATCATCAGGCGAATGCGTACGCCCTGTCTGGCCTTTTTAAGCAGCAGACCAAGAAAAGCCTGACCAAAAATATCTTTATCGATAATGTAATAGGTGCAGTCAATGGTCTCTCTGGCGTCTTCAATCATCTTCCAGCGGCTGTACCAAGCTTCGTCATTGGCGGTAATCAACCGGACCATGGTCTGATCGAAAGGAGCGCCGACCTTTACTCCGGCAAAAACTTCACCAAGATCGCGATTGTCTGGAAAAGGCCGGTAAGGCACCGCAAAAGCGGCTCCGGCAAACATACAAAAGACTGCAAGAACACAAACCAGAGATCTGAAAGTTATTTTCATAATCTGCTCCCTTAATCGACTCTAACCTTTAAATTGTATTGTTTTTAGCCCGCACTGTAAAGGTACCAAGTTTTTTTCAATCGCTTGTTATCGTTTAAAAGGGGGTGTACAATAAGAGCAAAGAGTATTCTGGAGGTTTGAGCATGCGCAATTTTATGCTGGCTGTCTGCCTGATTCTTCTGAACGTAGTGCCGCTTGCGGCCTGCGACGTCAGTCTTTTCTCTCTTGTCGCCGGTAACAGCCCCAACAAGGCCTTTGCTTCCTCCTTAACCGGTCTGGTAACCTTCGCCAAGGCCGTGGGCAACAATTCCCAGAACAAAGAAACCATGCCTGGCCATATGCAAAAATTCATGGTCAAATGGATTGAGTTCAGTAACACGTATCTCCAGAATCCGCCGGAATGGGCAAAGAAAGACCCCGACTGGAAAAGTAAATTTGACGGACTGACCAGTTTGATTGGCAGTATCAGAAAAAACCTTTCAAGCCTCGAGCCAGACCAGCAAAAAGCCCACCACGAAATTCAGGCATTCACCCGCCGACTTACCAGACTTTATGACATGCTGCCAATGGATGCGCTTGCACGCCTGCGTCTTGACATAAGCATGCATATCGACCATGTCTGGACGGCATGGTTGGAACAAAACCGCCAGAAGCTCGGCGAAAGCACAGAAAATTTCAGCGCTGTCAGCCGTATATTCTTGAAAGAACTCGACGAGGCAACGGCAAGCGCGGCCGTCAGCATTGTTCACCGCGCCGAAGAACTGCATAAAATGGCAGCACAAGAAAACGTGTTTACCGGCAAGTCTTTTGAATTCATGCTCAACATGGCTGAAAATGAATTCGCCAAATTTAACGAAGCTCAAAAGCAAAGCGCAGCGGCAACTGAAAAATAGATTGCTTGCCTTTTGCCTGACGCCCTCTTAGAATAACGCCATTCAGGCTATGCGCATACTTCAGATTATCAATGCTTTAACACTGGGCGGCGCCCAGTTTATCATGCTCGATCTGGCACGTCAGGCCCGCAGCCAAGGTTGCGAGGTAGAGGTGGCCTGTTTTCGCGACGGGCCAATCGGCAAAATCCTTAGGCAGGAAGGGTTTACAGTACATGTGCTCGGCGAAAAATTTCTCGACCTGCCGGCTTTCGCTAGACTGGTCAGTGTTCTGTCGACTTTCCGGCCACACATAGTACATTCCCACCTTTTCCGGGCGACCTTCTGGGCGCGCGTCTGCTGTTGGCTGCCAACCCACACCAGGCTTATTACCTCTATCCATGGCTATGAAAGCGCCTATTTTCATTACCTTGAAAGATTGATGAACAGGCTTTCTGATTGCCTGGTGTTTCCGAGCCGGTTTCTGCGCAACTGGTATGTCAGCCGAATTGGCGCGCGCATAAGCGCGGAGTGCAAAGTTATCTACCCTGGCGTTAGTATCACGCCTTTGAGTCCGGCGCACGCAGCGGCAGAAATCGTTAAGATCGGCACTTTGTCTCGATTACACCCGGTAAAAGGCATAGACCGTCTGATAGATGCCTGTAACCTGCTCAAAGCACAACAGATCAGGTTCGAACTGATTATTGGCGGCGAAGGCAAGCACCACCCGGAACTCCTGAAACTGGTTAAAAAGCATAAAATCGAAGATTGCTGCCGTTTCTGCGGTGAAATTTCTGATCGTCAGAGTTTTCTCGACGCTCTCGATATTTTCGTGGCGCCATCGCGGCAGGAAGCTTTTGGCATTCACATCTGCGAAGCCATGGAACGCGGACTGGCAGTAGTCGGCGCCAATGTTGGCGGTATTCCGGAACTGATTGACCACGACCAGACCGGTATGCTGTTTAATCCTGAAAATGCTGGCGAACTGGCCAACACACTGGTCGCCCTTGCCCACAATTCATTGTTCAGACAGACTCTGGGTCAGAACGCCCGCCGCAAGGTCGAAAAAACGTTCAGTCGTCAAACAGCAATTGATAAGCATATCGAACTGTTCAGCCAGGTGTCGGTGCATCGTCGACGCGTTCATTTTGCGGTTTCATCAAAAGAACTCGGCGGCGGCGAGCGCGTTGCGCTGGGCATAATGGTGGCACTCCAGGCGCGTGGTTGGCAGGTCAGCGCGACCTGTTCAGGAAATCCTCTCGAAGCAGAAATTAAAAAAACTGGCATACCGGTTGATACATGCAGCATGCGTTGCGGCGGCCTGTTTTTTGCGCTTAAACTGTTATTCTCAATCTGTTTTCGCAAGCCCGACGTTATCAGTTCACACCTCAACCGTGCCAGCCTTTTTGCCGGGCTACTCGGCAAAATCATGCGGGTGCCAGTTGTTTCGCACATTCACGGGCTTAATCAAAAGGGCTATTATCGTTTCAGCGACGCTCTGGTTGCCGTCTCACAGGCCGTTAAAAAGCACATGGCCGATCAAAATGCCCGCACTGACAATATCCATGCCATCACCAACCAGATTGATAAAAAGGCACTTAAGAGCCGCGACGCGGCAGGCAGCCCGTTAAGAATAGCCATAACTGCCAAACTGCATAAGAACAAGGGGCATCTATGGGCTCTCGAAGCTATTGTCAACAGCGTTGAAAAGCTTGGTAACCTCAGAATTGACGTTTTTGGCGATGGCCCGGAGCGTGAAATGCTGGAAAAATACTGTGGAAACAGCAGTTTGCGCGACCGTGTATTTTTTCATGGTTTCGTCAATGACCCCGAGGCTTACTACGATCAGATAGACATCGCTCTACTGCCATCGCTGGGCGAAGGCATCCCATTGAGTCTGCTCGAATCGATGCGCTGGGGAATTCCCTGTATTGCCAGCAATATTGGCGGAATACCAGAAATAATTGAGCACGATAAAAATGGCATGCTGATCGAACCGGGCGATGCAGGGGCGCTGATCAGCGCAATCAGGCATGTATCAGCTAATTACCAGCGTTTCAGCTCGGCGACAATTAGTCATTTCAAGAGTATCAACAATTACCCGAAGATGATCGACAAGCTTGAAGATCTGTTGAAAAAGACGATTAGAGCTGAAGTATGAACAGAGTATTGTTCGTCTCGCCAGTAGCATTTTCTGGTCTGCAGCAGCGCCATCAGTCGCTTGCAGCGGAAATGGCAAAAATCGGCTGGCAGGTGAGTTTTGTCGATCCGCTAGAGACAGGTGGCTTCAGCTGCAGAACCGAAGCAGCAGCGCAAAACATTGAGGTTGTTAAACTAAGAGTGCCTTGCAAAGGCATTGAATGGCCGGCTCTTCAGACAATCTGCGGCAAATTTGCTCTGCGGCTGCTAAAAACAAAGGCTGGTCTGACAAGACACAACACTCTTCTCTGGATCGGCGAACCATCTCTGGCGTATCTTGCCATACATAATTGGCGGGCAATAGTATACGACCGCTGCGACCTGCATGGCAGCTTTCCGGGGCAAAACAAACGGGCCTGGCAAAAATATGAAGAGGCTCTTTTCAACAGGTCGACACTTATCAGTTGTTCACATGCGTATCTCCAGCAAAGACTGCCCAAGCATGCCCGCAAAAAAAGCGTGCTGGTCGGCAATGCCTGCGCTGAGATCTTCTTTGGCGAACATCGGCCACAAAGTGCGGTTGATCGGCGTTTAAAACTGGTTTCGGCAGGAGCACACCATGAGTGGTCAGACGCAAAGTGGCTGGCGATGTTGTGCGAACATGACAAGGTCGAACTGCATCTGGCCGGAACCGGCCGAGGTGTTGACTACGAAAGCCTGCGGCGCAACCCGCGGGTCATTGATCACGGCAGGCTTGGGCGTTCGGATCTGGCCAGACTGCTAAAAACCTGTGATGTTGGGCTTATCGCTTTTAAAGACATTGAATTGATAAAAGGAGTCGACCCGGTCAAAGCTTACGAATATGCCGCCAGCGGCCTCGAAATCTGGGCACCGCCGATAGATGCCCTGCGCAGCAATTCCCTGGTCAGCAGATACGTCAGCAGCACTGCCGAACTCGACCAGGCAATCAGGGGTTTTGCTACCCGGCCTTTACCTCCAGCCGAGTCAATCGCCCGCTGGTCTGACCGTTTACAGACAATTCTTGACAGACTGACCGTTTTGCAGTCAGATTAAGTTATGAAAATTTTACTCTGTGGTTTTTTTGGCGAAGGCAATCTCGGCGACGAGACCATTCTGCAGGCTATTCGACAACAGCTGCCAGACAGTTGCAGCCTGACCATCACCAGTGGTCATCTGTCGAGCATCGGTGGCCAGTCAATCAGACGGCGCGGCATGCTGGCGTGGCCGGCCTTTATCCAGGCCCTTCTCGAAAATGATGCCGCGATATTTTCCGGTGGTATCCTGCAGGACTGGTCTTTTGAGGGTGTCACTTTTTTTGCGCTGCGCATGATCGCAGCCAGTATGCTACGGTGCGAACCCGCGCTATGGGGCGCTGGCATCGGCCCGCTGCGCAGTCCCGGCGGCAAAAAACTGGCCAGCCGCGCTTTAAAACGCGTTAATACTGCCTGGCTGCGTGACGACGCCTCAAACCGCATCTACCAGGAACTTACCGGCAATGCGGCCGGCGAAGGAACTGACTGGAGCTGGCTTTTTCCGGTAACTGCCCGACCGCAGCGCGAAAACGCGCCAATGGCTTTAAATCTGCGACAATGGGAAACCGGCGACTGGCGAAGCCAGGTTGCGCATCAGTTACGACACAGTCAGCGCCAGATAGTTGGCATGGCAGCCCGGCGTAGCGACATCGACGTGATAAAAGAACTGGCACCGAACGCCTCGGTCATTCACCCGGCGACTTTCAGTGAATTTGCTGACAGCTGCCGCAATTTCTCGCTTGGCCTGGCCATGCGCTTTCACGCTGCTCTGGCCATGCTGCGCGCCGGACTGCCAGTCAAACTGGTCGCTTACGACAGCAAGGTCAGTGAGCTGGCAAAAGCAGCCGGCGTGTTAACTGTTGCAGAAAACCATATCAGCGGCTTCAAACAAGCAGACACCGTATTTATAGCTGGTGAGCAAAAGAAACTCTCGCTCATGCAAGATGCATTCACAGGCTGGGTGCGCAACATAGAAGCAAACAGGCGCAGATGAAAAAACTTCTGCAGGCCATTTATCTTGCCCTGACTACGATCGAACGCCGCTTTTTTGCGATTTTCAATTTTCTCGTCTATCGTCCGAAAGCGCGGGTGATTTCGGTTGGCAACCTCAGCATGGGCGGCACTGGCAAAACACCGGTGCTTTTTGAACTGATCAGTGAACTGCAGCAGCGATACAAACTGTGCGTTCTCAGTCGCGGCTACAAAAGCCCATGGGAACGCAGCTTTTACCATCTGCATGGCAAAGGCCCCCACCCGGCCGGCTTGACTGATGAGGCTTTGCTTCTTAACCGCAGGTTTCCAGATGTCCCGGTGTTATTGGGAAAAAACCGGCACCATGCCGCTATAATTGGCGAACAGCAGTTGTCGCCAGATATTTTTCTGCTCGACGACGGCTTTCAATACCGCCGACTGCGCAAGGATGTTGAACTGCTGCTCTGGGATGCAATGTCTGAACCGTCTGAAGCGCAGCTTCTGCCGGCAGGTCGTCTGCGCGAACCAGTATTCAGATTGCAGCAAGCCAACGCTATTCTGTTGACCCGCTGCGAATCAGTGCCACAGAGCAAAATTGATTTCTGGCTGAATTGGCTCAGCAAACAGGCGCCGAATGTACCAGTGATACCGGTGAACACGCAGAGTGACGGGCTGTTCGACCATCTCGGCAACAGACTGCCGGAAGACCAGACCAGGGTTGACTACCTCGCATTTTCGGCGATAGGACGGCCCGCTTCATTTTACGCGCAACTCGCAGATCTGGGCTGCCGTGTCGAAGAAAAGGTCGAATACAGAGATCATCACTATTTCAGCACCAGCGAGCTGCAAAAGCTCAAGCAAATGGGCAAAAACAAAAACCACAGACTGGTCTGCACCGAAAAAGATTTCTGCAAGATCAGCTCTCAGATCGCAGCTGAGATAGATCTGCACATATTAAAGATCAGAACTGTTCCGCTATCAGGGCGAAGCTTTATTGCCGAGCTGGCGGCGCAGGGCATTCGGCTGTAACTGGTGCCGGCGGCCACTTTTTCCTGACAATTCGGCAGACGAGCAGGGCGACCAGAAAGCCAGAAAACCAGCCAGCCAGCACATCGAGCGGAAAGTGAACCCCGACATAAATGCGTGAATAGCCGACAAGAAAAGCCAGCATAATAAATGGCCAGCCGGCCTTGATGCCGCAGATTACAATCATTGCAGTCGCAAAGGCTGCGGTATTGGCTGCGTGATTGGATGGAAAAGATTTGCTGGTCTTCATTGGCAGCAGCAAGCGGCACTTGAAATCAGTCTTCTGCGACAACTCACAGGGTCTGAGCCGACCGACTGACTTTTTGATCACCCTGGCGCAGATTAGGTCGGTGAGGCCGACTGATAACAGCAGAGCGAGCGCAAGAACTCGCAGATGCGGGCGGCCGGAAAAGAGCAAACCCAGCCAGATAATGAGAATGAAAGGCATCCAGGTTTTCGCGTCGGTGATCAGCGGCATGAACCAGTCAAGAAAAGCGCTGGTCAGGCTGCCATTGAGAAGAACAAACAAATTGTGATCGAACGCTGTCAATAATTCCATTATGTCCCCATACTCAGCCTCGACAGAGGACTAGCTCTGTCACAAACGAGTAAAGCAATTCGATCCAACGCACACTGCTTACTCCGGGCTCTCGGCAGAATTAGGCCGTTCTTACTGGCTTCAGCCATTAGAACGGCGTATCCCGCACTGCTCAGCGGGCCATTCGCTACAGCTATCGACAGGGAAACCTGCCTACGCCCTGGTATACACTTTTATAAAGGCAATTTTGAATCATTTTTTTACCAACCAAACGATGTATTCAAACGTGACAAATGGCTAGTAATCTTCGGTGTAGGTAGTTTCGAGGTTGTCGAATCTTGCGAAGTTCGGGTTAAAGGCGAGTTCGACACTGCCGACCGGGCCGTTACGCTGCTTGGCAATGATAACTTCGCCCTTGCCTCTGCTCTCTTCTTTTTTCGTGTAGTATTCGTCGCGATACAAGAACAGAACAACGTCGGCATCCTGTTCGATAGCGCCGGATTCGCGAAGGTCGGAGAGCATCGGGCGTTTGTCGGGGCGCGATTCAACCGCGCGCGAAAGCTGTGAAAGGCAGATGAGCGGCACATTCAACTCGCGGGCAAGGCCCTTGAGATTACGCGAGATTGCTGAAACTTCCTGCTGGCGGCTCTCGGGCTTATCTGAGCCAGACCATGAAATCAGCTGCAGATAGTCGATGATTATCATGCCAATTTTATCCTGAGCGTAGGCGCGACGAGCTTTGCTGCGAATCTCAAGCAGACTGGCGTTGGCGGTATCATCGATAAGCATTGGAGTATCTTCGATAATGCCGGCAGTAATAGTCAGCTTCATCCAGTCTTCGTCGCCGAGATAGCCGCGGCGCACTTTCTGGCCGTCGATGCGCGCTTCAGAGCAAAGGAGACGGGTAACCAGCTGCTGATGGTTCATTTCCAGTGAAAACAGCATGACCGGTTTTCTGGAGTGATAGGCGGCGTATTGGGCGACATTGAGACAAAATGCGGTTTTTCCCATGGAAGGGCGAGCTGCAAGAATGATCAGGTCAGAATTCTGAAAGCCGGCGGTATATTCATCGAGTCGGGTAAAACCGCTGGGAATGCCGGTAACCGCCTGTTTGTTTTCATAAAGGCTTTCGAGGTAACTGAAGGTCGGGCGCACCAGATCTTTTACGTGCCGGTATGGGTGCGTCATCTTGAACTGGCTTAACTGCAGAACTTTTTGCTCGGCACTGTCGATAAGCTGTTCAGCCAGCGCCTGCGGATCGTAGGCGCTGCTCGATATCTCGCCGGAGAGAAGTATGAGACGGCGCAACATCGACTTTTCCTTGACGATTTTGGCGTAATGTTCGGCATTGCGCGGGCTCGGCACCACGTTGAGCAACTGCGACAGATAGCTTACGCCGCCAACTTCGGCGAGACGATCCTTGGTTTTGAGTTCTTCCTGCAGGGTAATCAGGTCACAGGGTCGGGAAGCGGCAAACAGGTCGACAAGCGCCTGAAAAATGTGACGATGTGAACTCTGATAAAAATCAACCGCTTCGATGATTTCCATAGCGGTAATGACCGCTTCTTCGCTGAGCATCATCGAACCCAGAACACTCTGTTCGGCTTCGAGACTGTGCGGCGGAACCTTCTGAAAACCATCTGTCATAAAACACTCTCCCTACAAAAATTCAATCAGGCAACGACAGGCTTACAATATCACAACGATGATGACAAAACACGGCGTTCAGAAAACTGCTCACACCGGCACAACAATGCCAGACAGCAATTTTATAATGCGCCTTAAGAAAAAGGGTAGTGAACGGCGCAAAGCCGCTCACTACCCTGCTTCAGACTGCGATCAGGCCGGCTGTTTTTCTTCGGGAACAACAACCACTTTCAAGTGGGCCTTAACTTCACCGGTAAAGCGAATGGTTACTGCGTGTTCGCCAACTTCTTTGATGTGATCGGCAACAACGAGCTTCTTGTCGATGTCGACTTTAGCGCTTTTGCTGATTTCTGCTGCGAGTTCGGTGCTGGTGACCGAGCCAAACAGGCGGCCCTTGTCGCCGGCGCGTCTGGTGATCTTGACGACAAGACCTTCGATTTTGCTGGCCATATCAAGATATGCCTGTTTTTCACGAACAGCCTGCTTTTCCCATGAGGTCTTCATGAGCTGCAGATGCTTTTTGGCGCCTACAGTTGCGGGGATTGCGAAATTTCTCGGGAACAGGAAATTGCGGGCATAGCCTTCGGCGACGTTTTTAAATTCGCCTTTACTTCCTACCCGGGGAACGTTATTGATCAATAGGACTTCCATTATCTTCCTCCTGGTTAAATATCAATGATTAAAAGTCTTCATCGGAATCACCCGATGAAAACAGCGCGGGTTTTGGCGTTCTGAAATCGACCCAGACATCGATGATGCCGAACCAGACAACAGCCTGCGTAAACACCAGCGCCAGACAAGAGAGACCAACTCTGGCAATCGAGCCGATCTTGTATTTGTCGAACATGAAAAACAACAGAGACAAACCGCCGATAAAGTAGATGATACTGCTGATCGCAAGGCAGTTAGCACCGACGCTGAGCGCCAGCGTGCTCACAGCTATGCTTTCCGCCGTTCCAACAACGTGATAAAGCAGCCAGCCCGAGATAAACAGCCAGATCAGGCTCCAGTCCATGCGCCATTGTGAAAATGGCGGCAGCGGAACGACTGCGAATCCCAGTTGTGTGGCAAACCTCTGCGCTGCGCCGTAGAATACGGCTAGCGTAATAAGATGCCAGACAAAGAGAAAGGTCGCAGGAATCAGGAGCAGCGTATAATCATACACCTCTCGCAGGTTCTCGCGGGCGACATCAACGGCTTCGGCCGACTCGCCGCCTTTCTCCTGGACTTTATCAAGCTGCTGTTCAACCACGGCAATCTGGCGGGCAAATTCTTCGCGTACCGGCAACAGCGTCTGACTTTCGCTGCTGAAGCCGTTAGCCAGCCCCCACAGCCCGGTCGAGAACAGGGTTGCCGACAACAGCGTGATGCTGATGGCACGCAAAGGATCAAACCCGAGGCGCACGCTTGCTGACAGCAGAACCGCCGGCATGAAGACGAGTGGAACCAGCGTCAAAGCAGTTGCCGGGCTGGCAAGAATTCCGGCGAGGGTGAGAGTCAGGGCCGAATAGCCGAGAAACCACAGGCCACCCCAGGCAAGAATAATCACAAAGGCGGGAATCCCGGCGAGCGACAACATAAAGGCTCCGAACAACGGCACCTGGATGGCGGCAAAAAGCCCCGCCATGGTTATTAAAGCCATGACAGCCATGCCAAGAGTTCGTGTGGCCGTTGAATTAGTCATCGTGCTGGTATTCTGTTGTTTAACAGTCTCGGTAAATTATGATCAGACGTTGGAGAATGGCAGCAGAGCCATGTTGCGCGCGCGCTTGATAGCAGTGGTAAGGTGCTTCTGATGCGCGGTGCAGGTGCCGGTTGATCTGCGGCTGGTGATTTTGCCGCGGTCATTGATATATCTTCTCAGGCGGGATACATCTTTATAATCGATGAATGTTACTTTATCCTTACAGAAATGACAGACTTTTCTGTGTCTGTGTCTTTTAAATTCAGCCATTTTATTCCTCCGAATAATTTAAAAAAGTGTTTCAGATCGCTTCTCGTCTAGAACGGAACCGCGTCGTCGTCACTGCCTTCAGCATAAGAACTGCTGTAGTCACCACCGCCAGAAGCCTCGCCGCCTTCATCCTGGCTGTCGCCGCGACTGCTCAGGAACTGAACGTTGTCGGCAACGATTTCAGTGATGGTGCGCTTCTGACCGTCCTGGGTTTCGTAACTGCGATTTGCCAGACGACCTTCAACGAGAACTGATCGACCTTTAGCAAGGTATTTCGAGCAATTTTCGCCAGTTTTGCCCCAGACAACTATATTGAAATAGCTTACTTCTTTTTTGAAATCGCCGTCGTTGCCCTTGTAAGAGCGGTTAACGGCAATACTGAAGTTAGCGACAGATGTTCCCTGTGCTGTGTGTCTGAGTTCTGGATCGCGGGTCAGATTACCCAGGAGAAAGACTTTATTGAGATTGCCAGCCATATTGCATCACTGACCGCGAACGGTTGTCATGAAGCGAAGAATGGTCTGGTTGATCAGATAAGTTCTTTCAAGTTCCTTGAGCGCTTCGCCGGTGCCCTGAAAATTCACCAGGACATAGCTGCCTTCGATGTGCTTTTCGACCGGGTAAGCGAGTGGGCGTCTGCCCCATTTGTCGATCTTTTCGATCTGACCACCATTTTTGGTGATTGCATTTTCGACCTTGCCAACGAGGGTGTCGAGGGCTGTGTCTTCAATGCCGGGTTCGGTGAAGAACAAAGTTTCGTAAGGTTTCACTAGAAAACCTCCCTTCGGATAAGTTTCAGCCTCTGCCACTTTTGGGCAGAAGCAGGGACGTACCCCGCATGATATCACGAAACCATCATTCTGACAACAAACAAAAAAAATCTTCGGGCAACAATCCATCTGCCTGTTCATGAGAACTTTACGAAGTATTTCGTTTGGGCTATATCTCGAATAAGCTGATCATGATAATTTCACAGGCTCTTTTGAAGAGTTATCCACAGATTAAAGGATTGCCACAGATTATTCAGAAGTTTTTTATTTGTCTTATTTTGCAGTTATCCGAAAACCATCTGCGCAATCTGTGGAGAAATGCCTCTTGAACCTTTTTCAGCAGCCAATTAGATTATTACTGATAATCTTTCGGGCAACGGTGGTTTAGCGAAGCAGGCCGGTTTTTTCGGGAGGCTCGTGCAGGGAAATGCGCAACATTTTTTCGGGGTTGAGCTGCGATTCGTAGAGCGTTTTCAGGGCGAAGCGCGGCGGCATTTCTGATCCGGGAGCCGGCATATTGTTGGCGATGTTAATTTTCTGTATTACCAGAAGGTGCTGCCATGTGCGTTTTTCGAGACTGCGGGCGACTTCGTCGCTGCTGGCCGCAACCCAGGCCGGTGTTACCGAACTGTAATTGAACGGTACATAGAGATTGCTGAGATCGGCCGCCAGAATGTAGCCTTTCGGATTCGGGTAATGCTGCTGCAGAAATTCTCTGACTGTCTTGAGTTCGCGGTAATAAAAAATATCGCGCACTGCCAGATTCTGCCCGGCGACCGGCCAGCTGTGAATCAGCAACAGCATGGCTCCAGGTACAACCCAGTTGCGGTTAAGCTGAAAAGTCGTGGTCAGCCGGTAAAACAGATAGACTGAAAAAAAGACCAGCAGCGGAAGAAATATCAACGCAAGTCGCGATGTGTATTGCAGGCGCAGATCGCCCCAGAAATAGGCAAAGCGCGCGGCAGCATGCAGCGCAAAAAAAGTCATCACGAAGTCAGCAAAGACGGACTCTTTGCGCGCCTCACTCTTCTGACACAACCTGTCGATCAGCATCCAGACAAGACCAGCCAGAGTGGTTACGGCGAGCAGGGTTATCATGCCGTAAGCCTTTTCGCTGCCGGTGAAGAAAGGCAAAGCGTTCTGCAGGTTCGCCCAGAAGTGGTCGAGACCAAATGCCTGTTCTACGTTCTCCACCTGAAAAGCGCGGTGCGAAAAGGTTACCACCCGCAACCACGCCACCGGCAGAAACAAAACCGGCACCAGCACAGTGCGCCAGGTCAGGCGCGCATATTCAGGGCGCGGCAGACAGAACAACACCAGCGGCACTGCGCACAAAACCGACAAAGCTGATTCATAGCGAGTCTGCGCGAGCAGCGGCAGAGTAAGAAAGAGCAATTCTGCGCGGTCAGCCTGAGGCTTACTGACAAAACTCCAGGCGAGATACAGAGTTATCAATGCGAACAGCAGGTTGACGGTCTCAAACCCGCCCGAAGTGGCGTAGAGCACGAACAGGGGAAAAGCGGCAAGCAACAGCATCGAGCAGATTCCCCAGAAGCGTCCGAACCACTGTTGAACAAGCAGATACATAAGCAGCAAAATAAAAAAGCCGGCAATAGCATTGACGACAAAGGCATTTTCGGGTCGATAGCCGGTGAGCGCGTGAACAGCTGCGGTCAAAAACGGGTAGAAAGCCGGACGCATATCGACAACACTGCTTATGGTGCGCTTTATGCCATGATAGTAATTCAGCGCCTGCGTCGGGTTGTGGCAGGAACGCTCTTCGTAAAAAGCCTGCGACATGCCGAGCAGATTCGTCTCGTCGGCAAGAATGCGAAAATCGGGCGGAGAAGCCAGAACTGTCAGAATCATCAATACCAGCGCCGCTGCCGCAGCAGGCCAGTGCCGGCGCCAGATCGCGCACTGCTCTTCCAGAGGTGGCAGAAAAGCCGCCAGTTTCTGCAGCCAGAAGAGCACAGCGAACAGCAGAAAATACCAGGTGGTTGAGCGGTACAGTGTTTCCATGCTGTCGCGCTCAAGGCCCCAGAACCCGAAATAGAGGGCAAGAAAAGACAAAACCAGCGTAGAGCCGATAATAACAATGGTTCTACGCTGGTCTGACATATCTCAGATTTTGGCGACTGCGCTATTTGCGCAGCTGAAACAGTGCGGTGCCAGCTGGCAGGGTTGCTGTCAACCACAGACCGTTACCTTTGCCCCCGGTGACCCTTACATATACTGCCGCTCGCGGCGCAATTGTCGGGCTCGATGAACTATCGGTGGTAGCAGCCACATTAGCCACAGCTGGGCCGGTAAGCTTAACAGATTCAAGACCGTTGATAAAGGGGTAAGTGCCGGCCAGGTCAAGTCCATTAATGCCATAGCCGCCATTGTCAGCAGCAGGATTGTTGACGATCAGCGCCAGCATGAATTTTGCGTAGAGCTCGCCGAAGTTTTTGCCGGTAAAGGCTTCAATAGCCGCGATATCACTGGTTTTATTTTTGAGAAGCGACACAACCGAACCACTGCTGCCATAGTTCTGTGCCAGCCAGATACCGAACAAAAAGACCTTGCCATAATGGGCATTAACCGTATCAGGATGATCGTTGCTCAGATGCCAGGCATCGAGCTGAACATCACTCACCTGATCAAAATAAAGCTTGGCCTGCAGAGCCTTTGACTGATTGATGCCGTTCTCTATTTTATAGTCATTTATATACTCAGCATAGCCCGACATGGCTTCTTCGAGCCAGATATCGCTGTTGCTGCCGCGCTGCCAGAAATGAATCATGTGCTGAAACTCATGCGCCATGGTTGCCGAAAGCACATTAACCGCGCGGGCTTTATCGTCTACCGATGCGATCGACTCAAGCTTGAGAAAAAAGATCTTCTTCTGGTTCGAATCCGAGGTCGCCGAGGTAAGATTGAGGTCACCAGTATAAAAGTAACCGGCAGTAAAAACCTGCGGCGAAATTACTATGTAAAAATCCGTGGCGTCAACGCCGTTATCAAGCACTCCGGTCGGTTCTTCGCCAAAAATATCGCGATTTTTCTTGTAAATTTTTGTCCAGTTATTGGCAATATCACCTACTATACCAGCGACCTGAGCCATATTGACGCTGTTGTCGACAAAAATATGAAACTTCTTGTCAGTTCCGGCAAGCAGTTCAGTATGCTTGCAGATCGCGCTGACTGGCTTGTTTTGAGTGTCACTTACATAGAGATTAAAACTCTGAGTGTCATTAACAGCGACGGCTGACCGCGCGCTGGCGCGCAACGGCTGCTGCGAAGCCGGCCCAAGTCGGCGCTGGCGCTGTGACTGCTGACGCAGCATCAGATGAAACGCATGTTCTGGCGACCGCACACCCTGTTTATCAATCTCGCGGCGACCCGCGATTATGGCTCCACGTCGACTGGCAGCAGTTGGCAGCTCTTCTGCGCCCCATGTCAGCTGCTGCGTCTGACCAGTCATGTTTACAAAAACCATCAAGGCTTCTGAAGTATTGGTAAAATTAGCAAGCTCAAGCTCAACGTTCGGCCCGATAGTTGGAAAAGCGCCATCCACAGAACTGAAGGCTGCCGGCACAGTCAGCTGATTTGACGTCGGAATCGTTAAAGTAACCGCGCCAGGGTCGAAAACTCCGCCACCACCACCGCCGCCGCCACAACCGGTCAGCGTTGCTACTGCTATCAGCGCGGCTATCAACAGATATTTAAAATGAAACTTATTCATATATTGCTCCTACGGTAAATCATTAGCACGGCCGTCAATTATACACTCCCGGCCCTGATAAAATCACGATTTTTTTTGCACAGGCTCGTGCAGCGCCTTGGCTCGGCCCGCAGCTTAGCGGCATTGACGCGCTACAAAACCAGACTAATCTCAAGTATGCGGAATGTTTCAAATCACTCAACAGATCTGAATTTTACTGTGCCGGCTCGACCAGTTTCTGCTCAACCAGATACTTCTCGCCGATCAGGCAGGCAGCGTAGTCATCTACCGGCCGCGGTGGCACCTGCATCCCGATCGGAACCAGCCGCCAGAAACCGGTCGGCGGATTATCGGCAAAATAGCGCGCGCGCGCCTTGTAAGTAGTGTTTTTCTCTTCGGCAAAGCGCACCGGCAGCTCAAGCTCGAGCGAATTATAGAGCCGACAAACAATTGCAGCCGCCGTTCCGTTGCCAATAACAACAGCCTGTGGAGCGGCCTCGGCCGGCACCACGCACAGACGCTTGAACATGCGATGCAGTTCGGCGAGGTAGACGATACCCATTTCGCCGTGGCTCAGATCGTAGTTGACCACCGCAAAACCAACCTTGTCAGAGCCTGGATCTATCGCAAGAATCCACTTTTTCGGATTGTCAGACATGCTGCCCCTTGTTGGCGCCGGGCCATTAACGCCCTACCCGCAGTTAAACCTGCAGAGTAATAAATCTTTCGCCACTGCCGATGCGCCCGCCAGCCAGAACGATGGTAAATATGCCTTCACGCGGCATAACACAGTCGCCAGCCTTGTAATACACCGCGCATTTGGTATGACATTCCTTGCCGATCTGCGTAACCTGCATAACCGGCCCTGCTTCACACCACATCAGCGTGCCAACTGGCAGTTCGTAGAGACAAACGCCCGAAGTCGCGATATTCTCGGCAAATGAGCCAAAATCAACCTGCAGACCCTTGCTGCGCATCTTTTCGATACTTTCTACGCCGAGCAGGGAAACCTGCCGATGCCAGTCACCGCCATGCGCGTCGCTTTCGAGGCCGAAGCAGACTTTGAGCACTGCCTCATCGCACGGATCTTTCGGAGTGCCCTTGCCCTTGCTGGTAGCAAGCTTTTCGATACGGCCAACCTGCGCGGCCGCGCTTAACCAGTCGCCGCTCTTGCCGCCGCTTTTATAAACCAGTCGCGTCTGCTCAATATAAGCGCCTTTGTCGACGCCCTTGACCATGTCATACATGTTAAGCATGGCGGTTGACGCTGCTACCATCGCTTCCATTTCGACGCCGGTGCGATCAAGGCAGCGGGCTGTCGCAAAGCAGCCGATGCGGTCTTTGCCCCAGGCAAAGAGGTCGACACGCACTGCATCGAGTCGAATCGGGTGGGTCAACGGAATAAGTTCTGCCGTCTTTTTGGCCGCCATTATCGCGGCAACGCGCGAAGCCGCCCAGGCGTCGCCCTTGGCCAGTTCACCAGCGCGCAGCAGTTCAAGCGCCTTTTCTCCGGCAAACATCGAGGAGAAAGCTAGTGCCATGCGCTCTGTCGGCTGTTTGCGGCCAACATCAACCATTTTAACCCGGCCTTCGCTGTCCTGATGGGTAAGTGTAGCGTTTTCGCTCATTAACCAGCTCCTGTTCGCGGCGGCAATCAGTTTTGCGGAACCGCCATGCGGTAAATATCGCAGCCAAGCTGCCTGATGACCTGAAAATCTTCAAGTGGAGCGAACCATTTTTCAGGTATTGCGCCAAGTCCGAACCAGGCGCCAAACATTGCCCCGGCCATGGCTGCTATAGCGTCAGCATCGCCACCGGCATTGGCTGCGCCAATAACCATTTCGTCGAAGCGGCCTTCTGACTTTAAAAACCAGTAAAGAGCGGCCGCAAAAGAATCCAGGCAATAACCGCTGTTGCCGATGTTTTCGATGGCAACTGCCGAATCAAGTTTGAGGGAGTCTTTGACCGCTTTCATCTTCTTGACCATTTCAGCGGCAAAAGGCTGCGACTTCTCGATGGCCCGGTTCATGATGTAATCAGGCGCGAATTCTCCGCCTTCGAGGCCGAGAGAGATAACCGAGGCCAGAGCCAGCGATGTGCCGACAACTTTCTGATCGGTATGAGTCACCCGGCATGACTTATCGACGGCATTTTTGAGCAGAGGTTGCGAACGGAAAAACGCCAGCGCATAAGGAACCGTGCGACAGACAGCGTTGACGCCAGCCGATAGATGCCCAGCCTGGCTCCATGGCGTTCCGGCTGCCAGTTTTCGACACGACTTGATCAGTGTATTACCGGGAAAGCGCCATTCTGCGCGTTTTTTCTGCGAATGGAACCAGTCAACGAGTCTGGTAATAAGATCTTCAATAGAAAACCCACCCTTTTCGACCAGGCTTCGGGCAAGCAGAAGCATGATCTGGGTTTCATCAGAGTATTGTCCCGGGCGAAGATGGCTGACAGGATGCGAAGGAAAAGCCTTAACATAAAAGGTTACCGGCTCATCGCCATCTGCCGCGGATCGGAAAACATCTTCGATGGGAGCTGCCAAAGCATCGCCTATCGCGTAACCGAGCAGGCTTGCCTGAAACTTATCGATCATCTGATCTTCCTTATCTGCTTAATCTGCCTGGTTATGCTGTCGCACAAAATCAGGCATTTTGAATAGTATCACGAATGCGCGCTTCCCTCAAAGAAAGGAAAACGCCAGGATTTTTCTCGAGAAACCGGTAAAATTCCATGGTGTCAATTGAATAGAGTATCGCGTCTTCCTGGGCGACAATCGAGAATCGGTGCACCCCACGGCGCGGATTGGCGTATATTTTGGCAATGAAACTGCCGCGACCGGCTCTGAGCACCTGTTTCTGCCCGCGATCAAAAGACACGATGCCCTGATCAACTATGTAAAAGGTTTCGCGGGTAGTGCCCTGGGCGGCAATGATATCGCCCTTTTTAAAACGAAGTCGACCCATAATCCCCTGCAACTGAGTGCGCTGCGTTGCCGACAGCGACTTAAACAACTGCGCGTCGTCGAACAGGCTCCAGGTGTCGTGCTCACGGTTCTGGGCAATGATCTTCATCTGCCGCGCAATCTCAGAGCCGCGGATAAAATAGAGAAAATCATATTTATCCATGACCAGGATCTTCATGTCGGTTTCGGCGACTACATCAGCATTACGCGGCATATTGAGGATCATCGAGGTTTCACCAAGATAATCATTGTTAGTATAGCTCTTGATAACGGCGCCATCGCGCTCAACACGCGCGCGGCCGCTGACAATCATAAAAAAGCGGTCACCGACGGTATTTTTCTTTATGACGAAATCGCCAACCTTGAAATTCTCGACTTTGACCAGAGTCAGAAACTCGCGTGCCTTCTCGATCGGCAGCCCGGAAAACAGGTCAATATGATTGAGCACGTTCAGATATTCGAGCGCCTCGTTGCTTTCGGGCGGTGTTACGTCGATTAGAAGCGACTCTTCGCGGCCATTTGGCGCCTTACGCAGACCAGACCCTTCTGGGATGGCTTTTTCAGCAACATGAATAAGGTAGATTCGCTTTTTCACCTGTTCCGGCAATTCAGTAAGGGTCTGCATCGGCGTGTGCAGCGGGGGAATACCGGCTTCATGGAAAATTACCGAATGATGCCACGGAAAATTGGTAAGTTCAATCATGCGATAGCGATTTACATCGCCGCGCTCGAACAGCTTTTTAAAGGTATCCGGGCAATACAAAGAGTCTGAAGAGTAGACGAAACTCTTGCCCTGATAATAAATTTCAAAGCCAATGGTCGGAATCGAGTGCAGGGTGTAGAAAAACCTGAATTCTCCACCATTGATACGAATCGGCACCTGCAGTGTAACCGGGTGAAAGTGGAACAGGCTCATGAAAGCTTTGTAGTTAAGGCCGGTCAGCGACTGATACTTGCGAACGAAGCTTTCCATGATGGTTTCGGTAGTATAAAGATTGATCTTTTTTTCTTCGAGAAGTTTCTGAAGAATACCCGAATCATGGTCGGCGTGGCAGTGCGTGAGAATACAGTCATCAATCAGGCGCGGGTTGATATCCATTGACCTGAGCCAGTAAGTAGAGTCGACTGGCGGGTCAACAAGAATGCCGCGGCGGTTGATCCAGATGATAAAACCGCTGGTCATTTCTTTGGGGTCAAAGCCTGAGCCTGAGCCGATTACCGTTATACCGAAAAGCGGCGGCTCAAAAGGCCCGCTGGCGCGATCGTTGTATGGGATCCCGCCAAAGCTGACGTCCAGGGAAACTTCGGCGAGAACCTTAGTGCCATCGACGACGCGCAGGCTGTCTTTGCTGCGCTCAAGCGCCATATCGCCAAACGGCACGCGATTCTCAGGTCCCCATGGAACACCGAGAGCCATATCGTTCAGTTCAGCCTTGCGCTTGCCCGAAAGGCTGAAGGGCCGCAGAAATTCCATTTCGGCACGCAGATTGGGAATCAGGTCGCGATTGATACCATAAGGATATTCGCGCACCAGCTGAATATTATCGGGGCCCAGCATGGCTTCGCGCAGCACGCGAAGAGCGGTATCGATCTGATGGCTCATGCCGATAACCCTTATTGAGCGCCGTTTTATAAAGAAATTATAATAAGCCGGAAACTCGACATCAGCGAGTGAAACCCCGCGTTCAGCGGAAAACATGCGATTTGGAATAACAAATGTATCCGGGACTTCGCCCAGAATTTTCATGGTATCTTTTATGGTTTCGGGTGGAGCTCCGACCTGCAGGGCCCCAGAGGGGGTCTTTATGAGAGTCCCCCCACGTTCAAGTTGAATTACCTCTACCGCCATATTCTTCTCTACCTGTTGCGTGATTGCGTATTAACAAGAAAGAATAATCAATCCGGTACATTTTTGCAACAGAAATTGCATTGCGAAAAACAAAGAAGAGGCAATCTACAGATTTAACAGATTACCGCAAATTTTATGTTTATCGATCAGTAATTCTCCATTTGATTATCTATGAGGACTTTACGAAAAATTTCGTTTGGAATCTTTGTCCGTCAAGCCAACCATGGTAATTATACCGGCTCTTTTGCAGAGTTCTCCGCAGATTAAAGGATTGTTCCGGAGTTTGTTATATGCTTTATTTGCAGTTATCCTAAAACCATCTGCGCCAATCACCCGGGCGCTTACCCCGGGGACCCCTTCGGTAAGCTGCTCTAATGGCCAGCCACTCTCTTCAGCAATCAATATAGATTATTACTGGCTATCGATCTTCCATATCTTTATCGTTCTTTCTCGTCTCCATCTATTGCTCCCCTCATAATCGCAATTTTATGTAGTTTTTACCGAAACCGAAGACAATTATGCGTTCCGGTTAAATCAAACAAAAAAAGTTGACAGACAGTAAAATGAGCTACTAGAATAGGCGCGTTCTGTTCGTTGTTGCTGCATGCTGTTCGTGGCGACGGCCCGGAACTAGATCAGACAGGGAGGATTCTAGAAATGAAATCCAGGTTTTTTGTACTTTTCATGTGTTTACTCGCCACCGTAGCCATAGTAGGCTGCGACCTCTTCGGCAAAGACGACGATGACAGCGTTTTAACCGGCTCAACCGGCAACATTACCGGCAAAGTATTGGATTCTGCAGTTACCACCACCGGAGTCGTAGCTACTGTTACCGACGGCAACCAAACCACCACCTCCGCTGGCGACGGGACCTTCACACTCAACAATGTAACCATTGGATCAGACGGAAAAGTCAAGCTGACAGTTACTAATAGCAATTACCTTACCGGCTATGCATTCGAACCAGTCAGTTCTGGTATGACAACAACAACCAATGTCTACCTTGTCAGCAAAGCCGGTTCAGATAAAAAGACACCCGCGAACCTTACCGTAGCAGGCGAAGAACTTGCTTTTCCTAGCAGTGTTAAAATCAATTTTCCAAAAAACAGCGTTGTTGACAAAGATGGAAATGCAGTAGCTGCTCCTGAAATCTCTGTAATTTACAAAGCACCGGCCAAAACAGCAGCTTCACTCGATCCTTTCCCCGGTGTTTTTGCCGGAGTTCCCACCAACGGTACCACTGAAGTTCCATTTGAGACCTTTGGTTTTGTTAACATCGACCTTGGCGAAGGCAACAGCCTCAACCCGGCGATTGGTGCCTCATTGACCATACCTCTCGGCGCCAACAATCCTACTACCGGTGCCTACTCTCTGGCCATGCCTTTATGGAGATTTGACGCCAACGATGGCAAGTGGAAGCAGGTCGCGACTGCTACCAGGGCAGACACTAATGCTGCCACTCCTTTTTCAGCTCATGTCACAACATTCTCATGGTATAATCTTGATGCACCTGTCAACGTAAGCAGACTGGACGTAGTAGTTGCAAGCTACACTTCAACGCTCGTTGAATGGCAGATAATGGAAGGAACGGCGACTGACACATCCAGAACAGATATGAGCAAGCGTATTGCCGGTGCCAAAGTTGTTGTCACCGCTACAGCCGAATCAGCTGACGCAGACAGTTCGTGGGCAACTCAGGCCTATGATGACACCAATAACTTCACCTGGAAAGAAACAAAGCTGACTGACGCTAACGGTGTTGCCAGCTTCAACATCCCCACAAACCGAAAATTCTCAATCAAAGTAACCACTTCTACCCATTCCAAATCCGGTTATATGTATGAAGTTGAAAATGGCGTTGCAACTGCCTATATCAATATGGGCTCGTTTACAGGCCACCATGGAACCGAGCCTGTAGACTAAAAGTTATCTACAGAAGAACTTTGCCGCCCCGTTTCCGGGGCGGTTTTTATTTGGAGTGATTGCGGAGTTGAGAGTTATTGCAGTGACGCAATGGGAAATGTATAATGGCGGCAGGAAATGAGACCGCGGCATGGCAAATCCGGGTGGCGAAAAGACAAGGCAACAGAATTGCCGGGAAAGAGCAGAACTAAATCTTACGGAGAGTGACAATATGGAAGAATACATACCGTTTTTTGCGTTTGGCGGATTTATCTCTATTTTCGTCCTGATATTTGCATATTCATATTACGCTGCCAAAAAGCGCGCCGAGGCGCTGCGCGCGATTGCTGCCCGCATGGGCTTTGAATATCAGGAGAAAGCCGGCAGCCTGCGCAGCAAATATGCCCACTTCAACCTGTTTGCGCGCGGGCATTCACATCGCACCATCAACTATCTGCATGGCGAAAAGAACGAAGTCGAAGTCAGCGTCACCGACTACCACTATACAGTCGGGAGCGGCAAAAACGCCTCGCACTACGTCCAGACCATCTGCATCATCAAAGACCCCAACCTCGATCTGCCCAACTTCTTTGTTCGCCGCGAAAACAAGTTCTTTGACTATCTTGGCAAGCTTTTCGGCGGTCAGGATATCAATTTTCCTGAAGACGACAAATTTTCATCTGCTTTTGTTCTGCAGGGCAAGTCGGAAGCAGAAACCCGCAACCTGTTCAATCACCGCGTCCGCGACGCCTTCGGCAAGTTTTCTGGCACCAATGCGCAGATTGAAGGACAGGGCGACTCGATAATCGTTCACAAGGGCGTTGTAGTCAAACCAGAAGAATTGCCGATTCTGCTCAAAGACACCTTTGACGTCTATTACGCCATCAAGGCGCGCGACACCGACTATTAGGCGACTGACGCCAAATATGTTATATTTCGTCTATGGCTGAAGAAAACAAAACAGAGATACCGACCGCAACTGAAACCACTGATAAAGCGGCAACGCCAGTTGCAGAGACAATCGCAATACCGACACTGGCTGAAGACGTAGCAAAACTCGAACAGATCGACCGGCTGCGTGCCGTTGTTCTTCGCATGCAGGGCGGGCGCCACCCCAACCGTGAAATCGAAGACCTGCTGCAGCGACGACTTAACCTTCCGCTCGAAGAATTTCAGGGCCCGTATGTGACAAGGCTGGTTGTTACTCTGATGATGGTCTTTATCGCTTCAACTGCTATCTGGGCAATTTTGTGGGCTATCGGCAACGCCATGGAACTGAACTTCGTTCTCAATATGGTTTCAACCGGCATGGCGACGTTGGTTGCCGCTATCGCCGGTGTCGCAGTGTTTCACCCGGCGTCGGTTCCTGATGAAAAAAAGCTGATCGCCGCCATCGAAGCACATATGAACGAATTGCGCATGGAACTCGGCAAAAGCGAATCTGCCGGCAACACCTCCGAAGAGCCGGGCAAAGCAGGTGATGATGGCAATAAAAAATCATCAACCACAGTAGAGGCAGACTTGAAGGCTGCTTCAGACCAAGGCTCAGAAAACGGCACGCCCGCGCCAGACACCTCGGTTGTCACAGACAAAGGCTCCGACGACGTATCACCTTGAGTTATGAACAAAAAACAGATTGCCAGCAAAATTATCGCCGAGCTCAAAAAAAAATATCCGGCGCCAGAATGCGCGCTGATTCATCTGAATCCTTGGCAACTGCTGGTTGCAACCATTCTGTCTGCGCAATGCACTGACAAGCGCGTCAACATGGTCACTCCTGCACTATTCAAAAAATACGCTACACCGGCAGAGTTTGCCGCAGCCAGGCAGGACGATCTCGAAACGGTCATTCACTCGACTGGCTTCTTCAGAAACAAGGCTAAAAACATCATTGCCTGCGCCAGAAAACTCATCGAAAAGTATGACGGCGAAATTCCGCAGAACATTGACGACCTCACCAGTCTGCCCGGCGTCGGGCGCAAAACCGCCAGCGTAATTCTCGGCACCTCATTCGGAAAAGCCGAAGGCATTGTAGTTGACACGCATGTCACCAGACTTTCGAACCGCATGGGTCTGACCGAACAAAGCGACGCGGGACGCATAGAGAAAGATCTCATGCAGATCATCGCAAAAAAGAACTGGATCGAATTCTCGCATCTCCTGATTTTACACGGTCGCGAACGCTGCAGCGCCCGCAAACCCGACTGCGCAGATTGCGAAATCAACCACCTCTGCCCTAAGATCCTCTGATCGTTTGACTCGTGCTCGTGCGCGTAATCGTAATCGAAAACTCTTCACTGCACTTATAAACCCGTGAGACTGCTTCGGAGACCAGCGTCTCCTCGCAGTGACAGAGAAAATTTTACGGCAATACCACACATAGCTCGATAGCCAAACGATTACGACGCGCAGGATGCGCTAGTGCCAGGGTGCCCGAGGATTAGGCTGCTCTTTAGGTGGCTCTTATGGCCTTTGGCCATAAGAGCCACGTATCCCGCAGTCCTTAACCGGGAGTGGCTAGCCTTTAGAGCAGCCTATCCCGAAGGGTTCCCCGGGTCGGCGCGCCCAGGTGCGATTACGATTACGATTACGATTACGATTACGATTACGATTACGATTACGATTACGATTACGATTACGATTACGATTACGAGCAGGATACAGCAGACCTGAAAAAAAAGAATATATTTGTTGTTGCATTTGAAACAGAAGCATGATATCCTCGTTCTTACCCTTTTGCGTATGTCCGGGGGTTCGGATAACATGCACAGGGTTTTCTGCCGGAGGTACCGGCTTACCGTCGTGAGTTTCACGGCCTGTGCATGAAAAAATCTGTGATGACCTGACCGGGCACCCGCGCAAATCCATTCTGATAGCGCGCAACGACCTGCATGTCTTAGAGTTTTCCGGTTTTTTCGGCCCTAACATGTAAGGATACACGCTACAATGACTACTACTGACACTCAAACTACTGCTTTCGCAAACCTCGAGCTCTCTGCCCACATCATGCAGGCTCTTACTGAATCAGGTTACGACATCCCGACACCTATTCAGGCGCAGATGATCCCAGCTATGCTCGAAGGCCGCGACGTGGTTGGCCAGGCCCAGACCGGCACTGGCAAAACAGCCGCTTTTGCACTGCCAATCCTTAACCAGATTGACCTCGAACTCCATCAGCCACAGGCATTGATTCTTGCACCCACCCGCGAACTCGCGATTCAGGTTACCGAATCATTTAAAAAATACGCAAAGCATATGCGCGGTTTCAAAACCATCGCCGTTTACGGCGGCCAGGAATACAGCGGCCAATTGCGCGCCCTCAGCCGTGGCGCTCATGTTGTCGTAGGCACCCCGGGCCGTGTTATGGACCATATAGATCGCGGCACCCTCAACCTTGATTCACTCAAGTGCCTGGTGCTCGACGAAGCCGACGAAATGCTGCGCATGGGCTTCAAAGAAGACGTCGAATGGGTTCTCGAACGCACCCCCGAACATCGCCAGATCGCACTGTTTTCGGCAACCATGCCGCCCGACATCAGAGCCATTTCACGCCGCTTCCTGAATAATCCCCAGGAGATTTCGATCAAACAGCGCACCAGCACCGTTGAAGCCACTCGCCAGCGCTACTGGCCGGTCAGCGGCATGCACAAGCTCGACGCCCTTTCCCGCATTCTCGAAGCTGAAACTTTCGATGCAATTCTTATTTTCGTAAAGACCAAGGTCGACACTCTCGAAGTCGCCGAACAACTGCAGAATCGCGGTTTTGCCGCTGCTGCGCTCAATGGCGATATTCCACAGGCTCAGCGCGAAAGAATTATTGACCAGCTGAAACGCGGCAAGCTCAACATAATCGTCGCCACCGACGTAGCCGCCCGCGGCCTCGACGTCGACAGAATCAGCCATGTCATCAACTATGATGCACCACACGATCCCGAAAGCTATGTACATCGCATTGGTCGCACTGGTCGTGCCGGACGCAGCGGCGAAGCCATTCTCTTCATTTCGCCTCGCGAACGCCGCATTCTGCAGATGATCGAAAAATCGACAAGACAGCCAATCGCGCACATGGAACTGCCAACAGCTGATTTCATCAACAAGAAGCGCATTGACGCTTTCAAACAGAAGATCAGCGAAACCATAAACACCGTCGACCTCAAGATCTTCAAAGATCTCGTCGAACAGTATTGCGCTGAGCACCATAATACTGACCCGATCGAAATCGCAGCCGCTACCGCCCGCATGTTCCAGGGCGAAAAACCCCTGCTGCTGCAGGTTAAATACGAAAAGCCCAGCGAACCGATCAACAACACCCGCGACTTTTCAGATTACGATCGCAAGGGTTCGGCGCCAGTTCGCCGCCCCAGACGTGCTGATAACGAAGCCGAAGAGGGTATGGAAACCTACCGCATCGAAGTTGGCCGTGACCACGGCGTTCAGCCCGGACACATTGTTGGCGCGATCGCCGGCGAGACCGGAATGGCCAGCAAGCACATCGGCAGAATCAAGCTGTTCAACGAATTCAGCCTGGTTGACCTTCCCGAAGGCATGAATCCTGAGCTTATCACCAAGCTGAAAAGCGCCTGGATCTGCAAACGTCAGCTCGAAATCAGCCTCGACCGCGGCCAGCAGAACACTGACAAACATCAGCCAACAACCCGTGACGTCAGACCGGCACCGTTTACCAAAAGCTTCTTTAAAACCGAAGCCAAAGAGCAGACTGAGCGCCCGACCCGCAACAAATATGCGGAAAAGACAACCAGACACACGACAAAAACAACAACGTTCGCTGGCAAACAACCGCCAACAAAGCGCAATCGTCGCGACAGCAAAGAACTGACCGCCGGACGCCGCAGCACACGCTAACCTTCCGCCTTTAATGCAGACAACCCGAAGCAGTTTTCAGCTGCTTCGGGTTGTTTTTATCCAGCTCATGCTGTTATGTTTATAGACATCTAGTCCTCTGACAACATTGAGCACATTGTTCGCTGAAAAAAATGATTCAAAATTGCTTTTATAAAACCGTATACCAGGGCGTAGGCAGGTTTTTTGCACACGAGGTGCTTATGCCGGGCGGCTCAGGATGGAGATCGCCCGGTCCCATGCGCGAAAGCTTTTTTGCACAAGGATGTGCTTATGCAGAGCTGCGCAGGATAGAGCAGCTCTGTGAGACAGGCAGCTTTGACGCAATCCCGAAAGCTCCTACCTCAAATTCTCATCTGTCGATAGCTGTAGCGAATGGCCCGCTGAGCAGTGCGGGATACGCCGTTCTAATGGCTGAAGCCAGTAAGAACGGCCTAATTCTGCCGAGAGCCCGGGAGAACTAACAACAAACTAACGGACAAATAATTTGAAAAAGCTACTATCAATACTGATGTTTTTACTGTTCTGCAGTTGCAGCGCGCAGCTGCAGGCCTGGTCTTATCACACGCATCGCAAGATCACCGCCGATGCGGTCAGACTCATGCCGGAAAGTTTCAGGCGCGACTTCTCCGGTAAAAAGAGCCACTTTCTCAAAGGGGCGACCGACCCTGACATTCTTATCAAAGATTTCACCAGCCATGTGTATCACCCTGATGGCTCGGCAACAGATGGTCTTTATCGAATACAACAGCTTTTCGACAAAGCTGTCGAACTTATCAGCAGCAACCAGAGCGCCGACAGTATTGCTTACACGCTAGGCCTCATGTCACATTACATAGCAGATATCAACCAGCCTCTGCATACGGCGGGCCGCGACTACGACGCGAATGAGTCTGAGTATCACAGCCTGTTCGAGCGCGACCTTAACCCGGTTCTCAAAGAATTGACACTGCCAGTGATTGAATACCGGCCGGTTAACTTCGTTGAAGATCGCGTCAAGGCGATGGCCAAGGAAGCCAACCGCTATTATGACGAAATTGGTATTGCCTATCGCGAAGGCAAGGGCCTGACACCGCTTAGACCGATGGCCGAACGCCAGATCACGGCAGCGACTCAGAATGTGGTAGATTTCTGGCTGGGCGCTTACCAGGCGGCCGGACGCATTTTTCCGGAAAGCGCGGCGATGGCGCAGAACGAAAGTCCCGATGAAAATTGGAGCAGCAAAGAAACGCCGCAAAGTAAGAGCAGCAGCGACCAGGTAAACATTAACACTGCCAGCGCCGACGATCTGGCAACATTTTTCAATATTCCCAAAAGCAAGGCGCTGAGAATAATAGAAGGCCGACCTTTCAGTTCGGTTTACGATCTCGCAAAAGTTGACGGTTTTAACGTACATTTTGTCAGACGCCACAAAGACCGCATCAAACTCTGACCAACAAGCGCAAGCCAACGCGCGCAATAAATTCAGCCATGAGTTGAATTCTCAGTGTTAAACATTTCCCGGAATCTGCCGATTATGGGGTTTGAATTGTGCAAACAATACGATCCGGAGGGACAAGATGTTACTGGGAAAAAAAGAATTTCTTGCTGGCGTTCTGGTGGCAGCACTGGCTGGCATCGCTGCATTTGAGCCGCTTTCAGCGCTGGCATCAGCTAAAGTCTCGCTTACACCTGAAATAGTATTTTCACAGCAGCTGGGCCTGTTCAGAGAATTAAAACCAGGAAGCAAGGCGCTAAATGCAAGTATCAGCGAAAGCGATTTTCAAAGTGCACTTGGTCGTGTACTGCTGGAAACCGGGCTGCTGAAAAGCTCTGACAGCGATGAGCTCGAAGCCAATGGCATCATTGGGCCCGAACAACCAAAGCGCACTATTTCCCGGCAGAACGCCTGCGAAACCATACTTCGCACGGTTATGTTCGCCTGGATACAGAACAGCCTTCCGAGGCCCGAAGAAATCACTTCAAGTGCCTCATTCAAAGACTGGCAGCCAGACGCGAAGTATAGCCCGGCACTCGACTACGCCATTCTGGCCGGGCTCATACAGGGCGGCTCCGATGGACGGTTCAGACCTGACGACAATCTGAAAGTTAAAGAGGCATTATGGCTTCTCAAAAGACTCTATGACCTGGTTCTTGCCAACGGCGGCGAGCGGCGTTTTTCGATGTTCTCAGACGTTCCGCAAGACCATAGTATGACGCGGCCACTGATCAATTTGCTCAATGCCGGCGCTTTTGACCTTACCAATCTTGGCCGCAAGCTCAATGGAAACGGCAATATCAGAGTTCGTGACCTGGGGCTGGTTTTAAAGGGAATTCTTGCCCGTCAGGAAAAATCCGGCCATATCGCTCAGATCGAGCGCATCATGCAGAGCTCAGGTGCTCGTCGACCCGCTACTCGCCAGACACTTGCCAACATGGCTGCGATTCTCGCCCAGGCAACCCCGCACAGCGAGACCAACCTGCACATTCTCTATTCAGATGTTGCTCCTGGCAGCTCTCTGGCCAGAGCACTTGAAGTTCTTGCCAAAGCAGGCATCAGACTCGGCTATAACAACAATCGCTTCGCAGGAAATGAGCAGGTGAGCAGATTCGAGGCACTCGGCGTGATTAACCGTATCGTCAGCGAGCTCGAGCCCGAGTCACCAAAGGTCGAGACTTCCCGCACGGCGACGAGCGCCGACATGGAAGCGTTCATTACCAGGCTGCGCAGCAAGCGAGAGCGCGTTCACCGCATACTGAACCGCAGCTAAGAAATTTAAAAACACAAAACACCGGCAACCACTGCGGGAAAGTACCCGTTGGTTGCCGGTGTTTTTTATGCAGATCAGGAGGCGGAAGCTACCGCGGCCAGGGCCGCTTCGTAGTTTGGCTCGCTGGTGATTTCGGGCACGATTTCGCGATAGACGATCTTGCCGGCTGAGTCAACGACAAACACAGTTCGTGCCACCAGGCGCAGTTCTTTAACGTGAATGCCGAGAGCATCCGCCAGAGCCATCTGAGCGTGATCAGACAGAGTGCTGACGTTTTTGATGCCGGCAGCGCCGCACCAGCGAGCCTGCGCGAAAGGCAGGTCGGCAGAGACCGCAAAAACCCTGGCTTTGAGTCCGGCAGCTTTTTCGTTGAATTTGCGCACCTGAGTGTCGCAAACCGGAGTATCAAGAGAAGGAACGGTGGTAATAACCTTTATCCCGCTGACATCGCTGACATTAAACGGCTTAAGATCGTTGGCTGAAAGAACCAGACCGGCCGGAAACTTGTCGCCGACCTTTATTTCGTTGCCGACAAGCGTCAGCGGGTTTCCCATAAATGTAACTTTTCCTGTGGTTTTAGTCATAAAGTCCCTCTTTTCAATATTATTGCTGTAAACACAAACAAACTTAAACAAAGACAAACAATAGTCAAGTTGTAATCGACCCGGCAATAAAAATCAATCTATGGCGCCGGCAACTATTAACTTGACAATATTGCGACCGGCTACCTATCATCGCAGATATGAGCGACTTCAATGTAGAAATAATTCAAACAGGCAAAGTTACTGTTGTCAGAACTCAAGGCTACCTCGACGACATCGGAGGCAAGGTATTCAGAGAAAAATGCCTTGAGGTTATCGGCAAGGGGCAGTTTCACTTCGTTTTCAACCTTGAAAAAACGCCGGTGATCAACTCTACCGGCCTGTCGACTCTGCTCGACATCATGGTACAGATCATCGACTACAACGAAGGCGAAGTTGCGATTACCGGGCTGTCGAAACTGACGCAGACCGCCCTGCAGATGACTGGCGTAATGACGCTTTGCGAAGCATATCCGACCGAAGACGAAGCTGTTACAGCTATTGCGGAAGCGGCCGGCTGAGTCTGTGCATTGCGCAGCCAGTTGCGCCAACATGCTGAGAGAAGTCGATGAAGCAACCCTGTTACCAGAACAGTTCAGGACTTACTGCTAAACTATGTTTTGCGGTCGGGTTGTTTTCTCTTGCAATCAGCATTTACGCCGCCGAAATAGATTGGAACAAGCTCCAGGACAAAGCCAAAGAGTATACTGACAAAAACTCGTCAGGCCAGGGCGGCAAATCAGTTAATCTTTCGCTGCCATCGCAGCCAACCGGCCGCAATATCGACAACTCGGATCAGGGCGTTTCAGAATCTGACCAGCGCTACATTTCAGTACACATGAAGCTGGCCAATCGACATTTTTCGCGTAAAAACTACGCACGCGCAGTAGAAGAAGTCGAGCTGGTTTTTGAACGCCAGCCCGACCATGGTGGCGGGCGTTTTATGCGCGCGGTCATCGCTGCACGGCTCAAAGAACACGACAATGCCTGGCACAACATCAGCATTGCCCGCGATAAAGACCCCGAAAACCCTAAGATAAAGAGTTTCATAGAGAAGCTCAAGACAGTCGCCCCTGAACCGGAAAAAACACTCGGCGTGGCCGGCATTTTCCGACCACTGCCGGTTTCGGCAAGTGAAAAAGCTTGCGATGTCATAGAAAAACTGCTAAAAGATGCTTCCAGTTACAATATCATCAGCATAGAAATTGATGAATACAGCACCGAGGGCAACTCGGTCTGGGTTAAGATGCAAATTACCTGTTCATCAATCGTGCAAAAGGCCAATATCGCCGCCGTTCTTGAAAAAGCAGCTGGTGGGCGTGTCGAGATCCTTTCTGGCCCGCCGCCGCAGGGCGAAGAAAAGCTGTTGAGCATCAAATTCGAAATCAGCGGCATGCCTGTCGAAAACAAGCAGGTTAAGCCGGTTTCTGACCTGCGCGAGTTTGTCAAAATGATCGCCGAAGAAACTGATGTCGCCATCAGCGACACAGAAGAACGCGACGCCGAAAACAAGATTCTCGACACGACTTATGAGATCGCAGTTCGTGATTTCAAGTCACTCAATGATTTTTTGCGAAAAATGTCACCTTACGCGCATAAATTCAGGGTAATCAGCCTGAAACTGGCATATATCACCGGCTCCCAGACTGTTATCTGGCGCAGCAAAGTGCAAATGTTTTACCAGATGAGCTGACATCTGCCATATTTTTTTATTCATCATTTAAAAATCAGACACTCATTCCGACAGGGTTAAAAAATCTGCTTGAGGTTAACCTGTGCAATCTGCATATTTTCTGCAACGATCTGCGCTGCTCTTTTTCGCGGCATTTGCCATTTTTAGCTGCTCCAACTCAGTTGCAAAGGCCTTCAGCGAGAAAGACATGATCATCATGAACGTCGCTGTTCCGGCAGCCATCGCGGCAATAAAAGCTTATCACAGAGGCGAAAACGTCGAAAAAGCAGCAATACAGGCCGCTTTTGGTGGCTACATTATGCACCAGGGCTTTAAAATGGCGCCGAAAATGCAGGAAGAATCGGCAATCAAAGCCTGGCAATCAAAATGTATGATCAATTTTGGCGCGTCCATGGCCGAATCTGCCGGCGAAGAGTTTGTTTTCAGAATGGACATCGGCCCAGTCTGGATAATAGCCAGAGAAGGCGACATAAAAATCAGGCCAGGGCTCAATGCTGTCATAGCACCGCTGGTTCATCTAATTGAAGGTTCAAAGCCTGATTTTCAGCGAAGCCTGCGCTACGGCACCCTGGCCTTTAAACGAAGCAGCGACCCTGACGGCACACTCAACGGCTCATCAGCACTGGCTTATAGTAACGCGAACACTTTTACGACAAATGCCGATGGTGCCCATGCCGGTCATGAGCTGGTCCACACCTTTCAATATCGCCGCGACGCCATGTACCCGCTGCGCATCGGCAACTTTATCAAGGGGCTCGATGAGCGCCTTGGCGACAGCTGGGTAGACGACACCGCATGGAGCATGAACTGGGGCCTGCAATGCGCCTGGGCTGACGCAACCGGCAGAAGCAAAGACTTTGACATTCCGATGGAAAAAGAAGCATACTATCTTGAGCAGAAATATCGCGACCCCTGGCGATGACTCCTGCGGCAACCTGCCGGCTGTTTTGCACACTGCTTAAGCACCTGTTATCCATTGGTTACCAGCGCTAAGGATCAGATTACTCAGATGAATGCTTCATTTCTGGCAACAACTGTACCACTGTGCAAGGTTAAAGTCAGACTGCTTTTAAACAGTCTGAAGGCGCGCGTCACCGCGAAAAAAGCGGTTTTGATTCTTTTTGGTGCGCTGGCCGTAATTTTTTCGGTAGCAATGGGCGTTTCAGAGCTGGTGATGTTCATGAATATCACCGGGCCAAATTTGCGACTGGCGGAATGGCTGATCGGCTTTATTGCCTGCTACGCTGCATTTATGGTCTTTGCCTGCGACCTGCTCAGCGGACACACCATCAATGCTGGTCAGATGAGCTCTGATTTCGATTATCTTTCGACGCTGCCGGTTTCACCGACAAGTCTTCTCTGCGTTAAGATATTCGAGCGCTTCGCCAGCGACTATATTGGCGCCATGATTCTTTTGACCGGCTTCATTGCGGCAACATGCCGAAACGGCATAAACATCAGTGGAATACTGATTTCAATATTGTTATTCACCCAGATAAGCATGCTGATCGGCACTATAATCAACCTGATCATGCTGACGCTGCGCCGCTATCTGCCACTGACTTCAATAAACAACTTCTTTTCGTTCTTCGGTTATGTTGTTGGTTTTGCAGTATTGATACCCTACGCTATCGTCGACCACATGCCAAACACGGCATTAGAGTTCTTTGTCAACACGCACAACCGCTTTCATGACTCTCTGTTTGTGGTGTTGCAGCCAATACGCTGGCTGGGAACCATACTTATCAAGGCAGAGCCAGTTACCGAACTGCTGAAGCTCAGCGGGATATGGCTTATTGCCATGCTGGCCTGCGGCTTGTTCCTGCTACGAGCGCTCAACAGCGGTGCGTTGTCAATAAGAAAGACAAAGACCAACCGCAAAGACACCAAAAAAGCCGGCAGATTTTCGGGGCTGGTGCAAAAAGACTACCTGCTGCTGAAGAGCGATTACAACATTCGCATAAATTCAATACTGCTGCCAGTTACCTTTATTGTGCTCAACTCTCTGTTCTTCAGTGAGGCGTTTGAATTAAAAACTTCAGGCGCCATGCTCTACATGATGTATTCGGGAATCATCTACTTCTGCATGTTCGGGCCGACCAACACCATCGGCAGTGAAGGCCGCGCCATTTCGCTGCTGGAAAGCCTGCCCCTTCACCCCGAGATGATTCTTCGCCGCAAATTTGTTTTCTGGTTCTCGACCGCCGCGCTGATTTTTCTGCCCTTGAGCGTTGCTCAAGCCTGGTATTTGAACTTCGACCTGCTGACAACCACTCAGGTGGCACTGCTGACATTATTGTTCACAGCGGCATGCGTCTGGGCAGCCCTGCAGATATCAGCAATATTTCCGGTTTTCGACAGCAAGATGCTGCAGCAGAGCTCAACGATATCCGCCAAGGTCGCGGTATTTGGCACAACTCTGGCTCTGATCCCTTTTAACGAGCTCACCGCGCTTAATCTTTACAGCCTGCTGATTTTTGCAATTGCCGTTGTTCTGCTCAACATGAAAGCGCGGGCGCTGATGTATTATCGCCTCGAAAGCACGCAGCACAACAACCGGCAGCAGCAGTGGTTCAACTTTATTCTGCTGGTTTGCGGGTTTCTTGGCTTTGAAGCCTTTATTAACAAGATTTTTCAGGCACTCATACCCGGCGAGAACACCGGATTATGGGCGTGGGTAGTGCCAGCACTGGTGATACTGCCAATACTGATGATTTCAGCAGTATCGAGAAAGCCATGGGCGCATGAAAGCGCCAACTCTGTCGACAAAAAACCCGGCTACCTGAAAACAGCCGCTGCTGCTGCAGTTATCAGCGCATTGAGCGCTGGCGGCACCTGGCTGTATCTGGCTTATTCCCATGGCAAAAGAGATTTTCTAAGCAGTGAACTGATTGATTTTACCAGGCTGATAAGCGGACTGGGCGTGAGCTCATGGCTGGCAGAAATGCTGACAATAGCCTTGCCGGTCGCTGTTGCAGGTTTTTTTACTTTGCTGGCAGCATTACTCGCCAGCAAGGATCTGGCCGACAGGCAATATCAGAAAGCTTTTGTCACCCTTGCCGCGCTCGCGGCCATTGCCCCGGCCTCAGTCACGGTTCCGACGCTTGTTACTATTGCGCTAATTGCCATGCACTGCCGGCATTTTCAGTCAGCAGTCGCAGCGGCACTTGTTGCAGCGCTAAGCACCGCCCTGCCCCTGATCTTCTTTTGCAGATAGTTTTGCTGCTATTTTGCTGCGCAAAAGCGGGCGCTTAAAAAAAGTGCAAGAATTCGCTTGCATTAACCCGCAATCTTTATACTTTATCAAACCATGACCCGACATGGAGGTTTTTATGTTTAGTCGAAAACCGGTATTATTGTTTGCCATACTGCTTATTACCATGGCAATAGTGGCATCACAGGTTATGGCGAATCTTAGCGAATGGGAATCAGCCGAAGGAAGTGAATCGATGAATCCCGACATGGCCTACGCGCATTCTGGTCGCTATCTGCAGACCGCAGGACAGTATGACAGAAACGGCGACAGTCGTGTTGACCTTATCATTGCCGATCGCAACGGAGATGGTCGCGCCGATTACTGGGCTACCGACCGCAACTTTGACGGCAAATTCAACGATTATCAATATGACCGCAATTTTGACGGCCGCATTGACCAGTGGGAGTATGACCTCAACGGCAACGGAATTTCTGACAAAATTTACGTAGATGCCGATGGCGACGGAAAAGCAGAACTTTACGCCATGCTCAACCCGATTACCCGCACATACACCTGGTATGGCAATATGAATTCAGTTCAGGCCTCAGGGCAGGTGGCGTTTCCGACTATGCCAAGCCGAAGCACTTATAAGAAAAGCTACAAGGGTGGCCGTGTCGGAGATTCCGACTGATTTAATTCTATTGTAGTGCAGTTGCAGTTCTCAAGCCGGCGACTTATAATCGAAAAAAACCGCTTTGAGGCTGCAACTAAATGAAAAAACTTATCTCGCTCACAATGCCGCTGTTAATGACAGCGGCGTTCTCTTTTTCTGTCATCGCCATGGCCGAGAATGCCTCTACCACGCTGTCTATATCGCAGAATGCCACGCAAACTGCACATGTAAAAAAGGCTAACGACGCTCGGGCAGACATATCATCGTTCAGAGAGAAGCTTCCCGATAGCGTAGAAGCTTCTCAAAATCAGGCACAGAGCGAATCTCTGACTGACACAAAAACAACCTCCGAGCAGGCTGCGAAAATAGAAATCGCAGACAAAATTGATTCTGAGCCAAAGAAAGAACCTGAGACAGAGATAAAGTCAGACTCAGAGTCTGCAAAAAGTTCTGACACCGCGGGTGAATCAGTCGCTGAGCCTGAGAAAGATATAAAACAAGACTCTGTGCCTGCAATAGAATCCGAGTCAGATGGCAAAGCAGACTCTGAAACCTCAATAGATTCAGAGTCAAAAGCTGCGCCTGGTTCTGAATCTGAAGATAAATCCGAGACTGACCAGGACAAGCTATCTAAGTCTGAATCTGAGACTGAATCCGGAGCTGAAGAAAAAGCCGCGGTCGAACCCGAGGCCGAGCCAGAACCAGCTGAACCAGACCCTTTCGCCAGCGATCCTTACGCGCGAAGTTCGCTCAAAGACATAGAACAGCACTTTGTGCAAAGCCGCACTCTCGCACAAAAATCTCGCGAATTCGGCAACCGGGCGCGCGCGATCATCGCCGGCACCAGCGATAACCGCAATTTTCGCCGGCACTGCGAGTATCTGACGCGAGCTGTCAACAACAACGTTTACGCCGCTAATGCCGCGCTGCTGGTGCTTCCTCGCCTGCTCGAAGTCAGCAATCTCATCTGCGAGACTTCAATAAAAACTCTGATGAGCGTTTTCACCGACGAGCTTATTCGCGAACCGCTGGCGCGCGAAATAAGGTTAAGCGAAATGCGCAACCTGCTCGACAGACAGGCCGAGATTTCCCGCCTGCTGCGCAATCTTTCACAGCAGGTAGCATTTTTCTGTCTTGAGGCTCAGCTGCAGAGTTCTCGACGCCATGTGCAGGGCCGGATACCAGAATTTTTGCGCGCAGCAAACCGCGACATGATTATCCTGATCACCAGACAGAACGGCCATCTTGAAGCCTTGCTCAACCAGTTCGACCATCATTACCAGTTCTGCCAGGTAAACATCGATTATTTTTTTGCAGTCAGTGATAACGCACCCGGTGTCATGCAGGGCGCGCAACTTGGCCGTATTCTGCGCAGCTGTCAGGATTTTTCTTTCAGCCTGCGCAATTATCGCGACACTTTTACCGTATTTGCCGAGCAGTTTGCAAAGCAGATAGAAGCGAGATCGCAGGGAATCGAAGGCCTAGCCGGCAAAGGTTCGCGCCGCGCGGCGAAGATTGCCGATTTCATCGACAATTACCCGGCCCGCGACCTCGACGATATGCCCGAAGAAAAATTCTCAGCACAGGTAACACTTCAGCAAACCTGGAATTTGCTTGCCACAATTCGCGACCAGGCGAGCAAACTTGCAGCAGACAAGGCTTCAGCAACATCGTCTGAAGAGAGCGAAACCGAAAAAGAAGAGTCTGCCATGTTGCGAAACACCCTTGATCAGCATCTAGACTCAAAGAACTGGGGCGTGCCTGACTTTTTAGCACCGCGCGAAAAGCTTAAAGAAGAGTTTGCAGATAAATCCGACAACGATGCTGAAAACGATTTTGCAGACGAGCCTGAAAACGAAATTGACAACGAGTTAGCTGACGGTCTAGATAACGAGCTTGCCAATGATTCTACAGATGATTCTGCAGACGATCTCGACAGAGAGGCTGAGAAAGATTCTTCCGACAGACCTGACAGCGATCTTGCCAATGAGCCTGCTGCCAGCAATTCTCGGTAAGAAGTAAAAGCTGTGCCAACCCGAGGTAATACCAATTCTACTTATTTCGTTCTCGCGCTAGTACATCCTGCACGCCGTAATCGTCATGCGCGGAGTCGCAGGATCCAGAATGCCGGTAAAGTCATGGATTCTGCGCGCAGCCGACAGGCGAAGTCGCAGAATCCAGCGGCCAACCACAACTATGCAGCTTCGAAAAATTGTAGCGATGTTTTCTAAACGTAAAACTTACAGCATTTGCAAGATATTTAGAGAAAAGCAGGTAAGCACGCGCAATAATTCCCTCTCAATTCAGCTGAAAGCTGTTTTTTTGCAAAATTCCATCGTCAATTTTGAGCTGCATTTTGTCGATAGATATTCAAGACAGGGAAAATTATGTCACATTGACTGCAAGGAGGCAGAAGATGAATATTCGTTTACCAGACCACGGAAGGTCACTTCTCGAACAGCTCAAAGAAATGCGAACACCCCAGAAGGCAGGCCCAAAAGAGAACGCGGCCGCCAAAGGCCTGAAACATCTTCAGGATATCTTTGAAAAGACAGGCAACACAAGACCAGCCGAAAAAAGAGACAAATCAGCTGTCAGTGACGACAAGTCGCCAAAGGCTGTACAAGCTGAAGGGCTGAATATATCGTTTCAGTTCGACCTCTTCTACGAACTCACCAGCAAAGTCGAAGCCAAAATGGGCCAGAAAGGCGCTGAGCGCTTTGCAGAGCTGAGCGGAACCGTATCTGAAACCTTCATGGGCAACTTCAGCCTTTCGATCGATGCTGTCGGCTCTTTCATGAATGGCACTGACAAGTCGCTCGATATTTCTCCAGAAGTAACCAACGACTTTTTCAACGCCGTCGAAGGCCTCGCCGACCTCAGCCCCGAGGCACTCGAAAACTTTTTAAAAGAATCTGATGAATTCTTCGCCAGTCTTGAAAAGACCTATGGTCCGGCCAATGGCGCTTTTGATCAGATAAAGAGCACTATGCAGGAACAGGCGAAAGCTTTTTTTGCTGACGTCGACGCAACCAGACAGAAGGTGCTCGGCGGACCGGCCGCCACAGAAGCTCTACCAGAAGCATCTGCCGGCGCAGCATTACCAGCAGTCGAAGCCCCGGCAAAGAGCAATGCCCAGCAGCTGATTGAACTGCTTTTCCAGCCGGAAAAGAAAGTCAGTCAGTCAGACTATAAAGATTTCCTCAAAGACTTTGCCGCATATACCGAAAAATTTCGCCAGCAATTGTTTGAAAAGCTTTTCAACAATAAGCTCTCAGGCTACGAAAAGATTGCCAATTCAGCTGAAGAGACAGAATCTAACAGGCCCGCCAGCATCGATACAGCAATCTGACGGCAGACTATTCACAAAAGATTCGTTCACAGCCAAACACTGGACACAAAAGTAGCCTTTGTAATTGCCAGCGATTACGATTACGACGCGCAGGATGCGCTAGTGCCAGGGCGCCTGAGGATACAAAGCGCCCAGGTGCGCGCACGAGCACGAGAAAACGCATAATCATACAATGCCGAAGGTAGTTACGAAAGTAACAACTAGAGTTGGTATTACAGGTCTTTCCAGTATTTGGCGGCGTTCTCGCCGCCAGCGTAAAAATAATACAGCGTATTAGTCTCTCTGTACCCGTTCTTTTCAAACATGCGCCGCGAAGGTGTGTTACTCTCACGCACCTCGGCGCATGTTTTTTTCATTCCGCAATCTCTGAACCACTGCTCAATCACTCTTATCAGCGCGCTGCCGACACCGCGACGGCCAAAATCCGGCCGCACACCGATCTTGTAGACACGGCCGGATGGAATCTTAAAATGGCGAAGCAGACCAATAACCGACGCGCAAATCTTGCCGTTCTCATCGCGGATAATAATGGTGCGACTGGTTGGAGCAACTATCAGATGAGTCAGACTGCGCTTCGAAAAGCGATCAGGCAAATTTTCGAAACATATTTTCTCAAACTCGATCAGCTCACCAACAATATCTTTTGTCGCGACAACAAATTCAAAATTTTCCATAGTTAACCTGCGCAGATGTTTTACATTCACAAAAAAATCGTTCACAGCAGAAAAACAGACACTAGAGTTGTCTTGAAACGGTCAGCAACAACGATTACGATTACGACGCGCAGGATGCGCTAGTGCCAGGGCGCCTGAGGATTATGCTGCTCTTTTGGCTTCAGCCGTTAGAGCAGCGTATCCCGCAGGGCTCCCCGGGTCAGCGCGACCAGGTGCGATTACGAGCACGAAAAAGCACACTCAAGAACAATGCAGAAAGTAGTACGTAAGTAGAATTGGTATATTAAGAATAGTATCAGTGCCGCACATCGAACAAAAGTTTTTTTACTGCTCGAACAATTCTTTTTTTGTAACATTTGTCACACTTTTTTTGCACAGACTCTTGCGGGTACCCCGGTCGATCATTAGAATCATAGTTATCCGGCTCTAAGCATTCCCGGATAAGCTTATAAGTTCAGGGAGACCGAGAATGAATCGAGTAACCAGTATCGTCGTAGTAACCACCCTGTTTATGTTTGCAGTTTTAGTGCCGGCTTCTGCGCAGTTAAAAGACTGGACCGTAGCCGTATTCCTCAACGCCGACAATAACCTCGACCCGTTTGGAGTCGAAGATCAGAAGGAAATGGCCCGCGTTGGCTCGAATGCCAATCTGAACATTGTTACGCTGATTGACCGCGAGCGTGGCCCGGCCCAGATCAACTATATTGAAAAGAACAATATCGTTAAGATCAAAGATATGGGCGAACTTGATATGGGCAATTACAATGAACTCGTTAAATTTGCCCGTTTCGTCAAAGAAAACTACCCGGCCAAACACTATTGTTTCACCATCTGGAACCATGGTTCAGGCTGGAAAAACAAGAACGTAAACAGCATTTTCCGCGGAATCTCTTACGATGATTCTTCGAACAACCACATCACTAACGCGCAGCTCACCATTGCCACTGCCGAAATCGCAAAAATCCTCGGTCAGAAAATTGATATTCTCAACATGGACGCCTGCCTTATGCAGATGGTCGAAGTTGGGCACGCAGTAAAAAACAGCGTCAGATTCATGGTAGCCTCAGAAGAACTCGAACCCGGCAAAGGCGCGCCATACGACGACATACTGGTCGGTGTTAAAAAGGGCATGACTCCTGAAGCTTTTGCCAACAACTGGGTTAACGCTTTTGCAAAATCATATAATGGTGGCAGCCAGGGTCACGATGAATCAACCCAGTCTGCAGTTGATATGAGCAAGTTCGGCGCAATGGTAGACGCCATCAACGGTCTGGCCAAGGCTCTGATGAGCGGCAAGTATTCAGCCGATGTCAAAGCGGTTCTCGCCGACACCCAGAAATTCGACTTTCCTGAAAATATTTCCCTGCTGCATTTTGCAGAATTGCTCAAAGCACGCATGAGCACTAACGAATCAATCAAGACCGCCTGCGACAAGCTTCTGACAGCCGGCAAAGCCGCAGTAACCAACTACAAGAATACTGGCTATTCAACCAAAAACGCCAAGGGCATTGCTATCTATCTGCCTGCAACCTTCCGCGTCGAAGCCAAATACCTGACCCTGTGTTTCGCGAAAGAATCCCTGTGGGATGACATGATTCAGACTCTTCTGAAGCGCGACATGGCTGCCACTATCGTCAGCGACATCCAGGCCGGCAGCCTCGACGAAATGCGCAATCTCGTTTCTGCAGCAGCAAGCAATCCAGAGAGCGCCGATCTCTATCGCTTCATCATTCGTGAGCTCAATTATGAAATGTATACCGAGAATACTCTACCAGCTTCACTGGCCGATGAATTCAAGGTTCTTTTCAACCAGCTTTCAGGTGCTGTAGCACGCTGACCAACAACAACCAACAAGAACGGGCGACTGGCAACAACCAGTCGCCTGTTTTATTTTAGCCAATGAGGGACCTGCAATATTCTGCAAATGAGATATTATACCATTCACAGAAAATTCGTTCACAGCGAAAAACTGGATATCGGAGTCGTCTTTGTGTTTGTCATTATGCGCGTAGCAAAGCGTAGTCGCAGAATCCATGACTTTACCGGCATTCTGGATCCTGCGACTCCGCGCAGGATGACGATTACGACGTGCAGATATACTAGTTAACAAATTGCGAAAACACAGAAAATTGTTCGAATATCCGTTGACACAGTACCTTTTGCTTCTTATAATGAGGGAACGTAGTATCCGTATTGAGTAGTTTTTTTGTATAAGTGTATAAGAGTATAAGGAGTATTTAACGTGAAACGTGTAATCAGCATTTTAGCCATCGTTCTCTTCACCCTTTGTCTTTGTACCCCGGCCAGTGCCGCTGCCCAAAAAGAATGGACATTCATGGTTTTTTTGAATGCCGACAACAACCTTGATTCTTTTGGTGTGGGCGACATGCAGGAAATGGCAGCCGGCGGCGGTTCTAACGAATATCTCAACATCGTCTGCCTGATCGACCGTGAACATGGCCCGGCGACTCTTAACTACATAACCAAAGACGGCCCCCAGGTCGTAAAAGAAATGGGCGAACTCGACATGGGCGACTATCGCGAGTATGTCAGATTCGTGACCGATGTTGCCAAAGCTTACCCGGCAAAAAATTATTGTTCAATCATCTGGAACCACGGTTCTGGCTGGAAAAACGCCAACGGCGAAGTCATCAAGGGCATCTCTTATGATGATTCATCCGGCAACCACATCACTACCAACCAGCTGACCGTTGCCATGAAGGAAATCAAAGCTGCTCTCGGCAAGAAAATCGAAGTATTCAGCTTTGACGCCTGCCTGATGCAGATGATGGAAGTTGCTTATGCTCTTAAAGATGGCTGCGATTACCTGATCGCCTCAGAAGAAACCGAACCAGGTGAAGGTTATCCCTACAAAGAAATCATCCAGAATTTCAAAAAAGGCATGACCCCCGAACAGCTGAGCAAAATGATCGTAAAAGAGTTTGCCGCCTCCTATAATGGTGGCAGCGCCGGCACGTCATCAACCACCCAGTCTGCTATCAAATGCAGCGAACTCGACAACCTGACCGATGCCATCAACGGTTTCGCCAAAGCTGCAATGGCCGGCGAATTCGCCGCTGAATTCAAATCAGCTCTCAACCGCGTTCAGAAGTTCTACTACCGAACCAACATTGACCTCGGCCACTTCGTAACCCTGACCAAAGACAGCATCAAGGACGAAGGCTTCCAGACTGCTGCCAAAAAATTCGAAGCAGCCTATGCCAAAGCCATTGTTTGCAATGGTCTGAGCGGCTACAACACCAAGAACGCCACTGGCCTTGCCATTTATTTCCCGACTTCGTCTTACAGCTTCTCGGCCGAATACAAAGACCTTGCCTTCGCCAAAGATTGCATGTGGGAAGCCATGGTTATGGATTATTACAAAAAGGCTGCTGTTAAGACTCTGGTTGCCGATGTCAGCCGCGGCGATGTAACAAGCCTGATGGACTATGTTGCTACTGCCAACGAAAAGAACCGCGAAGTCAGCGCGCACGTAGTTGCCAAACTGAACTTCCACGCTTTTGCCGAAGGCGGACTCGATGAAGCCACCCAGACCAACGTTCGCAACCTGCTCAGCGAACTCAAAGCCAGATAAGCTCCTTATAACTCTCTAAAATAAACCGCTGAGATTCACCAGAATCTCAGCGGTTTTCTCTTTAACCCGAATAAATGTGCCAAAAGCCGAAAAGCACAATCTTAGAGTCAACCGTTTTATCCGGCCAAGAAGCCGTGATATGTGAGAAAATCTATTAGACAAGCCACCTGTGCCTGCTACACCTGATTTTTTATTAGCGTTTATGATTGGAGAGTTTCGCGAAGCTTGTCGGCCAGGGCACTTTTTGAAAACGGCTTCTGCAGATATTGAATATTACTCCCCAGCACCTCATTTTGTGCAATGATATCTGCGGTATATCCAGACATGAAAAGACATTTTATTGCCGGACGAAGAGCCTTTATCTTTACATACAGATCGCGACCGCTCATTTGCGGCATGATTACATCGGTAAGCACCAGATCGATGACATCCGGATATTCTTCGACTATTTCGAGTGCTTTTTCTGGATCACTCGCTATTAGAACCCGGTAACCCATTTTTTCGAGATTAAGCTTGCAGATCCTCAGTAACCCCGGCTCGTCTTCGACTACCAGAATAGTTTCAGATCCTCCTGGCACCTTTCCTGCCGCATGTGATTCTGCCATAACTTCTTTTTCTGCATGGCTGTATGGAAGGTAAATTCTAAATGAAGTACCAGCCCCGGGTTGACTGTCAACGTGTATATAACCATTGTTCTGCTTTACGATGCCATATACGGTGGGCAAGCCAAGACCAGTTCCTGAGCCCAGTTCCTTGGTGGTAAAAAATGGTTCGAAAATTCGCTCAAGAGTCTGCGCGCTCATTCCGCAGCCATCATCACTGATCACCAGCAAAATATATTTACCAGGGATCAGATCTGACGAGGTAAGTTCACTCGCCTGAGCAAAGTCTGTTTTATCAGTCCTGATCGTAATATTTCCCACCCCCGTGATTGCATCGCGGGCGTTGACAATCAAATTAGCCAGAATCTGATCAATCTGCGCCGGGTCCATGTTAACTTGACATGGCTCATCAGCCGGTTGCCATTTTAAATCGATATTCTCTCCGATCAGCCGTTTAAGCATTTTGAGAATGCTCGAGACAACTTCATTCAGATCCAGAACATGCGGCATGATTGTCTGTTTTCTGGCAAAGGCAAGAAGCTGCCTGGTCAGCCTGGCTGAACGTTCTCCAGCACCAAGTATTTCCACCAGGTTCTGGTAGGCCGGATTTGAGGGGTCTAGAGCCATCATGGCTACTTCAGTATTCGAGTTGATGATTTGCAGCATATTGTTAAAATCGTGAGCCACACCACCCGCTAACTGGCCAATAGCTTCCATTTTATGAGCCTGGCGAAGCTGTGCCTCAAGCAAGGCGCGGCTCTCTTCTCCAGCGGCCATTTTCCTGGTCTGGTCAATTGAATAGAGGGCAAAAGCCACATCGCCGGCCATTTCCGTAAATAGCGATAATTCTTCCTCATCTGCTCCAAGCGAGCTTTCTATCATGACGCCGAGATAACCAAAAACCTGGTTCCCGTGGTTTAGCTGCAGATGCAGGCAATCACAGTCGGCTCTAACCTCTGAAAGAGGGCAACCCCGGCACAGCTCCTGGCGACCGGAAGTCAAAGAAACCTTCTTATTCATTTCTGTATTCTTACAACAATCAGGCAACACATCAAAACTCAGCTTTCCCTGCGCTTTTACAGAGACATCATCCAGGCCGGCCTGCATCCATTGAACAAACTTCCCGTTGCTGTCGGTGAGAATTATCCAGGCCCCGAGATAACCACGAAACTCCACCATGAGATCACAGGCTTCCTGAATAAGGTGATCAATGTTTTTCTCACGGACAATCAGCTGATTTACGCTCCTGATAGCGCGCAAAACCCGGTTAAGATGCTGAATTTTCAGCTCGCCTTTGCGATGCTCAGTTATATCCTGACCAATAGCCAGCAGACCGGTAATTTGCCCGTTTTTGTCTTTCATGGTTTTGTCATACCATTCAAAATCACGCTTCGAGCCATTCTTACAGACGATGCTGCTTACATTGCCAACAGTCTGCACACCTTTTATTGCCTGAGCAAACATATCAGCTACCCGCTTTTGATCGCTCGCCGGCAAAAAGACGGTAAACCAGTCTTTATCGCATACTTCCTCTAGGCGATATCCTGAAATCTCTGCAAAATATGGGTTAAAATGGACAATCTTCCCCTGCGGATCAAGCAGAAGAATGGCAGCCTGGGCTGTGTTTACCAGGGTCTCGGCAAAGTCCCGCTGGCTTTGCAGTTCACTGGTGCGCTCCTCAACAAGTTCTTCCAGATGGTCATTGAGAGTCTGCAGCTCTTCCTGCGTCTTGACCAGTTCGACATTACGCTGGGCAGCGGCTTCATAGGTTGAAAGAAGCAAAGAAAGCATCTGCTGCTGATCAGCGGTAATAAATCTCCTCTTACCACCAAAAAATATTTCTACTCCGATGCGAACCCGTTCAACTTTAAATAATTTCCGATTAGCCAGAATCTGCTCGATGTGCGAAAGCAGATACTCGTCGCTGAATGGTTTGGTAATGAAATTGTCTGCCCCGCACGACAACCCCTCAAGAACATCTTCGGGGTTGGCAAGAGAGGTGAGCAGAATAACGGGAATGTTAAGCGTGCTCTCCTTCTCTTTTATCTGTCGACAAAGCTCATACCCGTTCATCACCGGCATCACAATGTCGGTGATTACCAGATCAGGCGCTTGCGCAGCTATCATCTCAAGCGCATGTTTGCCGTCGCCGGCCAATGTCACATTAAATTGACGGGATTCAAGAAGGTGCTTTAAATTCTGCGCTTGGGTGGCGCTGTCCTCAACTACAAGGATTTCAAGTTTTTTCTGCAAAAACCCATCATTTGTTGTCATAATTTTTTCCTTGTCAATTACCGGCATCTGGAAAGTGGAAGTCTTCTTTACACTTACGGGTGGCACAGGCGATAGCGTCCATGCGCTCAACCCTACTGTTTCAACTTGTTTTCTATGGGGCCCAGGACTTTAAGTGCCTGCTCAAACTCAAAATGACCGATCAAGGCTTCGAGAGCATCTAAGTCTACCGTGCAATCAGGCAGCTTGTCTTTGGTGCTGGCAAGCCCAGCCAACAGTTCTCCAAAAGCCTCGCGAGCCCGCAAATCGTTTTTAAGAAGCTGTGCCTTCAAATTTTCAATAAGTTCCAGAATCCTTGATAAAGGCACAGTTTTCGTTACGAAGCTGTCTACCCATACAGGTTCAGTTTTGCGAGAGGCATTTAATGTTTCTATGGCCTGAGAGACCCGTTTAAATTCCGCCTGAAAAGGCTCAAATAACCTGGCAGCCTCATTCCAGTCAGGTTCGCGAAGAGCTTTTTCAAAGGCTGTTGCAGCCTGAAACAAATCGTTGATAGAAAGATTGCCGGCTAGACCTTTTAGGGTATGAACCAGAGTTTTGCTCTTGGAAAGGTCTTGCGCAGCAAGACCCTGTCTGATATTCTCAAGTTCTCCCTGCTGATCCGCCGAAAATTCTCTGAGAAGCCTTAAGTAAACTTCGGCATTGCCACCAAGCCTGGCCAGACCCTCCTTGATGTTTACTCCTGGGATCAGTGGAATATCCGTCTGCTGATCCTTGCGATGATTCTCCTGCGTTTGCGCAGACGCGGCCTTGCCTGGCAAAGAAGGTTTTGCCCAGCGGCGAACTGTTCGAAAGAGCTCTTTCGGGAAAATCGGCTTGGAAACATGATCGTTCATGCCTGCCAGCACAACCTTTTCTCGTTCTTCAGCCATGGCGTGAGCGGTCATGGCAATGATCGGAAGATCAGCATATTGAGGCATTTGCCTGATGCAGCGGGTTGCTTCATAGCCGTCCATCTCCGGCATTTGAATATCCATGAGAATCATGTCAAACGGTGAGTTTTTATTTTCCTGGGTTAATCGTTCGACGGCCTTCAAACCGTTGTTTGCGATGCATACCGTGGCACCCGCGCTTTCCAGCAGCTCCCTGGCAATCTGCTGGTTCATAAGGTTGTCTTCAACCAGAAAAATGTTTAAGCCATGAAGATCAGGATCTTCGAAAGCCTCTGAAGATACTATGGCTTCACTGCTGGCGCATGACAGGTTTTGAGTATAAGATGCCGGGGAAAGGCCGGTGTCACAGATTTTTGATCTCACTTGAAAGACTGCGGTAAAAGAGACTGACGTGCCTTTGCCCGCTTCACTTTCTATGCTGACTTTTCCGCCCATCATTTCGACAAGCCGTTTGCAGATGCTCAAGCCCAGGCCGGTACCCCCGAATTTTCTGGTCGTAGAACAATCTGCCTGCGCAAATGGCTGAAAAAGCCGGGCCACCTGGTCCTGAGTCAGACCCACCCCAGTGTCGCGCACGACCACGCGTAGTTCGACGGATGGCGCAGATTCAGAGGCCACACCTGCGCTGAATTCCCGATGAAATATGCTCAGCTCAACTTCCCCCTGCTCGGTAAACTTGATCGCGTTACTCATGAGATTCAAGAGTATTTGACCGAGGCGCAAAGGGTCGCCGATGAGCACTTCAGGAACATCAGCCGGAACATTAACAATGATGTTCAGATTTTTCGCTTTCGCCTGTGGAGAAATCATAAAAATGAGAGTATCCATAACTTCGCGAAGCGAAAAATCGATGTTCTCCATCCTGAGTTTTCTGGCTTCAATTTTTGAGAAGTCGAGAATGTCATTGATAATCGAGAGAAGAGCCAGTCCGGAAGAATGGATTTTCTTAAGATAATCGGCCTGCTTAGGGTTAAGATCAGTTTTAAGAGCGAGGTTTGCGAAGCCGATAACGGCATTCATCGGCGTTCTTATCTCGTGGCTGACGTTGGCTACGAATTCGCTCTTCGCCCGGTTGGCATCTTCGGCCGCCTCCTTCGCCTCTTCAGCAATTTCCTTCGCCTCTTCAGCAATTTCCTTTGCGTCTTCAAGCTGCTCGTTCATCGCTCTCAGTTCATCCTGAGTTTCAACAAGCTCAGAATTTTTAAGGGCAGCAGCTTCATAGGTGGAAAGAAGCAGAGAAAGCATCTGCTGCTGATCAGCGGTGATAAAGCGCCTTTTCCCGGCATAAATGATTTCCATCCCGACTCGTATTCGTTCGCTTTTAGCTAATGTTCGGTTGGCGAGAACTTGCTCAATGTGCGAAAACAGATACTTGTCATTGAAAGGCTTGGTGATAAAATTGTCGGCACCGCAGGCCAGCCCTTCAAAAACATCTTCAGGGTTATCGAGAGAGGTCAGCAGAATAACGGGAATGTTAAGTGTGCTCACATCTTCCTTTATCTGTCGACAAAGCTCATACCCGTTCATTACCGGCATCACAATGTCGGTGAGCACCAGATCAGGCTTTTGTTCGCCGATCAACTCAAGAGCCTGTTTACCGTCTCCGGCTAATCTTACGTCAAATTGTCGGGATTCAAGGAGGTGTTTTAAATTCTGCGCCTGGGTGGGGCTGTCTTCAACGACAAGGATTTCCAGTTTTTTTTGCAATAACCCATCATTTGTTGTCATAATTTTTTCCTTGCCACTTATCGGTATCTGGAAAGCATATCAGCTATTTCGGCGGGCGAAAGAACGCTGGTTGCAGCATCAAGTCTGACGGCCTCGCCTGGCATTCCGAATACTACCGAGCTTTCTGCGTTCTGGGCAACTGTAACGGCCCCCTTGTCTTTCATGAGCTTCAATTCCTGAGCGCCATCCCGCCCCATTCCGGTTAACAGTATTCCAACTGCGTTTGCACCCAGAGCCTCAGCTACCGAACGAAAAAGATAAGAAACCGAGGGCCGGAGTCCGCTCTCCGGGGGAGTTTCACTGAACTCTATACGCAAATTTCTGTCGATACCCATGTGAAAATTGTCCGGGGCCACATAAATATGCCCCGGCAAAACAGCCTGCCACCGAACAGCAGTCTGTACGGGCATAAGACAGCAACCGTTCAGCCACTCTACAAAACCGTCCACAAAACCAGCTGCAATGTGCTGAACAACGAGGATCGGCAGAGGAAAATTTTTGGGTAGGCCGGACAGGACTTTCTGCAGGGCCATGGGCCCGCCTGTTGACGCACCAATAGCGACAAGCTGAACAGCGCCCGAGGGCTTCATGGCCGGCAGAAAAGAGATTGGAGAAGTCTGTGGTTTATTCTGCAAATGATTGAGGCGTTTGACAAGCTTGATTTCAGACATAAGTTTTACTGTCTGCAGAAGCTCTCTTGCAATCTTCTTGTGATCCTGATGAGTTATTCCCGGCGGACGGTTTAAAACGGCTAATGCCCCGGCTTCCATTGCTTTAAAAACCTGTGCAGCCTCACCGATGGCCATACTGCCGCTTACCACAACGATTGGCGTCGGCCTGGTCGACATAATCTGTCTGGTCGCTTCAAAACCGTCAATCCCTGGCATATGTATATCCATGGTGATGACATCCGGCTTGAGAAGCTGAACTGCCTCGATAGCCTCTTCTCCGCTACGGGCAACGCCCACGACTCTGATTTCGGGATCTGAAGTCAGAATGTGGATCAACAATTCCTGTGCTACTAGAGAATCTTCAACTATAAGTGCTTTGATCATCCTTTTCCTTCCTCAAATAAGCTTGCTGATAACTTCGAGGAGATTGCTCTGATCGAAACTGCCTTTCACAATATAGGCGTTGGCACCAACGTCAGCGCCGCGTTCACGGTCATCTCGCGATTCAAGAGCCGTGACCAGAACCACCGGCAATTCGCCCATTTTTTTGTCGGCGCGAATTTTGGCGGTGAGCTCAAAGCCGCTCAGGCGAGGCATGTCTACGTCTGAAACCAGCAGATCAAACTCTCCGGCTCTCAGCTGAGCAAAAGCATCTGCCCCGTCAACAGCCGTGGTAACCAGAAACCCTGCTGATTCCAGAATGCTTTTCAGCAAGGAGCGTGAGGTGATAGAATCTTCTGCCACAAGGACTTTCAGCGAGCTCTTTGGAACTTTTTCACTGTCTCGATGTTTGCTGATAGATGCGAACTGGAGAGCAGACTTCATCAGGTCATGGACGTTTAGAACCGCCACCACCTTGCCGCTGCCAAGAATTGTGGCGCCCGAGATGTTGCGCACCCGGCTCAGTTGTTTCCCGAGGCTTTTAACCAGAATCTGGAGCTCGTCAAGCACCTCATCAACTACAAAAGCGATCTGGCTGTCGCCGGTTGCCAGAACAACAAGAGTCGACTGCATGGCAACGCTGTTGACAATGCTTTTCGCTGACGTGGTGGTTTCAGGCAATCCCAGCACCTCTCGCAGCTGTACCAGAGAAAGGATTTTATCATCGTAACGAATAGTTTCACGGTTCTCTACAGTTTTAATAGCTTCAGGTTTTACGCGTAATGTTCTTACTACATTAGCAGTTGGAATCGCGAACAGAAGCTCACCGACACGCACCAGAACACCGCGGAATGTTGCAAGAGAAATTGGGAGAATCAAGCGGAAGGTGGTTCCCGCCTGGGGCTTGCTCTCAATTGAAACGCGGCCTCCGAGCTTTTCGACCTTCTCGCTGACAATTGCCAGACCAAGACCGCGGCCCGAAATATCGGTTATGATTGGGCTGGTTGTAAAACCAGACTGGAAAACAAGAGCGAGGATTTCGCCGGGATCAAGCTTCTTTGCCGCTTCTGGCGAAATAGTTCCGCGCTTTATAGCCAGATCTCGAATCTGGTTTACATCCATACCAGCTCCATCGTCAAAGATGGAAATTTCAACCTGACGATTCTCGTTAGTGGCAAAGGCAATGGTTATCTTTCCGCTGGCAGGCTTATTCAGCTCTTTTCGCCGGTCTGGTTTTTCTATCCCGTGATCAGTGCAATTGCGCATGAGATGAACAAGAGGATCCTTGAGCTCTTCGAGAATTCTTCTATCAATTTCAATATCATCACCGGAAATTACCAGCTCAATTTCTTTGCCCTGCTGCTGAGAAAGATCACGAACGATTTTAGGGAAAGTCCCTGTTAGAGATGCTGCCGGCAGCATCAGTATTTGCTTCATTGACTCCAGATGGTCGTCAACGATACGTCGCATAACCCGAAAATCTTGTTCGGCCGCCTGGGAAACCGTGACAATACCGGCATGAAGCCTATCCAGGTGGGTTTCGTGCCAATGTATCATTTCGTCGTTCTGACTGGACTTTGCGGCATTCTGCCTGCTTTTCCATTGCCGGGAGCTCAAAATATAGGACTCAAGAGCATTTTTTATCTCGCGCAGATCAGCAACCAGTTGCTGCGTTGTTACTTTAGTCTGAATCAGCTCTTCAGCCTGAAAAAGCAGAGAATCCAGCTTAGAAACAGGAATTCTAACTGTTTGCCCAGAAATTGTTTCTTTCAGTTTTGGCTTTAAATCCTCTGTTTCAGGCTCTTCATACGAATCTGGCAAAAGTATGGAGTCAGGGTCTGGTTTTGTTTCCTGTGCTATTACTGCATTACTGTCAATTTTTGAAAAGAATCCCAGCTGAGCGATCAATTCTTTCTGTGCTGATTTTTGAGCCGTGGTTCTTTTTTCTTCCAGCGTAGAAAGCAGTTCGGTAAGAAAATCCATGACGCGATGAAGTAAATTGAACAACTTTGCTTCAGAAGTGATTTCCTTGAGCTTCAGGCGCGAGAATATAGTCTCTAGTGGTTGGCAAACCAGCTCAAATTCACGCAAATTTACTGATCTGGCAGCACCTTTAAGACTATGGACTTCACGAAACGTCGCTTCAATGAGTTGCGTGCATTTTTCTGGAGACGGCGATTTCTCCAGTTCAATCAGACCGTTAGTTACCGTGTGAATATGTTCTTCGGCCTCAATCCTGAAGGTCTCGAGAAGCTTTTTATTAAATTCTGAATCACTCGGATTCATTAGATTCAAGCCCCTTTGATTTTGAACTGATCTACTATTTTTCGCAACTTCTGGCCAAGCTCATTCAGATTTTTGGCGGCAATTTCGGCCTGTTTCATGGCTGAAGCATTCTGCGCTCCGGCCTGATTGATGTTCGTCATCGCCACCCCGATCTGATCCATACCTACAACCTGTTGCTGACTGGAAGCCACGATCTGAGAAGCGACCTGCGATGCCTCCATACTGCTTTCGGCGAGAACTTTGACGGCCTCGCCAGTTTGAGATGACTGCTTCACACCTCCGTCAACCGCTTTAGTGCCCTGTTCAGTCGCTAATACCGCAACGTTGGTGGTTTTCTGAACTTCGGTTAAAATTGCGCGAATCTGGGTGGTAGCCTGTTTTGACTGCTCCGCGAGACTTTTTATTTCCTGAGCTACTACGACGAAACCTCGGCCCTGTTCACCGGCTTTGGCAGCTTCAATTGCGGCATTTACTGCAAGCAGGTTTGACTGATCGGCCAGGTCAGTGACAGAGGCAATAATCCCGCCAATGGCCTGGCTTTGCTCACTCAGCTGCAGAATAGTCTTAGCAATCGCTTCCATCTGGTCGCGGATGTGCAGCATAGTGGCGACTGTGTCGTCAACCGCCTTTTTACCGGTCTGCGAAACCTGAACAACACGCTGGGCGCTGTCAGCTACCGATTTAGCCTTTTCTGAAGAAAGCCGGGCCGCCTGCCTCACCTCTTCTACGGTCGTCATGGTTTCGCTGATGCCGGTTGCCGATTCGACCGCGCCAGAAGCCAGTTGCGAGGTTGAAACCAGAATCTCATTCGATGAGCTGGCAAGAACATTAACTCCATCAGTGATTTCTCGAATCTGATTACTGAGAGTATCAGTCATTCTTTTGAATGACTGGGTCATTGCGCCCATCTCATCAGCGCGATCAGTGGCAGCAACCGTTGTTGTCAGGTCACAGTCAGCTATTCTGGCAGCAATCGCCGAAATTTCGAGCAAAGGGCTTGCCATGGTCAAGTGCAGTAAAAACATCATGCCAAGACCGAATACAAAAGCAACACCACCCAGGATCAGGCACAACTGGATTGCTTTTGCCGCGTCCAGTTGATTTTGGGCGATAACAACATCTACTTCGTCCTCGGCTCTGGCACCCATTTCTGCAGATATCGAACGTATTTTCTCAAAATTATCGTCCTGAGTCTGGAGAGCAATTTGTTCAGCTTCTTCACGCTTACCTTCATAGATCAATGCAATTTGTTGATCTCGAATCTGTCGATACGCGGTCAGATGACTTTTTAATTCGTTCAGCTGACTTAGACTTTTTGAATCAAGGTTTAGCTTGGAAAGGTTCTTGATAATGCCTTCGACTACGTTGCTTGCTTCGTTGATGTTCTTCTCGGCTTTTTGCTGACCTGCTTTATCGAGTGTCAGAATCATTTCGAGCACCTGACCGCGAATGTAGTTCTGTTGAGATCTCAACTCATGGAGTTCGATCGCAATAGTGAATTGTTGATCATGAACCGATTTAAACGAACTGGTAATATTTGTAATGCTTTGATAAGACACGACAATCACTACGCCCAGAATTAGAAGCATCGAGCCAAAAGCCAGCAGAAGCTTGCCCGGTGTCGACAGATTAGCAAACCATTTCATTGTTAGTCTCCCTTTGTGCTTAAAAAATCTATTCAGCTTCCTGGTGGATAATTATCGTCTTGTCAGCAAGAATTCGTTTTCCGTCAAGAATGATGAGATGCTCTGAGGTAACGCCTTTCAGATATGTTGCCCCGATGCCGGTAATGGTTGGTACAGACGTTTGAATCGCTTTTTGCAGAATAACTTTTGTGCCAATAATTTCATCTGCCAGAATGCCGAATTCCATACACTCATCGTGAAGAATTATCATCTTATTGAGCTGTCCAAGGCCTTTTTCGGGCAGTCCGAAAAAAATCTTAAGATTCACAATTGAGAGAATTTGCCCGCGCACGTTGATAATTCCGAGAACAAATGAAGGAACGCCGGGTAACGGGGTGAAGTCCCTTAACGGATACACTTCTCGAACAAAAACTGACTCAATGCCATAGTTCTCGCCGCCAAGGCTGAATACTATAATCTCAAGCAGCTCGCTCGCAGGAACAGCTTTTTCGGGTTCTTTCGCCAGTGCCTGAGCCCTGGCATGCAGAATTTCCAGCTCGGATTCTTTTCTAATGGCGATCTGTGGCTTTTTCTTTCCAGTCATGTCAATGCTCCTGCCTGCATGGTTGCGGCAACAATTTCACGCAACCGCCCTGCCGTAAGGCCTTCTGAATCAAGCAGCACATCGCTCTGGCTAAATTTCGCCAGAATTGTCAGTGCATTTTCGAAGTGCTTCCGGGCAATCTGCTTTTTGCCCTGATGAAGCATAAGGTTACCCAGAGCAAAATGTCCCATATAGAAATCGGGATCAAGATAAAGGGTTCGTTTAAGTGAGGCTATAGCCTCCAGATCACGGTTTTGTTCCTGCAGGATGGCCGCCTGGAGAAAATAGAGATTCGGATCAAGTTTGTGTTCGAGAATAAGATGTTCGCAGGTATTCAATGCTTCTTTAAGATTCCCCTGGTTGGCAAGCTCTCTTACCGGCCCGGAAATATCTGCAGGAGCACTTTTCGGCATTTCTTCAACCCTGTCATTTGCCAGAATCTGCGGCAGTTCAGGCTCAGTCTGAGGTAACCCGGGCAGCGCCCCTGTTGATTCTTCATCAAGTATCACTTCGTTGGCAAAGAAAGGAAACGGCTGTGATTCTGCCTGTAGCGCAGAAGGTTGAAAAACAATGCTTTCTGCAGGCTTCTGATCAGTTTTCCGATAAACGATCGCCTCTGGAAAATAGACCGGAGCAAATTGCGGGAAAAATTGGACCGAAAGCTCTGAAGCACTTACCATAAACCAGCCATCTCTTATCAGCGACTGAAAAAGGCTTTCACCTATCTGCTGAATTCTTCTGCAGGTAAAATACATGAGAACGTTTCGGCAGAAGATAATATCCATGGCGTTCGTATTGTTTATCGGTGAGGGATAGGTGTCTTCAGCAAGATTCAGGTAAGCGAAAGTCACCATTTTTCGTATCTCAGGCGATATCTCATATTTATGCTTGTCGGTGCGACTGAAATATCTCTCTTTAAGCCAGACAGGTGAGTTGCGAAATGACCATTCTCCGTAAACACCTTCAGCAGCCCTTCTAAGGATTCGCGGATTAATATCAGTGGCGAGAATCGTAATGTTCCACTTTTTATAGTCAGGAATAGCTCTCTTGACGGCGATAGCAAGAGAATAGGGTTCTTCACCGGTTGCGCAGCCTACACTCCAGATTCTAAGGCGTCTTTCTCCATTTTCCCGGGCGCGCACCAGTTCAGGAAGTATTGTTGCTTCAAGCGCCTCAAAAACACGAGGTTCGCGCCAGAAGTAGGTTTCCGAGATGGTAAGATGGCTTGCCAGAATTTCTGCCTGCCCGGTATCCAGACTCGAATCAATCAACCAGCAGCAGAACGCTTCATGGTCAGTAAACCCGAATTCTTTTGCGACAAATTTAAGCTTTTGTTCGAGATCATTCCAGCGGTCAGGTGAAAAATGCAGAGCCATTCTGGATTCAATGAACTGGCTCACTTTTGCCATAAGAGTTGCTGGCAGGTGTTCACTCATTTGCCGCTCTCTCTCTTTTCGCTGCTGATAGTTGAAATGGCACTGCTCAAAGCCTGTTCTTCGTCGAGAGACAGGAATTGATCGAGATCGTAGATCATAATGAGGTTGCCCTTGATTTTGGCCACCCCTTTGAGATGTTCTGCGAAGGGAAGATCAGCTTCAGCGGGCACCAGTTCTTCATCAGTGAGTTCGGTGATTTCATCGACTGCGTCGACAACCAGGGCAACCAGGCGCTTTGCCGTCTTTGCGATAACATAGCGATCATCAATACTTAACTCGCGCTGTGGAAAACGGAATCTTCTACGGATGTCAATAACTGGAATCAGCGTTCCGGACTTGTTTATAACCCCAAGAATTATTTCAGGAGCTTTGGGGAGCGGACTGATTTCGACTGCCCGAACGACTTTCTCGACACACGGAAGTGGAAGAGCACAGCGGAAATCGCCAAGAGTGAAAATTACAATCTTGTTCTGAACAGTTGATTTCTCTGACAGATCCATCACCAAGGCCACCTCAAAGCAGGGTATTATTGCTCTTTTTACCAAGGATTCCCACGTTGAATTATTTATATAACTCTATGATAGCACACATTTTTGCAGATAAATAATGCTTTCGCGCCAAAAGACTCTATCATCGCGGACCGCACCGCCTGCTTGCTACCCAAAAACATATAATCAGGGCTAAAGCGAGATGACTGGCTACACGCATTTATTTCTTCGATCAAAATAGTCCGTTAAGAAACTGATATGCTGGCTGAATGGTTATAAATTGGCGCTAATCCACTGATGATAAGAGATTCGATACAGACAATGCTCGCGCAGGCTGTTGCCAGGAGGAACGCGCGGGTGCTCAAAAGTCAAAGAGTCACGAATCAGACCGAGTCGCTCCATTACGGCGCGCGATTTAACATTGATAACGCTGGTGAATGAGACGATTTCGCCCAGATGAAAAGTCTCGAAACCAACGCGCAGTACAGCGCGGGCCGCTTCGGTTGCGTAGCCTTTTCCCCAGGCTGCCCGGGACAGTCGCCAGCCAATTTCGACACAGGGGTTAAATGGCAGGTCGGCAACAGGAATACTCAAGCCGACAAAGCCGATGAATAAACCTTCTGCCTTAGCTTCGACAGCCCACAGCCCCCAGCCACGCTCTTCGATGAACGCCTGGCAACGGTCAGCCAGCAGATCACTCTGTTCGCGCGTCAGCAGAGCGGGAAAATACTTCATAACTTCTGGATCCGCGTTCATTTCTGAGAAGGGCTGCCGGTCTTCTGCTCGCCATTGCCGCAGGAGAAGCCGGTCGGTCTCGATTTTGATCAAATCAGGCATAAAATCCTTTCGAAAGACTTGCCGATCTATTCGGGCAAGGAAACAGAGTAAAGAGTGGGATCAGGGCTGATACCCTTTAACTGAGCGGTAAAAGTTCTTACCGACCAGTTCTTTTCCTTGATCAGACTGCTGATAGATTGCTCCTGAAAGACCTCTTCGGAAAGCAGAACTTCGCCTTCGAGGCTTTTGCCCTGCACTCGGGCGGCCATATTCACGGTTCTGCCAAAATAATCGAGGTGGTTGTTTGAGTTGACCGCAATTACCGGACCACGGTGAATGCCGATTTTTACCTGCAGACCCTCAAGTTCCCTGCTTTTGTGAGAGAACTTTTCCTGAACTTCCATTGCCGCCGCAAGGGCCTGCATACTGGTGGGAAAAGCAGCCATGACCGCATCGCCAATGGTTTTCACGATACCACCTTCGAACTTTCTGATCGAACCAACCATGGCTTCAAAGTGTCTCTTTACCAGGGTATAAGCCCTGGCATCGCCAACCTCTTCATACATGCGGGTAGAATCTTTCAGATCGGTAAACATCAGGGTCAGGTTCTTGACGCCAAACGAGGTTTCCGGCGACAAAAACTCAGAGTCGAAAAGATCTTTGAAATCCTGCTGCATGGCGACGTAATGCGCAGAAACCCAGTTGTTAACAGGTTTATCTTCTGCCACAAGAAAGCCCTGCATGCCCGGAAAACTTGAGGCGATGCGAAAACACACCGGCCCGGCATTCAGCTGCAAAGAACCGGGCGTTACCTCACCGGTAGCGCTGATATTCAGATCGACCTGTTGGAGCGAACTGCCCTGGTGCTGCGAAACCTCAAGAGAATAAGAATTATCGATTTTTTCGGTTACCCAGTAGATATATTTTCCAGGAGCAAATGAGTGCTCAATCTCCAGCGGCTTGCCGACCTCGACACATCGCCCAAGCGTCAGCTGCCGCCCTTCCCGCTCGCCAAGTTCTTCGATAAAATCCATCATTCCAGAAAAATCGCGCTGATGAAAGTCGCTGTAGCTGATAGCTCGAACCGACGGGTTAAGCGTAAAAGTGACTTCAACCTGCTTCTCGAAATCAAGCTTCCAGTCGATCTGGCACAAAAGACAGTGCCCGCGCTGCTGCAGCCCCATCATGTGCCGATGATACTCAGGAAGCCCGCGACAGGAGGGGCAGTAGATATCCCAGGACATATCGAACAAACCAAGGCGCGTTGCGAATAGAAAGCCACGCAAGGCTTCATTGCGATCGATTCCAAGCTTCTCGGCGAATCGAAAAGCATTGATCTTATAAAGGTCAAAATCTGACCCGGTCTCGATCAGCTCATGAATCGCGGCAGCCACCTCTTTGTGGCAACTCGTCTGCTTGAGTTCGCTAAACTTTTCGAGAATATGAATGTTCATTTGTTGCCACCTCATGTGAATTGACCACTTACAAGAAGCATTATATTACCAGCTAAGCAACAATGCAAAACCGCCGGGACATGGTGAGTCCCGGCGGTTGTTGTCTGCTCTCACAGCGGCAGACGGCTGCATTCCTCAGCGGCGACGATCTCGCGGATCGCCTTTGCCACTTCGCAGTTTCGGGCCGCCACTTTTCATGCTGGCCAGACTCTGCTCGAGAACACTCAGTTCTGCCTTCATTTCCTTGATCTCGGCCATTATAAGCTGTGCCTGTTCCTGTGCATGCTCGCCACCCTCTTCGTTAAGCACGCGTAATTCCTCATAAGCCGCGCTGATCTTCTGATTCAGCTCTTTAATGCGCTCGCTGGTTTCGAAAATGTCATGTTTGGTAGCTGCTTCGAGCAGCCCGGTACAAAACGAGAACGCCACAGCCAGCAATGCGATTGCCAGGATACTTCTACGGGTAAGAGATTTCATTTCTGCCTCCGAGTTTTTTATTTCTTTATATTTATCGGCAGAACCCCACAAAAATTTAACGTCTTATACCAATCCTACTTAATTCGTGCATACTGTCGAAAGATGAAACTTCGAGCTTGCCACAGAAAAGTCTGCACGGAGCCACAAAGACACGAAGAAATTCTCATTGTCTTGACCATGGATGGTCTGATGTCGCGTGAGCCAGGATGGCGGCAAGCGACCTTGACCATGGATGGTCTGATGTCGCGTGAGCCAGGATGGCGGCAAGCGCGTAAGCCAGGATGGCGGCAAGCGATATTCTTTGTGGCTCCGCGTCTTTGTGCGAGATCTGTCCTCACGATTATGATATGAACGTTTTAAATGTGAATGGTATTAGTGCAGAATCTGGCGGCGGGAAAAAATCAGCGTGGCCAGCAGATAAAACGCGGCTGTCCAGAACGAAATCGCCAGCAGCGACGAAAAAATGCCTTCGCTGAGCAGACCGGCCTTGCCTTCCAGAATATTTTGAATGCTTTTTATGGCAAACAGATCGTCAAGATGACGCGTAAAGCACCATTGTGCCAATTGGTTGTAGACCGGGTCAATTTTGCTCAGCAGACCTGTCGCTATCAGATAAAAGGTATGAACAGCCATCAACACACTCAAACTGGTAAACGACATGAGTATCGCCGACTCGAAAAATAGTGAAAACACAATAAAAAAGCCGATCAGCATGAGGTTGCCAAAAAATGTCATCGCCAGCAACTGCAGCGCAGAGGTGGTGCTGACCAGATATAATGGCTTCGCATCGCTGGGCAGGCTGTTACGGACAGATTCAGGCATACTTTGCAGCAAGGTCTCTGAAATGTCTCCCGAATTTTGTGTCAAGGTGCGCGCGATCAACAGATCTGCCTGCAAAAACATGCCGCCAATAGCCACGGCAAGCAGCAGAAAAATCATAATGGCAACGGTCTTGGCAGTAATCACCTGCCAGCGGTTAATCGGCGTCAGCAGCAGCATTTTCATGTAACCGCGGCTGAATTCGGTCGAAAAACTGTCGCCGACAACCAGAGCAAGAAAAAACGGCGCAATAAACGCAAAGAGCTTTACGTGGCCAGTAAACAGGCCCTGCACGATCTCATAAAGCACCGAGAACTGTATCTGGCCAAAGCCAAAGCCTCTGAACTTGACAAAGGCAATCAATAGCGCCAGGCTCGCGACCAACGGCACCACATTAAGCGCCAGCAGGAACAACAGCGCTTTTTTGCGGTTAAGAATCTTTTTAAGTTCAAACAGAATCAAAAACAGCATGCGTTTCATGCGCTGCCCCCTTTGTCGCCCGAATCAGAGGTAAGCTTGATGAAGGTTTCTTCGAGAGAAGCCTCATGCGGGATCAGCGCGTTAACCTTGATGCCGGCACGAACCAGTTCGCTGTTAACCTGCGCTGACAGACCGGCAGGCATGGCAAGCAGCAGCCCGCGCGGCAGGTTGCTGACACTGATGTTCTTTTCGAGTCTGCTGATGAGGCCGCGGGCGCGGTCGATTTCTTCGTCAACGAGGCGCAGTTCCCATTTTTCAAGAGTTGAAGCGAGCAGGTCGGCAACAAAACCTTCGCTGACCGTAACGCCTTTGTCGATTATCACAACGTAATTGCACAGACGCTGCACCTCGTCGAGCAGATGGCTCGACAGAAAAATAGAAGTCTTTTCTTCGTCGTGAATACGCCTGAGAATTTCGCGCATGTGCACGCGGCCGGCCGGGTCCATTCCGCTGGTGGGCTCGTCAAGGATCAGCAACCGCGGCTTGTGAAGAATGCCGAAAGCCACGCCCAGCCGCTGTTTCATACCGGTAGAGAACGTGCCAAAACGCTGATTTGTCGCGTCTTTGAGTCCAACCATTTCGATAACTTCGTTGATTCTGGCCGGCAGCAGGGTTTTATACAGCGAACCAAACCAGTAGAGGTTCTCGTAAGCGCTCATGGTCTCGATAAAAGTCGGGTTCTCGACAACCGCGCCGATCTGCTCAAGCGCCGACACGCGCTGCGCCGGGATATTGCAACCAAGCATTTCGAGGTTTCCCTGATAAGAGGGTATCAGGCCAAGCAGAATACGCAGGGTTGTCGTTTTGCCTGCGCCGTTAGGCCCGAGAAAACCGGCTATGGTGTCGGGTGGCACAGTAAAGTGCAGCGATTGCAGCACCTTTTTGCGCCCAAAATTTTTATTGAGGCCAGTAACTTTTATTGCAGCTGTCATGTTTTACACCGGGTCGTAAAGTTCGTGATAGAGCTCGCGTCCAAGCACTTTGAGAATAACGGTAAGCGGCACAGCGATCAACATTCCGGGAATTCCGGCGATACTGGCGGCAATTGCCAGGGCGAGCATGACTACGAGCGGGTGCAGACCGGCATTTTCGCCAACCACGTTAGGTTGCAGATACCAGCCATCGATGGTCTGAATAATGGCAATCGCTATGGCAACCTTGATCATGACCACAACCAGTGCAGCCGAAAAGCCAAACTGCGCAATTGCTATCAGCACCGCAAAAATGATAGTAAAAAGGCCGCCCAGGTAAGGAATGAAATTGGCAATACCAGACAACAGGCCGAGAAACAAAGAAAAATTGAGGCCGGAGATCCAGAGGGCCAGAATCATCATCAGAGCAAAAATTGAATTGGCAAAGAGCTGCCCGCGCAACAACGCATTCAGCTGCGCGTCGATCTTGCCGATTATCGTCAGCACGCGCTCACGGTAATCGGGTGGCAGCAACATCTTGAAGCTGTCAAAAATCGCATCAATATCGAGAAGAATATAAAAGACCAGAATCGGTATGAGAAGCATGTTCAACATTCCCGAAAATGCGCCGCCAACAAAACCCAGGGCCTTTTTAAAGACAGTAACCGCGGCATCACGTGCCACCAGTACGCCCTGCGCCGCCATTTCACGCAGCCGTTCACTCTGAACGAATTCGTCTATGTAGATTTTTACATAAGGAATGCCTTCGAGGCGGTGATACAGATCAAGCCCGAGACCCTGGTAGTTTTCGGCGAGCTTTTTGACATCCAGATTTGCCAGCTTGGCGACGAGATCACCTGCTTCAGAAACCATTGTAACGCTGAATGGCACCACAAAGATGATAAAGACAACGAGACACACCAGAAAGACTGATAACACCGCCCAGGGGCGAGGCATTTTGCGTGCTACCAGAGCTCTGACCACTGGATTAACCACGTAGGCAATCACCAGCGAAATCAAAAATGGCGCGATTACACTTGAAAGATAGTAGGCAAACACTGCGGCAAACACAAAACCAAGAGCGATCAGCGAATTCTTTACGGCCGGCGACAGGCTTTTTATCGACATCAGACAATTTTCCTCATGTTAATGCCTTCTCCATAGATCTTGACGATCAGTTCAATCTCAGACTTGCTCATATTGAGTGTTCTGGCAATCTGAGGCAGGGTTACGCCATTTTCATACAATGTCAGCACCTCATTAACCGGGTAACCGGCGGCCGGGCGCTGCACCGGCTGATGTCTTTCAAGATCGGTCTTCTTTAAGGCAGACGGCAGACGCGCTCCCTCATCAATCTGCGCGATTTTGAGTTCTTTGACGTTTTTCGGCTTAACCGCCGGCACCGCGAGATCAGCAACGCTTTTTTCATCAACAAAAGTTTCGCGGACAGGGCGCATCGGCAGCGACACAACCCGTTCAGCAGCACGTTCAAATGCTCTCTCGCTCACGCCCGAAAAGTTTTCGGGGCGGGCCGACGCAGTCTTCGCCAGCGCAGAAACGGCCTCTTCGGGCACCGCAGACTGTCGTGCAACTTCCTGACGCACAAGTTCGACTATATGGTCATGATCAAAAAGCATCGGGCTATCCTCGAGATCGGCGATACGACCAGAAAGCGTGCCCATGCGGTTCATAACGCTCTCGAAAGAGCTCTGCACTTCTTTATGAAATTTACGTTCGGCACCAGCCTCAATGTTGGTAACGGCTGGGGGCGCTCCAAGATTGCGCATACGCAACGAAGCTGAGCTTTCATCCATTTCTTTGAGGAGATCGTTAAAATAAATGCATTTGCGGTCAGCTACCGTTAACAGCTCTTTTATCTCTTCTGTGCGCGTTTCAAGCACTTTCATGTTGTGCGCTGACACCATTTCCATGTCTTCCATGAGGTTTTTGAAAGACAGCTCAAGCGCGCGCATTTCTTCCTGCGTCTGATAAAACCGGCGCTGGCCGAGCTTTTTGCCGGCCCAGAACGCGGCCAGCACGACAAAAATCAGACACACACCAATCTGCACACCTGTCCACATAAGTGGCTTACCCCATGTCACGATCTGTTTTGCTTGCCAGCATGCCTGTGTGAGCAGACATGGCCAGTCTTGTTTGAACAAACTTGTTAATGAACCGAACACATGGTACCATGCCTGCTATGCTAAAATCCAAGAAATTCTGGGGAATAATTCTAAGTTTTTTCTTTCTCTGGCTGGCCCTGCAGAAAGTAGACTGGAAGCATGTACCGACGATTCTGTCGAGCCTCAAATTTCAGTATATCTTCTTAATCTTTATCAGCTACACATTTGAGCATCTTGCACGGGCGGTAAGATGGCGGCAAATACTTTTTGAGCGTGAGTTCCCCTTCAAAGTCGCGTATTTTGGCATAGTCCTCGGGTATTTTTTCAACAACATACTGCCAGCGCGGGCTGGCGAGTTTTTTCGTGCTTATTACCTGAAAAAAAACAAGGTAGCTACCGGCAGCGAAGCTTTTGGCTCGGTGGTATTTGAGAGGTTTCTTGACGGCATCGTAGTTGTGAGCCTGATTGTGTTTTCGATGCAGAATTTCAAAACCACCCCGCTAATTGAAAAGGCCAGTGTCAGCGCGATAATTTTTTACTGTCTGGTGCTGGTAGCAATTCTTGTTCTGCAATTCAAAAGAAGCCTGTTTGTAAAAATCTCATCGCTGTTTATCGATCTGCTGCCGGAAAAGCTGAGCAAACGCCTGCACACTTCGCGCGATTCATTTATTGATGGCCTTGGGTTGATTGGCCGCCCCGGCGTTTTTATCAAGGCACTGCTCATGTCTTTTTTCAGCTGGGGACTCTCTTTGTTTACCCTCTGGCTGTCGCTGCAGATGTTCTCTATCGATTTCGGGTTCAGTCAGACAGCTGTGCTGATGTCGGTGCTGGCGGTAGGCTCAATGATTCCATCGAGTCCCGGCATGATCGGCATCTACCAGTTCTGCTGCGTACTTGCTCTGAACGGCATATTTGGCCTTTCTCATGAACTCGCGGCGACCTTTGGACTTGTCTGCCATTTTATTGCATATGCCTACGTGCTTATTCTCGGCTTTGCCATGCTGACTCACGAAGGAATGCGAGTAAACGACATAAACGCCGCCGAAAATCAGGATTCGATAAACCAGCCAACTGTAATTTCCTAAATTTTCCTGTGATTTCTGCCGATAAACTATCAAGCAGTAACAGGAGGTTGGCATGAAATCTCAGACAAATACAAACAAATCCAGAGCTCAGTTCGGTCTATTTTTGTTTTTTCTGGCGGGGCTGTTCGCGCTGCAAATCGCCTTTGCCTTTACTATTCACGGCGATATCGGGCCGCATACCAATTTGGTACCCGGCATCGAAAAACCTGCGTCACCAATACTGGTAGGCAGAATCGACAGCCTCATCAGCAGCAGCAGGCTGACCACGCCGATCAAGGTAGCACCCGAAGGCGCCTTTGCCCCAGCTACCCGCGATTTCAGTGACAACTCGTTTGAACTTGCCCGCATCGATACCGAAGATTCCAGTGCAGAGCGCAGCACCAGTGTGCGCGGATCGGAATCTGAGCGTTTTGTCGAGTATCAGGTGCAATCTGGCGATACTCTCGATAAAATCGCACGCAAACTGTTCGGCAATGCCCAGATGGTGCAATCAATCGTCAGATTGAACAGAATTACAGACGAGCGCGGCCTCAAACTTGGCAGTAACATCAAAGTTCCACGCAGCGGACTGCTGCAGACTGTAAAAATCAATTAACCGCGGGTTCACAATGGTTTCAAGCTACTTCAAACCGCTGAATGTTCTATGCGTAGTCTGCTATGTCGCCTTTATGGGACTGGCTCTCGACTCACGCATGGTTGACGCTCTGGTATTATACGTATCAGAAGAGAATGGCAAACCGGTTTATGTTTCTGGTTCAATCGAAACCGCCGCGCTGCCAGGCACTGCCAAACAAAAGAAACCTGTTATCGCTATTCAATACCGCACCGAAAGCGTTACTTCGGCGCATGACCTTGCGGCCAACAATGCAACAGTCGTTACCGGCAAAGAAAGCAAAGACCTGACGACTTCTGCTTCGCCCGCTGACACAACAGCCAGTGTCGCCATGAAACCAGCCGCGGCAGTGGCAGAGTTAAATGCAGCTGAAATCGCGGCAACAAAGCAGGAAATGGCTGTTCAAAAAGCCCCGACCAGCAAGACATCTGAAGAAAACTACAGAGCACCAGACTCGAATGAGGCCTCACCTTCGGCACTCGCTTATATCAGGGCTGTCGAAAAGAACAAGTGGGAATACGCCTCACTGCTCGACCGTTACATCGTAAAGTACGACGCGCAGACCTACATCGTCCTTACCATCAGACCCTCTCTGCAAAAAACTCTCGAAGACGCTTTCAAGAAATTTTCAACCCGCATCGGCGCTGGCATCATTCAAGACCCGGCTACCGGCGAGATACTCGCCATGACATCGAGTCATCGCAACCAGATTCTCAATATTCTTTCTGATGAATACAAAACCGAGAACTGGGCGTTGCGACCAACTTTCCCGATCGCTTCAATTTTCAAGATCATCACCGCATCAGCCGGCATCGACAGTGGCAAAACCACGGCAAAAAGCAGCTTTCTCGCGTGGGGTAAGACCTACATGACTGTCTGGAAAGCCTTTGCCTCATCGCACAATGGTGTTTACGGTCGTATAGCCCGCAAAGCCGGGCGCAGTATGGTCGTCAAGTATGCTGAAGCCTTTGGCTTCAACAAGCCTTTCTTTTTTGACCTGCCAGTTGACAAGTCGTTGGCGAGCCTGCCGGCCGACCCGATTAAAATGGGTCAGGCTGCCGCCGGCCTTGATCGCGACTTTCTCGCCAGCCCGATTCATGTAGCCCAGATCATTTCGACAGTGCTCAATCGTGGCAACACAATGAAGCCTTACCTCGTCGATTATGTTGTGCGCGGCAACCAGATTGTGTTCAGACGCAAGCCTTTCAAGATTGCCCAGCCAATCAAAGTTGACACAGCAAAAGATCTCTACAAGATGATGTATGCAACAACCGCTGTGGGAACCGGCAAGCGTGGCTTTGGCGGTTACAGCAAATGTCCTAACCTTGCGAAAATCTGCGGCGGCAAAACCGGCACTCTCACCGGCGCTTCGCCAAACTATCTCTACACCTGGTTTGGCGGCTTTACCAAAGCAGCCGGGCGCGACCTCTGCATCGTAACCCTTGTTGGCCAGCAGAATCACTCCAGCACTAAAGCAGCGTCGATTGCCGGGCAGATCTCTTACGAACTGTTCATGAAACGCCAGGAAGACAAGCAACCACGCCAGGTCGCCACAAAGAACTGATTACCCTTTTGCCCATAAAAAAAACCGGCCGTCTGGCCGGTTTTTTTTATGACTGGTATTGCCTATTGCCTATTCTTCTTCTTCAAGGATGGGGGGATCGTCGAATTTTGGCATTATTGGCGGTTCTTTAGAGGGTTCGGGTTCTTTTACCTCAAAAGTTCCGACGATATTGAATATTGCGCAATCTTCGTTATCCTCATTCTTGCCGCACACAGTAGAAATGTCATCGCCCTTGTTAAAAGAGCCCTTGAGAATCGCTTCGGCAAGGGGATTTTCGATATAGCGATGAATAGTGCGGCGCAGCGGGCGGGCGCCATACTTAAGATCGCAACCGCGGTCTACCAGGAACGTTTCCATTTCCTCAGTAAAGCCAAGGCGCATGCTCAAACCTGAGACTCTCTCAGTCACTTCTTTGAGAAGGATCTTGAGAATCTGGCGGTTATCATCTTTGTCAAGTGCCCTGAACACGATTACATCGTCAATACGATTAAGGAATTCGGGCGGAAACTTCTTTTCGAGGCTCTTGCGGGTAATCTTGACTTTCTTCTCGTGCGAGAGATCTTCAAGCTTTTCTTTTACCTTGGGAGTTGCGTCTTCGACCCTGAAGCCCGGCTTGCTCTCTTCGCTGGTAATGTCGGTTACCCCGACGTTAGTGGTCAAAATGATTACGCATTCTCTAAAGCTGACAGTTTCGCCCTTGCTGTCGGTGAGAATACCTTCGTCGAGAAGTTGCAGCAGCAGGTTGTGCACCTTTTCATGCGCCTTTTCGATTTCGTCAAACACAACAACGCCGTTTGGTTTATTCTTTACCGATTCGGTAAGATATCCACCTTCGTTGTGACCGATGTATCCTGGAGGAGCACCGATAAGTTTGGCGTATTCGTGACTCATCGCGAATTCAGAGCAGTCGATGCGAACAAGATCGTTCTCGCTGCCAGTCATGAATTCGCAAAGAGCCTTGGCCAGTTCGGTTTTACCGACCCCGGTCTGACCGACAAAAATAAAGCTGCCGACCGGTCTCTTCGGGTTCTTGAGACCAACACGGGCTTTTCTGATTGCCTGAGCAACGGCAGTAACTGCTTCATCCTGGCCGATAATGCGCTTGCGCAGATGGTTTTCAATTTCCATGTAGCGCTGCTGAGCGGTTTTTGCTTCTTCCGACTCGCTGCCCAACATGGTAATGGTGCCACCCTTGGCAGTCTGCTCATCAACCTGAATGGTTACTTCCTTTATGTCAAGCGACGGGTTGACCTTGACACAAAGGTTATAAAGTTCCTGCTCAATGATTTCACCGAGCAGTGGGTATTCGTTGTTTCCAAACACCAGTGGAGCGATCTCATCGAGATAATTTACTACTGAAGCGTTTATGATAAGCCGCTTGTAAGACTTCTTGTCAGTTATCTTGATGTTTTTGAAAAGCTGCTGCTTCTGCTCCGGAGTGAATGATCTAATTGCAACAAAGCGGTCTAAAGATTCACAGAACTTCATCTTGATTCCGGGCGTGGAATCCATGAGAACCCTCCTGAGGGTACGTTTTGGCCATTGACAATAAGTGCACAATGGGGTATAGGGTATTGTATCACTAACCCTTGCACAAGGCAATACCCGTAAAATGATAATAAAATCGAAACAGGCTGAAGAACACTTTGACAGAGGAATAAATTATTTCAGAGCCGAGTTTTACTCATCTGCTCTGCAAGAATTCAATCAGGTCAAAAACATCGAGCCTGATTACCCTAACATTGATTTTATAATAGAAGCCGCGATAAAACGCAACCGCGAAGTTGCCGGGCAGCTTACCAGTTTCATACAGGATAACTTTGACGATGAAATACAAGAGCTTTCAGACGAACTGACCGTCGAAAACTCGACAATGCTCGGGCCAGAAGTAAAAGCACTGCTCAAACGCGGCAATTACAGTGAAGCTTTGCGCAAGCTCAAGCAGGCAGAGTCTGTAGTTCCAGACTCCCGACCACTTCTGCTGCTGCTTGGCAATACGCAGCGCCGACTTGGCTTGCTCGCAGAGGCCGAAAAGACTCTGCAGCACGCGGCCCACACCTTTCCCGAAGACAGCGAAGTTCTCAACAACCTCGGCAACGTTCTGCTCGACATGAGTCTTTACAAAGACGCCGAAGACATTTTTAGAACTGCACTAAGACTGTCTCCAGAGAACCCACGCCTGCTCAACAATCTGGGTGCCATGCGCATGCAGACAAACAATCTCGACGACGCCGAGAAACTGTTTCGCAAGGTAATCAAGCTGCAGCCAAAGTGGTCGACAGTGCAGAAAAACCTGCAGAACCTCAGAAGCCGCATAGAAGCCCTCGACAATGACATCGAGAATCATAGAACAGAGTATTTGAAGCACCCCGACTACCTTGACATCGGTCTGGCGCTTGGCAAATCGCTGTTTTTCAGAGGGTATTTTTCAGAAGCGCGCACGACTTTTAAGAGTGTTCTAAAAAGAAACCCCGGCCTGGTAGCCGCGCATTTTTATATGGCAACGATCTGCGAGTTAAGCGATGATACAGAAAAGGCAATCGAGCACTATCGTCAGATGGCTTTAAAAACTGGCAAAGAAGACACCGCGGAGTTCGTAAACTTTGAGTCTCTGATGAAGCAGGAATTCTTTGAAGAAGCGCTCAATGAACTGAAAAAAATCGCCATACTCGAGCTCGATATCGCTGCCAGTCGCATCAATCTTGGCATAAGATATTTTGAAGACTGCGAGTGGGATGACGCCCTGCGCCACTTTGAAGAGGCCAGTCAGATTAATGACACCTACCCTGACGCATTTTACTGGGCAGCACTGGCACACTTACAACTCAATGATCCGGCTAAGGCAAAGGCGCTGCTTGAGAAGGCCCTCGAACTGAATCCTGATTACGCCGACGCACACTTTCAACTTGGCATGCTTTTGCGATCCAAGGCTAAAAAGAAAGCCCGTACACATTTTAGTAAAGCCTTATCGTTGAATGTGCGGCCATCTTTTGCTAGAATAGCTCAACAGCTTATAGACGAACAAAAGTAACAATCAGGTAAAAAGATGGACCAGGCGACCTTTAAGAAGAGTTTTCCGGCTTTTCCTGTCGACAATGAGTCGATGGAAAAACTCTGTCGCCTGCTCATTAACGATGGGCTGATTAACCACGCGGTATGGGAAGCCCTTTCTACAGCTCACACCGACCCACAGTCATTTGTCGAAGCCCTGGCGGCGCTCGATGACATCAGCGAAGAACTGCTTGCCATCAAAGAAGCAGAGATTCTCAACGTGCCTTTTGTCAAGCTCGACGAGATTGATATTCCCCAGGATGCGTTCAAACTCATCGATATCAAGTTTATCAAAGAGCGGCGCATCATCCCGATAAGAATAAATGGCGCCGAGCTTGTCGTTGGCACAGTAGAGCCTGGCAACGCGAGTTTACTGATCGGAACCAATGCGACGCTGGCTTTGCGGCCGGCCAAGGTTCTTTGCGATGCACTCGACAACAAGATCGCCCAGAAAAGCGGCGATAAAAGCAGCAAGCAGGCAAAAGGCCCCAAAAAGAGACTTGGCGACATTCTGGTCGAATCCAAATACTGTACTGCCCAACAGCTTGAAGACGCCATTCTCGGCGCCAAAAGGGACAAAGTACGTCTTGGCGCCTATCTGGTCAAGGCCGGCTTTCTTACCAACAAACAGTTGTCAATCGGCCTGTCAAAACAGTTTAACATTCCATTTGTTGATCTCGATGAAAGTCTGGTTGACCCGGTTCTTGCCACACTGCTACCCAAGAAACTCTGCCATGAACAGATTCTGTGCCCGGTTAAGCGCGAAAACAACAAACTCGTTCTTGCTATGACCGACCCGACAGATATCATCACCATCGACCATATTGAAATGATGACAGGCATGCGCGTTTCACCAGTAGTCAGCTCAGAACTTTCAATCATGGCCGCACTTGGCAACCTTTACGGTGAAAACATCGACTCACTGGCCGACAATATTGGCAGCGAGGGCGGCGGCGGCGGCGACGAAGATCTCGACATGGGCGAAAACGACGCTCCGATTATCAAGCTGGTCAACCTTGTTCTGACGCAAGCGGTTAATTTGAATGTCTCCGATATTCATATCGAGATATATGAGCACGAACTGCGCATCAGATTTCGGCTCGACGGCGTGATGAAGTTGTTCATGACACCTGCCCGCGCCGCACACGCCGGCGTAGTAAGCCGCATCAAAGTTATGGCCAATCTCGACATCGCCGAAACAAGGCGCCCGCAGGATGGTCGCATCAAGCTCAACATGCAGAACCGCAAGATCGACCTGCGCGTATCCTGCATTCCCTGCGTCTGGGGCGAAAAGATTGTCATGCGTATCTGTGACCAGGGCAATCTCAAGGTTGACCTGGGTGATCTCGGCTTTGAACCTTTTGTTCTCGAAAAATACATGGAAGGTGTCAGATGCTCGAATGGCATCGTTCTGGTCACCGGCCCGACCGGCTCAGGAAAGACCACAACGCTTTACTCATCAATTTTCTTGCTCAATAACCCATCAATAAACATAATGACTGCCGAAGACCCGGTTGAATACAACCTGATGGGTATCAACCAGGTCCAGTGCCACCCCGATATCGGCCTCGATTTTTCGGCAGCACTGCGCTCATTTCTCCGCCAGGATCCCGACGTCATCATGCTCGGCGAAATTCGCGATTTCGAAACCGCTTCTATCGCAATAAAAGCCGCCATGACCGGGCATCTTGTCATATCAACCCTGCACACCAACGACGCGCCGGCAACTGTCGCCCGTCTTCTCAACATGGGCATTGAACCATTCAGCTTGTCAACCTCACTACGCATTGTTCAGGCGCAGCGCCTGGTCAAGAAAATCTGCAAAACCTGCGCGGTCGAGTATAAAGCCGATAAAGACCTGCTGATGTCTCTCGGCATTGACCAGCGCATGCTCAAAAAATTGCATCTCGCCGAAAAACACACTCTTGACAACATTACATTCAAACGTGGAGCCGGCTGTCCTGACTGCGATAACACGGGCCTCAAAGGACGCCAGGGCATCTACGAAGTTCTCACCATGACACAGAAATTCAGAGAACTCATTGAGAACAGAGGGAACACCGAAGAAATGCGACGACAGGCTCTCTTAGACGGCATGTTGTCATTGCGCGAATCAGCCATTTACAAGGCAATAAACGGCGTCACCACCGTCGCAGAAGTTTTCCATACCACCATAGATTCTGGTGGCGACAGCGACGAAGAAGATAAAGACAAACCCAAAATGGCTGAAGAATCATCGCCGGTTATCAGCATACCAAAAACAGTGGGAGCCATTCAGGTCGCCGATGGCGGATCTATTGGCAATCTTACCCGCGAGATTCACGAATTTACCAGCATGCTCGCCAGGGTTTCGGGGGTCACCGACAACCCTGCCGCCGTAACCGCGACAATAAGCAAAGAATTGCTCAAGCACCATATCGCCGCGCCGCTTGAACAAATCAGAGCACAGGCCGGCAAAACCGAGCAGTCTGACAAGATTCTGCCGCTGATACAGGCTCAGGGCCAGAAAATGGATTTTAATGTCAAGAATCTCATCTCGCACCTGGCCGACATCAAGCCAAAACTGGCTAAAATGCAGTTAAACCAGCTCGTTGAGAAAGAAATATTTGCCGGCCTGAAAAATCATGTCGTCACAGCCCGACTCCTTTCAGGAATCAAAGAGATTGGCAAGAATCTGAAAGTTTCAAAGAGCCTGCCAGCAGACCTGCCGCAAGTTCAAATCGACCCTGAATCATTTGCCACTATTGCCGCGAACATATTTATCAACGCGCTCATCGGACTCGGCAGCAAAGGCGGCGAAATCAAGGTCGTTACCAGACTTAAACCCAAGACAACCAACCGCGTTGAATTCATAATTTTCGACAGCGGCAAAGGTATTCCGCTTGAGCAGCAAAGCCAGCTTTTCACACCATTCTCATCAACAGACAAAGGTTCCCTCGGCCTGGGACTGTCTGTCGCCCGCAAACTGGTAACGCTATGCAACGGCGATATCAGTATAAAAAGCACGCCCGACACAAGCACTCTGGTTACCGTCGAACTGCCGGCGGCCACCTGATCTGTAGCAGCTGCAAACGCAGTCTGAACTTTTAGGAGGCATTCGATGAAAAGAACACCCGCTTATCTTCTGGCAATAGCTATTGTTGTGCTTACCCCCATGATTACATGCGCCAACGAAGTCATTCTGGCAAATTTGTCTGACAAGTTCGGCCAGATCAGTCATCGCAATCTCGAAAGCTCGCATGAATTCGTTTTTTCGGGTGAGTTCACCGATATTGAGCATGCCCTCAACCTTGTAAATTCAAATGATCTCTTTGTTCAGTCTGTTTCAGTCAGCGCGAGAGATGACGGCAAAGCCGCGATAGTAATCAAGGCTAGCTCGGCCCGCAACCAGGCCAGCAAAAGATTTGCAACTTTCAGCAATATAATTAAACCTGGCATGATTTCCTGGAAAAAAGGCGAAGTACCAGAGAACATGGCGGTGGTAACCACTATCGAAACCGACTTTGCCAACTCAATCACCCTGCATGGCCTCACGCTTAAAAGCAGTCTGATCTTTTCGCACCTTTTTCCAATGATCGAACGCTCTGGTGAGCTAAGAGACCCGTTCTTTTCGCGCGGAACTTATTCTGACACTGGCTCGGGCAGAGTGATGGATTTTACCGTGCTCTGCCAGTGGTAGTTCGCTGTTTATGAGTGAACCTGTACGTATACAAAAGCTGCTTGCCGGCTGGGGCGTGGCTTCGCGGCGCGCCATCGAGAAAATGATCGAGGAAGGTCGCATTGAAATCGATGGAGAAATGCTTGTCGAGCAGGGCCGCTTCGTAGATCCAGACAACCCGCCAGTTATCAAGATCAACGGCAAACAGATACGCAGACCAGAGCAGCGTGAGCACGCAATCTACATTTTTTACAAACCAATTGATGTCGTGACCACTCTAAACGATGAATGCGGGCGCAAAACCATTCGAGAATTTCTGCCGGCAGACCGACGCCTTTACCCGATTGGCCGACTTGACCGCGATTCGACAGGCCTGCTGCTTATCACTGACCATGGCGAACTGACTAACCGACTGCTGCATCCTTCTTATAAGGTCGAGAAGGAATACATCGTCAGCCTGTTCGATTCACCGCTGACAAGTGCTGAGTGCGCGCAATTTCGCTCAGGTGTTGAGCTCGATGATGGCAAAACCGCGCCCTGCGAGCTTAGTCAGCTGAAAGAGTCACTTACCTATTCGGTAATCATCAGAGAGGGCAAGAAGCGCCAGATCAGGCGCATGTTCGCCAGTTTTGGGCGACAGGTTAAAAGCCTGCACCGCGTTCGCTTCGGCCCGATTGACCTGGGTAATCTTCGACCGGGCGAAATCAGACCGCTCTCAGCTAAAGAAAGATCAGCCCTGCTCAATGCGGCAGGGCTGAACGATCAATAGTTTAAGTAATTTTCTTACTCTTTATTCTGCGAGCATTTTGTTTCTTATTCTCTTGAGATGCAGAGCCACCTTCGCTTCATCCATGCCAGCAGCCTGCAGCTGCAGCCATTCTGAGGCCGCCTGCGCCAGCAGACCACTCTTTTCGAGACGCCAGGCAAGAGCTATCGAGGCTTTGCTGTCCTTCTCAACATGCATCGCAATGGTGCGTCTGGCTTTATCACCCTTGAGCAGCAGTGCAAAATCCTTGTCGGTAACCTGAGCGACAAAACGAAAGTTTACCCAGCCCTCATAGTCGGTGTTGAGTTTGATTTCATAGCCATCAACGCTGAGATTTTCGTTCGTTGAGCGAACTGCGGCGAGCATTTCTTCAGGCAGTGCAAAACCGGTCTCGCCTGGTAATGACTTCTTTTTTATGTTTGCGGCAGGTTCAGTAGATGAACCGCCCAGGCCGGCGGGCGGAGCCATACCATCTGAACTGGCAGATGGTTCGGCTGGATCTTCAAGCTTTACCGGTGCTGCCGGTGCAGGCTGTGCCTGTTGAGCCTGCTGAGCCTGCTGAGTCTGCAGTGCCTGCAGCGCTTGCAGTTCCTGCAGTGCCTGCTGAGCCTGCTGTGCTTGCAGTTCCCGCTGCGCCTGCGATGCGTGCTGTGCGATATCATCAGATTTTAACTCTTTCGCCTTCTCCTCGCGATCAGCAACGTAGTCAAAATCATCATTGCTCTTAAGAGTCTGAATTATGCCATTGTTTTGACTGCGCGAAGCTCTAATTTTCCAACCCTTATCATACGTGTCTTCATTGCCAATGGTCTGTTGATGCTCGTGGTCAGATACGACTGCCCCCACCTGGTTCCGCATGGTTCCGTCGAGGTTGATGTCTGTCGACACCAGCTGCATGGGGGCCGAAGCCACGGCTTCGCCTTCGATGCCTTCTTCAGTTATGCGTGCAAAAGCGCCGGCACCAAGAGTGTATTCAACGTTGCCGGTGAGATGCACCAGGGTTATTGCTGATTCTTTGCCGGTCTTGATGTCGGCACCCGCTGGCAGCATTTCAGCAAGTTCGACCGGCCATTCGTGGCGGCCTCTTTCGCTGTTTGCATTTTCAGTGCCATCAGCTGCCGGTTCAAGCCAGGTGGCTATGACCGTGCCGCTGATATCGGTTACCAGAGCCACTTCTCCGGCATAGAGCAGACCACCGGTAAAACACATCAACAAAACCAGTTCAAGTATCTTTTTGACCATCTTTTTTCTCCTGATCGAAAAGCGAATACAGTTCAATTTCGGCGGCACGACCGCGCAGGCTGCGGCGGCCAAGAAAGTGCCAGTCAATCTGCTGACGTACAAGAGCGGTTAATTGTCCGCTGACTATTATAGAGGTATTGAACTCTTTATTCAATGATTCCATACGCGAGCAGGTGTTAACAGTGTCGCCAATGACGGTAAACTCAGTTTTTCGGCGTGAACCGATATTGCCAAACACCGAATCGCCAACATGCAATGCGATGCCGACCTTAAGATCGACTCCATGGCTGATCTGCCTGAATTCAGGCGTTTTTGAATATTTATCGATCTCGCGGGCAGCATTCAAAGCTTTGTCTGCATAATCAGCATCTTCGACCGGGGCATTAAAAAAGGCCAGCAGCCCATCTCCGAGAAACTTGTCGACTACTCCACCGTGTCGCATGACAATCTCGGTAATCACCGAAAAATAGGCATTGAGAAATTTAACAACTTCGTGGGCATCACGTTTTTCGCTGAAAGTTGTAAATCCTCTGATATCAGCAATCATGATACAGAGTCGGCGTCTTTTTCCGGTCATAAAATCGCGGTCATCAGAAGCCAGAACTTGATGCAGAACCGAATCGCTGACATAGCGGCTGAAAATCTGCCGCACCCGCCGCCGATCGACATATATTGAACGGTAAGCAATCAGACCAGTCGTGATAACAAACACCAGCAGCAGCAGCAGCGGCCTTACCGCCGGCAGATAGTATGTATCAAAACCCTGCCGAGAAACACCAACCCAGACCGCCGCACAAAGCAGACCAACAATAACTGACACGACACGAAAACGCAGCGAAAAAAACAGAAGAAGAACAACTACCGCGGCGATAGTCAGGATTTCGTATTTACGCTCTACGCGCGCGATAAAACGCTGGTTGAGCAGATTGTCGACGACGCTGGCATGAACTTCAACACCGGGCATAAAACCATAGGGAGTGGCCTTAAAATCTGTGATGCCGGTAAAGCCTACCAGAACGATTTTGCCGGCAATCTTTTCATGCAGCTTTTCGCCAGCCCGAAAACTTTCGATCACACTTTTCAATGACAACACAACAAAACTGTTGCGTGGGCCGCGAAAATTTATCTGCTGCATTGGATTCTCAGCCAGATTGGCTGAAATAGTAGCCAGGGTGCTGGCAGCAACAGCTGCAACCGCGCTGACCCGCTCACCGTTAGCAGTAGTACTGAACAGTTCTATGCTGCGAGTAACACCATCGCGGGAAGTGGCGATATTGTAATAACCAGTGTTCTCGCGGCGGGCGATATGCAGCAGCGATGGATCAGAAAAAACCGGTTGCCTGTGTTCCCAGGCAAATCCCAGCACCAGCCGGGTACCAGACTTTACCAGTTCAATAAGCGCGGCACGAAATGGTTTGTCGAAGCCTATTGCACGCAGCAGGCGCGGTGAAACTTCTTCAGCCAGCTCTGCAGCAACCGTGCGAATATGATCGCGCAATACCACCTCAGAGGTAGGCGAAAAAATCAGATCGAGCAGCAAGACTGAAGCAGATGCCTGCGCAATACCACTCGCCAGTTCGGCGTAAAGTGGTCCCCAGGCAAACATCGGCCTGGCAGCCCAGCTCATGGTTTCCTGATCGATGCCAATGATTACAACGCGAGAATCTGCTACTGCCGGGCCGCGACGTTGAAAAAGCGTGTCGAGCCAGCGGTTCTCGGCATCTTCAACCAGTTTAGGATTACCGACATAAAGCGCCAGACCCAGCACAAAACAGCACACCCAGCTCAGCCAGCCAAATCTCATAATAGCCCTCAGTCCACACAGTTTTTTGCAGTCTACCGCACTCCTCTCCAGTAAACAACTACAACCAGACTATCTCTTTAGCCTGACCGAGAATTGCTGGCGAAGCGCAGCAATTCTCGGTGAGTTGTAAAACCATCATCAACAGAGATCATGATATTGAGGCATCGCTTTTTTATTTGTCATCCTGCGCGAAGCGAAGCGCAGTCGCAGGATCCAGAAAAGCGCTAAAAAGTGGATTCTGCGACTTCGCCTGACGGCTCGCGCAGAATGACGGCCGATTTTGACCGAGAATTGCTGGCGAAGCGGCAGTGATTTTACAAACTGTTTTCTGTGTTATAATGCTGATTGCACATTATTATTTAGAGTCAGTAACTGCTTTGCTGACCAGGAGATTTATGACATCACTCAAGACTGCTTCGCGCTCAGCCAGTTTCCCCAAAGTCCCTACCGGTATTCCTGGACTGGACGAAATCACTGAAGGCGGCTTGCCGCTGGGCCGTTCAACCATGATCTGCGGTGGCCCGGGTTGTGGTAAAACCATGCTTGGCATGGAATTTCTCGTTCGCGGGGCCCGGGACTTTGGCGAGGCCGGGCTGTTCATTTCATTTGAAGAAGAAAAGCAGTGTCTGGTTGATAACTTCAGTTGTTTTGGCGGTGACCTTGAAGCAATGATCGAGAAACGCCTGCTGAAAGTTACACAAATAGACCTTTCTGCTGCAGAGATTATTGAAGCCGGCAGTTTTTCTCTTGATGGTCTGATTGCGCACATTGAACATGACATTAAAACTCTGCATGTCAAGAGGCTCGTAATTGATTCGCTGGATGCGCTCTTTTCTGCAATGGCCCGCACTGATATTCTTCGTCATGAATTTTCGCGCCTTCTGCGCTGGCTCAAAAGCAAAGGGGTGACCGCTGTAATCACCGGTGAGCGGGGTGTCGATTCCCTGACCAAATTTGGTTTTGAAGCCTATGCATCTGACTGCGTAATTCTTCTCGACCATCGCATCAATGAGCAGATTTCCAAGCGACGTTTACGCATAATCAAGTACCGAGGTTCAAGCCATGGAAAAGATGAATACCCGTATTTGATTAATGCCAGAGGCTTTTCTGTGTTGCCTGTCACTTCATTGCAACTGAATTTCACGGCAGAGTCTGGATGGGTAAGCTCGGGAATCAAAGATCTGGATAAGCTTTGTGGCGGAAATGGTTATTACCGTGGCAGCAGCATTCTCTTATCAGGAAAAGCCGGCACCGGTAAAAGTTCCCTGTCTTCTGCTTACGCCAGCGCAGCCTGTCTGCGTGGCGAGAAGTGCCTCTATTTTTCATTCGAAGAATCCGAAGAACAGCTGACCCGCAATATGCTTTCAGTCGGCATAGATATGGCTCCTTTGTTAAAACAAGGCCTGCTCAACATTCAAGCGTTCCGGCCGAACTACAGGGGCCTTGAAGAGCACCTTTTTGAGATGACCGCCGCGATAGAAGCTTTCCAGCCAACCTGTGTGGTAATCGATCCGATAACAAACTTTGTCAGTGTCGGCACCTGTGAAGAAGTAAAATCAATGCTGACACGAATTATAGATCATCTGAAAAGTCGTGGTATTACCATGGCATTCACGGCTCTCACGCCAGGTTCTGGCAGGCCGGATGAGACTGAGACTGATGTCTCGTCAATGGTAGACACCTGGGTTGCGCTCGACCTTAAACTGGTCGGCAATTCAAGACGTCGCGAGATTTATGTCGTAAAGTCACGTGGAATGAAACACTCGCATGAAATCTGCGAGCTGGAAATGTCGAAACATGGCTTTAGTCTTCGTTCTTTAGCAAAGGAGCAAATCGCATGAACCAGCCTGTGGGTGAAAAATGGATTCTCAAGCTTTACATTGCCGGAATGACTCCCACGGCCAGAAGAGCCCTGGCAAACCTTCAAGCCATCTGCGAAGAACACATGGCCGGCAGTTACTCTCTTGAAATTATCGATCTGGTTGAAAGCCCTGCTCTGGAAGATGGCGAACAGATTTTTGCCGTGCCAACTCTCGTGCGCCATTTGCCGCCGCCTCTGCGCAAGATAATCGGTGATTTTTCCGACACCGAAAAGGTTCTGGTCGGTCTTGACGTCAAGCCCATATCTCGGTCTTGAAACAATATGACAGACAAATCTGTTTTTGCAGATATCCTGAACGACCAGGAACTGCTGCGCAGCCTGGTAGGAAAATCGGTTGATGGTTTAATGGTGATCGATCAGAACGGCATGATTATCTATGCCAACCCTTCGGCAATAGACATGTTTATAGAACGCATGCCAGTACTCGTTGGCTCAAATTTTGGCATTCCGGCGATCAATGAGGCTGTTGAACTTATATTGCCCTGCCGAGCTGAGAAACGCCATGTCGAAATGCGTTCCAGCGAATTTTTGTGGGGTGGCAGAGCAGTTTATCTTGCCAGTTTGCGCGATATCACCCTGCGCCGGCAATTGTTTGATTCACTGCAGCAGCGCGAAAAAATGCTGCAGAATATTTTTGACATATTGCCGGTCGGGCTCTGGTTTGCTGACGCTGATGGCAGGCTGGAGCGTGGCAACAAGGCCGGAGTTGCGATCTGGGGCGCCGAACCAAAGGTCGGCATCGAAAATTACGGTGTTTTTAAGGCTCGTCGTCTGCCATCAGGCGAAGAAATCGCTGCGGATGACTGGGCTCTGGCACAAGCTGTTCGCAACAAAACAACAACGCTTGACGAGATGCTTGAGATCGAATGTTTTGACGGCAGCAAAAAGATAATACTGAATTACGCAGCGCCTGTTCTTGATGAAAACGGCAATGTGCAGGGTGCTGTCGTCGTAAATAACGATATAACGGAGCGAATGAAGACTGAAGAGGCCTTGCGTGAGAGTGAATTGCATTTTCGCACGCTGGCAAATTCAGGCCAGGCACTAGTCTGGACATCCGGACTGGATAAGAACTGTAACTATTTTAATCAGGTCTGGCTTGATTTTACCGGTCGGACAATCGAACAGGAACTTGGCACCGGCTGGACTGAAGGAGTTCACCCGGATGATCTGCAGGAATGCGTCGACACATACTGTCAGGCATTTGACCGGCGTGAAAAATTCAGCATGGTGTACCGGGTTCGTCGCCATGACGGCGAATACAGATGGATCCAGGATGACGGCAGCCCAAGATTTAACAGACACGGTGATTTCATCGGTTTTATCGGGCACTGTCTCGACGTTTCTGAACGCATAAACTATGAACAAAGAATTGCAGAGAGTGAAAGGCTTTTTCGCTCTCTGATCGAAAGCGCTCCTGATGCAATTCTTGTTCAGTCCAGCAGCCGGCATGTTTTTGCCAACGATGCTGCTGTAACTCTTTTTAGCGCCAGCAGTCAAGACCAGCTTCTGGCCACGCCAGTTATGGATCTGATTCCGCCAGAGAGGCGTTCAATTGCACAGGCTCGAATTGAAAAGCTGCTGAATGACAAACTTCCTATTTCGACCTTTGAAACAATAAGGCTTCGCCTGGACAAAAGTGCAGTTCATGTCGAGATTTCGGCGGTGCCAATAAAATTTGCCGGGAAGGATAGCGCGCTGAGTTTTATACGCAATATTGAAGAGCGTGTAATCGCCAGGACTGAACGCGAAAATCTGATGACGCAACTGGCGCAGGCCCAGAAAATGGAATCAATTGGTGCTCTTGCCGGCGGCGTGGCGCATGATTTTAACAATATGCTGCAGGTGATTCTCGGCGAAACTGAGTTTGCAATTGACGAGAATCAAGCAGGTCCTTTGAACTCCCAGCTTGCAGCCAGTCTGATCGAAATCAAAAAAGCGGCGGTAAAATCCGCTGAGCTGACGCGACAACTTCTGACATTTGCCCGCAGGCAGCTGTACAGGCCCGAAGTGCTTGATATTAATGAAGTGATTGACGGAATGTTGAAAATGCTGCGCCGCATGATCGGCGAAAACATTGACCTGTTATGGAAGCCAGGACATGCCGTCTGGCGGATAGAAATGGACCCCTCGCAGCTGGATCAGGTGTTAGCCAACCTGGCTGTTAACGCCCGTGACGCGATAGACAATGTCGGAACTCTGGTAATCGAAACCAGCAATATCGTTCTCGATAAAGAGGTGTGCGAGAGAATCGATGGCATAAAAGCCGGTGAGTATGTAGTCTTGTCGATCAGCGACACTGGTTGCGGCATGAAACCTGAAGTTCTTGCGCGAGTATTTGAGCCGTTTTTTACCACCAAAGAGGTGGGCAAGGGCACCGGACTGGGTCTTGCCACCGTCTACGGAATCATCGGGCAGAATGACGGCCTTATCAAGGTATACAGCGAACATGGTATCGGTACAACTTTCAAGATCTATCTGCCGCGCGCTGAAGCAGATAAAAAAACTGACAGCAGCCCGCCTTCGGTTGCGTTGTCTGCTTTGACCGGGTCAGAAACAATTCTGTTGGTAGAAGACGAAATCCAGATTCTGAACTTTGAAAAGATCCTGCTTGAGCGGCTGGGCTATAAACTGCTGTTAGCAAATAGTCCGGCAAGTGCTTTAAGCATTGCCGAAGAATACCCGGACAAGATAGATCTTTTGATAACCGACGTAATAATGCCTGGGATGAACGGCAAAGAGCTGCAGCAAAAGGTTATGGCACTACGCCCGCATATAAGATGTATTTATGTTTCCGGCTATACAACCGGGATTATCGAGCATCACGGCATTCTGCCAGACGAAATCAACTTTATCGAAAAGCCCTTTACTGCCAATCTGTTCGCGACAAAAATCCGCAATGTTCTCGATCAGCCCGGATAAGTCCTTGCTGTGCAGAAATATTTTAAAAATTCGGCTGACAATTACGCTGCCTGAATGTAAAATTACAGCTATCTTAACGCAAGTAAAAGATTCAGCCATAGCTTATAGTCGAATGCAAGGGCAAGGAGGAAAGGCATGACTTCCCTACGTATCGATAAACACCCGGTTTTAAACTTTCCTGAGCGTAAAATTGTCAATTTTAACTTTGAAGGCAAGCAATATCAGGGCTTTGCCGGCGAACCAGTAGCCGCTGCCCTGCACGCAGCCGGCATCAGAACACTGCGCCACAGCCCGCAGAAAAATCGGGCGCGCGGATTCTTCTGCGCCATCGGCCGCTGTTCAAGCTGCATAATGGAAGTAGACGGCCAGATCAACACGATGACCTGTATTACACCACTTGCCGAAGGCATGCAGATCAGAATGCAGAAAGGGCACGGAACCATTAAAGCATGAGCAGAAATACCGAAGTTTTTGTAATTGGCGGCGGCCCGGCCGGACTTTCAGCCGCACATGTGGCAGCAAAGCTTGGCGCGAAAACGCTTCTGGTTGATGACAGCGCGCGCGTCGGCGGGCAGCTGATCAAGCAGACACATCGTTTTTTTGGCAGCAGCAACCGTGATGCCGGCATACGCGGCGTTACCATTGCCGAAAAACTGCAGCAGGACATTGAAGAAGTTTCTGACCGCTTAACTGTACTCGAAAACACAGCGGCGGTCGGCTTTTACCACAACAAAGAAGCAGGCATTCTCTCGCAAAAAGCCTATGAGCGAGTAACTTATCAGGCCGCCATTGTCTGCACCGGAGCGACCGAAAACAGCCTGGCGTTTGACAACAACGATCTGCCGGGCATTTATGGGGCTGGCGGCGTGCAGACCCTGATGAACGTGCATGGCATAAGGCCCGGCCAGAAAATTCTCATGGTCGGCAGCGGCAACATCGGGCTGATCGTCAGCTATCAGCTTATCCAGGCTGGCGTAGAAGTTGTCGGCGTCGTCGAAGGCATGCCCACCATCGGCGGTTACCTCGTTCATGCCAGCAAAATCAGACGTCTTGGCGTGCCGATTTACACATCGCACACTATTCTCAAGGCCCTGGGCAGCGATGGCGTTACCGGCGCCATGCTCAGTCGCGTTGACGAAAAGTTTCAGCCGGTGCCCAATACCGAACTCGAAATTAAATGCGACTGCATCTGTCTCGCCGTTGGCCTGACACCGCTGATCGACCTTTTTCAACAGGCACAGTGCCGCATGGTACATGTTGGTGAGCTCGGCGGCCTTGTTCCGTTGCACGACTCGGCAATGCGCACCACCAACCCTGATATATTTGTCGCCGGCGATGCCTCGGGCATCGAAGAGGCTACCACCGCCATACTTGCCGGCAGAATCGCCGGAGCACGTGCTTACGAAACAATACACGGCAAATCACCCCAGGCCGAAGCCATTGTCGCTGAAGCCAGAGAAGAACTGCGTACGCTCAGATCAGGCTCTACCGGCGAAAGAATTCGCTGGGGCCGCGAACGCGTGCTCAAGGAGGTCGGAGAATGCTGAAAAATGATGGAATAATCAGTCCAGAAGAACTTTCACCAGTAGTTCCGCCGGCAGATCGCCTTGCCAGAGGCCCGGTCGCGATTATTGAGTGCCTGCAGGATATTCCCTGCGATCCATGCGTGTCTGCCTGCCCGGTAAAAGCCATCAAAATGAAAGAAGGCATCACCGACAGGCCATTACTCGAATTCGATACCTGCACCGGCTGCGGCCTATGTATACCAAAATGTCCCGGCCTGGCAATCTTCGTCGTCAACATGAAGCACACTCCCGGCATGGCAACTGTTTCGATGAGCTACGAACAGCTTCCCGTTCCAGAAAAGGGGCAGGAAGTTACCGCGCTTGACCGTTCTGGCAAGGATGTCGGCAAGGTAAAGGTAGTGCGCGTCGTTAATCCGCCGGGCTATGATCACACAGCTGTCATTACCATCGAAGTGCCCGCCGATCAGGTCAACAACATTCGCGCGATCAGAGTCTAAGGGAGAGCACCATGAAAATCATCTGCAGATGTCAGGATGTAAGCGAAGACGAAATTATTGCCGCCATAAGACAGGGCGCCACCACTATTGACGAAATCAGACGACTGGTCAGAGCCGGTATGGGCTCATGCCAGGGGCGCACCTGCCGCCGTCTTGTTGCACAAATCATCAGTCGCGAGCTTAAGACGCCAGCGGCAGAAATATATCCACCTACCTTCCGACCGCCTAATCGCCCGGTTTCGTTTGAATTGATCATGGCCGAGCGTGAGCGTCAGGAAACAGAAGATGGAGAAAAGAAATGAACAGAGCTTTTGACGCAGTAATCATCGGCGGTGGCATTCTTGGCATCGCCACGGCGTATGAACTGGCGCGCGCGGGCATGAAAAATGTTTGCGTTCTCGAACGCCACTATCTGGCCAGCGGTTCAACCGGACGCTGTGGCGGCGGGTTCAGACAGCAGTGGAGCACCGAAGCCAACACGCATCTCGCCATGGATTCAGTTAAGCGCCTTGAAGGGCTCGAAGAAGAGCTTGGTTATCGCACCGAATTTTTTCAGGGTGGCTATCTGATTCTCGCCCACACACCAGAAGAAGAACAACAGTTCGCCACAAATGTTGAGATGCAGCGCCGCCTTGGCCTCGACGTTAATGTTGTCGATGCCGACGAAGCCGTCAAAATAGTGCCTTTCCTCAACAAAGAAATGATCAGAAAAGCGACCTGGTGCCCTAAAGACGGTCATATCAACCCGTTTCTGCTGACCCAGGGATACGCCAACGCGGCGCGCCGACTTGGAGTACAGATTCATCTCTGGACCAATGTTGTGGGCATCATGAAAAAGAGCGACACCTTTTTTGTCATGACCGAAGCCGGCAACACCTACCAGACACCGCTGCTGTTCAACTGTGCTGGCGGCTTCTCGCGCAGCATCGGCGCCATGCTGAATGTAGAAATTCCGGTAGACCCCTATCGTCACGAAATCCTGGTAACCGAACCGGTTGAACGCCTGTGGAACCCAATGGTAATCAGCTTCAGTGTTGGCCTGTATGCGCGCCAGGAAATGAGTGGCGGCGTGGTCATGGGCATGGGCGACCCCAATGAGCCGGTTGGCACCTTTGTCGGCAGCTCAATGCACTTTATGTATGAGATGGCACAACGCTTCACCAGGCTTTTCCCGAAACTCGACAAGCTCAGAATCGTAAGACAATGGGCCGGGCTCTACGAAATGACCGCTGATGCCCAGCCAATTCTCGGACCGGTTGATGAGGTCGACAACTTTATACAGGCGAGCGGCTTTTCAGGTCATGGCCTGATGCTCGCTCCGGCGGTAAGCCAGCTTCTTGCCGATATGGTTATCAACAAAAAGAAGAGCGAAGTAGTCGACAGCCTGTGTGTTAAACGCCTCTATAACCTGAAAAATGTGAACAGGGAAAAATCAGTAGTTTAACGTCGCGGGTACATTGACGAAAACGTTTTTTATCCTTAAACTTAAAAAAATACACCTGATAAGGAGGCTTACTATAATGCAAGCCCGTAGTAATCGAAAACTGGCCCTGTTTGTAGCGTTCTGCACACTGTTTTCTGGCAGTGTTTTCGCAAGGCAGCCAGTTACAAACATATCCAGCGATGCCAATCCCCTTGGCGATAAACCAATCGTCATGATGGAGCCAGTCACCACCGGTAAAGGCAACATAATCGGCAATTTCCTCGGCAAGGTTCTCAACCTGCCCAAGACAGTAAAACTCGACGACGCCGGTTTCCTTCTTTTCGGTCTCTCGGCTGACGCGATGCAGGTAACTCCTGCTGACAATAAAAGCTTTCATGTGCAAAAAGTGCTGCCATACCTCACCGACAGCAAAGAGATGAAAGATGTTCTCAAGCTGCGCCGCACAGCGCGCCAGATTCGTTATCAGACTCTCAAAGACACTGTTAACAAAGCATCAGGCATAAACGCCGAACAGAAAGCCGGCATAAACAACTTTATGTCGCAGTCAGTCGGCTCACCGCTCATCGTCATGGGCAAGTCGCCGCTTCCCAGTTTTATGCCGTCACCAGGCCCCTGCATGATCCCGATGGGCGGCGAAATGGTCGAAAACAAAACCGGCAAAAGACTCGGCATCGAGACTTCGATGATCTGCATTCTTGATATCGGCGAAGGCAAAGAAATACTCTTCTCAGTCGAAAACGCCATGAAGAATGACACTCTCGATATCGTAGTTGCCCACGAAACAGGTCACGCCATGCAGTTCGACCTCTATGGCAAACTTTTCCAGAAAATTCAGCGCACCAGCTCAAATGGCCACGATGCTCCGATCATCACTGATCTTGGCCTGGCATACATCGAAGGCTGGGCAGAAGCATTTGAGGCCGTCTATGGCCCGGCTAACCCCAAACTTGCTGAAAAAGACCGCAAAAAGCACAACATCTCTGAATTCCTCTATAGCCGTCAGGACCCGATACGCCGCGACCGTTATGTCTGGGCAACCACGACAGGCAAAAAGACCGGTGTTCTCAAAAACGGCCTGCAGCTTATGTCTACCGAAGGTGTTGTCGCCGGTCATTTCTATGATATCCTCACCAGCCGCGCCATTAACGCTCCTTTCGAAAAGTCAGTTCAGACAATGCTGACCTCGCCGATGAACTTCGTCGAATTTATCAACAACTACGTCAAGCTTTTTCCCGAAGACAAACGTGTTGTTTACCGCATCATCCTCGAAAATTCTCACTATGTGACCATGGACGCGCAGGCAGCCCAGGCTTACAAAAACTATTACGAAAACAAAGTTGGCTACACCCAGAATAAAGTCAGCAAAGGCGATTTTGAAAAAATCAAGAAAGATTACAAGGCTTACACTGAAGGTCTGTTTGCCAAAGCCATGAAAAACGGCGATATCTTTGCCAACGTTGGCCCGCAGATGTGGTTTGCCGGCAAAATCAATCTCAGCAATATTAAGAGCGAACCGACAGCCGCCAAAAAGATCATGGCCAAGGCTTTTGGCAAAAAAGACAAGTTCTACGAATTCAGACTCGACCTGAATACCGCTACCGCAGACATGTTCAGAATGATCGGTTTTGCAGAAGCAGATGCCGCCAAACTGGTTGAAGCCCGCGATAAAACAGGCTTTTTCAAGGGTGGCAACCCGGTTAACATCATCAAGCAGGTCGTTGGTGACGAAAGATTCGGCAAATACAATTCCGTGCTCAACCTCGCCCCGTATGACCACAGCAAAGCTGATGCCATCGCTCAATACAAAGAGCAGTCTCTCGCCCTCTGGCCCGAAGACATCGCTAAACTCGGCAACTGATATAAGCTTGTAAAGCTGGTAAAAAGAGAGCCGCCCATTTTCGGGGCGGCTCTTTTGTTTTGCCTTGCTTGGTGATAACGTCAGCGGCGGTTCTGCCAGCCGTTTTCCCACCAGGTGCGTGAGTTGGCACGGCAGAGAATAACCGGCTTACTCTGCGGTTTTACCGAAACGGCCAGGGCACCGACAATGCGCGGCAGCGAAGTTTCGGGTTGCACTCTGGCGTGACGACGGCTGAGATAGAATTCAGAAAATAATGAGTGTCTAAGCATCAGTTGCTCCTCATACCCGGGCGCGGCCCTCTTCTTGCACGACAGAGGTCTTCAAGCTCTGACTCGAGCTGTCTGAGTTTGCGATCAATGGTGTTAAGGCGGTCGATTTCCTCACGGCACTTTTCTGAAATTTCTTCTTCAACAATCTTTTCTTCGCGCTTGAGCGCTTCGATTGAATTCTGTATAAGTTTCAGCCGCAGCTTTTCTTCGTTGTTCAACTGCAGATCGGCATCTGGTTCACGCGTTCTGAACAAAGGGACTAGTACACCCATCTTCACCCTCCGTTATTCTAATTGTCAGCCGCCTTGATCAGCGACCTTTATTCTATCGGCAAACATCGTCAAATAACTTAGTGGTAATACCGCGCGGCACAGCACCAGCTCAATTCAGGCTTGCGTTAGCAGGCAGATTGGGTTAAATTCTTTTTTATACAGAGAACTGAAAGGAAGTAAACATGTCACTCAAGTCAAAGCATATTCGCCTCTGGGTCATTATTTTTCTGGTCATTGCAACCATCGCATCTGCCCAATCAGATGCGAAACCCAAAAATATAATTCTGCTTATTGGCGACGGAATGGGCGTTGCGCATGTAACTGCTGCAAAGCTGGTTTACGGGTCGCTCAACCTGGAGCGCTTCAAAATCATGGGAATGCACATAACAGGTTCTGCCAACGATTACGTCACCGACTCGGCAGCAGCTGGCACAGCTCTGGCCACAGGCTTCACCACCAATAACGACGTAGTAGGCCTCGACCGCGAAGGCAAGCCGCTCAAAAACATCATGGAATACGCAAAAGATGCTGGCAAGCGCACTGGTATTGCCGTTACTTCTATTCTGCCGCATGCCACTCCGGCCGCCTTTTCCTCGCACCACAAGGCGCGCTACGAGTATGACACCATAACTGCCAAGCAGGTCGAATTCGGTCTCGACATCATGATTGGCGGTGGCCTCAACAATTACTACCCGAAGTCGTTTCGCGGCAGCCGACGCAGAGACGAGAGGCATCTGCTGAACGAATTGCGCGACAAGATGTCGGTTGTTACCTCTTACAAAGCGCTTTCTCAGCTAAAAAGAGTCAGAAATCTCGCAGCCATTCTCGATGGCGGCCATCTGCCACATGCCACAAAACGCGATTACACTCTGGGCGACCTGACCGACAAGGCAATAGAACTGTTGAACGTCAAAGATCAGGGCTTTGTATTGATGGTCGAAGGATCGCAGATCGACCTTGCCGCTCACGACAACGACATGGATCGCGTTCTCGCTGAAACACTCGACTTTGACAAAGCGGTAAAAAGTGCTCTCGACTTTGCCGAAAAAGATGGCAATACCCTCGTCGTAGTTACCTCCGATCACGAGACCGGCGGCCTCACTCTGCCTATGGGCTCAATGGAAAATGGCAAGATAGTAAAGCCAGTTTTCTCATCAGATAACCACACCGCGGCTATGGTTCCGACTTTTGCCTTCGGACCCGGTGCTGAAAAATTTGGCGGCATGTATGACATAACCCACGTTGGTAAAACCCTTATTGAGCTGGTAAAGAACAATGAACAGCCCTGTAACTGAATCAAGCAGGCTTAAACTTTCCACGCTGCTGTTGATTGTTGCAGCTCTGCTTCTGATGTTCGCCGGCTTTAAGAATGGCGAGCATCGCAGCTACTTTCAGAAAGCCGTCATGGTGTGCACACAATGCATCGGGCTGGGTTAAATATCAGACTTTGGGTGCAGGCGATTGCCACCCTGCTCACCAATGCTTATCTCAAAGGCTTTAAGACCGGCACTTTATACACCGGTCCATTAAAACATGTCTGCGTGCCAACGCTGAACTGCTACAGTTGCCCGGCCGCCATGTATTCGTGCCCGATCGGCGCAATACAGGTAACCATTGCCGGCGCCGGCGGCGTTGATCTGACTGCTACCCAGGGGCTGTGGGCCCGGCTGGTTGCCATCTCGACTTCTTTGCCCATGCTGACCATCGGCTTTCTTATGCTGGTCGGCGGTATTGTCGGGCGGGCTGCCTGCGGCTGGATCTGCCCCTTTGGCTGGTTTCAGGAATTGCTCAATAAAATTCCGTCGCCAAAATTCAATGGCCCGGTCATTTTTAAATACGCCAAGTATATTATTCTGATCGTCTTCGTCTTTCTGCTGCCGGCTTTCTGGCTTGACGAATTTGATGGCGGCGAGCCCTCTTTCTGCAAGTACATCTGCCCGGCCGGCACCCTTGAGGGTGGCCTGCCAATAGCCTGGCTGCAGCCGGCAGTACGCAGTCAGCTCGGCTGGCTGTTCACCTGGAAAACCTCATTACTGGCACTGATTCTCGTCTTGTCGGTCTTTTTCAGGCGCCCGTTCTGCCGCTGGCTCTGCCCGCTCGGCGCCTTTTACGGACCGCTTAACCGGGTCAGCCTGTATCAGCTGAAAATCGACGAGAAGGCCTGCATACATTGCGGCGCCTGTTCAAAAAAGTGCCCGGTAAGCCTTGATGTGCCGCGCGAACTCGACAACGCCGAATGTCTGCGCTGCCTTGACTGTCGTGGTGTCTGCCCGGTAAATGTCATCAGCCTCACCGGCCCCGGCCTTAAAAGCAAGACACAGCCTCCAGAGCAAGTCGCCGAAGCCAAAAAACAGACCATCTGACCTGCTGAGCAACCTGTGTTATTGCGAGCACATCAGGTAGTCATCCTGCGCGAAGTCGCAGGATCCATGAATGACAACAGATATGGATTCTGAGACTTCGCCTGACGGCTACGCGCAGAATGACATAGAGCGCCTGCGAACACTGTATTCTTTTGTTCAGCCGGCTGTTCTTTGTGTCTTTGCGACTGCGAGGCATAGCCGAAGCAGCAAGCAATCTCTCTGGCAGAAGATCACCCATAGTTAATTTTTGCCTGATGCAAATCGTAGTCGATGACGAGCACGAGCACGAATAATGCACGATTAGCGCATGATGAAGGTGTCGAACCAGATGCTGGCACCGGCCGGCATGGCGGCAGCAACCCGTATGCGCAGACTCTTTGCGACAGCGACCTCATTACCCTGCGGCTCAAACTTGAAAGCAAAAGAATTCGCCAGCCAGTTGCCGGCTACTGCTTCAAACCCTACTTCCGCGAGGCGACGCGCCAGAACCGCACCCTTTTCGTCGAGCATCTCAGCGACTACCACGCCTTTTTGCGGACGATCACTCTGATAATAAAAAGAACAGGTCAGGCTCTGACCGGCTTTAATACCTGCAAGCGGTAGCGGCGCGAAAGCAAAACCAGATTCACCTCCAGCTGCCGACTGCAGCAGCAAAGATGAATAGCCGGTGTTAGCTTTTGTCGTGTCAATACCTATCTGGCCAGCTACTGGTTGTATGGCTTCTGGAATGTTTCCGACAGTACGTCTTTCAAAGTCGCCGCCAGAGAGCATATTCACCGGTTCAACCACCTGGGTCTGTCGCACGCGAAAGTCATCAAACCAGACAGGTCCCAGCGAAATCGGGCCAGTCTGCAAAACGAGTCGCATATAAACATTGCCGGCGGCAAAAATACGCCGTTCTGCGCTATTAAGCAGTCTTGCTTCGATTCGTGTCCAGGTGGCCGGGAGTGGCTCCGATTCTCGCACAGCCAGGAAACGGTTACGTAAACGCTTATTCGCGTCATAAATTTCGATGCCGACGGCGGCGTTCTGCTGCCCGTTTTCTGAGCGCGCCCAGCCAGTTACCGTCAAATCAGAGTTTTCGTTTATGGCGATAAAATCAGAGAGCACACGCACGGCAGACATTCTCTGATCAGCCAGCAACTCCAGCGATCGCCGGCCGGTTACTGCCTGCTGGTCGGTCAAAGCAACCTTGCCAGCGGCGACTTCCCAGCCGGATATCTGGCCGGTTGCTGCCGGGTCGGCTTCAAAACTCGGGTTGGTCAATAGATTCACCTGGTCGGCTGATAAAATCAGCCTGGTGTTGTTGAACACTGTCTGCTCAACAACATTCATCTTTTTCAGATTATTTCTGGCATTCTCGATACGCTTACTGGAAGGCGGGTGCGTGCTGAGATACTGGGCAAGCCCCTTGGTATCGCCATGCTTTTTCAGAAACTTTTCCCACAATGACACCTGGGCGGCCGGGTTAAAGCCTGCTGCCGCCATTTTAAACTGACCGAGGTCATCGGCTTCGTCTTCCTGCTGGCGTGAGAACTGCATCAGGGTGAGATAGCCAATCAGGTTGCCCCAGGTCTGGCGATCTTTCTTGTTCTTTACCGCAGCATTGAGCACTGCTACGGCAGCGGTTGACGCGCGAAAGTTCTTGAGTGAATGCCTGCGTTCGGCGTGTGCCAGTTCATGCGAGATTACCGCCGCCAGCTCGTCATCTGAACCGACCATATCTATCAGGCCGGTGAATACATAAACGTGGCCGCCCGGTATAACAAAGGCGTTAGCGGTGCTGTCGCGAATAACGCGCACGTCGAAACTCATGCCGCGATTGTTGAACTGCGGCTTGAGACGCTCAAAAATGCCAGACACGTAAGCTCTGATTTTCGGGTCTTTTTCTTCTTTATGCATCAGGCCCATCCACATCTGCAGCTCTTTGCCAAAGCGCTTTTCGGCGCCGATATCACCGACCAGCCAGAGCGTCATGTTGACTTCCTGGTATTTCTGGTAAACCTTGAAAATATCTTTAAGTACGTTCCTGGCCTCGACGCGGGCAGCGAACACAAGCATGAACACAGCAAAAAGCGTGTATGTATATTTTTTCATAACAGTAGCTCCCGTAACAATTTGTACTGATCTGATTATCACCTATCTGCAAGGTCAAAGTCAAAGCCTGCACCGCAAATTCAGCAATTCTAGGTCAAAATCAAACGTCATTCTGCACAAGCCGTCAGGCGAAGTCGCAGAATCCACTTTTTTAGCGCTTTTCTGGATCCTGCGACTGCGCTTCGCTTCGCGCAGGATGACAAATAAAAATGCGATGCCTCAATATCATGATCTCTGTTGATGATGGTCAGGGCAGCCACACGAAGTTTTTGACACCATAAGGCTTAAGCGTTAACATGACTCATCAACGAGAGTTTATGAGTCCTTAAATGTACACCGACTTGCTGGCTGTTGTTCTGGCAAACATGTTGTCAGGTCTTGATTAAATCTTTGAACACAGGCATATAAACTCATTTGCGGCTTCGACTGTCAGGCTGACAGTTTTGTTAATTTGAATCCACGATCAGGGAATTGACAATGAAATTCGGTGATTTTAAATCTTCATGCGCGATTTCCTGCTCGATCGCGTATTACTCTTTTCTGGAAGCGCTTCGCAACAGGCTTTTTCTGGGAATAGTCCTGCTGGCAATACCGCTATCGGCATCAGCCTGGCTTCTCGACACTTATAATCTGGGATTTCAGGCGCGTCTGGTCATTGACACAGGATTGTCGATCATCTCGTTGACCGGGCTGCTGGTCGTGCTTTTTTTCTCACTTGACCAGATTATACCTGATATAGAACGACGAACCATTTATTTTGTCATCACCAGGGCTCCCAGTCGCCATGTCTACATAGCCGGCCGCTTTGGCGGTATTGCCCTGACCCTTATTTTTCTCAATTTCCTGCTCGGAACCCTGCTGTTTCTGATTCTGCGCATGCAGGCCGGGGCATGGTTTGCTGAAATACCAGTCGCCATGTTCCTGGTGTTTTTAAAGCAGCTGCTGCTGGTTTCAATAGTTATGATGCTGGCAGCATGCTCAACCAAAATAATAACCGTAAGCCTGAGTGTTCTGATTTATGTGGTCGGGCACGGCCTCGACATTTTCCGCATGCTGGCCGAACGCAGAGGTAATAAGATTCTGACCGCGATTGCTGACTTCTGCATTTTTGTAATGCCCGATTTTTCGCTCTATGAAACCAGAATAATGGTAATGCACGAAATTCCGGCCAGAGGCTCAGCCATCGTATTGCTGACGGTATACACTATGGCCGCTGTCTTCTTTTACTTATCGCTTGGCAGTGCGGCACTCTCCCGCAGGGATCTCTGACCGTGCAGAACCGCAAAATTACAACACGGGGAATTCTGCTGCGACTGCTGCTTCTTGCGATAGCCGTTTCCGGGCAATTCTCGATCAAGGCGCGATACTGGAACCAGTATTTCCCTGAAACAGCCATACTTGACTATAGCGATCTGCTGCTGCAATCTGTGCCCACGCAGCTTAAAAGCATGGGTGCAGGCATTATGCGGCTGACCGCCGATGAATACATGCATATCGGTCCCTACAAAAAGGCCAGACAGAATTTTATTGCCGGCAGCTTTGCAGGGAATACCGAGATCATGAGCCTGCTCAGGCTCGCGCTCTATCTGGAGCCTTCCCATATTGAGACCTACGAGATTATGAGCCAGAACCTGGCAATGCATCTCGATCGCTTTGCAGACGCTATCAGATTAATACAACAAGGCATACTGGCCAACAAAAACTCGGCAGACCTGCACCAACTATATGCCGCCGCGTCATACTGCTACGGTTTTGCCGAGAGCTTCACTTCTGAGACCAGCAAGCCCATAAAAAATGATCGTGAAATTGCCCTGAATTACCTCAACGCTGCCATTGCCAACTACGAAGTAAATGCCGCTGTCCATCAAGCTGACAACATCGAAACCGTTAGCAGTCTCGACAATTACTATCTGCTCAAAAGCAGATTTCTCATCGATATCGGCAAAAAAGACCAGGCGCTTGCAGCCTGGCAAAATGTTCCTGAAAGCAGCAGAAATGGTTTGATCGCCGCCTACTTTTCCCTGCTGGAACAGGGCGTCAAAGTGCCCGACTCGCCCAAAGAGTTTTTAGCACAGATATTTGCGGAGCAGCAGACCAGCAAAGACATTCTGCCACCTTACGAATTGCCGGATGGCTGGTATCAAACACTTTTCTTCGATCCGGCAGACGAGCTTAAGTCGATATCCAGCGCGCTGAATCGAGTCAGTCCAGCGCGCATCGATATGTTCGATCCTTTCGCTGTTGCAAAGGTCACCACGATGCACCGCGAAACTCAGAGCAACGGCGAGTATGCGGCCAATAACCAGACATCCTCATGCAATCATGCCGATCATTCTGAGCATGACTGCGCCCAGCATTATCAGAATGAAAGCGGCGCCTGGACTATCTTTACAGAGGCTCGAGGCGCCATTATTCAGGCAGCCTTCATGATCGCCGGCGGTCTTCTGATCCGCAGATTCTTTACCCGTCGCGGCTGGTAGATTAACCTCGCGATTTACATACTGTCGAGGCCGCCAACTCTGTCATACTCTTCCTTATATTGAGCGAGGTAGCCAGAACTGGTGAGAATTTTGTCGATGAGAGTTATCTCGCGGTTCAGCGACGGGTCTTTGATCTGCTCGATTTCCTGTTCGAGATACTTTTTGAAATTGCTTAACAGCGTGCGGCTTTTATCAGAAGCGACGAGTCTTACCGCTTCATTTTCCCATATCTCGCGGTAGCGCGAGTACATTTCGCCACCGGCAAAGCGTTCACTGCTGATCCAGTTTTTCATTATCTCAACATAACGCGCCAGCAGAATGCCCTTTCTGATGCCGGAACTCTCGTAGTATTCGGCTTCGGCACCCTCAAAAGCGACTTTTGCTTCAGAATTGCAGGCAAAGCCGTCGTGCATTTCGTAATCAACCACCAGTTTGAGATCGCCAGTGTGGCCGGTTTTTTTGAGGCGCAGCAGAATGAGACCGCCCTTTGTTTCGTTATCTTCATTGGTTGGCGAGGGAAACAGGCTGCTGACCTTCATCAGCTCGCCATTCGCGATATTGACGTCAGGAGAACCATAGACCTTTTCGATCTGATAACCATTTGATACCAGCTTAAGACTGAGGTTATAGACCAGCGGGCAAACCATGTACTGGAAATTGTCATCCATGCGTTCTTTGAATTCTTCAGCAGACTGCACCGAAAAATAGTTCGCGCCGCGGACTTTTGCGATGCGATCAATCAGATTGCTGTTAAACGCGAGACCAATACCGATAAACGTGCTGTGAATGCGGCTTTGAGCGGCAACAACGGCCAGACTCATCAGATCACGACTGCTGGTGTTGCCGGTGTTAGGCATGGCATCGGTAAGAAAAATAATGCGGTTTTCATAAGAAGCATCAGAAGCGGCGGCGTATTTGCTATACTGGCTAATGCCAGTTTGCATGCCGAGTTCCATGTTGGTTCCGCCACGTGGCTTAAGTGTTCTAACGTATTGGCGCAGTTTGTTTTTATAGTCTTCGTTGATTTTCTGCAAAGAAAAAGGTGTCTCGACCCCGTCGTCGAAAAGCACGAGCGCAAAAGAATCTTCTTCGTTGAGATGCTCAAGCATGTTGGCAATGTTCGCAGCGGCGATATCAAGCATATTGCCATTGCTTTGCCCATTGCTGCTGACATTGGCAGCTGGCTGCTGACCACCATAATGGTATTTATCAAACTGTGAAGCCATAGAGCCTGAGATATCGAGAACAACCACCAGATTGAGTTTGCGTCGTTTGAATTCAGCTTCGTCGAGGTTCGAATTCAACCCGACCGAAATATAGTTTTCGAGCTCACCGGTTGCCGGGTTACGCGATACTGCAGAAGTATAGGTCGGGTAGAAAAGCTGGTCGGCAACTTCCCCCTCTTTCATACCGGTATCGAAGTAGTATTCGTTATAGACACCCTCAGTGGTAATCGCGCTGGCCAGCGGCAAATAGCCGTTGTTAATGTTTACGCGAAAACTCAGCGCATCCATGGCACCACCAACGGCAAAGCCAAGGCTTCGGCGCGGCGCCTGCATTCTGGCTTTTCTGAAGTTGGGTATCGAAATCGCGGCAAGAAAGCCGACGATCATCACGACAACAATGAGCTCAAGCAGTGTAAACCCGATTCTACGCTTTTCAGCATTCATAGCAGCCCTCCGCATAATAAAATAATAAAAATAATGGTGACGATGGACAGAGCAACGTTTGTACCACCACAGAAAATCGGCTGTTTAAGGGAACTTTGCCGCGCAAACGCCTGCCAGCTGCGACATTTCTGGCGCAACCTGCGTCACTGCAGTCACTGATCTTTGCCCGGCGGTCGCGAATCAGGCCTTTACTGCGGGCTGTTCGCGTGTCTTTGCCGATTCTGTTTGCCGTATCAGAATTTTTTCGGCGACATGGCCTTCTATTTTCTTCACGATGAAAATGTGGTTGCCTCTGACTATTTTGTCTTTTTCGCGCAGAAAATCGCCCTTGATAAAAGTTAGCAGGCCATTCAGCGTATTTGCCTGATGGCGTTCATCTTCTGAGAATTCTAAGGCCAGGGCGGCGCCAAGTTCCTGCAACGAGATACTGCCCATAACTTCGTGTTCTCCGTTAGCATGGCTGCGCAAATTGCCGGCCGGCTCTACGTCATATTCGTCATTGATCATGCCAAACACGCGCTCGACAATGTCTTCAAAGGTGATAATACCAGAAGTCGAGCCAAATTCATCGACAACAACAGCCATGTGCTTTCTGGTCAACTTCATGCGTTCAAGCAGTTCGCCAATCGCCACATTTTCAGGCACAAAGAGCGGTTGCATCATCAATTTATGCAAATCAAAGCGCGCAGCGTCTCCCGGCTCAAGCTTCACGAGTTCTTTAAAATTAAACACCCCGAGAATGGCATCAAGACTCTTGTCATAAACTGGCACCCGCGTGTACATGTCGGTTTTAAATGCCTCGCGAACTTCCTGCAAATTTGCCTGCACCGGTATGCCTCGCACATTGCTGCGCGGAACCATGACCTCGCAAACCTGCAGATCATTGAACTTGCTCGATCTCGACATCAGCTTGCGTTCGATTGAATCGATATGACCGGCTTTTTCACTGTGTTTGGCATGCAGCAGCAACTCATGGATCGATGGCGCATTATCGTGTTCCCCGGGCCTTTTGATCAAAGCAAGCATGGCTCTGCTGATTATTTCCATGGCAGCGGTCACCGGCTTCATCGCTGTAACGATCAGCCAAAGTGGGTAAGCCATTGCCATTGTCCAGGCCTTGGAAAAAGTGACACCAATGTGTTTGGGCACAACCTCGCCACAGATCAACAGAAAAATTATCGTTACAACCGATGCCAGAACCGGCGCCACAGCCTCCGACAGAATTCCGGTGTCGACAAATACCTGATCAAAAAATGCCCCGGCATAGACAGCCAGAACCGTGTTAACAATGTTATTGCCAACGAGAATGGCAGCAATTACCGAGCCTTTGTGCTGCAGCATTTCAAGCACTATTTTTTTCCGGCGACCACTTTTGCCGGCATAGCTTTCCATGCTGATCTCGTTAACTGAAGTAAAGGCTGTTTCTGTGCCGGAAAAAATGGCAGAAACCAGTAACAGCACCGCAAAAAATAGCAGAGTATAGAACATTGCAACCTCTATGTGATAAATAATTATTCTCGGGGCAATAACCGCTACATCTTAGCATTTAGCGCCAGGTAATTCCATTCAGACATAATCGGCAATTCGCGGCATCGGGGCGCAGGTAGATTGCTGATTAACAAAGTTGCTGATTTTTTTAGTCTGTACTGGCATATTGGTCTGGCTGTCAGTATAATCTTAAACTAAGTTGAATCATAAACCGTAACACAAGGAAAAGGAGGGCGAGAATGCTCAAAAAGCTCACCCGGTTTTACTATCCAAAGACCATCGAGGAAGCCTGTCTGAACCTCGGCAACCGCGAACAGAAGACGGTCCTCATTGCTGGTGGAACCTCTGAAGTTCTGCGCAACGACAACAGCATCGAAGCGCTGGTCGATCTGTCCAAGGTTAAAGAACTCTGCTACATCAGGCAGGAATCTTCTTATATCCACATTGGCGCCGGCACTCCGGTTCAGGATATTTATAAAAGCAAAAATTTGAAAGGCCCCTCTGGCGAACTTCTCAAGACGGCTGCTGGAAAAATCGGCTCAACACTGCTGCGCAATTCGATTACTGCTGCCGGCAATCTGGCTGGTCTTTTCCCATGGTCTGACCTGCCACCGGTTTATATGGCCCTCGACGCCGAAGTCGTCTGCCGCAAAGGCAAACCGAAGCGCACCGTGCCGGTTCAGAGACTTATCGATACCAGGGCCGCGCAGTTTCTTTCTGAAGCCGAAATTATCTCCGAGATTATGGTTCCCATCTATGGCAAAGGCACCGGCGTTCACTTTGCCAAGTTCTCCAAGACCTCTAACGATTACGCGATGATCAGCCTCGCCATCAGACTTACCCAGAAATCAGGAAAGATTGAACAGGCGAGAATCGCGGTCAACGCTATTACTGCCACGCCAACCCGCTGCCGCGAGGCAGAAAGCGTTCTCGAAGGCCAGAAAGCAACCCCAGAACTCTTTGCCGCCGCTGCCAAAAAAGCGGTGTCAGGCATCACCGTCCGCCGCGATATCCGTGCCAGCAGTGACTACCGCCGAGAAGTTCTCGAAGTCATGGTGCGCCGTGGTCTGCAGGAAGCCTTTGCCAAGGCCGGCAAATAAGGAGAAAGCCAGTGAAAATCAATACCCGAGTCAATGGCAAAGATATTTGCCTCGAAGTTAAAGCAAACACTATGCTGGCTGAAGCGCTGCGCGCTGCCGGCTTTAAGGGCGTCAAGATTGGCTGCAGCGAAGGCAGCTGTGGCGCCTGCGCTGTCATGATCGATGGCCGCCCCCGCAATTCATGCATTTTGCCGGCAGGCATGGCCGAAGGCTCTGATATCCTGACCGTTGAAGGTATGGGCAATCCGGAAAATCCACATGTTCTGCAGCAGGCTTTTGTCGACTCCGGCTCGACCCAGTGTGGATACTGTAATCCAGGTGCGCTGATCGCTGCCAAAGCCCTGCTTGACAGCAACGCAAACCCAACCGCTGAAGACGTCAAAGACGCTCTCGATGGCAATCTGTGCCGCTGCACCGGTTACATCAAACGCATTGACGCTGTTCTTGAAGCCGCCAAAGCCACCAAAAAACCGGCAAAACGCGCAGGAGGCAAAAAATAATGGCCAAAGCAATTAATAAAGAGAACGCAAAACCAGCTGCCAAGGCTGCTGCCGAATATTCTCCAATTCCAGAATCACCGCTGTTTTTTGAAAAGCCCGATAAATTCAATCAGGTCAATCACAGCCTGACTAAAATCGACGCGATGGGCCTGGTCTGCGGCCAGCAGAAATATGTAGCTGACATCGACCTGCCCGACATGCTGCACGTAAAAGTTCTCGGCAGCATCTACGCGCACGCCGAAATCAAGAGCATCGACACCAGCGCCGCCTTGAAAGTGCCTGGCGTCGTCGCCATCTACACCTGGAAAGACGTGCCGAGAGTACCAAGAACCACTGCCGGCCAGGGCTTTCCTGAGCCGTCACCATATGACACCTACCTGCTCGACAGCAAGGTGCGCTTTGTTGGCGACCGCGTCGCTATCGTAGCCGCCGAATCAGCAGAAGCGGCCGACGAAGCCTGCCACAAGATCAAGGTTGACTACAAGGTGCTCAAGCCGGTTCTTGACTGCGAAAAAGCCATGGACAAAGACGCACCGGTCATTCACGACGAAAAAGACTGCCGCGTGCCGATTCCCATATTCTTCGATCCGAAACACAATCATTGTTCACACGTGCAGACCGCGGTCGGCGATGTTGAAAAGGGCTACGAAACCGCTGATTACGTGCTTGAACGCAAGTATTACCCCCACTACGCCCAGCACTGCCCGATCGAACCACATATCTGCATCGCCTATCTCGACGAGTATGACCGCCTCGTGCTGCGCACTTCAACACAGGTGCCGTTCCACTCTCGCCGCATCACCGCCCAGACCCTTGGCATTCCGGTCAAAAAGATCAGAGTTATCAAACCCAGAATTGGCGGCGGTTTCGGCACTAAGCAGGAAGTTCTGCTCGAAGACGTCTGCGGCCTGGTAACTCTGCGCACCCGCCGACCATGCGTCTGGGCACTGACCCGCGCCGAAGAATTCATGTCGGCCCGCACTCGCCACCCGATGGTGGTTACCATCAAAAGCGGCGTTAAAAAAGACGGCAGCATCACCGCCATTTCAATGCGCGTTCTCAGCAATACCGGCGCTTACGGTTCGCACGCACTGACCGTTCTCAGCAACTGCGGTTCAAAGGTTCTGCCGCTTTATCGCGCAGATAACATCGAATTCATCGGCGACACCGTTTACACCAACCTGCCGGTTGGCGGCGCCTATCGCGGCTACGGTGCTACCCAGGCGGCCTACGCCATGGAATGCCAGATGGACGAAATGGCCGAAGTAATCGGCATGGACCCGATCAAGTTCCGTCAGAAAAATCATATTAAAGAAGGCGAATCTTCGCCGATCTTTAAAGCTCTCGGCGAAGGCCGCGAAGGCGTTGACATGAGCATCGGCTCATGTGGCCTCGAAAAGTGCATAACCGAAGGCATGAAACGCATCGACTGGGCTAAGAAGTATGGTAAACCCGGCACCGGCATCAAGCGACGCGGCGTCGGCATGTGCTGTCTGATGCAGGGCAGTTCGATTCCCGAAATCGACATGGGCGCGGTCTTCATCAAAATGAACGATGACGGCTCATTCAACATGCTGCTCGGCGCCACCGATCTCGGCACCGGCTCAGACACTGTTCTCGCACAGATTGCTGCTGAAACCATGGGTTGTCAGCTCACCGACATGATGGTCTACAGTTCAGACACCGACATGACTCCTTTCGATGTAGGCGCCTACGCAAGCTCGACCACCTACCTGACCGGCGGCGCGGTTATCAACTGCGCCAAAAAAGTACGCGAACAGATCGAAGCGGTTGCTGCCAGCATGATGGGCGAGAATGTTTCTGACATCACTATCGAAAACGGCGTCTGCTATGGCAAAGGCCGCAAAAACAAAGTTACTTTCGGGCAGGTCTGCAAATACGCGATGTATGAGCACAAGCAGTTCCAGATCGGCGCGATCGGCAGCCATATCAGTCACGCTTCACCGCCGCCGTTCTCAGCTCACTTCGCTGAAGTCGAAGTTGACACGGAAACTGGCGAAGTTAAGCTGCTCAAATACGTCGCCGGCGTTGACTGCGGCACCGCCATTAACCCGACATTAGCCGATGGCCAGACCCAGGGCGCGGTAATGAACGCTATCTGCTTCGCATTAACCGAAGAGTATATCTTCGACGAAAACGGCCGCATGCTCAACCCGAACTTCGGCAACTACAAGATCTGGGGCACTCGCGACCTGCCCGAAATCGAAACCTTCCTGGTACCGACCTATGAAAAAACCGGCCCCTACGGCGCCAAGAGCGTCAGCGAAATCAGCATCAACGGAGCGCTCCCGGCCATCGGCAATGCCATCAAAAACGCTGTTGGCGTCAGACTGACCCACCCGCCTTACAATGCTGAAAAGGTTCTCAAGGCCATCAAAGAACTCAAGGCCGGCAAAAAAGATACCACCATCAAAGCCGTGGTAAAGTCAGCCAAAACAGCAAAAGCAGAACCCGCCAAGACAGTCAAGGCAGCTAAACCGGCCGCCACTGCCGCCAAACCCGCAGCAAAGGCTGCGCCGGCCAGGCAGGCAAAAGCCGCCAAGGCTCCCGAAAAAGTAGTGAAAAGCACTAAACCAGCCGCGAAGCCGGTAGCAGCGCCCAAAAAAGCAGCCGCTCCAGCTAAGCAGACGAAAACGGCCAAAGCCGCCAAACCGGTGTCAAAGCCAGCCGCAGCCCCTAAAAAGGCTGTTGCTACCGCCAAACCTGTCGCCAAACCGACATCTGCTCCCAAAAAAGCAGCACAGCCAGTTAAAGCAGCTCCAGCAAAAACAGCCAAGCCGACTCCGGCAAAGAAACCCGCAGCCGCCAAAAAGACTGCCAGCAAAAAATAACCTTCACAACTGAGTTCCTCGCCCCCGGCCCGGTTTCACCTGGCCGGGGGTTTTTGTCAGAGAGGCAGTGCCGAACTCAAATGCCGGTTCATGGGTAACCTGTTAATTGTGGCGACTGGCCAGCGGTTTATCCGGCAAGGCCGCTCTCTGTCTCCGGTACCTCTTCGTTGCTGATATCGCCGGTGAAGACGTTTTCGCGACGATTGCGATTCAGCCTGGAGAAGCCCTGGGTAAGCTGTTCTACTGCTCTTCTGGTTGAATGAAGAGCGACAAGCAGATTCTCGGTCGCGTCAATCGGCAGAGCGCCTTTTACCGTAGCATCGAGAACGCCCTTCTGGGCGTCCTTGTAAGCTCGCCAAAGGTTTATCAATACAGGATTTTTCTGAAATTCAGAGTATGAAACAGCCTCTGAAAAATTCTCGGGTTTAAAGCTTTCGTTAGCTGCATCAAGAACGGCCTGCAGAAGAGGCCCGGGATATTTATCAGCCAGGCGGCGAGAATGATGTGTCAGAACACGCATGGCCGGTGCCAGCCTGGCAACTTCCTGAAAGTGCCTGGAAATATAGAGGGTTGCGGCAAGGTCGTTGGCCACGTCTTCGGGCATGAATTCAGTTCTGACTTCACCAACATAATCAGTAATTGCCGAGCCAAGATTGCGCACAGCAGAAGACTTCTTCTCAATTTCCTCATCAGGCTTACCTGGCAGAAGCGCAGACCTGGCGATTTCTCGTGAAATCTCAGACAGTCGCACAAGCTCTTCATTCAGGGCAAGAACTGCCATTGCAGGAGTTGACTTCAGAGTAGCATCAAGGTGTTTCGGACATCCGATATCCTCGTCTTCACTGCGGAAAAGGGTTTCGAGCCAGGTTGCCAGACGGCTTGCCAACGGCAGCATAATGCATACCCCCAGAATGTTAAACACTGAATGAAACATAGCAAGCGCTGTCGCCGGACTCTTCTGGGCATCGCCGTTTCCGCTCAGATAAGAAATAATAGTCATAAGGAAGGGCAATATCAACAAAGCGACAACACCGGTTATAACGTTAAAAAGAATGTGGCCCAGCGCAAGCCTCCTGGCTGACGGAGTCGCCTTGAATACAGCCACGGCTGCCGTCGAAGTTGTGCCAAGATTAGCGCCAACAACTGCTGCCGCTGCTTGTTCAAGACCAACAACGCCGCCGGCGGCGGCCGTGAGTATAATCGCTATGGCAGCGCTCGAAGACTGGGTAAGCACGGTGGCAACAAGACCGATGACAACGAAAGTCAGTATCCCGCCGGCTTCCTGACCGGAGGCAACGCTGGCGCTATAGGCGGTGGCGAGACCACCAAATGCGTCTTTTAAAATAGACAGGCCTAGAAAGAAAAGACCAAAGCCGGCGAGAGATTCGCCAAAACCCTTCCAGCGTCGCGATGGTATGACAAGCTTGGTAATCACGCCAATTGTCAGTATCGGCAGTGCAAATGAGTCGATCTTGAAGCCGAAGCCGACAATGCTGACAAGCCAACCGGTCATGGTTGTACCCACGTTGGTTCCAAAAATAACTCCGAGAGCCTGGCGCATGGTAAGAACGCCGGCGTTAACAAAGCCTATGGTTGCAACAGTTACAGCGCTGGAGGACTGAACAAGCCCGGTAACCAGAACTCCGGCAAAAACACCGCGCAATGGTGTCGAAGTCCAGCGGCCAAGCAACTTTTTCAACCCGGTTCCGGCAAACACTGTCAAACCTTCGGTCATCATCTGCATTGCAAGCAGGAAAAGCGCAAGTCCGCCAAGTGCATTCACAACAATTTCAAAAGTCATTATGCCTCACCCATAGAAAATTATTCAGCCTCTCATAAAGCCTGTCATAATAATTGAATCTACAACCGCAAATCAAAAAAGCCTATTCCGGTAGCTTGAATCGATAATCTCATAACAGGTAAAAAAGGCCGGGCTAATACTAGCATAATCAGACCGGAATTGTTACCCGACAACAATTGGCTTGATCAATTCTAGAGGGTAATTATATGATTGTTTTTCAAAGTGAAATTTTATAAGCTGGAGCTATGAAAAATTATTCTGGAGATGTACAGATGAAAAAACACCTGGTGATGTTCTTGCTCATGGTTGCACTTTTTACGACAGGGGTGGCGCAAGCAGTTGATCTGCAAGCTGCGCAGAAGATAGAGGATGTGGTAGCAAAATGCGTTGCCGAAGTCAGATCACTACTGCTTCCTTTTGGAGCAGAAGCCGGATTTCCTGCTGTCAGACCCGCAGGGTTGACCGACGCCAGTTATCAGCAACTCTACCGTGCTGCAGCCAGCAGAGCGCAGAAGGGCAGCCAGATAATGGCCGACTTTATAAGCGCAAACAAGTTGCCTTACCGTGTTGAATTCAGCGCACGCTACTTCATGAAGCGCCTTGAAATCGCCTCGCACGAATATGACGGCATGACCGGAAACGAGAAGGTTTTTGAACACCTTTGCCGTGAATTTGCAGCAGCATGCGATAGAGGCTTTCAGGAATTGCGCCTCTGGTCGGTTCCAGAAATGCTCGCCTTTGACAATATCTGGTTCAAAAACATTCAGGCAAGCTTTATACCGGTAAAAGCAAAGATGCAGCTGGCAGTAGTTCCAGCTGGCATAGATCCTTCCCAGGCAAAAATAGTCTGGAAAGAAGCTGCCACTGCTCTTGTTGAAGCAGGTAATGAGGCCGGAATCGCTTCGACGAAAGTCGGTGCCGGTGGCCTGATTGGTATGCCAGCCTGGCGCCTGCGTCTCGCGATCAAATACTTCAAAGCTGCTGCCAAAGCCGCGGTTATTGATATGTGGCATGTTAACGAAAACAACCCGAAGATATGGGTGACTGCCTGTAAAAAGCTGCGTCGCGAAATCGAAATAATCAATGGCGAGATCAGTAATTTTCTGGCACTGCATGGTGGTAATCCCGAAGAAGTAAAGCCTGTGCTGTACATGATGTCAGCCTCCACTGCCATAAATATGGCCGATGCAGGCGAAGAAATCGAGATCAAGGCCAGCGCCTCAGACAAAGGCATGACAGTCGAAACAGGCATTAACAGCCTTACTATTTACGGAATCGCTGATGGCCCGGAACCCGCTTACGACATAATGGGCATGCCAGCAGGCGATTACGCACGCAGCGTTCGTTTCACCCTTGATATTGACAAGGCACCTACCACCGATGCTTTCGGCAACACCAACTACACCAAGAAAAATCGACGTATTTTCACAGTCATGACATCTAAGGGAGCTACAGCCGAGCAGGTCGCCGTGGCTCTTGCCAGAAAGGTAAACGATGCCCGTGATTTCAGGGCAAAGGCCAGCGCAGAATCGCCCGAACAGGCACGCATCGACTTCAGTCATCGCTAAGATCGCAATATCAGCCACCAGTCAGGAAACCCCGGCTGGTGGCTTTCTCATTTTACGCAGCAGTAAAAACGGCAAAGATGCCACGATTCACCGGTTCAGACAGTTCCACAAAGTTAATACCCTGGCGATGATCTTCAGAGCTGGACAGTCAAACGAACTCTTCGATCCTCTGGCGCAATTACATCGACGGCAAAACCTCATCATAAAAGATCTGGCGTTTACATACGAGATGCACCCTTAAATGACATACTTTTTCATGCCGCCTGAAAATGTTAAGCTTGAGCTATGCAGGTTATAACCACAAAACAGACTGCCAGTATGCTCGAAGTTTCTGAAGCCACAGTCAGAAACTGGATCAGGCATGGCCTCATTTCGCCTGTTGCCGGCAGCAGAAGCCGATTTTCGGCAATCGCCGTCGAAACGCTAAAACAGAGAATCGCTGATGGAGAGCTCGATCGTCTGCGGCGCCGCGCCAACAAAAAGAAGACCAGCGACTCGTTCATACCTGATGAATATCTTGATAACCCGGCATTCAGTGGCGAGCTTGCGACAATCAGAGCAATTTTTCTCGAAAATACCATCGACATCGACAATGCCTTATTTGCGCTGACGCTTAAACAGCTGGTTCTGCGCGGGGAAGCGGCAATCGCCAGCGATCAGTTATTCGCAGCCGCCAGCTGCCATGCCGTTTTGCGCAAGCCTCTGGCCAACGAACTCACTATCTGGTTCAAAGAACTCCCGCCGCGCACAGCTGCCGCTAAACAGGCTGGCACAAAGCTTTTCAATGCACTCAGTGACGCATCACACGACGACAGCATCGGCATAATCTATCAGTCACTCATGCAGGCCGGCAGCAAGGCAAACAAAGGTTCGTTTTACACGCCCGCCGCGATAATCGACAACATTTTCAAAGATCACGCCGACCAGCAGGGTCTGTTTCTCGACCCCTGCTGTGGCACTGGCCAGTTCCTGCTGCGCGCCGCAAAGCATGGCTATAACGACCCAAACCGCCTTTATGGTTTTGATTCTGACCGGCTCGCAGTCAGAATAGCGCGCATCAATCTGCTGCTGGCTTTTACCGAAACCACTTTTTCACCGCAGGTTTATCACGCCGATACCTTGCTGCAAAAAGGCGCTGCAGAGCTTTTCGACATAAGCGACCCGAAGAGACGGTTTACCCTCATCGCCACCAATCCACCATGGGGCGCCAACTTTGCCGCCACCGAACAGGCGAAGCTCGGCAAGCTCTACCCGGCGATAAAATCACGCGAATCTTTCTCGTATTTCCTGGCCAGAAGCCTCGAGCTGGCAGCCGCCGACGCAGTAGTATCGTTCATTTTGCCTGAATCATTTCTCAACATCAGAGTTCACGCAGACATTCGCCGCCACCTGCTGGCAAAAACCCGTATTCTAGCAATTCACTCGCTCGCCAGGCCTTTTAAAAACGTCTTTACCCCGGTAATACGGCTGGACCTGCTCAACGCAGAACCAGAGCCAAACTGGCAGATCCATCTGAAAAAGCCCGTCGCAACCTGCCCGGCCACAATGAAAAAGCGTGACTGCCCCGACGAAACGGTTGCGCAGGCAAAATTTGCCGCCAGCAGCGGCAGTATATTCGAAACCTCGATATCCGAAGATGAATACCGGATTATCGGCAAGCTTTACGCGCTGCCACACCTGACCCTGCGCGACAACGCCGACTGGGCACTTGGCATTGTTACCGGTGACAACACCCGGCACGTCTCTGCAATTGCAGAGACTGGCATGGAACCGATTTATCGCGGCAGCGACATCATGCCATACCGATTGCGGCCAGCAACATCCTTTGTTAACTTTAAACCGGCAATTTTCCAGCAGGTTGCGGCAACAACCAGATATAGAGCACCTGAAAAGCTGATATACAAATTCATCTCGAACAGACTCGTGTTTGCCTACGATGACAAACAGTCGCTGACCCTCAACAGCGCCAACATATTGATTCCCAGGCTCGCTGGCCATCCGATCAAAGCAGTAATGTGCCTTTTGAATTCAAAACTGCTGCAGTTTGTCTTTGCAAAAAAATACAATACCCGCAAGGTGTTACGCGGCGACCTCGAAAAGCTTCCACTACCGCTTTTTTCGGAAAAAGTTACGCGTGAGCTGGTTGCGCTTGTCGATCGCGCAATCAACGGAGAAGCGGTTTTCGACGCGATTGACACGCTGATTTTTATCTCTCTCAGTTTTTCCCAGGCAGAGATAGATTTGATTTTGTCAGGAATTGCTTTAGAATAAGGTTGGATACGCTTGCTTGTGGGTTTATTATTAATCCGCTGAGATTGCTTTGTCGTTCTGCTTCACATAAAGATTCGCAGAACTCCTCGCAATGACATATAAAATGGAACTTTGTCATTACAAGCGCAGCAAAGCAATCTTACCGTATTACAAATGTCATCAGGTTTGCACAGCGAGGAGAAAGACAATGGCACTGATATTCAGATCCAGTTCGATTATATACAAAGCATTGGTCGTTGGCGCGTTCTGCGCAGCGTTGCTGCTGCCGCAGCAGGCTGAAGCACGTGTACTGGCCGGCAGCGTAACCGAGCGTAAGATTAATCGCAAGATCGAGAGCATGCTCAAGGCGGCCCGCAAAAATTATGACAACGGAAAAGTACAGGTGGCCCTTGAGAATTACTGGAAAATCCTCGAAATCGACCCGCAGGAAACCTTTGCTTATCTCGAACTCGGCGAGATTTATGTCGGCCTGCGCATTTACGACCGTGCCATAGAGTTGCTCGAACCCGGACTGACCATGGCACAGCGCGAAATGGACAGAGACACGATCTGTTATTATTATTGCGTATTGACCCAGGCGCATCTCGCGCTTAACCAGACCGGTCTGGCTAACAAAACCCTGATAAAGGCTGCTGAAGCTGCGCCAAAGAACCCGATGCCGCGCGAGATTCTCGGCGACATTTATCTCGCCAACAACCGTATTGCCGACGCCATTAAGGCCTACAAAAAGGCGATCGAACTTGACCCTGACTATCAATCCGCCAAGGAAAAGCTTGGCACAGTGATGGCAAAGCATGGCGACCAGACACAAACCCGTGCCAAAGACCACAGCGCAATTGCCAGAAAAGCCGAGCCATTGCCGCCGCAAAAAACCATCGCAAAAGCACCGGCTAAACCAGTCGCGACTGCCATTGCCGGCACACCGCAGAAGGTTGCGACAACAGCAGCAACCCAGACGCCAGCAAGACCACAGCCGGCAACTGCAGTCAATGTAGATGATACTGAACCAGAAGGGTCAGAAAACGAAACCGGCGAAATTGACGAAGACAGCGAAGAAGATTCTGATAACGATGTTGTCGAAGTAAGCTCAAGTGATAAAACAGGCGAAGAGGTCACAGCGAGTAGCGCTATTCCTGACGATATGTCACCTCTGCCATTACCGGTCCCGGCAAAACCTGCAACAACGCCGGCACAGCCCGCTCAGGCAACTACGACGCCCCGGCCGCTGCCTGGCAGCCAGATGACAACTCAAACAGCGACGATTCCTGCCGCGGTAACGCCAGCGACAGCTATGGCAGCAACCGCATCACCAACAGCTGACGCCAAACCAGAAACGGCAAAAGCAGCCGCTCCTTCGGCCAGCGCCCAGGAAATCGAAGATCAGATAGACAAACTGCTCGCAGGAACACCTGAAGACAAAAGCGCAGCGGTAAGCTTTTTTTTAAAACTCGAAGAAAAGGGCCTGACCGAAATTGAAGAACTTCTCTACGACCCAGACCCCGAAGTTCGCATCATTGCAGTCAGAACCGTTACTGAGTTCAAGGCTTTCAAACAGCGAGTCAAGACTATGCTCGAAGATGCCAATGAAGACCCTGATCCGGCTGTTGGCGAAGAAATCGAAAAAGCTCTCGCCAAACTGTAAATAATACTATTCACATAAAATTCGTTCACAGCGAAAAACTGGATATCGGAGTCGTCTTCGTGTTTGTCATTATGCGCGTAGCGAAGCGGAGTCGCAGAATGACGATTACGACGTGCAGGACATACTAGTGCGAGAACGAACGAAATAAGTAGAATTGGTATAATTCATGGCAACATCACCGCCAGCCAGGCTCGTTTTACTTCAGAGCCGGCCTTGTGGCCATATTGAATCTGTGCTAAAACGAAACAGGCTGCTTCGCAAATGCGAAGCAGCCTGTTTTAAGAGCTTAAGAAATCAGTCGCCGGCGGGCACTACTGCAGAAACTGCAAAATCGAGGTCGAGAGGTTCAGGGCCTTCGGCAACGAAACTGTCTGAGAAAACGCCATTGTAGAGTTCACCGTCTAAAGCCATGTAAAGACCGGTTTCACCCTTGATTTTGGCGAATGCATCGACGATTTTCTTATAGGCCGTAAGTTCGTCGTTGAGATCATCGAGCAGGTTTTTCGGGTGATAGCCGTCTCTGCTGAAAACCAGCCAGACTCTGCGTGAATCTGAGTTAGACTGATCTGCCACGTCAGTGAAGTCTTCAACTTCGCGCATATAAAGATTGGTATGTTTTTCCATTTCTTCATAAGCAGGATAGATATCGGCGAGCCAATCCCAGAATGTTTTGCCCTTAACATCAAGGAAAGTGCCTTCTTTAAGGTACTTGGCGATGTCATAGTTGGTGAATTCACTACTGAAATCCTGCATGGCCTGGCGTTTTTCTTCGCCTATTTCTTTCATCATCACGGCAAGATCAAGATTTTTCTTGATTGTCGCTACCATGAGCACGGTGTCAGCTGCTTTCTGAGCGATTGAAAGAGGATCATAGAGCAGAGCCTGTTCGATGTCACCCTGATAGATCTTGATGATATTTTTCGGGGTAGGTTTGCCATTGCCGTTGTTCCAGCGCCAGCCAAAGCCTTTTTTGAGCTCTTTCTCAAGATCGCGGTGTTCGCGGTCCGGATCGATGTTGTAGCATTCAACCAGCTTTTCGAGGGCTTTGCGCGTGCTCTTGAAGTATTTAAGGTGCTCTTTGCGAATAAAGTCGACCATCTTGTCGCCGTCTTTAATGGCATCTTTGACCTGTTCGCGGGCAGCCTTGATCTGTTCTTTGAAATACATCATTTCTTTGACGCCAACCTGAAAAGCATCAGCGTTAAAAGCCTGAATGAGAAGATCTTCGTTCCAGGTGCCAGAATCAATGCCAACCATCGGAATGTAGTTGAACGGTGACTGTTCCATGCGCAGACCGACAACATCAAAAATGCCACCGCGATAGTTGTTGGCGGTGATCCAGTTCTGATACTTCTTGATCAGCACGTAATCAGGGTTAAAGAAAACCTTGAGAATGTTGTATTCTTCAATGGTTTTTTTGTAATCGCGCGACTGAACCTTGTCACCAGCCCAGCTGACATAGGTCATCGGGTTGATGGCATGACCAACTTTGCCCCAGAATCCGCGCTTTGCAGCCTTTTCTTTTTCGGCTTCGGTTGGTTTCCATGACATGTAATCAGCCTTCATCTGCCAGAGTTCCTGCAGGCGTTCCATGCCGAAATCCGGCAGTGAAAACCCTTTGCGGCTGTAGTAGCTGACAAGCACGCCCTGTTTTTCGAGTTCTTCATAAACACGCAGGTTCTTTTCGTGAATAGCCTGCTGCTCTTTGTCTTCGGGAGCCTGGTTTTTAACGAAGTCACCGTAGTTGGCTTCGGTTACCAGCAGGGCCACGGCCTTTTCATTGGGATCAAGCTGGGAACGGTTATCATAGAAAGACTTGAATTCTGGATCATTCTCGTAAAGATACCAGTAAGAGCCTTTGTAGGCTGATTTCCAACGTTTGTTATAATCGCCAAGCACGTTGCCGATTAACGTCAGAGCAGTCCAGATAAGGGCAAGAGCACCAATGACCTGACCGACAACCGGAATACAGAACATCGCTATCAGCGCAGCAGAGCCCAGCGCCAGACCCACATAGTTTTTAACCAGTGAGTAAGAACCATAGCGACCACCCTTGCGATCTTCAGAAGTGACGATACCATAAGTATCGAGAGCGATACCGAGAACGCAAAGACCGATACCAACGGTGTGACCCCAGCCCTTGGCATCGCCGATAACTGCAGCACCCTTGTTGGTGTTGATACCGGCTTTTTTGGCGACAGCCTTGTAGGTTTCCTGATTTTCGAGGCCGGATTTGCGGGCTACCCAGCGCCAGTAAGAATAAAAACCTTCGCCGGGGCCGGCTTTGTAACCACAGGGAGGAGCCATGTGGCTAAGAAAAGTCGAAACGTTTTTGGCGCTGAAAGTTTTCTGAACGCTTGAGGCCATGTTGCCCATGCGCTGAAAACCGTTCATCAGATTAGCTTTGCGCTGTATAAAGCCAACGCCCTTCTGATAGAGCCTTGAGTTGGCAATCTGACTGCCACTCCAGTTGGCTATGGTAGAAACCTTGCGAGCGCCCCAGGCCGCGCCGCGAGCAAGACCTGTTCTCTGTGCAGCTTCGCCGGCCAGTTTTACGCCGGCAATCACCGGACCTGAGTTAACGACAAACGAAAAGGCCATAGCGGCTTTGCTTGAAGCCATTGCCACGGCCTTAAAATAATACGGTGTATTGGTAAAATGCGGCGACATATCACTGAGCGTGCTGTAAAAACTGAACACGTCAGAACAACCGTCATCCATCATCGCGTAGGCGCCAGAAATGGTCATCATCCATTCGCCCCACGCATTCGCTTCGGCCTCTTCTTTTGAGCGACCACGCAGCGCCATGACGTATTCAAGATAGTCGGCGGGAGCCTCAATCTCTTCGACGTCAACGATACCCTCGATGCCTTCAGTGTTCAGAATCGGCTGGGGAACATCTTCGCCGGCATAAACGGCAATTGCAAGAGGCTCTATAGCCAGCCAGAGACAAAACAGAACAACAAACCACCTGGACCGCGCCTTTAACTTCATGATCTCCTCCTTAATGAAGAGCAGCAACAACAGAAATTGTACCGCTGACAATAACAATATTTTAATGATAACAAAGAATCACCTCGAACGGAAGAGGCATAAAACCCGGTCTGAGAGTGCACGAGACACAACCAGACAGCATAGAAAATTTCCACGCCGACAATAATACTGAAAATATCGTGAAAAGTTTACGATTCCTGTGAAATCATGCCCTCGGTACAGGCAACAATATATGTACAGGTCAGGTCGCCTGCAACATTGTTCATTGTCTCGAACATGTCAAGAATTGGGTTGATGCCGAGGGCAAAAGCGACGATCTGTGAAATTTGCACCTCATTGAGGCCCATGCTGTTGAGAATGATGAAGAGCAGCATCAGACTGCCACCAGGAATGCCGCCAGCGCCAACCGCGGCCAGAACAGTGGTAAGCACCAGGACCAGCAGTGCTGAAAAGCCGAGTTCGACGCCGAAGATGTTGGCGGCGAGAATTGCAAACATCGGCAGATGGATGCAGACGCCATCCATGTTGACGGTTGCGCCAAGCGGCAGCGCGAAATCAGCGAGTTCGCGGCGGATCTTGAGATCAGTGATCGCGGTTTTGAGCGTTATTGGCAGCGTAGCCCCGGATGATCTGGTAACGAATGCGGTTATCATCGCTTCCTGAGCGAACTTAAAAAATTTGAGAGGGTTGCTGCGAGTCAGCAAGGCGATCATACTTGAATAAACCACCCCAATCATCAGGCCGATACCTATTATGATACCAACTGCGATGTTAAAATACGGTCCGGCCAGAGCAGGCCCATGCTGGGTAAAATTCACGATAGTCAACGCCAGAATGCCTATTGGCGCGTAATCCATAATCCATTCGACCAGCACGAAGAGAATGCGGTTAAAGGTCGCAGCGAGTTCAAGCAGGCGGTTAAGCGGAGCGGCTTCACTTTCGGCAGTATCATCGATCAGCACGCGCAGCGCGAGACCGGCCAGAATGGCGAATACGATAACCGCGAGAAAGTTGCCATCGGCCAGCGCTTTAAATGGATTCTCAAACATGCTCATGAAAACCACAGACAAAGATGCGGCACCGGTGTTCACATTTAATGGAGCGCTTTCTGTGCCCGTAACGGCCACGCCAAGCGACATGCCTTCTTTACCTGGGTTGATAGCAAGCGCAAAAACGGTTCCGATAACGGCGGCCAGCAGAGAAGTTATCAGATACAGCACAATTACGCGCACACCGATACGGCCGAATTTTTTAAGAGGCAGGCTGGCAGCGCCCTGCAGCAGCGAAAAGAAAATCAGCGGCACGACGATCATCTTGAGCATTTTCACCAGAACCAGCCCCAGTGGAGAAAGCCAGGTGTCAAGAGATCCTTTGAGCGCCACGCCATGCGTTGCTTCGGCATACCAGCAGATAATACCAACAACAGCGCCAATAATGAAGGCGCCGAGCATACGATAAAGAATCGGAATCGCGCGGTATCTCGAGATAATACCCATCTGATCACCCCTGCAGCTGAATTTTATCAAAGCTTAAAGCAATTCAGCCGCGCCAGCAACAAAAAAAAACCCGGAGTCACACACTGGTGCAACCCCGGGCTTCTGATGGATAAATTAACAATTAAAACAGTTCGTCGGCGCGATACGGCAGGCCCTTTTTAATTCGCCATTTACCATCGCCTTCTTTGACCCAGGTAAACACCAGCTCCGGCTCACCTTTTGAGGTGTCGCCAAAATGATAAGTGCCGGCGCCGCTGCCCTCTTTGCCAGGAATAAGAGTGACGCTCAGAACCATCTTGGTAGATACTCTCACGGTATTATCATCCACTTTTGCGTGAGCAAAAGGCAGCAGTGACCAGGTATTGACATTATAGCGTTCAAGACGGCTTTTGGTAACGGTTTCAAGATCAGCGCGCTTGCTCGCGTCATTTACATCATAAAAGGGCGTTGCAATAACCGACATGAAAGAAGCCATGCGAGAATTAATTTCTGTCGAATTATCTTCAAGCGCGGTCTGCATAGTTGTATAAGAATTGAAAACATCAGGATAGTTTGTCTTTAGTTCGTCGTCGTTAGAAGGAGCAACCGGGTTGCTGCTACCACCACCGCCGCAGCCGGTCAGCATGGCTATAGAAAGAATCATTACCAGTGTGAGTTTGAATAGCTTCATTTTTGTCTCCTGTTTTGGCACCGAGCAGACCAGATCAACATCAGCCGTCTGCAAGGTTGTACTGCAAAAGTTCTTGAGCAGGTCTGATTATAGCACAAATCGTTTACAGCTGCAGCAACTGTAAAAGCATTACTGGAAGATGAAAAAACACAAGCCAGGCACCGATTACGAGAACGAGCACCGCTTCGCTGAGCACGACTTCAGCAAACCTTTGGTCCAGACGGCAATATCGCTCTAAAGCGACTCAGGCAGGCCAGCGGCCTGCCCGAGTAATCTGCGTTAATCGGTGCAATCACCCACATCCTGTGGGCGACTGCGGATTATCTTACTTCCGGCGGATTGCCTTATTTGGCTGCCGGGTCGAGTTTTATCTCGCGCAGGTCGCCGAGACCGCTGAAAATGGCATCCCACTGCGTGCCTTTGCGCAGTTTCATGAACTGTTCAAAGGTCAGTTCTTTGTCGCGCATCTTTTTGATTTCATGCTCTTTGCCGTCACTGAGACGTTTTACTTTTATAACATAGGTTTCTCGGCGCGCCTTCTCTGAAACATCGCCAACCTGCGGCGGCGTGTTCTTGATAACACCGGCATCCGGCCACTTTGGTTCATCCTGAGTGCCTTTGAGTTCAACCGGAGTGATATCTATCCAACGGTCAATGTTATAGGTGACCTTTTCGTCATAAATCGGTTCTTTTCGGAATTTCTGCTTCTTGACCATGCGGGTACGCTGCTCGTCTTTATACTTCGGCACCATCTTGTATTTGACCTGAAAGCGTCCGTTGCCAAGATCGATCTTGCCGTCTTCGACCTTGTCTTCGCCAATTTTAACTTTTTCGGTATAGTTTTCCTGAACATTTTCGAAACCGTCAGGAATCTGCTTATAATCGCGAATTTCGCGATTACTCGACAGCCGTATTGCAGCCTGAGGAACCTCGTTCTGCCAGGCGCTTTCCTGAACGGTCTTATATTCTGAGCGCTCGATGACGCGCGTCCACTGATTATCAGTGATTTCTATCTTATCAGGCGTTTCGAGGCAGCTTAAAAATGAAAAGATCAGAAACAGCAGCGCGATAATGCCACAGCCAATTTTGAAAGCAGCTGGCATCGGTGGCGCCGGAGTCTTTGGCGGAACCGGGCCTTTTTGCGCTGGAGCGCCACCAGGAGGAATTTCTTTAACTGCGCGTTTTTTTCCAGAATCTCGCGCTGAACCGCACCCGGTGCAGTTTACAGACGACGACGGGCTGGTATTGTTGCAAAACTGGCAGATCCAGTCCGGGCCGGCCTTGGCTTTCTTAAGCTCTTCTTCGTCAGTTATAACCGGAGCATCGCTGTCGCAGTGAAACTGCACATTTTCGCTACGAATGGCGCCACAGGCATCACATTGCTGTTCAGCACCGCGATTTTTGGCCTCGCAGTTCGGGCAGATCCAGTATCCTTCTACTATTTCCTCAATTACTCTAATCTCGTCAGAACCATTAGAACCCTTACTATTTCTAGTCTTGTCGTCCACAACATACTCCTCTTTTCTTTTGCTATTGCTTTTGCAAAGTCCTTCCCAAACACAGAGTTACGGCACTCCGTTCCACAGCACATCAAAGGGATATGCGGGCAAAGTATGCTCTTTTTCTTAGACCCAAGCCCAATTTATATCACAAAACATTTGTTTCTCACACATCTTTACAAAAATTTGCAGCACACTTTGTCACACTTGAGTTTGTGACATCCTCTTTTGTGGCTTCATGGCGCAGTGCGAGAGAGATGAAAAGCTGCCTTTCAGGGCAGGCAGTGGACTAGAATGAGTCTTTGGGAGGCGCTGGCGGGGGAAGAAGCTCTTCGAGTTTCTGCGGCGGCAGCGGTTGTTCGGGCTCAGGCGCAGGGCAGCGCGGGAACTGCCGAATCTGCGGGCCTCTGAAAATCTGGATACGCGCGTTTCCGGTGTCAAGAACGTATAAATCGCCATTCGGGCCGAACCTGACCTCGTGCGGCCGCACAAAACGCCCGGGCAAAGTGCCAAAACGACCGATGACCTGAAGTAATTTGTAGTCCTTATCAAGCACGAGAACCTTATGATTGCCGGTATCAGCGATTGCAATGCGGCCATCGAGTGAGACGTCGACGCCGTTCGGGTAGCGCATGCTGTATTTTTCCCACTTGATGATTTCGGCCTTCTTTTTGAGATCGCTGCCAAAGACCATTACACGGTGGTTGCCATTGTCGGTCAGATAAATATTGCCGTCGGTTCCGGCCCAGACACGGGTAAGATCTTTAAACTGCCGGTAGTCAATGCCCGACATGTGATGCATGTGACCAAGCCGCCTGGCGGGCTTAAGATCACGGCCAAAGATCTGCAGACGGTTGCCCTGCACACGCTGGCGCTGGGCGAAATCGAGCCCAAGACCCCGGATAAACTTGCTGCGCGGTTCGGTAACATAGATCTGACCAGCACAGTCGACGTCGATGCCAAGCGGGTGATGAAAGTAGCCGTCTTTCCAGCCTTCCTGGCCAAGAACCCAGCGCACTTCGCCGTTCAGCGCGAGCGCAAGCAGGCGATGATTGCCAGTATCAGCAATCAGCAAGGTCGAAGTGCCGATCCAGGCAATGCCGACCGGCAAGCTGAAGTGATCCATCGGAATATGTTCAGCCGGCCTGGTGTGACCCTGACCATGCTGATAAGCGCGCCCGACCAGGTAATTCGGATTGCGGCCATAAAGAAAATCTTTTTCGCGATAAGCGTCGTGCGAGTCGATCGGCCGGGTACGGTCATCCCACGGCCAGAGGCCGCCATAGACTCTTTCAAGTGCTAGTGGCGCTGACGCATAGGGCGTCGAATCTACTGAAAACAGCTGAATACGGTTGCTGTGCGTGTCACTGACCGCCAGATATCTGCCGTCCGGCGAAAAAACCATGCCTTCCGGCTGGTTGAAACGACCGTTCTCGTGGCCAAGAGTTGAATAAATCGTGGCAAATTTAAAGAAACCGCTTCCGTTGGCGGCAACTGGCGATTGTGTCAGAAACAACAAAATTGCCGACAGCAACAGCCAGCGGCACGCCATAAGAACTCTGCAACTTCTTCGCAATCGCTTGATCATTGGTCACAGAATACCAGAAAACCCGCTCTCTGCCAAAAAAAATTGCCAGATAAGCGGTTTGAGTTCAAACAGGGCTTGGCGAAAACTCTCACAGCTTGTTAGAGTTTTTCTCCCACAACACAGACAGTGTACTTATCACATTGTGAAGACTGTCTGTTAAACGGTGATTTCAGGCTGCTCTGGTTTTTATGGCGCCAGGTGCAGGAGCACCGCGCAGCAGGCCCGCGGTTGAAAGGTCTTCATCAAGTTCTTCCCAGCGGATACCAAAACCGCCGCCGGCAATTTTCCACTTTTTTCTCTGGGCAGGGGTCGCATGCAACAGCCTTGGAAACCAGACTAGAGGCGCAGAAATTGTTCTGCCGTCGAGAAGATCAACAATAATAGCGTCTCGGGCAAAACTCACATTTTTTACCATTTCGCCGGCATTAAGAACCGAAGAATTCATACCACGCCTCCAGAAAATCATTCTGATTACTGATTACTATTTTTTCAATCTTTTTCAATTCAGCCGCGTTAAAACCAATGTTAGCAGCCAGAGAAACAGGTTTCAGCCAGAATTTAGCCGAACAGTTCTCACGGTCAACGTGAACATGAGGTGGTTCATTTGGCTCATGACTGTAGAAATAGAACCTGAAAGGCCCGCATTTACCTATGTTCGGGGTCATCTGCTTTATCCTGTCCCTGTGCTGATTATATTTTAAACGAAGCGTGCTGATTGTTCAACTCCAAAAGCAAGACGAGAACCGCACAGAAGTTCATTGTTCTGGTCAGCGCCTTAATCTCGTCGCAAATATCAGAATTGACATTTATTAAGTCAGCGGTCGTCGTATTGGCCTTTTTCGGGGAAAACGTCGCGGCGGCTTTTTTCGAGAAGGTCACGCAGTTTTGCCAGCGTGATGCCGAGCGTGCGGGCGGTTAACTGCAGTGCCGCGTCATTGCCTTCGGGCGGGAACTTTTCGCCGGCGAGATTGCGAAGCGACCATGCATCTGAACCGGAAAGGCTGTAAGAAGCAGCACGAATATTACCTGAAATCGCTGAAGACAACTCACTAAACTCGAATGCTGCTGCTCGACCATTCCACCATACTGAGACATGCCTGAATCCGTGGTTTTCGACCTCTTGCGGGTAAGGCGCGAGCAGACGAACCGACATGTCGGGCGGAATCGGATCTGCGCCAGGCATTGCTTCTGGTGGATCAGACTGAAAGCGTGGTTTGAAAAAGCGGCCGCGTGTCCTCGATAAAGGCGACAGCGCTTCAGGAAACATGCCACAGAATACCGCAAAGTCGGCAGAGGTATTAATCTGCGGAACTTCGCGGGCAAAGGTTTCGGCCACCGCGAAGCGGGCTTCACTGCTTAGAGAATAGTTCTTTCTCAATCTTTGCCACATCTGCAACAGATTGTCGCGGATTTCGGACCAGAGCACGCCGTGTTTGAGAAGCGGAACACAATGCCTGACAAGTTCGCCGCACGCAAACAGCTGGACGATATCCTTTAATACGGCAGGTTCGCCTTTCGGAGCGGCACGAATAACCTCGCACAGAGGTAGCAGCCAATCGTCGCTGTAACACAGATAGTGCTTCGCGACAAGCATTTCGCGGGCGAGAGAGAAGGCGGCTGCACCGTCGGACTGACCGGTTGCGGCGGCAATTTCCGGCATGGCTGCCAAAAAGCTGCCACAATATATGTTGAAGTTAAAGTTCATAAGCACCAGCAGGTCGACAAAGTCTGCAGCAGCCTGTGAGCTGCTCAGCAACGGGTCGATAATCGGCAGCTGCGCTATGACGTTTCTGATCAGACCTGAGTCCGGCATGGCCAGAAAACGCAGACACAACGAAGGGCTTTCACCAAGGGCGGCAGTCAGAACAGAACCTACCGGTAAAACCTTTCTGAGCTGTGAAACCGGATCTGCCATGGCAGCGAGGGCCTTCGGAAAAACTCGGGCTGGCCACTTGTAGTCGCCTGATATTTTATGCCAGGTTGCTGCATCACGCAGCAACGCAACAAGAGCTTGCACATCCTGCCTGCTTTGAATGACCTCAGACAAGGCATGAACATAGCGCTGTGAAACTTTCCCAGCGAGGTCTTTGCCGGTAGAATCTACCAGAACCAGGCCGAGACGATCAAGTTCAGCAAGTTCTTCAGCGAATTCTGCTTTCCAGGCTGCTGCATCCGGCTTTAGCGCAGAATCCGACTGATCAATTGTTTGCGCGGGGTAGCGCGGCGAAAAATCTGCCAGAAAGTCTGCGACTGTTTCGACCTGCATGGCTCGCTGCTGCAATTGCGTCGTGTCGAAGGTATAATCAGTTCCGTCGAGATAACCGGAACTTTCATAGGGCAATGCCTTGAGAATCTCTGGCATGCTCACAGCCAGCGCCTCAAAATCGGCAATATCTGCCACCAGATGCGAAAGAGCTCGAAAAACCAGGGGTATGTAGCCGCTCAGGCACTCAAAAAAATCAGAGCCGCCGTAGTAGTTATCATACACTCGCCGCAGCGCGCAATGCATCCTGTCGGCGACGGTTTCATCGATGATCAGCCACGAATAAATCTGCCCAATATGACCGAATTCAGACAGCTTCTCAAGCCAGGCGCGGCGGGCAGCATCTGCATTTTCAGTCAGCAGCAAATTTTCGACCATTATGATCCTCCATGAATTAATGCTGGTGAAGCGGTCTATTCTTTATCTGAACATTTTGACAATACTCCTCGAATATTCATTGCGTCAAGGCGTGAGAACCTCTGACAAAAATTCTCCATTTGCCTGGCTATAAGCACTTTACGAGGAATTTCGTTTGGACTATTTTTCGGTCAAGCTAATCATGATAATTACACAGGCTCTTTTGAAGAGTTATCCGCAGATTAAAGGATTATCGCAGATTATTCAGGATTTTTTTTAATCGCCACCTGGCCGTCATCCTTTGTGCAATCGCAGTATCCAGACTGGCAATAAAGTCATGGATTCTGCGGCTTCGCTTTGCTACGCGCAGACTGACAGTTTTTAAGTTATACGCATCGTTTGTGCTCACCATAGTTGTTAACCTTGACCAGAGAGTACAGGTCTGTTATTATCGGCGGCGTAAAACATTCTTTTCTTTATTTAAATCTCTTTTTTCGCGAGGCGTTATTAAATGGTCGAAGCTGTAGTATTCAATAAAGAGCAAAACAGACTCGAACTGCTTGACCAGACTCTGTTGCCGGTCGAGACCCGCACAGTTTTCTGCAGCACCGAGCACGATACGGCTAAAGCCATAGTCAGCATGCAGGTACGCGGCGCGCCGGCCATCGGCGTAGCAGCAGCCTACGGCATTGTACTTGGCCTGAACAACCCGCAGAATCACGCCAGGCCTTTTCTCGAAGCTTTTAAGGCAATATGCGACCTGCTGGCAGCGACCAGGCCGACAGCAGTTAACCTTTTCTGGGCTATCGCCCGCATAAAAAAGGCTGTTAAAAACGCAGGCTGCACTGATTTTTCAGGCGCGGCGACGGTTGCTTTGCCCGAAGCTGACAAAATAAGAGCCGAAGACATCGAAATGTGCCGCAGTATTGGCCGATTTGGCGCCAGCCTGCTGCAGAGCGGTGACACCTGGCTGACGCATTGTAACGCCGGCGCGCTGGCTACTGCCGGCTACGGCACGGCACTCGGCGTGTTCAGAGCCGCCCAGGAAGAGGGCAAAAACTTTAAGGTATTTGTTGACGAGACCCGGCCGCTGCTGCAGGGTGCGCGCCTGACCGCGTGGGAGCTGATGCAGGAAAAGATCGACGCAACGCTGATCTGCGACAACATGGCCGGCAGTCTGATCCGCGATGGTAAGGTGCAGGGTGTAGTAGTCGGCGCCGACCGCATAACCGCACATGGCTTTGTTGCCAACAAGATCGGCACCTACCCACTGGCGGTGCTGGCCAAATACAACGGTGTGCCGTTTTATGTTGCCGCACCTGATTCAACTTTTGACCTGACCATAAAATACGGCGAAGAAATCAAGATTGAAGAGCGCGACCATGACGAAGTCAGGTATATTGGCGGGCAGCAGATTGCGCCCAAAGACATCAAGGTCTACAACCCGGCTTTCGACGTAACCCCGCCGGAGCTGATAACCGCGATTATCACCAACAAAGGCATTATCAGACCGATTTATCGCGATACCATACCAGAGTTCATTAAACCCGAGCGATTCGAGGCGGCAGAATGACAATCCTGCGTGATTTTCAGACAGTCGGGCAGGATCTTTTCGCCTCCGGCCTCAACAACTCGCACTCAGGCAACATGAGCCTACGCAACAACCGCATGATGGCGATAACGCGCAGCGGCTCGATGCTGCACCGGCTTGAATACTCAGATATCATCGAAACCCTTATCGATGGCGAAGATGCGCAGACAGCGCTGGCTTCGCGCGAACGCCCGGTGCATCGTGCGATTTATCTGCAGACTGGCGCTGGCGCGATAGTTCACGCGCACCCGCCGACACTGATCGCGCTTTCCCTGCACTGCAGAAATTTCATGCCGATCGATGCCGAAGGGCAATACTTCTTTAAGCGCGGCGTGCCGGTAATCGAAGTAACCAACGCCATTGCTTCTGAAGAGGTTGCCAGCAAAGTAGTGCCGGTGCTGCGCGAGTTTCCGATGGTGATTGTTCGTGGACACGGCACTTTTGCGATCGGTGACCGCCTCGAAGATGGATTTCATTACACGAGCAGCCTGGAGCACAGCGCCAGGATCGCTTTTATCAATAACCATTTAGTCAAAACTCTCACATAAGGACGACAGTGATGCTTTTCGAAAAACCCGAAAATAACGTATCTGCGAAGCGCGAAGAAGAAATACTCAAATACTGGGAAAAAGAGAATATCTTTAAAAAATCGATGAGCAACCGCGAAGGAGCGAAGAAATTCGTATTCTTCGAAGGCCCGCCGACCGCCAATGGCACTCCGCACCCCGGACACGTGCTGACCAAGGCAATGAAAGATCTCATTCCGCGCTACAAAACCATGTGCGGTTATCATGTCGGGCGTAAAGCTGGCTGGGACACGCACGGATTGCCGGTCGAGCTCGAAGTCGAAAAGCAGCTGGGCATCGAAAGCAAGCAGGATATCGAAAAATACGGCATCGAAAATTTCATCAAGAAATGCCGCGAGAGCGTATTCAAGTATGAAGCGCAGTGGCGCGCCATGGTTACCCGCGGCGGTTTCTGGATCGACATGGATGACCCTTATATCACCTGCACCAATAATTATATCGAGTCAATCTGGTGGATTCTCGGTCAATTCTGGAAAGAAAACATGCTTTATGAAGGGCACAAGGTAGTGCCTTATTGCCCGCGCTGCGGCACCGCGCTGTCTTCGCACGAAGTAGCGCAGGGTTACAAAGAAGTCGAAGATCCTTCGGTCTACGTGCGCTTTGCGCTTAAAGACCAGGCGAATACCAGCTTTCTCGTCTGGACAACCACGCCATGGACATTGATTTCGAACGTTGCGCTGGCCGTGGGCAAAGACATTGACTACGTAAAAGTCAAACTCAACGACGAATTCATGATTCTCGCCAAGGCCCGTCTCGAAGTGCTCAAAGGCGAGGGCGAAGTTGTCGAAACTTTCAAGGGCGAGCAGCTGGTCGGTCTTGATTATCAGCAGCTATATCCGTTTGTTAAGCCGGATAAAAAAGCGCATTACGTGATTTCCGGCGACTTTGTATCGACCGAAGACGGTTCGGGCATCGTTCATATTGCCCCGGCGTTCGGCGAAGATGACTATCGCGTCGGCAAAGAGAACGATCTGCCAGTCATACAGCCGGTAGGGCTCGATGGCAAATTCAGAGACGAAGTAGAGCCATGGAAAGGTCAGTTCGTCAAAGCGGCTGACCCGGCGATCATCAAAGATCTCAAGCAGAGCGGCAAGCTCTTCGCTTCAGCAAAAATCAAGCATACCTACCCGTTCTGCTGGCGCTGTGACAGCCCCCTGCTCTATTACGCGCGCCACAGCTGGTTTATCAGAACCACCGCATTTAAAGAAGAGGTATTGCGCAACAATGATCTGATCAACTGGTTTCCCGGTCACATCAAGGAAGGGCGCTTTCTGAATTTCCTTGAGAACATGATTGACTGGGCGATCTCGCGCGACCGCTACTGGGGCACTCCTTTGCCAATATGGATCTGCAAAGACTGCAACCATCATCATCTCGTCGACAGTATCGCTAACCTCAAGGAACTCGGCCGCAACGTTCCTGATGATATCGAGCTGCACAAGCCGTACGTCGACCAGCTTGAACTAAGTTGTCCGAAGTGCAAGGGCATGATGAAGCGCGTGCCCGAAGTCATCGACTGCTGGTTCGATTCAGGCGCCATGCACACCGCGCAGTGGCACTACCCATTTGAAAATAAAGATGTTTTTGCCGAAAACTTTCCGGCAGATTTCATCTGTGAAGCGGTTGACCAGACCCGCGGCTGGTTCTACAGCCTGCTCGTCACCTCGACCTTTCTGCACAAGGCACCGCCCTACAAAAACGTTGTTGTGCTTGGCCTGATCTGCGACAAAAACGGCGTCAAGATGAGCAAATCGAAAGGCAACGTGCTCGACTGCATGTCGCTCTTTGATAAATACGGAGCAGACGCGGTCAGGTGGTCGTTATACAGCGGCACTGCGCCATGGAACACACGCAGGTTCTACGAAGAAGCTATTGCTGAGTCGCAGAAGCGCTATCTTGGAACCCTGCAGAATGTCTACAGCTTTTTCGTGCTCTACGCCAATATCGAAAAGTTCGACCAGAAACAGTCTGCCATGCCGGTTTCTGAGCGCAGCGAAATCGACCGCTGGATCATCTCACGCTATAATCACACCGTCGACGAAGTTAAGAAAGCCATGGATCGCTATGAAGTGGTATGGGCAACTGGGCACATGGAAAAATTCGTTGACGATCTGTCGAACTGGTATGTTCGCCGCAGTCGCCGCCGTTTCTGGAGCAGCGAAAAGAGCAACGATCAGCGTAGCGCCTTTATCACACTTTATGAAGTTCTGACAGGCATGGCCCGGCTTACCGCGCCATTCACTCCGTTCATCGCTGAAGATATTTACCGGAATCTGGTTGCCCGCGTTGACGCGAGCGCACCGGAAAGCGTTCATCTCACTGATTTTCCGGTTGCCAATATTGAACTGATCGACGAAGAACTTGAGCGCAAGATGGACTTCGTAATGAAGGTCGTTCAGCTTGGTCGGGCCGCCCGCAACGAAGCCAACCTCAAGGTCAGACAGCCACTCGCTGAAATGAAAGTTGTCGTTGCCGACGAATTCGAGCGCAATACTCTCAAAGACATGGAACATCTGCTGCAGGAAGAGCTCAACCTCAAAAGCATCTGCCCGATCACCGATTCAGCGAGCCTGATCAAGTATGTGGCCAAACCGAATTTCCGCATGCTTGGGCAGGGGCCGCTCAAGGGCATGATCCCGCAGATCAAGGCCCATCTTGACGGAGTCGATGGCAGTGAAGTGAAAAGGCAGCTCGACAACGGCGGCTATGAATTCACTCTCGATGGCAAACCGGTCAGCCTGAAGGCCGAAGAAGTAGATCTCCAGGCACTTGCCAGCGACGACTACGCAGTACAGACCGAAGGCAAGCTGAGCATCGCCCTCAATAAACTGTTGTCACGCGAACTGGTTCTGGAAGGCCTGGCGCGTGAACTGGTCAATAAAATTCAATTTATGCGCAAAGAACTCTGTTTTGATATAATTGACCGGATCAAGGTTGCTTATGAAGTAATCGACTCTGACCAGAAAACAGATATCGACGATGCGATTAACCAGTTTGGCGGTTACATAGCGCAGGAAACCCTGGCAAAAAGCATCGACGCAGGCACCGGGAGCACTGAGTGGAACATCAACGGCATCAGGGTTAAATTGGGCATCACAAAGGAGCCTTCGGCATGAAATTCAGGATCGATAAAAAGACGCTGCAAGACGCAGTTAATGTGGTAAGCCGCGCAGTTGCTGCCAAAACCTCGCGACCGGTTCTGCTGAATCTCTTGATGACCGCGCACGACAACAGCCTGCGCTTTGTCGGCACCGATCTCGACATAATGATGATTTCGTCGCAGCCTGCTGCGATTGAAGAGCAGGGCCATTTCACGATTCCGGCAAAACTGATTCAGGAAATCGTCGCCAGCATTCCTGATGAAGAAGGTGGGCGCGTGCTTTTTGAGCTCGACAACGAAGACACCCGTGAAGTGTCGATAAGCTGTGGAAGAAGCCGCTTTTCTCTGCAGGTACAGCCGGCCGATGATTATCCACCGGTCCCGATCATCGACAACGAAGAATTCGCTTCTTTTGTAATTAACTCGGCGATTCTGAAACAGGGTCTCAAAGAAGCCGGCATCGCGGTAAATACTGAAGAAGGCAACCCGGTGCAAAAGAGCGTCTGCATAGATTTCGCGGCGCCCGGCATGCCGACCCTGGCATCAACCGACAGCAAACGCCTGGCAGTAACCAGCCTGCCCGGTATCGAAGTTCCCGAGGGCATGCGCAAAACGCTGATCGTTCCGTCAAGAGCGGTAACCGAGCTGGTAAAGCTTCTTGACGCAAATGATACGATCAGACTTGGACTCTACAAAGAGCAGCTGGTCATCTGTTCAGAACACTTTCAGCTGATCACCAGACTTGTAGATGGCAAATTTCCAGACTACAACAGAGTTTTGCCCAAAGAATCGAGTCGCAGCCTAAAAATTGACCGCAAGGACTTTCTTCAGGCGCTCAAGGCCGTTGCGCCAATCGCCCGCGCCAACAGCGACCTGGTTAATTTCGATGTTGGCCCGAACGAAACCCGCATCTGGGCAAAAGCCCCTGAAAAGGGAACCGCCGAAATGTTTATCAGTTCTGAGCTGACTGGCGAGCCGATCAATATTTCATTCAACATCAACTTCGTGCTCGACTTTGTAAACAGCGTCAGCGACGCCCAGATCGTGCTCGACATGACCACACCGAACTACCCGGGTCTTCTCAAGACCGGTAATCCAGAGTCTGAATACAAATACGTCATAATGCCAATGTCTTACTGACAAGGAAGCAGGATAAAATGAGCCGACAAGATCTCGCCCGCACTCGCCTCGATATTGCCAGCGAAAAGTCTGAAACACGAAAAAACGCGCTCGCCGAAATCAAGAGCTGGCCGGCGGCCGAAGCTCTTCCGCTGCTCGCCGCAGCTATTGAATCAAAAAACGACGATGTCCTGCTCGATATCAGCAAGGCCATGTTGACGTTCAAAGACGAAGCTCTGCCATATCTGGTAAAGGCGCTGACTTCAGACAGCTGGTCAATACGCCGGTCAGCATCTTTTATTCTTGGAAAACTTGGTTCCAGCTCTCTCAAGAAGCTCATGGAAATGATTCCACAGAACGAAGAAGACGTCGACTACTGGATGGTGCAAACCCTTGGCAACATGGGTGGCGAAGCGGTTCAATATCTGGTGCGGGTTTTCAAACACCCGAATCAGAAAATCCGACTGGCCGCGGTCAGAGCAGCACAGAACGTCAACGACGGACGCATGGTCGTAGCTCTGCTTCACCTTCTGGAAGAACAAAGCTGGCCAGTGCGCAAAGCGGCTTATGACAGCCTCGAACGTATCTATACCAATAATCAGGCCGCGGTAGTAACCGCTCTTGACAACAGTTCAGAAGAAGCAAAATTCTGGATCATCAAGTTGTTGTCGCAGCAGGCTAATCCTGAATTGACCGCCAAATTTGCCAAGATCGTTGAAAACGGCCCGATGGAGTCAAAGCTTGAGGCAATCAAGGCCTTGAGCATGATCGAAAACACCGAGGCACACCGCATTCTGGTCGGCTACCTGGCGCATAAATCATGGATCATCAGAAAAACCGCAGCTGACGCGATCTATTCACAGGGACTTGGCGCATCAGAAGAGCTGATATCGGCGATCAATGGCACAAATGTTGATGCGCGCTACTGGTCAGTTAAACTGCTTGGCCAGTCAAAAGAAACCCGCATTTTTGAAGAAATCGTCAAATGCCTGCGGGACGCGCAGGCCTCAGTCCGCTCGGCAGCATGCCAGGCACTCGGCGCCCTTAATGACAAACGCGGACTGGCACCGTTGATGACACTGCTCAATGACGAGTCAGAAGAAGTGCGAACCGCGGCAATTCTCGCGCTCAGCCAGCTTGGCGAACGTGACGAGAGTCCGGTTAAAGTAGCTCTGCCCGCGCATGTTCGTCAAGAAAACATGATGCCATGCATTCACTGTGGCAAACTGGTCGGACGCAACTTTACCTTCTGTCCATTCTGCCTTGGTCATCTCAGGCATTCATGCCGCAATTGCGGGCGCGCCATTGACTCAAAATGGAAAGGCTGCCCGGACTGCGGAACCCCGGCTTAGAAATTTTCCGCTGGTCACTCAAAACAAAGTGGCCGCGCCGTGCAGCGCGACCACAGAAGGGGATTTGAGATTAGCGGGAGAGAGATGAGAGAGAGAACCACAAAATATTGAATAAACTCGCCGCGAGGCGGGTTTTTTCTTTTTCCATAAATATTTGACTGTGGTATTCTAAAAAGGTTCCAGAAAAATAAAATAAATGCATAAAAATAAAACAAGACTTTTGCTCTTGCTGGTTTTGATCGCTCTCTTGTTCCTTGAAACAGGGTTTGGCGAACAGGCTGAACATACTGTTAAAATTGGCATTCTCAAAAAAGAGAGCATCGGTGGCTGGGACTACGAATGGCAGGAAACGATTGATTTTCTCAACAATCAGGCCAGGGACTACAAATTCACCGCGGTCATGTTGTCATGGAACGAGCTTAGACTGGCTGTAGACGAAGGCAAGGTCGACTTTGTCATTGCCAGCCCGATTTTCAATGTTGAACTAAACATGGCTGGAAAACTGACTGTTATCGCGACCTTGCGCCGCGAAAACGAGAAAATGGAGGCTTTTGACAACCTTTTTGGCTCGGTGATCTTCTGGCGGGCTGAAAACAAAGAAATAAAATCACTATGGGACATCAAAAATAAAACCATTGCTGCCGGCCCGAAGAATTCAATTGGTGGCTGGCTGGCGCCGGCCCGCGAGTTTGCTGAGCGGGGCATAGACATCAATAACGCAGCGTTTCGAGTGTTTCATCATATCGATACCCTTAAAATTGTCAAAGAAGTGCTCAGCGGAAAGGTTGATTTTGGTATTTGCCGCACTTCAAGCCTCGAAATGCTGGCAAAGCAGGGCGAGATCAATCTCGAAGACATTACTTACAGTCGCGAGCTTTACCTGCATACCGAAGATCTGCCATTCGCCTGTTCCACGCGACTCTACCCGGAATGGTCATTTGCCCGCGTTCAACACACCTCGGCCCACCTGGTCGAGAAAGTCACGCTCAGCCTGCTGCGCATGTCGAATGTTGACGACCCCAAAAAGATAACCTGGGGCTTTCCCGCTAATTATTCGCAGGTTCACCAGTTGATGCAGACCCTCAACATGGAGCCCTTTCAGTCAGATAACTCGCTGATCAACATTGTAATAACCCGCCTGAAACGATGGCTGACCGGGCTGATAGCCACACTCCTGGCACTTGGTTCGGTTATTTTTTACCTTCTCAGACTTAACCGCAAACTGCACTATCTCACCGATGAACTCGCCAGCGGCCAGAACTTTCTCAAGCATCTTCTGGACTCGTTGCCCGACATGATCTATGTCAAAAACAATCAGGGGCACTATCTGATGTGCAATCAGTCTTTTGCCGGCTCCCTCGGGCTTGATGCCAATGCTATAGCAGGCAAGGCAGATGTTGAGCTCTTTGGCAAAGTCCCACCGTTTCTCGATGATGCTGTAATTGCTACTTACGAAAGAAAAATAAACAACAAACTTGTAATTGAAATAGAACTGGCAGATGCATCAAGCATTTTTGCCGAAATCATCAAGGTTTCATGTCCACTGCACGGGCTTAAAGACCCTGTAGTAATCGGCATTATCAGAGATATTTCAGTCAATTACCGGGCCCGGCAGCTGCAGGAACACCGTGAAAAGCTGATCTCAGGCATTGCCGAATCTGCGCATCTTATCGTTGGTTCTGAGTCGTCTGTAGAAGAATCAATGCCGGCAGCGCTCGATGCGATTGCCAAGGCGGTTGGCGCTGACCGCATCGGCATGATCAGGCGCACCGAAAGCTCTGACAGTGCATCTGTTGATCAGCCAATTTACCGCTGTTTTTCGTGTTACTGCAAAGACCAGCATCATTGCCATCGCGACACCGCCGGCATAATCGAACAGATTATCAACGAACACTATTCGCGCCTGCTGGCAGGCCACGGCGTTGGCCGCAACATCTCGGAATTTTCGAGTTCGGTGATTTCTGCACTGAGTCAGCTTGGTCTCAAATCCTTGCTGATAATACCGGTTTTCGTACACAAAAAATTCTGGGGTTGCCTTGAAGTGCATGTTCTCAAGAGCAGCCGTTCGTGGCTTGACTTTGAGCTGGCCGCTCTCGAACTTGCCGCCGAGATTTTTGGCTCAATGATCGAGCGCAGCAACGATTTTATTCAGCTGGTGAATTACCGCGATCGCCTGAAACTGGCTCTTGATTCAGCCGGTCTCTACCTCTGGGAATACGATTTTGAAGCTGGCGTAAATAAAACCACCGACGATCTCTACCTCAATCTCGGCTATTTTGGCCGCGATCAAATCGAAAGGCAGCGCCAGATCGGGTTTGACATACTGCACAAAGAAGACCTGCATCTGATAAGCAATATAGCTGATTCAGAGAACTGCCAGTTCGAAGTCAGGCTTATGAGCCAGAGCGGAAAATACGTCTGGCATTCATTTATCGGGCGTAATTACTTCGACGCCAGTCACGCGCATCTTCGCACCATCGGCTTTTTCAGAAACACCAGTATTGAGCACCAGCGCGACATGGCCCTGCGTATGGAAGAAGGGCGAAACGTTCACGCTCTGGCCGCAGCGCATGCAGCAAGCTGGGAGTTCGTGCCCGAAGAGCGCCGATTCTACTGGTCACGACATATCAGAAAGCTGCTCGGCTACAACCCCGAGATTTTTTCGCCAAATATCCAGTCTGTTTACCAGATCATTCATCCAGATGACCTGCCACACGCCAAAGATGCTGTGCGCAAGTTTCTCGCCACCGACTGCGAATTGCGTTTCGATTGCCGTCTGCGCCATTTTGACGGCACTTATTCGTGGTTTGTCAATATCGGCACCAAGGTTAATGATCCTGAGCTTGATGAATTCAGGTATTACGGCATCATTATCGACATTTCTGAAACGCGCGCGTTGCAGCAGAACCTGCTCGAAGCCGGCAACCGGGCACAGGAAATGGCTATCAGAGCGCAGCAGGCCAGCCAGGCCAAAAGCGAGTTTCTAGCCAACATGTCGCACGAAATACGCACACCGATGAACGGCATACTAGGTATGCTTGAACTGCTCATGGCAACCAGTCTCGATCATCGCCAGCGCGAATTCGCCGGGCTGATTTACCGCTCATCGCAATCGCTTCTCGGTATTCTCAACGCGGTACTCGACCTGTCAAAAATTGAAGCCGGAAAAGTCGTTCTGGAAAAAGACAACGTTAATCTGCGGCGCCTGCTCGAAGAGGTCGTCGGCCTTATGCAGCCTCTTGCCGAGAAGAAAAAGATCGAAATTATTCTTAAATATTCACCAGCAGCGGCAGATCAAGCCGTCGCAGACGGCGGGCGTATCCGCCAGGTGCTGATCAACCTGATCAGCAACGCCGTAAAGTTTACCGAAGAAGGTTTTATCATTGTCGAAGTTACGACCAGTGTCAGCGATGACGGCAAATCCGCGACATTCAACTTTTCGATAAAAGACACCGGAATCGGCATGAACCATGATCAACAACGCTTGATCTTCGAAAAATTCAGCCAGGCCGACTCATCGATTACCCGCCGTTTTGGCGGCACCGGGCTTGGCCTGACCATCAGTCAGGAACTCGTCAAAATCATGGGTGGCGAGATACTGCTTGAAAGCGCGCAGAGCCTTGGCACCAAGATTAGTTTCAGTCTTGAGCTTGACCTCTGCCAGAGCGTTGCTGCGATTACAGCTGAGTTTCCCGGGCAGTTGAAAACCTTTGTGTCCGGTAACAACAGCCATATAATCGATACTGTCTGCGAAATGATCAGTTCATGGGGTATTGACTGCAACAAGGTTCTGTTTGAGGATCTCAAGGAACTGGTAAAATCGCTGCCAGCGACTGATCAGCCGGTAATTACCATTGTTGATTTTCCACCAGGAGAGCAGTTACCTGAGCACATCAATTACCACAAACCAGATAATGTTACTGGCAGCATATTTTTGATGACCCCTCGCCAGCTCGCGTCGCTGAATAACAGCGATCAGGATTTTTCAGCTATATTTCTGCTCAGCAAACCAGTTACCACGTCAAAACTCTATAATGCCATGCTCGAGATTTTGCAGCGGCCTGAACGCAAGCTGTATGAGCTGCGAAAGTCTGGTAAATTCAGCTCTGTCAAGCCACAAAACTCCTATGAACATCTCGGTTTGAGCATAATGGTGGTTGAAGACAACGACATCAACCAGGAAGTGGCTAAGGGCATTCTCGAAATGCTCGGCTGTACTGTCACTCTTGCTGGCTCAGGTGCCGTCGCGCTCGAGTTTCTCGAACAGATCAAATTCGACGCGGTTCTGCTCGATTGCCAGATGCCTGAAATGGATGGTTTTGAGGTTGTGAGAATTATTCGCAGCAAACCAGAGCATTTAGACCTGCCGGTTGTCGCAATGACGGCGCATTCTATGCCCGGCGACCGCGAAAAATGCCTGCAAGCAGGCATGAATGACTATCTTGCCAAACCCATCGAAGCCAGGTTGCTTGCTGAAACTCTCAAGAAAGTCGCCGGCAGCAATCAGACAGTCAGCGAAAGCGACTTACCACCAAAGAACCATGTTGTTGCATTAAACGATGACGGCGAGACAGATACAGATCTTGTTCTCGACCACGAGCGGATTAAAAGAATTTTTGGCAAAAAACCCCAGTCGCTCGCCAAGCTGGTGAAAGCCGCGTTTGACAACTATACCCGGCTGAGCAACGCAATCGAAACTGCGCTTGGCAATAACGATTTCGTGGCTGCCTGCAGTGATATACACACAATAAAAGGCTCGCTCGGCAATCTTGGCGGCAACCGCGCCGCCGCCCTGGCCGAGCAGCTGGAGCAGGCCTTAAAGAGCAAAGATGCTGAACAGGCGCACAAATGCAAAGCCCAGCTCGAAAGAGAGTTTGCAGTTTTCTTTGCCCAGCTCAAAGAACTCGAAATCGAAATCGTCAGCCAGAACAGCTAAATACTCTATTCACATTAAGCAAAAACTCGTCACAAGAGTTGCCTTTGTCGCCGCCATCGACACGATTACGACGCGCAGGATGCGCTAGTGCCAGGGCGCCCGAGGATACGGCGCGCCCAGGTGCGAGCGCGAGCGAAAGAACAAAAGCCCGCTGTCAGATGACAGCGGGCTTTATTAAAGGCTTTCAGTCCAGGGCTTATTTGGCGGGTGGCGTCGGAGCCTGGCGCGGCATCTTGCGCTCGCCCTGTTGTTGAGCATGCTGGGCGGGAGAATGACTGGCCATCGGAGCATCTGCTTCTTCGGGTTTTACTCTGCCGAGATAGGCCGGGAGTTCGACTCCTGCCATGCCGGCGATATCCTGCAGCGGCGGCAGCGATTTAACAAAGCTCGAAACAAAGTTCGAAGTTGATGAATTGCCATGTTCGCCGGAATCCCAGACGGTGATCTTGTCGATTTTCAGGTTCTTGATTGCTTCGACCTGCTTTTCGACGATAGACTCGATCTTTTCGACCATCAGCAGGGTTGCCAGCGCGCGCGGGTCATTGTTAACGCTCTTGAGCAGTTCAGAATAACCAAGCGCCTTGGCTTCGAGAACTTTTTTAACACCTTCTGCTTCAGCCTGGTAGTTAAGCAGCAGCGCGTCTGCGTTACCCTTGGCTTCAATGGTGATTTTGCCCGCTTCAGCCTGAGCGTCGAGTTCTATCTTGCGCTTATCAATCTCTTTCTGAACGATTTCTTCGGCATTCAGTCGTTCGAGCTCGGCTTTATACTGAGCTTTCTGAATTTCAACCTGAGCTTCGCGTACTGCGATTTCAGCTTTCTTGCGGGCTTCGGCTTCTTTTACAACCAGTTCTGAATTCGAAATAACAATCGAAGCCTTTGATTTGTTTTCGCCCTCGATCGCCTCAGCTTCGCGCTGTTGCACATAAATACGGCGCTGCGACTCGGCTTCTTTTTCACCCATTTCGGCTTCGGCAAGCTTTTTGGCGACCTGAATCGTCTTTTCGCTGTTCGCTGTAGCTTCGCCGATTACCGCTTCTGATTCTTTCTTCTGCACGAAAATACGGCGATCGGCTTCGGCAGCTTTCTCGCCCTGATCGGCCTCGGACAGGTTGCGGGAAACCTGAATGGCGCGTTCGCGGTTTGCCGCTGAAACACCGATATCACCAAGCTGTTTCTGCTGCGCAACATCGATATTTGCTTTATTAATGGCTTCTGAAGAAGCTTTTTTACCGATACTTTCAATATATTCAGAAGTGTCGGTAATGTCGGTGATGTTAACGTTGATCAGATAGAGCCCGATCTTGTTGAGCTCAGGCTCAACGTTCTTGCGCACCGATTCAAGAAAACTTTCGCGGTCCTGGTTGATCTGCTCGATAGTCAGCGATGCAACTGTCAGGCGGAGCTGACCGAAGATGATTTCTTTGGCCATGTCTTCCATGGCTGATGACGACAGCATAAGCAAGCGCTCTGCCGCGTTATTCATGATTTTAGGGTCAGTGCTGATGCCGACGGTAAAGGTTGAAGGCACGTTGATACGAATGTTCTGCAATGACAGGGCGTTCTGCAGCGGAATACTGATAGTCATCGGCGTCAGGCTCAGATAAGCGTAATCCTGAATAAGCGGCCAAACCAGCGTGCCGCCACCGTGCAGACACTTGGCTGAACGGTTATCAGCCACCTTACCATAAATTACCAGAATTTTATCAGATGGACATCGTTTAAACCTGGTCGCCAGAAAAATAAATGTCGAAAACAACAGGGCTGCAATTACAGCTACAACTACCGGCCACATAATTTTCCTCCTTCTTCCCTTGTGTCTTTTTCAACTACCAGAATACCATTATCCTGTATCCAGACAACAGTTATTTGCTCACCTGTCTTAATTTCTTCTTTTTTTGAGGAAACGGCATCGCAAACGCGCAATCTGCCATCTACCTCGACCTGAACCTGCCCGCTTCCCTCGGCTGGAATTCGCAGATAAACGGTGCCACCGGTTCCCATGGCAGTACCAAGCCGCGCAGTACCATCAGACTGCAGACGACCAACAAATTTAAACATCTGCGCGAGAACCCACACCATCACGCAACCAGCTGCTACACCGCCAATCGTCGCGATCCAGCCGGGCATCATGCTATCGCGAATCAGCGCCAGGCCTACCCAGCCAAACATCATAAAAAAAGCGGTCAGACCCTGAACCGAAATGAAATGAAAGCTGACGTCTGAGCTGCTGGTATGGCCATCGTGATCTGATGAATCGGTCATATCGCCAGAATGATCAGCATCGCTGTCAACAGCGATGTCGTGTGAAATATCGTCATGAACGTCGTCAGCAATTTCACCGGCAGCATCAGGTGCGTCGTGGCCGATTTCGCCGTCAGTATCAGCTGAAAGAAGGCCAGAAAACATCAGAATCATCCTGATTGTAAAGACCACCGTGCCGCAAAGCGCGAAGGTTAAAAAAACTTTTTCAATCAGGCTCATGGCCAGAATAGTTTCAAACAATCGCTGATTCCTCCTCGGCAGATCTAATTACTCATGTGATTTTACAACATGACAGGCACAATGCATAACAGTTTTTATGTTGCGCTAAACGCCTTCGGGCTCTGGCCAGTTATGACCAGAGCCCAAAGGTGTTTATTGAAACAGGGTTTACACCCTGATTAAATCTTCAAATCAATTATTTCTTGCCGCAGGGCTTATCGCAGTTAACTTTTCTGAAGTGACCCTTGGTGTGATTACCGTTCTTGTCGTAGTGACCTTTTACGAAGGTTTTGCATTTCTCGCCGGTAACAGCCTTTTTAACTGATACGCCTGCATCCATTACCTTGTTCTGAACTGCGTCAAAGGTTTTGGTTCCGGCTTTTTTGCCAGCTTCGAAACCCTTCTGAACAGAATTTTTAACTTTGCTCAGGAAGCCGGGTTTGTTGCAGTGACCCTGATTGGCCTGACCAGCCTGACCAGCCTGACCAGCTTGTCCTGCCTGACCGGCTTGTCCAGCCTGTCCAGCCTGACCGGCCTGACCGGCGTTACCTGACTGACCGGGATTGCCTGCAAATGAAGGAACAGCCATAAGAGAAAGAGCCAGAACTGAACTCATGATTACTTTACGCATAATAAACACCCTCCTGATAAACTTATAAACTAATTTTAATTATTATCGATCAAACTTGTGAGCATGTTAACGCAATTTGCATGCCAGGGTTAAAACTTCCTGTAAAACCAGCCCTGGACGAGCGTCTCGCGACATCAATGTACATGGTCAGATTTTCAGCAATGCCAGTTTTTTAGCACCCACTGCCGGAAAATTGCCAAAAACATAGACAAAACCCTACTCGGATGACAAAAAATTGACCGGAGATGTACACCAATCAGAGCAGTGTCATAGCAACACAGCTCAACTGACAGAGGATCAAGCCCTGTCACATATAAATTCAAGGATTCATTGTCATTGCAAGAAGGGCGACAGCACTACGAAGCGATCTCATGGACAAAGGGATTGCTTCGCTGCGCTCGCAATGACGGTTCACAAACCTGCGGTTCAAGAGTGACAGAGGACTAGTCTGCCGCTGCAGCGGGTTTCAGGACTCTGGCGACCAGGCGCCGGGTTATTCGGGCTTTTTGTGGCCGACTGCCATGAACTCGATCTCGTCGAGCTTAATCGGCGCACGTAGCCAGTCACCAGCTGTGCCGCCATAAATCTGGTCGATCTTGAGCCCGATTCGATTCACCATGCGGGTCAACTCAGACGGCGTGTAGTAGCGCTCTATGCCCTTAATCTTGACCGGAGCCTCGCCTTCGCGACAGTTGACTTCGTTCTCAAAACGGCTGCTCAGCGTAAACAGATCAACCGTGCCGGCAGCGACATCGACATCAGTTATTGATCGAATCAGTCTGAAGGCATTAAGAACCGTTACCAGAAAGCGCCCGTTATCTTTAAGGGCCGCAGCCATATTGGCAAAAATTGCCATGTCGCGGCTCCAGATATCATCATCATCGTCAATCAGACACAGCGCACCTTCGCACAAAGACAGCGCAACATCATACTTTCCGGCCGCCACAAAGTCCTGAGCGGCGCACTCGATAAATTCAACCGTCACTCCTGCTTTCACAGCGTTTTCGCGGGCAACCGCCAGCATTCCAGACGAAATGTCGACACCAGTTACCGCAAAGCCACGCCGCGCCAGTTCTACAGAATGACGGCCGGTGCCACAGCCAATATCAAGAATGCTGGCGCCCGCGGCAAGCTTGAGTTCTTCAACAATAAAGTCGATCTCAGCAACCGTGTTGAGAGTAAAAACTTCATGGTCATAACGGTCGGCGATCTGGTCGAAAAATGATTTCCAGACAGTGCTCATTCCTTCTTACCTGCCTGCTGAAGCTTGTCAAAGAACTTGATGATTTCTTTCTTTACCGCTTCAGAACGGCTAAAATCAGGAGCGGGCGCTTCCAGCCTGCTGGACTCACAGATCTCGCGCATAAGCGCAAGACTTGCCGCTTTGTCCTCTTCAGTAAGAGTCTTTTTAAGCCGCTTCACACTTCTTGAGATTCGACCTTGTCCGTCTTTTGACTCGATGGTCTCGGTGTGGCGCTCAACCAGCATTGCAGTAAGCGATGCCGCCTGGTCCTGGGATACTTTCTTGTTCATCATGCCCCATATCAGCTTGTCAACAAGCACTGCCGGCGCGGCCGCTTCAGAAGCCACTGGCACCAGTTCTTCGGCACCGCCATTATCTGGCAGCTCGCCCTGCTCATAATTCTGGCGATAAAACGCCAGCAGCATAGCCTGGTTGTGCAGACTGCCTTCAAGCTGCTGCCCGGTTTCGGTCATCACTTCAAGCAGACCTATTTCGCCTGTTCTTATCTTGTCGGCAATTTCGGCAGCCTTGCTGTTGAGTTCCTTGCGGTCTTCATCGGCAAATGCCACTTCGGTCAATTTTTCAACAGTGTGAGTAAGACCGCTGGCAGCGAATTCAACTCCCTTGCCGTGAAGAAAGCCGACTCCATAGTAACTGCCGACAATTATTGCCACAACTACCAGAAAACATCCGCAGCCAATTACACCACAACAGCTTTTCTTGTTCATCGCCGCATCCTTTTAATAGAGATCCTTCTGCATCAGGTAATGCTGTATTTTGCCGAACAACAGATAGCTGTCGGCGATGACATTATAGCCCAGAACCAGATAAAAACCCACAGCATTCTGCCGCGCATCGAGAATCACCCGGTCGGCACCAAGTTCCCGCGCCTTTTCCTCAAGATATTCGACGATCTTGCGGCCAATGCCGCGACCATGGAAATCAGCAGCGACAGCCATGTATCTTATCTGAGCCTCAGCAAGACTGTTCATCTGCAGACGACCAACACCGATCACCCGGTCGCCGGCAATAACGGCACAATGCTCGGTATCGCTGTCACGCTCATCGCGTTCGCTGCCTTCGGGTTCGCCCCATGGGGCGCGCAGTATTGTCCAGCGCAGATGATAGTATTGTCGCCATTCTTCGTCACTGCCAGGACAACGCACCTGCAATTCGTCGCTCATTTACTGCCTCGCATTCTCGACATCTTCGACCGGCAGCATGATGTAAACCTGGTCGTTTTCTCTGACAGCTTGTGAGAGTTTTACGCCGACCAGGCTGCTTTTTTCGGCTCTGTCGACCGGCTTAAAAGCCTTTTCAATTGATTCGACCGGCTGACTGAGAACGCCGGTTGTCGGGCCCTGAAACATCAGTTCGTCGCCCGGCGCAAAACCGGCGCCTTCGACCTTGATTTCGGCGACCATGACCTTTCGGAAAAAATTGGTCACGACCCCGACATGAACCTTGCGGTGTGTGGCTTTTGAGCCATTGCCGCCGCTCCATTCGCCAATCTGACGGCCGAAATAAAAGCCTTCAGAAAACCCGCGATGAAAGACCGCATCGAGGCGCTTCATCAGGGTTTCTTTAAGAGTGTCGAGCTGTGCCGAAAATTCTGGTTCGCCATGATGTTTGTGATAAAAGTCGATAAACGCGCGATAGCAGGCGGTTACTTCGCTGACATACTCGGGGCTGCGGCCACGGCCTTCAATTTTAAGACTGTCTACGCCGGCTTCGAGTAATTTTTCGAGAAAAGGCAGAGTACACAGATCGCGCGGACTCATTACATAGTCCTGGCCGAGTAGAAACTCTTTGCCATCACGCACATCGCGAATTTCATATTCGCGGCGACAGGGTTGCCGGCATTCACCGCGATTAGCCGACTGATTGAAGGCTATCTGCGACATGAAACAGCGGCCGCTGACCGAAACGCACATGGCACCATGGGCAAATACCTCAAGCTCAATTGACTCGGCCGCGTCACCGAGCTGCGCCCGCAGATTGCGCCGGATCGTAACAATCTCGTCGAGGGTGCATTCGCGAGCCAGCACAAAGCGCTTTAGCGCAAAATGCTTATAGAGAAAGGCCAGCGACGCTGAGTTAGCAACCGACATCTGAGTCGAAATGAATGCGGGCAGGCGATGGCGAAGAGCAAGGTCAAGAATCGCGAAATCCCAGCAGATAACCGCGTCGACACCGGCGGCAACCGCCTGTATTATCAATTCTTCGGCCAGCTCCAGCTCACTGTCGTAGATTATCGTATTCATCGCCAGATAAGCTTTTGCGCTGTATTCATGGCACAACCGCGCGATCTCACCCATCTCATAAACAGCAAAGTTCTTGGCGCTGGCGCGCATATTCATTGACACAATGCCAAAATAGACCGCATCAGCACCAGCTTCAAGAGCAGCCCGCAGGCTGATCATATCGCCAGCTGGCGCCATCAGTTCAGGTTTGCGCGAACCGGGAATAAACATTGGCATACTTCCCTATAATTAATCTGTCAGAACATTCGATTAACAGGCTACAACAAATGTAACACATCAGAATTCATTATAAAACAAAAAGCACCGGTATAAACCAGTGCTCTCTGTTTGTATGATCAATAGCCCGCCAGGGGCAAGACCATTAATTCAGTTACAGACTGTAGGCCGCCACAACATAGTTGTTGTCGCTGTCGACGTAGTAGGTCAGAACCTTGCCATCAGCAGTTACGACACGATCTCGCGGCAAATCACCGGCCAGACAGGGGAACAGGAGAATGTCTTTCTGGGCAAGAATCTTGCCGGCGGGAGTGCAGCGGAAGATGCGGTCGCGGTAGATCGCGCCAGTTTCTTCATGGCAGGCAGTCAGGCTCAGGTAGAGATTGGCATCTTTATCATGGCCGATTACCTTGGCGCTGACGTATTTAACTTCGGGAGTTTCGATATCGAGAGGGTATTCGCTGAGGGGAATAGTTTCGGCTGGTGAAGCAACGCTTCTCAGAAGCAGGCGCGCGTTTTTCTCGCCCATTTCGAAAGTCAGCAGCTTGCCGCCGACGCCTTCGATCATGCTCAGGCTTTCATCGCAGGGATACTGCTCTCTAAGCAGCTCATCGTCGCCAAAGCGCAGAATTGACGCCATAGCTGGCATATCGACCAGCAACTCTTCGAGAACGCCGGTTTCGATCGCGCGGGCATCTGAGAAGCCTTCGATCTGGCTGACCAGCCTGCCGGTCATGTCGATGCGGTAAATGAAGCCATCATGCGCGCTCAGCAACCAGAAACCCTTTTTGCCGTCAAAAGCGAAGTCTCTGACTACCTTGCCGAAATTTGCGAGAGAAATGTTCTTCTGTAACGCGCCGTCTTTGCCAAAAAGCTTTAAAGCCTTGTTGACAGAGTCGAGAATCCAGATATTGCCGTTCTCATCGGGTCGAAAGGCAAATGGCACACCGGCAGTATAGCGCTCGGTATCTTGTTCGTCGCCACCAACGTTAGCAGCTTCGCTGCCGAGAGGAACTTTAAGATAGATCTCGCCGGCCGCCGCTTCATACATGCCTTTATGGTAGTTCAGCGAGTTAATCAGCTTGTATTCAGCTTCTTCTGCTGCGATTACCGGTGCAACAACAATTAACAATGCAACAATTGCCAACAGGACTCTTTTGATCATCGATTTCACCATTATTCTCACTTAGGGCAGTTTCAGTACAGAGCGGGGATTAACAGCCTGACCGTTCTTTTTCAGTTCAAAATGCAGATGCGCGCCGGTTGTATAGGTACCGGTGTTGTCTGACTTTGCGATTTCCTGGCCGGCGGTTACACGCTGACCTTTGCTGACGGTCGATCTCTGGAGATGGCAGTAGAAAGACTCATAACCGTTATCATATCTGACTCTGATGTAATTACCGCCGCCTGATTCAAAACCTGAGGCGATAACAACGCCATTGCCGAGGGCGTTAAGTCTGGTTCCGTTGCCAACTGGCAGGTCAATTCCGTTGTGGAATCTTCTGGTGCCGAGAGTAGGATGAATTCTCCAGCCAAATTCGCTCGAAGCACGTGAAGGCATCGGCGAGCAGGGCATGGCCGAGAATCCGCCGCCCTTTGCAACCGGAGTATTGTTGGCGCCGGCATTAGAGCTGCTTGAGCCCGGCTCTTTTACCGCCGTGGTGCCGGCTTTTTTGGTCGGAGTATCGACGTAATTCTGGTGAATATAGGCAGTTTGCCCATTATGCGAAATTTTATACCAGTCGCCTTCGCTGCCGATAATCGTGACCTTGTCGTTGTTATGCAAGCTTCCGATAATCTTACCCCAGGGGCCGGTTCTGACATTGAGATAGGGGCTGACCTTAATGGTGCCAGCAACTGTCTTGGGTTTGGCAGCCTCTTTTTCTTCTTTTTTCTTTTCCTCTTCTTTTTTGGCCTGGGCGGTAAGGGTATTTACCTTGCTCTGCAGCTCGCCAAGGCGCTTGCCAAGGGCGGTAAGCTGTCTGACGAATTCACGATAATCACCCTTTGCGTCACCATATTTTTCAGGATCCGCAGCAAACTGTTTAAGCAGTTTTGAGTATTTTTCGTTGGCCTGAGCCAGGCTGTCTGTGGCTTTTTTGAGAGCGCCGGTGGTCGCCGAACTCTCGCCTGAACCAACTGCAGCAGCAGTCTGCTCAATGGTAACCTTTCCTTCGGCGAATGGGTTAGTAGAGGCCAGCGCTGGCAGCGCCCACAAAACCACTCCAGCTAATACTAAAAAAATTAATCTCTTCATGACGTTCTCCTGTCATAGAATGATGTCTTTGAGCTTCAGTTTATAATACTTCGCGATTTTAAAAAAGTTTTTTTTATTGTGACCCGCACAAGCGCATTGACCTGGCTGATGCCAGACCCGTGATAAAAAGTCTGTACCTCAAGCCTCAACATCATGCTACAAAAAGGCTGACTTTTTGCCAGGCGCAGAAGCCGACCCCGAAAAACGCGGCGCCTTCCCTTTAAATAAGGTATTCTGCAGCATCTGCAGCATAAAATACGTGAGAGTATTGCATAACTTTATTTTATGGTTATAATATTTTAACAAGATCTCAACACAGAGGAATCGAATATGCCCCCGGTAAGGTCTCAGAATTTATCGATAATGCTCACCGACATACAAGGGTATTCGGCAACTACCGCCAATTCGAGTCGAGAGGAAGTTGTCAACCTTATCAGGCGTCACAACCAGCTGATGCGCCCGGTTATTGAATTTTACGGCGGCACCATTATTAAATCTATTGGCGACGCATTTTTATGTACGTTCGGCAGCGCAACCGACGCGGTTATCTGCGCGATTATCATTCAGCTGTTGCTTAAAGAATACAATCAGCGCCTCAAAGAAGACGCTAACCACCTCAATCTTCGCGTCGTCATCAACTCAGGCGATGTCAGCCTCGAAAACAACGATATTTTCGGCAATGCCGTCAACATAACCGCGAGAATGGAAGCGCTAGAATGCTTTCCGGGCGGTTCTATCGGTATCAGCGAATCAACTTATCTGCTCATGGATCGCAACGAGATTGTCGCCGAGAAAATAGGTCCGCAGCAGCTAAAAGGCGTGCCTGACCCGGTAACCGTGTTTCGCATACCATTCGAAAAACAGAAGCTTAACCAGTTGCCGGTTCAGTTACTGACGCTGGTCGAAAAGGTTATCAACGCCAAAGGTGGAGATCAGGAATCGTTAGCTGCGGCCCAGATTAACGAATGGAAGCAGTCTGTCGGCAAATTCCTTCAACAGACCAATTGGGGCGACAACATCAACAAAGCTTCGCAACAGATTGGCAAGGTGCAGCAGTCACTGGCAAAGACTTTTGGCCAGAAAACTGTGCTCGAAAAAAATCAGAATTTTATTGATGCATCGTTGCCAAGCCGTATAAAAAGCGGCGTGATCGACTGGGTGATTCTGCTGGTGGCGATGATAGCGTTGAGCATGGCCTGGTGGCCAGTGCAGAGAATTGTTTATGGCCCGACGCAGTCTGTCGAACAGTTTGGCGAAAACGCCAGCAACTGGCGCACTGAATTCATCGACGGAAAATATATCATGGTTCGTAATCAGGGCATTATCGAGTCTGTTGTTTCGCTCAACCTTCAATACCCCCTGCCCTTGTTCTGGCTCTATTTTGCCATGTTCTGGAAAATCAAAAAAGCTACGCCAGGCCAGATTGCATCAGGGACCGCGGTGGTGAGCGAAGATGGTTCGGGCGAAATCTCATATGGGCTGGCGGCCAAGCGCAGCGCCCTCTTTCTCGTTTCGAACTTTATAATTGTTGGCCTGGCCATGATCTTTGTCGGCGAAAAGAAAACGCTTTACGACAAGGTCTGCAAAACCCGCGTCGTCGAATAGCACCAATACTCTTCCCAGAATTAAGGCGACATAAAAAAATTTCGCATATTTCATGTAACGCTTTTATAGCGATTGTGGCACGCAGTCCGCAACAGCTGCACTTTACCAGGCCACCGAACTGTACCTTGCCGGCAGACGCTCTCAGACCGTAGATTATAACAGTGATTCTACGGATCAAGGAGAGACAACAATGCGCACCAGATTAGCTCTGTTTCTGACCTTCTGTTTTATTTTGACCTGCCTGTCAGCACAGGCACAGACTATCGAAAAGAATTTTTTCCATCAGCTCAAGATTGGCGAACAGCCTCAGAGCTGGGAACACCGCATCGACCTGCCAGAAGAAGCAGCCATGCAGGGCCGCGTTTTTGTAGCCCGGGGCCTCGATCTGCGCATGGGCAAGCTGGTCATCGAACGTGAACTGTTCACCCCGACTTTTTACTACGTAAAAGTGCGCCTGCCCAAGCACCCGGAAGTGCCCATGGCCGGCAATCTCACAGTAACCCTGCAGATCGGCGATGTCATATCAACCAAAGCTCCGCAGGCTCCGACTCAGCTGGCTCTCTCGGCAGCCGGCGCAACTCTCAAGCCCATATTCACCTGGAAAACTCCAGCCAGATATGCGGCAGTATCGCTCTACGACCTGACAGAACAGAAAACTGTCTGGGAAAGAGTTTCAACCATTGGCGGTTATATCGGTTTTGATGAAGGCTGGCTGAAGAAGGATCATCGTTATCGCTGGGCTGTAAAGGTCAGCGAAGGTAACGGCAGATACTCTCCCGAAACCATGGCCGGGTTCAGAATCGAAGAACAAAACGGCGTTGTCATCGCCATACCTGAATGACAGACTTTGCAAAAACTTTTTATGCTGCCGCATGGCAGCATTTTTTTTTGCGCTGAATGCGGCGCTGGGAGAAGACATGACACCTGATTCGACTTTTTTTATTGCCAGCGACAACCGATTACGATTACGATTACGATTACGACGTGCAGGATGCGCTAGTGCCAGGGCGCCCGAGGAAGCGGCGCGCCATGGTGCGAGCACGAGCACGAAAACACGAAGAGCAGAACAATGCCGAAGATATTTTGCGTATGAAATAAGAGGAATTGGTATAATACAGCATGAGCGAATTCTCACTGCCTCTCAACAACCCGGTTCTGATCTTTTCGCTGCTGCTGTTTATCATTCTGGCAACCCCGATAATCTTCAACCGCCTTAAAATTCCGCATCTGATCGGAATGATTATTGCCGGCGCCATTGTTGGGCCACACGGGATGAATCTGATGCTGCGCGACAGTTCGATAGTGCTTTTCGGCACGGTTGGCCTGCTTTATATCATGTTTCTGGCCGGACTCGAAATCGATATGGCCGACTTTAAGAAAAACAGCAATCGCAGCATAGTATTCGGCCTTTATACTTTTTCAATTCCGATGCTGTTGGGCATTCTGGCAGGCTATTACTTTCTGGGCTTCTCGATGCCAACTTCTATTTTGCTGGCAAGCATGTTCGCATCACACACCCTGATCGCCTACCCACTGGTCAGCACTCTTGGAGTCTCCAAAAACCGCGCCGTCACTATGACCATCGGCGGCACGTTGATCACTGACACCCTGGCCCTGCTTGTACTTGCCGCGATCGTTGGCACACAAACCGGGCATATTTCAGAAGGATTCTGGCTGAAAATGGGGCTGTCATTTACTGCGATCGCCTTGACGATTGTATTTGTGTTTCCTGTAATTGGCCGCTGGTTTTTCAAGAACTTCAACAATCATATTTCACAGTATAATTTCGTTCTGGGCATGGTTTTTCTGGCATCTTTCATGGTTGAACTGGCCGGAGTCGAAGCAATTATCGGCGCCTTTCTTGCCGGGTTGGCCCTGAATCGCCTGATCCCTCGAACATCACCATTGATGAACCGCATCGAGTTCGTCGGCAACGCACTTTTTATTCCAATCTTTCTGATCGGCGTCGGCATGCTCATCGATTTCCGCGCTTTTTTCAAAGACTTCGCGACAATCAAGGTTGCGCTGACCATGACCATCGTGGCTACATTCGCTAAATATATGGCAGCATGGCTGACCCAGAAGACTTTTGGTTTCAGCCGCGATGAGCGCTGTCTCATCTTTGGCCTGAGCAACGCGCAGGCCGCGGCAACACTGGCAGCAGTGCTGGTCGGCTACAACGTTATACTCGGGCAGACTCCAGAAGGAGCCCCCATTCGCCTGCTCAGCGAGAGCATACTCAACGGCACAATTCTGATGATTCTGGTGACCTGCACCATCGCGTCGTTTGCCGCGCAAAAAGGCGCGGAGAATATTGCTCTTGATGAGAATCTCGAAGAAAAATCAAGCCGGGCCACTACTGAAGAGCACATTCTGATTCCTATCGGCAACCAGGAAAGTGCAGAGGAACTGGTTAACCTTAGCGTCACAATTAAGTCTAAAAGCAATACTTCCGGGCTGTATGCTTTAACCGTCATCGATCACACCAGCAGTGATGAGCTCGCCGAGCGCGATGCCAACAAGATTCTCGACCTGGCCAAAAAAGCGGCCGCCGCGACTGATACCCGCCTTAAAAGGCTGCTGCGCTATGACCTGAACATAGTTAATGCCATCACCGGAATTGTCAGGCAGCACAAGATCACCGACCTGATTCTCGGCCTGCATCATCAGAAGAACCTCTCTGAATCCTTTCTCGGCAATATTACTGAAGGCATCCTCTCACGCTGCAACACCACAACAATGATTTATCGGCCAGTTCAGCCGTTGTCAACGATTAAGCGCGACATTATCATCGTGCCGCAAAACGCCGAACGCGAGATCGGGTTTCCGTTCTGGATGACCAAAATCTGGAACATCGGGCGAAATACTGGCTCCAAGCTGGTTTTCTACGCGCCGGCCAAAACCAATGAGTATCTGCGGGAAATTCACCGGCGCTTTCCGATTGAAGCAGAATTCATCGAATTTTCAGAATGGGACGACTTTCTTATTCTTTCGCGAGATTTTCAGCCTGATGACAACCTGATCATCATTTTAAGCCGCAAGGGACATCTCTCTTATAACAGCAGCATGGCTAGAATTCCGCAGTATTTGAACAAGTATTTCGTAAAAAACAATTTCATACTGGTGTTTCCGATGCAGATCGGAATTGGCTTTCATAGCGAGTATGACATGAGCAACCCATCTTTTCTCGAACCGATAATGGAAAATTTCGAGCGTCTCGACGAGCTTGGCAAAACCATAGTAAAGCTTTTCAGCAAAATCGAGCGCCACAAGTAAACTTTGATAAATGATTCAGTTCAAGAGGTAATTCGTCTGAACAAATCCTGCCACATTTTTTCTATCACCTAGCTTATACTGCTTAATCGGGCTCTCGGCAGAATCCCATTCGCTACAGCTATCGACAGCTGTGAATTTGAGGTAGGAGCTGTCGGGATTGCGTCAAAGTTGCCTGTCTCTCAGAACTGCTCTATCCTGCGCAGTTCTGTATAAGCACGTCCTTGTGCAAAAAAGCTTTCGCGCATGGGACCGGGCGATCTCCATCCTGAGCCGCCCGGCACCTGCCTACGCCCTTACCAAGGGAATCTACTAAAATTGAATTCACACCCTCACTGACGGCACTCTTGACATTGCGGCATAAATGCAGGAAAATTCAAGTGTACAACCACACAGGAGTGCAAACAAATATGAAAAATTCAGGGAAATCTGCCATGACCAAGCTGTTATCGATAGTTCTGCTGCTCTTCATTCTCGTCGCCGTCATCGCTTCGGCACAAACAGAAAAGTTCCCGCCGCAGGAAAAGATCAATGTATTCTGCGTCGTATCAGAAAATATCGAGAGCGCCTTTAAAGACGCAGCAAAAGCGCTGCAGCAGGAAGAAGGTCTCGAATCTTTCCCCATGATGGGCTACCAGATTCATTGCACCCTGTATATGACGCAATACCCGCTTGGAATGCAGAACGAGGTGCTCGCCAAAATTGAAGAACTCGCCAGCAACACCAGAGAATTCGCGATCAACAGCACCGGTCTCGAAATTACTTCTGGCGACTGGTATTTTATGAATCTTGAACGCAACCGCAACCTGCAGACTCTCTCTGACAGCCTCGTTGAACTGCTGGCTCCGCTGCGCGCCAAATCAGATTTCGTGCCAGAATGGGCCAAGGCATTTCCCAGTAAACTTGAATACATCGCAAAGTATGGCAGCCCGAATGTTTACAGCGAATTCAACCCGCACCTGACCTTTCTTGCCAAGAGCGACGCCGAGAAACTGCAGCGCTTTACCGGGAAGCATGCCGACAGCGATTTTGCCAAAATTATTGCCGGTCAGGTGGTTGCGATCGGCGCTGGAATTGCTGACCGCGACGGCCAGATTAAAGAGCCCTGGAAAATTTTTCCGCTCAAAAAAGCCGAGTAATACTCGGTAACAGGAAGCAACAATTCCTGGTCAAAAAAACCACATTGCTTATCTTCATGCTCAGCAAGGCAAATCATATCGGCATCAAGCCGTCATCCTGCGCGCAGTCGCAGGATCCAGAATGGCAATAAAAACATGGATTCTGCGACTTCGCTTTGCTACGCGCAGAATGTGCTGTGTTAAAAGTCAAGTCGTTTTTGCTCTACACAGGCTAATTTCCTTATAATTTTCAGTGAAAGACTCTCCTTTC
>PGYB01000011.1 GCA_002839445.1 Candidatus Riflebacteria bacterium HGW-Riflebacteria-1
AACAAAGGACGTAAAGCATTTTTTTCACTGTAATTCTCCAAATTCAATACCTGTAACTTAGTTGTCAGAGACGATTCAGTTTACACGCAATGTTGGAAAGCTACAACTGATACGAAAAAAGAGTCCGCTAATGTCGCGGACTCTTTGAGTCTACCTTGTGCTGCTGCTTCTAGATACCGCCATCAACAAACCAGCGCCTGGTTTGAGGGTGCCGTTTCAGTGCCAGATTGTGCTTTTTCACATCACCATTCTTAAGTCTGATTTCATAAGGCACGAATTGAGCGCCGCTGATCAAGGATATTGCGGATGTAAAATGCTCGCCAGTATTTATTACTTCTATTCCGGCAAGATAAGTTTTCAGCGAGGCAGTTACCGTCATAAATTTGCCGGCCTCATTCCAGTTTTCTTGAGCGCAGGCATCGAAGAAGGCTCGAGCAGCCTGTTCTGAACTCAATGCCTCATATTTGCTGTTGTCAGGCAAAACAACATCATTTTGATTCCAGTTTACGTCATCAGGAAGCTCGATCTCAAAAGTGTCTGACGCAAACTGCGGGTTGTAGTTTATCTGAGTAAGCTCAAAAAGAAGTTCCGGTTGATTTCCGTCTGCCAGATATATTTTTGCAGATACCAGAAGGCCGGTCTGGTCGTCAAAAACATAGACTCTGCGGGTGTCGGCGGTGCAAAAGAACGAATTTTTCAGATAGTCATCGCTGCTGTAGCCAGATTTGGCCTCGACAGTTACGATGGTATGACCTGCATCATCATGAGATACCGACGATTTCCAGCCATGTTTTTTTATTGCTTTCAATTCATCGTTTAACGAGTCGGTTACATTTGCAATCTGATGCAGCCATTGTGTGTCAAAGGCAGCCTGTGTCGGATTGTCTATCTTATATGCATAATCGGGTCGGATAAACAATATGGTCGAATTACCGTTCATCGCGGCCACTCTTCCTGGCTTTTCGACCCTCCAACGCAGTTTTGGACTGAATTCTTTCCACAGTTCAATAGCGACGAAGTCGTTCTCAAGCGCAATGGCAGAGAAGTTGTCGCGCGCAGGTGTGCGTAGGCGACCTTTTATGTTTATGCCTGCGAGTTGTCCAACAGCCTTCGTGGCCCGGGCAAATGTTTCCTCAGCTGCAACCATTGTGTTTGATCCAGGTAAAATCACCAGCAAGATCAGGCCGATAATGCCGGCAAACGCTCCAAGTCCCATAGACCAGCGCCACTTTAACAGTTTACTCATGAACGTGCTCCTTTCTGGTTCCTGTGCTTCTTTTTGAAACTCAAGATACTTGACTCTGTTCATTACAGAATCCACCAACGACACGTCTGCCGTTATGGGCCCAAGTTTACCAAGTTCACCTTGCAGCGATTTATATTCACGCAGTGTCTCACTGCATTCTTTGCAGGATTCAATATGATTTCGAAGGGAAAGAGCTGTTATCTTGTCGAGTGCGCCTTCCATGTGCGCGACCAGATTTTCTTTGCATTCACTGCAGTTCATGACTGTGCCTCCAAAAAAACAAATCCTTCAGCCTGAAGCTTCTGTCTAAGAGAATCGTATGCCCTCGATATAGTTTTGGTTACTGTGCCAACAGGAACATTAAGGGTTTCGGCAATCTGCAGGCAGGAATAGCACTCGTAGTAACGCAACAATATCATTTGCCGCTGGTTTTCAGGCAGTTCGGCTATCAATTCGTCGAGCTGATATTCTTCAAATTTCGGCGTCTTTTCATTAGATATTTCTTCAATTTCGCCAGAGATCCCGAGTTGACGCTTATGTGCGCGGTAAAACTCATGAGCTACTCTTGCCCCGATACCTATTAGCCATGAGTGAAAGGCTTCGGGCTTTATTAGATCGGAAAGCCCCAGATAGGCTCTTATAAGCGATTCCTGCGCAGCATCAGTAGCAAGCTGCCGGTCTTTAAGTCTGCGCATCAGATAGGCAAAGAGCGGCTTTTCATAACGTAGAACCAGATGTCGAAAGCAGTCAGAATTGCCTGCAAGACATCTTTCGATAAGGTCTTTGTCTGATAGTTCCATCATGATTTCTTTCATTTAATTTTGCTTCTACAGGTTAGTGAAAAAAAGCGACCGCTTTGCGACAACAATTTTTTGCGCTGCAAAACATTTTTATGATACAGCGGGAAGCACCGCGCAAACTAAAAAAGAAGTGCTGTCTGGTATAGCGCCGACTGATTCCCAGCAATGGCCAATGTCCGCAAGTTTCTTGCTGAAAGATGATAAGTCAAAAAGTGCTATGAACCATTGCCTGAATTGAAATAGTTACCAACCTGTTACAGGATTGACAAGAGTCTGTTGCCTGTACCTGATAAAAAAGAATTAGATTCTATTATCTGGAGGCATTTCAACATGGCACAAAGTCAACGTTTCGCGACAAGCCTGATCATTTTACTGGTTTTCATTAGCCTGCTGCCAACTGCCGCTTTTAGCGCAGATAGTGACCGGCAAGTCCTGGAAGAGTGGGTGGAGAGCAATAATTTCTTAGACTACTCGATCGAAGACAGGCTGGTATTGCTTGAAAAGCTCTCCCGGCAGAATTTTGGCGAGAATATTTTTGTTGCCAGTATGAACTCCTTTAAAAGCGAAGTTGCTGTGCAGATCTGTGAAATCGATACGCGAAAACTGGATTTGAAAACGTTTCTGGAAAAGCTCAATATGAGCAGGAAGCTGGCATTTCATGTTTCAGAAAAGGTTAAGATTACCAGTGACATGATTTTTCAAAACTGTACATTGCTGGCGATGGTTGGGAGACTATGCAGCAAGTATCAGTTAAAAGCCTTTTACTACGCGGGTGGGATATATTTGTTGCCGGGCACAAAGGCCAATATAGACTGATTGCCCATGGCTGTTTCTAAACCCTGAAAATGATTTGCCAGGCGCCCAGCCTGTGGTATTTAATAGAATGAAAAGTTAAGGTTGCGATGATCGCTGACCTGCTTCGCAGAACAACAGGAGCGTTGACTTATGAAACCTGAAGAGATCGCCGCAAGCTACAATCAGATCGCACAGCACTGGGATTGCCCGGAGTTCAATCATGCCAACGGCATAGAACAGCACTTGCGCGCGCTGAAATTCATTTCGGGCAGCGGCACGGCGCTTGATGTCGGGTGCGGTAGCAGTGGCCGAATTATCGATCTTCTCCTGCAGCGTGGATTCGAGGTCGAGGGCCTGGATATATCTACCGAGATGCTGAAGCGCGCCAGGCAGCATCACCCCAATCTGCAATTTTATCAGGCAGACATCTGCTCATGGGAGTTTCCGAAGCGATATAACTTCATATCAGCCTGGGACAGCATCTGGCATGTTCCGCTCGATCAGCAACTATTGGTGTTACGCAGAATCTGTGACGGGCTCGCCAGTGGCGGAATACTCATTTTTACGACAGGTGGTGTCGAGAGGCCTGAAGAAGTAACCAATCCATGTTTTGGTCAACCCCTGTATCACGCTGCCCCCGGGATATCCACCTTGATAAACCTGTTGGAACAGGCTGGCTGCTTGTGTCGACACCTTGAGTATGACCAGTATCCTGAGAAGCATGTGTATATAATCGCTCAGCGATCCTGACCAGAACGAAATTTAAGTCCCGATAGAAGCTTTTATAATCTATCGAGATAAACAAATAGCAGCATGAATATTTTGTGCCGATGTTTGACAGCCGACCTCGAATCATTCTATATACTGTTGAGAAGCCAAAAAAGGAAGAGTGGTCTGCAATGAGATACTCAACAGTTATGCATTACTCAAGAGTTGCGATTTCTTTATTAATTGTTTTCGCCTTTCTTGTTTTCATACTCGCAATCCAGGGTTGCGGATGCGGCGGAATTGAGTATTCAAGCGGGGTGCAGGGGGAGATCGCGGTAAAAACACTTCCCAGTCCAGATGCCCCAAGCAAGGTTTTGGGAATTGGCGCAGCCATGGACGAAGGCAAAGATGTACTCATATTCAGACAGACAAGAAAAGCCAGTTCACTTCCCCTGAATGAAAGGAATTTCTTCTTCATTTCAAAGGTCATGGAATCATATCGACCTGATGTGAAAGTCATAGAAATACCCAATTCTGTGACATATCCTCAGGGTGATTATTATTCAGTCATCATGGATCATTTTCCTGGCAACGGTTATGGCGTCATTAAAAATGAAGATGGCGGTTTCAAGCTTTACACCTCCGCATTCGGTTACAGTGAAAAATATGATGAAATGGTTGTTCCGGTAATTGAAAGCATTGAAAAAGTTCTTGGTCCATGCCCTTTTGATAAGCGCCGACTGATTCTCAGCAATAGCAAATATCCTGAATATACCAAGGCTATGCAGGAAAAGAAGAACATTGTTTTTTACTGTTTTGCCAATTGCTGCAACAGCTTTCCGCCTGCTGAACAGGCAAGCCTTGAAAGAAAACTCAAAGAAAATTTTGCCAGCGCTGAAGGATTAGTCAAAATAGATCACAAGGCGTATACCGACCCGGCCAATGAACTTTATTCAAAGTGTGAGAGTATTGTCAGTGTCTACAACAGTAAAACCAGGCAAATTTCGCCGGCGTTTGTTTCCGGAAGCGACACAATAGCCAATGTCCGCAAGTTCCTTGCTGAAAACTAAAAGCAACAACAGCGCACCTGATCTATTTTAACTCAGCAAAATGCGCGCGATGTTTTTGCGCGATGGTTTCAGCCAGCGCGTCGAGTGCCGCAAAATCAGCCTCTTTGGGATAGCCTTTGCACATGTTGGTGCCGAGAACTTCAACTTTAAGGTTCGGAATCAGATCCGAAATCTGTTCGACCGCTTTGGTGCCCCAGCCGTAAGAACCAATGATCGCGGCATATTTGAGCTTGGGCTTGAGGGCGTTAGCCAGATGGGTGGCGGAAAATACGGTCGGATGCGGGCCGACATGCACAGTTGGCGTGCCGATGACGATTGTCATAGCGCTGACCAGCGACATCGCCAGTTTTCCGATATCGGTTGTCGACAGTTCAAATTTCTGAACATTGACTCCTCGTTTAACCAGCGCGGAAAGCAGAAAATCGACCATGGCTTCAGTGCTGCCATGCATCGAAACATAAGGCAGCACAACGAGATTGTCATAGCGGTCTGAAACCCAGTCCTGATGGTCGTCCATTATCCATGCGGGCTGGTCGTAGACCGGGCCATGGCTTGGCGCTATCATTTCGACGTCAAGTGTTCTTATTTTTTCGATATTCTTTTTGACAAAGCTGCGGAATGGCATCATGATTTCGGCAAAATAGCGTTTGGCAGCTTCGGCAACCAGGGGATCTCTGCCGGCAAAAAGGCGCGTAGTAGCTATATGTGAGCCAAGAAAGTCACATGAGAAGAGAATTTTATCTTCCGGCAGGTAGGTTACCATGGTTTCAGGCCAGTGAACCCAGGGTGTCATATAAAACTTGAGAGTGCAATCGCCGAGTGACAGGGTTTCTTCATCAGCTACCGTTTTGATGCGCGCCGGGTCGATAAGCAGATGATCGATCAGCAGGCCTTTGGCCTTTTCAGAACAGATCAGCACGCTTTGCGGAAATTTCTTCAGCAAAGCTGGAATAGAGCCTGAATGATCCTGTTCAGCGTGCTGTGATATTATATAATCAAGGCGCTCGATTCCTTTTAGTTGCTGCATAAGGGTGTCTTGCATTGCCGGATCAACCGTGTCGATAAGAGCTGTTTTTTCGCTTCCTTCAACGAGATAGGCGTTATAACTCGTGCCATCTGGTAAGGGAATTAGCGTATCGAAGAGTCGCCGGTTCCAGTCGACGGCTCCCATCCATTTAACTTTATTGCTGAGATTTCTGGGTTCCATATTGCTCTCCTGATCCAATTTGGTGTTTTTATCTATCAACCATGCTTCAGAAAGCATGCTGGTTGGCGTTTTCTAGTCTGTTGCGAATGCGATTTCACACAAGAAGCCCGGGAGGCTGTACAATCAAGTTTCCCATCATAAGGCTTTCACATAAATAGGATATTTTCACCAGTTAACCAGTGATAGCAGGGGATTCACACACTGCATCCTTTGGATGCAGGATAGTTGGTGAGCCCGAATTTCAGACGCGAAAGGAAGTTTTATATGCCAAGAGGAGATGGAACAGGACCCGTTGGTGGTGGTAATGGGAAAAGAACAGGGGGAAAGGCGCAAGGCGCAGGATCGCAGGCCGTTAAAAACTGCGTTTGCCCGAACTGCGGAAAAAAGGTTTCCCATAAGCCAGGGCAGCCATGCAATCAGATCCAGTGCCCGGACTGCAAAGTCGTGTTGGCTCCAGAACGTTAACCTTAGAGCGATTCGGTGACCTCACCGGCGCGTCTGGGAAAGATATCAGCGGCCATACAAGCCCGGACGCATGATGGGAACCACATGTCTTGTACATCAGAATGACGACAACAAAGCAGGTGGGAGGAGGAACAACATGAAGAATGTACGCGAGGGTGTTCCTTTCGCGAATGGCGAAATGGGCAAACGCAAGAAGACGCCCCATCCGGAGGCAATTGCGAAAACCACAGTTATCCACCCGGATCAGACCGTGGCCGATCTCGTTATTCAGCATCCGGAATGGCGCGAGAGACTGGAAACGATGGGGATTGACTACTGCTGCGGTGGCAAGCATCCACTGGGCGAAGCAGTGAAAGCGGCCGGGATCGAATGGCCGGCGTTTTTGGCATTGATGAACGAGACATCTGCCGCAAAAACCGTCGACCCTGTTTATGAAAACTGGAACGAAGCGCCGCTCAGCGTTCTTGTCGATCACATTCTGGAGAAACATCACACCTTTACCAAGGAACAGTTGCCTCGTCTGGACGGTCTGCTGGCCAAGGTTCGGGTGGCGCATGGTGTTAAGCATGGCGAGATGCTGACGCGACTGCAAAGTCTTTACGATGGCCTGCATGCTGAACTAGACACTCACCTGATGAAGGAGGAGCAAATCCTGTTTCCGGCTATCAAGGGCATTGATGCCTTCGTTAACGGCAAGGGCGAGAAACCGGTCGTTCAGTGCGGCAGCGTCGCCAACCCCATCCGGCAGATGGAAGCCGAACACGACAGCGCCGGCGGGGCTTTGGCCGGGATTCGCCAGACTACGGACAGTTATCGGCTGCCTGCGGATGCCTGCTTGACGTTCAAGGCTTTGTATGACGGGTTGCAGGCCCTGGAGGCAGATCTGCACGAACATATCCATCTGGAAAACAACATTCTGTTCCCGAAGAGCATCAAGCTGGAAGAGGTTATGTTTCGTTATTGAAGAACCAGATTTTACAGAGCACTTTAAACGACGGAAAACAGATATAGACAGAAGGAGATTTCATGAAGGCGAAAGTTGATGTCGACACCTGTATCGGGTGTGGTTTATGCGAGCAAATTTGCCCTGACGTGTTCAAGATGGAAGAGGACAAGGCCGTGGTAAGGGGCGAGACGGTTCCGGCTGAAGCGGAAACAGCCTGCCAGAACGCGGCGGACCAATGCCCCGTGGCGGCGATAACGGTTGAGTAACAAACGAAAATACCGACGATGAAACACCAGACGAGACTCAAGAATTGCGATTTCTTTAGTAATTGTTTTCGCCGGCGTTTGTTTCCGGAAGCGATACAATAGCCAATGTCCGCAAGTTACTTGCTGAAAGATAATCTGTTCAAAAGCAGATTAACAAGCTTCTTGCGGATGGTATTTCTGTTTTTTATGTGATATTTGTTATTGCCAGTGCGTAAATAGTAACAAAATACAAACATTGGAGTTGCTCATGGCCAGAAAATTTGAGCTCAAAGCCCTGTCTCCTGAGAATTTCGCGGATTTCGAAAAACTTACGGTTGGGGGAAAGCATGGCGGCTGTTATTGCGCCTTCTGGCATCAGAAATTCAACTCGACTGAGGAATGGCATCAGCGTGAGCGTGAAGCTCCGGAGAAAAACCGTGAATGTATGCGCCAACGCGTAGATTCAGGCTTTCATGTGGGAGTTCTTGCGTATGAATCAGGAAAACTCGTCGGATGGGTTTCTGTCAGCCCTGTAGCCGAAGTTTACTGGGCCTGGCGTCGGGTGTCGGTTCTGGCCGAGAAAGCCAGAACTACCGCCTGCATTACCTGTATTGCTCTTGCCCCTGAATTCAGGGGAAAAGGCTATCAGAAAATCATACTCAAAAATTTGTGCGAATATGGCAGAAGCCTTGGCTGGGAAGCAATTGAAGGTTACCCATTCAACTGCGAAGCTGTCGAAAAACTTGGCGCTGATGTTCACTGGCCAGGCCTGATAAAAGGGTTTTCTGAAGCCGGGTTTATCAGAATAGGACCACACTGGCTGAGCAACGATCAGGCCCCGCGTTCAATTTTTTCCGTTAGCCTGTAGATGTTCTGGTGTCGCTATTTGTAAGTCAATTTTACAATTACAGGAATACATCGATAGCCACTGAGAGAGCAACCAGCGCGCAAGCAATGATAAGAAGCATTAACCATATTACTTTTGCAGTTAAAGATCTTGAGAAATCTTTCAAATTTTACATTGAAGTCTTAGGTTTAAAGCCGGTTTCCAAATGGAAAAATGGAGCTTATCTCAAGGCTGGTGATACCTGGCTGGCCTTGAATTGCGATGAAAAAGTTACCACGTCCGTACGTAATGATTATTCGCATATTGCGTTCACCTGCTTGAATACAGAATTTCTGGAGCTTAAAACAAAACTGCTGAATTATGGCATTACGGAATGGTCTGAGAACAAATCTGAGGGCGAATCCTTTTATTTTACTGACCCTGACGGACATAAACTGGAAATCCATGTCGGAGATTTAGATTCACGCTTAAAAGATATGCGTGATAGTCCGTGGGATACTTTCGAGTATTACGATTGACAGCAGATGACCAGCGCATATTATAGAACAAGACAGCCAGCCGCGCGCAGAAAAGGCGCCGCGCTGTGCGCTTCGATAACTATGAACAAACAAAGGAGACAATATGAAGAGAGCAAGTGTAGTGTTGATAGGCTTGACGATGTTAGGCGCTCTTGGCGCCGGCCTCGCCGACACGGCGGTCGAACAGAGCTTGGGAGTGAGCAGTGAGGTTGCCCGGCAGAAGCTGGCCGATGGCAACAAGCGCTACGTTGTGGCGAGACAGGCCCATCCGAACCAGACCGCGGAACGGCGTGCCGAGATTGCTGCTGGACAGAAGCCTTTCGCTGCCATCCTGAGCTGTGCCGACTCGCGCGTGCCGCCAGAGGTCATATTCGATCAGGGTCTGGGCGATCTTTTCGTTGTCCGGCTGGCCGGCAACATCCTGGAAGACGCGGCTCTGGGAAGTCTCGAATATTCCGTGGAACATCTGGGCGTCAACCACATTATGGTTCTTGGCCACGAACGATGTGGGGCCGTGCAAGCCGCTGTCAAGGGTGGCGAGGCTCCCGGGTCCATCGGCAGCCTGGTCAAAGCCATCCAGCCTGCCGTGGACAAAGTCAGGAGCCAACCCGGTGATCTGGTTGACAACGTTGTCAGGGCCAATGTCGCCATGGTGGTACAGCAATTGAAGTCTTCGGAGCCGCTACTGGCAGAATTTGTAAAGAAAGGCAAGTTGACTGTCGACGGGGCCGTCTACGACCTTGACGATGGCAAGGTGGTCATTCTCCCCTAGTGAGAAAAGCAAATGCGCTGGATGGGTCCCAGATGTAGTCTGGATTGAGCCGTTGTCACGGTAATGACTCGACAGAACTATTGGTTTATTTTATTTTTGAGGTTCCAGATGCTCTGACCGGGCGGGCCTCAATGTAACCGCGCCAGCCCTGAGGCTCAAGTTGAAAACGCGGTGCGGCGTCAGGTGCCCAGATAAAACCATAAAGAGATGGATCGAAGGTATCTATTTTTTTCATCATGGCGCAGATTACCTCCTGGAATTCTTCATCGTCGTATGGTTCTCCCTGAAATACCATCATCATCGCGGGTCCGAATTCAGCCAGTTCAAAGCCTTCCGGCACGATTCCCTGCCAGTCCAGGGGAAGTTCAACGCCTTGAACATATTCAGACGTTTTTGCCGGTCGGAAACTTTTGGGTAGCCAGAGTCCTACTGGCTCATACAAAGCTTCTTTCACGCTGGTCAGAACGCCCCATACCTCACAACCGACTTCTTCACAGTATGCAAAGTAATCTTGAGCCGTCTTCGCCCTTTTTAGCAGGATTTTCCGGGCAGGTCTTTCGATAACCTGCATAAAGATGGTTTTAAATGCATTGTCATTCATTCTGTTTTTTCCTTCTTCTTTATTTTGGCTCACAGGAAGAGGATAGGGTAGAAAAAGTTTCACCGGTTGCGGGCAGTTGCGGTAATTCCCTGGGTTAATCCCGAACTCTTTCGAAAATGAGCGGGTAAAACCCTCATGGGAACCGAACATGAAATCGAGGGCGACATCGATGATCTTCGATGGCTTATCTCTCAATACAAGTGCGGCCTGCGAAAGACGTAGTCTGCGGATATATTCGAAGGGCGGCTGACCAATCAGCTCCCGAAATATCCTTTGAGCGTGCCATGCCGAGTAGCCTGCAGCGTCCGCCAGGTCATTCGCGGTGATTTTTTCCTGCACATGCGCGGAGATATAATCCTGCATCCGGCGCACTGCCAGAATCATATCTTTTTTTGTGCATTCCCGTTCCATAATTTTTCTCCTGCGTGCCATATACTGAATTATTACAGATTATGGATCTTGAATCTTGACCTGCTTTGCGAAAATGCAATTCTCAGAAAGATATTCGCAGGCTGTTAAAAACTGCGTTGGCTCCCGAGCTGTAACCATAGAGCGATTCGGCGACCTTGCCGGCACGCTTGGGGATGACGCCAGCGGTTTTTCTTTTTCAACCTAACCGCTATTCTGCCATTCACGCTGCAAAATGCTGATGTTTCCGTAAAGAGTTATTGTCAAATCATGTGCCCAGAATGCATAAAAGAGCTTTATCCAGATGAAGCAAACGGCGATCAGAACATTTCCGGCTAAATCTTCAATGGGAAGTGGAGATCTTTATATACGATCTTATGCGTTTTGGCAGCAAAAAAGATAATCGATTTGGCAGGCAAATTAGGATTACAATAACGGTATGCGCTTTATCAGTTGCCTCGCCTAGCAGGGTTTATCCCCGCTGGCGCGGGGGAAACAAGCCTATTGCCCCGGCTCTGCACGCTGATTAGGGCCTATCCCCGCTGGTGCGGGGGAAACGCCGTAATGTCCGATTCAACCGGATCAGTCAAGGGTCTATCCCCGCTGGTGCGGGGGAAACAAGAACATGGCAAAGCTGGGCGACGGCTCCATGGGTCTATCCCCGCTGGTGCGGGGGAAACTTTTGCTCGACTCTGGAACCTTGCGCGACTCGGGGTCTATCCCCGCTGGTGCGGGGGAAACTGAGTTAAAGACTGTTTTTCGAACTTCACCAAGGGTCTATCCCCGCTGGTGCGGGGGAAACTTTACCTGCTTTGTGTCGGCGAAATCCACCAGGGGTCTATCCCCGCTGGTGCGGGGGAAACCTTAAAGACGCGGCAAAAAACGTTTTTATCGAGGGTCTATCCCCGCTGGTGCGGGGGAAACGACACAAGTCTGTCTGTTACCAGACTTTTTGAGGGTCTATCCCCGCTGGTGCGGGGGAAACATCGAAAGAACAGACAAGACCGTCAGGGCAAAGGGTCTATCCCCGCTGGTGCGGGGGAAACGGCTCATTGAATATCCAATGGCAGCTGATCAGGGGTCTATCCCCGCTGGTGCGGGGGAAACCGACCAGGGAACAAATCGTTAACAGCCGGAAAGGGTCTATCCCCGCTGGTGCGGGGGAAACAATATTTGTCGCGTGTGTCAGCCTGAGAGCAAGGGTCTATCCCCGCTGGTGCGGGGGAAACCCGATAAAAGCGGCGGCAACTATAGCTTGTGGGGGTCTATCCCCGCTGGTGCGGGGGAAACAATATCGCCGGCCTCAATGACCAGCGATATTCGGGTCTATCCCCGCTGGTGCGGGGGAAACTCGTTGTTTGTGCATACTAAAGCCCCCATTTTGGGTCTATCCCCGCTGGTGCGGGGGAAACACTGGGATTTGACGTCGCAATACATTATTTCGGGGTCTATCCCCGCTGGTGCGGGGGAAACACAACTGAGTATAGCCTGTTCTCATTGCACCGGGGTCTATCCCCGCTGGTGCGGGGGAAACTTTAAAGTTCATAATCACGGCGTCGAGGTCGAGGGTCTATCCCCGCTGGTGCGGGGGAAACATACTATCCATTGTTTCCCAGTGCTTCAGCATGGGTCTATCCCCGCTGGTGCGGGGGAAACCTGGTGAATTTGCAGAGGGGTGGGGCGGCAAAGGGTCTATCCCCGCTGGTGCGGGGGAAACGGGCTATCTAATTCAGTGTTGGGCGTTTCCAAGGGTCTATCCCCGCTGGTGCGGGGGAAACATGAGTTTTGCGCGGTGATCAGATCGAGCCTGGGGTCTATCCCCGCTGGTGCGGGGGAAACCCTGCGTATGATACCGATAGATTGCGCGAATTGGGTCTATCCCCGCTGGTGCGGGGGAAACGCGGCAGCATCTGGCTAATTAACGGCGCGAAAGGGTCTATCCCCGCTGGTGCGGGGGAAACTAAAAAGAAAAACCGCAGACAAAAAACACCTGGGGTCTATCCCCGCTGGTGCGGGGGAAACCTCCAGACGCTGTGTAAGACGTGATTGTTCCGGGGTCTATCCCCGCTGGTGCGGGGGAAACGTTGCCAGATACGCCAAAGTCAACAATAAACAGGGTCTATCCCCGCTGGTGCGGGGGAAACGAGGCGTAGGCAAGCGCAAACTGAACGATGCAGGGTCTATCCCCGCTGGTGCGGGGGAAACGGCTTGCCGCACGAGTGGCTGACTGAAGAGCAGGGTCTATCCCCGCTGGTGCGGGGGAAACGCATATTACCACCCGCTTTCGAATACGCTCAGGGGTCTATCCCCGCTGGTGCGGGGGAAACTCTGGCGGTAATTTTACCGCAGAGAAATGCGCTTGTCAAAGATCAAAAGTGCTTCAGTTCTTCTATTCTTTCCTTACAAGGAAAATGCCGTCATAGTTAACCAGTTCTTTTGCTGGCAGACCTAAAGTCGCAACACCCTGACCACTCGCTATTGTAGAATCTGTCCATGTCATGACAATGCTGCCTGTTGGTTCATTCTTGAACCAGTCATTGATAACCACCCATACTCTGTCTCTGATACCTCTGGTCATTTTCGGAGAGGTGTAAACTCCGGGCGCAATCTCCAGCATACATGAAGCGAGAAAACCTCTAAAACGAGCAGCTACATTAGATGTCACAACGACAGTCATCAAATAATCCCTTAATTTTTTCTATCATCAAGCCCACTAAAGACTTTCTTCTAAACATCTGGCCTGCCATGAATCTCACACAACGGTCAGGAGTTAGATTGTTCCCTTTTTCAAGCTCTTTAACTGCACTGAAAGCTAGCGGTACTGTGATCAAATCCCTGAACAAATCAGCGATGTCGAGACAGAAAGCGTTTCCAGAATCTTCATGGATAAAACCCAATTGAGGTATCGCTCCGGTTACTGCTGTCGCAACAAAGGCTGCGGCTTTTACAGCAGTTGCAGCATGATTAATCGCCTGATTTGGCAGGTCTGAATCGTCAGGACTCTCTCGATCATATTTGCGGCCATTCCAGACTATTTGATATTTCTGCGCATGAAATTTGTACATTTCTTTCATTCTGGCACCTTCCATGCCTCGAAGCGTATCCAGATCTGAATTTGGAAAAATCTCGCCCATCCGCCAGGCATACATCTTTCGCGCGATATAGATTCTTTTATCCGGGTGAGACCATAGCATCGCCTGAATTCTTGCAAGCTTTGAATCATGAGGCCCGTAGGGCATGCTGGCATAATAGCGTACAGCATCGCACCCTATTACTACCAATGCCGTGCCGTGACCCGCTAACAACCTCAAGACGTCATGCGTCACTGTTGTTCCTGGTTGCAACATAATTCCAGAAAGCATTTGAAAGGGAATCGCGTAATCGCCTGCGGCAAATCACCGTCGCCAGCAGTAGTGAAACGCAACGTTCCATCTTCTGCCCAAAGTCGCCCTTTGGAAAGCCAGAGCAATCCAAACCTGTCAGACTGAGGAATCCGTGCAGTCTCAAGCCCTAATCTGCCTTTCAGCATACTATTTCGCAATTGGCTTCAAAAGAAGCATTCCAAACCCAAAGGAGCTATGTCTACCAATTCCTTTAGTTATAAAACCTGTGAACTTTTCACCGTCCTGAATAAGCAATTCTCCTTTCAAACAAGCCTCTGGCCGCTCAAGAATCTTTGCAGTTCTGTTTTCGCCCTGAGTTCTTCTCAGAAACTTTATTCTTTTGAACCCTTCAAGGCGGATAGACTCAACCTTTGCTGCTGCTGATCGTGTGAATTGTTCCAAACCCCATTTTTTATAGACCTGCTCTCTACTTTGCTTCAATGAACTTTCCAAGTTGAGCGCGATCAGAAAAGCATCTACCTCAGCGCCTTTTTTAAACTTTCCGGAACTGTTTCCAACCCTGACAACCGGGCAAGTTTTGACTTCAAAGTGATACTTTTTTCCTGTTGGCCAATTTTTGGGCATAGGTTTACTCGAAAACGTTTCCCAGTTACAGGAAGAATATCTTAAAGGAGTGGAGTATTCTTCAGCCAATTCTTGAAGGTCTTTTGCACTTTGGTTAGAATAAGCCAGAACATTTATCCAGCCAGCTTTTTGGCCCGTTATGCAGAATGTGGAAAACACATTTTTTCCAAACATCTCAAGGATCTGCTGATGAATGTAGTAACCTTCATCTACGTCTGTTTTCAATAAACCGGACTCGGATGCTTGAATCATTATCTTGCGCGCGTCAAACTGCATTTGAACCATAAACAATGGTAAGTTATTCATCGTTTTGCCTCCAGTTTCAGCAATCCATGGCGTATGCTTCGCTGGCCAACGTGAATTTGATTTTCCCAGTCTCTCTCATCCGTGACCATGGTTTCCTCATAATCTGCTTCATTCAAGCCAATTTCAGATGACCAGACTTCGAATTCGCCATGATGGCCAAGAGTGTTGGAGACATAGCTTTCAATTGCTGCCAATGTGGAGTCTGACTCAACCAATGCTTCAAATAGCTTTGTAGATGGAATGCAGCATTTTCGGCCGATAAAAAGAGGTCTGGCTGGCCTTTGTAGCGCCTCCGCTATATCGGCAATCTTTAAGGAATCATTTTCGCTTTTAAATTTTATCGCTACTAGAAACGAGGCATTTGCCCAATAATCTCTGTTTCTGATATGAGTGCCTTTGGAACTTCCACCTGCCCGGACTTCCAATTGATGTTTCGTTGTCCAACCCCTATCAATCATGAAGTTCTGACCAAGATCAACAGTTTGGTAATCAGTTATTTTTTCGCCGCTTTGCAAGCAGCAAACAGAGTAGAGCAACTGGCTTTGCAATGTATTCAGTGAATCGAATTCACTATGATAGTAACCAAGAGCATTTGCCAACATTCCACACAATTGAGATAATGATGGAAAAGCCTGGATCGTTCCAATATTATCAACGATTGGCGCTCCAAAGCTCATCAAAGGAGCTTCAAGGCGCATTAGCAAGACTTTATGCATGGCTCCTCACTTTGCTGGCAATCCAATCTGCTGCAGAATCTAAAGAAATTCCTACTTTATCTTTGTCGATTACTGGTTTAAAGAGCGCTACGTTGCCAATTGCAGAGACTGCTCTTTCATTGGAATTGCCATACATATTTTGCATCTGGTCCATGTAATTTGTTAATGCGACATATGAATTTTCCAGCAGATCAGGAGACTGCTTTACAGGTTTCAAAAAAGCATTTGCTAAGGTTCTTGGCTGTTCGTTACCAGATTCGACCATCACCATGCTGGCATAACTGTAAGGCGCTGTAGATCCTAGTTTTGCTCCTGGGGATACCTTGGCGACGAGATGAACAAGTTGTTTTACAACTTTTGCCGCGAGTTCTTTGTCGGCGCTTCGCCATTCGGTTGCTTTGCAGCCCTCAAGGTTGGATATAAGTAAAGGAACGTCAACTACTACATAGCCGTAGTATAAACCGCTGGTAAGCTCAACTGAATTTATATGGCCACTTTTCAGCGCTTTTTCTTCATTATCTGCGTCTAACAGATCGTCAATTGCCGCAAAATAATCGCTTTCGCAGGATTCTTCATGAACCGTTAGTGCATGAGCCACGTGAACTGCAGCATCACCTCGAGCTAATATGTCACTTGTAACCATTCGACCAAATAATGCAGCATCCAGGCCAGCAGCCATTTTAATGGCACTCAGATTTTTTTTGATCTCTTTTATGCGGTCCTTGACTTCTTTCGCGGCACTTTCACCTGAAACAGCCTTTTGGCAAACCCCTTGCGCAACGGAAAACAGGTAATCCACTTCGGGTTTGCCTAATACTGTAAGCTGGCTTGTAGTTGCTTCTACTGAAGCGACTTCCTCTTTGCCTTTTTTGGCGGCACTTTTTTTGCTCTTACCTAAAATTTCTACAATCAGTGCGTCAACTACCGGTTTGACAGTTGAATCAGCGCAACCGGTTGCCAGCAAAGGCTTTCTTATGCATTCCTCAAAAGTTCTTCTCGAACGAATTGAGCCAGGAACATTAAGAGCCTTTAACCCAATTGCACCATCAAAGACTCGCCAATGCCTCTTAAGGCACTGCGAAGAAATCCTTAAGCGTTCGCCGCCACCAAAGGGAATGCGTTTGGCAAAACCGGCATCGTCACGATTGAGAAGTGCGGCCGGGTATGAAGTAAGAAAATGTATTTGTACGAATTTGTCAGACATTTTTGTTCTCCTCTGATTTGTTATTGAGAGCTTGTGATCTGTAATAATCTCTAGAAATTTTTCTGCGAACGATTTGAGCTACTTCGCTGTCACTATGGCTTTTCATAAGCTCAAATGCTTCTGAAATATTTCCAGAAATTCCTTTGGAAGAAAGATACTTGCACATATAGCATACCTGCTTGCGTAGTGCGTCTTCATTCGCTTTTAACAGTCTATAAAAACGTAGTTCGGGATACCCGGCGTTACTCAGTGCCACACCCAGCGACACAGACGGGTTAAACATAGAAGCATCAGATGCCATGGCACATAAAAGAACCATCAGGTTTTTTTCAAAAACCATTGCTTTTTTTTCATCAGCAGTCGGGTAAAATTTGTAGTTTTCTAAAGATGGCATGGCAATTCGATAAAATGCTGGTGGCGGTGGCTCGTCAGGTTTTTGGCGTTTTAATTGAGCCAATTCACCGTTTGATGCCAGTCTTGTTATCTTGAAGTTGATTTCTTCGAACAACTCCTTTAATGATTCATGCTGATCCATCTGTTTTCTCCTTTACGAACAAGTGCTGGAAACGTTTTCTTTTGCAGCCTATAAACATTCCTTCAGCTTCACAGCTAATTCTATAGAAGCTGACAGAGGCTGTTGGCAATCTTTTAATAGCGGTCTGCAGGATTTCATGTGCAGTGTTGAGTAGCTCAATTTCCCAGAGTCTATTTGCTTCCTCATCCTGCAATTCAATTCCCGACCAGAGTTTTGGGAAAAATTTTTGATCTACCTTTGTGGTAAATCTGGCAAGCCATGGCATGGCTTTTCTCAAATCATCATTTAATAGCTTCTTTAAAGCCGGTAAAAGAACATTCTTTTCGATTACTGAAGCAATGTTTACCCACTTCTTTGATTGCTCTCCTACCTTGTCTTTTCCAGAAACGGTCGCCAGCATTTTTCTTGCTTTGGCGGGTATTTTTACCGATCTTTCATGGTAGCCCTCTGTCTCTCCCTTTCCTCGCACCAGTACAGATCCCCAAAAGAAGGCTTGTTTAGCGTCTTGCTTAATCTCCTGGGTTACACCTGCCTTGTAGACATTTCCAAAAATAATCTCTTGAGTTAACTGGTAGTCAAAACCTTTGCTGCTGACACTCAACGCCTTTTGTTCCTCTTTGTTTACAGGGGTCCATGGGTCGCCAGTCCGGCCATTTAAATCTTTCGCTAAAATCCTTGCTGATTTTGAATTTTGCAAAGAAGCAATTATACGGTTTGCCTGCTTGACTAATCGAATGCGTCTGCAAATCTCGATGAAAAAGGGATTCAGTTCGCTCAATTCGATTTGTGTCTTGCCATTCCAGGCCTTAAGCCATAAAAGACAAATTCCGTCTTCAGATTTATAGTGTTCATAAGCCTCTAATATCTTATTTCTACCATTAAGGCACTTTTCAATATCATCAATAAATACCTTGCCAGGCAAGTGACTACTTCGAAATGTCGCACATGGTCTGCTGCCAAAGCCTCCGTTCATGCGTGCTATGCCGTAGTTGCCACGCCCCATTACGCCTTGCATTGTCTGCAAAGAAATTAGAGCGTATAACCAATGTGAATACCGAGGATTAATAATCCTTTTCATTTTAACATCGTGATTTTTCGCTGTATTCAACAGATCAATCAGATCTGGCGAGTCGCCATTATCAGTTTTAAAACTGGTTAGATTCCCTTCAGGAACAGGAGACTGCATGAATGCCGGTTTTGCCAGGTTCGGCACGATCAGCGACCAGGCTTCATACTCACCATTTGTCATGGTCAGGAGCATTTCTTTCCATTTTTCGACAGAATCGCAATATGCAAGTTGATGCTTGTGTAAGGTCATGGCTGCAAGCTGAACCAGAAAAGCATGCCATGAATGTTGTTGATGCTTTTGCAGAGTAATAAAGGCTTCGATTTCGTTTCTGGTTAAGCAGGCCAATACTTCTGGTAATGTTAATTCATGCTCGTTGCCATCTGTTTTTCTGACCTGAATCAGCTTGTCAGACAACAAGCAATGCTCGTAATTATGCATGTTTACTCTCCTCGCGGTAATTTTCTAAGACCCAGGCGGTCATAAACAAACTTGTCCAGGCCCAAAGAAAATGATAGTTCACCATCTAATCTTCTTGAAACTACAGGCTCGGTATCGGAACTTACGCCTTTTGCCATAAAAGCCGGGATGCTAATCTGTTTGAATTCGGTATTGAAGGCACTAATTGTAGCCTCCGAAAAGATCGCACATCTATCTCCTTCACCAAGGCGGGTTTGGATTTTTTCGTCTTTTACATCGCCGCTGTTGTATTCCCCTAATGGGTTTTCCCACTCAAATCGGTTAAGAGCCGCTCCTGTTGATTTCCCAAAAGCTTTCCCGCGAACCAGTTTCATTTGTTCGTTGAAACACTCCGCTGAATCGCATATCATTTTTAATGCTTCAGAATGCATGGTGTTTTCAATCAGTTCCCGGTTCATGTCAGGAATTGTCACGCACTTGTGCTTTTCGATCTGTTGCCTGGTAGCTTCAATAGTTACCAGGTTTTCATAAACCACGCCTAACCCCATTTCTGTTTTTATATAATCAGAGCTTTTGTTTGTTGATATTTCGCTCGCAATCTTGCCGATGCCTTTTCTGGGCTTGTTAACTATGCAAACAGGTTCTTTGAACATGGGGTTACGGTCTGCTCTAACGTGCCTGTGCAAGCGGCCAATTCTTTGTAAAAGCACATCCATTGGCGCCAGGTCGGTAATCATGAAGTCAGCATCAATATCCAAACTCTGCTGCACAGTTTGAGTGGCACAAACCACACAACCTTCTGCTTTAGAGCCTTTCCCGAAGCTTTTTTCCAGAGCAAGGTCGAGTTTTTTTCGATCGTCTGGAACGAATCTTGAATGATGAGGAGCCGGGAGTCCAGAGCATCTGAAAAGACAATCAGTCGAAGCTTCTGCTTCTGCAATTTTCTCAAGTTCATACTGTGTTTTGATACAATCACCGACAGTGTTTCGGATAATAAGAACTCGCCCGCCCAGTTTGGCTTTTTCTAATGCCAGTCTTGCCGTATTTTCAAAATCGAGTAGTTCTGTCCGCCAGGCAACTACCTTTTTTTCTCCCGCAGGTGGCAAAGCGATCTGAACGAGTTCTGAGTTGACAGCTTTGCTGACAAGTAGTGGAAAGTTCCTTTGAGCAGCTATTTCTAGAGACAGGGTATCAATCTTTTTTCCGGCAATTCCCAGATATGTCTCTGCCATCTCGCAGCCTAGTGTGGCTGACATAAGTAATGAGTGCCCAGCTGATTTAATGTGGGTTTGCAGAACAAATTTTAGAATTCGGTTCATATATTCATCAGAAGCATGGACTTCATCGACAACAAGAAATAATCTTTGTAAAGCTGCAGCCCTTAACAGAGAGTGTTTTACGGCAAGTTGAGAAAGAAGAATCTGGTCGATTGTGCCAACAATAATAGATCCAGCCAGATATCTTTTGGGATTTTCTGCCGCCCAGCCGCGCAGTCTAAGCCTGTCATCAACGACTTCGTCATCTGACCAGAGCACTTTGAAACCCGGTAGTTTCTGCCCTTCCTGGTCATCAGCCTTTAAATAGCCTGGAACCGCCAAAATAACTGGTGGGCGGGTTTTATCATCTGGAAAAGACTTCGCAACGTAGCCTCTGATTCTCTCAAAAATTTGAGTTGCAGCTGTTCTCGTTGGCAGGGCGAAATACATGCCATCAACAGCTCCAGCTTCCATTAAGCGTAAGAATCTCCCAAAGCATGCTTCGGTTTTCCCGGAACCTGTAGCTGACTCTAGAATTGTTATCGAACCGTTACCTACAATTGGCATTTGAGCCGTAACCTTTTGTATTTCATACAGCGGAAAGTTAAAAATTCCGGGAAGGTCATAGCCAGCATTTGCAAGATAATCTTGAGCGTTACATGTTTCAACTCCAATTGCTTTCAGTGCTTCAGGAATCCTTGGCAAAACTGAAGTTGCTCGGTCCTCGCCGGCTTGAGAGAACGAGAAAAACCTTGTATCAGAGGCTATCCAGTCAGCCAGGCAGACAAGTCCACTGAACATGTACTGGAAATAGCTAGAATCAGGCAACTTGTCTTCTAACAAGTCCGAACGTAAGTTTGGAAAAATTGAAAAACAGGCATCAGTAACGCGTTTAAGGCCATCAAAAGGGTTGATGCCACAAGTTGGTTTCCAGTGAATGGCTTTCGAATACTGTTCACAGCCATCTAAGCGATATGTTTTACCATGATGCATTATTGATGCAATAAGATAAAAACAAGATGAGTCATTGGCGCCCCATGGCTCGATTTCTTTATAGCGTAACCCTGACAGCAATTGGGCATTAAACAGTTCTGAGTTGTAAATCAAACCTAATGCTTCTCGAACATGGCCGGCTAAGAAAGTTTGATTACTTTTTGCTCTGTTTTGGAAGCCGTTGTTGAGTTTGCCGAGATCATGCAAGGTGGCAAAAAAACTTAATCGGTCAATCTGAACTTCAGTCAGCTCTCTTTGCCCGACTAGGCTGGCCAGAGTGTTTCTTATCTTTGTTGAAGAGCAGATGGCTTTAAAAACCAGACCCACATCAATACAATGGTCGATCAGCGGGTGCCAACTTGCAGTGTTGCCTGCTTCGTCATGCTCAAGTTTTGCCCAAAAATCGGTTGGTTCGCCCCTCATCGAAGACCTCAAATGTGCATTTTAGCCAACGAAATTTGAATTAAATTTCTAAGTGTGGCTTATCTGATTTGTATTTGTTTACCTTATAATAATTAAATTATGGTTACAAGCCTTTTCCTCGAATTATGGCTTGCCTTCGGCCAGTTGCCGAGTTTGAACCTAGCCAAACTACAAAAACCAAGGTCAAGTGACTATTTTCCTGCTATTTCCTTCGCTAAATAGCATTTTAAGGGAGTGTTCAAAGGTTATAATTCTTGAACTTTCTAGTAATTTTAGATTAACCGCATGCGTTTGCTAACGCCTCGGCACCGGTATAGCGGGTTGCCACAGTAGCCAAATTTTGCTGACCTGTTGCGCGAGTTGAAATCGAAGCATTGAACCCGGCCAACTGCTTCGCTGATTCCATCTTCGAAGAAAACCAGATTTGACTTGCGGTCAGTTGGTGGCACTCTAACGCCATTCACAACCGGCCGACAGGTGCGTTCTTCAAGCCGGCATGTATCCTTCCATTGCGTTGCAGCCATGGCCTGAGATGAAGTCATTGTTTCAAAGCGCAAGCGATCTGCCGTCATGTTCAGTTACCTCGCTGTTCAAGTAATAACACATCTTACAGATCATTGAAAATTGCTGATCGTTTCGAAAGAGTTGTTGGCAAATCATGTGCCCAAAATGCATGAACAGGCTTTATCCAGATTATGCGGAAGAAGCAGATGACGGTCAGAAAATCCCCGGCTGAATCTATTCATTGATGATAAAAGCAAACGCGCTGGATGGGTCCCAGATGTAGTCTGAAGTGGCACGATAACCGCGTAGCCAGAGAGTTCCGTTCAGCCGGCGCAGATAGAAACCATTGGGATATTCTTCGTCATCTCTGGTTTTTGCCGAAGCTACCGTCAAATACGGCCCTTCAGGCTGATCCATATGCTGCAGTCGGAAATGTGCCGCCAGCTCAAGCGGGCATAAAGCAAGTCCCTGCCGCGAAGCTGCTGCAAATATTTCAGAACTGGTGCCACCATTATTCAGGCCCAATTCTTGTGCTGAAACCACGGCGAGGTTTACCTGCTGCGGCTCTGAGATCGTAAAATGCGGGTCATCAAAAAGAACTCTGGCATATTCATTCTGTTGAATCCCTGCCTCGGCAAGCCTTTGCAATAGCTGCTCCAGGGGCATCCCGCCAGTGGTAATCTTCTTGAAATTTTTTGTTGCCATATCAGTTCTTATGGTCATTTTACGCCTGGTTACTGCAGGGCTTTTTCAGCAGGTTAACTCCGGCTTCAACCAGTTCAACTATTTTCAGCTCAGACAGCCGGTCAAGCTGGTGCCATTCGCAGCGGTCGGTGGTTCCTGAAGCTTCATGCCGCAGCTCGCCGCCGACAACTGTTATGTTGTAGAGGATTCTGATTCCCTGAAACTCTTCATAGTCTCTTTTGATAAACAGGTTATCTATGCCGGCGATGCCTTCGGGTCTGACGATCAGGCCGGTTTCTTCTTCGACCTCACGCACGACTGCGACATCGGGGTTCTCGCCAAACTCAAGCCCACCGCCCGGAAGCGTCCAGCATCCTTCCCATTCAGGAATCTCTCTGGAAAGACGACAGAGCAGAATGCGCCCCGCATCGTGAATAAGAGCATAAGCAGAAACACGTAATCGCTGATTTTTCATATAGATGCTGCTACCCTCCTTGTCAGAACCTGTCCGGCATTATACAACAGGCAAACCAACCAGCTCTGGTTGATTTAAAATTGTTACTCAGGCAGAAGATTTAAACGTTACAAGAATACTGGCAGAGTAAGAGGGATGGCTAATGCTGGGTTGCGCAGGATAGAGCAGCTCTGCTGAGACAAGCAACTTTGACGCAATCACGACAACTCTAACCTCAAGGTCGCATCTGCGCTGGTTGTGTTATACTGGCGCAAAATAGTTGTAATCTTGTTGAGCCCGGTGACGGTTAACGCTTATGCATGATGATATCAAACTGCGAACAGCGGTTGGATTGGCATTTTTTCTGCTGATACTGCTGCCGATGCTTTTTATTACCGCCAGTTTTCGGCAGGCGAACGAAGAAAGCCTGGCACAGCAGCTGCAACTGGCCGAAAACCAACTCAAACTCGAAGCGCAGTCATTTCAAAGCGATCTGATCACCAGGCAACGTATTGAGAAGATTATTAAACAGGCTGAGCGTGACACTGGCATTGCCGGAGCTGCTGCTGAAAAACCGCGATTTGTTAAAGGCGTTGACCCACAGGTTTTTAATTCCCGCACGGTGCCAGATCTGTTGGCAAACTATCGAAAGCTTGCCGATGTTGAACCGCTGTTCATAGTTGCTTATGGCGCGGATGTCTGGAATATCTGGAGCTGGTATTCTGCCGATGCCGCGGCTATTTCACAGCCAGATCGCAACCGTGTCGACTGGCTGATCAGCGCTATTACCTCTAAACAAGCCGATTTTAAAAGAGTCGACGACAGCAATGCAAATGCAAAAGCCAATTATAAACTGCTGTGCCGCAAGGCGGCCGGTGATGAGCAAGATTTAACCAAGGCTTATTATCGTCTCATGCGTCGCCATTTTTCCGATATAGTTTTTCCGTTGCCGCATCAGGGAACCTGTTATGAAATCGCTACCCGAAAAATGGGCTGCAACAGGCTCGTTTCTTATTATCGCACTGTGACCGAAGGAAACAAAATCTATGGAGGTTACCATGTAACCTTTACGACCCGGCAGTTTCCACCTCAGAAACTGCTGGCTGATGCGCTAAAAACTGAATCAGCCGGTTTTGCCCGCCACTATCTGAATAACCCGCCAGATAAGCCCGGGCATGTTGTCGCCACAAAGCATTGGCTGCAACTCGAAACAGATGTTCCAGCTGAGCTGATCGGTTACAACTCACTGTTTGCCCGGCCCGCAGCATTGCCGGCCGGTTTAAGGGTTGATTCTGACGTGTCAGGCCTGTATCTTGCCGCTGCTTCTTTCAACCGTCTTCTGAACCTGGTGCAGCAGAGCATCATGCTTGTAAGCTTTGCGGCCATCTGCTTTTTTATATTGTTTGGTTTTCCGGCATTTCTGCGCTTACGCAGGAGAATGCTGCTCGCTGTCGGTCTTGCGGTTCTGACTCCGTACATTGTTCTCGGACCAGTTGCTATGCGGCTGCTGAATCGTATTGAGAGCCTGGGGCGTTTCGAGTTGCGCGCAGAGAGCAGCAGTCTCATGTTCAGGTTGCAAAGTTATCATGATGACCAGAGACAGCAGTATCTGCTGCAGGCATTGAAATACAAAGAGCGTCTGGCTGAAATTGTCGATTTACCTGCCAGAGAAATATATGAACTTCATGCGCACAATGTCGTGCCGGCCAGCACTCCTGCTGTTCTCTATTTTTTTCGTAATGACGGTGTTGGCAGGTCATTCAGGGCTGCAACACCCGAAGTTAAGTCTATTCAAAGGGTTGAATGGCTTTTTTCGGTGAAGCATCTCGACAACCTCGGAGTGCTTGACCGGACTGCCCCGGATATCAGTAAAAAATTGAAAGTAACGACTTTTGCTGATGGCATCATTGATACTGTCCGCCAGGAATACTTTGACCATAAGGCTTTGCAGTATGAAGCCAACGAAACTTACGATCTCGGTAAAATTAATGAATTTTCAAGAATGATCTGGTTTCTTGTTCCTGGCGGTAATAACGGCGCCGGCTCTGTGCGGGCCATGGCTTCCACCAATATCAGCAATCTCCGCTACCTGATCTACAATCCGAATGAATTCGACCGCAGGATTTTCAGCAACTCTTCTGCGCGAATGCAGCATGAGTTTATCATGGGGCGAAGAGGTCATGACGACCAGATACTGCAGTGGTGGCCAGCTCAGATCAGCCCTGTCGCCGAGTTAAAAGGTCTGCTTGACGAAGCATCACGCAAGCGTGCTTCTATGGAACAGCTGAACGGTTCAGACGGTCGCTATCGCCTGGTTAGACAAAGCTTTAACGAGAAGGCCGCTACAGTTTATGCGGGCATTTCTACCAGCTCGCCAGATCTGGTGCTGGGACTGGTGAGTAGAGCGTTTCCCTTGCTGGTGCTGATATTTTCGCTGCTCTCGCTGATGCTTTTTGCTGATGTCCTCGCAGCTCTTTTTATCAACCCGGTAAAAGGAATCAGCCATGGTGCTGCCGCGATTGAAGCTGGTGATTATTCACAGCATATTGAAATCGAAAATACCGACGAGTTTTCGTTGCTGGTTACGTCTTTTAATCAGATGACCAGCGGGCTGGCGCAGCGCGAGAAAATGCGCCGTTTCGTTTCCGATAATCTCTACGTTCGACTTGGGACTCAGGTTGGGCTGAACGAACTACGTTCGGCGCAGATGTCGCGCGTTACCATGCTTGCTGCCGATATCCGCGGCTTTACCACTCTCAGCGAAAAGCACGATCCGCAGCAGATTGTCAGCCTGCTTAACGACTATTTTACGGCCATGGAAGCTGCGATAAATGCTTATGGCGGCGTAATTGAAAGGTTTGTCGGTGACGCGGTCATGGCAGTTTTTTACCGTGCGGGCGAAACTTCTGGCGAAGTTCAGGCCGCGCTGGCAGCTCTTGCGATGCGGCAGAAGCTTGCGCTCTTGAATGACGAGAGAGCAGGTCGCGGTCTATTTATAATCGAAAACGGCATCGGTATTGCATCCGGCGAAGCCGCTTCCGGGCTGGTTGGCAGCGAAAGTGGCCGCATGGTGTTTACAGTGCTTGGCAAGGTAACTAAACTTGCCGAACTGCTGGAAAGTCAGACAAAACATGTTGATTCAAGAGTATTGCTCTGCGCCGAAACCGCAAGGGCTCTCGGCGAAAGATTTGTGGTGCAATACTCTGAAAAAGTCACTGTCTGTCAGGCTTATGAACTGGTTGGAGCAAAGCCGGAGGCTGAACATGGCTGAAAACAAGATACATATCAGTCGCCGCCTCTCGGCAGCAACTCTGGCACTTGCCTGGTTCACGGTGTTTGCCGTGCCGGTTCTGCTGCTGCAGTTCAGTCTTGATTATCTCTTTAAACTGACACTGCAGGCTAATCAGCAGGCGGCTGCTGCAACGCTGATTGGTGAAATGAGCAGCTTCAAACATGATCTGGAGACTGAAGCTTTTGTCGAGCGCAAGCTTAAAGCTTTTTTCGGCGGTCAGAATCAACCAGAAAACAACGCGAAAGTAATGCTGCAGAAGCTCAACTCAACAAGCGGGCTGAGAGTTGCCGGAGTCGTTACCTGTGCCGCCGATACCATGGCAGTCGATTTTGAACTGGACCAGAGCTTGCAGCAACAGATGCCGACTTTGCCGCGAACCATGATGCAGCGATATCTGTCAGCTGTGAACTATCAGCAGCAGAATGATTTCTACCGCTCTTCTACTACGGCAACCGGCACTGGCAAGCTGTTTGCTGACTATGACAAGGCCCGCAAAGATGCTGACAGCTTTTTCAGGCGCCAGTTTGGGTTGATCGCCGAGATTCCTTTGCAGCCAGACAAGGTTTGTCGCACTGTGTCGGCAAAGCTTGCGGGCAGCGCCTTTTTTTACTATCACACTTTCACCAGCAGCGCTGGCGACAAAAATCGAATGAACGGGGGATGTCTGCTGATTTTGCGGGGGTGTGATCTGAATCAGCGCCAGATCTGGCAGGAAACGGCCAGCATAGCAAACTCTGGTGTCAAACGAAGTTATAGCCGGCTGGCAATACCGCTAGCCGGCAAAAGCAACCTTACCCGCGAGATAATCACACGATTCATCTCTGATGAAACAGGTTTTCATCTCGTGTCAGCGCCGCCGGATCATACTCTGGTTGACTTGATACAGCGCGGCACTTTTACATTGCAGCAACTTAACCCGGTTCTCAAGGCATTGCCGCTGCTGCAAGTTTCTGTGCCGGCGCGTGATCTGCATCACCCTCTTGCCGGTTGGGCCAGGTCAATAAACATGTCTGCACGGCTTTTTGCTATGCTTGGTGCAGTATTTCTGCTGTATCTGTTTTTTTACGGAATAGACCTCAGACTTGGCATAAGAGGCAAAGTACTGCTCGGGGCCTGGACTATGCTGTTGCTGCCGATAGTGCTGCTGCTCGCCGGCTTTGTTACCTGGAGTCAGTTTAACCGGATCTATGGCTGGTATCAGGCCGAAGAACTGCAACAGCAGTATTTTAACGAGCTTTATGATGGATTTGGCAGCTACCTTACCCTGCTGCAGAAGCATAGTATTGCTGTTGCCGCCGAAGTTGACAAGGCACGTAAAAACGACGAAACAGCAATCCCGAGAATCTTGCAAACCGGCCTGGCCAGCTCCTGTGCTTCAGATATTTATCTCGACCGGTCAGCCGGGCTTAGTCTGCATTTTAAGTCACAAAACTATCACTGGCCAGGCTCGCAGAAAGAAGAATCCGCGCGGCGGCTGGTTTATGACACAATCCTCAATTCTTTTGACCGCCAGGGCAATTTTGTTGAAACGCTTTCGGACGGTAAAAATCCCGGTGTCACCTCGGTTGATGCCGCTCTGGTGAATAACCTGATCAACAGCTGGGCAAAGCCGTTCAATATGCTGCGCATCAACACAAACAACCGCTTTTCGACGGCTTTTGTCTACAATGATGATAAATACAGCCCTTACGCTCTATTGTCGTTCAAGTATTCTGATATAACCTTGATGCGCGAATTTATCGGCCGGCATTTCAGGCCTTCACCCAGATTTTCTGGTATTTCGGCAAAGTTTTTTATTGCAGAAAATAATGGAACTGGTTATCAACTCGTCGATCTTGCCGATGGCCAGCCCCTGCAGAACCAGTCGTTACTGGAAAAAATCAGCATTGCTGAAGACGTGGAAAACTTTGTCTGGCGCGAACGCAATCAGAATCTTATGCAGACGCGCTGGTTCAACGACTATCCACTGGTTATAATGGTTGCCGGCGAAGTTTTTGCCGACGAATCTTCAGTACATCTGGTGCCGGCCATGTTGATTGGCTACGGACTGTTGTTGATACTTTTCATTTATCTTTTTTTTGAGTTGATCTATCTGCGCCCGATTCGCGAATTTATCAGAGTAACTGCCGAGGTCGGCGCCGGCAACTATGCCGAGCAGGTGCGCCTGCAGGCCAATGATGAATTCGGTGATCTGCAGAAGGTATTTGCCGGTATGATTCAAGGGCTTGAACAGCGCCGCAAGCTTACTCACTTTGTTTCGCAGGATGTTCGGACTGCTGTCGAAAGTGGTGATGATGCCATGACTCCTGGCGGCGTAAGGGTAGCGGCAACTGTGGTCTTCATTCAACTGCAGTCTGTCGAAAGTTTTGAAAATTGCAGCGCTGACAGAAAGTTCGCGCTGCTCAGTCACTTTATTTCGACAGGTGATCGCATTGTTGATTGCTTTGGTGGCGTAATTGACAAGGTAGTTGAAGATACTCTGATGCTGGTATTTCGTGAAAATTCGTCATGCGATAGTCACTGTTTGCGCGCCTGCCGCGCCGTTCTGGAGATCGCTGCCGACTTGCAGGGTGACGGGATGAATATCAGAGCAGGAATAGCCAGTGGCAATGTTGTTTTGGGCCGGATAGGTTCGCGACTTGGCAAGCTGGATTACACTGTTATCGGTGACACGGTTAATCTGGCAGCACGCTTGAAAGCTTTGCCCGCCAAAGCCGTTGTAACTGGCATCATAATCGCCCCTTCCACAATCAGAATCCTCAGGGGCAAGGCCCGCGTCGGCTTTCTCGAACGCACCGAAATCAAGGGTAAAAGCCGCAAGTATCCGCTATATGAACTTTTAGAGCTTCGTCATGGATGATATTTCTGGTGGCGAGCTACAGCCTTTTACAACGATTGTCCGGGTTTCTGCTCAGTATTTTCTGGCTGCGGGCGTTTTTTGTGATCTGAGAAGTTCTGCTGCTATACTTGCCACCGCCAGATCTGCGCTGTCAGTTGCATTGACCATAGAATCAAGATCACTGTTGAGCGAACTCTTATCAAATTCTTTCTGGTAAAATTCTTTTGCTTCTTTCAGGTTTCCGGCTCGAACGTTTATCAGAACCAGCAGCGGATAAATCAGAGTGGCATGATTGGGGCTGTCCTTGCAAAACTTAAGCGCATCAGCAATAATCTCTTCGTTTTTTCCCATTTCATAATCAGTAAATAGTTTGAAATACCTGATAAACAGGTTTTCTGGATTAAGCCGGTGAGCAATTTCCAGCTTTGCGGCAGCTGAAGCGTAGTTTGCAAGTCTGAAATTCGCATGCCCGTTGATTGCATAGCCGCCATAGAACTCTGGAAGCTGTTTTTCGAGAATTTCTACTTCAGCTATGACCTTGCTCAGATCCTTTCCTTTTGAGTAAAGACTTTCGAACCTGGGTAAGTTATACTCAGGCAGGGTTTTAAGATACATGGATTCAGCAAAAACCAGAATTGAAGCCAGAAGAATGCTGTAGCTGAACAACCTGGAAACACTTGTTTTCAGCCAACCGGCTCTTCGGATAATGATCATTGCCGTGAACAGCAATCCTCCGATAAAACCGCCCAGATGCCCGGCGTGGGAAACGGGATTACCCATTCCCAGAATTTCGTTTCTCTCAAATCCTTTCCAGAATTGGGGATCGCTGATATAAATCAAGATTGATACTTCTAACAACTTTCTGATTCTGGTGCGAAATGTTATTTCTTTCTCAAACATGGAGAAAACAAAGTATGCGGCGAAAACTCCGAACATGATCCCTGAAGAGCCGACCATTACTAATAAAGGCTCAAACCATAATCCTGCAATACCGCAGGTATACATACTGAATATAAGGATTCCGGAATATTCCAGCGGTTCAAGCTTCTTTTCCAGTTCTTTTCCGATCAGGAAAAGGAAAAGCAGGTTAAGCAACAGATGAGAAAGATGCAGATGCAAAAGATTGTGGGTGAAAAATCGCCAGATATCGCCTGAAAGAAACTTCGGGGCATAGGCTGCTCCAAAATTCATGAGCAACGAAAACGTTATCGGTTCAGTGCTTTGCCCGGCTACCCAGAAATATGTTGCAGCACAGATCAGGCAGAATAGCATTGTCTGTAGAGGCTTTCTTTCGATCACAAATTTGCTCCCGTGTCATAATAAATACAATCCTTACATACGTGGTCGCAACAAAAAAGTCACAAAAATTCATTGACGGCGGTTGATCGCTAAGGCATGGCAACCTCGAAGAGAACCTGCGTAATCTCAACCTGTGCCCGCGTGACAGCTAGTTGTGTAATCCGCGGTTTCTTCTCTTTTGACCGAGAATTGCTGTAATTGTCGCTGTCGAATCGTTAAGTGCGATTAGCTGTGTTATACTGAGTGAAAATTACTGTGTTTCTTCTTAGGAGAACAGATGGAGCTGTTTAATTCTCCGGAATTTGCCGGGTTGGTGGCTTTTGTTTTTATCGTGCTGGTAGCCTGGGCCAATCGCTGCTCAAAGTGCGGAAAGCTTTTTACCTGCAAGATCAGAAGCCGCACGCAAACCTCAGAAGGCTACACGCACTCATGGGAAGTCGACGAGAAATCGCAACGCGGCAAAAGCGTTCGTCGTTATACTTACCAGTACAACGAAACCTGGGCTTGCAGCAAATGTGGGCATGAATACAGCACTTCCTGTTCGAGCTCTTACAGTCTGCCGTGTGGCTACTTTTCCCCAGAAGACCCTGCTAATGCCCAAAATAAAGGTCGCGGCTGCCTTAACCCTCTCACCTGGCTGAACTGGCTCAATCCTGTGGCCTGGTGGCGCTCGATTCCAGGTAAAAGGTATCTGCCGCTGCTGCCTGTCATCTTTTTTATCGGAATGGTCGTTTTTGATACCGAAGTCCTGAAGTATCCGACGCATTGGCAGGATTATCTCGAAGATTATGTTGAATTTCTGCTTGAGCCTCTGTCGCCGCGTGCCAACAGGCGTACACAGCTCGAAATGGTCGAGGGGCGCTGGCAGACACAGCGCCGCATTCAGGAGTTCAAGCCGGTTGAATACGAAACCTGGGAAGACAGACTTCCCGAGAATGCAAGGGTTATTGAAAAGACAACAAGGCAACGTCCCCCTCAGTCGTATTATTACACCTATACAACAGCAACAGAACCCGCTACCTGGGTCAGGTATTCGATAGATTTATGGGTCACCATCGGTACGCTTACCGCCTCCGGCACAGGGTTACCGATTGCTTATCCTGATGATCCGGTCGCGCCCTCGCCCTCGCCTGGTGAAGCGGTTTACGGTGCCCGCCGCTCAGAGACGCCTACGGTTACCTATTCTCTGGTATTCAGAGACGCTGAGTCTGAAAGGGTCTATTGGGTAGAAACAATCGGTTTTATCCGCAAGGAAGACAGGTATTTTGCCTGGCAGCGCGAGATAAGTGAGACTGCTTATCGTACACTGATTGCGAGTTCGCAACCATTGCCAGCTCGGGTTTACGCTCGAAGTTATAATGAGTCACCAAATATTTACATCTATGTTGACGACGTACCTTATTGAGCGGTTGGTGTGCGCCTTTGTTTATCAGTGTTTGACAATGAAAAAAAATATTTTTAAAAAATGTTTGACTTTAGTAAGCGCTTTGCGGTAAACTGTAATTGTTGAACGAACAGATCATTGACAATAGAATCGGTGGCCGCAAGGCTGATACTTCTGAGCTCCGGCAGGTTTCAGGCAGTTATCTCAAGAAGGGTGCTGATGTCTGGTAACAGGTGTTAAGGCCCCGAAGGGAATAAATAACCTCGGGTAACGTGAAACTGAAGAAGAAGTATGAGTTGAAAGGCGAAAATTCCATGGGGGGAGGGCTCCGCATCGTCGGAGAAACCAACTACGGCAGCAGAAAAACTCTAAGAGGGTATCAAACCCTGAAAGAGGAAGGATTTATCCAGGGCTGTTGTAGCCAGATACCCCGAAGGACAAAAGGTCATGAGAGTTGTAATCGCGATGTCTGGGTGAAACTTGACAGCGTAGGAGACGCTCTGAACCGGGAGCAAAGCTTCAAGGTTTGACTGAATCTCAAGATGGAAACCGGCTGCTTGCAGCAGGGGGCCAGTTAGAACCAGGGTCGAGCGAACGTAAGTTCGGCGGCCAGGCAGTGGGAACTGCCAGTGATTTCTGGAAGAAAACCGTGTAGAGACAGTAACAACGAAGGAGCATGATAGCTGGAAACAGTTATCGATCGGCTCAGGGTAAGACTCTGTAGATCAGGACCCTGCAAGTGCCAGTGGGATGGAATAAGCCCACAAGCTACCAAGGACGCAAGTTCTGCTGAGAGGTTGAGAAAACCTGGGAGCGGAATGCGACAGGGCCGGAATCCTGTCTGTCACGTCCCGGTGGTGAAGGCGCTAAGAGGGAAAGAACCTAAGAAGGCGTTGGTGTTATCCAACCAATGAAAGTGTGTGTGTAGAACCTTGAAGTCGGCAGAAGTCTAGAAGAGGATGGAAAGATCTGGTTAACTCCAAATCTGGTGATTGTATCGACGGCCTCGAAGGCGATGAACGTCTGAGGCTTGGCGTAACCAATGTGCGTCATAGTGCAATTGCGTTAAAACTCTAGAAGGCATGTAACGACACGAAGGGGTGACCGGAAGCGGTGACGCGACTGGCCAAGCACCCACTGATAGGTCTTCAGGAAGGGAAACCGATTCTAATCTGTTAGTTCAATAAAGAACCCCCGGTCAAACGGGGGTTTTTTCTATTTCACAAAACTTTGATTTTTAAATTACCAGGATTGAAACTTTGATTTCTAAATTACCATGATTTTTTCTGCGCAGGGGTTCAACATGTTGAACCCCTACTCGATGTCGACCGAGACGTAGTCGCCCTCCTGCAGATCGCGATTTTTGAATTTTTCGCGTGGCACATAAATTTCCTGCATTGCCTCAGGATCATCAGGGTGACGAACAACAACAACAACGATGCCGGCTGTGATGCGGTCGACAACTCCCTGCACCCGTTTTTTCTTTTTAGTATCTCTGGTTCCTTTCATGGCGTATCCTCCTCTTTCTTTCTATCTTTTTTTCTCTATCCTAATTCTAATGATTTTTGCTGTTGTTTGCAGGTGTTTTTTGCAGGGGGCTCAACATCGTAGAGGGGCAACATCGTAGGGGTTCAACATCGTATGGCTCAAAATCGTAGGCGTTCAACATCGTAGGTGTTCAACATGTTGAACCCCTGCAAGAGATCAATGTATTCTTCTTTACCTTGTTTGAACTATCTGCTATTATGCCTCAGTACAACGCGATATAGCCACAGGGGGAGGTTCCCGGTGAACAATAACAAGGAACAGGTCGTAATTACCGTGCTTGGCGCCAATAACCCCGGCATTCTTGCCGGCATAACCCGCACCATTGCCGATTCAAACGTAAATGTCGAAGACGTCAGCCAGAAAATCATGCAGGATCTCTTTGCCCTGATGATGATGACCGACTTTTCAGCGGCCAACTGCAGTTTTGAAGAATTTCAGAACCGCATGCAGGCCATGGCCGACCAGCTTCGCGTCAAAGTTTTCATCCAACACGAAGATGTTTTCAGGTATCAGCATCGACTCTGATGCTTGATGGTCACCGCGCTGCCCGCCGCCGCGCGTATTGCAACGATGGAGGCAATAAATGCTTTTTTCGCTCGAAGAAGTCATCGAAACCATCAGTGCCGTAGGTGTCGAAACCTTTGATATCCGCACGGTTTCATGCGGTATCAACATACTGAGTTGTGCTGATTCTGATGTTAACAAATGCGCCGAAAAGGTCTACGAAAAGGTAGTCAGAGTCGGTCGCGATCTTGTGCCAACCGCCCGCATCCTCGAAAAAAAATACGGTATCCCCATCGTTAACAAACGCATTTCAGTTACCCCGGTTTCAATGCTTGCTAACGCATTCACCGAGCCTACCGCCGTACCTATAGCCATTGCTCTCGATAACGCCGCTAAAGAACTGGGTATTGATTACATCGCCGGCTTTGGTGCCCTTGTTCATAAGGGTTTCACTCGTGGCGACCAGATTCTGATTAATTCGATTCCTGATGCGCTCTGTAGCACTGATCGAGTCTGCTCCAGCGTTAATATCGGCAGCTCGCAGTCCGGTATCAACATGGATGGCGTCTATCGCATGGCCGAAGTCGTCAAGGAAGCCGCCGAACGTTCGCGCGATAAAAACGGCCTGGCCTGCGCCAAGCTGGTTGTGTTCTGCAACGCTGTCGAAGACAACCCCTTCATCGCCGGCTCTTTCCTCGGTGCCGGTGAAGCCGAAGCCATAATTAACGTCGGTATTTCTGGCCCCGGCGTCGTGCGCGCTGCACTCGAACGTGCCGGCAACCTCTCATTTGGCGAACTTTCTGAACTTATTAAAAAAGTCAGCTTCAAAATTACCCGGACTGGTGAGCTTATCGGCCGCGAAGCATCACGTATGATGGGTATTCCATTCGGAATTATCGATCTGTCACTGGCTCCAACACCAGCTGCGGGCGATTCAATCTCTGATATTCTCGAACTCATGGGACTCGAACGCACCGGCTGCCACGGCACTACAGCGGCTCTTGCCATGCTCAATGACGCCGTTAAAAAGGGCGGCATGATGGCGGCCACCTACGCCGGCGGCCTCAGCGGCGCCTTTATACCGGTTACCGAAGATGCCGGCATGTGCCGCGCCATTGAAGACGGTGCTCTCAACATTCAAAAACTCGAAGCCATGACCTGCGTCTGCTCGGTTGGCCTTGATATGGTCGCGATTCCCGGCGACACTTCGGTCGATGTAATTGCCGGCATTATTGCTGACGAAGCTGCTATCGGCATGATCAACCACAAGACCACCGCCTGCCGCCTGATCCCGGTACCCGGTATGAAAGCCGGCGATGTCGTTGATTTCGGCGGCCTGCTTGGCAAAGGCCCGGTAATGGAAGTAGGCCGCCACTCTCCGGCCGTGTTCGTGCGTCGCGGCGGCCGCATACCAGCTCCCGTCCACAGCATGAAAAACTAGTCAGAAGACATGCATTTCAACCGGCCCTGAAAGCGTAACACGCTTTCAGGGCCTTTTTAATCACTTCTAAGAGCCAAGATGTATAAAAACAAAGAGCTTCATCTGCGCGGCATGATCAGCCTGGTGTTTGCTTTTGTCGTGCTGGCTCCCCTGATCCTTATTGTTGCTGACCTCGCTAATGTGGCAAAGCAGCTTTGCCAGCAAAAGCTAGCTGCTGCCCGCCAGGAAGTCAAACAGGAGCTTGCGTTATTTCGCGAAAGTCTTATTCCACGGCAGTTTGTCGAGAATCTCATCAAGGCCGGCGAAGCGTGTGTCGGTCTGAACCCTGAAACCATGCAGCGCCCGGTGTTTGCGCGCAATCAGGATGCCGGTGTTTTTACTTCTGCAACCATAGCTCAGCTGCTCGAGTTTTATCAGCGCCAGACTGGAATAAAGCCCCTGGTTATGGTCTCTTTCAACACAGACTATGCCAATGTCTGGAGCTGGTTTAATGAAGACTATTCCGCTCTGAGAACACTCACTGATTCCGACCGCCGGCGTTTTACCTCGTTGCTCCCGATCTTTGTAGCAGACACAGCCACCTTTACTCCGGTCATTTCGAGCAATCCTGATGCTTTCGCGAACTTTAACAAACTTTTCGCGGGTGCCCTTCTCGGCGATCGGCGGGACTTCGCAACGCAAAAGTTCTTTTATGACTATCTGGGCGATCTGGCATATCGACCGCCCCACTATGGCCGGGTTTATGAGATGGCAACGACGCGTCTTGGTTCCCGGCGGTTTTTTACCTATCATCTGCCCGTCAAAGAAGGTGAAATGGTATACGGCGGTTATTTTGTGTTATTCGGCAGCAGAAATATCGCCACCGCAAAAATTCTTGAGTTATCCAGAAAAGGCACCCGTCCCGGCATGAAAAGGTTTTTTACCTCGGCTGACAAGTTCAGAAATAATCAGATAGTCAGTCACAACAGCTTGTCGCTGAGTATGCCCTTTCCCGTCGAGCTCGCTTCCTACGACCGTCTGAGCGGCTCAATAAGCCAGTTCCCGGAAAGAATAGCCGTTGCATTGTCAATAAGCGATCTCAGGAAGACTCATGACGATTATCTGAGCAATCTCGCTGTTTTCTGCCGTTTCGTCAGTCTAACGATATTCGCGGTAGCGGTTTATTTTACCCTGTTTGGCTTTCCTGGTGGCTTTCGACTGCGTCTGCGCATGATTGCCATCATTGCCCTGACCATTTTTTTACCATGGATCATTCTTGGCTATTTTTGTCTCAGTCTGTTTGACAGCGTGCAAACCCTGGCTGGTCACGAACTGCGCGCAGAAGCTGGAAGTTCAATGTATCGTCTGATCAGTTATTATCACGATCAGAAACTGCAGCTCAATCTGGAACTGCTGAAAGCAAAAGACCGTCTGCTCAGATATGACGACAAAGCGCCAGAAGAACTCGAGAAACTGCACGCACATAACATCGTTCCACCGGGCAGCAATTTTGATCTGTTATATTTTCGTGCAGATGGGTTCGCAAGAACATTCAGAGCAAAACATACTGAAAACATATCTGTCCGCCGTATTGATTGTTATCTTGCCGCCAGATACATGGATAATCTCGGGGTGATCGACCGCGGTGTTCCAGCTAATCGTAAGTATCTTGAACAGGGCGAATATTCTGCTGGCTTTATGGATTCACTTCAGATCAATTATTCAGAGCACACCAATATGTTTCTTGAAGGCGTCGAAACCCGTGAATGGAAAAAAGCCGACGAACTTTCCCGTATGGTTTATTTTCTGCTGCCTGATCCGAAATTGCCGGGGCAGCCGGTCAGGTCTGTCGCCAAAATTTCAATAAGTAGCCCAAATTTTGTGATGATAAGGCCTGGCAGCTTTAATCCCGGAGTCTATTCGCAGAGACTTCCGCAGCAGCAGCATGATTTTTTGATTGGTCAGCGTCGGGTTGACGACTCAATTCTGCGCTGGTGGCCTGATTATATCAATTCTTCTTCTGAACTCAAGCGCCAGGTTGATCTGGCTGCAAGCACTCGCAGTGGCGGCTCCAGGCTGACTCAGGATGGTAACGGTTTCAGGTTTGTTAATCGCCGCTACCTGAAAAGTCAGAGTCTTGTTTTCTCTGGCGTTTCTACAGCAGCGCAGGATCTCAGGGTAGAAATGCTGCTCAAGCTGTTTCCATTCGTTCTGCTGGCGCTGGCGCTGATATGCCTGTTTTTGTTTGCCGATCTGCTGGCCGCCATGTTCATCAACCCGGTAGCCGGTTTTCGTTCCGCAACAGCTGAAATAGCTGGTGGCAACTACCAGGTGGCCGTAAAAATAGCGGCAACTGATGAGTTTTCTTCGCTTGCTGATGCATTTAACCGCATGGCTACCGGTCTTGCTCAACGCGAAAAAATGCGCCGCTTTGTTTCCGAAAACCTGTTTGAACGCATCGGGCAAAGCAGCAGTGATAATGCGGGAGCCAGTGAAGTCACTTTGCTGGCCAGTGACATTCGCAGCTTTACCACGCTCAGCGAAAAGCATGAGCCGCAGCAGATTGTCAGTCTGCTCAATGACTATTTTACCGAGATGGAATGCGCGATCAAAGAATCTGGCGGACTGATCGAACGTTTCGTGGGGGACGCAGTTGTCGCCGTTTTCTACAACGACCAGACCGAAAAACCTGAGCATCGTGCGGTGCAGGCTGCTGTTCGTATGCGGGCGCGACTGGCCGGCCTGAACCGTCAGCGAACAGCTGCCGGGCTGTTTAACTTCGACAATGGCATAGGTATTGCAACCGGCGAAGCGGTTTCGGGAATTGCCGGCAGCTCGGCCGGCCGCCAGATCTTTTCTGTTATTGGCGAAGTGACCGGTCTTGCCGAAAAGCTCGAAAGCGCAAGTCGAAATGTGGCGTCACGCATTCTGATCTGCCCGAAAACAGCGGCCGGACTAGCTGATAGAACAGATCTCAGCGAGGTGACCGGACAGTTTGGATTCGCAGCTTTTACCATAGTGGCCGACGAGGTGCTCAATGGCTGAAATCACCACCCGCAGCACCATAAAAATAGAGCGTCGTGTCGGCTTTATGACGCTGCTGGCTGTCTGGTTGGCCGTGTTTGTTTTGCCCGTTGTTCTGCTGCAACTGAGTCTCGACTATCTGTTTAAACTGACGCGCCAGGCGAATTTGCGGGCGATGACTCCGAAAATGACCAACGAGATGGACAGTTTTCGCAACGACCTCGAAATTGATAACTATCTGCAGAGAAGCCTCGAAAAGTTCTTTGCTGACCCCGCCAGCCAGTCTGAGAACGATCCGGCAATGCTGGCAAAAAAACTGCGCGCGACTGCAGATCTGCCGGTGGCCGGCGTAATATCACATTCAGCCGATACCATCAATGTGGAACACTGGTTCGGCGAACAACTCGCCAGAGAAATCCCCAGTCTTTCGCGCAGTCTCACACGCCGCTGGCTGGTATCAGTCAATGAGCAGCAGCTTTTCCGCTTTCACAGCACTGCAGCCGAAGCCGCTACCCAGGCACTTTTTCGCTTTGTCGATCCGGCAAAGTCGAAAAGAGATTCAGACCTGTTTTTTCGACGAATGTTTGCCCTGATCGCAGAACTTCCGTTGGTTCCCCGACGGATCACCCGCTCGCTGTCATCGCGACTGGGCGGCCCGGTGTATTTTTATTACCATCCCTTCGTTGCACCGTCTGCATCTGGTCTGCACATTACCGGGGGGTGTCTGCTGATTTTCCGCGGCCCGGATATCGCATGGCGAAAAGTTGCCCGCGCAGCAGTTGAGCGCTCGGCGCCAGGACTGTTTCGCTGTTTTGCCAGGCTTTCGGATTCACTTTGGGAACGCGATACCAGTCTTCAAAAGGTTATCACCAGGTTTTTTGAAGACTCTGACGGATATCACTTTCAGTCGACGCTTTCTCAGAGCAGCATGGTCGATCTTACGCAAAACGGCTCTTTCATGCCGGTCCGGCTGCGTGAATTTGCCAGCAGAATGCCGCTTCTGCAGATCTCAATTGCCGAATCGCAATTACAGCACCCGTTGTTTCCATATCGATCTCATATCAGCTTTGCCGGAAAACTTTTTGTTTTGTTCGGTACTCTTTTTCTGACCAGCTTTTTTATGTTTGGCTTCGAATTCAAAGCAGGTATAACGACCAAAGTGGTTATTGGTACCGCATTTATTCTGCTGCTGCCGTTTCTGCTGCTTCTCGCCGGTTTTGTCAGCTGGAACCAGTTTAACCAGGTTGTCGGCTGGTACCGGTTGGAATCAGGACAGCAACAGTTGTTTTCAGATTTTACCGACGATTTTGCCACTTTCCTGATCAGTTTGCAGCGCAATACTTATGATTTGTCGTTACAGCTTGAGAGGCCTCTTGATTCGGGAAAAGACGATGAAATTCAAGGTGTTTTAGCGCGCTGGCTCGACCAGAATCCTGTTGTCTCAGGCCTGCGTTTTGACCGCAAGTTTAACGACAGCCTGAATTTGCGCTCGCCTTCAGCAAAGGATTCTGATGATGCTGTGCGCGAATCTACCATGCGCCTGGTTGCTGCAACGATAATGTATGGGTTTGATGATGAAGGAGCGCTGAAAGAGTCCAATAAATTCGGCCAGGAGGGCGATATCACTTCGATAAATTCAAGCTTCATTAACGACGTGGTCAATCGTTGCGGCGGAGTTTATCAGTTTGCTTCTTTTGGCAGTAGCCGTAGATTTTCGTCCATATACTATAATTACCCCGGCAAATACAGTATTCGTGCCATCATCACTGCAGCTTTTGAGCGTGAAAATCTGTTGCGTGAATTCGCCATCAGGCACTTCGCTGCACCATCCGATATTTTTCATCAGTTTTTTCTGATTCGCGAAGATCTCGGCGTGCCGAGATTTTACAGCCTTACAGACAACAGCGAAGTAACCGATGCAAAGCTGCTCGAACATCTTAATCTGGCGCTGATTTCCGGGCACAATCTTTATGAGCCGGAAAAGAACCAGCTTGCCCAGATTTTTGCGATGAGTGATATGCCATTGCTGATGCTGACGCGTGGCACAATTGGCAGCAGCCAGTTGTTTGCACCGGGTTTTACGATTCTGCTGCTTTTGTATGCGTTGCTTCTCATGGTGCTGATCCTGCTGGTTTTCAAACTGATATATCTACAGCCTATCGCGGAATTTATACGAGTCACCGAGAGTGTTGCGGTCGGCGACTATCAGCAGCAGGTCGAACTTTCACAGACCGACGAGTTTGGCGATCTTAAGGTCGCCTTTGATAGCATGATCAAAGGCCTCGAACAACGTCGTCGCCTCAGTCATTTTCTTTCAAGTGAAGCATTGCGTGCGGTAGAGTCTGATGGCGATGACAGTATGGCTCCGGGTGGAATACGTCTTGAGGCCAGCGTTGCTTTTGTGCGTCTGCATAACCTTCAGCAGCATGCCCAGGGCTCACAGGCAATTTTTAAGACACTTGGCGACTTTATCAACGAAGCTGACCGTGCTGCCATGCGTTACGGCGGCGTTGTCGACAAGCTGATCGAGGACACTCTCATGCTGGTATTTCGAGGCAACAGCGGTTGTTGCGATCATGCGCCTGCTGCTGCCACGGCGGTACTCGACCTGGTTGCAACGATGCGGAGTTGTGGTTTTGAGCTGCGTGGAGCTATTGCCAGCGGAACAGTGGTCTCTGGCCGTATTGGCTCACGCCTTGGCAAGCTTGATTTTACCGTGATCGGCGACACGGTAAATCTTGCCGCCCGTCTCAAGGCCGAAGCGCATCGCACCACACAGACCGGAATCATCGTAGCGCCCTCGACCATACGCCTGTTGCGCGGTCGCGCCCGTGTCAACTTCATTGAGCGCGTTGAAATCAAGGGTAAAAGCCGCGAATACCCGCTTTATGAGCTGACCGCCCTGCGTCAGAGCTTATCAAAAACTGAAAATTAGTGTAGCCTTATTGCACTGTTTTGCATTGGCTGGAGAGGTTACACCTGTTATCATTTCTCAATTGCGGATGATAACGTGAAAGCGAAATACGCCTGGATAAAACGGAATGGGTAATATAAACGAAAAAGCTTTGCGACTGCTGATTGCAGTCGTTTTTGCTGTTCTGGTCTTTTTACCTCTGACGCTTGTGTGTTCAGAACTGTCTGTCATAGCCGGCCAGAAATACCAGTATCAGGTAAAATTGCTTGAACATGAGCTCAAAGAGCAGTTTAACTCATTCAGAGAAAGTCTTATTCCTCGCCTCTATCTTCAGAATATTCTTAAGGCCGGCGAAGCGCATATTGGTCTCACTTCTGAGACTCTGAAGCGCCCGGTTTTTGAACGTGGTATTGACCCGAAGCTTATTACTGCGGCAACCAGAAAGCAACTGCTTGATTTCTACAAAGACTATGCCGGTATCGAGCCTTTGCTGCTGGTTTCATTCAATGCTGACTTTGCCTCGCTCTGGTCCTGGTTCAGCCCGGATATGCATGCTTTAACAGCTCAAGCCAGAAATGAGCTTGAAAATGCACTGACCATTTACACCGCGAACCTGTCATCGTTCACCCCGGTTGTCAATAACGATCCCGATACATTTCATCGTTTCTATCGCATGTATCCAGCTGCCTACGCTCGTTTTGACAGCGGTCAGGGCGCTGGTAGTCTCAAGAAGATTTTTCATCGTCTGTTTGCCGATTACTTTTCTGAAATGGCTTATAGCCCGCCGCATCATCAGGGCGTCTGCTTTGAGATAGTCACTGACATGTATGGCAGCCGGCGTATTTTTACCTATCATAGAGCGGTCAGCCGTCGTCATGAACAGATTTATGGCGGTTATTTTGTTGCCTTTGCCAGCAAACAGATAAGAGTAGCTGATATGCTGGCAAATACTTTGCAACGGCAGCAGCCTGGGTTTGTTCGTCAGTTGCTGGCAAGCACTTCATTGCCGCTGAACCGGGTCGTGCATAATGCTGATGAATTGCTTATGGCAACACATGTGCCAACCGAACTGGCCGGCTACAATTCGTTGGCGTCGCAGCCACTGCGACTGCCGGGCTATCTCTATGTTTCAGCGTCTTTACGTGACATCAAAACAGCTTTTCGGCAAAGCCTTCAGCAGCTGAGTTTTCTGCAAAGATTCGCCGCTCTCTCGGTGTTTTGTGGAGCCACTTACTTCGTTCTGTTTGGCTTTCCACTGCTTTTCAGACTGCGCGCGCGAATGCTCGCCGCTATTACTCTGGTAATGCTGCTGCCTTATGCAATTCTGGGTTTTTTCTGTTTTGGCCTGCTCGACAGCATCGAAAGCCTCGGCAAGCATGAACTAGAAAGCGAAGCCGGTGGCCTGATGTATCGACTGCACAATTATTTTGACGACCAGAAACTGCAGTTCATAATGCATATTCTCAAGGCAAAATTGCGCATGATGAGAGTGGTTGATGCGCCGGCCGATGAAATAATGCGCCTGCCGGCTTCCGAAATTGTCAGTGACGAGAGTGAAACCAACCTGAGTTTTTTTCGTAATGATGGCGTTACCAGAACCTTTCGTGATCGTGGTTCACCCAATACCGAGGTCGGCAAACTCGACAACCTTCTGTCGGCAAAGTTTCTAGGTAACCTTGGCGAACTCGAATCAGCCAGTGCCGAAGTAAAAAAAATCCAGCAGCAGTCACAGCTTGCAGACGGTTTTTTTGAATCATTTCGTCACAACTATTATGAACACAGTATTCTCAGCAATGAGGGAGTCGAAGTCAGAGACATTCGCAAAGTGGATAACTTTTCGCGTATGATTTATTATCTCATTCCTTCACGCCGGTCAAAAGGCATATCGCGTGTGCGCGCTCTTGCCATGACCGGAACCAGCAGCACAGGGTACATTCTGGTGCAGCCAAATGATTTTTCGCCGCAGATCTATTCTGAAACGACTGCGCTGGGTGAGCATGAATTTGCCCTTGCCCAGCGCCGCACCGATGACAGTGTTTTGCGCTGGTGGCCTGAATACATTAATCCTGATGCTGAGTTGCGCAATCTGCTTGACGTTGCTTCACTCAAGCGGCAAAGCGGGTTTCAGAAAAAGGCCGCCGCGAAGGGTTTTAAATTTAGCCAGTACCGCTATTTTCCAGACAAGCCGGCAGTTTTTGCCGGGACTTCCCGACATGTTACTGATCACCTGCTCCAGTTTACCATCAAGGTTTTTCCGGTATTGCTGTTGTTGATTGCAATCGTCAGTTTGTTGCTTTTTGCCGAAATTCTCGCCGCCCTCTTTGTAAGCCCGGTCAAAGGCTTTCATAAAGCTGCCCGGCTGGTCAGCGCCGGGAACTTCAGTGTGTCTGTAAAGCTCGAAAAAACCGATGAATTTTCGCTGCTCGCTGACTCATTCAATCGCATGACTCTCGGGCTGCAGCAGCGCGAAAAGATGCGGCGTTTTGTTTCCGAAGATCTTTATGAGCAACTTGGCAAAAAGACGTTTACCGCAGCTCCAAGAGTTACGCAACTCACGCTGTTGGCCAGTGATATTCGCGGTTTTACCGCGCTCAGTGAGAAGCATGAACCGCAGCAGATTGTGGGTCTGCTCAACGACTATTTCACTGAGATGGAAAGCGCAATCACCAGCAGTGGCGGTTTTATCGAGCGCCTGGTTGGTGATGCTGTTGTTGCGGTTTTTTACCCGTCGCCGGATTGTAGCAGCGAAGAAATGGCAATGCAGGCGGCGGTTGGCATGCGCGCGCGGCTGGCTGAGCTTAACCGCGACCGGATTGCGCGCGGCCTGTTTCCCATCGATAATGGCATTGGCATCGCTACCGGAACGGCTTTTTCAGGCATGGCCGGCGCCGCTTCCGGCCGTCGTATTTTTTCGGTAATCGGCGAGGTTGCGCGCCATGCCGAACAGATTGAGAGTGCCTCGCGCCATGTCGCATCACGCATTCTGTTGTGTCCGGCTACCGCAAAAAAACTTGCGCGGCTTTACCGACTCGAAGACGCTGCCGCAAAATGCGGTATCAGTGCATATACAATCAGTGCAGCAGGAGGCGACGATGTCTGAACAGATCATCAGAATCAAACGCCGTATAAATGGCCTGACACTGTTGCTGGTCTGGGTTATGGTGTTTGCGTTGCCGGCTTTTCTCGTTCTGCTGAGTTTGCACTACCTGTTTGATCTGGCCAGAGTCGCCAGGCAGCGCGCTATCGCCGGCGCAATGACGAGTGAAATGGAAGTTTTCCGCCAGGATCTCGTTGTTTCCAGCTTCATTCAAAACAGTATGGATAAGTATTTTGCCGGCCTGTCTGATCTGCCAGACTACCGCGACCCGGCAGCAGTTCTGGCGGGCCTGGCATCGGCAACCGGAATTCAACCAGCCGGCATTATCTGCCATGACGCCGATACCGCTGATTTTGCCCATCACTTTACCCCCTTTCTTGCCCAACAAATTAAGTCTTTGCCGCGTAACCTGATGCGGCGCTATCTGGTGAATCTGAATCAGCAGCTGGACTGTAAATTTTACAGCCAGCAGGTCGAAACAGCTACCCGCGCAATGTTTCGCTTTGCCGATGCCGAAAGGGCCGGCAAAGATCTCGACCAGTTTTTCCGCCGGGTCTTTACTCTGATCACTGAGATTCCGCTGATTCCACAACGTGTTTCTAAATCGATTTCTTCACAGCTCGGTGGTGTTGTTTACTTTTATTATCAGCCTTTTATTGTCGATGAAGCCGCTGCCAGGTTTATCAAAGGTGGCTGTCTGCTGATTTTTCGCGGCGCTGAAATTCCCTGGAAAAATGCTGCGCTGGCGGCGGCGCGGCGTGCTTCGCCCGGACTTCTACGCAGCTTTGTCGGACAGGCAAACTCGTTGTGGAACAGCGATAAGAATAATCCCGAAATCGTCACCAGGTTTTATGAAGACAGCGCTGGCTATCACCTGATATCAACCTTTTCACAGACCAGTCTGGTCGATATAACACAGGGTGGCACTTTGTTGCCGGTCAATCTGCGTTCTGTTGCTGAAAAAATGCCATTACTGAAAGTCTCGGTAGCATGGCCGCAGCTGCAGCATCCCCTATTGCCATGGTTGTCACACATCACTTTCATTTGTCGACTTTACGTTCTTTTTGGCGCTTTTTTCCTTCTGCGTTTTTTCTTTTTTGGTATCGAATTCAGAGCTGGTATTACCAGCAAGGTTGTTGTTGGCACGGGCTTTGTTCTGCTGCTGCCAGTTCTGTTGCTGTTGGCCGGTTTTGTTACCTGGCACCAGTTTCATCGTATTTACGGCTGGTACATTGCGGAGGCAAGGCAGAAAGATGCTTATGTCGATTTCAGTGAAGGCTTTTCCGGTTATCAGACAACATTGCAGAAGAGTATTTTCGATCTATCGCAGACTGTCGACAAATTGCTCAGAACCGATCGTTTGCGCAATATCGAAAGCCTGTTCCAAAAGTGGCTCAAAGATTCGATTGCCTCTGATCTGATTCTCGATTTGCCAGACCGCCAGAGGATAAAGGTGCTTTCGGCTAAGCATCGTGTTTTAGAGGGACCGCAGGAAGATGCTAACCGTCGCATAACCGGTTTTGCCATTATCAACGCGTTTGACGAGAACGGTCGTTTTAACGATGTGTTTACCGAAGATCAAAAGCGCGACGCTATTGCTATTGATTCGCAATTTGTCAGCGAAGTGATTAATCGCTGGGGTCGTCTTTATCAGAATCTGCGCTTTCACCAGGGCAGCCGCTTTTCGACAGTTTATCTGCACGCGCCTGATCAGAATCGGCCAAGCGCTTTGCTTAACATGAAGGTTGGCAATGAAGACATGCTGCGCGATTACGTTCAGCGCCATTTTGTTACAGTACCTGATGTGCAGACGGACTTTTATCTGTTGCGCGACGAAGATGGTATACGGCGCTATTACTCTCTGTTTGACCAGCGAGAAGTCAGTGAACCTGAGCTGCTCGCCAGCTTCAATCTGGCCGTGACTTCTGGTCAGCACAGCCGGCGAATCGCCAACAGGGATCTTGTGCAGATTTTTGCGATGAGTGATTACCCGCTTTTGCTGGTTATGCGCAGCAATAACGTAACCGGCCATTATGGCAGTCTTAATTTTATCGTTCTGCTGTTGGCTTACGCAGTGCTGCTGCTGTTATTCGTTTTTCTGGTGTTTATGCTCATTTACCTGCGCCCGATCCGAGAATTCATCAGGGTGACAGAAGCGGTGGCGGCCGGCGATTATCAGCAGCAGGTCGAACTCTCGCAGGCCGACGAATTCGGCGATCTCAAAACCACTTTCGATACCATGATTCATGGCCTCGAACAGCGGCGCCGCCTCGCGCATTTTGTTTCGAGCGAAGTAATCAAGGCAGTCGAGTCAGACTCTGAAGAAAGCATGGCTGTTGGCGGCGAACGTATCGATGCGACAATTGCTTTTGTACAGCTCGAAAAGCTGCAGCACCTTCAGGCAGATGCAACTGCTGAGCAGGTTTTCGATATACTCAGCGACTTTATTGCCGCGGCTGATCTCTCAGCCGGCCAGCATGGCGGTGTTGTCGACAAGCTTGTCGAAGATACGCTTATGCTGGTGTTCAGGGGCAACAGCGAGCGCCCCGATCACGCGGCCGCCGCCTGCGCTGCCGTGCTGGATCTCGAACTAAAAATGCGTGCGCCAGGCTTGCGTATCTGCGCCGGCATTGCCAGCGGCCCGGTCGTTTCCGGCCGTATCGGCTCGCGTCTCGGCAAACTCGACTTTACCGTCATCGGCGATACCGTTAACCTCGCCGCCCGCCTCAAGGCCCAGGCCAAAAAAGCCGCCAGCACCGGCATAATAATCTCACCCGGCGCGATTCGCATTTTAAAAGGCCGTGCCCGCGTCAGCTTTATCGAACGCGTCGAAATCAAAGGCAAAAGCCGCGAATACCCGCTTTATGAGCTTCTCTCCCTGCGCCACACTTGATCGGCCTGCTGATTCAAACAATTGCACTGGCAATCACGACAACAACACCTTAATGGTAAAAACTGATTGCGTTGCAATCAATGATTGCATATAATTATGTTGTGGCTGATGCAATTTAAAGGAGACAGGTATGGCGAGCATAACTATTCGCAATATCGATGAAGAACTTAAAAGTCTGCTGCGGCTCAGCGCCGCGACCAGAAATGTTTCCATGGAAGAAGAAGCCCGCCAGATCTTACGCCGCTTTTTGTTGCGTAAAAAGAGCAGTGAAGGAATTGGCTCGCGCATTGCCAGCCGTTTTGCGCAAATTGGCGGCATCGACCTGCCGCCAGTCGTCAGGTCAGTTCCCCGCTCCGGTGGCTTTGAACCGGAGGATGGGCAGCCTTGATACTGCTTGACACCAACGTGATTTCTGAAATGATGCGCCCTGCGCCAGAACCGGGTGTCGTCGCCTGGCTCAATGCTTATGACGAACTCGATGTCTGGATCAGCTCCATAACAGTCGCCGAAATTTTCCTTGGCATCGCCCTTCTGCCTGCAGGAAAGCGCAAATCCAGTCTGATTGAGATTACTGACCAGATGTTTTTGCAGGACTTCCATGAACGCTGTCTGCCTTTCGATCAGTCTGCTGCTGCGAAGTATGCTGCAATAGTTGCCGAAAGAAAACGAAATGGCAGCCCGATAAGCGTTGAAGATGCTCAGATCGCAGCTATTGCCATCGCGGGTGGCCTTACTCTCGCCACCAGAAACATAAAGGATTTTGCCGGCATTCAGGGTCTGAAGACAATAAACCCCTGGACCTGACTATAATCCTGTGTCACCGTCCCCGGCAGCCTTTCATCAGACGATCTGATCAAAATCGAAAAGGCCATCAGAACCCAGCTGGCAACGAGCTGATATCATCACCCATACTTCGCCGCTGCTGGCGATTTTACCCGCCGCACCTTCGGCAGGGCTGGAAAAACCCGGCGGCAGTAGACGCTTAAACCCGCAAACTGCGCGTTCGCTTGTCGGCTTACTGTCGCTTTTTCTTTTGTGGTTTCTTTGCCTGTTCTTCTCGCGCCTGCGTTATTAGATCTTTAACAAGACCTGCCCGCTTCTGTGCCTGCTTGTAAAAGTTCTCATGCGGCCCGACCATAAAAACAGTCACATTGGAATCTTTGATTATATAGACATAAACAGCTCGATACTGGCCACTGCCCTTTAATGAAAACTCAAGCGATCGAGCGCCTTGCAAGCTACCGGACAAAGGATGCCCTTTTTCGGGGTTGTTTCTTAATATCTTCAAATGCTCAATTACTTCGCTGGAAATCTTCCATAAGGCTTTCAAATCTCTCTCTGCCAATTTGGTTAATTCAACAACGACTTCAGAGTTCATTTCTTGCTTCTTTTGCTTCTTTTCATCTTCTGTTCGAATTCTTCAAGGGTAACCGTATTACCGGCCTTGCTTTCTTGTATAGCGTGTCTGGCAAGTATATCAAAAGGATTTTCAGCTTTTGCCAGTCTTAAAACATCATTGTTGTCAGCCTCAATGAAGAAAATGTCGCCGGCTTCAATATGCAACATCGCCCTGAGATCTTGCGGCAGTGAAAGTCTGCCCTTGTTGTCAACCTTGGCAGTCATGGTTCCCTTCATTTACACACCTCCTTAGTGGGATATTCCTACTACAATAGTAATCAATTATCAGGAATAATGCAATGTTTTCATTGTGCTGACCGCTTTTCAGCCCCTTTCAGAAAGCATTACCCATACTTCGGCGGTGGCAGTGATTTTACCCGCTTAACTTTTGGCAGGGGTGGAAAAACCAGGCGACAGTCGACGCTTAAACCCGCAAACTGCCCGCAATCTATCTGGGCGCTGCTGTCATAAACATCTTCGCGCCCGTAAAGTCCGTCTTTGCCGAGCTTGTAAACCCTGACCAGCCGGTCGACCGGGTGCACCAGCCAGAACTCTTTAACGCCGTGCCGACGATGCCACGCTCCTCAATCTTTTTGGGGTCGCAGACCACCATGATATCAGGCTGCACCACAGTAGAAATTTCGTCGTTTCTTATTGCTTCATCTGATAAAATTACGTCGAAAGGCGCGCATACTACTTTGCATGATTTGTCTTCGAAAAAATTGGCAAACTGTCTGCCCAGTTCCATCGATATAATTTGATGTGTAAAACTCGGCGAAGTCATATCGAACACTTCGCCATCGATTATCTCGTAGCGCCTGTCGTCATCCCAGCTCAGATAATCGGCATAAGAATAACCCTGCTTTTTCTTTTTAACAGCTCCAGCCATTATGTCCTCCAAATTGCCCGGAAAATTTTCACTAATAGCAATCCCATGTCAAACTTAAATATGTCATCTTCCGCGATACCTGGATAAGAAAAGACATGATGACTCCGTTTACTTTTTTTGCGAATTGAGTCGTTTTTTTGGATCAGGTAGAGGCAAATAGCTTTCGTTAGAGACAACCTTTTTGCCAGTTTTCTCTTCGAGTTCGAGTCTGGCTTTTTTAGCGATTCTGCCGCCTTTGACTCCAGCTTCTTTATTTTCTTTCATCCCGGTTGCATCAATACTTTCAGCGATATGCCGGGTTGAAAGCTCTGCCAGAGCGGTAAAAATCAGCTCTGCCTCAGTCATGTGATCACGCAGATTCTGGTTTTTAAGACCCTTGATTTTTTTATGCTGCTTAACCGACACATCGCTCCATTCCTTATCATCTCAATCTGGTGGTTTTTCCAATAATCGGTCAGTTTATTACGGCTTTCCTGACCCATCATTCGCTGCTGAATCCACTTTTCACTTCTGCCTTGCTTTTGCCAGTAATCTCTGGCCCGATCCAGTGAGCGTGCCGGGTCACCTATGTCCTGAAGTCTTTCATAACCGACTTTAGCTAGCCAAAGCTTGATTGGCTCAGCTTTTGGACTCGGAACAGACTGAATAAGTCTCAATAGTGTTTCAGGATCTGCGACATCGGTAAGGTATTTTTTCCCGTCTGCAGCCATCAGCTTCAGTCGGTTACATTTTGTAACCGACTGGCTGCCCTCCTTATTCAAGCGGTTCTTCAAAACTTTCCAGTAGTTTCTCGCCGCCTGGTAGTCAGGTTGATCTATTAAAACCTGTATAATATCTACAACAGAAAAAAACCACGTTTCGGTTGTCTCATCATAATGACGCCGAATTTTAAAATTTTCAAAAACCGCCAAAGCATTATCGGTCATCTTGTTTCCTCATCATCGCGCAAATTTGCTCAGACTCTTGCACCCAAAGATAACAGCCATAGTACAATGCACTTCTTACTTTACCAGATCGAATGACAAAATTCAGTTCCAAATGCAAATCTGGAAAATATAGATCTAACCAGTATCAACCGTTGTTGTTAAACGTTTATTTATGAGGCCATACTTGACCTGATTAATTATCTGAGGCTGCAAACTGAAGCGAGAAGTTCTTGACGCAACAATCGCTCTGACCTAAGAATATTCAGCTGGTGGCGGTGATTTCACCCGCCGCACCTTCGGCAGGGGTGGAAAAACCCGGCGGCAGTCGACGCTAAAACCGGCAAACTGCGCGCTTGCTATCTGGGCGCTGCTGCCATAAACATCTTCGCGCCCGTAAAGTCCGTCTTTGCCGAGCTTGTAAACCCTGACCAGCCGGTCGACCGGGTGCACCAGCCAGAACTCTTTAACGCCGTACAGTAGCTATTTCTTCGTTTCTTATTGCTTCATCTGATAAAATTACGTCGAAAGGCGCGCATATAACCTCGCAAGGCTTCCCATCAAAAAAGATGGCCAGCTGCGTTGCCAGCTCAAGGCTGATTTTCTGATGTGTAAAACTCGGCGAAGTCATATCGAACACTTCGCCATCAATTATCTCGTAGCGCTTGTCGTCATCCCAGCTTAAATAATCGGCATAAGAATACCGCTTCTGCTTTCGCTTGACCGCTCCCGCCATAAATAACCTCCGCCCCGCATTTTCTCTATTATACAATACCTCGCACAAAGACATTTGGCCATGGATGGCCTTATGCAGTTGCGCCACAGGAGAGAAGCGCAACTGCCAAAACCGCAAAGATGAGGCAAAATTGCATCTTGAACCTTTATCAGAGGCGGTTGCAGTTAAATTCAGCAGCTGCAGACGTAAAAGAACCGGATGGCTTAATAGCGATCGGCCTTGAAAAAGTCTGTGTCAGCCTGGAGCGGCATGTAGCGCCAGCGCTTGAGCTGAATGACCTTGCGATTAAACTTGATTGCACATTCTGCGACGATTTGTGATGTGTAGGTGGCGGTAACGGTTGTTCCGTTATATATCAAAAATCGTCCCTGCGACTTGATTATGTAACTATCCGACTGAATTACGCTGCCAATCGTGTGTGGGTAAGAGATTGCTCTGAAATGATAGGGTTTTGTGCTGCTTCCGGTATCTCCGTAATCGAAAAGGCTGAGGCTCTCATTCAGGAAGAACCAGTCGCTACTGGTGGCGTTAGTGTAAGTGCCGGCAGAAAACGCCAGACCGATACCGTCCCAGTCTGTGCCAGCGGGCGAAGTCCTGGTAAAATATCGGCGTTGTGCAACCAGGCTCTGGTCAAACATCTGTTTCTGGCTTTGCGCCACTGTAATAACAAAATTTACCCCTGAAAACGCAGCATCGAGTGCGCGGTCTGAGTTGTCGATCATGCCCTGGACCTGCGTTTCGGTCTGCACCATCTTGATATAAGCGGTCGAGATCGAAATCAGCAAACCGAATACCAGTATTACCATTATGGTGCCAGCCATGCCACGCGGCTCTTTTCTGTTCATCGAAAACTCCTTAGCCTGCGCCCGGGGCCATGAAAGTAACTGTGTCACTCGAAATTATCCTGTATGTACCGTCTTCTTCGGGGACATCGTTTTTAAACTCCAGATGTATCTGAACTGACCATGATGACAGGCGTGTTGCCGTAAACGATGCCACGTTACGACCCAGACGAATAGTTGCCGAAGCCGCTCCGTTTGCGTAATCCCGTCTCAGCAAATCATCAACAATGGAGATTGTATAAGTTCCCGGAACTCCCGGTATGGCATATCTGAGCATGGCAGTAGGTGTTGCATTTCCACCAGGCAGAGCGGCTGGCTGCGTTATGGAGCTGGCGCTCATCATATCAAGTCTGATACGTTCTGTAGCCATGCGCATGTAGTTGGCGCTCGAAATCTTGCTGTAGCCATCCTGCCAGATTTCGCCGCTGTATTGAATATAACCGATTACGCTCACCATCAGCATGGTCATGACGATTGTGGCGACAATGATCTCAGCCAGCGAAAACCCTCTTTTATCCATTTTCACCACAAAACCTCGCTGTCATTTTCTATATTCACCATGTCGCCCGTGTAAGATTCAGAACTGAAAACCCCCATCGGGGTGATGATTACCTTGATTATGGAACTGCCATAGCCGAAGCCGATATACTGCTCGGCAATTGGTGCGGCGAGAGCGCTGGTGATGTCCGGATTAGTGTAAATCTGCCCGTTTGGCCAGAAGTAAAGGGTTCGTGGCAGGTTGGTTTTTATTTCGGTGCCGGTGTCGAAAGTGATTTCGTAAGCTTCGATTGCATCGAACCAGTATGTGCTGTTATAGATGCCGTCATGGTGGGTGGTTCCATCATACGTGCCGATAGGCGGGTCGTCAAACGCGCTATGTACCTGCACGCGGTATGCCGACGGCGCTACGCTTGATGGGTCAGTATCGAAAATCAGTCGATACACCGCCTGTTGCTCAATTGCCTTGTAGCGCGCCAGCCTGACGTTCTGCACAAAAATTTCACCTTCGGCTTTTACCTGCATTCCCGAAAAAAAGTTAGCCATACCCGGCAATACTATGCTCGACACGATCGAAATGATGGCAAGCCCGGCCAGCACTTCCATCAGGCTATAACCTGATTTCGAGACGGGGCGTGCTTCGCGGCGGTTCATGTTATTACTACCTTATGGAGTGAATTTGAAGATCTGAGTGGTCCCATTGGTTCCGTCGGTAGTACCGCCGAACAGATAGATCGACGAACCACAGGCAACAGCGCTCAGATGTGATCGAGCAGCCGGCAGCACGGTTACATCTCTGACTACTTTTGTATCGGGGTTCCAGGCGTGTATGCCAGCCTGTCTGACGCCACCGGTCATGCCGCCGAAGATGAAGATTTCGTCGCCGAACGAGCAGACGCCGGCATAGGCGCGTCTCGGCAGGGTGGCAGAAGTTGTCTGGGTTAAGTCAAAATAGCTGGCGCTGCTGTCTGAAACAGGAGTCCAGGTATTGGCGTCAAAGTCGAATATGTCGACATTGGCCGCATTAGTCGTGCCGCCGGTGAAACCACCGATGCGGTAAACCGTTCCCTTGTGCCAGACCAGGTTATGACCGAATACTGCAGTAGCAAGGGGGCGCAAAGTGCGCGATATCCCAACATGGTAGCCGGTATTGCTCGCAAAATATCCGGTGCCGTGTGGCCAGTAGACCAGGGCCGTGGTGGTCGCAGTGACAAAGCCTTGAGGCTGCCCGCCAGCGATAATGATGCCGTATGGAGTCGTGCAGGCTGCGCCCAGGCCCATCGGCAGCGTAACAGGAACATCTGACGGGCTGTCGAGAGCGACTTTGCTCATGCCGGGCTGGTCAGCTGTAATCAGGCCGGCAGTGGTGTCGTAAAATCTCAGATTGTGTATTTTGGGGTTGTTACCGTCATGCGTCGAGTTAACCTTGAGTCGATAATAGTTGTGTTTTGAAATGTAGCTGCTGTCGATTGCATAAAGGTATTCGATCGTAGTGTTTGGAGCATTGGCTGTCGTGCCGCCATGTGCAAAGGGTAACTGGGTTACCGATGAGAAATTTTGGTCACTTGAGCCTTCAAGGCTGAAGGAATTTACCCGGCCTGCAGTGTCTCCGCATCTCATTTTTACATACCTGACGGTAGAGCCGCCCTGGGTCGAAGCCGAAATGCCGACCCAGGCGCCCGTGCTACTGGTACCCTGCCAGCAGGTGGCTTGAGATACGTCAAAAGCATAATAACCTTCATCGCCGCTGTTGGTTCCGCTTCTGTATACCTTATAAGGTGATGGTGCGGTGTCGCTTGTCATGTCAACGTGCGGTATCGGTCTGATGCCGGTCAGATAAAACCACATTTCGCGAACTGCCGGCCAGAATGGTATGCTGTCCTCGTAGCATGTAAGGGTTTTAATGCGATAATGCTGGTATGCAACGTTGTTTGCGAAGCTGTTGGGCCAGCTGGTAGATCCCTGAGGAACTGTGCCGCTGGTCAGCAACATCCATTGTGCTTCTGTTGTTGGGGGATTTTCGTTTGAACCATGCAGCTGAAAGTTTTCGACTCCATGGATGTTGCCTTCTTCTTCGGTGAAGTTATTATTGATAACAATTTTGTTAACTACGGTTCGCAGCGAAGTCGAGCCATAATTGTATATAGCCCAGATATTGCTCCAGGGCTCGCCGGCCGTTGTGTAGTTTTGCCAGCCACTGCTGCCGGTGACGCCGTCAAACATTCTCCAGGTATTATAACCGCCGCCGGTATTTGTGTGCCCGGAGTCAGAGATTAAAATTGGCGTTGGCTGAGGATTCTGGTTATACGAAACCTGAAGTTCGCCGAGACCTACGCTGGCTTCGTCGTAAGAAGTCAGGAGTTCTCCTGAAACACTGTTGTATCGCTGTACCCAGTCTGACTTGGTAGTAGTACTGGTGGTGGTGATGCCCTGAAAAGAATAAATCATGTTGTCATAAGCTGCAACTGAGTTGAATTTAACCCCCAGGTTCAGGTTAGACACCGTGTTGGAAACATTGGTTGCCGGATTGTAACAGTAGATGTTGGTTACAGGAGCATTGTTTATGACTGAGGTGCCGCCCATGATGTAAATACCGCCGGCGCCAAGGGCGGCATTGTTGTTGCCGACCATGCCGGCTGGCAGGCTGCCTATTGCCACCAGCGATCCGCTGGCCAGCGTCGATTTGTAAGTGGTGAACGGTTTGGCGGCCAGGGAAAATACCGGGAGTTTCGCAGTTACGCTGGCAATCAGCCGGCCGAAGCCAGTCGAGGGTGTTTTGTCAGTACCATCGAAAAAGCTGTCGAGAGGGTTGCCGATGTCTGTGACATACAATGTTTTGTCAGAACCCCCGGATGCAAAGATGAGCTTCTGGCTGTCAGGGCTTACTACCAGCTGTTGGCTGGCAACGGTAGAGGCAGCGTTGTTGACAATCCTGGTAAGACTCTGGCCTGGTTTCAGTGCCCAGACTTTGGCACCCGTGGCGTCGAGAACGAACAGTATCGGGTTGGCCACGTCGCGTGAAAATGCCAGTGCGTTACCGTAGGCGCTGCAACCGGTAATGTTGTAAGACCTGAGAAAGGTCGGCTTGAAGTTGAACGGCCTGGTGGTTTCGGAGGAGATGGCTGTCCAGCCGGTCAGAAAAACGTTTCTTGACTCTGCTGCTCCGGAGTTCGTTGTTCCTGCCGGTGAAGCACCGACGTTTGTGTGAGTGAAAATTCCCTGCCTTATATTGCCGCCATTGGTGTTGAACTCGAGCTGAACGAGGCTGGCGGTGTAGGAACTCTGCGAATAGGCAACGCTTGTGCTGCCGGCGCTGCTGGCATCAAGCCTTTCTAACCAGTAGTTGTGGTTGATCAGTAATCTGGAGTAGTCCTGGTTGTAGATGGCAAGGGTGCCGACATCTAAAGTCGGGGCGAAATAACCGAAAACTCTGCGGTTGGAGTCGCGCTTGGCCGTATTGACCCCGGCTGAGACAGAGACGCCGGTGTCGAGATCAAAATTGCCGGGGTAATTTCTGAAACCGGTCCAGGACTCGTTGCAGGTCAAAGCCGCCTTGATACTGATGCCGCTGCCGGTAAAGACACAGCTGCTGATGACATTGTTAAAATTCCAGTAGACGTCGTTGCCGACACGATAATCCGATATCCAGCCTTTCAGCTGTGTTTCATGGCCGAAGTTGTTGCCGCCAAAGTCATACAGATGAACCTTGTTGGGTAATGGATCCCTGGCCTCGATGGCAAGAAAACCTTCGCATGGGCTGATTGCGATGTTCTGGGCGTAGCGCGGCGGGAAGTTGTTGAAATCGCTGGTCAACCAGCGCGCGAACGGCGCGTATTTGCCTTTGTCGGTGCCCCATTTAATTTTGCCGATCCATTCGAGCATGGCGTTGCCGTCGGCTCTTGCGTAAAGCACGAGAAAGCCGCCATTCGGCATGCCGATCAGGTCTTTTCGCTGCCAGGCCGTGTCCAGATCGATATCAATGCCGATACCGGAGGGGCGCGGCGCGTGGGGTGCCCAAAATGCATTGCTGCCGGTGACTTCGAGAGAAGCGAAAAAGTCGTCTATGTTGAAACTGGCTGCATATTCAGACAGTGTGTCGTCATCATTAGAATATGCGAGCGCGCGGCCGGCGGCAGTACCCTGATTCGTGCTGATTGTGGTGTCGGTAACCAGGTTAAAGGTGTCGAGGCCGGTGGCGTTAGATCCAAAACCGACTTTAAGGCGGTTGCCCTGCGGGGAAATGGCAAGAGCAGCCGGTTTGGCGCGCAAGTCGGTTGCTTTGTTGACGTCGAGTTTGAGAGTGCCGAGGTCGAGAAATTCGACAGTATGTTTGCTGCTGTTGTCGCTGCTGCCGATTGCCAGGTATTCTGACGGGCGCGAAACCATGTCGGCCGCCGGTTTTTTTGTGCTGTCGTAGTCGAGAATGTTATCGCCCGGAACGGCTAGAACGCTTTGTGCCGCCAGTTCGCCAATGTTGGCAAAATACATTTCGGGCTTATCTTTATGGGTAAACATAGCGGTATTGCCTGTCGGGGCGATAACTGCAAGGTCGGCTTTCATTTTGTAGCCTGGGTGTGCCCGGTAAGTCGGTATGGCACCAGCTCCAGTCGGGTTGTTGGCAAAAATAATGCTGCTGATCGTCGCCAGTCGTAGACCGCCGGTGACGTCATCGACTTTGTCGGTCATCATCAAGTATCTTGAATCTGGCGAGACAATCATGTCTCTGAACTTGTCAGCGGACACGAATTCTGCAACGCCAATCTTTCGCAGTGGCGATGACGAATATTGGGCGACCTTTTTGTTATCGCCGACAATGTAGACCCACTTGCCGTCGAACGAGGTTGCAACGGTGCTTACTGCGTCTCCTCCCATGGGTGCGAGCATCTGTTCAAAACGCCAGGTGGTGAACGAATCCTGGTCGGGATACATGGGAAACCTGATTACGTTTTTCTTGTCTTTTATCGCGAGATAAAGATAGCCATCATTACCAGCTATAAGGTCAGTGAACACGGCGCTGTCTGTATCAGAATTACCTTCGTTCTTTACGTCAAAGCTCCTCACCAGACTGACTGTTGGTGGCCAGATATGGGTCGCTGTGCCAACATCTATTCCATACACATAGAGAAACTTGTTGCTGTGACTTGTTACAAAAAAGAACTTGCCGTCAGGTCTGAACACAAAGCCACGATCTTCTTCGGCCTTGGTAGCATCTGCTTCCTTGATGTCGGCATATTTGCCGCCTGCTACCGGATGAGTGGTGACCACTGTGGTGTCTCGATAATTCGGATGTGACTGGTCTACGTTGATCATGCGTATGGTGCTTTCACACTGTGCACCGACAACCCGGCGGGTCGGGTGGATATCTATGTTCCACGGTCGATTAGGGTTCTGTTCCGCTTTTTCGATCCCTTTCGATAGGTCTGCCAGAGGTATGCTGAAAGTTTCGGCTATGCTTCTGGTAGTGGGGTCGACTGCGAGAACTTTCAGCATGTTGGAGTTTGCCACCCATATATAATTGTCTCCGAATGTCGGAATATTGAGCAGTGACATGTAACTGATCGAATCGGTTGCGATGACGGAACTGCTTTCGAGCAGCTCGGCTTTAACTACTAGAGCTTTAAGTCCCTTGGGCGACATCAGGTATGACGAATCAATAATCAGATTGTTCGTAGTCGTCGCTATGGTTACGTTTTCCTTGACCTCTGTGCTGACTTTGTATGTGAACATGATGTCATTGAGATCGAAAATACCGGTTTCTTCTGTAAAACTGGCCATAGTGCCAGAGTCTGTTGCCAGATAACTGTCTACTGATTTGTAATTGATCGGATCCAATGAATCCTTGAATACATAATGATAGGATGTGGAGGGGTTAATAGCGGTATGGGAGAACGCCCCGGCAGAAAGTTCCTGATTCAATCGCGATCGTGCGAGCATACGCAATTTTTCGCGGTGGTTGAAATTCTCGGTATGTCTGATCCCGCCCTGCATTGTACCAACGATCGGCATGATACAGTAGCCTGCAATTACTGTGGCCACAAGAATTTCAGCCAAGGTAAAACCGCGACGCTTCAAATACAGAAATAGTCTGTACATATCTGACCTCTTTCATCTACAAAGCAACAGTCATGCCATCGTTAAGCAGGTTTTCAGCAGGCATGACTCAACCGGTTTTGAGCACAAGAAGCCGCTATTCTTCTCTTTTAATTCTACACGCTATCAGGATCAATAGGTGAATTTTTTTACAGCTGCAGATTTTTTTTACACTCAACGCCGGAATGGTTGCAAAAGAGAATACAGGCTTGAATAACTGTCGGTCCATACTTTTCCGGCAGCGATATTGTTTCTTAAGTTTTGCCAGTCAATATATTCGCACTTTTTGAGCTCTGTCGCTACCTGTAGCGACTCTGTTAAAACGACATATTCAGTCACGCTGCGCCCGAAATTCCCAGGATCATTCTGGTCGAATACTCTGTCTAGACTGTAAAGCCCATATAGACTTAACTGGTTCGCCAGCGCTGCAAGCATGGGTTTTAAATCCAGGTAGCGGTTGGCAATGTTGATTACAATAACCCCATCTGGTTTCAATCTGGAAAAATACATCCTCATGGCCTCAAGAGTCATCAGATGTACCGGGATTGAATCAGAAGAAAATGCGTCGAGAAATATCATGTCATAATAAGCTTCCTGCGACTTTTCGATCATGCGGCGGCCATCACCGCATACAATACGGCTACGCCCTTTAAAGGTCGCCAGATACGAAAAGTAATCGGTATTGTTCGCTATTTTTATGACCTGTGGGTCGATTTCATAAAAAGTGAACTCATTTCCCGGCTTTGAATAGGCAAGGAGTGAACCAATGCCGAGACCTAGAATTCCTGCCTTTAAATCAGGCTTGTGTGAAAACAGCTGTCGAAAGGCACTGCCAACCGGACCATTTCTGTGATAATAATCGAGCGGGTCGAACATCGACTCCAGATTCAGACTCTGCCTGCCGTGCACTGTAGAACCGTATATCAGAGATACCATCTGGTCTTCAATACTAAGTCTGACATCCTTTATTCCGAAAAAATTTCTCATGCTGCACAGTTTTATTGGAGCATTTCCTGTCTGCCAGATAGTTGTGAGAACAAGACAAACCATGGTGAACATCGCAAGATTTATTCTAGGGAGTTTTCGCAGAGTGAGCAGAGGTAAAATTGTGACCAGAATCATAGCAAGTGTTTTACAGGAATTCTGCTTTTCGATAAGAAATAGCACAGTAGTTCTCAGAAAGCCGATTTCCGGGTTTATTCCAATGTTATGAGCGTTGTGCTGAAGAAATTTAGCAAAGCCAATCGACTCGATGGCGGCAAACATTGCGGCAGCATAAGTTCCCATTATGACCGTAAGCACCAGGCTTTCATCAGGTCTTTCTTCCGTTTTGTCGGCAGCTTCTGCCAGCGTGAAGTGCCTGGTAAGATAGCATGAGAGAATTATCAGGATTGGATATTCGGCGGAACTGGTAAACAGTAACGGCGCTATGAAGCTGATCAGTAGGCTTCCGACTGCTCCTCCAAGAGAAATATTCGCGTAAAACAAGGTCAGGTGTCTTACTGACGGCCTGTTTCTGGCAAGGTATGTGTGGCAATAGAGCGAAATGGTGAAGAGAATTGCAAGATGAAGTGGTGCAGCCACCCATAGGTTGGTATTGAGCTTGTAGTAAGCGACAGGGAATACCATGACAGCCGCAAAAAATAGTTTTTTGATGTGCGCCGGGGCAAGGTTCCAGGTGCTGAAAGCCATTACATAGGTCAGCAGATAGATTGCCAGCGGAATTATCCACAGAAGAGGAACCGGAGAAATGTCAGCGGTTATGAACTGGGTCGCTGCCAACAGCAGTGCCGATGGGAACAGCGCTGCCACCAGCCATTTGAGCATGGTTTCGTAGCTCGGCGCCTGGTCTGTAGATTCTATTTCGGCTGTATCAGCAGTTTCCGATTTGACGGTGAGTCGGCAGGCAACCAGCATTACTATGAGCAGGGCAAATCCGCCCGACCATATTTTTGCCTGGACAGCCAGATCGAAAGATGGTTCAACCAGCGTTGGATAAAGCAATAGCGCGGCAAAACTGCCGAGATTGCTGGCGGCGAAAAGAAAATAGGGGTTGTCAGCTTTTTGATGCCCGGTGCGGCTGAACCAGAACTGAAGAAGTGGTGAAAGGGCTGTCAGCACAAAAAATGGTAATCCTGCACTTTTGAAAAGCCTGACGATCAGCCACAGCGAAGGATCTTCCGGAACTGTGGCCGCGCGGTCAAAAGAAATCGGCAGCAGAATCAATGCGCCAACCATAAGCAGCAGATGAGTTAATGCCTGCCGGTACAGCCCGAGCCGTCGCAGCGAAAAATGCGCGTAACCATAGCCCGCCAGCATCAGCGCTTGAAAGAAAAACAGGCAGCTGTTCCAGGCCGCCGGCGCGCCGCCAACCAGCGGCAGAATCATCTTGCCGATCATCGGCTGCACCAGAAAAATAAGAAACGCCGACAAAAACACCGTCGCCGAATATAAAACCAGCAAATCGTCAGCCCCTTATCAATCGTTAGTCATTGCGACTGCGAGGTGCAGCCGAAGCAGGAAGCAATCCCATTGTCTCGTCATTGCTGCAATAACTTCTGAGTCTCAATGATAAAAGTTTTTCCGGCCGCATGCAATGACAATAAAAATCGCGCACGAAGCCACAAAGGCACGAAGAACGAATCCGAGACTGTCGCCGATTAACGCAGATTAAATTTTGAGTTGCAGCGTCCGTGACATACGTTCTGCGCGCAGGACGGCTAATTCTTCTCAGGGTCTCAGGGTCTCCGCGCCTCCGCGCGAGACTCTTCGGCTGCTAACTTAAAATCCTCTCTGAATCTCTGCGACTCTGCGTGAGACTCTTCGGCTGCTAACCTGAAAATTTTCTCTGCGTCTTTGTGCCTTCGTGCGAGCCTCTTCGGTTGCTTAACTAAAATTCTTCTCTGTGTCTCTGCGGCTTCGTGCGAGGCTCTTCGGCTGATAAACTAAAATTCTTCTCTGTGCCTCCGCGGCTTCGTGCGAGAATCTTACTCCTCAGACCTGTTCGTGTTTTTTTCGAGGTGGGCGGCGATCATCTGCCACATTGCCACGAAAAACGCCTGGTTCTGCAGTTCGGGCTCGATGCGCTTGTGCACGGCGTTGACCGGCATGACGATGCTGCCGGTGGTTTCGTCGAGTAGAGCGGTTTCGTTGCCATGGCGGTCTTCAATGCGGCACCAGCTGAATCTGAACTGCTTGTGCAGCAGTTCGCCAAATAGGCTGCCAAGACCGCTGGCTATCTCGTCAGCGCTGAACTTTCGAGCGCTTTCTGGCGAACTGGCCCACAGCGCAAAGACCTGATCAAGCGCCGCGGCATCGATCGCTTTTTCCTTAAGATAAAAGGTGCATATCGCTCGGCCGCGCTCAAGGCTCTGCGAGAGCCACTGCCGGTCAGCGTTGCTGAACTGATGAATTTGTGTCTGCATAGTTTTTTGCTTTCCCGATGTTTTAGTGGTAAATATAATAGCAGATAGCGGGAGCTAAAACTATTCTGTAAAATGCTACGGCGCAGCAATTGAGCTCCCAATAAGGTGACTGTGGTCTTGAGTGGCGCTTTGATAGCAGAGATTTTTCTTGACACGTTGCAGCAAAAACAATAGTATCAGCTGACTTGAGACAGGAATGAAATGGAGGCCGGTAATGGTCACTGAGGTTGAAGCAAAGATAATCCTGGTGCTTAACTGCGGCAGTTCGTCACTTAAATACGATCTGGTCAGAATGCCGCATCGCGTGAGCCTTGGCCGCGGCATTGTTGAGCGCATCGGCGAAGAAAAAGGCGTGCTGGAACAGCGCTGTGGCGATAATAAGCTGGTGATCGAACAGGCTATTCGCGACCACAAAGAAGCGCTGGAACTGGTGATGCGCGCGATTACCGACCCCGATGAAGGTATTGTCAAAAGTATCGTTGAGATCAGCGGCATTGGTCACCGTGTCGTACATGGTGGCGACAAATATTCGTCTTCAGTTGTTATCGATCAGGGCGTGGTCGACGCCATCGAAGAGTTCATCGAACTCGCACCGCTGCACAATCCGCCTAACCTCACCGGCATTCTGGTCGCGCGCGAGCTCATGCCGAAAGTCTCTCAAGTTGCTGTTTTCGACACGGCGTTTCATCAGACAATGCCGCCGCATGCCTATCTTTACGGGCTGCCGCGCAAGTTTTACGAAGAACTTAAGATTCGCCGTTATGGCTTTCATGGCACCAGCCACCGCTATGTTTCGTCGCGCGCCCTGCATCTCTGTCGCCGTCACCCGATCAACACCAACCTGATTTCGTGTCACCTCGGCAACGGCGCCTCGGTCACCGCGATCGCGCACGGCAAGTCGATAGATACCTCGATGGGCTTTACGCCGCTCGAAGGCATCATGATGGGCACGCGCTCCGGCGACATTGACCCGGCGATTTTTGGTTACCTTATGGACCGCGGTTATTCTGCCAAGGATTTGATGAAGATCCTCAACAAAGAGAGCGGTCTTCTTGGTTTGAGTGGTCTTTCAAACGATATGCGTGATCTTGAAAAAGCAGCCGATGCCGGGAATCGGCGTGCCAAGGAAGCGATCGAGTGTTACGCTTATCGGGTGCGCAAATATATTGGCGCTTATGCTGCCAACCTGGTCAAGCTCGACCTGCTGGTATTCACCGGCGGCATCGGTCAGCATGGCTGGCGCATGCGCGAGCGTATCTGCCACCGCCTTGAGAACCTCGGGATCTGCATGAATTATAAATTAAACAAGGAGAAAGGGTCTAATGAGGGAGTCGTATCTGAAGCGCATTCGCCGGTCACCGTCATCGTGGTGCCGACCAACGAAGAGCTGCAGATCGCCATCGACGTCTATGATCTGGTTTTTGGCGGGGAATCTGAATACCGCCGGCGCCAGAGCGATATTTCAGTAGGTGTTGAGTCGGCATAAGGCTTCCTGGCCTGGCTGAAAATGCAACAAACAGTAGAGTATTACGAAAAAAATGCAGCAGAGCTAAGTGTCAGATATGAGAGCGTCAGCCTTGATTCTTTTCATCAGGCGCTGAACGAGTATTTTGATTCAGGAAGCTGCCTGCTGGAAGTTGGTTGCGGATCTGGTCGTGACGCTGCCCGCGCCGTAGCCAGCGGATTCGATGTGGCGGCCATTGATGCTTCACACCGGTTGTTGTCTGAGGCGCGCAAGTTGCACCCTGAGCTTGATGGCCGCTTGTTTCAGCTGACGCTGCCCTGCCAGCTGCCGTTCGCCGACAAGACTTTTACCGGCTTTTACAGCGTGGCCTGCCTGATGCATTTGTCGTCTGACGACTTGCGGTCGGTAATGAGCGAAATTAATCGGGTAGTGCGCTATGGCGGCCTGGTCTCGGTTCCCGCCTGCCGCCCTGATGTTGATAGTTCAGGGCTTGACGACAAGGGTCGCGTTTTCAACATGATGCCAGTCAGTGAATGGTTGCGGCTTTTTGCTGCCAGCGGCTTTGTCGGCAGTGTCGGCTGCGAAGAACCAGACAGCCTCGGCCGTGACGGTATCAGCTGGGTAACCATCTCACTGAAAAACCGCGCCTGACGCTGTCGCCAGAGAGGTCACTCTGCAAGAAGAAGACCGTGTTGGCAGTAGTCTTTTGCTCGCTTGTCGGCTGAAACAAAGGTCAATTTGTGACGCATGCATTGCCAGATCAGCAGCCGGTCAAAAGGGTCACGGTGCCCGGCCATCACCGGAAGCTGCCAGAAAGAAGCGAGGTCTTCGCTGTGCATCTCTTGAATCACATAACCGGCTTTTTCGGTTTCCAGCAGCAGTTGGCTCGGAGTGATTCCGGATAACTCGAGTTTGCCAAGCGAATATTTAAGCGAAATTTCCCAGAACGTGATCTGGCTGACAAACTTAATGCTCTGTGGCTTTGTCAGGATTCCTTTTACTTTGTCTCCGATGTTTTCAGGAGAAAAGAGGCTCCAGAGAAGGTAATGCGTGTCGACGAGGTAGTTCATTCGCCAATCAGATAATCGTCGTCCAGGGCGAAATCTTTTTTTATCTTGCAGGTTGCTTTGTCCGCTAGATTGCCAAGCTTGATGACATTGCGCTGCCGATACTCATCATAAGGTACGAGCACGGCCACATTCTCGTTCTTGCGGCCAAAGGCGACAACGATTTCTTCGCCCTGACGCAGCAGGTCGAGAATCATCGAAAACTTTGCTTTGAGCTCGCCAACATGCATTACTTTCATACTTTAATCATATTTAATTCGTGACAACTTGTCAAGTTGTCACGATATCGTTGATGCGGTGGACTATGACTTTGGAGCTTTGGGCAGAACGTTGTTCAAGACGATCATCACGCCGACTGACAAAACTCCGAGAATGACAAAAACCGCCAGCATGGTATTGTCACCGGTTTTGGCCGCGCGAACTTTTGGGGTGTAACCGGCTGCTTTGCGCAATTCCTGCTGTTCATCGGGTATGCAGCCATGATAATCGCAGTAAATTACGGCAGAGTCAGAGAGGTCGCCGTAACTGCGCAGGTGACAGGATGGCTCAGGCATTACCATTGGCGATTTTACATACTTCGCGGTGACGAGCATGCCGCGGGCGTCGGCAACATCGCTGAAATTAAGTGTTTTATACATGGTGGCGTTGTCCATGTTGTACATTTCGACTGCGCCCATGGTTACACGCTGGTAGGCGTAGCATGCTTTCGTTCGCGCCTCTGCTCGTGAGAGAGCCCGGCCGCCAAAAATTTTGCTCATTAAAGAGCTTTTTTCGCTGGCGATAACTTCAGCAACTGGCGGTTCCAGTATGGCTTCGGGAACCGGCCCGTACTTGTTGATCATTTCCTGATAGTTCTGCGAGTAGGCCATGACAGCACCAGCCAGCAGCAAAAACAGTGCTATTGCTGAAAAAAGTGTCTTAAAGCGCATTGTCTGATCTCTCCCATGCTGTGAGGACTTTACGAGATATTCCGTTTGGACTATTTCTCGGGCAAGCTGATCATGATAATTATACAGGCTATCCGGCACATTTATCCACAGATTAAAGGATTATCGCTTCCTAAAACCATCTGCAAAATCACCCGGCTGCTGTTACCGCGACTCCAGCGCGATGCGGTTGCGTTCGAGCAACGAACCATCGGCTCTGAACAGTTCTATAATCGCGTTGGTATAGTCGACTGCTGCTTTTACCTCGGCAATTCTCGCTGCGGTCAGGTCACGCTGCGCCTGAGCCACCTGAAAAGCTGTAGTTTTACCGACATTGAATTTTACTTCTTCAACGCGCAGCTTTTCGAGCTGTTTCTGGGAAGTCGCGGCGGTCGCGGTCATCTGCTGAATTGTGCGCTTTACTTCGATAAAAGCCTGAATTACGTCTTCTTTGATGATCTGTTCGAGGTTGCGAATTGATTCAAGGCGCATTTCGCGTGAGGTTTTCGCGCGTTTGAGCTCAGCGCGGGCAGCACGCCGGCCGCGGCTGATTTCGTAGATAAAGCCGGCATTGATGTCGTAAGAGCCATGGTTGTCAAGTCTCGCGGATTGGCCCAGGGCATCTGCGTAGCCGCTCTTGCCAATGCTCGCGAAGAAATCGAGTCTGGGCAAAATACCGTTCGCACTTTGCACGACATCGAGCGCGTCTTTTTGACTTAACAACTTGGCCTGAGCGAGTTCTGGGCGCTTAAGCAGCGCTGTCTGCAGGTGGTGGTCAAGGTCGAGTTCATCGGGATGTCTGAGCAAAGGTGCGTCAGTCAGTTCGGGGCGCAGTTTCCAGAAATTTTCGCTGTCATGGTTGATGGCGCGCAACAGGGCAACAGCGGCGGTTACCGCCTGACTCTCGGCATTGATAAGCTCTTCATATCTGAGAGCAACTTCGGCTTCGGCGGCGGCGGCCTCAGATTCTGCAATGCTGCCGGCTTCTATACGTCGGCCGGTTTCTTCGCGCTGCCTTTTGGCGAGTTCGAGCGATTCGCTGACGATTTCAAGCTGGCGCAAGCGCAGGTAATACTGCCAGTACAGGGTTTCAACCCTGGCGGCAAGACCAAGCACAAAGCCCTGCAGTTCAAACTCAGACCAGTCGAGGTCGAGTTCGGCCTTGCGCAGAGACACCAGGTTAACTGCCCGGCCAGCACCGCGGCGCAGCGGGTGTGCAAGGTTCAGGCCCAGTCTGGTGGCATAGAGGTCGTTCGTTGTTGCAGAGCGGCTTCGCGACTGACTGAGTTCAAGAGACGTTCTGGTGCCCGAAGTAGTGAGCTGCTCAAGCGATACAGCGGCATTTGTCGTGTTGCTGATTGAGTCGTTGAGCCTGCCCTGCTGTGAAAGGGACTTTCCGACGCGCTCGCTGCCAGACAACTCGGCGTTCACAGCCGGGTCAAAGCGTGCTTTTTCTTTTTCTACAACGGTTTCGCTGAGCTGTGGCCGGAAGTTTTCGACATTGAGGGCAAGGTTATTTGATAGTGCGCTGTTGAGCGCATCGTCAAGCGAAATCAGCAGCGCTGATGTGTCGCTGGCGAAGATGTTAAATGCCCCATACTCCTTGCATACCGATTTCTGCGGATCATCAACTTCAGCTGCCAAGGGCGCAACAGTTAAAATGATCAGTGCCAACGCCGATACAATAAGCTTTTTCATGCGGTTGCCTCATCGTCTTGTTTTTTTTCAAAGGGCTTGCTGCGAAATGCCTGCTCAAATTCATAGTAAACTATAGGGATGAACAGCAGTGAAATGAAGGTTGAACAGATGAGGCCGCCGATAACCGCGCGGGCCATGGGTGCCTGCACTTCTCCGCCTTCGCCAATGCCTATAGCCAGAGGTAGCAGGCCAAGCATCGTGGTCAGTGCTGTCATCATGATCGGGCGGCAGCGGTCGTGCGTCGCTTCTCTGATAATGCCCATCAGATCAGTACGCCCGGAACTACGCAGATCGTTGATGTGATCAACCAGCAGAATCGAGTTGTTTACCACGATACCGCCGAGCATGATACAGCCGATGAACGACTGCACGTTCAGCGTAGTGCCGGTAAAATAAAGCATGGGAATTACCCCGAGCAGTGAAAAAGGCACGGTGAACATGACGATTATCGGGTCGTAAAGGGACTCATATTGCACGGCCATGACCATGTATACAAGGATTAACGCGAGGAAGAAGCTGAAAAGCAGCTCTCTGAAAGATTTCTGCTGTTCTTCGTAATCGCCAGCCATAACGATACTGAAATTGGCGGGAAGCGGTATTTCGCGAAGCTTTTGCTGAACTTCCTGAATTACAAAGCCCAGCGCGCGACCTTCGACGTTGGCAGAGACATTGAGCACACGTTCCTGATCGCGGCGCTCGACCTGGGTCGGGCCCTGCTGGCTTTCAATGTGCGCGATGTTGCGCAGCATGACCTGCTTGCCGGCTGAATTGGTAACGGTCATGTTCAATATCTCGTCGAGTTTCATGAACTCGGCATCACGTGCCTTGACCAGTATGCGATATTCATCGCCGCCCTCGCGCAGATTGCCGGCACTGCTGCCTGACATCATGGTTTCGAGAAACGATGAAACCTTGGCAATAGTCAGTTTCTGGTCGGCTGCTTTGGCGCGGTCGATGACGACGAGACGTTCAGGTACCCCTTTTTCGCGAGAAAGCTGAACATCGGTGATGCCTTCGACGCCTTTCAGCATTGCCTGCACATCGGCGCCGAGCAGGTCGGCGGTCTTGAAGTCGAAACCGCGAATCTGAACTTCGAGCTTATCGGCATTGCCAGAGCCCATGCGCATCATAAACATGCCCTGGCCTTCTCTGATTCTAATTACAGCTCCTGGGGTATTCACCAGCTTACGGCGAAGTTCGGCAGAAACTGCGGCGCTGCTGCGCTTGCGCTCTTTGCTGCCTTTAAGCGGCACTCTTATCGAGCCGCTGTTCAGTGCTCCTCCTCCTCCTCCCATACCGCCGCCAACGTTGACAAAAACGGTTTCGGCTTCAGGAACGGTTTCCATGATAACTTTTTCGGCGACGGTAAAGATGCGCTCTACCAGGCTCAGGCGGGTGCCTTCTTCCAGTTCGAGGTTCACCCGCACTTCGCCTTCGTCAGCTGTTGGCATGAGTTCGGTGCCAATGTTTCTGGCGAGACCGAGAGCCAGTGCCGATACTATCCCAAGCACGAACACTGCTTTTTTGCGATGTTGCAGTACTACGTCGAGCGCAAAACGATGGGCAGCGAGCAGTGTGTTGATAACCTTCTCTGAGAAGCGCCGGAAAATTCCCTTTCTGTCATTGCTGATGTTCAAATACCTTGAAGTAAGCATAGGAACGATAGTCAGCGCGATCAGCATTGAGCAGAGCAGCGAAAAGCCGACGATGTAGGCGAGCTGTTTGAACATTACTCCGGTCATGCCTTCAACAAAAAGCAGTGGCAGAAAGATAACAACCGTGGTCATAGTACTCGCCAGAACCGGCATGGCGACTTCTGAGCTGCCGGCTATCGCTGCCTGCATCATGCCAAGGCCTCTTTCGCGGTGCCTGAAAATGTTTTCGAGCACGACGATCGAGTTGTCGACGAGCATACCGATGCCCAGCGCAACGCCGCCAAGTGACATGATGTTGAGCGTGAAACCGAAGTAATACATCAGAGCGAAGGTAGCGATAATCGAAACCGGGATCGCCGTGCCGATAATCGCTGTGCTGGCCAGGTTGCCGAGAAACAGCTGGAGAATAACAATAGCCAGAAGGCCGCCATAAAAGGCCGACGTGCTGACATTGTTGATTGAGCGCTCAATGTATTTGGAACTGTCGACAATAGGTGCCAGCCTGAGCTGAGGAATTTCCTGATTGATTTTTTCGAGCTCGCTCTTTACCGCTTTGGCGACCGCTACTGTATTGCTGCCAGACTGCTTGTTAACCATTACGCGCACGCCAGGCTTGCCGTTTATGCGAACTATGCTGCGTCTTTTTTCCCAGAGGTCGAGTACATTTGCGACGTCGCGCAGTCTGATCAGCTTGCCGGCAGTCTCGCCAATGACCAGGCGTTCGATTTCTTTAACATTTTTGAACTCGCCGGGGGTGCGCAGTCGAAGTTCATAATTGCCAGATTCGATCAGACCGGCCGGCAGGTTGAGATTTTCGGCGCGCAGTCGGCTGATAACCTGATCTGGCGCAATTCTTAGCGCTCGAACGCGGTTGATGTCGATGTTTACCTGAATTTCTCGCTGGCTGCCGCCCATGACATCAATAGCGGCAACTCCTGGAATGCGCTCGATGCGATATTTAACCTGGTCTTCAATGAGATTGAGCATCTGAACCGGGTCGAGATCGCTCGACGCACCAATGATCAATACCGGCAATGCTGCCGCGTCGAATTTGCGAATGGTCGGGCGTTCGACATCTTCGGGCAGGCGCGCCATGATGCGGTCGATACGGTCGCGCAGGTCGTTAGATGCTGCGTCGAGATCGATTCCCCAGGCAAATGAAATGCGTACGCGGCTGTTGCCTTCGGTCGAAGTAGAATTGATCTCCTCAACGCCGGGAACCGCGGCGACGGCCTGTTCTATCGGTCTGGTAATCAAGGTTTCAACTTCTGTCGGGCTGGCATTTGAATAGCGCGCGCTGACCGTGATTGTTGGATAAGTGATGTCTGGCATCAGGTCTACAGGCAGTTTATACAAAGAAATTACGCCGAAAATGATAACAATGCACATGATCATTGTTACACCAATTGGGCGCTTTACCGAAATATCAGCAAGAATCATCGCTGCTGACCGCCTTTCGCGGCAGATGGGCCTTTGCCTTGTCTTTTGCTGCCGCTGTCGGCTTTTGCTGTCGCGGCGGTCTGCCCGGCGAGAATGACTGCCATGCCGTCTTCAAGCAGATGATGGCCGATGGTGACTACATCACCAGATAGTGTGGGCGAAGCAATTTCGACAAGCTCTCCTTCGGTGAACGCGATCTGCACCGGCACAAAATTGGCTGTTTCGTTGGTATGATCGATCAGGAAAACGCCTTCGCGCTCGTTACGGCGAACCAGTGCCGAAGCCGGCACTACTGTCGCATGCTCGTGCACCTGATAGATCAGGCGGGCTCTGATAAACATGCCCGGTTTGAGCTGGAAGTCCGGATTGGAGAGCTCAAGCTCGATTCTTGCCTGGCGCGACGCTTCGTCGAGCATTGGCGATATGCGCGATACCCGCGCATTATAAACGCGTCCGGGCAGTGCTGATATTTCGATTTCGGCATTGAGGCCGACTCGGATCTTGAAATAATCCTGTTCGACAACGTCGATGACCGCGGTAAGCGTGGCGATATCGATAACCGATACTATCGGCGTATTGGCTGATATCATCGCGCCTTCGTTAAGAAAGCGCTCAGCTATGAATCTTCTGCCATTGCTGTCGCTCCATGAAGCACCAACTTTCGCGTAAGAAAGCCTGACCTTTACCGTTTCAAGAGCGGCTTCTTTCTGGCTCAACAGAGCGCGGTTTACCTGGTGCCTGGCCTGCCGCGTCTTGTGTGCCGCCTGGGCATTCTCGACGTCGACATCAGAAGAAACTTTCTGTTGCCGCATGGTTTTAACCCGATCAAGCTCGCGCTGCGAAATTTCTAAAAGCCCGCTGCTCTCGTTAAAATTGGCGCGGGCGATTTCCAGATCGGCCTCAGCCTGCTTGACGGCCAGCAGCAGTTCTTCATCGTCAAGAGTCGCAACCGTCTCGCCATTGCTGATGCTGTCGCCAATATCGACAAACAGCTTTTTTAGTCGCCCGGAAATTTTGGGAGCGACCATGAATTTTGACTTTGACTCGATTGAACCGACAAAGCGACCTTCATCAACCAGACTGCTTATTCTCGCTGCTACGGTCTCAACAGCAACCTTTGCGCCGCCGCCCGGTCCGCGGCGCCCGCCACTCTGGCCTGCCGACTGCCCCTGCATTTTTTGCACGCCATAGATAAGTGCACCGGCAATAGCCAGTCCTAACAAGAAGGTCAGCATAAATTTTTTCATTATTCTCTCCTGCCACATGCTCCCCGCATCTGGTATATCTGATAATTTTGTGTGCGTAACTATAGCACAATTTGATTTTACTATTGAACCCGCTTTACATTACTTAACATTGCGGCCATTCCCGTCTCTGCTATCTTCTATTAATCGTAATCGTAATCGTAATCGTAATCGTAATCGTAATCGTAATCGTAATCGTAATCGTAATCGTAATCGTAATCGTAATCGTAATCGCACCTGGGCGCGCCGTATCCTCGGGCGCCCTGGCACTAGCGCATCCTGCGCGTCGTAATCGCACCTGGGCGCGCCGACCCGGGGAGCCCTGCGGGATACGCTGCTCTAACGGCTAGCCACTCCCGGTTAAGGACTGCGGGATACGTGGCTCTAATGGCTAAAAGCCATAAGAGCCACCTAAAGAGCAGCCTAATCCTCGGGCGCCCTGGCACTAGCGCATCCTGCGCGTCGTAATCGTAATCGTTCATACTGACTGCATTTTTTTTGTGGGCTTTCTGAAACAGCTGACTTGAGGTAGAATTAGTGTACTGGTTAAGACAAGTCACAGGAGTTAGTCATGATAAAGAGATTTTTACCATTGATAGCCATGCTGCTATTGTCGTGCAGTTTGCTGGCGCAAGCCGGTGGTCCTTTTGCCGTAGACTCGGCATCATCTGACGCCAATGCATCGGTTATCGCCTCATTTAGTGCCGGTTCAGGTGATGCTGAAGCAAAGCAGGCCAGAAAAGGTCTGCTGGCGGCGATTATTGATTTTATCAAAGAACTGTTTGGCGGATCTTTTGCGGGCTCCAAGGCTGAAGCTGATATTGTCAACACGCTTGACCGCGCGCTGGCAAACACGCAGCAGCAGAAAAAGGCAGCAGGTTCGACCGCAAAAAGCGCAGGCTCAACCGCAAAGGGTGCGATTGCCTCAGCAACGGCTGCGATAGAGCGCCGGGCCGCCGAGCTGAAAGCAAAAATTCCGCAGCTGGTTAAGCACGAATCAACTGGCAGCAAAAGCATTTCGGTTGGTTCGCCCAGTTTTAAGAGCTGGTTCGATGAAGCTGCCAGGCACTCTACGTCATGGGAGTTTCCGGATGTTACCAATAAATATGGCCAGAAAATAAGCCGCGAAGACTATCTGCGCGCCATAATCTGGATCGAGAGTCGTGGCATTCACCAGGATAACCGCGGTCGTGTGACCAAGAGCTGGGCCGGTGCAGTTGGATTTATGCAATTAATGCCGAATACCGCCCGTGGACTCAAAGTTAATCCTTCTGATGCCGCGCAAAATCTCAAAGGCGGCGCCAAATACCTGGGCGAAATTTTCAACAGTGGCAGCGTGAGTAAAAAGAGCGGCGCTGAAAAGCTGATCATGGGAGCCTGCGCCTATAATCTCGGGCCATTTTCCAAAAGCATGAAGATGTCATGGGAACAGCTGAAGACTGCTAAGATCCCGGTTGAGACAAGATCTTATGGCCTTAAAATGAAAATGGCCCTGGGTCTTGAACTCAGCGCTGCCGAAAAGACACTTGCTGATGAGTGGTTCGTGCCAAAAGACAAGAACGTTGACGAATTCACTGATGAGTTTTACGCTCATGCACAGGGCATTGCCAGATAAGGAAAAAATATGAAAATTATTACTTCGGCTCTAGTTCTTCTGTTGACAGCTGCTGCACCTCTTGTTGCCCAGCCACCCGAACGCTCGGTGATCGCCGAGCTGCCGCAGGGCAGGCTTGTTCTCGAACGTTCGATAATACCTGATGGTATTGCCTTTAACGACCGCATAACCCTTGAACAGGGCTCAGAAGCGGTTGATGTGTTTGAATCAGAAGGCCGCGCGATTCAACAGGTTGTTGCTGAAGACCTTGATGGCGACGGCGTCAGCGAATTGCTGGTTCAGATGGACCTCGGCGGCTCCAGCGGTTTCCGAGAATTTGAGCTGCTGCAGTTTAAAGAAGGCGTCTATCTGCCGGTTTGGCTTGACACTGGCTATGCCGCCGGTGAAGCTTCTATCTCTGATCGAGACGGCAGCGGCCAGAAACGCGTTTATATCGAATACACCGATACCGATGTTGAACCCCAGGTCGAAGCCACCGCAGTATTTGAATTCACCGGCGGCACTCTGCAGCGCCTGCAAAAATAAAACTGGAAATGATCCAGCGCCCTTAAAGGGGGCGCTGGGTCTAAGCAAAACTTCTGTTACGGAAACTTAATTGATGAATCAGACGATGTGCAGGTTTCCGATAGAAGAGAGTCTGTCGCAGATCCGGTCTGCGCTTGCTGCCAACCGCGATGTGATACTTTCTGCAGCGCCCGGTGCGGGCAAGTCGACAATTGTGCCGTTAGCGCTCAAAGACGAGCCGTGGCTGTCCGGAAAGCGCATAATAATTCTGCAGCCCCGCCGTATTGCCGCAGTAACCCTGGCGCGGCGCATGGCTTATCTTGATGGCACGGCTCCCGGGACGGTGGTTGGTCATAAAGTTCGTTTCGACAGCAATATAACAGCCTCTACGCGTGTAGAAGTCTTGACCGAAGGCATTCTTACGCGGCGGCTTCAGAAGGACCCACTGCTGGAAGGCGTTGGTCTGGTCATTTTTGACGAGTTTCATGAACGATCAGTACATACTGATCTGTGTCTGGCCCTGTGTCGCGAAGTTAAACGCGAAGTCAGGCCTGATCTCAGGCTGATGCTGATGTCGGCAACAGCTGATCTTGAATTGGCGCAAAGCTTTCTTGATCAACCCGAGCTTATAGAAGGCAAAGGGTTTCTGCACCCGGTCGAGATAAGCTATCGGCCATTTTCTGCTGGCCGCGACCACATTGGCGCGCTGGCTCGAGCAATCGCCCAGATTATTGACGAGTCAGGCGCTGCTGAGGAATTTCTCGTTTTTCTGCCGGGTATGGGTGAAATTATGCGGGTTGCCGATTATCTTGCCGGCAGTGCGGCAACCAACAGTCACCAGATCATGCCTTTGCATGGCTCACTCAGCGTCAGCGAGCAGGAAAAAGTGCTGCAACCGGCCTCGCGCCCGCGTATCATTTTAAGTACTAATATTGCAGAAACTTCGCTGACTATCGACGGCATAACGGTGGTTATCGATTCAGGAGAAGCACGCTGGCTCGAAGTGGATTCACAAAGCGGTCTTGAGCAGCTCCGTCTGCACAGAATCAGCCGCTCATCGGCTGTACAGCGTTCCGGTCGCGCGGGTCGAGTGCGCCCGGGCAAAGCCTTTCGACTGTGGAGTCAGGCTGAGCATCAGCAGATGCCGGAAAACGACCTGCCTGAGATACTCAGAATAGATCCTTCGGCTGCTGTTCTTGAACTTTTTTCCTGGGGCTGCCGCGACCCGATACATTTTAACTGGCTGCAGTCGCCTGGTTCAGAGACTATAGCCCGCGCCGTCGACCTGCTTAAACTGCTGGGAGCAGTTGACGACAATGGCGTAATCAGTAGCGATGGGCGAAAGATGGTTGAATTGCCGGTAGAACCGCGCCTGGCAAGAATGCTGCTGACTGCAGCTAAACTTGGGATTACAGAATTGGCAGCACTTGCCGCCGCAGTGATCTGTGAAAAAGACTTTGTAAGAAAAAGCTCTGCCGATGTTGGCGCGATGTTTGGCTACGCCGGCAGCGACGCTGATCTCAGCTGGCGCCTGCAGCTGTTGAACGACAAAAAAGGAGCCGGTGCAGCAGCCGGCAATGTCGATGAAGGCGCAATCAGAAGAATATTTAAAGTACAGCGGCAATTGCAGGATCTTCTCGCTGTTGCATCTGAAAGGTTGCGTCCGCACGGTGATGGCGGGCGCAAGTTGCAACAAGCTCTGTTGGCTGCTTTTCCTGACCGGGTTTGCTTGCGTCGTGGCACTGGCCGCTCGCCAAGCTTTACCATTTGCAGCGGGCAGGGGCTGGCAATCTCTGATACCGGACTTTTGCCGGGTGAGCGTCTGATTCTGGCACTCCGCCTTGATCTCAACACACGTCCCGGTATGGCTGACGGGCGAGTGTTTCTAGCCTGTGCCATTGCTGAGGAAACTTTGCCTGCACAGGCTCTTTATAAGCGCAAGCGCGAAATCTTTTTTTCAGATGAGCGTGCCAGAGTTCTTGCCCGTGAGCGTACGTGGTATGGCAAACTCCTGTTGAATGATTGCGAATCTGCGCTGAAAAGCGAAGAATCTGCTGACGCAGGACAACTGTTGATGCAGGCGGCTCTGACTTTTCCTGAAAAGGCTCTGGCCTGTTCTGACGAAAAAAACTGCGAGTTTATCAATCGTGTGTCAGCTCTTAAAAGCTGTCGGGCCGGTGCTGACTTTCCTGAACTCGACAACAACTGGCTGGCTGAACAGATTCGCGAAATGGCGCCTGGCAGCCGCAGTTTTACCGACCTGCAGAAACAGTCGCTTGAGCAGATTTATCTGCAAAAATTGAGCTGGAAGAACCGCGAACTTTTTGAAAAGCTGGTGCCTGAGCGCTTTGAAGTGCCATCCGGCAGTGCCATAAGAATTCAATATCAGGCCGCCGGCGCTCCAGTGCTGGCTGTCAAAATTCAGGAACTGTTTGGCATGCCACAGACTCCGGCTCTCTGCAATGGTCAGCTCAAGATGCTTGTTCACCTGTTGTCGCCCGGTGGCCAGCCGGTACAGATAACCGCCGATCTTGCCTCTTTCTGGCAAACCGGTTATCAACAGGTGATAAAAGAACTCAAGGGGCGTTACCCGAAACATCGTTGGCCTGACGACCCCGGCAACGCTGTTGCATTTTATGGCACCAAAAAACAGTTTGCCCGCAAATTCGGCAGCTGAGCGCAATCACGACAACTCTAACCTGAAAGTTTTGTCTGGCGATAGCCCGGCATAAGCAGTATGCCCTGGTTCGAACTCTCTAGCTCATGTGTGACAGAGGACTAGTCCTCTGGCAACATTGAATGAGTAGTTTCGCCGGTAAAAAAAATGATGCAAAATTGCTTTTATAAGAACGTTAACAAGGGCGTAGGCAGGTTTTTTGCACACGAGGTGCTTATGCCGGGCGGCTCAGGATGGAGATCGCCCGGTCCCATGCGCGAAAGCTTTTTTGCACCCCGGCAAAAGCGGTATGCCCAAGTTGAATTTATCTACTCAATTGTGACAAAGGACTAGAATTCTTTGCCCTTCATGAATTCGTTTTTGATGAAGTTGTAGCGCGCGTTGTTAACCTGTTTGAGCCAGTCTTTTGCGCCGAAATAACCGATGACCGCCTGCTGCATGTCGACGTAGGCATCAGAACTGCTTTGCGACTTGTCGAAGGTGTCTTTCCATTTTGTGGTTACTTCGGGATGGTAATAGAGAAAGCGCAGAGTCATTTCGCGCAGAAGCGTTTCTTTAAACCGCTTGCCACGTGCCGCATCGTCGAGTTCGACAAATGACGGCATGAACCATGAGTTCTGGGTAATAAAAATGAACCCTTCAGATGAAAAGGCGGTTTCGGTGTCAGTTGTCGGCAGATAAGCTATTGCCTGGGTGCAGGTCGAGAAAAACTTTGGCAGCACTTCGAAGAGTTCGACAATCGCGCTTTTGAGAAGGTCGGGCGCGGTTTTCCATTCTGCCGGAAGACTGGCGGCTGCGGTGCCGACGTCGACTTCGGTCACGATTGGCAGGTAGTCACCGTCGGGAATCTCTGGTGCGCCGCTGGCTGTAGGTGTTTCGACATTGCCGGGGTCGTCGCCGGGGTCAGTTGTGCTTGAAGCCGCGTCGTCGACCGGCATGTAACCCCAGCCAGAAATTGTGGCACCACCCATGACATTGTTTTTAACAAAGTCAAAGCGGGCCTGCGACTTGCTTTTTAAGCTGGTTGGTGCTGCACAGTATTCGCCAATAGCAAAGGCAAGGTCGATCATCAGAGGATTTTTGCCGGGCAGCACAATCATGTTGAGCTCAGCGCCAGGTCCATAAACCTTGGTCGAGTAAGTACCGTAGGTTACCGCTCTGCCGTAAGCCTTGAATACGTCAGGGTTTTCCTGGATAAAGCTGTAGGCCATGCCGCGGGCAAGAATGTATTTAAAGCGTGCTATTTTTTCAGCGCTGGTCGGCATGCGCTTATAGGTTGCCTTGAATTTATTGGTGTAAACAGAAGACGGAAACATTGAGCCATAGCCCATCTGAACAATGCCATGCTGGTCGTTGAAGCCGTTATATTTGACCTCGAAGTCGAGGTTGCTGGGGTCGAGATAGATCATTCTTGTCGCTGACCTGAAACTGGCCGGAAGCGCAGTTAAAGAAGTGTTTACCGCGTCGAGCCAGTTTTTTGACCAGCGATTCACATCGGGGTCGTCGGCAATCTCGATGTCAAACTGTGTTTTGATGCTGTTTTTAAGCACTTCTACCGGATCGCTGGCGTTGGCGTCTTCATAGACCTGATAAACAGCATCGATATAACTGCTGCTTTGGCACCATACCGGGCTGGCGAGCAATACCAGAACCGCAAGAATCAGTAGTGATCTATTCATCATTGCAATCCTTTCAGTTCAGGTATTCTTTGCCGTCCATGATGTATTTTTTAATGAAATTGTAGCGTTCGAGATCCATTACAGTCCCGCTTCGCGATACGAAAACGCCGTTGCGGATAGACCCGCCGCTCCAGTAGGTGGCGACGGATTCAGCCATGTCTTCGACTGGCTGTGTGCGGCCATAGCCGGTTGGGCACTGCCCTGCGAGTCTGCCACCGGGCCAGAATGTGCGGCTCCAGGTCTGCATTACCTGCGGGTAGGTATTCTGGAAACAATGCGTCATTTCATGCACCAGTGTGCGCTTGTAGTTATGCTTGAGATAAGCCATCTGCTCATCTTTGGTCGGTGCGCGGCCGTATGCGGCGACCAGCGAATTATAGGCGCCCTGCGTCATCTGCGCGCTCAAATCAAGCATGTGAATCTTGTGCTGCGGAACAATGACATAGGCGGCGGCGCTGGGCGGGATTCTCGGGTCATAAGGCGGGCCATCGCGATAAACAGTGTCAGTGCACTTTCTGAAAAATGCCGGCAGCGAGGCAAACGCTTCATCAGCGGCACGCAACTGGTTTTCGCTCCAGGTCTGGTTCTGGCCGTCGGCGGCATCGATACCGTATTTGGCTTTGATTGCGGCACGTACTGATTCTTTGCTGTCGGAAGGTGGCTGCGGAGTAGGCTGCGGTTCGGGTTTTGGCGCTGGAGTGGGTGCCGGAGTCGGTTTGGGCGCTGGAGTGGGTGTGGGTTCCGGCTTTGGCGTCGGAGTTGGCACCGGGGTTGGTTTGGGCTGCGGGGTCGGTTGAGGAGTCGGCTTTGCTTCTGGTTGGGGTGTGGGAGCGGGCGTGGGTTTTGGAGCTGGTTTTGGCTCAGGTTTAGCTACGACTTCAGGTTGTGGCTTGGGTTTCGGCACTATTCTTTCACAGGGTATGACAACAATGGTAATTCTGGCGCCGCACATTTTGCCGCCAATGATGCGCATAATCTGGTTGATAATGCCCTGCAGGCGTTCAAGCGCCTTTTGTTGAGCCGGATCACCAGTTGGTTCTGGCACATCGACAACTTCGGGAGTATCGGTGTCAGTGGTTACATAGCTGGTTTCAGGTTCGTCAGCTAACGCTGAAGTGCCCTGTTCGTCAGCGTTGTAAATGCTGTCAAGATAACTGCCGCTTTGCCCATAAATCGGCGCACAAGCGATAAAAACCAGCATTACCAACAGGGTCAGCCATTTCTGCATCATACATATACCTCCCGCTGTACATTCGCCTGTATAATTATACGAAAATTTCGCTCAATTTGTTGCAAAATTAACTCCGGGGGTGCCCAACCTTCTCAGGGGGCGTTCAGTTGTCGATTGAGCCGGGCCGGAAAAATCGAGGTCTTGAGCAAAAATGGTCTTTCGCTTCCTGTTGGCATTTTTAGCTGAATGTCGAGGCCGATGCTGAGGCGGACAGTGCCTGAACTCGTGCTGTCTGGTTCGACAAAGCGCTCAAGTTCGGTCTGCCAGGTAAGCGAAGCAACTCGGTCCTTGATGAGAACGCGCTCGCTGTCATTGCCCTCGCGGCGAAAAAGACTGCCGCCACTTTCTGATGGCTGATAACGGTATATTACCGGCAATGCTTTGGCTTCGCGACTGCTGTAGACTGAAAAACTGAGGTGATCAGGCGTAGAGTTCAGCTGTGATTCATTGTTTCCGGCTACAACAGGCACGAGAATCGCGTTGTTAAGATCGTTGCGCAGCCTGGCGACAAAAAGCGCCCCTTCCTGCATAAGGATGGCGGTGCCTTCACTGCGCGAGAAACCGCGGCGGAAGTTGGTGAAAAGCATAACAGCAGTTGCCAGAAAAACTGAAGCAATGCCGCAGACAACCAGTATTTCGACAAGCGTGAAAGCGCCGGTTCTATTATAGATTTTCATTGGCAACCAGTGTTTTCATAAAAAATTCGCGAATGCGGTCGGAGTTTTTGGCGGCGGCAAACTTGATGGTTACTGTCACTTTTTTAAAGACAACCTTGTTTTCGCGCTTGATATCTTCTATTTTCAAATCACGCCAGAGATCTTCGGCTGGTGACAATTTGAACAGCACCGGGCCGGCGGCGAACGGTCCGCCATCGACAATCTCGCCATCTTCGTATTCGCCGCTTCTGATCTGTTTAAAAGGCAAAGAGACGATTTGTTCCATGAGCTCGAGCGCGGCGGTGTGCGCGCGAAATTCGCTTTCAGTCAGCATTATGTTGCGATTACCCGAAGAAAAAGTCATGAAAACAGGCAGCATGATCAGCGCGAGTATGCCGACCGAAAACACTATTTCGAGCATAGATAAGCCCTGACGTTGCTGCTTATTCATTCCAGAATGAATCCTTGGGGTCGATAAAGACTTTGTAGTAGCGTTCGTAGCCTGAGGTTGTCGGGTCCTGCCCGGTTCTAAACCGCAGGGTGCCGCCCTGAAAGCGGTGATCCGCATATATTGAACCAACACAAAGCGAGCCATAAATGTCGAATTTTGAGCCATAGCCGAGCTCGGCGCCCGGTGCGACAATATTTACGTGATTGGCCTGGGTTGAAGTAAAGCTGACTGAACCGGTGCCGGCCATGACGACAGTCAGCGCTTCATCTGGCGAAGAGCAGCTTATACCACGAAGAACAAGGCTGCCCTGTTCGAGGATGATCATGCCGCCGCCCTTAACTATAAGCGGTTGCGGCTTGCCACCCGCCGGAATCTGCATGTCAAGCTGTCGGGAATTCCTTATGCTGACAATGGCGTTCAGTTCGAGTTCGTTGCGTTCGTTTAAAAACCTCTGCCAGAAATCATTTATTGAGTCCACCTCGATGTGTGTGCGGCTTTTCAAAGTCTGAAGCAGAGCCGTTGCTGATGGCCGCCCTTTAAAAAGGATCTGCTGGTTACGCTCTATTGTAGTGGTAAGGCCGCTGTCCTGCGCAAGAATTCCTGCGTCTGACGGGAAAAATCTGCCGGTTTTTCCGCTGTAGACATCCTGCATGCTGTTATAAGACTCGACATAGGGAAGCTCGCTGATTCGGCTCATCAACAGCGAGTATTCGCTGTGGTCGCGGCACAACATACCGGTTTTCAAAAGCGGCCCACCCACTTCGCGGCGCATGATGTCGTGAATACTGATCGAGTTGTTCCAGGCGCCTTCAGAAATAGACGGCAGCAGATAGAGCGGTGGCGGTCTGGCTGCCGCAAAAAGTTCCTCAACATCAGGTTCTTCCGGCTTGACCTCAAGATTGGCGTAGCGCGGAAAGGCGGCGTAGACCTGCCCAAACACGCGGGTTCGCGACTGGTAGCCTTTGCGTGCATCACCATACAGATGCAGTATCGAAGATTTAGAAGTAAAAGTGCTTTTCTCGCCCGAAGACAGAATGTTGCCCTCATACATCGCGTCGGTGTCTTTGCGGCTGCTGCGGTCATGAAAGCCGTCAAGCACAAAACTATGGCCAAAACGGTAACTGACCTGACGAACCGACGATGAACTTTTGTCCCATGGCAAAACCATTGAGGCGGCAAAAGACTCGGGCAGAGCCGATACTGGCGTGGTGAACTTGACCGGCGAAAAGATGTTCGGATTACTGACATCGTAAAAATGAAAAATTTCGCCGAGGTCGCCGGCACCAGAACAGAGATTGAGCCTGGATCTGCGACCGCCCATCCATAACCAGCCGCGGCGTTGCCATACTGTGGGGTCAGCTTCTTCTCTAATAATGTCGCTGATGTTACCAGCCTCAAATGCCGCGTCTGGCGTGGCGTGGTTATAGACAATAAGCGGTTTGGGGCCATCGGTGATCATGCCACGGTAGTCGTTGCGAATCAGGTTAAAGCTGCCTTCGCCGCTTTTCGCGGCATCGCCGACATAAAGGCTGAATTTGCTCAACCAGGCAGGAACAACGCTTCCAACGCGAACCCGGCGTTTGATGAGGATTACCCGTTTTGTTCCCTTAAAAGTCCCGGTTGATTCGATGACGAGGTAGCCATCTTTGGCAACCGGGTCAGCCCAGCTGCTGGTCTCAGTTTCGCTGGCCCGGAAGTCTCTGAGCCAGACGTTAACTTCGATTGCCGCTTCCTTGTCTATTTCACGGGCAAACTCTTTGAGATCCTTGTTCCAGCTGGTGTCCAGCATGTCGTCTATGCATACATCGCTTATTTCGCCGGGTTTACGCAGTATCTCGTTCAGTCGTGGGTTGCCGGAAGCGTTGGCCAGCATTTTGGCGACCGCTTCACGTACTGACCCAATACTGCTGTTAATGCCGGCTTCGGCGAGAAAATGCGCGATTTCGCCGTTAACAATGCTTTGAATGCCGCTGTGCTGATGACCGACAAAGGTATAGAGCGATACCGCCAGTATCAGCATGACAGTACCGATGATAACGGCAAACATTATGGCAAAACCACTTTTGTTTGCCGCGATTGATTTGTTGGTCGGGGATAAATGCATAATAAAATAATCTCAACCCGTGGCGTGATTGTCAACGCTTTTACCCAAACGAAAAAACTGATACAATAATTTTGTAATGCATGATTTTTGCGCAGGTGGAGGAATACATGAAGAATCTGGCTTTAACGCTATGTCTGGTGCTGGTAAGTTTGGGAGGATACGCCATGATAGAAACGATGAACCTTGATCAGCTCGCCCATGGCGCCGATCTTATCGTCAGCGGTTCGATCATCGCTGTCAGATCAACCGGAAAAATGCCGGATGGCCCTGAAATCATGGCCAACCAGTTTGCAGTAAAAGATTGTCTCAAGGGTGAAATTGTCGACGGTGACAAGCTTAAAATAAAGACTTTGCGTGGAATCGAAGATAACGTCGAATTTGTCGAGGGCAAAAGTTATCTGCTGTTTCTGCGCAGAGTCGAAAGTCATTATGAAGTATTCAATTCGCCGCAGGGAAGCTGGCCGATCGAAAGCGACGGCAGTTTTTCGGCAATGGGGCACGGCAAGACGATTGAGCAGGTAAAAGCCGCGATTGAGAGCCGCCCACTCAAGTTTCAACCCGACTTTGAACCATTGTCACTGTAACTGATATAACAAAAAACTCCCGCAGACAACGATATCTGCGGGAGTTTTTAAGTACCGAATAACCTGCGTTCAGTCGCCAATCAGACTAAGAACGGTCGCGCGGTTTTCATCCTGCATTTTGAAGGCTCTGATAGCTGCTTTTGACTGCAGAGCTTCGATGTTCATATTGATCAGTTCTGTGGCGATGTCGGTATCCTGAATTCGTGACTGCGCGGCAGTGGTATTGATGAATTCGTTCTGCAGGGTTGCAATCTGCGAGGTGATGCCGTTGACGGTAGCGCCAATACTGCCGCGTTGCGCCGAGACATTACTGATGGCCTGGCTGACCTGACCGATCGCCTGCGAGGCATTTTCGGTGAGATTGAGAGAGTTGACACCCAGTGCATCAGAGGTGGCTGCCGGCAAAGCAACGGTTTCGCCGCCCTGCAGGTCGATGTTGAAGGTTCCGTTAAGCAGTTTCTTGCCATTATAGGCGGTGTTGTTGGCAGTCTGGTCGATCTGGCTGGCGAGCTGATCGATCTCAAGCTGTATGTTGCCGCGGTCCTCGCTGGTCAGAGTGCCATTGTTGGCCTGAACTGCCAGTTCGTTCATGCGTTGCAGCATGCTGCTGGTAGAGCTTAAAGCTCCTTCGGCGGTCTGAAACAGAGAGATTTCGTCCTGGCGGTTGTTGATGCCGGTGAGCAGACCTCGTGTCTGCGATTCAAGGCTCATCAACATTGTGAGTCCGGCCGGGTCGTCGCTGCCCCGGTTTATTTTTGTGCCGGAAGCGAGGCGTTCGAGAGACTTGCCTTTGGCCTCTTCACTTTTGATAAGGCTGCTGTGCAGCCGGTCTGAATTTGTTGCCCTGATAACCACAGTAAGACCTCCTTGTCTTTCTTTGTGTACCCAGTATAAATATATCCGATTATATCGGTTTCGTCTATGTTTACTGCCGCATCGCCTCAATGGCTTCTGATTCACTGGCGAAAGGATTGCCCATCTGCAGCAGGCCGACCATCTTAAAGACGCCATAAGTAAGGTCACTCAGCCCGACAAATGCCAGTTCTCCGCCCTTGTCATCGACGATTATTTCGCTTAACTCAATGATCTGGGCGATTCCCTGCGAGTTGATGACGGGTGATTCTTTGAGGTTGAGAATAACCTTGTTGCAGCCTTCTGGCAGTTCTTTGTCGACAGCGCTGAAGACGGCTGCTCCACCACTTTCGTCAAGATAGCCATTAGAGCGTACAATGAAAATGTCGGCGGTTTTTTCTGTGTTGATAGTAAAATTGCTCATAGCAAGAATATATAGTTTATTCAGAAACAAGTCAAACTGAATTGCGGTGAGAGAGCCTCTTAAAAAGCTGTCAGAAATTCAGCGGCGATTTCGCCGCCAGCCGCTTTTTCGGCTTTTACCTGCGCCTGAAAATTGGCGCCTGGTTTGGGCATCTTGCCGTATGATTCTGGTAGCTGCATTTTATAAAGCTTGCCGGGTTCGGTTTCTATTGCGATTGTACGTTGGGTTTCATCAGCGATTACCACTCTGCCTTTAATAGTGATGGTCTCGATCACCTTGCGAACAACTGCTGCCTTCTGATCCGGGTTCTGCGGCAGTGCTGACGGTGGAGCCATGAATAAAAACCAGATCAAAGCAGTCAGAACAGCGCCAATAGTGTAAGAAACTATGGTAAATCTGATCAGCGACGCGTCAAAAACCGTGTTTTTGTCGACATTCTCACGTATTTTCTGAATTTTTTCGAGCTTGTAGGCGGCGCGCTCGGTTTTTTTGCGCTCTTCTTCGGCGACCAGCTCTTCGCCAGCGCTGAATAGCGTTTCTACTGTTCGGCCCGGGTCGCTTTCGGAAATTTTTGCTGCGAGCTCGCGGCATAGAGTCTCGTAGTCATCGCGCTTGGTTGATTTGCAAGCCTTGTAGTCGACATAAACCCTGAAAAAAGTGTCTTCATCGGCATTTGACCGCAAAATTGAAAAAATCTGCTGCAGGTTTTCGGGATCAGATTCGCCTTTAACAGCGCTGATCAGAATCTGGCTGACCGAGTGATAGTCGAAACTGCCCATGCAGAATATAGCGGTCTGCCTTTGCGCCGGCTTGATTGAGAACAACATTTTTTCGACCAGCGAAATGGCCTGTTTTTTATCAAAAAGCGCAAACACTTTGATTGCAGCGAGTTTTACCTCGTCAAAACGATGTTTGATGAGCTGTGGCAGGTATGGGTGCAGCGCCTCTGGATTAATCGAGCTGAGAGCTTCGATAGCAGCTTCAAGAATCTCCTGACTGTCGCTTTGCAGACATCCCACCAGCAATTCGGTGTCGGCAGGATTGCCAAAGCGTTCGATACGCTTGATAACAGCAATTTGCTCGTTTTCATCGAGTTCTTTAAAACAGGACCGGATAAGCGCCATGATTTGCGCGTAATTATCGCTGTTGGTCGAAGATAGCAAAACCTGGCGCTCTTTTGGCGAGTATTCAGACAGTCGTCTCTCAATTTCAGGCTTGGGTGCAGGCTCACTTTTCTCAACAGATTTTGCCTGGACTGGTTGTGGTATTTGTGCCACTGGAACAGGTTTCTGCGGTGGTGGGGCAGCAGTTTTAGCAGGTGTTGCCGCCTCAATCTGTTCTGTCTGCCCGGTTTCTAAAAAGTATCTGATTTTTCTTACATTGTTGAGGTCGCGCTCTCTGGGTAGATAGGCTTCAACAGATCCTCGTGCTTCGTCAACTCCACGCCGGCTGAGTTCACACAATTTCAGTGCAGACTGCAGGCGTATCTCTGCCGTTGGCGACTTGAGCGCGTTGCTGTGATGCTCAATAAAAAGCTTTATGCGCTTTTCCTTAAAATGGGTCTCGAGCACCTGCAACATCTGTTCCGGTGCGGCATTAACGATTTTTGCCTGATAGAGAGATTGCAGCACGCCTTTTAATATGGCATCGACCAGCTTTTGCTTGATACCAACGCAGGCCTGGCGGACTTCGAGCAGCCTGGCCGGCATGTGGCGCTCCGGGTTGGTCATAAAAATCAGACCAGCCTTCTTGATCATCTCAGGGTCGCCCTCAACGCTTATGTAGCGCAGCATGAGGATTTCGATCTGCTTGAACGGAAAAAAGAATGCCTGGTAGAGGGCTGCCTGCTTTTCGGTTTCCTGATCAGAGAAGAGCATTGATTCAAAGTGACGCAGGGCTTCTGAGGGATCCCAGCGGTGCAGCAGTCTGACCGCGCGCGATCTGATGCCAAAATTGCTGTTGATCAACAGTGGAACAATCAGCGTTTTCAGGCGTTCTGGGCTGTGCTTTTCAAGCGCCTCAATTGCCGCGCTGAGCACGCGCGGGTCATTATGCCGGCACAGGTTCTCGATATCTCCAGCATCTTCGAGTGAACCGTATTTCTTTAAAAACTTGAGAACAGATGGCAGTAGCTGCTGTGAAAACCTCGGCCAACCGGCTTGTCGCAGACTTTCAGCAACTGCGGCGGCTTCGTTGCGCTTTACTGACTCAAGCATCAGTGCCAGGCTTATTTCGTCGCGCTGCGGGTTATTCAGCTGCTCATTGATTGCGGCAAGGCTGCCCCGGTTAGTATCGCCGCTGTCGAGTCTGGCCAATACTTTCTGCATGTGAAAGCGGATGCCAGGGTCTTTTTCGAGGGTGAACAGTTCTCGAAAAGTCTCGCGCTGATCGTCTGACCAGGTCATTTCTTCAATTCTCGAAAGAACGGAAAACCTGATCGCCGGATCAGGAGACTTTAAATCGTCGAGTAGTTCTTTGACTGGATCCATTTATCAGTTTTTACCAAGCAACTCGCTTTCGTTTTCGAGAAGGGTGTAGCCGTCTTTAAAACCACGTGCCAGCCTGAACATTTCGGCTGCAGTGGCGCGGTCACCCCCGGCAAACATCAGCAGTCCAAGGTTGCGCAGAATATAGCGCTGCAGCGGGTGCTTGCGGTTGCTGTAAAAAATCTTTTTGAAGGCGTCTTCTGCCAGTCGGCGTTGGCCTTTTCCCCAGTAAATAAGGCCTTTTATATTGCCAGCGGCAATTCGCAGGTTTTCAAAAGCACTCGCCTGTTCTGATTTGACCGCGTTATCAAACTGTTCAACAAAATTGCCGGCGATATCAAGACTGTTATCAAGATAAGCTTTAACCGCCAGTACATACAGGCCGTTGAGCTGGTCATAGCGTTTGCGGTTAATGTCTATGCCAGAGTCTTTAAGGTTGGCGAGGAGTTCCTGGTCAGCCTTGAGATAGCCCTCAAGCTTGCTGAACATTTCAACGTCAGTCTGTGCCTGGTGCGCTGTTATCAGCGGATCTTCATAAAATGCCGGCCCGCGAAAGCCTTTTTGCGAAACCAGCCGGTCATCATAGCTAAGCCACATATCGCCAGAAACCGGGTAAAAAGTTTCTTCAGGTGTGAGAGCAAAAGAAATATCAGCGTAGCGCTTTGTTTCATCGGGCCAGTTGCGGACTGTTTCGCTGAGGTCGGCAGCCTGTTCTGGCATTTCACGGCCGATATAAGTTATGAGTTCACCTTTTGGTGCCTGAAAGACTGCTTCAACTACGATAGAGCCCTGCGACAGATAACTGCCTGGCGTAACTTTGAACACGGCCTGGAATGTTTCACCCTCTTTGATGTTCTTGCTGTGAATCTGTTCCGGGTCTGTTTTCCAGGCTTCTGGCAGGATGAGTCTGATCTGGCTTGACGCAATCTGCCCAATTATTGCCTGCAGGTTGACGCGGAGGTCAACCGCCTGGTTGAGCTCAGGGGCGCTGGTCAGCTCTGCTGTCAGCCTGAACCATTCAGGAACCTGAGCGGTAGCAGCCGTCAATTGCAGGCTGCACAGCAGAAAAAACGCGAAAATGATCGATATTTTGCATTCGGGACAGCGTGCTGACATATTAGCAGCTCCTTTTGTCTCAGTTGATTTTACGGGTCTCTTCGTCTGATACGATTGGCGCGAATTCGTCGCTTTCTTCGTTTTCATCGCCATCAACACTCTGGTTGTCTGCGGGTTCACTGGTAAAATCGTTTTGTGTCTCACTATTCTCGGGAGTTTGCAGCGAATCGGTCTGGTAAATCAGCTTCATCAGATGCGGGTAGGTGTCGTCGACAATGTGAATGAGCACCATGATTGCCAGATCGAACTGACGCCGGGTAATCGATGCGTCTTCGAGAATGTGCTGGCAGCAGGCAGAAAGGCTGTTGCCGTCTTTGCCAAGCTCAAACCTGATATCGAGAATATCGCTCATCACCTGCATCAGAAACTGCATGACATCCGGCCGGCGCATATCAACGTTTCTGATAAACCCGGGCACCCGAAAAATCAGATGGCTGTTGTGCACGTAGATCACCACATGCATGGTCAGGTTGTGCCCCTGCATATAAAGCTCTACCGCGTCATCGGCAATGTCGTGAAATCTTATTTCTGCATCGGTCAGGTAAACTTTTACCTGCTCGATTATTTGCTGGACAGCCCTGTCAGACCCGCTTTGCTCATTGCCTGTGTTCATTTGACAACCTCGGCGATAATTCTTTTAAACTCTTCTGATGATATACCAAAAGCCTTGCAGGCAAAACCCAGAATCTTTTTTTCTGGCTCTTCGATTATGCCATCGCGGCAGGCGGCCTGACAAAGGTTCCTGAACAGTCGCTGGTGGCTGAAACGCTCGCGCAGCCCATCGCTTACCTCTGCTCCCGCCAGTTGTTTTCTGACATTATTGAACATTTGCATAAAGAGCTGGTCGGGAACATTGAGCGCAGCTTTGAGCTTCTTGAGCAGTTCCTGCTCAGCCGGCTCGATCTGGCCATCGCGCATGACTTCGAGCAGAACCATCGAAAAGAATTCAGAGCCGGTAAGCGGCGCGTGACCGCTTTTATCATTAGTCTGCGCTGGTCGACAGTTTTCGGCCAGGTTATGCAATTTTTCGATGAAGCTGTATGTGGCGTCGCTCGCAAAGCGTTTTTGAACTTTTTCAATGCGTGGGCGCAGCCAGTCACGAATGAGCTGCTCGCCATGCATCTCTGGTGTCATGTCGTTGAGCATTACCATGTACTCTGCTGCCGACGCGAAAGCGCCATTGTTGATGCCGCTTTCAATGCGCCGGCAATATTGCTGAATCTTGCTGTTGGCAAGTATGCCGTGGTCGCTGTGCAGTTTCTCACAGTATTGTTCGAGGCTCATATCGAGGCGTTCAGCGCTGTTCATGATGTGCCGCTGCACTATTGCCAGCTCACTGAAATTCATGAGCAGGCGAAGGTTGAGTCGCGCAAATTCAGGGTTGGCAACCTGACCGGTTTCGAGAAACCAGCTAACCCGGCGGATCAAAGCGTTATAGTAAAATTCATCGCGCTTGAGCGCCTCAGTGAAGTAATTCTGTGCTTCCAGATCCTGACCGGTTTTCTGGTAAAAAATTCCCAGATTGCACCAGGCATCTGGTGCCTCGCCATAAAATTTTGTCGCCAGCCGATAAGATTCTTCGGCCGCGCCAGTATCGTTATTTATTCGCTGGCAGAGGCCGAGAAGATTGTAAACTCTGCCAATTCTGGCATCTGCTGCAATAACCTGCTGGTAATTCGCTATTGCAGCAGCAGTATTGCCAGTTGCCTGGGCCCTGATTCCTTCGGCAAATTGCCCGGTCAGGTCGAAGCGCTCAAACTTGAACAGCAGGCTATCGTCTGAAGGTTCTTTGTCGCCGGTCTGGCGCTGCAGTGCGCATGGCTTAGTGCCTTGCATTATTTTATTAAGGCAGTTGTCATGGCTGGCGCTGGTTAGCATTGCGCCGGTCACAAACGAGAACACTCCGATTTTGTCGTCAACTGCCATAATTGAGACATTGTCGGCGACAATTTCCTGCCAGGCCGCTGGTGAAAGGCTGAAATCCAGGCGCAGCAGATGCGCTGAATCGTGCAGAGTAGCTGTGCAGTTCATTTTTGATCGACTCCTCTCAACTGGTCAGAAACTACAGCGCCGGCGGAAAAGTGGTGGTCATAAGCGTGTTGCGGCCGGCGAACTGAATTATTCCCCAGCGACTGTTCTCTTTTTCGAGATACAGCTCTATTTCTTCGCTGAGCGGTGCTTTGGAGCTGCCATCAACACTATATTTGAGAGTTAACAGGCCTCTGACGGTTGCAATATCTTCGCTGGCGGCAACATCGACACCCATATTGGTGATAGTGAACTCATCAACTACAGCCTTGTTGAAAAGGGTTTCGAGGCGGCTTTTTAACTGCGCGTAGCCAGAGGTGGTCAGGTTGGGGTATTTAAGATCAGAATAGACATACTGCATCGTTTCGTCGAGGTTTTCCCTTCTAATTGCTGCCGCAAAAGCGTCAACAAAAGTTGCGACTTCGAGTTGCTCGGGTGACAGCGTGTAATCAGAACTGCCGCCACCACCGCCACAGCCGGCAAATACGAGCAGCAGACCAAAGATTGTTATCAGGCTGAATATTTTTTTCAGGGTTTTCATAGATTTACATTCTAGCCGCAATTTAACCATGTGTCAAAATAACTGTAGGGGTTCAGCATGCTGAACCCCTACGGTATTTACAGATTTTCTGGTTGTACTGCTCAGGCTTTGCCGGAACAGCCCATGATGCGCATTTTGCGTTTTACGACTTCTCTGATCGCGTCGCGTGCGGGTCCGAGATATTTGCGCGGGTCAAATTCAGCAGGATTCTCGAAGAAAGCCTTGCGGATCTGGCCAGTCAAAGCAATGCGCAGGTCGGTGTCGACGTTGATTTTGCAGACGCCAGTCTTGGCGGCCTGTGCGATCATTTCTTCGGGAACTCCGCGTGAGCCGGGAATCGCTCCGCCGTATTTGTTGCAGATGTCAGTCAGATCTTGTGGAACTGAACTGGCACCGTGCAGAACCAGCGGAAAGTTTGGCAGCAGATCCTGGATCTGTTGCAGGCGGTCAAATGCCAGTTTTGGCTCACCTTTGAATTTGTAAGCGCCATGGCTGGTGCCGATAGCGATTGCCAGTGAGTCGCAGCCGCTCTTATCGACAAATTCTTTGGCTTCCTGCGGGTCGGTATAAGTGGCGTCTTTGGCAGAAACATTAACTTCGTCTTCAACGCCGGCCAGCTTGCCGAGTTCGGCTTCGACAGTAACGCCCTTAGAATGAGCGTATTCGACAACTTCTCTGGTGATTCTGATGTTTTCCTGCAGCGGGTGCTTGGAAGCATCGATCATGACTGACGAGAAACCGCCGTCGATGCACTTTTTGCAGATATCGAAATCATCACCGTGGTCGAGATGCAGAACAACCGGTATAGAAACGCCAGAAGCTTCGGCCATTTCCATTGAGGCCTGAATAAGGTGAATGAGGTATTCGTGGCGAGCATATTTGCGGGCGCCAGATGAAACCTGAATGATCAGCGGAGATTTTTCTTCGATAGCAGCCTCGAAGATCCCCTGAATGATTTCCATGTTGTTGACGTTAAATGCGCCTATGGCATAACCGCCCTTATAAGCCTTTTGGAAAAGTTCCTTTGAAGTTACCAGTGGCATTGATGTCCTCCTGTGCAGACTTTTTTGATGCTGAAAACGCATCGTCTTATCATGCGCATCTTATCAGCTGCTGCCAAAAATGTCAAAACCGCCGAAAATTGAAAAAACTACTCTTTTGTCGGAACCCATTTTTCATTTTGCTTAATGTACTTAAAGCCGTCAGACTTCAGGTCAAAAACTGTTTTTTCGCTGAACATTCCTGATGCATCGATGCCCATCTTCTCTTTTGCCTGCACAATTCTACTTTCACCCTGCCGGTTGGTCAGCGAGACTTTGCCTTCTTTGACGCCGACCGTGGTAGAGTCGGAGCCCACTGAAACCTCAAATGTTGTGCCGAGAACTCCAGTCAGGCCGTGTGGGGTGTCAATGCTAAAGCTGCCTTTGTCCTGGTTAATGCGATAGATAATAGTTCCTGACTCCTGTCTTACGTTGCTTCCAGATTGGGGAAGCTCGAAGTAGGTGTCGGCTTTAATCTCGATGATGCCCTTGCTTTCGGCCAGAAGAAGATCTGCACCTGACTCAGGCATGGTTCTGACTGCGCCTCCGGCGGGCAGAAAACTTTGCTGTACAGCCGGAGCAAACTTGGCGGATGGTGTGGTTCTGGCTTCGACCGTGCCGGAAATCTTGACGAATTGTGCCATTGACTGCTTGTTTTCACAGCCCGGCAACAATGGAATGCTAAGTAGCAGAGCTGCGGCGATCAAAAGAGAACGAATTTTTCGAGAATTCATCTTTGTGTCTCCATAAGCATTAATTCAGATATACACCACGTTGGCATTGCGAAAAATGAAGTAATTTAGCCATTCTGGTTGCTCAAAAGATAGACGAATAATTTTAAGACTTTGTCACTATTTAAACAATGCATTTTTGTAGGGGCGTTGAACATTTATCTTGCTGAACGCCAATTTTGACTGGTATATATATTAAGAACAGCATCTTTTCGCCGCTTGAACTGCGCTGACTTGTCATATTTGCGATTAAGCAGTGACTTGTGTCTGGAGATGCTGCAAGAGGTGTAATTTGCAGGCATTTATTCGAAGAGGATTTTCGCTGGTTGAGTTAATGATCGCTTTTGCCCTGACAGTTTTTGTCATCGGACTTGCTCTGTATTTTTTCTCTCAGGCTAATGCTAATGCTGAAGATATCAGCAAGAAGCAGCACCTGCTGAATGTTGCCAGCAGCCTGCTTCGAGTGATCAAGAAAGATCTTAGATCTGCTACTGAAGCCCAGGTTTCCTTTCGCGGAATCTGTCTGAGAGTTAATCAGCTTAAAGACGAGACTGGAGCGCCTGAATCCAAGCTTGTTGATTATGAAATTTCTGCCGGCGAAATCATACGCAGCGAAGATGGCTTTACCAAACCGTTTTCTTTTTCCTCTCTTCTAAAACCTGATGATTACCTCTCGCTGTCAATAACGCAGAACAATCCTGCCGGGTCTGGTTTTTTTCTGGAGATTTTTGCGGCAAATTCCGGTGGCGTCGAGCTGATAAGGTTAAGAGAGCGCTTGATAAAAGTTGATATGACAAAACCATGATTGCAATCGTTTATAATGAGTCAGGGATATACTGTGATTAAATACAGCAAATTTTTTATCGGCCGGGGCCAGCTTACGGGATTTTCTCTCGTAGAGCTTCTGATTGCCATGTTTATTTTGCAGCTGATTATTGCGCCGGTCTATTTAATGTTTACAGAAACTCAAAGGACAATGTTTAAGGCAGCCGACACGCTTACGGCCTCACATCTTGCCAGTTCGCTGATTGCCGGTCTGCGAGAATCTCCGGTTGAAACTCTGCGGCCGCAACCACTGGAAGAAGACACAAAACTTGCCTCACCACTGGATCTTGAAAGCCTGGGAGTTCTGCCAGTTCCAACAGATTTTATCCGTAAAATGGAGATTATACCGGTTGACCTCGCCGGCAAAGAGGGCGGACCCTATTATCTGGTTGAAGTGCAGATTTCATGGTTCAATCGCAAGACCAGTACGCCAGTTGAATACATCGTCAGAGATCTGCTTCGGGGGAAAAAATGAAATACCGCCGGGGATTCGTTTTACCAGCTGTTTTGATGCTGATCAGCGTATTGCTTTTGTTCGCTGCAGTCAGGCATTACTTTTCGCGAAACCAGCTGATTCAGGCATCACACGATGCCAACTATGAAAAGTCCTTTCATCTTGCCATTGGCGGCATTGAGTCTGCAGATAATCTTTTCATGAAAGCAGTTGCATTTTTTAACGACGGCCGGCCAGAAACATTGCCGAAGATCGCAAAAGCACCGCCTGAACTAGCCCCGATTTTAAAGGCACTGTTAAATGCGGAGGGGCTACCATACGCTAGAAAAGAGCGAATTGCCATAGATTCTTCGATGTTTGGCCATTTAAAGAGCAGCTGGGAAAAGTTTGCCACCCTGAAAGTTGAAATTGAATTGAGAGATATCGAGCCGCTTGTGGCGCAATCGCCTTTTGCTGGCCCGATTCCCGATCCAAGAGAGACCAGAATTCTGATGATGCTGCACGCCGAAGCGGTTGTGAACGGTGCTGTCGCCAGGGTGTGCCGCTATCGTGAGGCAAAGCTGGTCAATATTCTTCCCTCGATTCTTGGCAAATTTGTTCTTTATCTGAGGCAGCAGGGTTCTGCAGGCAATAATTCTTTTGAAGACCGCTTTTCCAGGCCAGACCTGTTAAAAGACACTCCTCTGATGGTATTCAGCGGAAAAAGCAGTGGGCTTTCTTCGTTGAACCCGACTGCTGCTGCTGAATTCTTCGAGAAGCAGGGCTGGGTGTTTCTTGGCGGCGATGCTCCCTGGGTTATCGGCAGCGGCCCTGGTGGTGGAAAAGCTGATTACGCATCGGCACTGCAGAAAAATGATCTGCAAACCTTTACAATTCAGCCACCAGATGAGTTTTCATCGTTGAATTTTCTTGCCTATTATTCACAGCCAGAATACCTCTCCGCTGAATTGAAAGGGCTTTCATATAACAAGGCATTGCAGGGAATCAATGATGAGCTGTTTTCTTCACGAATCAGAATTTCTGGCAGCAGAAACAAGCCCACACCGACCAATGTTGTTGGTAAGGTTGTTGCAAAAAGCGCTCTGATTCAGGGTCTGAAAAATACGCAGACCGGGCTCTACGCTCCTTACCCATTCCTGCAGGAATCGCAGTTTCATGGCAGTTCCTGGCCTGGAATGAGCGCAGAGGCAGCAAATACCATGGAAGAAAATTTTGGCGGAGTGTTTCAGCGTTATAGATCGCGCATGTCGGTTGTTCTCGAAGAGAGATACAACGCGGTAAATCTGCGGGCCCTCAATTTTCCGGCACCCCCGATGAATTCTGCAATTATGGTTGACCCCAAAAGTCTGCCCGCCGGTACCAAGGTTCCCGACCTGTCGAAAAGACTGCATGTCGACAATAACCCCGCCTCTTTTATTGACACCAATTCTGGCAATTTCTATCAACTCTTTGCTGATGATGGCAGAAAGCTGTTTGAGGGCAACTTGTCAGGCTTCGAAGATCTAAGCCACTTTGTCAGCAAGGTGGTGCTCACTTTTGACAAGCAGAGTGAATTCTATAAGAGCATAGAAACCGAACAAAAAGAGTATCTGCTCAACAATATTTATCTGATCAAAGGCGATTTACTGGTCGACCGGCCTCTAAAGTCGACTGATGCCTGTGGTGGAATGATTATTGCCAATGGCGATATCACTATTCAAAACGAAATCATAGCACCAGACCAGGAGCCGGTCGTACTGATCAGCACGGCTGGCAATATTCGCATTGCTACTTCCGGAAGAATTCAGGCCGGGCTGATCGCTTTAAAGGGGCAGATTCACGCTGAATCCGCCATAAATGTTGAGGGAGTTGTTTCGGCAAAGGAGCTGTCAATGGCAAAGCTCTCTCCTGTAGGCCTAAGACAGCTTTCTTACAATGCTAATTTTGATGTGACCGATTCTGCAACCTACATGCGGGCCTTCAGGTTGCTTATGCCAAAGGATGGGATTACCTTTGTCAAATAAACGAGCATTTACCATGGTTGAGATTGTTGTTTCTCTGTCGCTTGTCTGCGCTGCCGTAATATTCTGGACCTACATATTGTCGGTAAGCCGCGACAAGAGCAACACTCTCGATAACGACCAGGTATTCAGTTCGTTGCGTGCCAGTCTGCTTCATAATCTTAAAAGTGATATGCGCTCTTCAATAGCGATTAAACAGCTTAGCGAAAATTCATGGGAAATCGAGACTGTCAGGCTCGATGACAGCGCCACGCCATCAGTAGAAAAGGTCATTTACGAGCTTGCTGCTGACGGTAAAAAAGTATCAATGTCTGTGGACGGGAGGGTAAAAACCTATGATTTCTCAAAGGTTCTCGACGGAAAAAGGCTTAACTTTAAAATCTGGCCATAAGGCGGCGCTCACACTGCTCTTGTTTGTCGCCGGTTTTATGGTGCTTCCCGAGCTGTTTGCCGCGAAAATTGAGTTTGATATTTTCCCGGCAACCACCACGTTTAACGTTGAGAGGCTCAATCCTGAAGGTGGCGCCGTCGATCTCGAAAGCAGCCAGCAAACCAGTGCCAGTGAAGTGCCGAATCCAAATGTCACCCCTGTTCCTGGTTTCATCTCCACGATAGCTGCTGAATTTCCTCACATATTTACTCTCCCCAAGTCATCCCAGCCCGTCAGCTCAGTGCCAAACGCGACTATTCCAGAGGTTATGCGCCCTCCTTTTTCAGAGACTGCATTGGAGGGAAAGGGGGAAAAAGAGCTGGTCGCCTTGCGAGATGGCCAGGTTACTTTGAAGATTCTACTTTCCACGTATACTGACGCCTCGATGGAAGCGCATCTTTATGAAGCTGATGGCTCTGAGGTGTGGTTTAAAGGTTCTTCTCTGCTCTCATGGCACCGATTGGATGACAAGACATATACTCCTTTGCAGTTCAAGGGCACTGCTGACCCGTCGAGCATGCAGCTTGCCAAGGCTGGTGATTACAGCCCCAAAGATGATCTTTCTTATTCATTTGATATTAAAGAGGGGCAAAAACTGGTTATTAAAACCTCTGGAAATGCTGAGTCAAAAAGTTATATCAAAGTCAGCGGCTCAGCATTTTGAGCTCATTGTTTGTGTTTAATTTTTTTATCGTGGCAGTATGACAAATTGCTGAAAATTTTCGTTTCAATGAATGAAGGCTCACAAAATTGTGAATGGACAATGGCAATGCAAAAAGTTGAATGATTGAATGAGTTACCGAAATCTGGAAGTAGATCCTGAATTTCTTTTATCTCTTAAAAGGCAGGATAGTAAGGCGTTTGAAACGTTGTTTCACGAATGTGCTGGTCTGGTATTTTCTATTGCGCTGAGCCTGCTCGGAAAGAGACCAGCAGCCGAAGACGCGGTTCAGGAAATTTTTTTTAAGGCCTACCGGGCATTGCCAGATTTCAAAGGGGAGAAGTTGGCTTCATGGCTGGGAAAAATTGCTCACAATCATTGCGTAGACCTTATTCGACAGACTAATCGCGAGGTTCCCACTACAACAGTGCCTGTTGAAGATTTACATCTTCATCAATCTAATTCGGTCATAGATGAGCTGCCAGACTTTATAAATTCTCTTTCGGAAACTGAACGCGAAGTCGTGATTTTGAAAAAGATAGAGGGACTTAGTTACAAAGAGATTTCTTTGCTGACTGGTAAAAAAGAGGGAACTTTGAGAAATATGGTCCTCAAGTGCCTGCAATCTCTAAGGGAAATAGTCGATGAAAGCTGAATGCGAAAATTTCATCCTGTTGCTTCAGGAACAATCTGAGATTGTTCTTGATACCGCCCACAAAAAGCACCTGGCAGACTGTGAAAAATGTCGGCGGTTACTCGAAAGCCACGACCGTAGTTTTGCTCGACTTAAGCAGAGTTTGCTGCTTTCAGCGCCCGAAAGAGAAAGGATTTTTGCCAGAGTACAGAAAACGATTGCCGATGAAGAGAGCTCAAAAAGTAGTGATTCGGAGTTTTCTCTGGCATTTCTGCTTAACAACTGGCGTCTGCAAATCGCATTTACGGCTTTATTGCTGATTGTTGTGACGGGCTTCTGGTATTCAGGCAAATTACAACCGGATAATACCTTGCAGATGTCAGGTTCAGCAGTTATTCTCAGACATTTTAAAAAGATTACTCTTGAGAATGCGCTGCTTCAGATCGAACCAGGAGAGAAAGTCACACTTCTCAATGGCCGGGTTGATCTTCACTGGCAGAATTCTGCTAAAGTTTCAATTGATGGGATGCTTGATTTTACTGTGCAGGAAAAAAGCATAGTCGCTAAAAATGGCCAGGCAACTCTTACATTTTTACCGTCCGCTGCTGGTTACGTTATTACTACCAGATTGATGCAGGTAAAGATTCTTGGAACAACTGTGGTGCTTGAATTGAGTGACAATCAGGATGCCATTTCAGTGATAAAGGGAAAGGTCGAGTGGTCACTGCTGGATGGCACAGAAATGCGCGAAGTCTCTGCCGGTACAAAAGTGATTGTTGTCAGAGAGCCTGACGGATTTAAGGTTACCGAGGATGTCTGCCCGAAAGAAGTTATAGCAAGCAGTTCAAATCAGCTGCTTGAAGTGGGTGCAAAAAAGACTGGAGATAAATGGACGCCTCTCGAAAAGAATTGAATTTGCGCTGCTACTGAGTAATGTGGTCGAAAATCGTTTTTAAGTGTAAAGTTTTTTTAAATGTGCCTGGAGGGTGTAATCATGATGAAAAAGATTGTTGCGTGTTTTCTGGTGGCTTTCGTTTTTTCGTTACTGGCATTAAGCACAGGTAATGCTGCAGATCTCAAGATAAAGTTTACCGATAAAGGCCGATTAAATTACCAGGGAGACTGGAAGCTGATCAGTTACCAGGCTTATACTTCAAAACTTGTTGGTAAGGGTGGCCGCCGCGGGACTCTGACCTGTGAGCCGAAACTCTCGGGAACTTATCAGATTATCACCGAATTCAAAGCGACCGTTAATCGCGGCAATCGCGCTCAATACTATGTTAACGGGACGAAAGTAAAGGAAGTAGACCAGAAAGCTGGTGTTACAGAAGGCAAGTCTGCTTTTATCAAGGTTTCTCTTGGAGTTTTTGAACTGACCCCAGAGTCAAAAGTAGAGCTCAGAGCCGAAGATGGTAAGTCTTACTCTTTTGTCGGTTTCACTTTTACCACCTCTACTGATGTGCCAACAGATGTCAGCGCTGATGGCGGAGTTGCCGGTGACACTGGCGCCGAAAGCTCTTTTGTGGCAAAAAGTGATGGAGACCTGATTATTGAGCCTTATCTTTCTACTTACAGTCCGGCGGCATTCCATGTGTTTATCGATGGCAAGGAAGTTTTCAGCTGGGTTCGCTCAGACTCAACTTCAAAAGAACCCTGCGTCTTTCAGGGGGCTGCCGATGACAAGTCGATGATTGAGAACAAGCCCGGCGATTTCTCTCCGGCTCCTGGTTTGAAGTATACGGTTGCATTGAAGGCCGGACAAAAAGTTACATCAACCAAGTCTGGTAGCTATGAATCAGGGACCTATCTCAAGATTTCTGGCCCGTTTGACGGTGCCGCCGCTGCGCCAGCTGATGATAAGCCAGCTGAGAATGCGGCTGATAATAAGGAAGGCGGCAAAGCCGCTACCGGCGATGCTAAGCCTGCCGCCATGGATGATGTCTTGAATACCAGATAACAGCCTGTGGTTTGAGTCATATTTCGCCTCTCTACGATCTTTCGGGATCGTAGAGAGGCGTTATAAATACGAAAGAAGCACGCATTGTTGCTGATCAAAACAGGCTATTTCAGAGTCGTATCAGATGAATAAAATTAAAAACACTCGGGCGCTGTTTCTGCGATTAGTTCAGGTGTTTAGCAGGCGTTTGATCTATTTTTGTATTATTCTGTTCATTTTTCTGCTGCTTGGGATTATTGCTTTTCCTTCGACCACGGCCTCGCTAGATTATTCTTTATATGATCTGAAGCATCGCTTCGCAGCTCCACTGCGCGCCCCCGACAAATCACTGGTCGTTGTCGGTATCGACATGCAATCGCTGGCGGGAAGCAATAAACGCTGGCCCTGGCCGCGCGAAGACGTTGCAGCTGTACTGCAACTCCTGGGTAAACTCAAGCCTAAGGGCATAATTGTTGATATTCTTTTTCAGAGCAATGATACGGAATCAGGTGACACTACTCTGGCGTCTGCTGTTAAAGAGCTTGGAAATGTTTTACTGATCTCGATTCTCGAAGAGAAACAAAATGCGCAGGGCTTGAGCCTTGCCAGATACGCTTCTCTTGAACTGTTTCGAAAAAACGCTTTGACAGAGGGGTTTGTCTGGGGAGTAATTGATAGTGACGGCCGATTGCGCAGCTTCAGGATTCATGATGAACGCTTGAACGCAAAAAGCGCGGCATTGCAGTCGATAACGCACTTTTCTTCGGCGACGCATCTGCTTAGCGATCTTCCCGATGTTGCTCCCGTCGTATTTGCCCGCAAAAATGGCGGAATACCGGTAATTTCAGTTCAGAGCGTTCTCGATAACAGATCTGAATTAAAAGACTTTTGTCGCGATAAAATTCTGGTGCTGGGGGTTAATGCTCAGGCAGTTCATGATTATCACAACACGCCGCTGGGCATTATTTCTGGTGCCGAAATATTAGCAGCTTCAATTGACACGATACTTTCTGACCGTATCGGGCAATTTTATTTCTTGTCATTGCCCGCCCGGGCCGGTTCTGCCGCTCTTGGTTTTTTTCTCAGCTGGGCAATGCTTATGGCGAATTTCGCGCTGCTACCAGTGTTGTCGGCTTTTGCAGCGGTTCTGGTCTGTCTGCTTCTATTTTCTGAGCTTCTGTTGATGCATTTTCCTGTAGCACCACTGGTTTTTGCCTGGGCAATCACCAGCTTTACGCTCGCCAAAGCTAAATATTTTGATAATTTATTCAGTCTTCAGGCAATGCGACATGAGTCTGAGACTGCTTCGCTGGTGCAGGAACAATTGCTGCCATCTGAGGAACTCAGATTTTCAGAGTATGGTGTTTATGGGATTTCCAGATCTGCCAGCGCTCTGGGTGGCGACTATTTTGACTATTTTGTGATCAAAGACCGTTATCTTCTGGTTATAATTGGTGATGCGACAGGTCATGGTGTTCCTGCGGCTCTGGCCATGGCTATTGGCAAGGCTACTGTTTTGATGGGTATCGAAAAGAACCTGTTGCCCGCCGAACTTATTGAAGCAATGAACAAGATTCTTTTTAAGGCACTTCGTCGCAAATTGATGATGACCGCCGCTTTACTCTGGATTGATACTGATACTCACGAATTTGAGTATCGCAACTGCGGACATCCTTATCCTTACCGCTATGCCGTTGACGGTACAATTGGCCAGATGTCTGCTTCAGGCCTGTTCCTTGGCACCAAGGCGAGTTATTCTTCGTCACAACCTCTTAAAGGCATTATGAACCCAGGGGAGAAAATTCTTTTTTATTCAGATGGGTTAATTGAATCGCTACCGGTTGAAAATAGTGAAGACGCATATGTGGCTTTCAATGACTATCTTGGCGCGCGCCCAAGACTGCCTGCCAAAGAAGCCTGCCGCGATATTATAGATAATCACCCGTTTTTTAAGCTTAAAAAGCCTCAGCCAGATGATTTTACCGTGCTGATGATCGAGAGATCTTGACTCAGCATTGTTTTCGATTGTGCTGTGGATTTTCTCCGGTTTTCTGTTACATTTGGTAAAATATAGGAATGGTGTACAGAAAAATGCGTGATAACCGCAGCAGTATTCTGTTGTTGATTTGCTTGCTGGTCGTCATTCAGGCCGGCCCATTGCTGGCATTTAGCTCACAGGCACGCGAGTATCTGCGGCGGGCTGAAGTTTTTTTTGAGAATGGCAACCTTGTGCAGGCGCGCAACTTTTTTCAACGAGCAGAAAAAATAGACCCGGACGACGCAAAAATCAAAGAATTTGCCGCTAAACTGAATAAAGTTATCACTGAGCGTGCCGACCGCCTGCAGCTGCAGATTGAGTTTTACCTGTCGGCAAAGAACGTGCCCGAAGCAGAGAAGAACTTGCACGAACTGCTGTCTTTGTCGCCCGAAAACGAATTTGCCCTGTCCAAAATGAAGCAGGTTAGCGAGACCTATAAAAAAATCGACGAGTACAGATCGCAGGGCATAAATATAGAGGTTTCGAGCGGGCGCGCGCATGATGTTGATCTTTATTCAGCAGTTTCTTATATGAACCGTGCTCGCGGGTTCTTTGATCAAGGTGACCGGGCGAAAGCACTGGAAATGCTCGCTGTCATTCTCACTCGCGAAAAGGATTACAAGCCGGCTCTTGAGCTTAAGGCCAGGATTGATCATATAAACCAGATTGAGAGTTTTGTAGAAAAAGCCGAAACGGCCTTTCTCGAGGGCCGCATGATGGAAACAACAGATGCGCTGACGGTCCTTATCGCCGATTCGCCAGATCGCATTGAATACCTGCTTTTGCGGGGCAAGGCGCATTTAAAGCTTAAAAATTACGATGAAGCGCTGACTGACTTCTGGAAGTATTTCCGCAAAAATGCTGACAAAGACACTTTGTTCCCGCTGTTTTCAGAGTGCTACTTCGGTCAACGCAATTATCTTATGGCACTGGGCTTCAGTCGTAATGCAAAAACCGGCAAGGTTTATCAGACGCTGGCTTATCGTGTCGAGTGCCACTTTCGTATGCACTTTGTTGCTTATATGTTGCTGTTGCTTCTTTTATTGCTGTTTCCTGTTGCCATTTATTATTCCTGGAAAGCCGGCGAAGATTTGTTGATGAGGTTTTCAATGGGTACTTTGCGGGTGTCAATCAAGTGTGTCGCTGTAATTGCCGTCAAGTCGCCGGTTGACTGTCTGGGTGACCTGATTTCTGTTGCGCGTGACTTGAATGTGCCATGGCTGAACTATCTCGTAGGAATCTGCCTGTTTAAGATCGGGCAGATAGAGGGTGCGCAACGGTTTTTGACTTACAGTCTGGAGTCCGGTTCTTTGAGATCGCGTGCCTATTATTTTGTCGGTCTTGCCCGAAAATTTCTTAAACATCAGTCGAGTGAGAGTGACTTTGAAGAATCTGTTTTGAGTGGCGTCGGCCGTCAGTCTGCCGGTTGGCATCCAAAGTTCATGAAACAGATTGAGCGAGAACTTTTAATGAGTTATAGTAAAGAAAAGGGTGACGAAACTTTTGAAGGAATGGCCTTCGCTTTAGTTGAAGCCCAGACGGAGGAGTGAACCATGCGAAAATTGATGTGCCTGTGTCTGGTTCTGATGGTTGCTGCAGCGTCTCAGTCGATTTTTGCTGCTGACGCTTTTGTCGAGTCGATTCTTAACTCGGTTCGGATGGATACAAAATTTGGTCCTCAGGTTAATACATTTGAAGATGTTGAGCCCATTACCGACATCAGGGCCTATTTTGACGGAGATGGACCGATAACTGGTCAAGGTGAGATCAGCAGCAAATTTCAGGGGTTTGCCAAAAAAAGTACTGCTGATGAATTTTTTGCCAGGCTGAGTGCCTGTGGTGGCCTCATTTTTTCTGAAGGCAATCTTAATTTTGTCAGCTTTCTTGCTACTAAATTTTACCTTGATTCAGGGTATATGAAAGACGACAAAGAAACCGGCGGGCAGGTCTGGTCGGGGGATATTTTGCCGCCAGATGGCAATCTGAGATTTCCAAATTATACTAATACCGCTCACCCTCACCAGCGGACATATTACATGTGTCTTGGCGATGGTTATGATTACATACAGAATTTCGAACAGCCTCTTCCTAACTGCCTTTCCTGTGATGATCATCGTCAATTCTGTAAATATCCGCCCTGCAAGGAAAAAAAGGAGGAAGATGATCCGGCCAGTGCTGGAGCAAAGATCACGGTGCAGGAAGAAGAGCACAATGGCACCGTTAACAACATCTACAAAGATCTGGCTGCTATCATATTAGGTCAGCGTGTCCCCGCCCCGCCAGTTATTGAAAACGTCGGTCCCAAATTTCAACTGACATTTAGAGATCGCACGCCGCCGCGCATATATGGCTGTGTTGATGGTCAATTTCCCGAACTTGGCGCTGACAAACCGGCCACTTCTGGCGACTGGTATAAGGTTGAGGGGCTCAAAATCACTGACAATTCCGGTGGCAAGGTCGGCACGGCCCTGTTGCTTGGCAAAATCGACAGTTCTCCGCTCGCAACCTGGGCCAGTCAAGAGCGATGGATTCTCGAAAAGCCCAGAGTAATTGAATCAGGCGATGATACAGATCATGTAATCATGCCGAATTCCTGCCATGGCGTCATGCGCTACACCGTCTACGCATGGGACAGAGAAGGTAACCTCAACCCTGGCGACCCGAAAATTCGCGAAGATGACCCAGAAAACTGTTACGGCCTTGGTAACACTGTTATCGGTAACGTCAACGTTGATTTTGCCGGTGAAATGATTGATACCAATTTGATAGTACACCCGGGCAATGCCAAAGAGTGGCCGATAAAAGTTGAATTTCGCGAGGCTGAAAAATTCGATGACGCCTATGTCAACGACTTGACTGCTAAACTCAATTCTGACTTCAGGCGCGGTCAGGGCTATGTCAACATCAAAGACAATGACCTGCCAAACATTGTCATTCGAATTGAATCAGTTAAAGATGGCAGCCGCATTTTCTTTCCACCGGTCATACCTAATGGTGACCCGGATTTTACCATAATTCATTCGGCAAAATACAAGACTGGGGCTGCGCCAGCTGATATGAACGTTGCAGATTACGTAAGCTTTCTTGGCCCGCCTACCGCTATTCCTTATTTAAGCAGTCGTGTTGCCGACGGCAGCCAGGAAGTCTATTTTCGCATACTTGATGTTGTTCCCAGTACTGTTATGCAGCAGTCCGAGAGAGATCTGTTGATCAGCAAATACAAATTGCAGCCTGATCCAGAATTCATTCGCAAGCATTTCAGGCTCGAATCTTATGATCAGTCAGATACTCTTGAAACAAATGGTGATCCGGATCTCAATGTTGCAACATTTGGCAAGCGCAACAGCTTTGGCGAGCGGGTGGTCGCTGTGCTTGAGCTTCCATCTGGCAAAGGAATGATACAGGAAGACGTTGAATATCTCATCGACGTCTGGACTGATGATAACATTAAGTGGGCCACTATCGATACTTCAGGCACAAGGCTCCCAGACGTGGTAGCGATACCTACTGGCGTGCAGAGTGGCGAAATTAAGATAGAAATTCCCAATCAGCATCCTAAGGCCAGTTATCACTTGCCGATCGACAGACAGGAAAGCGTTAATGGCAAGTTCCGTGTCGTTTTTCGCGAACCAACGCCAGAAGGCGCTGGTGGCAATGAAAGTGATCTGCAAGCCAAAAAGTTTCCGTACATCGACGTGAGTGCTACCGATTACTCTGGCCTTAAGCGCAGCATAAGGCTGTATCTCAGAATTACCAACGAGAACCCGAACATTCGCGTGCTGGATCGTAAACATGAGCAGAACAGGTAGGATGGCAGATTTTGCCGGCTCAGCCCGTAGAGGGGTTACCCTTGTAGAAATCCTCGTGGCGCTGTTTATTATGGCGTTAGCCATTTTGCCGGCTATTGGTGCTTTTTCAAGCTCATATGGCGTGGCCAGTCGTCAGCTCGAACAGGAAATTGCTCTTAAACTCGGCGAATCAGTTGTGAGTGTTCTGCTCACAGCTAACTATGATCGCCTGTTAGCTGGTACTCTGGGTACAATTCCGTTAAACATTCAGACTCCTTCTGGCGATTTCAGCGGCTCTCTGGTGTTTACTGGCATGACTGCCAGCTCTACCGCGGTAGCGATCGGTCGCGCTTCATACAGAATAAGCGCGCAGGTGACCACTCTGTTTCATGCTCAGAACATTGAAACGCCGCATGATGACGCTCTTGTCTTCGGATTCAGAGATTTTGCGCCGCCGCCCTTGCCCCCTGGTCCGCCCCCTCCCGGCCCGCCGCCGCCGCTTGTTGCTACATATTCATGTTTTGATGATCTTGTGTGTCTCAGAGTTCGTGTTGAATACGGTCAACGCGAAGCAGTTGAGCTTGAAACTTTTCGGGCGGATATGAGCAAATGACCATGAATAGACGCAAAGGTGTTGCTATCGCCGTGGTGCTGGTTTTTTGTACGGCTATTCTTGGTTTGCTGACGGTGCTGATGATGAATTCTCGCCACCAGCGGGGCTCGCACAGCATGCAATACGATCAGACCCGCGCTTTGATGGCAGCCAGATCAGGAATTCAGCTGGCAATTTATAAATACCGGGTTTTACCTTCTGAATACTATCGCATTCATCAGATGGCGATTGATATAAAAAATGGTGGCGGCAATCCTGCAGAATTCAATGCTACGCGGGAAATGTGGCTGCGTGATTTTAGGAGCGAAAACCCTGATACGCCTGCTGCCAGGATCAAGGCGCACCTCGATGCTGGCGTCAGCATTTTACCAGGCGATCCACCAGCAGGTTCATATGAGTTTGCCGTTGAAGAATTCGATCTGATATCGCGCTCTCTGGCGGGTTACACTCAGGACTACCTGAGAGTTCGAGCCTGGGGCAGTTTCCGGGGCACCCGTAAAACCATGGAAGAATTGATTGAGGTTAAAATTGCAGAGTAAACGGGCATTTACCATAATTGAAATAGTTGTGTCGATAGTCGTTATGTCTGGTTTTATCGGTGCTGTCATGTATCTTTACAGTCGCAGCAGTGACTCCTTTAAAATAACTGCCTGGAAACAGGAGCGCACAGCACAGGCTGACCTTTTCTGGGCACATGTTCGCAAGGCCCTCGAAGAGGCTACCAATAAGCTTGAATTTGCGCCAGGTATGTTAAACCCGACTTTGACCGAGGAACCCCGGCCGCTTAAATTTCACCCTGACCCAAGTGCAGCGCCAGATGGCAACATAATGGCATGGCATGTCAGTAAAACCACTATCGATATGATGGCGGGTAATCATGCTACTGTTCACAACACTTTTGCGCTTACCCGTGAGAAGCGCCGAATAGCACTGGTTGGCGTTGCCAGACCAGTTTTTCTTGATGATGTGGTTCGCATAGAATTTGTGGTATCTTCGGTTACGAGATTGTCCAACAATGCCGAAGAAACCGTAGCGGGCGTTGTTCCGACTGCGGTTGGTACAATGCTCGAAATTTCGCTGACTCTGGCGCCGCCCCCAGGCTATATCGCCGGAGATTTGAGAGTTCCGATGAATCATAAGTTTCGTTTAAACGTGGCGCCTTTTTCTGATACGGCGCCGACATATTGATATGCTGAGGGCTTTCTTTGCCAGGCCAATAAGCCGGTCAGATATCTGGCTGTTTTGCTGCGCAGCGATACTAACACTGTCGGCAGGTATTGTTGCAGCTGAAGAACCCGTAGCCATAACGATTGAACCATCTCCTTTAGCCTGGTCAGTAGTTGCTGCGCTGGTTCTGATTATTATTATACTGCTGGGTATACTGCTTGGCGTGGTTAACAAGGCAATTGGCAAGGAAGTGAGCATTAAGGCCAGCGTAAAGAAGGCTGCCGAAGACTCTTACTCCAGAAAGATCAGAAACGAGTATCAAGCCAAACAGGCTTTGCTCGACAAGAAGATAGAGCAGGTGCGCCAGCGTTTTTCCATGGTAATGATGCGGGTTAAGAATCTGCTTGATACTCTTGACCCGGATGGGTTGTTTAAGGCTATTTCAAGCCTGATTGAGACCGATGTTGGTGCGAGCCGCTACATAGTTTTTCTTGTCGACCCGGTTAAAAACGAGCTTTATCCATTTCGCTGGCAGGGATATCCAGACTCTTCGATAACGACGTTTTTGATGTCAGTTGATCACGCGCATGTGATTACTTATGCTCTTAAAAGAAAGCAGACGATATATCGTGGCGGTGCAGCCAGCGATATCGAACTGCGTAAACTGCTTGACCGCGAACCTGTCTCAAACACGCTGGTAGCAATTCCGCTGATCAGTCAGAATAAAAACTATGGCGTTGTTCATATCGCTTCTTTTGCTGATGGACACACCGAGATCGACGAAAGCGAAACGAGATTTCTTTCGGCGCTGCCGACTTTTATCGGGGGCGCGCTGGCTAATGCTGATATTTTCGTGCAGACTCGTGAAGAGTTGACCTCGGCAAAGCTGGTTTCGGAGCAGGAAATCGCCGAAAAGCGCCGTTTGCAGGAAATTTTTTCGCGCTATACCTCGGCTGAGCTGATCGAAAACCTGCTTAGGAATCCTGAAAAAATCGATCTGGGCGGCGTCAACAGAAATGCCGCCATTCTCTTTACAGATATAGCAGGTTTTACCGCTTTCAGTTCGCACCTGAGCCCAAAAGACGTCGTGGCTTTGATGAATGAATACCTGTCGCGAATGACTGAGGTGGTTCTTGACTACCAGGGCGAAATCGACAAGTTCATTGGTGACGCTATTATGGCGCGTTTCGGGGTTCTCAGTGATCTGCCTTATCCTGCCAAAAATGCGGTTGAAGCCGCTTGCGCCATGCTTGAAGAACTTGAGCGTCTGCGCTTTGACTGGGCCGCGCGCGGCCTCGAATGTTTTAACATCAGGGTCGGCATTGCCAGTGGCGAAGTGCTTGCTGGCAATATCGGCTCATCGCGGCGCCAGGAATTCACGGTTATGGGCAGCACGGTTAACCTTGCTTCGCGTCTTGAAGCGCTCAACAAAGAGCTGGGTACCCGCATTCTCGTTGATGAAAACACTTTTGCCCAGCTGCCGCGCGGCATAAAGCATAATCGGCGTGAGAATGTCAAAATCAGGGGCCTTGACACGCCAATTACCATTTACGAAATTCTCGAACATGTTAAGACTGGCAAAATTGTCTCTATTCAGCCAAAACTTGATCAGCTGGCCAACCGTAACACTCAGCCTGAAGGCGATGTTATTCAACCCGTAAAGCCGGCGACCGGCATTATCAGACCAGATACCCACTAGTCCTCTGTCACATTCGAATTGCTTGGTCGATTGGCGAAGGATTCGCACTTGGTAAAAAATCATATAAGGGCGCAGGATGAGGCTTGATGCCGATACGATTTGCCTTGCTGAGCATGAAGATCAGCAATGTGGGTCTTTTGACCGAGAATTGCTGCGGTAAAGAGTTGCTTAAGATGCCTGAATGTCGATCTGTTTATTTGCCAGTTTTCAGCTCGGGTTTTTTACCAGGTAGGCGAAAAGGTTGCCGCTTTTTTGCGCCTTGAGCATGGCCATGGCGGTTCGCTGATTTTTGGGCTGTGGCTTTAAAATGCTGATAAGAAGCTTGTGACCGGATAGCTCGGGGTCAAAGCGACGATAAAAACTGGCATTGCGCAACAGCTTCGGCTGTGCTGATGCCCAGAAATTACCTGATCTGGCATCAAGGTTGTCAATGCAGGCAATGTTGTATTCAAAGGTTTCGAGACGCTCAATAAGCGGCTCAAGCGCCCTGACGGTCGATGGATAAATGTCGTGCAGTAACACGGCACCACCCCGAGGATTGCCGCTGGACATGCCAAGCTGACGCTCGGTCTGCTGCAATATGCTGGCTTCATTTTTCTGCAGCCAGTCCTTTGGGTCGATTGTCCAGAGAAGAATTTTCATGCCCTCTGCTTTGGCAGCAGCAACCACTTTTCGGTTCATGGCACCGTATGGCGGCCTTAAATACTCAGGTTTTTTGCCGGTAATGCTTTCGATAAGCCGACTGGTGCGCGAAAGTTCAGCGTGCAAAGCTTCGTCGCTGATCTGCGCCAGGTTCTTGTGGCTGTATGAATGATTGCCGATCAGGTGCCCATCGTCATGAATCTGCTTTACCAGTTCAGGGTATCTGGCAGCCTGCAGGCCAAGCACGAAAAAAACCGCTCTTATCCGGTGGCGGCGAAGAATTTCAAGAACTTTCGGAGTCGTGCGCGGGTGCGGGCCATCGTCAAAGGTGAGAATGACTTTTCTGGTACTTGCCAGCAGTTTAACCAGCTGTGGCCGGTTGTAGTATGTTCCTGCATCGCTGAAGTTGTCGTTTATGAGTTCTTCTTCGCTATCGAGCAGCTTGTCCAATGCGCTACGGTCGGCTTCATAAAATTCACCAACTGCTTCAGTGTCCATGGTCAGCAGGTTTCCGGCACGCAATTGCATTGCCGTTGCAAGCGTAAATACAAGGCATACAAAGATTTGAACAGCAAAAAGTTTATTTTTCATAACCGTAGTATCGACATAACAAATGTGCAACATTACCAGCGTCTTGTTATTTGTCTTCAGTAATCCTCCATTTGATTACTGAAGAGGGTTCTAGAGGTATTTCGCTTTGCTTTTCCATGCATTTTTCCGCAGTCGCCCACAGGATGTGGGAGGATATTTGGTCGCCGCAGGATTATACTGCTCTTTAGGAGGCTCTAATGGCCTTTGGCCATTATACCACGTATCCCGCAGTCCTTAACCGGGAGTGGCCAGCCGTTAGAGCAACCTATCCCGAAGGGCTCCCCGGGGCGAGGCGACCGGGTGATTGGCGCAGATGGTTTTCGAATAACTGCAAAAAAACATCTAAAAACTCCTGAGTAATCTGCGAGAATCCTTTTATCTGTGGATAAGTCTGCAAAAGAGCCTGTATAATCAACATAATCAGCTTGCCCGGGAAACAGCTAAACGAAACATCTCGAAAGTCCTCATGAACAAGAAAATAGATTGCTGCTGATCTGGTATGATTGTATCTTGTGCGTTGTCTTGCCTGTATAATACAGCGGATAACGAATAAGTGACGAATGTAAAATGTTCAACAAACATATTTTGACTGCCTTATTACTGCTGCTGTTGCAGACAGTTGCTGCTCCTTTGTGCGCGGCTACAAGAGTGTTTCTGGCTTCGCGTCTCGAATTCACTCCAGCCTTGCTCGACATGCTGCGGCGCACGCTGGCAAAGAAAATTGTGGTAAACGATACGATAATTCTGCAGCCTTTTGAAAATTCAGTAGCAGTCAGAGAAGCTTCTGGCAGCATGATTCTGCTCGAACAGGGAATGGACAACTCGCAGCTACCCGCAGAACATGTTGATCTCAATGTGTGCGTTGATCTTGTCTGGGTGCTGGCAGCGAGTCTGAGAGTTCCTGATCTTCCGCCTGCGGATTCTCTGAGCGGTGAACAATTTGCCGGGTTGTTGCAGACTCTTAAAGAACAATCACCTGACAGATACCCATGGTTTGAGTCGCTCAGCTCACGCGTTACCCTGCGAAACTTCGATGTGGTGTTTGCTGAAGCGGCCTCGGCAACCGGCGTAATCGCGAATGTGGCAAAGCTGCCGTTCTGGCAGCAAAGCGATTCCATAGCATTTCTCTATCGGGCTATTGAAGAGCATTATTTGAACCCATTCTCGATCGAATCAGATCTTGGTCTGGCAATGAACGTTTTTGCGGCAGAAGATGCCATGTTTGTTTCGCATTGGGTGCCGGCCGAATTTCTTGATGACGAGCGGCTTTGTCGCGAAAACATGGGCAAGGTGCGCCTTTTGCCTTTTCCGGTGCTGAACAACAAAAAATTTCTGCGCATCAGGCTGCGATTATATGGCTTGCCATCAGTCAGCAGTCGATCAGTGGAGGCGGTAGAACTGTCTGATGATGAACGTTTTATCGATCTTGACTACAAAGCTGACAGTGATTGGATTGAAAAAAAGTCAGCGGATAAGTATGATGCCCTCATCGTAGGTGGATTTTAATGTACATTTCTCTGCGTATAAAAGTCATATCATTGTTGTTTTTGCTTATCAGCAGTCTTGCGTTTATTTTCAACGAGAGCTCAACCAGTCTTATTCAGGAAAAGACTCGCGAGATATTTCAGCAGCGCATTGAGTTGCTGCTTGCTTCGATCAGGTCTTACTGGGATTCAGAAAAGAATATGCTGCTCAACAACGCAATTCTTTATGCTGAGTCTGAAAAGATTATCAATTACTCAACCTACGGCCTCAACAACATGCTGCAGCGCGAGATGGAGCGGCTGATCGCGAAAACCGGTTTTTATGATCTTGAGATTTCTCTGGTAAATGGTCAGATTGTGTCGAGTAATCAGTATTCGAGCCGCCGTGGCTTGCCCATCGACCTGCGTGATACCCGCCAGAACTTGTCGTGGATAACCTTACAGCTGATCGACGGTGCTTTGTTCATGCGGGCTGAAGTGCCGGTGCACAAGCTTGGTGAGTTTATCGGGCGCCTGTCGCTGCGCCGCAAGCTCGATGATACAAGACTCAAGCGCATGGCGCGTAATCTGCAGGCCGAAGTGTCACTGGCAGTTAAGGAAAAGTTGATCGCCTCTTCTCTGTCAGAAAGCAGTCGCCAGGCTCTTGCCGGCGAGCATTTTCGTAATAACGACCGCAAAGAAGACATTTTTACGCTTAAAATTGCTGCTAATGTCTATTCAATCGGGCGTGTAATCCTCGAAAAGACTGTCGAAAGCGATCCGGTGCTGCTTTATCTCGCGGTATCGCAGGACAAGATGCTGTCTCTGCTCGAAGAAGCGCAGTCGCAGAACTTAAGTGTAACTGTCTGGATACTTGTCGCAACGATGCTGTTGTCGGTAATTTTTTCTGAAAAGGTTCTAATTTCGCGAATAAGGCAGATACGCGATGGTGCCAACATCATTGCTGAAGGCGATCTCAGCTTTCAGATTTCGTCGGTAAGTGGCGATGAGCTTGGCAACCTTGCGCGCTCGTTTAACCGCATGGCCAGCAATCTCAAACAGAACCAGGATCGCCTGCAGCATTACATAGACCGCATAGAAAAACTCGCCAATTACATTCAGAACATTCTTGGCAGTCTGCGCACTTCGGTTATTACCTGGAACCTGCGTGGGCATATCGAAACTGCTAATAACGCAGCCATTCAGGAGCTTGGCGAATTTTATGGCGAGCTCGAAGGTCTTTCGCTGCGCCGTTTTGTTAAAAAACTTAAGCCGCAGTCCCGCCAGGAAATTTTTGACTCATTGCGCCGGCTTGGTGACACAGGCTATGATCGCCAGTTCGATATCGAGCTTACACAAGGAGAACATTCTGTCACCAAGGTTTTGCAGGGTAATTTTTCGACGCTGCTCGACAACGACAAGAAACCTTATGGATTCATTCTGACTCTGACTAACATCACGCAGCGCAAGATCATCGAACAGCAGCTTTATCATGCCGATAAACTCAGCTCAATCGGCCAGCTTGCGGCAAGTGTTGCCCATGAAATCAAGAATCCTCTTGCGTCAATAAAAACACTGGGCCAGCTTCTGCAGGAAGAAACCGAAGTTGGTGACAGTCGCCGCGAATACATCGACGTTATTGTCAGCGAAGTAAACCGTCTGAATGGCGTCGTTGAGCAATTGCTCAAATATGCGCGGCCCGAAGGCTCGAGTTTTTGTGAAATTGCGTTCGGCGAGGTGATAAAGCCGGTTCTGGCACTGGTGCATCACGAGTCTGAACGCCACCAGGTCGTGCTGGTGCCAGATTTTCAGGCGGATCTTAAGGTATATGTTGACCCCGAAAAGATCAAACAGGTATTCTTGAATCTGATATTCAACGGCGTTCAATCAATGGAAAAGGGCGGCAAAATCTTCGTTCGCGCCTTCAAAGAACCAGATAGCCCGTGGAACGTTTTCGAAGTTGAAGATACTGGTTGTGGCATGTCAGAAGAAACTGTCCGCCGTATTTTCGAGCCTTTCTTTACGACGCGCCAGCGTGGCACCGGCCTGGGACTGGCAATAGTAAAAAAGATCGTGGATCTGCACGGTGGAAAAATAGAAGTCAGCAGCGAAGCTGGCCGGGGAACGAAATTCAAGTTTTACCTGCCCTGCCGGCAGGAAAGATGAGGTATAGATGTTGTTCAAATCACATAATATTCTGATCGTAGATGATGAGAAGTCTATTCTATTCAGTCTCAAAGCGGCTTTAAGCAAAGAAGGCTATCAGGTTAAGTCGGCCGAGAACCCGGGTGAGGCGCTTAAGTTCCTTGAACCTGGTGCTTTTCAGGTCATTATTTCCGATTACAATATGCCGGGCATGAGCGGCATGGAATTTTTAAGGCAGGTTAAGCAGATCGACCCCGAAGCGGTTTTTATCCTGATGACCGCTTATGGCTCTGAAAAGTTGGCAATCGAAGCGATGAAAGAAGGAGCTTATGACTATTTTTCCAAGCCCTTTGACATCGATGAAATGCGAGTTATTGTTGCCAAGGCCTGCGAGCGTTTCAGCCTCGCCTATGAAAAGAAAAGCCTTGAAGAGCGTTTTCTGGTTGAACCGGCTGCTGACCGCATAATTGGCGAATCGCAGCCGACGCGGCTGGTCAAGGAAAAAATCGAACAGGTTGCCAAAAGTGATATTACCGTATTGATTCAGGGCGAGTCCGGCACCGGCAAAGAACTGGTTGCCGAGGCAATTCAACGCAAAAGTAACCGCGCCAGTGGACCTTTTGTAACTCTTAACTGCGCAGCTTTGCCAGAAAATCTTATCGAGAGTGAACTGTTTGGTTACGAAAAGGGTGCCTTTACCGGTGCTGTAGCTCGTAAACGCGGTAAGTTTGAAGTCGCGCATGGCGGCACGATTTTTCTTGATGAAATTGGCGACATGGCTCTCAATACACAGTCCAAGGTGTTACGTGTGTTGCAGGAACGCGAAGTAGAGCGCCTTGGCGGGAATAAGCCGATCAAGGTCGATGTGCGCATAATTGCAGCGACGCACAAGGATCTCAAGGAACTCATCGAGAAGAAGCAGTTCAGAGAAGACCTGTTTTACCGTATAAATGTGGTTAATGTGCTGCTCGCGCCTTTGCGCGAAAGGCCCGAAGACATACCGCCGCTCGTCGAACATTTTGTAAAAATCGCTGGCGAGAAGTCAGGGCGTGAGCTTAAAGGCGTTACGCCAAAAGCAATGACCGCGCTGAAAAATTTCAAGTGGCCGGGCAACGTTCGCCAGTTGCAGAACATCATTGAGGGCGCTTCGGTTTTTACCAAGGGCAACATGATCGACATCGACAATCTGCCAGAAGAAGTCAAACTTGGCTTTGCACCCGAGAGTTCGAGCGGCATGTTCGACTGGATAGCCGAGCAGATCGATCAGGGCAAAACACTTGATGAAATGGTCGCGCAGATCGAAAAAGAAATGATCAGCCGCACCCTGCGCCTCGCCGAAGGCAACCAGTCAAAAGCCGCCCAGATGCTGGGCATCAAGCGTGGTACGCTGCAATACAAGCTGAAAACCTACGACCTCGGCTGAAATTTGTTGGGCAAAACATCGATTTAACCCGTAGGGGTTCAACATGTTGAACCCCTACAGATGTAAACACGGCAAATGTGCGTTTACTGGCCGCGATGGTGGTGCTGGCGGATTTGTGCAGGATTAAGAGGATGATGTGGTGAAACCAATATGAAGCTGATTAGCCTGTTCGAGAATGCGGACGTAGGCCTGTTTGTGATTGCACTGAAAGGGCATAAATTCATCAACGCGAATTTCAGTTTTGCCAGAATTCTTGGTTACAAAAGCATGGAAAGCTTTTTTTCAGACTTTACATGGGAAAAGCACTTTTCGATTGCTGGTCAGAGCGATCCATTCGACCTGTCATGCGGGAATGTAACCACAGGATACCGGGAAATGCGAATCTGCAGAGTTGACGGCACAATGGGCTGGGTTAATTTTTCATTCGGTATCTACATTAAAACCGGATATATTGATGGTATAGTAGTCGACATTTCTGACCTGAAAAGTCTTGAGCAAGAGATCGTTCGTATTTCGGATCTGGAAAGAGAAAAATTCGGCCGTGATCTTCACGATACCCTCGGACAGACTCTTACTGGTACAGCATTTCTTTGCCGGGCGTTGATACATAGGTTGCCGAAAAAACCAGCCATGATTGAAGAGCGTGTCGGGCAGATCGAAAATCTGGTTAACCAGGCACTGGATCAGGCTAGACATCTCGCACATGGCCTTGCTTACATCGAGGTAAAGCCCTCTGGAATCTTGTCACATCTGAAGAAACTTGCCGCTCAGGCAAACGCGGTTTTCGGGGGTGATTGCAAGGTAAAGGCCGTGTCTAAAGTGGTCTTGAGAGATGCGGAGAGCGCTACCCACCTCTATAGAATTGCTCAGGAAGCGGTTCACAACGCAATTAAACATTCTGGATCGCCAAAGGTTGAGATTCGGCTGGAAATAAATGCAGAAACCGGCAGAATGACGGTTAAAGACTTTGGAAAAGGTCTTCCCAGTCGATCTTCTCGACCTAGGGGTATTGGTCTGCAATTGATGAGGCTGCGTGCAAGACTTATTGGCGGCTCGATACGTTTTGTTAACCGACGTGAACGTGGCTTCCAGGTGGTCTGTACCTTTCCATTGGCTAAGGAGAATGCTAAATGACCCAGAGATTGCCAACTAGTGAGGGAGCTTCTCGAAAAAGCAGAATTTTTCTGGTCGATGACCATCCTCTTGTAAGAATGGGAATCTCGATGTTGATAAACCAGGAAAATGACCTTGAGGTTATCGGGGAAGCAGCAAATATCGATGAATCGGTAGCAGCAGTTACTGCCGGTGATTTCGACATGATGATTGTAGACATCGCTCTGGGACAAGAATCTGGTCTTTCTCTGATCTCAAGAGTGGTTACTCTGCGCCCCACTTTGCCTGTTCTAGTTGTTTCCATGCATGAAGAAACAATTTTTGCCGAACGAGCTATAAGAGCCGGTGCCAAGGGTTACATCATGAAAAAAGACGCTCCGCAAAAAATTCTGACAGCAATCAGGGATATCCTTAATGGAAGAATCTTTTTAAATCCTGACATTGCCGCGAGGATGATCCAGAAATCCTTTAAGCAGCGCACTTCTCATGCTTCCGGGTCGCTCCTTGACGATCTCAGTCCGCGCGAGCGTGAGGTTCTTCGCCTTATCGGTCAGGGCTTGAAAACTGCCGAGGTCGCTGAGGCCCTTTGTTTGAGCCCCAAAACCGTCGAAACCTACCGGGAAAAACTGAAAACAAAGCTGGGCTTGAAAAATGCCTCAGAACTGGCGCGCTTTGCCTTTCACGCCGACGAATCACCCGAAAAAAGCTGACAGGCTATAGGACATTCCCCTATCCAAGTTGCGTTCCTTTCACCTATTTCAACAATCCCTGCAAAGGTTATGCTTAAAGCGTAGGGAAAGAAAGTTAAAAGGAGCAAACGAAATGAACGCAACTGCAAAAAAATTGGGAATCCTGGTTTTTATTCTGGTTTTTGGAACTATGTATTTTGGAACTGGTCTGGTATTCGCTGGCGACAGCACAACTCAGATCGTCACTTACTCAGTAAATTCGATCAACGAGATCTCCGTCACCGGTGCCCCAACATTAACGATTATCGCCCCGGCGGCCGGCAGCCTGTTGGCCGACGCGGAGGATTCAACGACAACTTACGCCATCACTACCAACGGATCAGGCTTGAAGATAACCGGAAGCCTTGCTGACGCAATGCCTACCGGGGTAGACTTGAGAATTCACCTCATCGCTCCGTCAGTCGGTGCCAGCGCCGGTGTCGTGACCTTTACGGCAGCGACAGCCGTCACCCTTGTGACCGGAATCACCCAGGTCGCCGAGAGTGGTTTGGGAATAACCTACACGATGAGTGCCTCCCTGGCTGCTGGTGCAATACCCTCCGCCACCAAGGTTGTCACTCTGACCATTGTTGCTGGAAGCTAAATTTGGTTGCAACTGGCGAGGTTTTAAGATGACCGCACATTGAAAGGGACTGTTTCATTAGACCTATGAGACAGTCCCTTTCTTGTTTTATAATGGCCTTCGCGAGGAACGAAGTGACGAAGCAATCTAAATAACACCGAAATCTGCAAGTATCTTTTAATCACAAATTTTCGGCCAGCTGGTGAAATTTTATCAAGGGAAATAAACTGTGATATAATTTCAATCAGGAGGACGAAAATGCACTGTAAAAATATCAGGGCTTTTTTTCTGCTCTTCTCTTTTATGGCAATTGTTGCGAGCGCCTTTTCTGCGCAAAGCGCCAGCCAGGTCGTCACCTTCTCAGTGACAGCAATCAATGAAATCGCGGTTTCCGGAAATCCGGGCGCACTGGTAGTAACTGCTGCTACGGCTGGTTCTCAGCCACACGAAGCGATCGACGACTCTACAACCTACCTGATTTCATCAAATGGAACTAACATGAAAATTACCGGTTCGATTAATGCCGCAATGCCCGCAGGAGTTTCACTGAAGATAAATCTCGCGGCTCCGACCAGCGGTTCTTCGGCCGGCGATGTTGCTCTTGGAATCGTCTCCAGCGATCTGGTTTCTGGTACTACCCAAGTCGCCGAGGCCGGAAAGAAAATTACCTATAAATTGAGCGCGACAGTTGCCGCAGGAGTTGTTGTCAATGCCAATACAACGGTAACCTTGACCCTGACCGATGGAAATTGAATAAACATTTCTGGCCGCTTAGATAGAGAAAAGCCGCTTTTTGAGAGGGAGACAGATGAAGTCCTACTTACATACTTTTTTACGACCTGTTCTGCTTGTTTTTTTTCTTTTGCCTCTTATGGCCGCCGCGATCGACATTGCTGTAACTGGCGCCTGGACAGATTTGTTCATCACCGCAAATGACCTGACAGCGGGCGCAGGAAGCAATTTGAACGGGCAATATGAAAGCAATATTGATCAGGCAACAATTGACATTTTCAATACCGCCGGAAACTCGGACGCCTGGCGCGTTGATGTGAAAAGAACCGATACGGCCTGGAGTTCTATTCCGATACTTTCAGTTAGAAGATACGACTCTGGATCTGGCGCCGGCTCGATCAGCGGCGGACTGGCTTATCAAACAGTGGGAACAACCGACATGTCATTTTTCTCGGGCACGGGCGACAGAACCGGTGTGCGTATTCAACTGAAAATCAGCAATGTTTCTTTGAGCCTTTCTCCAGGCAACTATTCTTCGACAATCTTATACACGGTGGTAGATTTATGATAAAAATTGACCGATTTCTTTCGATGTTGCTTCTCATTACATTTTTCTCAGCAAATGCATACGGCGCTGGCCTCTCACTTCCTGGAGGGCTTTCCCGGATAGCAAACCTTGAGCCGGGCGGAAAAACTGAAGGGAAAATCCTGGTCAGAAACGATTCTGCCGAACCGCAAACTGTTAAGGCCTACCAGACTGATTACCTTTTTTACGCCGACGGCCAGAATATATATGGAAAACCTGGAACTGATACGAGATCGAATGCATCCTGGGTAACTTTTTTCCCGCAAAGGCTGGAGGTTCTTCCAAAAGAGGTCGGAGTGATCAACTACGTGGTGCAGGTGCCGGCTGACTCCAAATCATCCGGAACTTTCTGGAGTATCCTGATGGTCGAACCAGTCAGCAAAGAAAGCCCGGAAGTATCAGATAAGCCTGGAAAAATTAATGTCGGCATCAGCACCGTTGTCCGTTACGCCGTTCAGATAATCACCAATCTCGGAGACTCAGGGGAACGAAAACTCAAGTTTCTTGATAAACAGTTGACCAAAGCAGACAAAGACCTGATTTTGCAGGTCGATCTTGAGAATACTGGGCAGGGAAGCCTTACTCCGACTGTCTGGGCAGAGCTTTTTGACGAAAAGGGTTCATCAATAGGGCGCTTTGAGGGTGGCAGAGTCAGAATCTTTCCAACCTGTTCTGCCAGATTTAAAGTAAATCTTTCTGACGCCCCGAAAGGAAAATATTCTGCCCTGGTTGTTGCAGACAACGGTGATGACAATGTTTTCGGTGCAAGATATCAACTGGAAGTCCCATAAACACTGTATTAAAAACCAGGGTTCATTTGAAAAGTCTTGTTACAGTGCTTTGCCTCGTTTTCACCGTCTTTTTTACAAATTCTGCCGGTGCAACTGATAATGCCCAATTAGGCGGGGAACCTGAGATTAAGCTGGTTGCATCGGTGCCGGCAGAATTACTGCCCGGCCAGATTTTTAATCTGAGTTTTCTGATAACCAACAAATCTTCTAAGGATGAGGAATTTGTCGGGGGGATTGATCTGCCTGAGGGTTTCAATACCCTGTTATCGCCAGAGACAATAAGTCTCAGACCACTCCAGTCGCAGATAAGCATTATCAGCCTGCGGGTTGCGCGGTCGGCCCCGGCCGGAAAACATGCGATACTTTTTTCGGTATCAGGCAAATCTGGCCAGAAGGCCTCATTGACGAGCACAGTAACGGTTGCCTCCATTGCAAAGTTGACGATGCGTACAGAGGAAAAACCTGACAATATCATTGCTGGCGAGTCCTTTCTGGTAAGGGTTCGAATTTTGAACGAGGGAAATGCCGCAGTGAATGCGACTTTAAGAGTAGACGACGGAAAAAACTTTCGTGCCCGGGTCGAGCCAGAAGAGATTTCGCTGCCTCCTGGCAGCGCAACCTCTGTAATCATGAATGTTTCCACCGAAATTGGCGAGAAACGCATCGCGAACTTATTTCTGAATCTCAAGGCCCTGGATCTCAAACTACGAGACAGAAGAGTCCTGGAGAGTATATCAATCGGGGTCGAGAAAATTCCCAGAGCGCATGGAACTGTTGATCTGAACTACCGGGTTCCGACGAGAATGACGTTAATTAACCTGGGCGATGGAACCTCGCAATGGAGTCAGATTGAAGTTGCCGGTGGCGGAAGTCTCGATGACTCGGGCAATCGCCAGATTGATTTTCTGCTGCGAACACCCGACCAGAATCAGAAATCATTATTCGGAATGCGCGACGAATTCTATTTTAATTACTTCACCGACGAGTTTTCTGCGAGAGCTGGCGATCAAAGCTCCAGTCTTTCCTATCTTACGAATTTCTATTCATATGGGCGTGGATTTGAGCTGAATCTGAACGAATCAAAGCCCACCCGTTTCGGCTTTTTCAGCATGACCAGCCGATGGGACGAGCCCAAACTCAACCAGCTCGGGCTCTACGTGGGGCATGACCTGAATGACAAACTTAAATTCAGGATCAACCATTTCAGGCAGGAACAGAACGGTTTGTTCGCTGGTGCCAGTTTTGATAAACAAATTACCAGCCTGGAGGTAGAATTTGCGCCAGATGAGCGTTCAAATCTTAAGTTTGAACATGGCCAAAGCACTACTAAATGGGGTGATCCGCAAAATGACACCGCCTATCGACTGCAATATCGTGCAGAATTGCAAAGACGTATTCGGATAACATTGGACAAAATTCATGCCGAGCCTGATTATGCAGGGCCGATCAGAGACATCGATCATGCTTTCGCGACTGTTGAAATGCCACTGATGAATCGGGTCCAGGGCAGGGTCAGATATTCGCAATCAGAGCAGAACCTCGGATTTGACCGAAAGCGTGGTGCGGCTGCACAGGAAACCCTGTGGCAGTATGGGTTAAACTTTCAATTGAAGTATGGGCTCAATTTTTCTATCGATCTTGATCGCCTTCGTCGTTACGATCGGTTTGAGCCAGCAAGTTTCGATTTTAAAGAAAAGGGTTATCGTGCCATGCTCGGGAAAAGCTGGAGACGCTTCGACCTGCGCTGGGAAGTTCGTCATTGGCAGCGAACTGAGTCTGTTGCTATTCAGGAAAACTGGAACGACAGCCACAGCTACTTTGCCGCTTTCAGACCATCACCGAAGTTTTCCTTTTCGGTTTACGGGGGATTCTCAAAAAATCAGCTGAAGTCAGGCTCCTTCATTCTCAGAGACTTTGAGAATCTGGGGGTCTCATCACGCTGGCAGCCATCGGATCGGCTTGCATTAAACTTCTGGTATTTGAAGTATGATTATTCCGGCATCAGCAATGAAAAGTCACAGGGCAACCTCGGGCTGGAGTATAAGCTCCCTCATGATTCTTTAATCTTGCTAAAGGCCAGGAACAATGTCTCCTGGCTGGCTGCAGAGGGGCCGGTTTATTATGAGTTAAGTTATTCAGTTCCTGTTGATATTCCAGTCAGGCGAAATACAAAAATTGGCAGTCTTTCTGGAAAGGTTATCGACGCGGAACTACCAGGAAAACCCGCCATCCCGAACGTGATTCTGATAATGGCTGGAACAGCTGCGGTTACCAACAGTAGCGGCCAGTTTGTTTTTCCGGCAATGGCTTGCGGAACTCACACGCTGACGATCGAAGCAAAATCCATCGGGTTCAATCGCATCAGCTCAATCAAAATGCCGGCAGAAATTCTGATCATTGGCGGCAAAACCAGCAGAATTGACATCGAAATGGTCAAAGGAAGTCAGCTTAAGGGAAAATTCGTCCGCCCGGCCAGTGAGCAAGGAGTTTCCGAAGCGAGCGGAGAAGTGCTGTTGACAGGCGATACCGAGCAAATTTTAAAGAAGAGCCACGCGATTGGCCTGGGGAATATTCTGATTGAGCTTTCTCAGGATGGCGCGAGCTTGCGCCGTGCGTCAGATAGTTATGGAGAATTCCAGTTCGATTCCTTGAAGCCTGGAATGTGGCACTATAAAGTGTATGAGCAAAGCCTTCCTGAAAATCATTATTTGAAAAACGCTGAAGGTGAAATAAATCTTGGTTCAGGCGAAACCAGGGAAGTCGCGTTTGAGGTTCTTCCAAGGAAACGACGAATTCAAATCATTGACGAAGGTGAAATCAAAATTGAGTAACTGGTTACTGGCCGATGGTGGAGCTGGCGATCTGTTCAGCTGAGTAGTAGATGACCCAGGTTTTAAAGTTGCCGGCTGATGGCATGGCGTCGATTGTAACTTCGAGATCGCCCCAGTTGCCCTGACTGTATTCAATAACGCTGCAGCCGTAGCCTTTTATTGGCATTATACGGGTGGTTACCGGGGGTTCGCCGACCAGCGTTCCGCGCAAACCATCTACACCTGAAACTTTTCCGCGCAGGCTGATGTTTTTGAACTGATGGCGTTCTTTGTTGTAGCCGATAAAACCGGCTACCAGGCCGAGATCGTCGCAGTATAATGCCTTGCAGAAATTATGAAAGAATTCTCGCATGCTGACCTTGGGAAAGTCTGTGTAAGCGCCGGTGACCAGGTCGTTGTTGACATCTTCCAGGCCGCTGTACTGGTTTATCGGGTCGGTTTTTTCGAGCTGTGAAATGGCGCTATAGCCGCCGCAATGGTCAAACAGATACTGGGTGAACAGATACTGCATGCCAAAATTGGCGTCAGTTCGGTCTTCGGGCCAGTGATTCAGCGACACCGTTTCGGCATGCTGCAGATATTGAGAAACATAACCTACGACCTGCGGGTCGCTCTGGGTAAAACCATAGCCGGCAACCTGACGGGCAAACACGCCGATGCCGGCATTCTGCCAGGGCGTTGCTTCGGCGGCTTTCTGGTTGAGATACATCATTGTCGACAGCGAGTAAGCCAGACCCCCGTAAAAATTCGCGCGATTCTGGGTGTAACCCACCGGATTGGCATAAATCATTTCAGTGCCAGCCGAATTTGGTTGATTCGGATCTTTGTCGCGAGGATCGAAAGAGGTCACCAGCATTCTACCCTCAGCGGTTCTATAGGCATCGAGTGTTGGTGTAACTACTATCGCGATTCTCGGCTGGTCATCGATGTTTCCTTCGGGTGGCCGGGTAAGACCATCCCAGCAGGCAGTTGCCAGGTTGGCGTATATTTTGTCAAATTCTTCGGCAATCGCGGTGGCATCATTATCGGTTAAACCGGTCAGCGTGCTGTCATAATAGACCAGCGCGCGAGTGCTCGATGCTTTAAGCGTTGCTGTCGCCAGAATATCGTTGTTGTAATCCCAGGGGTCAGCGCTGCTGTAGTTGCGAAAATAAAGTGAAATTGTCGGTGAGGCCGGCTCATTCATGGCTGCCCGCACGCTTGCCGCGGCGGTAACATAGGGGCCGACCAGTGATGAGTTACTGGTCTGCAGAGGCAGTCGCGCGCGGCTGGTTGAAGCTCGCATACTGCCTGGCAGCACCGGAATCAGATCAAAATTTCCCCCAAGATAGCCGGTAAAGCTGTAATAAAAATCGCCGTCGAGATCCTGGGTGCCGTCGCCTGAGAGAACGCTGAGAAAGGCGATGCGGTCAGTCGGCGCCAGCGATTTGATACGCAAAGTGCCACCACTCGACACTGCCGAACTTGAAAAGTCATACATGCCATACGCAGAAAGGGTTACATTGGCGGTGTTGTAGGCGGTAAACCGCAGGGCATTGCTCGTGGCAGCGTTAACCTTGACCTTGACATCGCTGGTCGCGCCCGCAGCCAGAACCGTGTTGTCAGGAACCTTGATAATGATTTTGTTGTCAGAGAAGCTGTCGTTGGCGGTTACCGCTATTTCGTAAGTGCCGAACAGAATTTTAACATTGTTGCGGTTGTCGCCAAAATTGTAGCCATACAGGGTCAGGGGCACACCAGGAATTGCCCGCTTTGGCGAAATGTGCACCAGAATGGGTTTGATCGTTATAATCTGGCTTGATATGCCGTCAAGCTGGTATTCGTTGCTCTCGATGCGAATAGACAGCAGGCCGGTCTGGGCATTTACCGGTAACTGCACCTGCAGGGTCTTGTCATCGATTACTGCCGTCACCATACAGTCAGCACCTTTTAGTTTTACCCGGTTAAAACGGTCAATCGGGTTAAAGTTTCGGCCGTAAATGGTTATCAGCTGGCCGCCTTGCGCGATAGTCGGTTCGGCCCGCAATATTACCGGCTTGCCGATAAACTGCTGTGGCTGTGTTTCTTTTGAAGTCTCACCATTGATGATTACCCGTACCGGCCCGGTTTCGACTTCTGCTGGAGCCTGCACGACAATACGGTCGTCAAGCTGAGAGTTCCAGTCGATGATGTTGGCGCTTTTGCCATTAAAGGTTACCTGCCCCTTATTCTTACCGCAGCCCTTACAATATACAGTGATAGTGTCTCCGTCTGTTCCGTAGAATGGAACGAGAGCCATCACGGCAAAGTCGGGGGCGTGGGCGTCGGTTTGCGCCGGTAGTCTGAAATTAACATTCTCGGTAATGCGTCCGCTCAAAACCCGCACATCGTCTTTAACACCAAGCGAATAACCGCTTGCACGAGCAATTACCCGGTAATCTCCTGCTGGAATCGGGCCGAGAAGATATTGCCCGGTCTCGTCGGCAACAGCCTGCTTTTCAAAAGTCTCTATTATCGCGCCTTTTAACGGGTTGCCGTTAGCTTCGGCGCTGACTGTGCCCTGCATGCGACCGGCTTCGAGATCGTCGTAAGTCTGGGCCGGGCCGGTGCTGAGTGTTTTGCTCTTAGAAATGCCTGAACAGCCGGATATTATGAAAATAGAGACTGCTACTGTCACTAGAACAAGGAGTCTGACCAGGTAACTGTGTTGTTTTCTCGCCCTGTTTGCCGGCTGGCGCGCTGTGATGTTATCGCCCGCTGCTATTGATAAAGTATTGTCGCAACATGCAGACAAATTTATTGAGGTCAGACCGTCCGGGCGTGCAGACTTGTTGTGCATAATTTTTATTTTTTCTTCTTTTTCTAGTATCGATCGCAGAGACATCGGACAGTGGTGAGACAAATTCTGCCAAATGCTTTTTTTCGTGTCAAGTTTATCAACTATTTTGCCGAAAAGAAAGGTGAGAAATACTGTAAGACCGTGCCCGGTTTGCAGAAAATAACAGGAGACAAATATGAGGCAGACAAATGCTGGTGTCCTACAATGTAACGCTTTGATTTTCAGAGTCATGCTCTGCATGGTTCTGATACTGTTCGGCAGTGCAGTTCAACTGTATGCTGACATTACTGCGGCTACTTTGCAGGTCACTGCGCCGGCGGTGTCGCCTGCCAAAATCAACGGTTCAGCGTTGGTAACTCTTAGAGCCAACTGGACCGGTGATACGCCTCCCTTTTCTGCTTCGTTCAAAGCTGGCGAGGCTACCCTGGGAAATGAAACTACCACGGGTAATACTGCCACATTTCAGGTTTCTGGAGCTGCACTCGGGCACGGCGACGGTAAAACCTTTAAAGTAGTTATTCTTGAGTCTTCTGTTCCTAACGCAACACCCAGAGATGCCAATGGCGACAATGCTGTCAACGTCGATCTGGTTGCTCCGGTCTTAACAGTCAGTATAGCCAATGGGCCTAACTTTTCAAATGCTGCCCCTAACAATGTTGTTCGCGTAAGAATCGAAAGTAACGAAGACATTCGCACTCCGACACTGTCACCTGTTAACGGTGTCAGCGCGCAGCAGGAAGGTGGCGATACTTTTGGCAAGGTTTTCTACTTCAATTTTACTCTGACATCAGCTTTTACTAACGGTGATTACAGCGTTTCAGTAACAGCAAAAGACACTTCAGAACCTGTAACAAGTGCTAATACCGGCACTGGCAACACCACATTTAAAGTTGGTACTGGTGCCACCGGCAACACCACCATTAACTCAAGCACCCCCACCAGCCCGACCAGTGCTACCAGCATTACGCTTTCAGGCTCTGCTCCTGCTGATGCTAAAAGTATTGAGGTTCTTGATGGCACTACCAGCGTTGCCAATACCAGCATTACCTCAGCAAACTGGTCAGTAGGTCTCAGTCCGTCAGATGGCCCCCATAGTTATGTGGCAATCAGCCGCGATTCTCTCAATCAGGAAATTTCACGGTCGAGCGCTTTTACCGTGATCATCGATCGTACCAAGCCCGGCCAGCCAACTCTGACTTACAATGGCCCGGGAACCACCAACCAGGGAACGGTTACTGTAGAAGTAGCCATTGCTGATATTGACGGCGAAGTATCAAAACCGGTAAGGGTTCAGGCTTTTGTTAATGGTGTGGCGGCCGGAACTCCGCAGAGTGCCAGCACCAGCCCGGTTACCATGAGCGTTCCGCTGGGAGATGGTTCTAACCGCATCACCTTTCAGGTTACTGATGCTGCTGGAAATGCTTCTGACATGTCAGACGCTGTAAACGTTTATAAAGACGTTACTGCAGCGCAGGTTAGCGGAATGTTCATTTCGCGGCCCGGTGCGGTAGCTTCGATGCCTCTGCCTCTTGATCCTGGCTATTTCCTTGGTGCCGGCACCTATAAACTGCAGGTCAGTTTTGGTAAAGACATGAATCGCACTGTAAATCCGGTAATGACCGTTCAGGGCGGTGGCGGTTCGGCACTGACTGTTTCTGGCGGCACCTGGGTTGCTTCAAACACCTTTGTTGGTGACCTGACTATACCGAAAAATGGTGGTGCCAGCTACGACGGCGCTGCTTCGGTAAATGTCTCAGGCGCAGTTGATGCGTCTGGCAACTCAATGGCTGATTACCCGGTCGGTGGTGCTTTCAGCATCGACTCAAGCAACCCTGTAGCTTCGTTCGATTCAATGGATACCCTTTATGCCTCGGCATCATCTACAAAAGTTCTGCTTAAAGGACAGGTTGTAGATTCCGGCGGTTCTGGTGTCGGTTATGTCGATCTTGTCTGGCAGAATTTCAGCGGTGGCGCTGTTGGTTCTGAATCAGTGCCGATAATGGCTGCTTCTCCTTCGCCATGGGAGAAGAACCTTGATGTGACCACGGCAGGTGGCGGCGGTTTTTCTGCCGGCCGTTACAAACTCTGGGTTGTGGCTGCCGACCAGGCCAAGCCGCGTCCCAACTACGAAGATTATACAACCAAACCTTATCGCATACTGATTTATGACAATCAGACCCCGGTTGTTAACAAGATTTCTATTGGCAACATGGCTAGCGACATCAACGATATGCTGCCGCAGCCGGTAGTTATTGCCAGTTCGGTTACCCGCCTGACCGCTCGCTTTACCGAGAGTGGTGACTCAGGTATCAACTTCGCGAATACTTATGCGCAGTTTAAACTTGTTCATAGCTCGACCAACACCAACATTCTTGGCAATTACTCGAACAATGGCAGCGACACGATTTACTTCGATTTCCCCGAACTGACCATCAATGGCACTTACACTGTCAGCGTTACTCCGGTTGATAACGGCGGCAACTCTGGTGATACCGCTTCGCGTTCATTCGCGCTCGACAAGGAAGCGCCAAGAGATGTAACCTTTTATCCTGCTGATCAGCGCATTGCCAACAGAACTCACGTTGCTCTTTCGCAGGATCAGGTCTGGGCAACGATCAATCACCCACGCCCCGATTTTACCAGATCGACAATTGAAGTGCGCTATAACGGCAATGTTGTGGGCAATCAGCTGGCCGGCGCATCTGATAGCGCCGTTGTCTGGGATCTCTACGGCGCTGCCGGCTCGCTGGCAGGCAATCAGAGTCATGATGGCCGCTATGATGTTACGGTTGTTCCCGCTGATACTCTAGGCAACGTTGGCAACGCGGTCAGAGCCTTCTTTAACTACGACAGCGTGCCGCCGGTAATTACCCAGACATCTCCAGCAATAACGGTTAACAGCACGGCCCTCGTGTGGTTCGGTCTTAACCAGAGCAATCTCAGCATTACAGTTTCTGACTCACCAAAAGATGCCATACAGTATGGCCCCAACATGCCGACTCAGGCCAATGGCTACTCATTCTACGGTCTGCAGATCCCTGGCGACCCTAACTGGTACAATGGTAACGGCTCAGGAGTTAACATGAGCACCAGCTCATTTACCTGGGTAATGGATGATCAGTCATCTGGTGCACCTTCGGTAAGCGGTATGATGCTGAGTCTTAACCGCCCAGTACCGCCTGAAAATACTGATGTTGGCGCGGCCAACGTTCGAGTGACAGCTATTTTGAACGATCAGGTCAATGATGGCACAGTTATTCCCAACAGGATGACTGCCAGTTATACTTATCGTTTCGATTATCTGCCGCCACAGGTAAACACCATAACCAAGCCTGCCAGCAGTAACAACAAATATTGCAAAAATGTCGTGACTATCGAAGGAACAGTCAGTGATCGTGGTACTGCTGAAGATGTAAGAGTTACAGCGATTGAGTATTCGGAAAATGCAGGCGCCTGGTCAACATTGACGGCAACTGGTCTGCCCGCAAAAACTGCGAGCTTCAGCGCCAAACTCGATATTACTTCCAAGACCGACGCGACTTATACAGTCAACATAAGGGCTACCGACCTTGGCGGTAACACTTCGACCGAAACGCCGGTTACCTATGTTGTCGACCGCACACCGCCCCCGCCGCCAGCTCTGATTGTTCCGCTGCCCAGCGCCATTACCAACAGGCGTGGCCAGTTGTTCAAATGGGCAGGGCAGACCGACGCCGATCGTTATCTGTTGCAGATATCCGACGACGGTTCTTTCAACAACGTTCTCAATAGCATGACCAACGATGGATACGCGGGCCTGATCGGTCAAGTGGTAGTAATGACCGAAGGTGCGTTCTCAGTTCCGAAAGATGGACGGTTCTACTGGCGTGTCGCTTCGATCGAAACCTGTGCCGATGGCTACAACATCAGCGCATTTTCTGAAACACGCAGTTTTACTGTCGATACAGTCAAGCCGCTGATCGTCCAGGTGCTGCCTGCACCAAGCCAGGGTAACAAGATCACTACCGGCATGGTCACATTCACTATCAGGTTCAGCGAACTTGTTGATACTACGATATCTCCGCTGGTTAAGCTGACTACCGCTGGTGGCCAGATGATGGTCATCGAAAAAGTCAGCTACAAAGAAGATACCTGGACAGGCACTACTGTAATCTCGAAAAACAGCAGTGCGCTCTATGACGGAACCGCGATTATTGCGATTGAGGGTGCCGCCGACCTGGCAGGCAATATCATGGCTGTTGACAGCACTAACAGCGTGATTATAAATACCGGTCCGGCATTTACCACACGCATCTTCTCGAATCCGGCCAATGAATATGAAATAATGATAGTTACCAAGGCTTCTGAAGCATTGCAGGGCCCGCCAACCTGTTCGGTGCAGCAGAACTCGGCAAGAACACCGGTAATGATGAATTTCTTAAAAGAACGCTATTACGCCGGCTCCTATAAAATCGATCTTTCAAGCCCAGGCAAGGCTTACATTGACATGGCGGGAACTGATCTGCACGGCATGGTAGGCAATGGCTCTGTAGAGTTCAATGTCGCCGACCTGTCAGCTTCGCAGCGCCTCGATTTTTCTTCGGTGTCTGGTAAAGCCAGTCTCAAGGGAGCTGAAGGTTCGGCATTCAGCGACGCAGTTATCTACATGATCGATCGTGAAAGTCTTGAATCGCCGTTCGCGGCCAGCAGTATCCGGGCAAGTGTGGCGTCAGTGATGCCGACCGTGGTTGCCCAGAATGGTTCTGAACTGGTCCCGGTAATGGCTCTTGAAGAAATCGGCCCAAGCAGCCTGCGCCTGAAAAAGCGCCTGCTTTATAGCGCAAAGCTTGGCAACGAGAAGTTGACAGTGCCTGCTGAAAAGGTGCATCTCTACCGGCTTGCTTCTAATGGCAAGTGGGTCTTTCAGGGTGGCGAAGTAAAGGATGGCGAAGTTTCAGCTCAGATCAGCGGTCTCGGTCGCCTGGCCCTGATGGCTGACATGACTGCTCCATCGCTGCGCGAACACAGTCCCGCTTCAATGCAGAGACTCGAAGACTCCTTCCCTGAAATAAAGGGTGTGCTTGATGATTCGGGCTCAGGTTTGCAGCGCGATACGTTTAAACTATACATCAATGACATGCTGGTTCCTGGCGTAGATCTCGATGCTGACGGTAAGTTCCGCTACAAAGTTAAGCAGGCTTTGCCGAAAGGTAAACATGAGATCAGGTTCGAAGTTGATGACCAGGCCGGCAATAATCTGCGCCAGTCGTTCTGGGTAACTGCTCCGGGAGCCTTCGCTCTTGATGAGTTCATGCCTTATCCGAACCCGGCAACAGGTAACGCCATGTATTTCAACTATAACTTCAATCAGACTGCCGATACAGTCAAACTGCGCATCTACGACACGGCCGGACAAAAAGTGGCTGGATTCGAGACCTCAGATTTTGTCAGCACCAACGACGGTCGTTTCAGATGGGATATGCGCAATGACAGTGGTAAGGCGGTTGCAAACGGTGTCTACTTCTACCAGCTGACGGTCAGCAAGGGTGGGCAGACGTTGAAAAGACGCGGTAAATTCGCGGTGATGCGCTAGATGGAAAGGAGAGCAACTATGAAAAAGCATCTGGGTGTAATTCTGCTGGCGCTGTCTCTTACTGTTGGTCTCACCGGCTGCACTGGCGGCGTGAATGGTGAGGGCGACAGCGACTACTCATACAATATCGGGACTCCGATAGTTCGTGGCAATGCCTTTAATGATCAGGGCTGGTCATACATCGAGAAGGGTCAGTATGACAGTTCGATCGCGCAGTTCAATAAAGTTCTCAACGACAATCCGACTGACGATGAGAAAGCCGAGGCTAACAACGGCATTGGCTGGGCCAAAGCCAAGCTTGGTCAGCTCAAAGACGGTATGCCCTGGTTTGAAAAAGCAAAAGATCTCTCTAACGATGCCAAGGTTGGCCTGGCCGGCGCGCATCTGCAGCTTGCCTCACGCTCAGACATGGAAAGAGTTATCGACCTGCTCTATAAGCAGCTTGGTGGCGAAGACGCGCACTTTAAATATGTTTCGCGCCGCAACAACGGTGTCTCTGACGCCGAGGCGCATGCCATGCTGGCCTACGCTTACGCGGCAACCGGTCAGGATGAGCTGGCAAGAGAGCAGCTTGATTACGCCAAAGAACTCAGCCCGGTCTGGGATGGCACAACATTGGATCAAATCGGCAAGGTCGTCGAGTTTCTGATGCAGTAGACATTTAACGCCGAAGTCGGGCCTGTTTGGGCCCGACTCCGACTTTTGCGGTCTGAAATCTGCTTTAAGTTATCAGACATGGGTTTACCGGAGGCAATATGAAAAGGAACACGGGCAAGACAAAACAGCGCCCCCAGATATTCAGTTCGGCAAGACTGATCGCCACTATACTGGCGATTTTGGTGCTTATCGGGGCTACTGGTTGTTTAAACAGTTCCAGTCCGGTAAAGGGCAATGTAACCGGCAAGGTATTTGACACCAACGGTAAAGCTCTTTTCGAAGCGCGGGTAGAAATCTACGGTGCAAATCAGGGAGTTTTAACCGATGCGCTTGGTCGCTATTCCCTCGTTGGCATTGATCCGGGCGAGAAAAAACTGGTTGCGACCTACGAAGATCAGTCGGTCGTAAAGATTGTGACGGTGCCGCGCGGCGATACACTTGAAAATGCTGACATCACCTTTTCGGTTGTAGACGGTCTGCCACCGGTAATTACCGATGTCATGACACAGAATTTGACCGAAAACACTGTCGATATCGTCTGGAAGACCAACGAACCGGCCGATTCCTATGTTGATTACGCCGCCGGTCCGATTGGTCTGAGTTACACCGATATTGCCTCTGACACCTCTATGGTCAGCGATCACAAGATCACTCTCAGCGGTCTGTTGCCGGGAAAAACCTATCATTTCAGGGTAAGATCGTTTGATTTTGAGCGTAATGAAGGCGTTTCGTCAGATTACCAGTTTGCCACGCCGAGTGGTGCGCCGCCGGTGGTTCCGCTTAACTTCGCAATAAGATCGCCGAATGTAATGGAAAAGCTGACACTGACCTGGACAGGCAACAGCGAAAGTGATCTGGCCGGGTATAATCTTTATCGTTCAACATCTGCTTCAGGGCCTTTTACGCGGGTAAATGCCAACCCGATATCTACTGGCAACGATGCTTCTGGCACTTTCACTTATGAAGACGAAGGACTCAAAATTGCTGTTAAATACTACTATCAGCTCAAAGCTGTTGATGTCGCCGGCAATGAAAGTGCTTCGACCCAGACTTTGTCGGTAGTCACACCCGGTACTCTGGCCGAGAACCGCACCTGGGCGCTGGCCGAGAGTCCGTTTACCATTCAGGGCGATATCAGGGTTCGCGGTGGCGCAGTGTTGACCATCGAACCTGGCGTCGAAGTCAGGTTCACGCGGTCTGATTCAATGCCTGACCCGCAGGGCGCCAGCATGACTGATCTCATCATACAGGGCGGACTCATGGCGATAGGCTCTGAAAATAAGCGCATAGTATTCACTTCCGCCGAATCATTTCCCAGAAAATCGAACTGGGGCGGCATAGCCTTTATTGGCACCAATCAGGCCGAAAACATGCTGCGTTATTCTACCGTAATGTTTGCTGACCAGGGTGTCAAGAGCGAAGGTTCAACGCCGTCAGTAGAGAACAGCGAATTTGGCTTGTGTGGTATCGGGCTGAATATCGGCTTGTCTACCGCATTGAATGTGCGCTTTAATACGATCAGAGACTGCGATATTGGTATAATCTCGTCGAACTCGAACATTCGCAATAATCTGTTCATCGATAACCAGACTGGTATTTCGATTCTCGGCAATGACTACTTTGAGAACAATACCGTTGACTGCCTGATTGGCGTGCAGGTTGATTTTGGTAATCCGATTATCAGAAACAACATTATTGCCTATACCGGCTCGACCAAGGCTATTTATGGCATCAGTCAGACGCAGGCGCTGGCAACTCCGACCATGAGCTTTAACGATATCTACAATTACACCTTCGCCTTCAACGGCACCAGTGCCACCGGTACAGCGAATATCGAGGTTGATCCTCTGTTTATCGGCGGATCGCCATACGATTATCATCTGCAGACAGTGGCGGCCGGCTATGCAAGCAATTCGCCCTGTCTGACCGCCGGCGAAAATGGCGTTCAGATGGGCCGCTACGGCCCCTGACACTCTCGCAGTAAATCGCAGCAATATAAAAAAAACCGCTTCGGCACTTAAAAATGCCGGGGCGGTTTTTTATTTGATTGTGTAACTGCGAGAGAGGGCTAACAGGTGACCAGGGGTTTGTTGTCGTCGCCACCGGGGTTGTCGCTGTCAGGCTGTTTTGGCGTCGGGTCGCCATCTTCGGGGCCGTCTTCAAATAACTCACCCTTTTCGTAGGCGCGAATCCACCAGTTGATGAGTTCGCCGTTGTTCTTGAGAAACTCTTTAAAGCTCATGTGGTGGCCGTCTTCGCAGTCCTGTTTGAACTGGTCGGTAACAAACTGGGTCAGGGGCTCCATAACCGATGGATCAAGAAAAACGCCGGCACCCACCAGGAATCTTACTTCGCCGAGGCGCAACACTCTGGTAAAGAGCAGGCTGTTTTCGGCGATACCATCTGAGCCCACTGATTCGGCGACATGAAATTCTTCGCCGAGAAAAACATCTTTGAGGTGCATTGAGACGCCAGGCACCACGCCCTTGATCTGCAGCAGCGTCAGGTTGGTCTCCTTAAGTGCCTGGCAGACCTGCATTTCCTGGAGGCTCAATTCGTCGGTGTATATGCGTACAAATTCGTCGATCAGGCTGTTGCCTTCGGCATCACAGTCGTCGAGCATGAACCAGCTCAAAAACAGGAACTCTTCGGTTGGCTCAAATTCGTATTCTTCGCCTTCCTGAAGGTTATAGAATACTTCGAGCGATTCGCCGAGATCCTGCAGAAAATCTTCTTCAAGGCAAAAGGCCATAAGCTTGGCAAAAAGTTCGCTGAACAGGTTTTTTATTGATTCAATCTGGGGTGACATATATGGCCCGACTCCTTTGTGGATCGGTACAGTGTAATCCTTTTCTGTGGCAAACGCAAGTTCTGGCAAAAGTTTGCATGATCGTGCTAAAATCTTGCACTACGTCCGATATTTTAAATAACAAAATTTTGCAGGAGGATATAATGGAAATTTATTTGCAGCCATGGATGAAATTCGCCACCGCTGACGGCCGTGCCAGCAAGCGTGAATACTGGACTTTTGTACTGATTAATCTGGCAGTCAGCATTGCTCTTAATATTTTGGCGAAACAGATCGGCCTGATATCAATAGTTGGGCTTCTGTTTTCATTAGCCATATTTATTCCCAGTGTTGCCGTAGGCATCAGACGTCTGCATGACTCCGGCAAAACCGGCTGGCTTCTTCTGATCGGAGTTATACCGGTTCTCGGCTGGATTGCACTGCTATATCTCATGCTTCAGGACAGTGATGGCAATAACGCTTATGGAGCACCGCCAAGCAACTAACCCGTTTTAAGCAACAGCTGAGGCTGTTTTCCTGCTCCGGCAGCGAAAACAGCCTTTTTGCATCAAGAGTAAATCTTGATCGCATTGCCCTGTTGCATATCGCAATATTTGCCTGAGTTGCTGCTTGCTAATGCGCGGGCAGAAAGTTAGAATTAGCTCTGAACCAATTTTGCCATGGCGGAAAAAGCATGAACAACAACAAACTCGCTGCCCTTGCCGGCAGCATGGATCTTCTGAAAAAAATTCACGAAACCACGCAGGATGTTTACTGGGTAATCGATAAGACTGGCAGTTTCGTATATGTAAGCAGTTCGGTTTATCAGCAGCGCGGCTACACCCCCGAAGAAGTAATGGCCATGCCTGCTCTCAATTCGATATACACAGAGGATCGCTCATGTGCCGAAGAATCGTTTGCCCGTGGTCTAGAAATTATTGAGAAGGGGCTGACCAGGCTGCCTGCCAGTCATGTTCGCCTGCGCCAGTCGCATAAAAACGGTAGTTATGTCTGGACCGAAGTGGTCAGCGAGTTCTTTTTTGACGAAGACCGCGAATTCATGTTCGTACTGGGAATGAGCCGCAATATTGACGCTCTCGTCGCCGCTGAGCAGGAAATCGTCAGATTGCGTGAAGAGCTCAGACTGGGGCTTGAAGGCTGAGAATAGCCCTGATACGGGCGGCTTCGCGCGGGCTGGTGTGGCCATTCTCGGCGTAGTTGCGGATTCTGGTTTCGAGACGGGTGCCCTGAATTGACTCGAGTGCCAGACTGATTTCGTTGTTATCGCCTTTGATAATAGCTTCCTTGAGGTTTTTATCCGGCACAATTATTTCGTAGAAAGCTTCTCTACCAAGATAACCGGAGTTGTTGCACTTATCGCAGCCACAGCTGTCGCTGTATTTGCCGGGTTTCATATCAGACAGACCCATACTGAACAGGTCGTCGGTGGTGAACTCAACTTCTTTGCGGCAATGCGGGCAGAGTTTGCGGGCGAGCACCTGAAACATTACAGCTGCAATTCCGCCATAAACCAGAAACGGCGGGACTTTGAGATTAAAAATCTGTTTGAATACTTCAGAGGTGTTGCGGGCACCCATCTGGGTAAGCACCAGTATGCCCTCATTAGCGGCTTTGAAGCACTCAAGCGCAACTTCTTCTTCGCAGAAATCTTCGATTACCATTACTTCCGGCTCGCTGCGCACGGCTGTTCGGATCGAATTAACCATGGTCATGCCGATGTGCGGGCGAACTTGTATGCAGCTGATTCCGGCCGGACTTTTGTATATTCTGCCGATTTCGAAAATGACGCGGCTGCCGTCATTAAGCTGAGCCGTGGCGACGTCCAGAGTGGTAGTCTTGCCGCTGCCGTGCGGTCCGGCAAATACGATCAGGCCGCTTTTCTGGTTTTGCACCAGCCGTTCGAACATTTCTTTCTGCGCTTTATCGGTAAATATACGCTCAAGTGCTGGCATTTTTTCGTCAGGCCGTGAGAAAAACAGCATTATCTGCTCACCAAATACCGTTGGCACCAGCTGCACCCTGATGTCGACCATTTCTGATTCGACCTTGACCAGTATGCGGCCATCCTGTGGCAACTGGCGTTCGCCGATATCAAGCGCCGACATCAGCTTGACGCGGGCCGTCAGACGATCGTAGGTGCCTTTGTCGAAGGTTTCGCGATGTTCGAGGTGATTGCCGGAAGCAACCAGCAGCTTGACATGGTCGCGCTCAGGCTTGCAGACCACGCGATTCATCTTTTCTTTGACTGCGTCGGAGATGATCTGGTTGAGCATCTTGATGATTTTGAGGTTCTCTTCATCAGGCGACATTACAGTTTCGTCGATCTCGTCGCTGCCGTTTCCTGGCTCAATAGTGCCATCGGCACAGCCGTCAGCGATTTCGATCATGCCGTGGTCAAGGCGGCCCTGCAGTTCTGAGGCCTTAACCATTGCGACGTATACCTCAGTAAAGATGCCGGGATACATGGCAAGGCACGAAGAAAAGGTATAGCCTTCCTTGAGTTTGCTGACGACCTTCTCAAGTGCTTTGCTGATTTCTGAGTCAGCGTCTTCGCGTGCAAGCAGTTCGAGAGAGGCAACCAGCGGGATACCTGAACCAAGCATTTTGCCGAGTTTTCGGCTGAATTTTTCGAGGTCTCTGGGTGACAGCATGATAATTCTCCTTTTAGACAGCTCGTTTAAGTGCTATTGGTCGCAGGCGAGGCTGATCTGGCGCCTTCTTTTCAGCTTCCGCCCGATTCTTGAACAGATGGATTTCGAGCAGCCGGCGGTTAAACCTGACCTGCCCGTCGATAATGAAATGCGGCATAAGATGCAGCATGTTGTTTACGTTGTGATAGCTGACTTTGAGCCATTGCGCGACTTCTTCGATGGTCATGATCGTGTCAGATGTCTGCGTCTGCGGCTGCCGGGTAACTACGCTCAGAGCCTCACTGACAGCGCGGTGCCCGCCGTCGGGCACCTGCATGTCGATGTCGACCAGTTCGTTGCACAGTCTGGCAAAAGCAGTCTGGCAGATCTGGCATGCGGCAAGGTGCTCCTTAGCTTCGGAGCAGTCGGTTTCAGCGTAATACAGCTCTATCAGCTGTTCTTCGGCAAGACATCTGCCGTTCATAATTCACCTCGGTTGAAGTATTCACGAATTTTTTTTAAGGCGAACAGCACCCGCGATTTCGCCGTTGGCAGCGGGATCTGCTGCAGATCGGCGACTTCGTTGAAGGTCATGCCCTGAAAGTGTTTAAGAACAAAAGCCTCTTTTGTAGCCTCAGAGAGGGTGTCGAGACAGTTGCGCAGGTCGGTTTCGGTGTCGCTGCCGTTGCTGAAACAGGCGGTCTGCTGCTGGTTGCGGGTCAGTTGCGGAATCAACCGTACTACGCGGTTCTGGCTGCGTTTGAATTCGAAGAACTTGTTGCGGGCGATTGCCCAGACCCATGGCATAAACTCGAAGTCGTGATTGTAAGTCTCGATGCGGCTGTGGATGGTAAGCAGAGTTTCCTGTAGCAGATCTTCGGCAACACAGCGGTCGTAACTCAGACGATAGAAGTAGGCAAACAGCGGCCGGCGCAACTGTTCAAACAGTATTGCCGCAGCTTTTGCTTCGCCGCACTCGAAATTCTTTACCAGTTGTCGATCGATTTTGAGCATAAGTTAAAAGGTAATATGCCAGAAAACCGAAAAAGGATTGATGAAAATTTTATTTTTTTAATTATCGCCAGAATCAACATTGCTGACATGCTTTGCTGTCGCGGTTGAAGGCGCACCAGTGCGCGAGTTTGCCTGATATTGCTTGTGGGTTGCGGTTAATCAGCTGGTTTATGATTGGTCATTCTTATGCCTGCCGAGTTTTGATCGTGTAGGCATCCTTTGCCAGCTTGATAATGCTGGTGAAAACAATTATGAATTCAAGCCTGCCGAGAAACATCGCCAGGGCTTGCGCATACAGAACCATGGCTGGCATGTCCGGAGAGGTAAGGCCTATTGACAGACCGACTGTACCAAGTGCCGATGCAAATTCAAACAATGAGTCGCGCAAACTATAGCCGTATGAGCACAAAAGCAATACGCCCAACGCAAAAGTCAGCAGATAAATGAAGACAAAAACCGTTGTCTGACGAACTCTTGCGTCATTTAAAAACGTGCATTGGTCGCCTTCCCATATGGTGCATTTTATTACGGCATTCTTTGGCATGATCAGACGTTGGATATCCCATATGAGAGTTTTCCAGAGCAGATAGATGCGAAACTGTTTAATGCCGCCTGCGGTAGAGCAGCTTCCACCACCTATAAGCATAAGTATGACAAGCAGGAAGACGCCTGACGAATTCCAGTTTTCGTAGGTGACTGTCGAAAAGCCTGTAGTTGTCATTGCTGAAACTGTTTCAAAAATCGCAACCCGGACTGCCTTTTCAAGCTGTGGGTAGAGAGCCTGGCAGGTCAGAATAAAAACGCCGAGAACCGCAATGGGCATTAACACAGTGGATAGTCGGACTTCACCATTTTTTGCCACTACGCTGAATTTGCCGCGCCAGAAATACCAGGCGGTGACAAAGCTCAGGTTGCCAAACACCATTAAAGGCAAGGTGATGGCTTCAATAACAGTAGAGTTCCAGTATCCAATGCTTTCGACACGCGTGGAAAATCCGCCGGTCGAAACGGCGGCGAAAGAGTGATTGACTGCATCGAAAGATGACATGCCGGCAAGCCAGTAAGCTAGAGATCCGGCTGCTGCATAGCAAACGTATATCAGCATAACAAGTCTTGCTGATTGTCGAACATGGGGAGCGATCTGTTCACTGCGCCCTTCGGCGCCGGAAACCGCTACACCTGTCGGTCCGGCCAGGGTAGACATCATGATTATAGCCCAGCCCGCACCACCGGCCAGTTGGATTATACTGCGCCAGAGGAGAATGATCGGGCTGGCAGTGGTGACATTGACTACCGAGAGCCCGGTTGTCGTCCAGCCACTCATTGCTTCAAAGAATGCTTGCGAAAATGACAGCCCGGCTACTGATATAAAAGGCCAGGTTGTAAACAGAATGACAATTAGCCAGCTGACGAGAACAACTATGCCGCCTTCCTGGATTGTGAGAGTTTCGGCTTCTGTAGAACTGAATTGCTTTCTGAGCAATGCTCCAGAGAGCATTTGCAGCAGCGCCGGAAGAATGAAGGCCCAGGCATCAGCCATTTCTTCTGGTCGCGTGATGATCAGAACAAGTGGTGTGAGCATCATTGCGCCAGACATGATCAAGACCGCTCCGATCAATGAAAGGATGGCGGTATAGCGTTGTAAAAGATATTCTTTTTCGCGCAAAACAGTTACTCCAGATTCTTGCGATCCTTTTCACCGGTAATGGCTTTTAATACCTGGCCATGGTTTTCGGGTAGAGTTATAAGAACTACCTTGTCAGCGATCTGCAAATCATTGGCACCACGCGGCACGATGGGCTGATTGTTGCGTATTACCACAGCGATAAGCGAATTTTCGGGCAGAGTTATGTCTTTGAGCTGCTTGCCGACAACTGGCGAATCTGAATTGAGTATGATCTCAGTCACATTGACCTTGCCTTCGCCAACCGGAAACAGATTGACTATCTGTTCCAGAGAAGCCCGTTGCTCGATCAGGCTGCTTACAATATGGGTTAGCGAAAATGCGCTGATCCCAAGCTTTTCAAATACATCTGCATTGTCCGGATCGTTGGCCAGTGCCACAACTCTGGGAATGCCGTATTTAAGGCTTGCCAGCTGGCAGATTATTAGATTGTCCTGGTCATTGGGAGTTATCGCCAGCAATGCTGTAGCGCTTCTTGCTCCTGCCTCTTCGAGAATTTCGACATTGCTGCCGTCGCCGCAGATAACCATGGCAGATAACTTTCTGGCCAGCTGTTCGCATTCATTGCGATCATTGTTGATGAGCACAACTTTATAACCTTTTGAGGTAAAGTTTCGGCAGAGAAAATAAAGAGTTTTGCCGCTGCCAATTATTATGACTTTCATAATTGCGCTTCCTTCTCAGAAGTGTCTTTTCGATCTACGGCCTGAAGAAACATGGTAGCGGCAGCGGCTGTCGGGCAGATTACCTCTATGTCGAGCTTTTTTAGAATTTCTTCATGTTTGGGATCAAAGACTCTTGTGAGTACTTTTTTTACGCCGAATACTTTTTTGGCAACCTGACCGATCATCATATTGGCGTTGTCTTCGTGAGTTGTAGCGATCAGTACGTCAGCCTGTTTAATTTTGGCGCCATGCAACACGGCGACCTGCGTTGCATCGCCTTCGACTCTAAACCCGCTGAATTCCGGCGAAAGGTGGCAGAAACTACTCTCATCGATGTCAATGATCACCACAGAATTGCCGTTTCTGCTAAGTTGATTGGCGAGATAAGAACCCAGTCTGCCGCATCCCACAATCACTATGTAACGGTGGCTGCTCATCTTTATTGTCCTTTGTCATCAAAAGTTGCGTTGATATCAGTCCCTGCGCCAAGAATAATTTTTCCGTCACGGTTCAATGAAGTTGTTCTTTCGAGATTAGCCGCCGCCGGTTTATAGGTTGGGTCCAGATCCAGTGAAGTGCGATAGAACTTTTGCGCGGTCAGCCAGTCGCCCCTTATTTCGAGTATTGCGCCAAGCAGGTTATATGCCTCAGGGTCATTGGGATTGGCTGCTATGGCCTTTTTTATTGTCTCATTCGCATCGATAAAATTGCGCTCATTGATTTTAAGCCTGGTAAGCTTGATCAATGAAGGATAATCGTTAGCGTTTGCTTCATTGAGTTCACCGCGATTGATTACCGATGTTGCCAGGTCGCGAATTTCTTTGATGCTGAATGGCTTTTGAATGAAGTCGACAGCGCCATATTTCATTGCTTCGACGGCATGTTCAACCGTGGCATGGGCAGTAATAATGATTGTTCTGGTAGCTGGCCAGTTGCTCTTGATCTGTTGCAACACTTCCAGACCATTCATGCCGGGCAGCTTCAGGTCGAGAAAAACCAGGACAATCGGCTTCTCTTTTAGTATCTGTAGCGCTTCTTCGCCATTGACTGCCGTGACAATATTATAGCTCAATGACTCAAGAGCCTGCATCATGGTCAGACGAATGTTCTTTTCGTCATCCACCACCAGAATCGATTGCGTATTCATAATTTTTCCCTTTCAATCTGCAATTGGCAATGTGAAGGTAAATATGCTGCCCTTGCCGGGCTCTGAATCTACCCAGATTGCGCCGCCATGCGCTCTGACAATTTCCTTGCAGATAGCCAGTCCAAGGCCTGATCCGCCGGATTGCCGTCCTTTGATCTGAACAAATTTCTGAAATATTTTGCTTTGATATTCGAGCGGAATGCCAGGCCCGTCATCGCTCACCGACAATTGAGCCTGTGTTCCGATTTTTTGAGCTGCCAAGGTGATTTTGCCGCCCTTTGCCGAATAGCGCAGGGCATTAGAGATCAGGTTGCTCAGTATCCAAGCGATTTTATTGGCGTCGGCGCGGATAAGCGGAAGTTGCTCCCCCTCGATTTCCTTGCATATCAGGCTGATTTCCTTGATACTCGCCTGGTTTTTAAACACTGATTTGATTTGCTCAAATATTGTCGAAATTGGAAACACTTCAATTTCGAGTTCAATCTTGCCTGCCTCAAGCTTGTAAAGGTCGAGCAGATTGTTTACCAGAGTCTTTAAGCGATGCACTTCTTCATGGGCTGCCTGTAGAAGATCACGGTCTTTTTCAGCCATGGTGCTGACGGCATGCTCCTGCAGAAGGTCAATGCTCATGCCAAGACTGGTAATTGGTGTGCGTAACTCATGCGATGCCGCCATTACAAACTCACTTTTCATGCGTTCAACTTCTTTCAGGCGCGTAACGTCTCTGAGCAGCAGAATGATTCCAGAAAGAGAGCGCTCCTTGCCAAGAACGGGCGTTGCCGAGAAGAGGTAGTGGCGCGCTTGCCCACTGTTTGTAAAGCTGATTATGCGCTGTTCTTCAGGAATCATGGTTTGTTCGCCAGTGTCGGCTATTTTCTGAATCAACTCCTTGAGGTGGTGATTCTCGATTATATTTGTGAAATTCAGGCTGGTCGTTTCTGGTAATTCAAGCTTGAAAAGCTTTCTGGCCGCCGGGTTGATTCCGTTTACGTTCAGATTGTAGTCAAAAACAACTATTGCATCTTCAATACTGTAAAGAATGGCTTCGGCCTTGTTTTTCTCTGCAACAATCTGTTCAATATTCAGTTCGTGATAATGGCTGAGCTGTTGCGCCATCTGGTTGAATTCGCTTGCCAGGTTACCGAGTTCATCTTGTGTTTCTACGGGCACTGTAACTGTGTAGTCACCTGCAGATATCTTGCGGGACGCTTTCATGAAACTTTTAATCGGCCGGGTGATGCGCTCGGCAAGAATAAGACTGAACATCAGAGCTAAGATGATAGCGGAAACCGCGATCAGTGCGGTCGACCAGATTGCCCGTCGGGCCACATTGTTCGCTTTTACGCTGGCAGCATACATTGTTTCTTCGTTCAGATTGCGCAGACCAATGCAGGCCTCTCTTACTTTCATGAAGATCGGATAAAATGTCTGCTGGTATTTTGTCAGCCCTGAATCGGCATCAAATGGCGCGTTTCGCAAATCAGTAAAGGCGGCAAACTGATGTCGATAATCTTCATACCCGGATTTGATGGCCTTTATCAGCTCGGCTTCGCCGTCAATCGTTATGTTGTCATTCGCGCGTGCCAGCCATGCAATAAAATCGGCTTCTTTGACGCGAAACTCGGCAATGCCAGCTTCCTTATTCCCGAGAAGAGCCAGCAATAATGAACTGTCTTGTCGCTCAAGAGCATTTAACATGTTCTCTGCAGCAAGAATACTCTTGTAGTTCTCGCTCAATATGGCATTGGTCGCCTGTCCAAGGGATATCAGATTTGCTATTGCCCAGGCGATAACCAGTCCCATTAAGAAAAAAGCGACACCGTAGCCGGTCAGGATTTTCTTTTTTAATGTCATAAAACAAGGTTCTCCGTTTTTGCCCGCAGGCAATAATTAACAGCAAAAAGAATGCCATTTTATAGACCCGCTGTTAGAGCAGGTTTTGTTGGTGGGAGTGACTTGCTGCCCTTGAATTTTGAAAGGTTGCTGGTCAGGAGCCTTGCAAAATGCAATGCAAATTTGTTACAGACCGAGATTTTTTCGTTTTCGCCAGAGTGTTGCCTGGTCAATGCCGAGAATATCAGCTGCTTCCTGCAGTGAAGATGTTCTGCCTAAGACTCTTTTGATATGAAACTCTTCGAGTGCTGCCAGAGAGATCATGTCGCCAGGACAGGCGACGCCGGAGACGGGTGAAATGCTGCCAGGTAAATCAGTCTTTTCTATTAACGGGTTGCTGCCCAGGATCACTGCTCTCTCAATGGTGTTACGTAATTCTCTCACGTTTCCAGGCCAGTTATAATTAACCAGCAATCTCTCAGTATCACTGGAAAATCCACGAATTTTTTTGTGGTTTACCTGACAAAAATAGGCTAGAAAACTTGTTGCGAGCGTTAGAATGTCTTCTGGTCGCTCGCGAAGGGGTGGCATTTGAAGTGTGATTACGTTAAGTCGATAGAACAAGTCTTCTCTGAAATTTCCGCTGGCAACCCTTTTGGACAGATCAATATTTGAAGCAGCCAGTATGCGGACATCGGCCTTGCGCAGTTGTGATTCTCCCAGTCTTTCGTATTCTTTATCCTGAATGAAGCGCAGCAATTTTGCCTGGATTGCCGGCGCCATATCGCCAATTTCATCAAGAAAAAGTGTTCCGCCCTCGCAAGCTGCGATTCGTCCCGGGTTATCTTTAACTGCGCCGGTAAACGCACCCTTAGCATGACCGAAAAGTTCGCTTTCAAGCAATTCTGACGGTACTGCCGGGCAATTTACGGTTGCCATTGGTTTGCCGACTCTTTTGCTCCATTGGTGAATTGCTCTGGCTAAAATTGACTTTCCGGTACCACTTTCACCTTGTAGAAGAATAATTGCCTCTGAATCAGCTGCTTTTCTGGCTGTTTCAATAAGTCTTTGCATGTTGGCGCTTTTGCTTTGAAACAGATTCTCTGGTTCAAGGCTTTGCATGCTTTCTTTCAGCGTGCTTATCTCTGCTTCCAGTTCGCGAATTTTTGCGATCTGGCGGGTAATCAGTCGCACCTGTTCCGGTGTAAATGGCTTGGTAATGTAATCGCTGGCACCTCTGCGCATTGCTTCTACTGCACTCTCAATGCTGGCGTGCGCTGTGATAACCACAATCTTCAGCCAGGCAGACTGTGAAATAAGGGCAGGAATTAAATCCATACCGCTTTCATTGCCAAGCTTCAGGTCGATAAAAGCCATGTCGAATGAATGTCTGGAAGCTTGCTGAATAGCATCAGAAGGGTTGCTGGCTGTAATTACGCTGTGCCCTTCTGCAGTCAGGCAGTATGAGAGCGTTTTTCGAATGTTGGGTTCATCATCGACAATAAGAATCTGCAGCATTTTACCGGTTATTGCTGAAGTCATGGGTGGTGCGGTCGAGCAGGCGGTTGATGATGCCAAATATGCCTCTGATGTCGGTCGGCAGGTTGGCGCCGGCGCAGCGGCGTCGGGTTTCGCCGCTCTGATGCTCGAGTAGAACAGTTTTGATTTCTTCGAGCGGCAGAAGAAGCTTTTTTGTCATCTGTTGAATAAATACTATGCCGGTGATAAAAGAAAAAATCGCCATGAACACAATTCCCCAGGCACCTCCATGACCAAGTTGCTGCGCTCGTTTGTCTGCAGTCAACATCGCGTTGCGATTGATCCTTGAAAGCTCGAGAATGGCGTTAGTAGTCAGAAGAACAGCTTTGCTGTCACCAGTGAAAACTTTTTCGAAATTGTGACTGATGATTTCTATAATCGCCGGCTCTTCTTCTTCGCTGACGTTGTTTTTTGCTCTGTCCAGCGCCTTTTTGAATCTTGTTCTATTCTCGGCAATGCTGCCATTATTGCTGGCTGTAAGGGTTATCGCGGTCAGCATTTCTTCACAGGCCTGCAATGAGCGTTCATTGTTGCTGATAATCTCAGCGATTGCCGGAGCCATTCGCATAAAAATGCCGATAGCGCCAAATGCCATTATTAGATTGATGACGACAATCAGCCACGCACCAAAGCTCAAACCTGTTGCCAGTCTCATACTATTTCCCTTCCATCAGTCTCTTAATGGCTTCTTCTTTGGAAACCAGAACGAGATTGTCATTTTCCTTGAGTGGTTCATCTGGCGTTGGCTGAAAAACAGTGCTTGGCGTGCCTCTTCTTACTGCAACAACCATTATGCCGTATTTTTTAGGCAAAGCCAGCTCGATCAGGGTTTTGCCGATCATCTTGTCTTTTACGGTGATTTCTGAGAGATGCAGCCCGTCGCCAAGCGGCATGTCAGCTACCAGTTGTCGGTAAATCAGGCGGTTGGCGAACCTTTTTCCGAACTCCTGCTCGGGATTGACGATCTGGTGGGCCCCGACCAGCTGCAGAATGCGCTGATGCATCGGGTTGTTGGCGCGGGCAACTACGCATGGAGATCCCATCTGGCGCAGCAGAGCGGTGCAGATGATCGAAGCTTCCTTGGAATCGTCGCCAATAGCGCAGACAGTTGCGTCTCTCTTGCCAGGCTCAAGACGTGCCAGTTCGGTTTCATCGGTGGCGTCCAGTACCAGAGATTCAGTTACAAATGAGGCAGCTTCTTCGACCAGGCTCTTTTTGATATCGGCGGCAATGACTTCGGCGCCTTTGCTGGTTAGCGTTGCAGCCAGCGACATGCCAAACTGTCCGAGACCGATTATGAGAATTTGTTGCGCCATGTTTTGTTCCTCAGGTTAAGTTTATGCGGGCATCGAGACAATGCTGGGCATTAGATGAGCGTTCGCGGCTGAGCAGGGTAAAGAGGGTAACTGGCCCTATTCTCCCGGCGAACATTGCCAGCATGATGATTATTTTTCCTATAGCATCGAGGTTGGCGGTTGCGCCAAGCGACAGACCAACAGTGCCGAGAGCCGAAGTTGCCTCAAAAATTAGTGCGCGCGAACCGATCTGCTGGGTTGCTTCGAGCATTAGAACTATCGCCAGCAGTATGAACATGCCGGCTACGACCGTAGTCACTGCTTTAAATACCGTTTCTGGTATAACGCGCTTGTTCTTAATTGTTATTTCATCGTAGCCGAGCGCGCATGCCCAAAAGGTTGCGATCAGAACACCGATGGTGGTGGTTTTGATGCCGCCGGCGGTACCACCCGGGCTGCCGCCGATAAACATCAGGCAGATCATTATCAGAAAAGTTGGCCCGAGCACATGTTCTATTGCCACAGAATTGAAGCCGGCGGTACGCAGGGTAACCGACTGAAACCAGGCATTATGAAATTTATTAGCGGTTGAAAGCCCACCTAATGCGCTGTTCCATTCGAAAACCAGAAAAAACAGGGTTCCGATAAACAGTAGTGCTGCAGTAGTGACCAGCGCCATTTTAGCGGCTACAGAAACAGACCCGCCGCGCAGCCATTCGGGAATAATCAGAACGACTGCCGGAGCAAGCCCACCGACCATGATCAGCGTGGCAACACAGTGCAGAATGAGCGGGTTGCTTTGAAATGGTATCAGACTGTCGGTTTGCAGGGCAAATCCGGCATTGCAGAATGCCGAAATAGAAGTGAATATTCCTCTCCAGAAGGCGTCACTAACGGCGAAACCAGCATGATAAAACAGAACAGTCAATATTATCGCGCCTGATATTTCGCAGGCGGCAGTGAATTTTATGATCTGAATCAGCGAACTGACCAGGTTATCGTGCTCTGAATTAAAGGTTGATTTTAGCACTTTGGCTTGTTTAAGACTGAGTCGCCGACCAAAAGCGTGCATTGCGACAGTTGTAACGGTCATGATACCTAGACCGCCGAGCTGGATAAGTAGAAGAATGAAAACCTGCCCGAGCAGAGAAAAATCATTGGGGGTATCAAGCACGATCAGGCCGGTTATGCAGACCGCGCTTACCGCGGTAAATGCGGCATCGATAAGGGCGATTGGCCGCGCTGCCGCCGCCCCCGGCAAAAACAGCAGAAAAGTACCGGACAGGCAGAGCAGCAAAAAGGTTGCCAGTGTGGCCCGGCCCGGGTGATTAACAAAAATATCCCACCAGTTTCCCTGACTTTCATCGATATAAGCTGACTTTGGTAAAAACAACAGCAGGGTTGCGCCTATGATAAGGCAGCCAAGCCATGTCAGTTCATAATCGACCATGTAGAAAGCTGCTAAAAAAGTAAGCGTATTGAGTAAAATGCAGAACAACTTGTGAAAGTTGGATTGCTGGTAGATAGACCACAGAATTGACAGCAGCTGTGCTATGGCAGAGATTACCAGGAGAGCGGTTGCTGAGGCTGGTAATGGCTTTCTGACAATCAGAAAACTCGCAACTGAAATGCCAATAAGCGAAAGCGCGGCCCATCGCGTGCGTTGCAGGCCGAGTTCGACCTCATCGCTGCTGCGATTAAGATGCAGAGACGAGCTGAAGTTGCTCAGGCTATACAGGGCGAAAATATAAACGACGGCAGCGAAAAGCGCTGTGGCTGGATGGCCCTTAATATCAGGCCATAACGCGATAACACATGTGGTTGCGGCAATGCCGGCCAGCAGTTTGCCGAAATCCGGTCGGCGCAGCATATACCAGGCAGCAGCAAGACAGATGACGGTTGATAAGCCTGCTGCAATACTTTGCCACAAGCCTGCTGCCGTCTGCAAAAAAACAAAAGGTACAGCCGTCAGCATCAGCAGAAGCCCTTCGACTCCTGACTGCTGAAAGTAATTTTTTCTCGTGCTGTAAAACTTCATAATTTGTGAATCGCAAATTTGCGGTTTCTACAATACTACTAAAACGCTGGTCTGTGAAGCATGGTGATCTAACCAATGCGAGCACGCATAAGCAGTAGCAAAGATCAATTGTGAAAAGCAATTTTGCCAGAAGGACATTACAGATATCTTTGATGGTTTGTGAATCCCTTCGCAAGCTCGAAAGTCAGGGTTGATTTTGTGGCATTATTGATCTAAGCTGATGGCTGACTGAACGGATTCGGGCAGAGACCGCGGTCTTTGCGGGTAGCCTTTTCTGTCCCGAAAAATCAAACTGATTCAGCGGTTAATATGCATGAATAAAATCGTTGAGAAATTCAAGCTTTCCGAAAACGTATGCAAATTTGTCGTCGAAGCTCCGATGATTGCCAAATCGCGCAAACCCGGAAACTTTGTGATTCTGCGGGTTGGCGAAAAGGGCGAGCGCATTCCGCTTACCATCGTTGATTCAGATATTGCAAAGGGAACCATAACCCTGATTGTGCAGAATGTTGGCGCCAGTTCGCGCAAACTCTGTCAGCTCGAGGCCGGCGAATCTCTTACTGACATGGTTGGCCCTCTCGGCAAGGCAACACATATTTATAAAGCGGGCACTATTCTGGCTCTCGGCGGCGGTGTTGGCGTCGCGCCGCTTTTTCCGATCGTCAAGGCTTTTAAAGAAGCCGGCAATCGTGTAATCACAGTACTTGCTGCGCGCAGCAAAGATCTGGTAATTCTCGAAAACGAAATGCGCGAATGGTCTGATGAGGTCATTGTAATGACCGACGATGGCTCAAGCGGTCGCAAGGGCCTGGTAACCGAAGGCGCCGAAGAAGTCATCAAACGCGAAAAGGTCGATGAATGCGTGGCCATCGGGCCGGCAATCATGATGAAGTTCTGCGCGCTGCTGACGAAAAAGTATAATGTGCCGACTCAGGTAAGCCTGAACACCATCATGGTTGATGGAACCGGCATGTGCGGCGCCTGTCGCGTTACCGTAAACGGCGAAACAAAATTTACCTGTATCGATGGTCCCGAATTCAATGCTCATCAGATCGACTTCGACGAACTGCTGCAGCGCATGCGCGCTTACAAGAACGAAGAAGACCAGGCAAGAAACAACAAGTAACGGGAATACTCATTATGACAGAATATACAGAAATGCTTAACCGGGAAAGAAATGCAGAATGGCGGGTTGCATTGCGCAACAGCGTGCCGAACAAAGAGCGGATTGCAATCGAACGTGTCAAAATGACCGAAGTCGAGCCGCATGAGCGTATCAAATCACAGACCTGTGAGGTTAACTGTGGTTTGACCGCTGAACAGGCGCAGCGCGAAGCCAGCCGCTGCATGGATTGCGTTACGCCAACCTGTGTCGAAGGCTGCCCGGTCAGCATTAACATACCCAAGTTTGTTAAGCAGATCGAAGTTGGTAAATTTCTCGATGCTGCTGCAACTCTCAAGGAATTCAGCGCTCTTCCGGCGGTCTGCGGCCGAGTTTGCCCGCAGGAAAAGCAGTGTGAAATCAAGTGTTTCTATTCGCAGAAAATGAAGAAAGAGCCGGTTGCGATTGGCTATCTTGAGCGATTTGCCGCTGATTATGAGCGGTTGTCCGGCAAAATTCAGATTCCGAAGGTCGAAGCCCGCAATGGTATTAAGGTTGCAGCCATCGGTTCGGGCCCTTCTGCGCTCTCATTTGCTGGAGACATGATCAAGTTTGGCTACGAGGTTACCGTTTTTGAAGCCCTGCATGAGATTGGCGGCGTGCTTAAATACGGCATTCCAGAGTTCCGGTTACCTAATTCGGTTGTCGATGTCGAACTCGAAAACCTCAAGGAAATGGGCGTCAATTTCGAAAAGAACTTTGTTGTCGGGCGAACCGCCTCTTTCGATGATCTCAAAGAACTCGGCTACCAGGCTTTCTTCGTCGGTAGCGGCGCTGGCCTGCCCAATTTTATGAATATCCCTGGCGAAAATCTTAACGGCGTCATGTCTTCGAATGAGTATCTGACGCGCGTGAACCTGATGTATGCGAACCAGAGCGACTCTGACACGCCGGTCATGCTTGGCAAGCGCGTTGCTGTTATTGGCGGCGGCAACACCGCTATGGATGCCGTACGCACGTCAAAGCGCCTCGGTGCCGAACGGTCGATTATCATTTATCGCCGCTCACTCGACGAAATGCCGGCCCGTCTTGAAGAAATCAAGCACGCACAGGAAGAGGGCATCGAGTTCATGAACCTCGCCAATCCAGTCGAATATCTTGCAGATGCTGGTGGAAGGGTTGCGAAAGTGCGTTTGCAGCGTATGGAACTTGGCGAGCCTGATGCGTCTGGGCGTCGTCGGCCAGTTGCTATCGAAGGTGATATCGTCGAAATCGAAGTCGATCTTGTAATAGTCGCGATCGGTGTTTCGCCGAATCCGCTTATTCCTGCCTGCCTTGCCGGACTCAAGATGTCGCGCTATGGCACTATCGAAGTTAACGAAGAAACCATGCAGTCATCGATTCCCGAGATCTTTGCCGGAGGCGACATCGTGCGCGGTGGAGCCACAGTAATTCTGGCCATGGGTGACGGGCGCCGTGCCGCTGCTTCGATGCACCGGTATCTCCAGGAAAAACACAAAAAATAACAGGAAAATTGCACTATGATAAGCCTGAAGACAAAATTTTTCGGCCTTGAACTTGATAATCCGCTGATTGTTGCGAGCAGCAGTCTGACTGCTAACGCTGACAAGATAAGAGAATTTTCTGAGCACGGCGCTGGCGCAATAGTTCTTAAATCAGTGTTTGAAGAAGAAGTCGTCAACGAATACAACCAGATCGCGCAGACAAAGAGTTCTGCACATTTTGAAGAATTTATCGACTACTTTGATTACAAGATACGTGATCAGGTTCTCGCCACTTATGGCAAGCTGATTCGCGATGCCAGGAACGTTAGCAAAGCGCCAATAATCGCCAGTATCAACTGTGTTTCGGCAGGCGACTGGTTGCAGTTTGCCTCGCAGGTACAGGATGCCGGCGCTGATGCCATTGAGCTAAATCTTTTTGTAATGCCCTGCGACCCGATGACAACGGCTGAAGGCAGTCGCAAGTTTTATCTGAACGCTGTGCGTGAGGTTGCCGGCCGTGTCAGGATTCCGGTTACAGTCAAGATCAGCAGCTATTTTTCTGACCTGGCGTCTGTATGTAACGCGCTGGCTGGTGAAAAACTCGCTGGCATAACGCTTTTTAACCGCTTTGCCAATCCGGATATTGATATTGAAAAAGAAAAGCTCGTCGAAGCTCAGCCTCTCAGCGGAGATCTTGAATATCTGCTGCCATTGCGATGGACAGGCATTCTTAGCCCGCGTCTCGGCTGTCCGCTTGCCGCTTCAACTGGCATTTATACCGCGGAACAGGTAATAAAAATGTTGCTGGCCGGCGCGCATGCCGTACAGATGGCTTCGGTTTTCTACAAGAAAGGTGCCTCACATCTTGGCGAGCTGCGCAAAGAAATTGCGCACTGGATGGAGAAAAAAGGTTACGACAGCATCGAAGATTTCAGAGGCCGTCTGAGCCTTACCAAAGCCGCTAATCCTGGTGTTTATGCGCGTGCCCAGTATTTAAGCAGCTTTGGCGGTTACGCCGCTGCTGACAAAAAGAGGCTCTAATTATATCTGACCGCAGATCTCGCGAAGAACTATCTTTATAAACAGCGCAGGCAAACAATAAAATATGATTCTGCTTATTCTCATTCTGGTAGTAGTAATTGTTCTCATACTCGCTATCGGGCGCCGTCTGGGATAAAAAGCAGCACCGCAAAGGTTCATTCTCTGCGGCGCCGGTGGTTTTCTCAGATTCCAGCTTCTAGCCATTAACGGGGCGGTAGTATTTGAGTTTACCGCTACAGCTGGCGCACTCTTCTGCTTTGTTGTGGCAAAGAAATGATTCATGGCAGCTTTTGCATAACGCGGCCGGCAGCATTTCGCTTTTGCCGAATTTCTCGATGAAAACATCCTGCAGGGCGATAATCTGGTCGCGTACTGCTAAAAACTCTTTAACGACAAGATCTCCTGATTTGAGCCGCTCTTCTCCGCCGGCTTTTACCGCTTCAGAACGCTGTCTTAAAAAGAATTTGTGCAGCTCCGGCGTTTTGCTCGCCGAAATTTTATCGAGATCGATATAAGCTCTGACGCCGCGGCCATCGGCGCGATCATACAGGGTCAGCGCGAACCGGCCGATTTCGCCGTAAGATTTTACGTAGCGGTTTCCCATGGTGCAACCGGTCATAAGTTGAATGACGTCGCAAAGACAGGCAGGCGACTCGCTGATTGCATTAAGTTTTTCTTTAACCGGGCCTAACCTGGCACGACACATGTCTACCATCGCTATGCCTATTGCAAGGCCGGGCGCTCTTTTGGTGTGAAAGGCGCAGGCTTTTTCATACCACTCAAGAATTTCTTCGCTGGTCATAGTTTTCTCGCATGAATTATTTCTTGCCGCAACTTTATAGAATAGTCGCTCTGACATAATATTTACATAAATTCTGAATCTTGCAAAGCATTTTATGCTTTGGTGACTCGATAAAACAGGTCAGCGGCTATTTGAGATGTTCTTGGCAGAGCTGTGTGCTGCAAAGTATCTGGCTGTATCGAGAGAGTCTTAATAGAAGAGACAGAGGCGGCATTCATCTGCCGGCAAATATGAAATTTTTTTAGCAGTGTTTGCAGACAGAATGATGTAAAATTCATCTATCAGTACGGATAAACCAGCATGATTTTGGCAGTTCAAAAAAGCATGATAGATATAATGCATCGTGCATTTAACAGAGGACACAGGAGAGGTTTTCTTTTAGGTGTCGTTCTGTTGGTCGCTCTGCTGATGGCTGTTTTTATCTTTTCTTTCAACAGCATAGTTCGGCAGCGCAATATTCAGGCGCATCACCTGATGATTTCGGAAACGGCGAACTACCTGGCAATCTCAGGTCTGCGCCTGCTGAGTGACAAAATCGGTTCATCTTTTGAAAGCACCATCAAGACCAGCTGCCCGGAACTGTTCACCAAAACCGCAGCCGAACTCGGTAGCAGCATCAATCTCTCAAGCTCCAATCCGGTTTGCGCAGACGTTTCTAACGATTTTCAGAATTTCCTGAATACTTTCGATGAATTGCGCGAACCCGGCATTATGGGCGATTACCCGAAGTGCCTGAGCATGGATATCACCCTCGAAAACCTGCAGGCGCTGACTCCCGATACTACGCCAGAACAGTTTCAGGCCGGTCGCGACCCGATCGAAAAGTGCGGCCAGCTGCTGGTGAAATGCACGGTTGAATACCGCGGTCTCAGGCGTCAGGCGACCATGTCGCGGCAATTCAGAGTGGTCAGCATGATTCCCGGCGCGTTCAGTCGCTTCTCACTTTTTGTCAAAAAAACACCTTATCCCGATTCTTACAATGCTCTCGGCGTTAAATTCGATGGAACAGTAGACACAGCCTACGTTCATCCGCCTGCTGGCGGCAAGACTTTTACCGGCCCGTTACAGATATTTAACGGTACTAACAGTGTTGTCATTGATTCTGCGGTGCTTGAGCGTAATGCCATGACTGATAAAGAGCATCTGCGTTCGCGTGGCTGGGTATTTCTCGGCCCGGCCGGCGCGGCAGCCGATGAAGCAGTATTTATTAAAATTCCATCTGGCTTTGGCAGCGCTGAAGGTGGGCATTTCATGCTGGGCTGGCCATCTGTTTCTGCCATGCCGGTGCTTGCGCCTGAAATCATCGAAGACGCCACTAATTTTGCTTCTGACAGTGATTTTGCTGAGCATGATTATGATTTAGGCGCAAAATATCAGGGTTTCTACACCTGGGAAGAAGGCAACCCTTTTGGTGCCGGCGGCAAGAATCTCTGGCCGAATTTGACAACCGGTGCCGCCTTTGTTCCGGCTGATCATCTGCGTTCGGCCTCGACCTGGCTGTATCCTTATGGCAATCAGAGCAATGAATCAAGAACATTGCTGGTGGGCCCGGTATTGGCTGGTTTTCTCAAGTTTTTCTTTTTTCGTGGCAGCAACACCACCACTTCTGCCGAATACCGGGGAATCTGGGGTGGCATGTCTGAAACTTCATTTAATGACAAGGTTGCGGCAAACCAGACTCTGCAGGGGTTTGCCGATCTCTGGGATGGCCCGCTTGCGCCGCCGATTTATGGTCTCAGCTATTTTATCAACGGTTATGAGAGCTTCAAGAAGCTTATGCCGTATAACAGCCTCCCCAGCCCTTCGTCAACATTGCCCGGCAATGGTGTTGCCTTTAATCTGATTTTTGATTTTATGAAATATCAGCGTGGCGCTTACCCGAATCTGGCAGCGGCTCCGAGTATTGCGGCAGCCACTTATGACAGTGAGAACTTTTTGGTGCCGCAGGCCGAAGAAATGCGAAATTGCCCGGTAAAGGGCGTACATCCTTATGATGAGATCAGCATATATTTTAACGAGAACGGTCAGTATGACCCGAATGCCAGTCCCGACAACTGCTTTTTTTCGGGCAATCTGCGCGATATAACCATTTTTGATTCAAACCTGCTCTCTAATCGAATAACCCATAAACTTGACCTGCGCAAATGTGGCAGCACCGCAGAAGAGCAGGAAGCCATGGAAAAATTTCTGTTCAAAAGGGTTGGCGCTGGTGCCGTCGCGGTCAACGAGAGCCAGAAGTCCGGCATCTTTCTGGTTACCCGCCGGATCGGAGCCACCGACAGCTTTGCCGACGCTCTGATACTTTCTAAAAGACCACTAAAACTGGTGAAACCGCTGATTGTCATCGTTGATAAAGGCAGCCTGATTTTAAGCCAGGATATTACCAGCCCGCTAAGCGATGGCGCGCCGAGTGTTCTCTGTTCGCTGGCCCTTATCAACGGGCATTTTTATATTGACGGTGCCGGCTCCAGCAGGGTGATTCACGCTTATCTGGCGTCTCTGCACCCTTCTTCCGGCAGATTGTTGCGACCGCCAACGGTCGGCGGCAGTCCTGGCCGTTTTCAGATACATGGCGGTCTGGCGCTGACAGAGATCGGGCTTTATGATGACCCGATGAATGACCCGCTCAATCACCTTGGCACGACCATGAGCCATTTTACTCAGGGCGGCGAAGTGCACTACAACCCGAGATTCAATCCGTCATCATCAGCAGCAGCAGATGCAAGAACCTTTGTTCTTGAAGACACTGCTGGGCGCATGACCATAGAAGGAGCTGCATTATGAGTTCTAATCGTGGTCTGACGCTGGTCGAAATAATGGTGGCGGTCGTCATCATCGCTTTATCAACCGGGCCGCTGCTTGGTCTGCTCAGCTCGTCAAACCGCATGAGTAACGCCTCTATTTATGAGGAAATGGCGGTGCATTACGCGCGCGAAATCGCCGATCAGCTGCTGACTCTCAGTCCGCGATTTTCGGCTGTAGTAAACGATGCCGTTATTCTTACCGGCGATTCATCGCTGAATCTGGCAACAATATTCAACGACAGCAATTTAAGAGATCAGATGGAAGATCATTTAGACGGAGTTTCAGCAGTTCCATTGCAGGCTGGCGGCAGTGTTCTGCCGGTGCGCCTGGTGCTTTCTCCACTGGATAAAGCATTCTCGCGGCGCCGGATTACTCTCTCTGACCTGAGCACCGGTGCCAACAGCCTGTTAAAGGGTGACAGGTTCTGGAAGGCGGTAATCGAACTTGCCTGGAAAGATCAAGCTTCCGGCCGTGACAATGATCGCGAAATCATTATGATCGTTGTTATCAAAGAGGGTTAAACAGCCATGAAGAGATGTGAATCGAAAAAAAAAGGATTTACTTTCGTCGAAGCTGTTGTGGTTACCCTGATAGCCTGCGGCGTGATGATAGTCATTCAAGCGATTTTTTCATATACAGTGCGCGTTACCATGAAGGGCCAGGATAACCTTGATTCTATAAGGGCGGCCAGCCAGATTTTTTCTGGCTTGCGGCGTGATATGCTGAACTTTGTAACTCTGTCGACAGGCGGCGCACGAACTGTTATTCCGGCTGGTGAGTTCGCTGTTCCCGACGCGGCAACCTACTCGCAGATACTGACGATCAAGAAGCACACCGAGCGGATAACCTGGTCGCTGGTAGACGATGGTGGCAAAAACTATGTTGAAAGGGTGCTGCAGAGCGCGGGCGCGCCGCCGCAGAAAAAGAAGTTTGGTGTTCCGCGCATGAAGGATTTTGGCGTTCTTTATGCAATCAGTCCGAACAAGATTAACTCACTGGTAAAAAACATGGGGCAGTTGATAGTAAAGATAAACATCGACTCCGAAGACGAAAGGTTCCCTTCGAAAGAAGTGAAGCTCAGTTCGGTGTTTTTCTCTGACCGCCTGACCGACAGTGACTGGAACTATCTCGACTTTTAATGATTTGCAATTTTTAGTGGTTGGGTATCAAATATAATATGAGGATAATGGAGAGCAGCTTATGAAAAACAAGTTTTCAGTAACATTTGCGATACTGGTTCTGATTGTTACTATTCTGTCTGTTTCAGGTGTTTTGCATGCTCAGCCATCGGCAAATGAACTGCCGACGGCAAGTGAAACCGAGGCTGTCGGCGCAGTAAGTGCAACCAGCAAGACAGTTGAGCCAGCAAATCAGGCCGCTGCCGCACAATATACGCAGAATGACGATTCCAGAACTCTCGAAGAGAAAATAATCGCCTACAATCAACAGTATTGCCCGCCAGAAGCCCCGATTGCCGAAATTTCCGAGTTCTCCCTGTTGCGCCTTGCCAGGGCAGAATTTATCAAGCGTTCTGAGCTTGAAAAGTATAAAAACATGGTAATGGTAGACGGTAAAGTGTATGAAAAGAAAGAGAGATCTAATGAAGATCCTGATGAAAAGAAGGATGAGGACCCGAGTGGCAAAAAGCCGGGTCCAGCCGGCAAAAACCTGATTGGCTCGTTTGAAACGGCCTGTGAAGAGCTTGCTGACAAAAAAAATCGTGGAAAAACTGAAGGCAACCGGAAGCCAGAGAGAGTGCTTGAGTTGAAGCGCCGAAAAGTGACCTATCGTGACCGTGAGAATCAGCTGCGTGAGATGGAAGTTTATTCGCCCCCGAAGTTTCCGGCAAAAAAGAAGGATATTGCCGGCAAGAAGGGCAAAAAGGTTAAAGACTACGCGACCTCGGTACTCGTGCCCAAGAATGTTGACCCAAAGGATGCAGCTGCATTTGAGGAAATGCCGTCAGCCGACGCATGGATTGACGACAAAGAGCCGCAAAAGCAGGATTGAAGTAGTAAGTATAAGATTTAACAGGAGGAGACTTGTATGAAGAGAAATTTGTGGTGCTTTGTTCTATTGGTGGCGTTGTTTTTTGCTGTCAGCCCGATCATGGCGCAGCAGACGACTGCCGGTTTTACTGAATCTGCGGCTGAAGAAGGCAGCGATGACGATGATTCTGCCGACAACAAGGTTGCAGAGGCAGATTTGACGGTTGACAGCAACGCTGCGGACTCAGATGTGGAAGCTGTAGCTAAAACCGCTGCAAAGCCTGGCGTTGCCGGCGATAACGACCTTCTTGCCCGCTTTAAGAAGTCACGTGCCGAAATTCAGAAGCTGATCAAACAGCGCTTCTTTGCGAAAGCGGAAAAGCAGCTCTCAGCTCTCAACAAGTCGCTTAAAATCAGCAAAATTGATGAAAAGGCAAAAAAACAGTTCATGGCTTCTCTTGAAAGAAGAGAAACGGTGACTCTTTTCAGTGCCCAGGGTCAGTATCAGAAAGCCGCCAATGCTGTGCGTCAGGCAATTTCGCTTAACGAGCTCAAGGGTGACACTGAGAGATTGCTCAAGGTTCAGGAAAAGGTCGGTTTGCAGAAAGAATGGTTTGAAATCAGAAGCAAACATGAAAAAGAGCTGCGCGACCTTCTTGAAAACAAGCAGCCACTGCTCAAAGAAAAACTTGCCATAGTTAAACAGATGGATTCAAAGCGCAAGCTGAGTGATGAAGAGCTTAAAAAGCTTCAGGGCGCTCTCAAAGATGTTAATGCGCGTCTCGCCAAGGTCAGCAAGGTGTTGCAGGAAACCCGTCGCGTGTTTGCTGTTAAGCGCGAAAAGATGCAGAAGGCCGGCGTGATTCTTTCGGCCGAGCAGCAGCGCAAACTGTTTCCCCTTGTAATGAAGCGCATGATGGTGCGTTTCGAAAACTATAACCTGCACAAGCAGATTGTCAGACACCTTACCAACATTTCTGAAGACAGCGAAGTTTCGTGGGACGGTCTGAAAAAGAACTTTGCCGCTCTTGCCAAGTTGCAGGAAGATATCTGGAGCCTGCGCAAACAGCTTGATACCTATGCCCAGAAAGCGCCGTTGACTGAAGCTGATTACGCTGCTGCCAAAGAAATTCGCACCAGGCTTGAACGCCTGATGGCTGCCGCTGAAAAGCTGATGAATAAGGTCGAAGATGCTTTTATTGATCAGAAGGTTTTTGGTAAGCTGAGTGCCAAAGAAAAACTCGAATTTGTTAAACTGTTCAGAGATGTCTGGAGCCGCGAAAAAGAATTTGACAGTCTCAAACCTTCTCTTGAAGACATCTATAAGAAGATTTTTGAGAGCCCGATTGTAATTGGACCAGATCCGGTTGATCCGACTCCTTTGCCAGAACCAAGACCTGAGCCTGGTGTAGATATTGAAGGCGCCGGTTTTATCATTCAGGAAGGCAATCTGTTTCTATTGCGCTTTGGTGACAAGGTTCTCTGGCCGAACAATCTGCCGGCGCGCTACATGATTAACAAGCTCGAAGTTAAATTTGCCGCTCAGTTTATTATGAGAGCTATGCCGGTTGATGATCGGACGAATGAGCTGCCAAGAGTCGATGATCGGACCAATGAACTGCCCAGAGTTGATGAACCAACCAACGAGCTGCCCAGGATTGTAAAGTATCCCGAAATCAGCTTCACCTACATTCATGCTCCGCAACTGCCTGATGAGCCATTTGCCAAACCCGATGAACTGGCAACTCCAACCAAAGTTATCGAAGAAAATATCAACAATGAAGAGCGCCCTTCTAATCTGATGAACGCTTTCTAATTGCCGATTAACCCCCGTGAGGCGCATATGCCGTCTCGCGGGGGTTTTTCATGTGCGCTGTTTTTCAAATTATACCAATTCTAGTTGTTTCGTTCGTAACCACCTTCGGCATTGTTCGATTATTCGCTTTCTCGTGCTCGTGCGCGCACCTGGGCGCTTTGTATCATCATGCGCGCCGTGGCACCAGCGCATCCTGCGCGTCGTAATCGTAATCGTCGTCGCTGGCAATTACAAAGGCGACTTTTGTGTCCGGTCTTTGGCTGTGAAAGAATTTTTTTGTGAATAGTATTATGCAGCAAAACTGCCGTCATAAGAATCGTGCAAAGGCGCGACAGGTTGCGACAAAGTGCGAGCATTTAAAGGCGCTTTGGTGTATCGTTAAGTAATTCGCGTTGATCGCAAAAATGTATAATAGAGAGAAATAATGCAATGAATGCCGAAAAACTCAATATCGAAAAAGACAGCAGTTGCCCCGACGTCGGTTGTGACGCCGAAAAACCTGGAATAGCTGAAAACACTGAAAAACAGCTGAAGTCCAAAGACGATTTTAACCTGCGCCCTGATCCGAGCAGCTTTGAGCTTGGCGCGAAAAAGATTCTCTGGATGTTTTTTGCCGTTTGTTTTGCCATATACCTGCTTTTTGTCAGCGAGAACGGCGAGCCGGTGCTCAGAAAAGATACTGTCGCATTCTTAAAAATGCTGGCCAGCTGGCTGATCGCCTCGTCACATTCGGGCTCGACAGCACTGATCGACTTTTTGTCGACACATCTCATTTCGGCAATGGTACCGGCCTTCTTCCTGGCAGCCGCTATTTCGACCTTCTTTTCCAAAGAAACCATCATCATGGCGATCGGCAAAAAGTCTAATCCGCTCACCAGTTACCCGCTGGCCGCCTTTGCCGGTGCGATTCTCACCGTCTGTTCATGCGGCGTACTGCCAATATTCATGAGCCTGCTGCAGAGCGGCGCCGGCCTCGGCCCGGCAATAACTTTTCTTTACGCTTCACCGGCCATCAACCTTATTTCGATTATCTACACATGGAAAATTATCCCATCTATGCTCTGGGCGCGCATAATCGCGGTTGCGATCTGTGCTATTGCCATTGGCTGGCTGATGCAGAAGATTTTTGCCAATATGCCCGCTGAATTTGAGAGCGAAGAGCTCAAGATCAAGCCCTCAAAGCGCAAGGCATGGCAGGAAGGCTTATTTTTTCTGCTGCTGGTTCTGATCATGCTGACTTCGACCAACCTGTTTTCGGGTATAACCGATAATCTGATACCGGCTTCCTGGTTCGCCGCGCGCGGCGAAGATGTGGCGATCAAGACAGCTCATCTGGCCGGGAAGCTGCTGGCGGTTTCTATCGAGATTATTCTGGTGCTGGTTGCGCTGCGCATGTGGTTCACCTGGGATGACACGCGCAAGTGGCTTAAGCGCACTGGTCGTCAGGCGCGCAGCATAATGCCGATGGTCATACTTGGTATTTTCTTTTCTGGCTTTCTCGGTGGTACTTCCGCGCTGGTGTCTTCGTTTTCGGTATTTGCCGAGAACACGATATTCAGCAATCTGGCTGCCTCGTTCATTGGCGCCATGCTCTACTTTGGCTCAATTGTCGGCGTTAACGTTGTTGATCTGTTCATGCGCTGGGGAATGCATCATGGGCCGGCCATGGCGCTGCTGCTGGCAGGCCCGTCGATCAGCCTGCCGAGTGTTCTCGCTCTGACGCCAATCATGGGCAAATACAAGACCGCTGTTTTTCTTGGCCTGGTCGTTATTTTTACTACAATAGTCGGGTTGTTGTTCGGCGCGTTTGGCTCAGTCAGCTGATCAGAGCGGCGACTGTATGAGCGAACACTATCTGCTACCGGTCTATCAATATCTTACGCAGACGTTGCTGCGCCTGACCAGCCTGACACCGGCACAGACAGATACTGTTGATCTTGGTGGCGGCAACGGCATGTGGTTGTATTACATGCTGTCAAATGGCTTTAAAACCGCTACGCTCGTAGATGCTGACCATGAAAAAATTGAAGCAGCACATAACTTGCTGGCAGAAAAGTTCGATTCATCATGCTGGCAGACAATTCAGGCCGATGTCGCTGCTATTCCCGTGCCTGATAATGCGTTCGATCTGGCGGTGAGCCGCAGTTCGCTGCATTTCTGGACGGATCTGCCGGCCGCCTGGCGTGAAATTGCCCGGATTACCCGCCCGGGTGGGTACTTTTTTTCAGGCCGTGGTTATGGCCCGGATTTGCCAGAAGAACTGCGGCAGGCAGTTAAAGCCGCCAAATATCAGCATTTGTGCGATGACAGCTGTGAGAAGCGTCAGGAGCCACCTTCGCTGTCTCCTGACGAGCTAAGCACTATGGCAGCAGAAGTCGGATTTACGACGCTGGCGGTCCTTCCCGATCACAAGGCTTACTGGTTTCTTGCCCAGAAGAACTGGTAATTTTTCGCCAGCGCGGCGCTTGATTTTACTATGCGGCTTCTGCCCATGGTTTGATTTTTTCGAGGGTGTCGGCAAGCTGTGCTTTTTCGATCTCAAGGCTGTATCTGGCCTGAAGATTAACCCAGAAGCATTCGGATAAACCGAAAAACTTTGACAGGCGAAGGCCAGTGTCAGCGCTTATACCGCGAATACCATGCACTATCTCATTTATACGTCGCGCTGGAACTCCTATTGCAAGTGCGAGACGATATTGCGAAATCTTCATCGGTTTCAAAAATTCTTCGATAAGGATTTCTCCAGGATGAACAGGATCGATTTTTCTTTTCGTCACGATCTTAACCTCGACATTAGTGATAATCAGCTATCTCAACGTCAAAAGCATTGCTGTCCTGCCAGACAAAACAAACTCGCCATTGATCGTTTACTCTGATACTATGCTGCCCAGCGCGGTCGCCTCTCAGTTCTTCAAGCCGGTTGCCTGGCGGAACTCTCAAGTCGCAGAGTGTCTCAGCGGCATTAAGTAATTCAAGCTTTCGCATGGCTGCTCGCATAATGGCTGAAAACCTGCGAGAGCCAAGGCCATTGAAGATGTTTGCGGTTTCTCGACACTTGAAAGACTTAATCACAATATAATAATAACGGATAACGTTACTAAAGTCAAATTCTTAGCTTGTTTGGAATTAGCTTTGCTTTCAGCGGCGCAGGCGGCGGAGCAGCATGTCGGCGGCGCGGCCGGCTTCTTCTATTTTGAGAAGGGTCGAAATGACCGCGATAACCAGCGTGCCGATGAACAGTGCCAGAAGCATGGTAATCATTGAGTTCAGCAGGCTGCCGACAGTTGCGCTGCCAATGATGGCTGCCAGAGCGGGTGCCAGATAAATGAAGCTCTGTTGCATGGCAATGCCAGCCAGCGCAGTGGCGGCCAGAATTTTGAGCAGGGCGCTGACCAGGCCAAAACGGCTGAAACTGCCAAGTCGGTGCTGCAACTTATAGTAGAGAATTCCGGCGTTGAACATCGCGCCGATGCTGGTGCTCAGCGCCAGACCCCAGTAGCCGAAAGGCTTGATCAGGGCAAGATTGAGCACGATGTTGACAACTACCGCGCTGATACTGGCTATTACCGGGACTTTGGTTTCGTCGAGCGTGTAAAAAGCCGGCCCCATTATTTTGATCAGCGAGAAGAACAGCAAGCCGACAGCGTAAGCCTTGAGAGCCAGCGCAGTCGCTATAGTATCTTCCGGTGTAAAGCGGCCATGCTGAAACAGTATGCGCACCGCAGGTTCGGCCAGCGCGATGATAGCGAAACAGGCATAAAGATTGATGAACGACGAAAGTCGCAGCGAAGCGGCGAGAGTCTGCGACATGGCGTCGCGATCGTTGGCGGCCGCCTGGCGTGATATAACCGGCAGCGTGGCCTGCGCTACCGCGACGCCAAAGAGCCCGAGTGGCAGCTGCATGACGCGAAACGCGTAACCGAGCCAGCTCACCGCGCCATCGCCCTGAGAAGTGGCAAGGATTGTGCTGATAGCAATGTTTACCTGGGTGGCCGCGAGCCCGATCGTGCCAGGAATAATGAGCTTGATGATCCGTTGAATGCCGGGATCCTGAAAGTTGAGAACCCATCTGAAACGATACCCGTGTTTAAACAGCGCGGGCAATTGCACGGCGAACTGAATCAGGCCACCGAGCATGGCGCCAATAGCCATGCCGGTAATCGCCGGGTAATCATAGCTTTGCGCAAGCGGGCAGATTAGCCAGCCCGCCAGGATCATGCTCAGATTCAGAAAAACCGGGGCAATAGCCGGAATAAAAAATTCACCAAGTGAATTGAGTATTCCCATGGCGATTGCTGCCCATGATATGGCCAGCAGAAAAGGAAACATGATGCGGGTCATGGTTACGGTAATTTCGAATTTTTCAGGGTTGTTGACGAACTCTGGTGCCAATGTGCTGACAATGAGGGGACTGAATACGATTCCAAGCAGGGTAAGCGCGCCAACCACAATAAACATTGCGCAAAGGGTCAGATTGGTAAGCTTAAAAGCCTTCTGGCGACCTTCCTTTTCGAGAATACTGTTAAAGGTTGGTATGAATGCTGCGCTCATCGCACCTTCTGCGAACAGGTCGCGCAGCAGGTTGGGTATTCTGAAAGCGACGTTGAAGGCGTCGGTCCAGATGCCAGCGCCAAAAAGATAGGCAAAGGTCTGTTCGCGCACCAGGCCGGCTATTCGGCTGAAAAACGTGGCAACACCCATTACCGCCGCTGATCTGGCGATAGAACGTGGTTGCGTTGAATTGTTAACTGTGTCGGGCAAACTCAGCTTACCGGGTTAATGACAAGTATTTCGTCAGTGCTGTTTATTATGTGAGACCCTGGATTAACCAGGAGTGGCTCTTTTTTGGGCTTGATTGCAACCATGGTAAAGCCGAGTTCGCGCTGCAATATTCCGATTGCTTCGCAGCAACTCAGGCCGATTACTTCACTGGGAGGATCGATAAAAGTAAGTGTGTGTCCAGACTCGCGTGACAAAAGGTCTTTAAAGAAAGCCAGCAGACCCTCGTGCATCGAAATGCGAGCCAGCAGCTTGCCGGAGACTTCGCCCTGAATAACGACATCTTCGACGCCGCCCATTTTAAGGTGACTGGCGTATTCTTCGTTGTAGATTTCGGCAGAGGTATGGATTTTCGGGTTGAGCTTCTCGATTGTCAACGCAGCGAGAATCGTGCGCGCGTCAATATCCTGAGTGGTGCGGCTTTGCCCGTGTTCAGAAAGAATTATCGCCGCGACGGCACGTTCGACGCCGGCTCGTCTGAGGGTTTCCATGCGGGTAAAATCTTCGTTGAGAACGCTGATGCGGTCGGTTTTAACGCCTTTCAGCTTGAGCGTGTCAAGATTGGCGAGTTCTGAAACCATGAGTATTTCTGCGTCTTTGAAGGCCGGATCAAGCAGGAACTCGTTGGCGAGAATCGCTGCCTTGGCGCTGAAACCGCAGATTACTATGTGTTTGTTGAGTTCTTCAGGGCTGGCAGGTTTCTGCATAGTGCTCTCCTTGAGTTTGTCGACCATGATCGCCGAAACAGTACCGGTAACCATTGCAAATACGCCCATTTCAAAGACCAGAATAACGAGAAAAACTATTTTACCGCCAATGCTTTTGGGGAAGTCAGCGTACTCACCGGCCATCATTGAAAACAGTGATTTCCAGAAGGCGTCGACTGGCGAGGTAATTTCTTCAGAAACGCCTATTTCAAACTGCGCGAGGCCAACCGCGCCAAATACTATTGCAAATACGGCAAAGCTCGAAATAATGCCGAACTCGACCAGTCGGCTTTCAAAAATTTTCCCGAGAAAAGTGAAGCGGCGTTGAAATGACGAGCCAATTGAAAATACTCTGAAAAGTCTGAGAATGCGGAGAATTCTGCCAATACGAAAGATGCGGAACATCGGCATCACCGCAAGAATGTCGATCCAGAAAGCTCTGAGAAAGCCGGTGGTGGAGTTGCTGATTAACCAGCGCAGGCTTAATTCGATGATGAATATCAGAGTCAGGCAGTCGTTGATTGACTGTACTGTTTCGAGCTGTTTTTGGGGCAGGGTGATGAAAACTTCGACGATGATCAAAACCACTGACAGCAGAATAAGAGCCATCAGCGTGAAACCAAAGTATGACGAATCGATAAAACGGCGCAGCCATGGAAACGATCTGGCGGTGGTTTCGATCTCGTATTTGAACTTTACTCGTGAATGCATGACGAGCAATTCTAGTTGATCACCTCAGTAAATGCAACCATCAGGCGAACGCCAGGTGCAATTATCGAGTTGGATTGAGCCGTCGCTGATTGCTGACGGTACCCTTAAAGGCGTGGACAAATGAGAAGTGTCGAGGGTATAATTTCAATTATGATGCGAGTGTTGTCGCCTAAAAAAGGCAATATTACTATTATTCTAATTGGCCTGGTCAGCGTAATGCTGATCATGGTGCTGGGCCTGTCAAAACGAATGAGCAGTCATACCCAGCTGCTGACACTCAGTGATTACACGCAGCTCAGCCGCTATTTTCTTGAATCATACGCCGGCGACATTCTGCAGCAGATCAGTCTCGATGTTAACAAGCCAGGTTCTACTCTTTACAAGGCGTTTCGCGACCCGCCGTCTAATCGCGCGCTTGATCCCAGGTTCTACAAGCAGTCTGGCATGCTCAGTGAAATGGCTGAAGAACTCAACATCGAGATTCAGTCGCCACCGACAATCTCTTTTGCCGGCTCTGAAGAAATTGGCTACCCGCCCGGCTTCTATTGCCCTCCGCAGCTTAGAGGAAATGAAAAACGTGGATTGCTCGAGATAGTCTGCAAGGCCAAGTTTTACGGGCGCTTGTACACTTTGCGCGTTCAATACCCCTTTACCGTGGTCATGCGCATGACACCTGTTCTCAAGGATTTTATCCTCTTTGCCGACAGCATTGCCCGCGAACACGGCGAAAACAAAATCGGTCCCAACGACAACATCAATATCATGTTGACGCGCGACGGCAAGCACCCGCCTGATTTTGAAAGTGGTATCGTCAACCATAACCGTATGCGGCCGGGTAACAAGTATCGCCCGATGGTCATGCTGCCACCGCTTGACCCGGTCGAATACGCTTCGGCAGCCGTATCCGGCAAGGTTTTTCTCGGACCGTCTGACGATTCGGTATATCTTAATCTGGCCGGCGATACGCGTGAAGAAGAGCTCGATACGGTTGGTCAGGCCGGCAGCGGCCTGGTAAGTGCCAGCGTCGGCGAAATGTTTCTGGTTTCTCCTGATACGTTCAAGGTTTTTGATGCAGCCTCTAAATATCAGTATATGACAGTGTTTCAAAAGCCCGACGGCACTTCGGTGCGCATGATGGGCATGGAAGTGCCTCTCAAATACAGTCAGCTGGCGAAAATGGGCATTCTCGGCTTTTCGCAGGAGATCGTACCGCAATACTCTGAAAGTATTTTTTCGGGCGCAGCCTACACAGTTGAGCATTTTTTGAACTCGGGCGACAAAGCCGGCGAGTTCTGGCGCACGCTTAAAGATTCCGGTTCTGGTTATGGCGAGGGCTTTATGGCGCTCTCAAGCGGTCTCAAGCTGATGGGCCTCAAGCCTGACGATCTTAACTTCGGCCATGTCAACCGCCAGGTTTTTGGCAATGTTTTAAGCCGTTTCTTTGTGCTGACCTTCTGGTGGCCACCTTCTGGCGGTGGTGTTCCGCTTAAATATGATGAAAGCCGTAGCCCCGGCGATTTTCCGACGACGACGGTAAGTCTTTATGACTACAAGTTTGAGCCACTCTATTCGACTCTGCGTTTTCAGGATTTTATGTCGCGTATGGTTTCCGGCAAGAACTGGAATCCGCGTATGAGCAGCGTTGAGAACCTTCCTGAAGGCTTCATGCCGTATAACTATGACTCTTTCAAGAGCAGGAAACAGATTCTGACAAATAATGAATTTGAGGCTGCTGACGGATTCAAGGCAAATGATAGACTTGAGAATGTTATTCGCAGCTGGTTTAGTGTTACTGAAGCCGGAACGCCGCAGCAGAAGGGCATTGAGGCGCGCGTTGGCAAGAGCTTTGCGACTGGGCAGGAGTTTCTTGAGGCGGCTGGCATCGATAACGGCAAGTTTATGGTTAACGGAATTGTTTATGTTGCAGGCTCGCTCAAGGTTCCGCCACTGAAAATGAAAAACGAAAACATCGGTGGTGGCATTGTTCTGGTTGACGGCCCAATTGAGCTCGATAGCATAACGCGTGGCTACAACCTTGATACCAACAGTTTCAAGCTTGGCAACTATGGCGCGATGCTTTTCACCGGCCCGGCTTTTGATAATTACCAGAAGTGGAAGACCGAGATTACCCAGGAAAACTTTCTGACCTTTGTCAGCCTGCGCGGCGACCCGATTACCATCAAAGGTGAGGCTCTTCTCGGCGTGCATCTGGTGAACCTTAATGCGCGGCAGCCTTCGCCATACGGCCAGATTGTCTGGGCCCCTTCAATACGCAAAGAGATTGTTTTCTGCGGCGGCATCGCCTGCAATTATCTTGACCTGCCTGACCGTCTGCTCGAATTCGGCCAGATCGAGAGTTCATGCCGGCATCTGCGCGCGCCGTTTTTTATCTATCATTCGGCGATGGCCTCATCAAAACCGGCTTATGCCGTGCAGATGATGGAAAATATGCGCGGTTACATGCTTACGGCAGAGAGGGCGCCAGGCGATGATGATTAAAGACCGCCACAAAAAGATGCGGCTAGGCATGTCGATGATCGAACTGCTGGTTGGCATTACCATATTTGGGCTGGCAATGGTACCTCTGCTATGGCTCGGTTCATCGACTACCCGTGGCGCCTATTCTGTTGGAAAGCACATGATGGCGTCTCAGATTGCCGCGAGCTTTCTCGACAGCCTGCTTGGGCTGCCTTATAAAGAGTGCCGCGAGAAGATTGCAGAACTCAAAGGCCGTGGTCGCACTGACGTGTTGCAGAATCAGGATCTGCAGGCTACTTTGCAGGTAGTAAACGATGAGGGAATTCAACGCGATATGGAAACTTCCTTTCGCTATTTTCAGTCAGAATTTGGTTTTGATGAAGACGAAGATGACCGAATTCTGCGCCTGAATGTTGAGATATTTTATCGCGTTGTCGAAGGTGACGGCAGCGTTCTGGCATCGGTACGCCTGTCGGTGCTGAAGTTTGGAGACCGCAATGGCTGACAGAAAAATCAGGCGCTACGGGGTCACCCTGGTCGAGATTGTCATTATAACCGCAATTTCGAGTATGGTGCTGACGATGGCAATGCTGATAATGACGCGCACGACGCGTCATTTCAAAAAAGGCACCGACATGGTTAACATTCAGCGCCTCATGGACAGCATTGTCGAGCGCATAAGAACCGATGTGAGGTCACTTAAACGAATCGTTCCGCAGGAATGCAACGCCACGTCGTTTTCGTTTTTTGCCATTCGCGATGGCACCGAGAAGAAAATAAGGTATACTTACGATGCTGACACTCAGACATTGTTTCGTAACGACGAGAACCGGCAGTCGAACTTTCATGGTTCGCGGCAGGTGCAGTCGTTTTTGTTCAAGCCTGAGCTCGACAGTGCGGGGAATTTCAAGTTCCTCAATGTGGCGATGCAGTTGATGTCTGATGAGAAGGGCGAAGGCACGGCTTCGACATTGTCGATAGCATGCCAGTTCTATTCGACCTGTGTCGAGCCCGAGCTCAGAATAAGCAATTTGCGAAAGAATCAAACCAGAAAATAGCTTTGGAGGTCACGAAATGAGACAATCAAGATTACTGGCTTTCTGTCTTCTGTTCTGCAGTTGTGTTGGTCTGTTGCAGGCTTCTGAAGAAGTTATCAAAAAGGGCCGCGCCCTGCAGAATGCCAAAAAATACGATGAAGCGCAGGAACTTTATCTTAAGGCCCTGCAGCCAGATGCCAGTGAAGAACTTTACGTTGAAACCGCCTCTTTTCTTGGCAAGGTTCAGCGTTACGATACCGCTGAAACAGTTCTTGACAAGGGTTTGACCGCTTACCCGCAGAGCACCTCGCTGATGAATCTGCGTGGTCTGATCAAATTTCGCAAGGGCGACAAGGTCGCCGCAAAAGCTTTGTTTGAAGCTGTTCTGACTAAAGATGCCGAAAACAGTTTTGCAAAAAAATGGCTGGAAACCGTTGCGACCGGCAGCGCGGTGAGCGGCAGTGAAACGCAAATCGGCGCCGACACTGATTCAACACGCAGCTACAGCCCTTCGGCTGCTGGTGTTTATCAGGTGACAGCTTCTCTCAGCAAGGAAGAGCAGGTTGAACGCGCGGTTAAGCTTTACAAAGAAATGATGGAACTCGAAAAGTGGGAACTTGACCGTTTTATCGAGCTGCACAAAGAAGTTATCGAGCGTTGTCCACAGACTGATCAGGCTGAAGAGTCATGCTGGCGCCTGTCTAACCTTTATATGCTCGGCCAGGACCCGCCGGATTTTGACAACGTGATTGCTGTGCTTGAGCATCTGCTCAAGCAGTATCCCGAAACTGATCTGTTGCCTGATGCCAAGAATCGCCTGATGATGGCCTATCAGAAAACCGGCCGGATGAATGAACTGGTTGGGCTGTATGAAGAGCTGTTTCGGCGTGATCCTGAACCCGAAGATGACCAGACTTTCATGGTCAGGGCGCTTGAGTTTGGTAATGCCCTGACGGCAGTTGGCCGGGGTGCCGATGCCGCTGCCTGGTATCAGAAGGTTATTGATCGCGACAACAATCGCAACAGCCTTGAAGCCCGCGCTGCCCGCGGCTACCTTGGCGGGCAATAATCGCCGAGGCTCTTGCGGGTTGTAAAAAAATTCTTACAATTGACAGCAGTAATGGTTAGCCAGCGCTCTGATAAATATGCTGGTAACCGGGGTGAAAGCAATTGGAGAATGAGAATCATCTGCTGTTGATTATTATTTTACTGCTGGCAGTTGCCGCTTTTGTCGTTGGCGAAAGCAGCAGCAGAACTAATGGTGCATCCGGGTCCGCGCTTCAGGCAACCAGCGCCAGCCAGTCAACAATTCTTGGCCATTAAAAGGTCTGAACTGTTTCGGGCAGAGATGCGGCATATACCGATAGAGCCTGGCGCAGCTCAGCAAAAGACTCTGGCAGCATGGTCGACAGTTTTCTGACGACTACTGCGTTGTAGGGTCTTGCCAATACCAGTTCAGACATCAGATCAAGCACGGTCTCGTTTTCGCTTTCAAGCACCTTGAGCTGGATCATGGCGTTATACAGATTCATTGATGGTTCGCCAAGGTGGTGCAATTTCTGCATCATCAGCTCGGCGCCACTGCCTCTTATTGACCGGCAGAGTAACAGGCAACCGGCAAGAAGCTCGTTGTAGAGAGCTTTGGCGGTCTCGCCATAATCGGTAGCCCGGTCGAGATTACCAAGTTTTACGGCGATGCGATAGGCATCGAGAATATCGGCAAGTATGCCGGGATGTTCGATCAGGCAGACGCCAAGTATGCTCGCTGCCCGCCGCAATTCGCCATCTATTGCCAGGAGTGATGCAAGCATGCGTCTGACCGGGTAAGAAGAGGGGTGCCTTCTGATTTTGTCTTCGAGAATCCAGATCATTTTCTGGCGGTTGCCACGGGCAATGGCCAGTTCACTGAATACCTGAGCGGCTTCGGGCGTGTTAAGCAGCATCGGGCCATACGCACCTGATTTCTGGTGCAGGGTGCTACGACGCGATACCGCCAGTGGCAGCGGGTGATCTGAACTGAGCAGCGGCGGCTGAATACGCAGCAGTTGCCCGAGCGAGTAGCAGCCGGCCAGCACTGATAAAGGCTCTGGCACCAGCAGCATGCGATTAAGTGTGGCGACGATGTCGAGCTGACCCAGCAGAAAGAGGTTGCGGGCTGCTGCACCTCTGACGCGTGGTGCCGTGTCTTTGAGAGCATTGGTAAAGTACGAAACCGCTTCGCCGCCGCATATCAGCATGGCTGCAAGCATGTTGGCCCTCACTCGCGAATCGGTGTGATCGTGAAATCGCGAATAAACAAGCAGTCGACTGCAGCCCAGTCGGCCGAGAGAGCTCAACAGAGAGGCAATGACATGAGGGTGATGCTCTTTTTCGAGTGTGCGCAAGACGAGATCTTCTGCCGGCCGGCCCAGCAATCCGCAAAGGATCGCGCACTGACTGCGTTTAAAAGCATCGGTTGACTTCATGAGCCGCCCAAACCATGGTAAAAGCTGATCGTGAACACGCATATTGCCGCGCGCGCGTGGCAACAGTTTTCTGACGCTCAAAATCAACTGTCTTATGACATCACCGTTTTTTTCACGGTCAAAGCAGGCTGAGAGAATTGGCAGGGCCGTTTCGGGTGAAATGTTACCAAGGGCTGCTGCTGCGCTGGCCCTATGTAATCGCGATTCATCGCCAAGGTATTTTTCGAGCAACCGCAAGGCCTTCATTGATCCGGCATGCCAGGCAAACTGTGCTGCCATACAGGCAGTAGCAGGATTAATGCTTTTAATTGCCTGGCGGTAGAGAGCTGCTTTTTCTTCGATCGGCGCGGCAAAATTTTCTGCGGCCTGGAGTGCTGCCTGAGCCAGAATGGCGTCATCGCTGCCGGCGTAGTTTACAATTACCGGCCAGACTTCTTCTCGCCCGGTGCTGGCGGCGAGAGGCAGCAGACTCGCTTTTCTTTGTGGATCAGCGGTTTCTTTGAGCATTGAAAGAATGACGAGAAAAACTTTGCTGCCGCCGCAGGCGAGAAGCGCGCGTGCCGCTTCTATAGCTACACGTTTCTCAGATGATCTCGCCAGCAGCAGAACCTGGTCGGTGAGTTCTGGCACCGGATTGAGCTGCAATGCGAGCAGAACCGGCAGCAGGCGAGATGAATCCTGTGCGCCGATTTCGCGCCTGAGCAGTTCGACGCGCTCATGACTGCCGGGCAGCGAGGCAAGCAATACTGCAAACCCTTCCGGCAACTGAAAATTCTGCGGATTCTGCACCAGTGTCAGATCAGGCGACTGACCGCTGCTGATGCTCTCAAAGCTTAATGGCGTTGCCAGAGACTCGAGAACCTTTTCGACCAGGCCAAAACTAAGATGCTCAGGCGCAAAGGCGAGAGCCTTGAGAGCCGCGACCCGCAGTTGTGCCGGACCAGAACAGGCTCGGCGCGCGAGCAGGTCTACCGATTCGCCGAAAAGTTCTTTCCAGGTATCTCTGACCAGAAGAGTAGGCGGAAACAGTTTCTTAAGTCCGAGAAAAGACATTAACGCAAGGGTGGTGTCGTCACTGTCGATAAAGTCTTCGAATATTTCGCGGTCGACGGGCTGGGGATCGCGAACCATGGCGGCCAGCGCGGCCTTTCTGATCCAGCCGTCAGTGGCTCGAACAGCATCGCGTGGGTATTTTATCAAAAAATCAGATGTCATCAGCTGATTCTATTCCGGAAGCTTTAATTTCTCAAGTTCGGCAATTCGTGCCGGCAGATCGCCGGTATCCCATGTTAAAACCGGCCAGATTCTAATTGTAAAGCTTTTGAGCATTTCGATTGCAGCACTTCTGGTGTTTTCTGGCGATCTGGTTAACAGGATTCCCTGCAGGTCGGCTTTTTTATGGTCGAGTTTGGGTATGTTGCGCAGATAGTCGCGCAGCACTTTTCGCAAAACTTCAGGTTTCCGGCCCTCAGGGCGTGTTTTTAGCTGATTGAGAACGGTCGGATAAAGGCCTTCGCTCTTGATAAGCTTCATTGGGTGTTTGAGGACCATGTGCATTATGTTGCGGGCAAGAATAAAGTCGCGTTGCTCTTCTCTGGTAGCGGCTGTCAGCAATCCTGATGTGAGTATGAGAGTGCCGCCTGGCAATGGTATCTCATCAGGAATATCGCTGTTGATAACGAGAACGTTGTATTTGAGCTCTGCCCGGGTGCTGTTTTCGGCAAGCTGGCGCATGCGCTCTGACAGTTCTGTGTCTGAAGCAATTTTAATAAATTCGGGAAAGTCAGTGAGAAACTGGTCGCGCATCAGTTCACCAATTGCAATTTCAGCGCGAGTTTCGTCGAGGAGTCGCGTGAAGTAGCTCACAACAGGGTTCGCGGCTGATGCTGGCGGCAGACTCAGGCAGATCAGTGCCAGGACCAGGACAATGCTTTTTTTCATATTAATTTTCTACTTTCTGGGGTTCGGCCAGTCTGCCGGCAATTCTCTTTTTAAGCAGGTTGAGACGTTCAAGCTGCAGGTCAAGCTGGCGGTTGAGTTGCTCACATTTGCGAATCTGGTCAGGGTCTACCGGCATGGCTGTGTTCAACTGCAGCTTTGAATGGCTGAAGCGCTCGATGGCTGCCGATAGAACACTGTCAATCTGAGCGAGGCCCTGGCGAAGAACTGTTTCATCGTCAGGATTAGAAGGGTAGGTTTCGCTCATTTCCATTACCGAACCGCCGAGACGGTCAAGCAGCAGTTCTACATCTTTCATGGCGTCGCTGGCATCTTCAACACTTGCCATTTCCTGTGGGTTCATCTGACCGGGGCTGACACGTGCGTTTGCGTTAGCGATTCTGCTGTATGTTTCGGCGCGGTAACGCGGATCACCGCCACTCTGTTCTTTAAAGCCGAGTTCGGGACGTACGGATACCAGCATAGCTTCGTTGTCAGCAGTTATCGAATCTGTTGCTGCCCGGGAAATTGTTTCAACCGGATCAAGCGCCGGGAAAGCTGCCAGGCGTGAGCGGTCTTCCTGACGTAGAACGCCTTTGTCGAGCAACACGCTGATGGCGTGAAAGAGTGCTGGCCTGTCGAGCAGATAATTAGGATCAAAGCGCCCGCGATTTCGCGGCAGAAAAGCTCCGCCAACCGTTTCCAGTGGCTTTTTAAAAATTGAGTTATTGCCAATGTCAGCAAAAGCCCGTGGCAGTCTGGCAGCTGTGCCGAGCTGCATACTCAGGCGATATAAGCCTTCGGCTGCCATGCCGCGCGAGATCGGCCAGTCGAGATTATACTGACCATCATCGAACTGGTCGATCAGGCCGCTCTCGGTTGCTTCCATCTCAGTTATGTGGCGGTTGAATATACGCTCATACACTGCCATAACGAAATTGTAACGACTGATCTTACCTTCTTCTGCATTTAAGGCGGTTGCAAATAAAAAGACGAACATCGCTAAACATAAGTTCAATGCTTGCCGATAGCTGAGCTGCCACCTTTTAAGAATGACAGGAGACCTTAGTATGTCAGAAACGCGTTCAATAAATTCTTCCATTGCCCCTCCGGAAGACGAAAAAGTTGTAATGGCTCAGATTCAGAAATATTCTGAACTCACTGAGCGCAGTCTTGACATGATCGAGCGACTTCTTCAACAGGGATACGCCATGAACTCACCAGAGGTCAAGCGACTTCAAAACAAACTTCACGATCTTGAAGTCAAAAGTAATTTCTGGCGAACCCGTATGATGAAATACCTGTGAGGTATCAATCAGTCTGAAATTCCACTCGCTCTGGGCTGCGATCGCCGCTGCAAGAAGCCAACGTTGCTTGCAGACTGCGATTTTGCCAACTTCCTGCAGCACCAGGGGATGAGTCTTTAGCCATTCAGGCAGGGAACTATGCAGCACGCGCGCGCGCGCGCAGTTTCCTGCCTGAACTGCTTCGCTCATGGCCGATATTTTGTGAACAGCTTTTGCTGGCCCAGAGACTAGAAGCAGTAATATAAGTCCGGAAAACATCATGGCGAGCCGCAGATTTGTTGAGTGACGCCTGAGATCGGCTATTTTACCGCTGACGCCATTGCGTACTCTTTCAATTCTTTTTTCAATCTGCGGGTGTGTCAGCAGCCAGTCCGGAATTATCGACGGTGGCGGCAGAATAATGCTGTTAAGCGTTTCGAGAGTCGAGGCGAAAATTTCCGGGCTGGTTATCACGCTGGCGAAAGCGTCGGCCTGAAACTCGCAATGCCGTGCCAGAGCGGTAAAACTTACCGAGAATATTGCCATGAAAATCAGCAGTTCGACGGCTGTGTAAATCGTCGAATCCGGGTAATACTGCGGAAAATAAAGCAGAATTGATAGCTTGATCGCGATAGACGCGAGAATCAGATTGAGAGAATAGAACATGTAGCTCACTACATGGCCCAGTCTGAGGTGTGCGAGTTCGTGCGCAACAACGCCTTCAACCTGCTGGGGCGAAAAGATGCTGAGCAGATAGCGGGTGATGTAGACAAAGCGGTAGCGCGGCAAAAGCCCTGCAACCGCGGCGTTTGGCACAGGTTCGTTAAAGGTGTTCCAGATTTTTACCCCGGCGACTTTTGATTCTGCCTTTTCTGAAAGTCGTTTTAGCATGCATTCGAGTTCAGGGTCGTTGCTGTCTTCGGCTCTCCAGGCCCAGTTAAAGAGCTTGGGCGCCAGCAGGTAGAGGGCGATGAAAAAAAGAGGCGCTGCCGCCATGAGTTTTATCTCGGTGAACGGCTTCAGGTCGCCACCACTGAGATCTTCGATGAGCATCCACAGCATGATTGGCGGAAAAAAAAGTATCGGAACCGTCATGCGCGCTCTGAAAAAATCGGCCGAGGTTTGTTTGAGATCGAGGATTGGCTTGAACAGGCGGTAGAATTCAAAGTAAACCGGGCGGGCCAACGCAATGTAGAGCGCCAGCGAAACAAGCATCGGAAGAGTCTGTGGCAGGTAATGCCCTGCTGCCGGCAGACTCAGTCTGCCGGGGTCTGCTGCCGCCTGCAGCAGCAGAATCCACAGTACGATCGACCATTGAAAAATTTCCTGGGCCTTGGTGAAAGACGGTATTTTACCGGCAGTCAGTTCCTGGTCAATATAGTCTGGAAGCCAGTGCACCAGCATCAGCAGCGTAACATAGCCCCAGGCTACCATAAAGGTGACTGGGGCAGTGCTCAGTGCTCCTGCAAAAGTTACTGTGCCATAAGCCAGTGCCAGCAGGTGCAGAAAAATCGAGATCATTTTAGCCTCTGGCCTGATTGATTTCTGGGGTTGTCAGGTTTTTCTTTCTTTCTTTTTGGCAGCGGGAAACAGAATGTTGTTGAGAATCAGCCGATAGCCAGGACTGTTTTTGTGCAGTTCCAGGCGTGTCGGACCTTCGCCGACGACGTGACTGACGTCTGCCGGATCGTGCCCGCCATAATAGCTGAAAAAGCCTTTGCCATAGTCGCCGCGCAGGTATTTAACCGAGACTCCGTCGTTGCTTTCACCCATGATGATAACATGGGGCTTGATCAGTGTTTTGCGAAAGCCTGTCGTCTGCCCGAAAAAACCATCGACAACGTTGCGGTGGTTCTGGGTAAGCATTGTCGGAATCGGGTCGACCTTGGCGGCAAAGTCAAAAAGCTTAAAAGAACCCGCATCACCAGCGTAGTTGTTCGATACGTCAATGTCAGAAAACTCATATTCCATCGGGTCAATTATCAGCTTGAAGTCAGTAAAGGCCAGGGTTTGTGAGTAGTCCAGCCGGCTTTGCGCGAGTGGATCAGGATCGTCGCCATCTATCTCTTTGGCGATGATATCGACGCCATTAGCTGCCAGCGCTATATCAAGGCTGTCAGCTGCTGAACACATTGCAAAAAGGAAACCGCCGTCGAGAACGAATTTCTTTATGCCGCGTGCTACTGCCAGTTTAAGCTCGCTGACTTTTTTGAAGCCGTGTTTTTGCGCTTCGAGCTGTGCGCGTGTAACCTGTTTGCGATACCAGTCGACAAAGCGAAACGAACCATAAAATTTGCCGAACTGCCCGGTAAAATCTTCGTGGTGCAGGTGCACCCAGTCATATTTGCTGATTTCACCGTTGATAACTTCCTTGTCGTAAAACTTGTCAAAGGGAATTTCAGAGTAATTCAGCACGAGAGTTACCGCGTCATCCCACGGTTCAGCGTAGTCGGGTGAGTACACCGCGACTTTGGGCGCCTTTTCAAGCAGCACCCGCTCCATGTTCTCCTCTTCGATCTGCGCGTAAATCTCGTTAACCTGGCCACCGCTGATCGGTAGCACACTAACCCCGGCTGTGCGTGCCCGTTGCCGGGTCTCAGCGAGATCATCTGCCAGAAACGCGCCACCTCTGTAGTTCAGCAGCCACTCAACATCGGTGCCGGTTTTGTCGAGTATCCAGTAAGTTACGCCATAGGCGCGCAGATGGTCGGTTTGCGCGTCATCCATTGGTATTAAAAGTTTTTGGGCAGCCAGTTGTCCGCTGAACAGACACAGCATTATTACCATGCCCAAAATTCTAAGCTTTTTCATTTGTTTTTCTCCTGTGCGGCCTTGCGCGAGAGAATTTTTTTGAACTTGCCGCTGCGCAGGTCTGAGGGAAAATTGTCGACGAAAGTCTGCAGGTGTTCGCGAATATCGTCGGCCGGAGCAGCTTCGCGCTTAAGCAGCTGCCACTTGAGTTCCCACAAATCGGCTGTTTTATGGCTTGTCGGGTTGTCTTTTGCATACTTGTCAATTTCTGCAAGCAGAGTTGCTGGTTCGCTCAGCTGCTTTTTCAGCTGAATAACTTCTGCCTGCATTTCATTTATCAGTGATGATGCCGAAGCATTGGCGGTTATCGCCTGCTTAAGTTCGTTGGCGGCGGCCAGGTGTTGCCCGGTCATTGCCAGGCGTTCAGCTTTTAACGCAGTTTTCAGCAACTCAAAATCGCCGGTCGACCGCCGGGTAATAAAAGCAGCCATTTCAAGCGCCTCATTAACCCATTCTGACTCGGTGAAACTTTCAATAATAATTTTAAGCTCGGCAAGAGCGCCCTGATAATCAGCATTATGGGCCTTTGCCCGCGCCCGCTCAAGATGAATAAGTGCCTGAAAATCAGACTCTGAAATAGGATCTCCCGAGAAAAGATCCTGGTTTGCACCGGCTACGATGTCTTCGTTCTGTTTGAGCAGTTCAAGAGCCGCTGCGAAGTTTTCTTCGTAAACCATGATACGTGATTTCAGTATTCCGGCTCTCACCGCTGCTTCTGGAACTGCGCGCATCAGCTGTGTCTGCAGAACCGCATCGAGAAAGCCATGCGCGTCTTTGACATTGCTGAATTCGTTCACCGCATATTCAGCCAGTTTGATCAACAGCAGCGACTTTAACTTTGCGTCGGCAACGCTCTCGCGCCCTGCCGTATCCTTAGCGGCAACATAAGCTTCTTTGCGCCATGCGTAATCGTTTGGACCCATTTCGAGCAGCAGCATGGCAAGGCGCAGGGCAAGACCTGAGTCGGCGCGGGCCTGCATGACCATGCGCGTGATCCTGAAGTGAAATTCGGCAGGCAACAGCAGAGCTTCCTGGTTAAGGCGTTCGTAAAAAACTTCGTCGAGACTGCCCGAAGAACCCTTTACTATTTCGCTGACTTCCTGAAGATCTGCTTCGTCTGCTTTGCGAAAGTATAACTCCAGCATGGCCTGCAATATCGCTAGATTACTTCTGCTTTTCTGGTGCAGTCTTTTAAGGCCGGCTTCGAGATCAAAGCCCCCTTCATAGGCATTATAAAGCTTTTCAAAAACTTCATGCCGATAATAGCCCTCGCCAAGAACCTGCAGATACTCTTCAAGGGCCTCTTTTTTGCGGCCAAGCGCGTCGAGAACAGTTGCCACTTCTTCTGAAAAGAGCGTCGGCTGCTTAAGAACATTGCGCGCTTCGGCAAAAGTTTTCAATGCTTCGTCAAGAAGCTGGTGCTCGATAAGCACGGTGGTGTAATCCTGATAGAATTCGCGCCTCTGCATATACGGATATTGAAGCGGCGAACGCCAGGTTTCTATTGCTTCGCGCTCGCGCTTTTGCATAAATAGACAGTGTCCCAGTGATTTGATGGTTGCCCAGTCGTCGGGCAAGATTTTTAAGAGCTGGGTCAGACTCTTGTGTGCATCTGCAAATGAACCTGTCGAAATCTGAAGGTCGGCGAGTCTACGCAGAAGAATCGGGTGTTCATAAACGTTTTCTGCCTGCAATAGTGCTTCAATTGCTTTATCCCTGCGCCCCATAGCGAGATGGCAGTCGGCAATATAGCCGGCATATTCTGTGCTGCGCAGTCTGGTGCGCCGGCTCTCGACTATCTGCATGAGTTTTTCGATTTCGCCGCTGCGGACCGCCAGCTCAAGAAGATCTTTAAAGGCCTCTGGAGCTGATTCCTGCTGCATGATCGATTCAAGCAGCAGCCATGCTTCGTCTTTACGACCCGACTGCAGATAGAATCTGGCAAGCTGCCGGCTCAGAAAGACATCCTGCTGCTTGTTTTTACGCCACTCTTCGATCAGCTCAGTGCCCTGCTTGAAACGCTGTGTGTCGTAAAGAATATTGAGAATCTCGCCCTGCGCGTATTTTACGTTGTCTGGTGCCGTGTCTTTGGCGATTATTTCTTTAAGCATTTCTATCGCCTTGTCATATTCCTTGAGGTCGCGTAGAACAGTGGAAAGCTGGCGCCGCGCGATTGCAGCGTGAGCATCCTCGGGATACTTTTCCATCAGTTCACGAAACTGCTGGTCGGCTACCGTCAACCGGCGCATACGCAGCGCGTTCATGCCGTTCTGAAAAAGTTCCGCCGCCTCGGGGTTAAAATTAAAATTCTGGGCCATCAGGGCAACACTGAGCAGAATTGCAGCAAGACTAAGAAAAATGACTTTTTGCATCAGTTACCCCCATAGATGTTGAGCGATCTGAAGTAGTCGTTCAACATGGGCTTATATGATTCAGGAAACTCTTCCTTGAGGTCGCCAAGAAAGTCTTTGCTCAGGTCACGCGTATCGGTGCCAATCTCGCCGAGTGGCTTATCTGGCTGCTGCTGTCTGATTACTTCGGCCTTGCGCGCCTTGCGCTCTTCGCTCTCTTCATCGCGATCTTTAATCGCTTTCTGCGCGCGCAGCATACGGTCATAAATCGACTTCTGCTTTTCAGCAACCTTTTTGCGCAGCTCAGGGTCGAGTATCTCGGTTTCGAGATCCTTCATATCGTTCATCACGTCATCAAGCCGCCCGAGTGAGTTCATCTGCTGGCGGCTTTCGCGCATCAGCTTTTCTAGTGCTTCTCTGACCTGGCGCTGTTCCATGGCCATGCGGCGCATGGCTTCCATGGTCTGCTGATCCTGCGGCGACATCTGACGCTGCATCATCTGCTGATAAAGGCTGAGCTGGCGTCGGGTAAGGTCTTTAAACTGCTGCAGAGCATCCATCGGGTTTGCTGAGCCAGATGAGCCAGACTGGTCCTGGGCGCGCATCAACGCAATTGTCAGCTGGTTAAAGCGCCTGACAATTTCGAGCTGGTCTGCTCGTGAAGTGCTTAGCGCGCGGTCTTCAAGAGTTTTGACAATTTCTGAAAATATTGCCTGGGTTCCCTGTATTGGCTCTATCACTGACGGGTCTACCGCAAAGCTGCTTCGTACATACTGCTCAAGATCATTGGCAAGCTCGCTGCCCTGCTGCTTTATCAGAACCTGCAACACCGATACCTGATCGATCAGGCCCTCGATTTCAGGGCGTTGCCCGCGCATGAACTGTTCGGGTAATTCAGAAATTTCTCTAAACAGCATTTCCTGGTCGTGGGAAACCCGCAAAGCACGCCTGATAAAAGCCGACAGATCAATCTGTGGCGCCGCGCCGCCCGAGCACTGCTGGGAGATCTGCTCTGAGTCTTTTTTTAGCGCATCAAGAAACTTGAGCATGTTCTGCTGATTCTGTTGCGCAGAATCGAGGTTTTTCTGGTTCATGTCTTTTTTGATATCTTCGCTGCGCTTCTGGTAGTCTTCTTTTTGCATGCGATCTCTGATGTTTTTTACATCTTCGAGCAGCGGATTCTGTTTAAATTCGTCTGATTTGCGGTTTGCAGTCATTTCTTCAGACTGCTTCTGCAGCTGTTCGAGCTCTTTGCCGATCTTTTGCTGCTGGTCAGCGAGGTCTTTGAGCTGCGATTCTTCTTCGCTGCTCAGTCCTTCGTTTGCCAGTTTTTCTTTGAGAGCGGCTGTTTCTGAGGCAATCTGCTGCTGTCGGCGCTGCAGATCTTCGATAGCAAGAGCGAGCGAATTGAATTTCTGCTGTTCGCGAACCTGGGTAAGCAGGTCGATAGTGCGGTCGAGTCCCTTGAGGTAGTCATCCATCTTAAAGGCTTCTTCGTATTTTTCGATGTCTTTGGGATCAATTTTGAGATCCTTGAGCGATTCGCGCAGTTGTTCCATCATGCGCTTGGTCTCATCATCGAGCACTTCGTTAAGCAGTTCACTGACCTTCTGCATGCGTTCGAGCGCTTCTGGAGAACTCAGCGGGTTGTTTTCCATATTTTCCTGGAGTTTTTTGAAGTTTTCGAGTATCTCTTCGGCTTCCTGCTGGCTTTTGGCGCCCTGTTCGATTGCCTTTTCGATGGTCTGCGTTGCTTCAAAATCAAGTTTTTCATCGTGCTTGATCTGCTCGTAAGCCTTCATCAGAGCCTCACGCCGCATCTGTTGCACTTCCATGAACTCTTCGAGTTTCTGATTAACTTCGCCCTGCGATACCTCTTCGCCACGATACATGTCATACATCGAAGGCATGTTGATAAAGTAGGTTGCTGTCGTCGCAACGTTTGGCTCAGGCTGTCGCGCATCTTCCGCCTGAACGTAGTAGCTGATCCTGGTGCCGGGCTGCAATGCCAGCGTGTCGAGCATCCATGGAAACTCGACCTCATACTCAAGAGTCGGCTTGAAATCAGGTTTTAAATTTTGTGGAATCAACGCGTTACGGTCACCGACCTGATAGAACAGGATCATCGCCTTCACGCCATAATCATCGCGTGCCACGGTTTTAACGTCGAGGCGGCGGCTGGTGGGAAAAGGCATATCCTGAGCTGGTTTGAGCAGTTCGACAGTTGGTGGGCCATCATGCGCGGCGATGATTGTGTATGTCACAGGTTTTTCGTTGCTCAAGCCCATTTCATTTTCCAGGAATAGCGAGAATGCGGTATTGGTAGCGATTGCCATTTCGTAAATAAAGCTGTTGTTTTTAGATATTTCGCAGCTCTGCGTGGCGCCAGGAACAAGAATAACAGCCGCTGATGCGAGGTTCTGGTCAGCCGTAACTTCTATTTTTACTCTGCTGCCGATGAGGACTGAGCTATCACCAGTGTTTGCTGGCAACCTGATCGGCTGCGTCGCTACGTAAGCTGGCTGAAACAGTGTCACCTGCAAAGATTTAACCTGCGGTCTTGGCATTACCTTGATCGAGTAGCGCAGTGAAGTGAATTTTTCGCAGGTTACCCGGTAATCTACCGATTCCTGAAGACTGTTGAGCGGGTATACAAAGCGACTTGCGCTGGCAGTTGCGTCTGGATACATCTCAACCCGGTTGCCTTCGAGCTTGTCAGGCTCGAACATCTCAAGAATAATCGGTTCGCCGGTCTGCCGCGAGGGTATTGCCGAAATTTCGAGGCTGTCGCCCATGGCAACAAGTGCGTGTTCAGGCGCGACGACTATTTCAAGAGTTGAATAGGGCGCGATGGCGCGCAGCGGAAAGAGAAGTCTCTGCGCTCCGGTAGCGACTTCAAGCGGCGAAAGAGCATACCATAAAGCGCCGAGCACCAGAAAAAACAGCATGGTAAACGCTGACCGCCGCCGCGAAAAAGCTTTGAGTGAATGGTTGATGTCTTCACGTTGTAACTGCTGCGAAACCTGCCCGATGGTAATGCGCCGCATCGTTTCTGAAGTGCGCTCATCAGCAGCCGGCAGCGTTGCATCGCAGAACTCAATCGCGCTTGACAGGCCTGATACGAATTTTCCCGTCGTCGCTTCGATTTCGACTGCAAGTGCCGTGGCAGGTGGCGGGTGAATAGTAGCCCGAAAAGCCCGGATCAACCACCAGACCAGAAGCCAGTAGAGCACGGCAGCATGCAGCCAGCGCGCGGTTTCGGATTGCAGGGGTGTGCGTTCAGTCAGCATGAAGACGAGCAGAAGCATGAAAAACGACACCAGCGCCCAGAATCCGCATGACATGACGACGCGCAGCTGCCGCCCGTATTTATACGAATCGAGCATCTGCTGCAGCTGATCGCGGAGCTGCTGGTAGTTTTCGAGCAGTTTATTCAGGTTGTCATTATGCATGCGCGCCTCACTGCATCATCACGTAAGCGAGAATGTTAAGTGCCATCTGCATGGCCTTTTCTCGGATCTCAGGGGTGTCGATCTGGTGAACGCCGGCGTCTTCGAGTCCGTCGCCGATGTCAGATTCAAAAGTGTAGAGTACTTTCATGCGGCCTTTGTCGAACAGCGCGAAGGCTGCCGGCGGTTTGCCGTCGTGTTCGTGAATTTTGGGCAGACCATCCTTGAATTCATAAACCATGTTGAAAATCGCGTGATCAGCGGGCAACAGCTCGAATTCGCGGTCAGGATAAAGCTTGCGTACTTCCCGTCTGATAAAACGGTCGATGCCGTAACTGTCGTTTACCCACAAGAAACCGCCATTGTCGAGGTAATTGAGCAGAACATTAACTTCGTAGTCACTGAAACGGACCTGACCATGTCCGGTTAGAAAGAGCATCGGGTATCGGAAAAGCTCGGGGTCCGAAACCGAAACCGCGATGTTTTCGTTCTGTGTTGGCAGACGCAGGCGCTCAGATGCCTGTTTGAGAAGGTTGGGCATTGAAGTTGGCCCGGTATACCAGTCGCCGCCTCCGCCGTATTTAACTCGCGGAATTATTGTGCGGTCGAATTCAGCTGCTGCTGACATGGTCATGCCAGACAGAAGCGCAGAGGCAACTGCAAGAGCAGTCAGCAATCTGTTGATTCTGGTCATATCAGCTTAACCCCCGAATTCTTCGCAGATACCATTCTACCATAGGCAGCAGCAGAAGAATAATCAGCAGCAACCAGCTGTCGCGCAGATCAATGCTCTTGCTTTCCAACTTCTGGCCCGGCTCAGAGTCTATAGCAGCGACTATTTTTGCTGCCTGGTCTACGGTGGTGAATATGCCGCCAGTGTCACTCGCCAACTGTGCCATCAGCGATTCTTTGATAACAGGTTCGTCAAATTCAGCAGTGGGCATCTCAATCAGTAGTTCACTTTTTGCAGTCCCGAGCTCGTGCCCCTGATATCTGGCTGTTGCCTCAATACGGTGCAGGCCTCTCTGTGCCGGGACGAAAGTGGCTTCATAACAGCCTTTTTCCGAGGTTTCTATGCAGAAAAGACTGGTGAGGTTTCCAGGCTCGTCTTTGATGGTAAGTGAGATCTGGGCATTGCTCTGCAGTTCGTTTTTGCTGTTCATGACCCAGACTCTGATGCTGTTTCCCTGGCCCACGTAGCCACGCGAAGAAGCGAGTTCGATGCTGACCTGTGCGTCCTCGCGGCGATTGGCCAGCCATTTGCACATGTTGACGATGAGCGCAGAATAAGGTGAAAAGCCGCGGTCAGTCGGTACCAGCCGAAAACCTGCCGGCCACAGCGGCCCACCGGCTATAAGCATGACGTTGCCCAGCCCGGCACGTGATCTGATCATTAAAGGTAACAGATCTGCATTGCCACGTATTGTCGAGTTTATAAGGATTTCGCTGCCGGGTTTAAGGCCATCGTATTCGTAAATGCCTTCAATCTTTGGCAAGGTTGCGAAAAATTCAACGTTCTGTATCGGGTCGTCAATCAGGCGTAAAAAGTTATACGGCGTTTCAGTCGATGGTAAAACCATGTTTCCTGGCGTGCCACGCCATATCTCGCGCCCTGGTGCCACTGGCAGAAGTTTTTCGATGAGTGTGCCCTGGTAGCCAAGTTCGGCAAAGCCCTGTGACGACGGTAGAATAAGCAGACCCAGTGTTCCGGCTTCGACGCGGCGCAAGATTTCTTCTTCGACCGGCCTGAGCATGTCATGACTGGCGGCGTTCAAGATCAAAACGTCAGCAATTTTGAGGTCTTCAGTCAGGTCAGGGTTGCGTACAGCGCGCTCGGGTTTGAGGTCGCGCGAGCATACCCAGCGGTCATCACGCAATTTTGCCCAGTGAACAGTTTGTGCGTTCGGGTCGGTCAGCAGTGCGTTGCCGATGAATTTTACATCCCATGACAGACGCCCGCTCAGCGCCATTATGTTAAGGCGTTCGCGTACAACCTTGAGCAAAAACCCGGTCTGGTTGTTTTCGCTGGTTAACTCGCCGGTGAGAGTTGGAATCTCGAGTTCAAATCTGAAGCTGCCTTCTTCGTCACACGGAATGTTAAAGGCAAAACCGGCTTTAGTTGTGCCAGAAGCAAAATCAGCGCTCGTCTGCACAAAAAACTCGCCATTTCTTCGCACAGTAATAGCTACTGAACTGGTTGCAACCCGGTGCAGGCTGACCTCACCACGCACCCGCACGCTTGAGTTCAGATATCCCTGCGCCGGCGGTCGGGTAAGATGCAACGCCAGGTCTGCGGTTTCGCCTTCCTGCACGGGCGCAATAAAATGCACTGGTGTGCGAATGTTGGAAAGTGCCATCGCCGGGTTGTCGCCAGTAGTGCTGACGCCATCGCTGATCATTACAATGCCGAGCATGCTACCCTCGCCGAGGTTGCCGATAACATTGCGCACGGCGTTGCTGATGTCGGTCTGGTTGCCGTCGGCACTGAAGTTGAACTGTTCGACTTCCTGGCGAGATACTGGTGAAACATTGTCGGCAAAGCTGAATACTTCTGGATAAATGCCGGTCTTATCTTCGAGCTGTTTGATAAATCCACTGGCAAAAAGCTTTTTAACCTGATCGAGTCGCGATGTTTCTTTGTGCTTAATGCTCATGCTGCGTGAAGTGTCGACCATTACGGCCAGGCGGTTGCGTTGCGGCACCCAGCCGGATACGACGAGAACCGGGCCACACATCAGGAAGGCAAGTATCATTACCCAGACGATTCTTATCGCCAGCAGCTGCCGCCGCATTTTGTCACTGATGTTTTTTCCTTCGCAGCGATAGGCCCACCATGACAGCGGAACCAGTGCGAGCAACAGCAATACCAGGCCTGCCCAGCCCCAGGATAGCGCCAGAGCAGATGATTCTATATTTCGTATCGGGTTAAGATTGTAGCCGAACAGGCTGAGAATGCTGTGCATGCTTATTCAACCCTCCTGGCGCTCGGAAGATTGGCAAACCAGCTTTCGATAACCGCCAGCAGTAAAAGAGCCAGCATGGCAGCACCACTCACGTCGTAGCCGTCGCGCAGTAACGAAACTTTTTCCTTGACTGACTGGCCGCGGCCGGCTTCGTGGGTAAGCGGTATAAAGCGCGGAATGCGCCGCAGATTAATGCGTTCCAGTCGACTTTCTTCGGCCGGCGGGTTTACTGCGAATGCGCTGAGTACACGGTTTCCACCCTCGGTCAAAATTTCGTAATAACCAGTTTGTTCGGTGTCACGGGTGTTCAGATGAACAAGGCCTTGAGCGCTGGTTTGCACCGAAATTTTGCTGCGGTTGTTGTCTGGCATTTTCAGCATGAGTTCGCGGGCATCTTCGCCGGTAATAGTTGCAGAAACTGGCATTCCTGGGCGAATTGTGCCGATTGCCAGTTCATTGGCGGTGATCATCGCAATCAGACTCTGATGCAGAAACGGCAGCCAGGTTGGTCGCACTGGCCAGTTTGTCCATGAAGTGTCAGCCGAGAAAGTGATCAGCATCGAGCGACCACGCCCCCGCTTTTCTTCGACGATTCCGGGCAGGCCATGGCTCATGCGTGCAAGCAAGAGCGCGGTCGGGTTCGGGCGAACCTGAAAGAATTCAAAAATCTGGGCACGGCCGGGGTCGCCAGCGCCGTCACGCGCAAATATGCTGAACGCAGGGTGCCCGGCGTCTAGATCGGTCATCTGGTAGCCTACTGCACGGCTTACCGCGTTGCCGACTCTCTTGTAAATTCTTGCGGGAAGCAGATAACTGCCGCCGAGATCGTCGATCAGATGCTTGTTATACCAGTCGGGTTCAACACGATTGCCCATGAAAGTGATCAGGTTTCCGCCACCCATGAGGTATTCAGACAGGCGCTTGATCAGCTCTGCGTCGAGATGACGTTGATTGATCAGACATACTGCTGCAAAGTTTTTCAGTTCTGCAGTCTTTGCTTCGGCTGTGCTGCGTGTTTCTACGGCAAAATTATTGTCTTTGCTGCGATTGAGAGGATTCAGAGCAAATCTGACAAAGGTGTCTTCGCGATTCTCTGGCTGTCCAGGCATCGAATCTGGCTTGATAAGCAATACTCGACACGGCTCAAAAACGCGAACTGCGAGGTGGCGCTGGTCGTCGAATGGCATGGCATCGCTTTGAATCGCAGCAGAAACATGATTCATGCCGGTTTTGGCAAAGGTTGCCATGATTCTCGCGTCTTTTACACTGTTTGCTTCGACTTCGATTTCTTCTTCGATCTTGCGTTCGCCGTTTATTGATACGCTGACGCGGCTGCGGCGAATGCGCGGCGAATGGTTGGCAATCGTAATTTTGACCGGAATCTGTCGCCCGGTCATGATAATCGGGGCCTCGGTCTCAAGGCCGGTAATTGCCATGTTATCTGGTGCGCTGCCGCCGACCGGCACCATGATGAGATCTATGCCGGGTTCAACTTTGGCAAGATCGTATTTATCGATGAATGGCTGCCATGACGACTCGGTCATATCGGTAATCACATATATCGCGCGGCGATAGGCTTTAAGCGGTGCCAGAAGTTTCAAGCCAGGCAGTATTGATGAAGCCATGCTTGTGCCGGCCATGCTGAGTGGAACGTTGCTGATACTCTTTTTCAGCGTGTCTTTGTCCCAGGTCAGCTGCGGAAAAATCAGGCGGCCGGGGTCATTGATCAGACCTACAGTTGCGCGGTCACCAGGCTGCATCTGGTCGAGAATCTCAAGCGCTCGCCCCCTGGCGGTGTTGAAAACCGATATGCCCTGATGTGTGCAGCCCATGGACATCGAGTTGTCGAGCAGCACTACAATCGCAGCTGGTGTGTCAGAGGAATTTCTCGCGCTCGCGCTTTGACCGATAAAAGGCTTTGAAAGTGCCATTACCACAAGTATGATCGTGATGATGCGCAGGGCCATGAGTAGAAGGTTTCGCATTTTTCTGCGCCGGGCGACGAATTCGACCGAGAGCTTGATCAGGCGCAAACTCGGAAAGTCTTTGCGTACCGGCGTCTTGCGGTAATAAAGATGCAGGTAGATCGGCACCGCGATGCCTAGCAGACCTAGCAGAAACCATGGGCTGGCGAATGTCATGCTATCACCTCGCACTCACTGCCTGGCGGCGTGAAAAGAAGCTTCGCAGATTGGCTTCGAGAGGCATTGAGGTGTCAGCAATCAGGTAGTCTATACCAGATTTGCGCAGGGCTGATTTGAACGTATTCATCAGCTGCCTGACCCGTTGCAGATATTCGCTGCGAAGTTGAAATGCGTCGGTGACTATCTCTGACTCGTCTTCGAGGTCATGAAAAATCGTGGTGTCATCGAACGGAAAGCTGATTTCATCACGATCGAGCACGTGAAAGAGTACTATTTCATGCCTTCTGGTGCGCAACTGGCGCAACTTCTGAATAATGACCTCAGCGTTATCCATAAGGTCTGAGAACAAAATAAAGATGCCGCGCTTTTTCATGCTCTGGCCAACGAGATCGAGGCTGGCGCCGATGTTGGTTGTTTCACTGGCTGCTGTAGCTTCAAGCTCGTTACAAACGGCCTTAAGGTGTGCCATGCCGGTGCGCGGCCTGATCATCTTACGCAGGCCATTGGCAAAAGTTACGAGTCCGACTGAGTCCTGCTGTTTCAGCATCAGGTAGGCAAGTGAGGCAGCAAGTGTTGACGCGTAATCAATCTTGCTCATGCTCCCCTGGCCCTTATAAGACATTGAGCCGCTGGTATCCATGACCAGATAGCCTGACAGATTGGTTTCTTCTTCGTGTTCCTTGATGTAAAACTTGTCGGTGCGGGCGTAGACTTTCCAGTCAATATCTTTGAGCGGGTCGCCGGGCACATATTGGCGGTATTCTGAAAATTCAACGTTAAAGCCTTTGAACGGGCTTTTATGCAACCCTTCGACCATGCCCTCGACCACTGTACGCGCACGTATTTCCATTGAGGAAAGCGCAGCCAGCAGCTTTGGATCAAGAAATCGCGATAGTCTTCGGGTTTTCTCCATGGTAACCTTTGCCGGTTCGGGCCAGCTGGCCCGTTGTTAATCAGGCAGCCGGTTCTGAGACCGACTTGAGAATCTTTTCAATGATGGTGTCCGGGGTGATTCCCTCAGCTTCAGCATTGAAGTTGAGCATGATGCGGTGACGCAAAACCGCGAAAGCCAGGGCTCTGATATCTTCACAGGCAACATAAAAGCGGCCTTGCAGAACGGCGCGGGCTTTTGAACCAAGAATCAGATACTGACTGGCGCGCGGACCAGCGCCCCAGGTGGCAAAGTCGTTAACGAAAGCCGGCGAATTGTCGCGACCGGGTCGAGTGGCTTCAGCGATTGCTACAGCGTAACGAATGACGCGGTCAGATACTGGTACTCGTCTGACAATTTCCTGCAGCTCAAGAATGCGCTTCTGTTCAAGCGCCGGCGTCAGGTTCACGGTGACTCCGCCGGTAGTTGCGCGCACCATGCTCACTTCTTCTTCTGTGGGCGGGTATTCCATGCGAACGTTGAACATAAAACGGTCGAGCTGAGCTTCGGGCAGCGGGTAAGTGCCTTCCTGCTCGATCGGGTTCTGAGTCGCCAGAACGAAAAACGGTTCAGCCAGCGGATAAGTGGTATTGCCGCTGGTGATTTTGCGCTCCTGCATGGCTTGCAGCAGGGCGGCCTGTGTCTTGGGCGGTGTGCGGTTGATTTCGTCAGCAAGCAGAATCTGGGTAAACAGCGGACCTTTGACGAAGCGGAAATTGCGGTCGCCGGTTTTCATATTCTCTTCGATAATTTCGGTGCCGATGATATCAGAAGGCATGAGGTCAGGCGTGAACTGAACGCGTTTGAACGCCAGGTCGAGCAATTGCGCCAGACTGTTAACCAGGAGGGTTTTGCCGAGCCCGGGCACGCCGATCAACAGAACATGTCCCTGCGCGAAGAGCGCGTATAATACTTCTTCAACAACTTTGGTCTGGCCGATAAAGACCTTACCAATCTCGCTTAAGATTTTTTTATGGGCACTTTTTATCTCGGCGAGTGCTTTGACCTCGTCGATTTTAGGTTCTTCGGCGGTTTTTACGGTGTTCACGCTTTCCTGTGTCATCTGCTACCTCCTGCTTTAACGCGGTCAAACTTAACACGAATTCCCCCTCTGTACAAGAATGAATTTTCAAGTTCAAATCTGCTTGAAATATGTCGATGGTTTTACAAGATACTGTCATATCAGCACAACAAATCCATACAGAAATAGGCAGACGGAGGCTGGAGCTGACGCAGAACCGGAACAGATTTCCTGGTTCGTCAGTCTTGTTATATTCGAGACTGATGTTTTCTGCATTCCTCGTAAGTCTGCTTTGTCTGCAGATTCTGAACTTTTTCAACTTCGCAACCGTCGCGGCGGCAGAATCACAACTGCCTGCCTTCGAGGAATTTGCGCCCGAAGAAGAGATGATCTTCGAGCTGAAACTCGACAGCAAATACCTGCTAGAACGCGGGTTGTTTGCATACTACCGCGATGACAAGACATTTTTGCCGCTTGGCGAAATCTGTCGCCTGCTCGAGTTTCCCATAACCAGCAATTCCGGGAATGGCACTGCCGCCGGCTGGTATCTCAACGAAAACCGCCGGTTTGCGCTCGACCTCACCAATCGTCAGGTTGTTTCCGGCAGCCTGCGCGAAAGCATCGCCGATGGAGAATGTTATCGACTCAGCGACGACATCTACGTAACCGCTGAATGTCTGACCAGATGGTTTCCGGTCAAGGTCGAGGCGAATATCAGAACTCTTTCGGTCAATATAGTCCCTCTCGAAAAGATGCCGATCATCCTGAAAATGGAACGCGACTCCCGCTGGTCGCGGCTAAGACCATCACAGAAGCAGGCCCTGCTGCCCCTGCAACGCTCGCGCTACCAGTTCTTCTCGTCACCTGTCGCCGACGTCACTGTTTCCAGCAACTTCAACAAGAAAGACAGTCATTACATTCCCACGCGCTATACTGTCAATCTCGCTAACGACATGCTTTACCACACTTCCCGCCTCTATGCTTCCGGCAACGACACAGATGGCCTGACCACGGCCCGCATCAGAATGACCTGGGAAGAACAGGCCGATGACCAGAATGCCTGGGTTGGCTATAACACTTATTCGTTTGGAGACATCACGCCGGCGGCCATGCCGCTGACCCCGGCACTGCGCAGCGGGCGCGGCGTATACATTTCGAACACGCCGCTGAATTATACGTCAGAGTTCGCTTTTACTACGATTTCGGGTAACCTGCCTGAGGGCTGGAGCGCCGAACTCTATCGTGGCAGAAGCCTTGTCGATACGATCGCGCCCGATCAGAGTCGCGATGAAATGTACTATTTCGAAAACGTGCCGATTCTGACCGGAAACAACGAGTTTATCGTTAAGCTCTACGGCCCATACGGGCAGGTACGCGAAGAAAAGCAGAACCTGTTCGTCGGTTCCGGCATGGTTGCGCCGCAGAAAACTTACTACAAGCTTTCTGTGCTGCAGAATAACCGCGATATGCTGCCGGTCAGAAAGCGCTATTCGGTGCCGACAGAAGGCTACACCCTGCGTTCTGAGATCACGACCGGCCTCAGCCCGAGCCTGTCGCTCAAGCACGATTTTGCCGGGTTCAGCGATGATAACGATGAATACTATTACTCGACGATCGAGGCGCTCGGTTCGATTTCTGGAAACGGCGATATGCCACCAGTGCATGGCAGTATCGGGCTCGTCAGCCAGATCGATGCCGGCAACGCCCTGATGCTGCGCACGCGCAGCAATGTCGCGGGCTGGAACATCTCGAACGAATATTTTAACTTTGACAGCGATTTCACCGCCGCCACTGCCATGTCCAACACCGACTGGCGCAATACTCTCAGTCTCAGCGGTCGCCTGTTCGAGCGCCAGAGCATGTCGCTGCGCTGGTTGCGCGATTCATACAACAGCGACCGGTTCTCTGATCTGGTCAACCTTTCGTTGTCGAGTCGTATCGGACAGACCACGCTGCTCAACACTTTCGATCACAGGAAAGACTGGACTTCCAGCCGCAGCAGCAACTTATATACCTACGGCAACTCAGAAGTCAGAACGAGAGTTGGCCGCCGGGGTGAGGTGTCTGCCGGCCTCAACTACCATGTCAAGCCGGTAACCGAGTTCAGAAGCGTCGGGGTTGGCGGCCGCTGGTATGGCAAAGACGAATCTTCGTATTCGGCGCAGATTCGGCGCAATCTCGAAACGCGCTCTGGCAATCGCTCCAACACGACTTATAACATCGGTTTTATGAAGGAATATGCCGAGTTTTCTTCCGGGATGCAGTTTTCCGGCGACAGTAGCGGTGACTTCAGGGCCATGCTGACGCTGAATTCATCGTTTGGCGTTCTTCCCGGTTCCGGCGAATTTGAAGTTAGTTCAGAATCGATGGTCAGATCCGGCGGGGTTATCGTAAATGTCGCTCAGCGCACGCAGGCCGGCGTCATTCCGCTCAAGGATGTCGAGGTCAATGCCGGCGGCCGCAAGGCAGTTACCAACGCCTCCGGAACCGCTATCATAAGAGGACTTTCGCCATCTCGTCGTGTCGATGTCGCCATCGAACCGGTCAGCCTGGTCGATCCCTTTCTTGTGCTCGAAACTCCGGGTGTGAGCATAATTCCGCGTCCTGGCGTAATGCAGCGGCTTGATTATTTTGTCGTGATGACCAGCGAAATCGAAGGAAACGTTCTGTTCGCCGGCGATGGTTCTGAAAAGCCGGTTGGCGGCATCATGCTGCAGATAACCGAAGAAGAAACCGGCAAAGTTGCGGGTAGAACTCGAACCGACAGCCAGGGCTTCTATATTCTCGATTTCATCAAACCGGGTAACTACTACGTCGATATCGATCAGCAGCAGGCCAACAACCTCGGCGTCTATGTCGCCAATCTCGGCCTTGTGGCGATAAACGATGAGGGCGATGTTCTGGGTGGTCATGACATTGTGCTGCGGGATGCTGCGAAGGCGATTGGCCCGCGTGTCGCTGATCCTTATATAATTCGGCAGTTGAATACGGCTCCGCCTGTGTTGCAGCCGGTTCCCGAAATGGCAGCGGCAGTTAAGCCTGAAATCGACTTTTCTGTCGATGCCGACCTGGCAAGACAGCTTAATACGGCACCGCCGGTAATAGTTGCTGCTGCGCCGGCCAAACCGTCTGGCCCGGAACTGAGCATCGAATTATTGCGGGAATTGAGTCGCAAGTCCGACGGCAAGTCTGATGACGTTTCTATTCTGCCCGATGAGTTGCCTGTCGAAATCCCTTATTATAGCGAACCTGATTCTGGTCTGCCCGACATGCCGGAAGAGGATTTTGTCGAAGATTGGCCTGAAACAGAGCCTCTGCCTGATATTCCGAAGCCGGCTAAACCGGTGTTGCCTGTAAAGCCAGCAGTCGCCGATGCCACGTCGCCGATAGAACCGTTGTCGCCTGTCAAGCCCAGAGTTTTCGATCTTTCGGCTCCTGGCGAAAACGAACTCAGTATAGAATTGTTGAGAGAGCTGAGCCGAAAATCAGCCGGCAAACCGGCCGGTAAGCCTTCGGTAACAGCACCTGCTGCTCAGGTCGAACCGCCTGCGAAAATGCAGCGTCAACCAGCATCAGCCCCTGCCGTGCCGATTTTGCCCGAAAAAGATTACTATGAAGCGCCGTCGATCAAAGATGACACGCCAGCTGCAACCAGCCAGGTTGTGCCGACAATGCCTGCCAAGCCTGTTGTTCCTGCAGTATCTTCTCAGACCGGGTCTGAAATGAGTATCGAAATGTTGCGTGAACTGAGCAGAAAGTCAGGAAAGCCCGGTCAGACTGGCCAACCCGGCCAGTCAGTAAAGCCAGATTCTGTTGCTGCTCCTGCCCGATCTATCATGCCGACAGTGACTTCGCCGCCAGCAGTAGTCGCTTCGCAGTCTGCGGTTACCGCAAAGGCAACGGCAACGGCCGGTTCTGATCGCCTGAACTCGCCCAATATCGGCAATCTGCTGCGGGTCCCGGCCGGAATATTCCAGCGCGACGGAAACCCTGCCAACAGGTCACTGGTGCTGACTTTCTACATGGGTCAGTATGAAGTCACCCGCTCTCAATATGCCAGGGTAACTGGTCAGCCGCAACGCATCAGCCCGGAAGAAGCTGAACTGCCGGCCGACAACCTGAGCTGGTATGATGCAATCGTTTTCTGCAATCGCCTGAGCATCATGGAAGGCCTGCGCCCGGCCTATAGCATTTCCGGTTCGACCAATCCTGACAGCTGGGGTCGGGTGCCGATTTCTGAGAGTGGTCTGTGGGATTCAGTCTCCTGTGAATGGTCTGCCAATGGTTACCGCCTGCCCACCGAAACGGAATGGATGTGGGCTGCTATGGGTGCTGACAGTGCCGACCCCGGTGCGGTCAACATTGCTGGCTATCAGAAGGCTTTTGCTGGCAGCAATCTGAAGAATCAGATTGCTGACTATGCCTGGTATCTTGCTAATGCCAACGGCAGTTCGCAGCTGGTCGGCAGCAAAAAGCCTAATGAGCTGGGGCTTTATGGTTTGAGTGGTAATGTTTCCGAGTGGTGCTGGGACTTTTTCGCAGATTACCCGACTGGCGAGTTGACTAATTACAGTGGTCCCGTCAGCGGTTCCCGCCGCGCTGACCGTGGCGGCAGCTTCGAATTCGGCGAAACCTATCTGGCAGTTTCAGGTCGCGCCTCTGGCCCGCCATCTTTGCGCACCGGCTACTGTGGTCTGCGCGTCGTCCGCTCCGAGACGCTGGATTAAAGAAGGCAGATAAGCTACCGGAGAACAATCCGCAGTCGCCCACAGGATGTGGGTGATACTTGGGCGTATCAGGATGGAAGCGCCCGGGTGATTACGCCGATTTGCGCCGACTATTTTTGCATGAGGAGTTACTCCGTTGCATCAGGACGCATTGAATTTTGGCGAGGCCTGAAAACGAGTTTGATTTTTGAGCTATTTTTTGGCGGAGGCGCGGGCGCCGGCCAGCAGTTTGATCTCGGCAGTATCGATTACGTCGCCGCCTTCATCGGTTGAGGCTTTGTATTCGATCATCAGGCTGATAACTTCTTCTCCTGCCTTTTTAACAGCCTCGGAAACATCGACAGAAACAGTTTGCTGCTCTGCCGGCTGATAAACCGCAATGCGGCGCAGAGTCTGCAGCAGTTCAGACTTTTCATTGTCGCGGTTGAGCCCGTAAATGAGCAGATCGCCGTGCAGCGACCGGTTGCCTTGTCTGGTGATGGTAAGTCTGAGAGTTGTTGTTTCTTCAGTGCTTGCGAGCTGCAGATCTGTCAGTTTACCGGTTGCTTCGAGTTCGCCTATTCTGACGATCACCGGAACGTAGATTTCTTTGCCCGGTTCATCTCGAATGACAATTCTGGCCGTTACTGAAGCGGTATGGGTAGCCAGCTGTTGATTGAACTGGTCGAGATCGACTATTTCCTCGCTGTCGCGCATCCAGGTGAAATTGAGTTCAGTGCGGTATTCGCCATCTTCAAGCTTCTGCGGCGCCCTGACGGCAACGCGTACTGTCTGTTGTTCCTGTGGTTTGAGTCTGACCATGCGCGGCGCAAATTTCAGAAGTTTATGCGCAAACATGGCTCCCTGACTTTTCATTTCCGGCAGCTCTTCGTCACCAATGCGGGTTCTTTTGCCGTCTTCATCGACCAGTGTATTGACCAGCAAAATACGATAAACCGTCTCAAGCTCACCAATATTGGTCAAAGTCAGCGTCGCCGTCTTCAAATCTCCCTCAAACACAAGCCTTGGTGGTGAAACAGTCAGTCCCAACTTCTGGACTGTTCCATCAGCCATAATCACTTCAGTTAATTCAGACGTTTCGACTGATGTAACCGATTCAACAATTTCAGCTGAGATAGAAAAACTTGAACGAGCTTCTGTACTGACGTTTGAAAAGTTCGAATAATCGATAATTCGCAGTTGATTTCGTTCGTCAGCATACCCGCTGTTTGAGGTCTGAGCCGACAGACAAGTGTAAATAATAATGGCTGCAGCAACAGGCATAGCAAGCAGCAGCAGTCGGCTCGGTCTGATCAGGTTCCTCTTTTTGATCATAAATCTTGTGCCGCCAGTTTTCGCGCGAGTTGACTAATCAAGGTTGATACTTGACTCGGCTATCAATTGGCCGCCGTTTTCGTTGATCTCACGGTATTCAACCCTTAGTTTTTCTTTTCCATCATTGGGTGTGCCTGATTTTCCTCCGGGTATTTTCATTGTGTAAATGCGGCGTTGATTTGGAACATAAATGGCGATTCCGCGAACCGAATTTATCAGTTCCTGCTTGCCATCTGCCTTTACTCTGAAAACACTCAAGTCACCATACAGCGAACGGTCGCCTTCTCTATCGATAGTTATTTTGAGATTTCTGTCTGCTTCATTAGCAGAAAGCAATTTCAGTCCGGTTATTCTGCCTGTTGCGCTTAGATCACCATGCCTGATAATTACCGGCACAGTAATGCCGTAAGAGAATTGTACATTGACGGCAAGCCCATCATTTGATGATGAGTGTGTTTTCAGTTGAGGCTCGCCAGGTTCCGGAATCCATTGAAAGTTTAAACCTGTTCGATATTCGCCTTTTTTCAGGCTATTGGAAATTCGCGACATTACTCTGATTGTCTGCTGCTCGCCAGGCTTCAGGCGAACCTGCCTGGGAGCGAATTTTACAAGTTTGTCGGCAAACAGTTCATCTTTTCCAGGTTCACCCAGAATATTCTGGCGCTCACCCAGCTCGGTCATTCGCGAATTTATTGTTTGAATGCGATAGGTGCTGGTTTCGTTGCTGTTGTTGATGAGAGATATCGACGTCGAGCGGGTTCGTCCGTCCATTTCAACTCTTGTGGGCGTTACCATAAGTCCGCCCCCGCGGATTTGTGAATAGGAAGGAACGCTCAGATATAGCATGGCTAACAAAACCGCTGTTCTTAAATGGTTTCCTGAAAGTCTCATTATCTAAATTCCTGAAATCCTGATTTTTTATGCAGACTCAACTATTAAGCCATAAGGTAGTCTGTTAAACAATGCGCTGGCGAGTGAATGCATAAGTAAGAAGACTGGCCAGGCCTTTTCTTTAGCCTTGTATTTGTGGGAATTGCAATATTGCAAACAGCTTGTTACTCATACTCTATAGCAATTGGAATGCCGGCAAGAGTGTAGGTGTTTGCTGGCTGGCTTGCTCCAACAGTCAGTGTGGCGCCAACGGTCAGTATATCTGTGCCCACGGCCTTTATAACTGCCATGCCGTTGGCATCAGGATCAACCGGAGTAGTGTTTGCCTTCCCTTCTGAGTAGATTCTCCAAGCACTTACAGCCATAAAATCTGTGCCGTCCGATATACTGACGCCTGAGTAATCTCCGTTTATCGTCACGTGATATGAAGCGTTAGCTGCGCCGGTGATGCCAAATTTCGCGGCCAGCGCATCGCCAATCTCTCCACCTACAAGTACAATGGCGCCGGTTTTAGCTCTCTTGTTATCTACAGGATTGAGAGTAATTGTTTGTATAGAAGTGTCTGCCGCAAATCTGCCAAAAGTCATGTGATTGGTCTGTGTTATGGCGATTGATGCTTCAACAACGCCGGTAATGTTAAATAAGGCGTTCTTGGCAGCCATTACTGCAGAACCGGAGAAACATATGAACATCGCAACCAGAATAAACATGGTCTGAACATTTCGAGCTCTTGTAACCATAACACCCTCCGTGGTAAAGCTAAAATTTGGTTTTTGTAATCGAGCCGAATATCTCTTTAATTCACTAATCTTTGTCAAGGACTTTTTGTGTGTTGTCATGTGATTTTTTTGCAATGGTATCTGCGAAATGCTATTAATTCAGTATGAAGACAAAAAAATCGACTTTACATTTTTATACATTGGCGTTGTTTATTTGCTCTATGCTGCCACTTTCAGCTGTTGAGGTAAACTTTACCGGCAATGGAACTTTTGTTGTTCCTGCAGATGTCGCTGAGATAACTGTTCACGTGTGGGGTGGCGGTGGCGGCGGTGGCGGCGCTTTTAACTCCGGAAAAGCTGGTGGCGGCGGTGGTGGGGCTTATGCTATGGAAGTCATCTCTGTTTCGGCCGGTCAGGTTTTTACGGTGACCGTAGGAAATGGCGGTAACTGTGGAGATGGAACCGTCGCTGGTGCCGGGTCGGCCGGTGGCAATTCTTCGTTCGATGGGAACGGCAAATTTGTTGAAGCAGTCGGAGGTGCTGGCGGACAGGGTTCAGATGATGACACTGCTCCCGGCGCGCTCGGAGCTGGTGGATCAACCGGCGCTACCGGCGATGTTGAATATGCAGGTGGTAATGGTGCTACTGGTGCAACAGGTGGTGTTTCCGGAGGTGGTGGTGGTGCCGCCGGCACTGGAGGCATCGGAGGCTCGGCAACAGGCTCTACTGGGGGAGCAGGCGGTGTCGGTGGCGGTAATGGCGCTGATGGTCTGGCTGTGCCTGGTTTTGGTGGCGACGGTTCTTCTCCCGGCGGCGGGGGCAGCGGTGCTTATGGTGGCGCTCCGGGCCCTAATGATGGTGGCAATGGCGCCGGAGGTCAGGTAAAAATTGTCAGTACAGCTGAGCTTATTGGAGTCTTTAAGGACAGAGATCTGAGCTTTGGTGCATTTGCCGTGGAGGGTGCCGGTACGGTTACCGTTGCAGCCGATTCTGGCGGGAACAGAATCAGGACAGGCGACATTGTTTTGATCGGCAGCAACACTGATCGTTGTGCGCTGTTTACTATTACCGGAGCGTCGAAGCGATTTGCTGCAAACTTTGATGTTCAACCGGCAAATATTGCCTATCTTGCCAATAATATTCCAATAGCATTTACCATTGGCTATGAGAATCAGGATAGCGCAGCGAACACCAAAGTTTATGTCGGCGGAACTCTTACTCTTGCTGGAACAGAACCGGCAGGTACTTATACTGCAAATGCAACGATTTCCGTTGCTTACGAGTAAATTGCTGGCTAGCGGGTTTTGAGCTGGTCGTTGAGTTCGCCGGGGATTTCCTGGAGCATGCTGCCGGCGCGCTGATGACTGAAACTGTATCCGCTTTTTTCCAGCCATTCGAGGGTGTGAAAACATTCCCAGCTGACGCTGTCCCAGCGCGAATTCTTTGGCGGCTCGATGTTGTCGAGCTTCGTCGGCTTCTTTCGGGCAACATCTAGCGCGCTGATTACGGCATAAGCACCGGTGAAATTGGCATCGCTGAGATCGGCACCGTCGAAATGCGTGTATTCGCTCATGTAAGCTTTCTTGAAGCTGGCGCCACGGCAGTCGGTTTCCCTGAACCAGGCGCCCGACAGATAGCAGTCGTCGAAAATCGTGCCCTTGAGATTGGCGTGGTCGAACATGACAGAACTGAAATAGTAGCCGGTAAAATCGCGCCCGGAAAGATCAGTATGACTCAAATCGATACCGTGTTGCGGAGTCTGCGTAATATAGAGGTTCCAGGCGTGGCGGCCGCGGCCAAGGTAGTCGAGATACTCGGCCTGAAAGAGTTTGAGCTCGCCCAGTTTCTTGTGGTCACGAATGCCGCTGTCGACGTGAACGACAAAGACAATAGCCGCAAAAAACGAGAAGACAAAAGCGATGACCATGGCCAGAATCTTGATGTATTTGACGCTGACATCAGGAGAAGTATTGACTCGCGTCTGAGTCATGCCGAAACAGTTAAAAAGGCAAGGTGGTTCATTGCCGATCTTGACGATGCCTGGAACCGAGTTTCTCCGCACATCCCCGAACGCTACCATCGAGAAATGGAAGCTATGGCCTCCGCCTGCCCCGATATTTCTCTGCACGAAGTAAGGCTGAGAAAGCTTTTCCGGAATATTTCCATTGCTCGGGATTCGCGATTTTCGGCCGCCGAACAGGAATACGCCTTCTATAATCTCAACGAACTGTTTTCGTCTGCTCCCTGACGCTCACAGAGATAAGCCGTAAGACAAGCCCCCCCCAATAACTTTGGAGTGAGATAACACTACAAAGCAGTTTTGTTTGAATTCAATTTTTTCATGAGAAACCTGCTTTGTCAACCCTTCTATGTTCATGGAAACAGTCGTTAGTGATTACCAGACAAGGCATAATTTTGCAGCCAAATCTTTGTCACAAATCAAGAGGCCCTTTTGTCCTATGCAATAACCTGAATAATTTGCGGAGGAATAAAGTGCAGACTGAAATGTTAAAACAGCATAATGTGTGGATGAAGATAGCGACCTTTGTGTTTCTATGCGTGATGTTGGCTCAGACCGCTTTGTCGGCAGCGCCAATCTACAACGGAGTTCGTTATGAACTGAAAGGCGTGCTTATTGAGGACAGCAAGGGTTTTACCCTTCACACCAGGGATGGCCGAGTGTTTCTTCTTGACGTATCCCCCGAGAAAGTGAAGCCGTTTCTCAACCGCTGGGTCAGCGTGCATGGTAATGCTCACGCTGCCGACAAAACAGAGATTCTTAAAGTAAGCAAAATATCGCAGACAAATGAGCCAGTCAAGCCGGTGTTCGCCGAAGAACTCTACTCTTATTACCAGAAACCAGCAAAGCTTGCCAGTCGGTCCGGCAGCAAATATACGATCGATAACGTACGCTGGGGAATCAGACAGGATCCTGAAGCGAACGAGCCAAAATCACTTCACTCATGGACAACAGCGGCAGTCGATGCTGAAAAAGTTGATCAGGTGTTTATGGTTGTTCTGCCAATGAAGCCAGAGGTGATTCTTGCACACGCTATCCTGGTGTTTACCTTCAAGCCCGGCGGTTTCGTTAATAAATCCGGGAGTGAAGCGCAGGCCCTGACCGTTACTATCGAAGCCGCGCTGCCTCCTGGCGAAATGTATGATCTGGCTAAAACTGTGAAGAAGACATTTAACATGGTCTGGAATCTGACTACTTTTGAAAATTATGCCAGAATGCAGGTTCAGTATAACAAGTCTGAAAAAAGGCTGATTTTCTATAAGGTTAATTTAAACGAAGCCCAGAAAAAGCAACTTCTTCAGGATGCCATCGCAGAAGCCTGCAAAAACCGGCGCGGCGAGTTCTATCACATCACCAGAAATAACTGCATAAACAATCTGGTTATTCTTCTCAATCGTGTTCTGGATGAAAAGTTGCACATGTGGTGGATTCCTAATGCTCTTTACAATATGACAGTAACCGCACCAATTCATGTTTTCAAAACCCTTATGCAGAAGGGAATCATATCAGATGCTGAATTTGAGCTGAATCGCAGCAATCTTGCCAGCTACTTTCCTGCGCTCTGAAGTTTAAACGAGTAATCAGATAAGTTAATAAGGAGCTAATTATGAAAACCAAAGTTTTAATCGCCCTGCTGATGGTTGTTTACATGTCAATTATCTGTCTTGCCAGCGAGGTAATGCCAGGTCCGCCTGAAACCGGATACGGTTCTGCAGAAAAATACATTACCAGGGAAGTAAAAACCATTACTTTCGGCAGTATTCTCGACGGAACCATGACTTACATCATTGTTCCCAAAAAGCTCATGTATGGCGACTCAGCACCGGTAGTCATACAGTTGCACGGCTCAATGCTTATCGGACCGGAAATTTACTGGGAAACGATTCTGCATCTGGCCTATCAGGGCTGTATCGTGATTCACCCGCAGTTTAACCAGTCGTTTCCGAAGGTTGTCCAGGATACTGATCAGAACAAGGTTATGGATCGAGCTGTCAAATCTGTCGACCAAGCTCTGAAATCTGTTGAAAAACATGTTCGCCGCGACCGCATCTTTCTTTATGGTCACTCGCTCGGCGGTCTGATGGCTATGTGCTGGGAAGGGAAAGGCGGATGTAAGGCCGCCGGCCGCGTTCTGGCCAGTCCCAACGTTGACCCGAACTGTCAAGCTGGCGCGTTCCAGCCCAAAATCAAGGTTCTCGATTTCAATGCCTTTGGCAAGAAAGTTACCGGCCCGGTAGTGATTTTCGGCGGCGACAAAGACACTATTTCTCCTCCGGATCAGCTGGCCAGCGCTGCCAATTGCCTTGTTAACGCCCGGCCAAAAAAGGTCTACATGATCAAATCAAGCACTAACAATGGCCGGTCTTTGCTTGCTGACCACATGGCTGCAACGAATGACACCGGCTTTCTGCCAGAAGCTATCATGTCGAAGATTGGCGGCAAAGGCCGTCTCGATACCATCGACTACCGAGTCTTTCACGCCGCTCTTGATGCAATGATTCATGATCAGAAAGTAAAAATAAACTGGAATATGGGTAAATGGAGTGACGGGACCTCGATTCCTGCGCCTGAAGATATAACTGTTAAATAATAATTTGCAACAGGCAGGCAGCATAATCTTGCTGCCTGCTTTTTTTATGCCACATATTTCGCAGTTGTATTGCTGCGACCACCAGGCCAGGATGTTCAAATTTTTCTGTAATTATATTGGACGTTTTTGTCACAATTTATCTTGAGATTTTGTCATAAGGGTATAGTTCATAATTTACATAAGGAGTTTTTAAAATGTTATTTAAATCATTCAGATCTCTTTCGCTGGTCTTCGTTCTTTTGCTTTCTTTTGTCAGCAGCGCTGCAATGGCAAGCTGCTCTTCATGCCCATCTTCATGCCCTTCTTCCTGTGCTAAACAGCAGGAAATAACTTACAAAAGCATAATGCTGATTCTTGATCAGATAAAAATTCTTGAAGTAGTGACTCCAAAGGATCAGGTTGAAAACAGCGCCAAAGCCATTCAGAATATTCTTTGTGAGATGAAACGAATGAAGCTAACGGACCAGGGCGATAAATATGCAAAACTTTCGCGTGGCTATTTCGAAAAAACTCTTGCCAACCTTGGTAAAGAAGCCAATGCGAACTCTCATCAACCATGCCATGTTACTTACCCACTTGCCGTGTATTTCTTTGGCAAACTATGCAATACAGAACTTGATCAACAAAACCCGTTTAAAGAAAACATCTGGTTTTACATCGAACGCGAAATGAAATTTGCCAAAGCCGCGATTGAAAAACAGGACAGCTCAGCCGATGAAAAAGCCAGAAGCATTTCTTATCAGAAAGCAATGAACCATATTAAAATAGCTCTGAAATTTATTGCCGCTCTCGACAGCCTTACAGAAAACCAGGTAAAACAAATTCAAAATTCCTTTCAACGTTGCCAGGTTGCCTATTCTCAGAAAGATTACGCCAGCTTCGATAAAAACATGAAAGTTCTGTATACGTCTCTGTTAAGGCTCAAAGGAATAATTTCCGCCGACAAATGCTGATGAATGAATCAGCTGCAATGACAATGCTGCCTATCAGTTTGGCCAACAGAATCTGAAATTCTTAAGCACTCTAAATTGGGGCCGGAAAAGCCATTTTAACGGTTTTTCCGGCTCCAATAATTTATCTGAGAAAATTTGTCACAAATCAGGAAATCTAATTGTCTGATTAATCAGAACACCAAAATAACGGAGGGTTGATATGAAAAAGATGATGATCATGACCTTGATTTTCTCGGTAGTAATTCTGGGCGTTGCTTTTGCCTCTGCCTCTGCCAATGAGGACGTAAGCAAATTGCTCCGGAGTTTTGAAAAGTTATTCAACAATCTTAAAAATTTTGAAAGAGAACTCAAAAGTGAAGCTGATGTCAAAAGCCTGGCCAAAGAATTCGAAGAAACTTACAGACTGGTTATTGATACCGGCGACAAAGTCTATGGCTCTTCGTATCGGATTATGTTTAGTAAAGAAATCAAGCAAATGGAAAAGGACGCTAAATCTATCCGATTCAAGCTTTTGCAGGGAGAATCAAAGCAGGAGATATCTTCTGCGATTGTGAGAATAAGAGAAACGGTTGTCTATTCTATAAATTGTCTGATGAATTGTTAATAAGAACTTCCAAACAATAAGGGGAATAAGCATGAAAAAGTCAGCAGTTTTGCTTCTGGTCACGGTGTTTATGGTTCTGGCTACACTAGTATCATTTGCTCAGGAAATCAGCGACAACGAAGTTAAACAGCATCTGGTAGCAGCTCATGCCAAATGGGGTGTAATCGAAGTAATTCTTGACGAACTTTACAATCCTGAATTCAAGGGCGACGATGGTTCCCGCAGTGCCCTCAGTTATGTTTGTCGGCATGTCAGCACTATTGCTGCTCCTGCCTTGAACCGCTGGGTAATCAGAGCAGAGAAGAAATACCTGGGGAAAGAGCTTGAACACGAGCTGGACGTTAAAGTTCATCAGCCTCTCGAAGACTTCGATATGGGAATTGGCTTCTGTAACAGCCCAGAGAAAAGTGTGTGGAACGAAGCTGCAATTAAAATGCATGCCAGGATCAAGGAAGGCAGAAAAAACGCAAAAAGAATTTTCAAAATAATACCTTGCCCGAGAGTGACTCTTGCTCCTGAATTACAGCGCGAAGTTATCAGAGACGAAATCAGAATCATCACTGCTTTTCTGGTAAATCAGGATGAAAGCCATCGCTGGACACCTGAAAAGGAAGGCGTTTCCTCGTATCGGCAACAGGAAATTGCCCGAGTAGCTCTGCTGCATGCACAGGTTTTGCATATTACCGCCAGAATGATTGAATACGTTATCAGCAACAAAACTGCCCTTACTGCGGTGCAGCAGAAAAAACTGGCTGAAGTTCATGCCTGCATCGAAAAAGAAAAGAAAATCGGCATGCGGGTCATTGCCAGTGGCGACTTTAACTGGGAAACCATGCATGACCAGTTCCACAAGGTTTTTAACAGAGCTTACAACGATCTCGAAGACCTGCGCATGAGTATGTGATTCACTCGTTAGCCCTGTAGGTATGGCTACTCCCGAAGTTGCAAACTTCGGGAGTAGCCCGTTCCAGAACTCGTCATAATGGTTTTCAGTTCGTCGCCAGCCTAATAGACGAAATGGTGCAAAAATGTTACGATACCGTCACAAAATCAGTTACAGGGTTGTCTTGATAAATGAGGGCAATAAAAGCAGAAGGAACTGACGGGAATTTGAGTATTGCCAGTATGAGCGACGATGATCTGATCGTCGCAATTCATACTGGTCGGCAGTTTGGTTATGAAGAACTGTTCAATCGCCATTCAAATGCCATATTCCGTTACGGTTTATCACTGCTGCGCAATGTCAGTAATGCCGAAGACCTGTTGCAGGATGTATTTACGACCGCCTTTGCCAAACTCGATCAGTATCACGGTCCTGGAGCATTCAAGCGCTGGTTGTTCAAAATCTGTCGTAATCTCGCCTTTAATTTCAGGAAAAGGAGGCATCTTGATGAGGCGCCGATCGAAAGCCAGCCAGAAAAGCTGCTTGACGGCGGTGAGCCGCAGAAAGCATGGCTTGAACAGCTGGAAATCGAAGAAAGCGCTAAAAAGATGCTTTCAGCTCTCAATGATGACCTGCAGGAAATTATGATTCTGCGCCTGGTTGAAGATCTCTCTTACAAAGAAATCGCTGAGTTGACAGGGCTAAGTGAAGCCAATCTTCGCCAGATGATTTCTCGAGGCCTGAACTGCTTAAGAAAGGAGTTGAGTGCCGATGGGTTGCAATAAGTTAGAAACGTGGCTTGAAAGTAACAATTTTTCCGACAAGCCTGAATTACCGAAAGAGCTTAAAGAGCATATGAATTCATGCACCGAATGCCACGACAGATTCGAAATTATCCATTCTTTCAGAAGTGCTGTTGTCGCTCTTAAGCCATCTGAAAATACCAGAAAAAGAGCATGGAACGGTATCAAGCAGAGTTTGCCAGCACCGAGTCAGGTTCAGGCCGGAACAACGGTCAGTGAATCATGGCTTGTTCAGCTGACAAAAGTGTTTGGTCAGTTCGGAATGAAACATGCCCTGGCAATGACCATGGTTATGGTTGCCGCCCTGGGACTGTTTTTTATGCGCACTCCCAGGCAGCAGGTTCCTTCTCAGTTGCCTGCAGATAATCTGGTTATTGGCAGTCTGACCGGAACTGGCGCTACTCTCCGCAATGGGCTTGAAGAAGCCGGTATTTCTGACCAGCCCTTGCAGTTTGCCAAAGACAGCTATATTGCCGCCGATAGCAAAGATTCTGCAATAATGCTGGCCTTTGCTGATGGCAGCAAAGTTGATATGGCTGGCAGGTGCCAGATTCAGATAGGTGAACAGGGTTTTACCGTTAAAAATGGCGATTTCACCGGAAACTTTACCCTGAATCCAGGGAGTATTCAGAAAGTAGTGGTTCCGGGTGCTGTTCTTAACATTGTTGGCACAAAGATAAGATTCATGATCACCGGCAAAAGCGGCAAACTAGATCTTCTTGAAGGCAGTGTTAACGTTGAGACCCCGTCGAAACTGGCAACTTTTGCCTGGCACGCCGGAAGCAGAATCATTATTGAAGACGGCTCAGTTACCGATTATCCGACTGAAATTCCAGTTGCAGCAAGCAGTTCAAGCGGCTCTTCACCGGGAACTGCCACCGGAGTATCTGAAACCCCGGTCGATGATTCGACTTCTCAGCAGAATCAGAACGGTTCTCAAGGTCAGATTATCAATATCGATAACATACTTAAAGACTGATTTCCCTTTCGCAACAGCTCTGACGAAGACTTAAGCTTCAAAATATCGCCCGACTCAATCGGGCGATATTTATTTTTGTGATTTCTCTTTCTGGCTTCATTGACGGTAGGTGTTTTCAGCAGCACTAGTCCTCTGTCACATTTGAATTGCATAGTTCGATTGGCAATATATGTGCCTAAAAATGGCCATCTATAAAAACGTTGCAAGGGCGTAGGCAGGTTTCCCATGCGCGAAAGCTTTGAGACAGGCAACTTTGACGCAATCCCGACAACTCCTACCTCAAAGCTGCAGCTGTCGATAGCTGTAGCGAATGGGATTCTGCCGAGAGCCCGGCATAAG
>PGYB01000003.1 GCA_002839445.1 Candidatus Riflebacteria bacterium HGW-Riflebacteria-1
GACCCGCTTGGCGTCATAATAAGTCTTCTGATCTTATTCTCAAATATCTTCAGCCATTTCTGGCCGCCCTGCCGAGGCAGGAAACTCATCATATCAAAACTGGTCATGGTATGTCAACTAGAATCTTTAAAAACTTCAATTATTTCTTAAAACCACAATATTACACGTAGGGGTCTAACATGTTGAACCCCTGTAAAAAGAATTCAACGGCAAAACGCCCCACCAAAGCACTTGTTACAGCTGCTATGGCCACACAACCAGTTCAGATCTGATTTTCAATTATCGCACCGGTTTCCCGAACCCTCGCTTGAGGGCTTTGCCAAGATAGCAAACCTCCAGGTCTAATGCAACAAAAATGTACACAATTATATTATCGCTGCTCATTATGGAATTGAATTGCCAGCTCTGATAAAATGAATAAAAACAAATTATTGAGGGAGGCTGCATGAAAAGTAAAAATCTTGCACTTACACTGTTTTCGATAGCATTGCTGCTCTTTGCAGCAAGCCTGCTGCCAGGCAGTTGCGCCGGCCAGATTATTACACTGGAGGAAACCGCAATGGATGAAGCACGAGAAACAATGGTGAGGGTGCTTATAGACTATGGCGTGCGTGACGAAAAAGTCCTGAACGCCATGCGCAAGGTCAAACGTCACAACTTTCTGCCGCCGAACTATCTGTCGCGAGGCGCATACGGCGACCACCCTCTGCCTATCGGACACGGGCAGACAATTTCACAACCATACATTGTCGCCTACATGACCGAAAAGATCGCGCCAAAGCAGGGCGAAAAAGTTCTTGAGATCGGCACTGGATCTGGCTATCAGGCGGCTGTGCTCGCCGAACTCGGCGCCGATGTGTACAGCATCGAAATAGTGCCAGAGCTTGCGTCACACTCGATCGCGGCGCTGGCCAAAGAAGGCTACAAATGCACGGTCAAATGGGGCGATGGATATCAGGGCTGGCCGGAGCATGCGCCATTTTCAGTAATCATAGTCACCTGCGCGCCAGAGGAGCTGCCGGAAAAGCTTGTCGAGCAGCTCGCGGACGGCGGACGCATGATACTGCCTCTCGGCGCTTCCAACAACCAGCGGCTGATTATCTTGAGAAAGCAAGGCATGAGCATTGTTACCGAAAATGATCTGCCGGTTCGCTTTGTACCAATGATCAAAGGCGAAGATCCCACGCAGTAATCACCTGTCACACTGAATTCACGATTGTTTTTTTGCAGCAGCGCTTAATTAGCCTTAACATTTGCTGCGAAATGTTTTATACTAGTGCAAGGCAACTAATTAGCACTTATCTCAGGAGTAGTCATGCAGTATTTCAGCAACCGACATTCAGCAGCTCTTGCAGCAGCTCTGATAACGTTGTTTTCAGCAAAGCTGTTTGCTTCCGGCGGACTCATTCTGCCGATGCCCGGGCAAAAGCAGATGGATAAAGCATCAGCCACAATAAAGATTCCAGAAAAAAAGCCAGAGACAAAAAAAACCGGCAATACCGGGGCGATTATTCCGCTGCCCGGTCAAATAAAGCGCGTTCCTGTAAAAAAGGCGCCTGAACCAGTCGCACAGCCGGTAACACCGAAAGACAACCCGGTTCTGCCAATTTCTCTGCCACCAAAACCAGAGCTCCAGCCGAGTCTGGCAGACGATGTTCCGGTGCCGCCTGACGAAGTAGTTATCAGCCCGAACGATTCTTTAAACGACCTGCTGCCGCCCGCCCCCCCCCCGGAAGCTCCCGGAGTAGGTGGCAGCGGCAGTTTGCCAGTGTTTCCCAAAGATACCAGCTCGGCCATCTTCATGGTCATGAAAAGCTGGCAGTGCGATAGTTACGATGGCAACACTCTGCTGACACACGCGTTAGAAGTGTACAGCAAAGAAGCAGATGACGCATTCAAAATTGAGGGGCTTAATGCCTCTGAAGAATTTCTGATCACGGTCGAAGAAGAAGACATTACTCTCGACGAGCTTCTCGACATTCTGGCAATGAAGTCTGGCCGCGACTGGGGCGTAGACATTCCTTCAAAAGTCATATATTTTTATCCCAAAGGCGTGAGCGCTGACGCTTATAACGTCTGGTAAATCGATTGGAGTAACTGATGAAAAAGGTAACCTTAGGTGTTCTGGTAGTATTTCTGATGGTGTTGTCTTTCAGCACTGCGGCAGTCGCACGCGACTGGGAAAAGTTTCCGGCCTGGGTTGAAATAACCGGCGCCAGGCGTGTATACGCAGTTGGCGATGTGCATGGCGCATTCGACGAACTGGCTGCAACCCTCGAAGCTCTTAAAGTGGCCACGCGCACCGCACCAGACTCATTCAGATTCAGATGGACCGGCCAGGACGCCATTCTGGTTTTTACCGGCGACCTCAACGACCGCGGGCTCCACACTAAACAGTCATATGATGCCGTTTTCGACCTGCAGAAGCAAGCTGAAAAAGTCGGTGGCAGAGTGATAGCCCTGATCGGCAACCATGAAGTAATGCTGCTCAACGGCCAGGTTGAAGAATGGGCAAAAACTCTGACCTCTCACAAGAAACAACACTATCAGAACACTCTCGATTCATTTACCAAAGATGGCGTTGATTTTCACGAAGCCATTTCGGAAAAAGGCGTTTATGGCAGCTGGATCAGAAATTTGCCGCTGTTTGCGGTGATCAACGGCTACATGTTTGTACATGGTGGCTTACCAAATACTCCCGTGACCAAATCAACTCTGGCAGCCGATTTTAAAGATGACATCACCAGGGGTGATTTCAAAGTTGGCATCTTCATGAACCACGACAGCGTTATCTGGAACCGAGACTGGTGGAAAGATGACGTTCTGGTTGCGCGCAACCTCAAAGTTCTCGGAGTTATGGGAGTCGTGTTCGGGCACACAATTGGAGCGCTTGGTGAAAAGGGTCGCATTGTCGTAAAAGACAATCGCCTTATTTCAATCGATGTGGGAATGACGCCGGCCTATGGCAACAGCAAAGGTGGCGGACTGCTTATCAGCACCACAGCCAGTGATCACATGGTATTTCGCGCTATTTACCCTGATCGGCCAGAAGAGCTGCTGTTCAGCGTAAATATGCCGGCTTCGGCATACCCAACACAGCGCAGATACCAGATGCGCTGAGAAAACAGTAAGAGACAGCGGCCGCCACTTCAAAAATGGAGTGGCGGCTTTTTTATTACGTCGCGGCGGAAAATCCCAGCCAGCCATTTTCTATCCAGTTATCTGCCATTTCATCGTATTCGCTTTCGAGCAGGCTCAACAGCACAGTATCCTGCCAGCAACCGTTAATGAAAAGAGCTTTTCGCATAAGCCCGTCACGGCTGAAGCCGAGCTTTTCGGCCAGTTTCAGCGAAGCCAGGTTGTCGCTGACAATCTGCAGCCAGAGGCGATGCAGGCAGGCTTCTTCAAAGGCAAAAGCCGTAAGAGTGGCGAGACTCATGGTCATGAGGCCACTTCTGCTGTGTTCGTGCGAAATCCAGTATGACAGTCCTGCCGAGCGCTGAATGCCATAATCCACAGTATGCAGGGCAATTCTGCCAACCATCTGCTCGCCCGCATTTAAAAAAATGCCAAGATCGAGCCGTGAGCCCTGCCGGGCATATTTATGGTCTTCAGCGATCAGATCCTGCATCTGCAGCCGGGTCAACCGGGCTGGCAATGGCTGCAACCAGCGTTCTAGAGAAAAACGGTTTTCTTCATAAAGACGCAGCAGTTCCGCGGCATGCGACTTCTGCAGCCGCTGCAGATATAGCGCTGCGGCATGCAGTCTGCGACCGGGCGGCATTACCGCAGAAAACACTTCTGGTGGTTTCTGCAGAAAACCGGTGCCATCAAGCCTGGCTGACTTTCTGCTCATGGCACAAAATAACGCGCGTGATGATTGAGAATAATGAATCCAGAGACTGAAAGTTCAGGCACCATCTGATTCGAAGAGGTAAGACTCAAGCCTATTTTTTGTGCCTGCAGCAAGCGAAACAGTTCCCGCTGCGCATTCAGATCCGGACATGCCGGATACCCAAACGAGTAACGGCAGCCGATGAGCTGGTTATCAGTAAGCGGGCGGGCCGGATTCAACTCGCGATGAACCTGACGATGCAGGTAAACAGCTGCGCAGTCGGCCAGTTCTGCGCCGAGACCATGCAACAGGTGATAATCGAAATATCTGTCGGCACCAAAGAGTTCTTTTTCGGTTTCAATTACCCGATTGCCAACGGTGACGGCCCAGAGAGCAATGGTGTCTTCACTGTCGCTGACAAAGTCACTAACACAAAGATGTGGAGCCCGCTGCTGTCTCGGGAAGCTGAATTCGCCGATATTCAGACCGGTTTCGTCGAGAATCTTGATGCTGTCGCCCTGTGCCTTGCAGCGGAAATACCCATAAACAGCCCTGTTTTCAAACAATCCGGCGCTTGCGTCGAGATCGATGAACTTTTTTAAAGCTGGCTTAGCTTTGGTTTCAATGATTTCGGCATACTGCTTTTCAGACAGCTCTCCCTGTTTAAAAGCCCAGCGCGCCTCAAAGAGAACCTTGTGTGAGAGCAGATTAAAGAGTTCGCTGGATGCGATATCGAGCAGATGATTGCCGTAAAATGGCGCGGGCTGCGGCAGATAACCAGCAAGAAACTGGTGGCGGTTTGCTTCTCCGGCGTGCGGAGCAGAGGCATTTGCAACAGTATGAGCTACGAGCGGCTTCTTAACGGCTGCCGCCTGAACTGGCGATGACGCAGCAGCAACTGCCGCTGCTGATGACCCGGTCAAAGTCTGCATTATGTTAATAGAATCAATGGCATCGCGGGCGTAAAACACCTTGCCATTATAGGCAGGCTTGAGTTCATCATTGACATATTCTGGTGTTAAAGCCGCGCCACCCAGAATAACTGCGGGCAGGAAACCTCTACGGTTAAGCTCTTCGAGATTTTCTTTCATTATCTGGGTAGAGCGCACCAGCAAACCACTCATGCCGATAACCCCGGCGCCATGCTCACGGGCAGCTTTTATCATGGCATCAATATCAACCTTAATGCCGAGATCGACGACGCTGTAGCCGTTATTTGAGAGCATTATGTTCACAAGATTCTTGCCGATATCGTGAACATCACCGGCAACCGTTGCCAGAATCATTTTCTTGTCGGGATCGGCCTCTGTCTTTTCCATGAAAGGCTTGAGCAGATCGACAGATTTCTTTACCACTTCCGCAGACTGCAGCACAAAAGGCAACTGCAGACGACCTGAAGCGAAATACTCGCCGACTTTTTTCATTGCCGGCAACAGAATTTCATTGATTATTGTCACTGGCGCTCTGGTAAGACGCAGTTCAATGAGCAGCTTATCGAGAGATGCAGGATCGCCCTCAACAACTTTTTCAAACAGACGTCTGTCAGGCGGCAATTTATCGAGATCGGCATGCTGCCTTTTGCTGGCAGAGTCGGTTGTTGCCGCCATATAGGCTGAGAGTTCACTGCCGTCGCCCTTTGGGTTATAAATAAGATCGAGCGCAAGTTTTTTCTCAGTATCCGAAATCGAAAACATTGGAATAATGCGCGCCGGATTGACAATCGCGCAGGTCAGGCCCTTGGCGACAGCTTCGGCAAGAAAAACAGAATTAAGCAACTCGCGCGATGACTGCTGCAGGCCAAAAGAAACGTTGCTGACACCCAGAATGGTATTTAACTGTGGAAACTTCTGGCTGATCAATTCGATGGCACGCAAAGTTTCAGCTGCCGCGCTGCGCAGCTGAGAATCGCCGCTGGCCACGGTGAAAGTCAGCGCATCAAATATCAGATCAGAGTCGCGAAAGCCAAATTCATCGACCAGAATGTTACGAATACGCGCGGCAATCGCCAGTTTTTTTTCGGCTGTCTTCGCCATACCTTCTTCGTCGATGGTAAGGCAGATCAATGCAGCGCCAAAGCGATGTGCCAGAGCAGCAATTTTGCGCAGTCTGCCACCACCATCTTCAAGATTTACCGAGTTAACAACACAGCGACCGCCATGGCATTTAAGGGCCGCTTCTATCGCTTCTGGCGAAGTAGAATCGATCACCAGAGGCAGATTTACCTGGGTTGCAAACATTGGAACCAGCTTGCGCATGTCAGCAACCTCATTGCGCCCGACATAGGCTACGCACAGGTCAAGCATGTGCGCGCCACCGCGGGCTTGTTCGCGCCCCATGGCGACCATGCCATCATAGTCATTGGCCTGCAGCAGATCTTTAAACTGTTTGGCACCGTTGGCATTGGTGCGCTCACCAACCAGCGCCGGAGCTGGCTGCTGCCGCATAGTGACGGCCGAGAACAGGCTGGCAACTTTTGCTTTCTTAGAAATCTTGCGCTGAGCTGGCAGCAGAGCCTGAACTCTTTCGACAACGGCAGCAAGATGATCTGGCCTGGTGCCGCAGCAGCCGCCGACCATGTTAACCCCGTATTCGCAGACAAAACGCTCGAGAAAGTCGGTAAATTGCTGTGGGGTCATGCGATAAAAAGGCTTGCCATCAACATTTTCAGGCAGACCGGCATTCGGCATTACGCCGACAGCACGGGGCCAGTGTTCGGCCAGATGCGCGACATGTCGCACCATTTCAAGCGGGCCGGTGGCACAGTTGATGCTGAGCATATCGATGAAATCATAAGGCTCAAGCACCGTTGTAATCGCGCTGATATCGCTGCCGACGAGCATGGTGCCGTTGGGTTCGAGAGTAACCGAAACCACGACCGGGCAGCGGCGACCCTGTTTGGCAAAAACGTTCTCGGCTGCATATAACGCTGACTTGATCTGCAAAAGATCCTGACAGGTCTCGATCTGAAAAATATCGGCACCGGCGGTAAAAAGCGCTGACATCTGCTCTTCATAAGCGGCGGCCATCTCATCAAAGCCAATGTTGCCAAGTGATGGCAATAACGAACCCGGCCCGATCGAGCCGGCAATCAATATGCGATCAGGCCGCGCAACTCTGCGGATCGCTTCTTTGGCCATTTCAACGGCAACCCGGTTGATTTCCTCGACACGATCTTCGAGTTGATATTCGCGCAGAGTGATGCGCGTGCCACCGAAGGTATTGGTCTCAAGCACATGGCAGCCAGCTTCGAGAAACCCGCAATGCACCTTGATAACTGCCTCCGGGCAATAAAGGTTCAAAGCTTCACTGCAGCCGTCACGACCACCGTAATCCTCGGATTTCAGCCCCTGAACCTGCAGATTGGTGCCCATGGCGCCATCGTAGATCAGAACTTTTTCTTTGAGAAGGTTCTTGAATTCTTCAACACTGATTGGCTGCATGTTTTTCTCCATCATCAACCGAGCACTTCTATGACTTTAAGAACACTCTCGACCCGGCCGAATGGAACGCTGACCTGCACCCCGTTGACAATTTTGCGCACGCGTTCGAGCGCCTCGCGGGCAATAAGAATGCCCTCTTCGCGCTGCGCCTCTATGGTGTCGGCTTTACGCATTCTCTGCAAGAGAGGTTCAGGCACCGATGCTCCTGGCACTTCGTTGTTCATAAATTCGGCATTTTTAAGACTGGCTAGCGGCCAGATGCCGGCAAAAACCGGAATTCTGACGTGGCTGATGCGTTCGAGAAATCGCTCAAGCAGTTCAACATCGAAGACGGGCTGGGTAATGGCATACTCGGCACCGGCGTCAACTTTCCATTCAAAGCGGCTGACTTCAAGATCAAGATCAATTGCGCCAGGATTGGCCCCGACCCCGCAGACGAAGCCGGTTGGGCGCCCGATTGCATTGTTGCCAAGATCTCTGCCGTGGTTCAGACGGTGAATAACGTTAACCAGTCCGATCGCGTCAATATCGAAAACAGCAGTTGCCTGCGGGTAATTGCCAACCTTGGGCGGGTCACCGGTAATCGCGAGAATGTTGCGCAGGCCGATGGCATAGGCACCAAGCAGGTCAGACTGAATACCCAGAATGTTGCGATCGCGGCAGCAGTAGTGCAGAATTGTCTCGATTCCAACCTTCTGCTCGATCAGCAACGACATGGCAAGTGGGCTCAAGCGCGCTGACGCACGTGGGCCGTCTGGAATATTGATCGCGTCGATTCCTGCTTCCTTGAGCTGCTGCGCGCGCCGAATCACCTGCTCGGGATCACAGCCCTTTGGTGGAGTAAGTTCGGCGGTGACGACAAACTTGTTTTCGGCCAGCTTTTTGCCAAGAGCCGACTTCTGGCTCAATGGAACAACTTCTACAATCTCTTCAACGCTTTCGACCTGTCGGAACTGATGAAGGATCGCGCCTTTGCCGCCAGGAGAAAGCGCCTTGGCCGAATTGGCTACCCACTTGATATGCTCGGGCGTTGTGCCACAGCAGCCGCCAACCATGCGCACGCCAAGCTGAAAGAAGCGGCGGGCGTATTCCCCGAAGTATTCAGGGTTACAAAGATAGATCATGCGCCCGTCAACGACCCTTGGCAGACCTGCGTTCGGCTGCGCAATGAGGTTAAGTCTGGTCAGTGCGCGCATCTTTTCGATGGCGTCATACATGGTTTTCGGGCCAACCGAGCAGTTCAGACCGATTACATCTGCGCCCCAGCTCTCGAGTTTTGGCGTAAACACATCGACAGTTGTGCCGTAAAGGGCATTGCCGTCTTCGTTAATGGTCATCGACGCGATTATTGGCTTGTCGGAAAGCTTGCGCACCGCTTTGATAGCCTGATGAATCTCATTGATGTCAAAAAAAGTTTCGAGAATAAAGATGTCAACACCGCCGGCCAGCAGACCGCGCGCCTGTTCGGTGAAAGCCTCTTCGGCCTCTTCGACAGAAGTCTTGCCCCATGGCTCGATGCGTATACCCAGAGGCCCGATTGAGCCGGCAACCCAGGCATTGTCGCCAGCTGCTTCGCGCGCCAGCTTGGCTGCCTGAAAATTGATAACTTCGAGTTTGTCGGCCAGCCCGTGTGGCTCCAGCTTAAAGCGGTTGGCGCCAAACGAGTTGGTCTCGAGAACCATGGCTCCGGCGGCCAGATACTCGCGATGCACTTCCTGAATCAATGCAGGCTGCGAAAGGTTGAGCTCGTCATACACGCGGTTTATGTAGACGCCTTTTTCGTAAAGTCTGGTGCCCATTGCACCATCAAAGATAACGATATTTTTTTCAATAAATTCGCGAAAGTCCTGCAATTGCTTTTCCCCTGTGGTTAAATTCGGGCACAATAATGAGCTTTTTGCCGCGCGCTGTCAAGTGCCAGACAACAATTTTAAAATAGTTGCGCCAATGAAATTTCGGCAATGAAAAAGAGCTGCCCGAAGGCAGCTCTTTGTGCTGATTCAGCTTGAATATAGCTTACTTATGCAGTTCGCTGGCCAGTCTTGCTGACGCGGCGTCTTTAAGAAGAGCCTGGGCAGCTTCGCCACCGTTCTGATTGACGCTGATCATCAGCGCTCTGAACTGACCTTCGTCGAGGTCAAGTGAGCGTTCAACGATTGAGCGGGCCAGAGGAGCGGCAAGAGGAGATACTGCCTGCATGCCGATGAGAGCTTTTTCAGCATGGATAGCTGATTCGTATGCATCGAAAGCAGAAGCAAGGCCGCTGTTCTGCAGAACTTTTTCGACGATTTTATAAGAGTCAATGAGACCAGAACCGAATTTACCGTCTTTGCCGGGGGCGCCAAGGTCTTTTGCGGTTTCTTCGGCGAGCAGGCGAACCTGATCGATGGTGAGAGTCGGGTCAGCCTGATACATGAGAGCGGCAACGCCGGCAACATGTGGGCATGCCATTGAGGTGCCGCTGTTGCTAACCAGACCGCCGCCGATTTTGCAGGAAATGATCTTGTCGCCGGGTGCAGCGATGTCGGGCTTCATCAGCGGAACGCCATCCCAGGCAATCGGGCCCTGGCTGCTGAAATAAGCAAGCGTATCGGTTGAAGTGGTAGCGGCAACAGCCCATGAATGCGGGAAAGCGGCCGGAGTTCCAACCTTGCCACCCCACATGCCATTGTTACCAGCGGCAAATACCGGCAGAACGCCAGCGGTCACCCAGTTATCAACTGCAACCCAGAAGGTCTTGTTCGTAGAATCGTTTGAGCCCCATGAGTTGTTGATGAGTCTTGGGCCATCGTTGGTTTCGGCAATTCCGTCGGGATCGAGCATCCACTGCATACCGTTCAGAAGAACTTCCTGAGTGGTGCCGCCGCTGGTATCAAATACGCGGCCAATGATCAGGCGGGCGCCCGGAGCTACGCCAACGCCCTGGCTTCCGGCAACGGTTCCGGCGACATGTGTGCCGTGACCCTGAGTGTCGGTAGGAGTCTGCACCTGCTCAGCGGTAAAATCTTTGAAAGAAAGAATTTTGCCGGCAAGAGCGGCATGAGAACCGTCGATGCCAGTATCGATAATGCCAACAACCACGCCAGCGCCATCGATTCTGAATTTCTGCCACACTTCAGGAGCGCGCACCTTCTGAATGCCCCACTGTATAACGGCGGGTTCAGTGGTGACGTCTGTTTTGGCAATGTCCCTGTCGATAAAGATCTGGTATTTATTAAGGAAAACTTCGGCCACGTTGGGCAGTTTGGCAATGCGCGCGATTTCGTCTGCTGAAGCGTCAATAGCGAAAGCGTTGGCGACCCAGAGAGGATTAATATTTGAATTAATTGGTGATTTAACAATTTTGTTAACTGACTTGAGATTATTTCTCAGAGTCTGCTGCAACGTGCTGATAACCTGACTGCGTGAAGCTCCATGCAGTTTGACATCGGCAGCTTTGAAACGCACGATGTATCTGGCGCTGTCGCCCTGACTGGCCATGGCTGCGTGCCCGGCACAAAGGGCAAAAACCAGTACAATACAAAGAACACTTAGACCTTTTCTCATACTCTTATGTACTCCTTACAAGGTAATGCAATAATCGTAGCACATTCAGGTGAACTAAAACAACAATCTATTGCGTATCGGTACATAAGGCTGGCGACATACAGAAATTCTCGGTGAGAAGCCAAACCTGCATCATACGATAGATGTTTTGTGACTGGGCAACTGTATGACGAAGATAACACCGCCGGCAGACGTCAGTTGCCGGCGGCGCCGGCAGTTGCAAAAATCTGCAGTAATACGAGAATGCCGATGGCCATTGATAAAAGCGTTGTAGGAATACCAAACCTCGCGTAAGCCCAGAAGGAGATATTACAGCGGTCTTTCGCAGATTCGGCTACAATCAGATTGGCAACCGAGCTGAAGAGCGTCATGTTACCTGCAATTGTGCTGACATAGGCAAGAATGCTCCAGAAAAGTTCCGGATTGCCAAGCGATGGTACACTGTGCGCGGCCAGCAGAACATAGGGCACATTAGAGAGAATATTTGAACCAACAAGTGTTATCCCTGAAAATATCCAGACCTGTGAAGCAATATTGCCGGCAACCATCTGTAATGGGCTCTCAGTAATAACTCTGGCGAGACCGCTGGTCTGCAATCCGCCGATTACCACGAACAGAGATGCAAAAAACAGCAGCAGCGACCACTCCACCCGGGCAAGCAGATCAGCCGGGTCTTTCCGATGAACAGTAATAACTATCACCGCGCCGGCAAGGGCAGAAAAAGCCATTGAAAATCCGGTTGCGAAGCCAAGGCAGGCCAGACCGAGCCCGGCCAGGCCTATGCGCAGACTCCGCGTCTTTTCCTGATCTTCAGAGACCTCAGACTCGCTGCCATTGTCTTTGCAATCGCCATTTGCCGGCTCAGTCAGCCGCAGGTGATTGCGATAATAAAACCAGGCAAGAAGCGAGTTAATGAACATCGCGGCGATAACCGGCACCGCCATTATTGCAATAAACTTGAGATAGTTCAAGCCCGACAGGCTGCCCACAATCATGTTTTGAGGGTTACCAGTAAGGGTCAGGGCCGAACCGATGTTAGCCGAGGTTACCAATACAATCAGGTAAGGAAAAGGATTCAGACGCTTGTGACGACAGATTTCCAGCACCAATGGCGTCATTACGACGCATACTGTGTCGTTCACCAGTATTGCAGAAGAAATTGCCGAAATGACCGAAAGCGCCATCAACAAGCCAAAAGGTGACTCGAGCCTGGAAACGGTTCTGGTAAAGCGCTGAAAAAGCCCGGCGGCGCGCAGGTGTTCCGCGATGATCATCATGCCGAGCAGCAGGCAGATCGTGTCCCAGTTGACCATTGCGTAGGCTTCTTCCGGGGTCATGACCCCGCAAAGAACCATGAGCACAGCGCCCAGCATCGCCGCCGAAGGTCGACCGATCGGCAACAGGTGCATGCGGCGTACCGATATCATGATAAAGGTAAAAACAAAAATCAGCCCGGCCGCCCACGGGTGCCGTAAGCCTTCACCACTGCTTATGAGTAGTTCTTCCATTCATCGCCCCTTAACGTATGCAGGGGCCGATTATATGCCTGAGTCCGCCAACTTTCAAGCACGCAACAAAATAAATTCGCGAGAGAGAATAATCCTTCGTCAACATTGAGTTCAGCAGCTATTGCCGCAGATGTTCGTCGATGACCAGGCCGTCTTCGAGGGTGATGATGCGGTCAGCAAGGCCGCCCAGGGCCAGGTTATGCGTGGTAACGATCACCGCCAGATTCTTTTCGCTGACCAGCCGGCGAAAAAGCGCAAAGACCGCTTCGCCGTTTGCCTTGTCAAGGTTGCCGGTGGGTTCGTCGGCGATCAGAACCTTTGAATCGGTTATCAGCGCGCGCGCAATCGCTACCCGCTGCATCTGACCGCCAGACAACTCTTTGGGAAGATGGCCGGCGCGATTTTCGAGGTCGACCTGACGAAGTATTTCAAGAGTTTTTTCGCGGTCGACCGCGCGGCGCAGAAACATCAGGGGCAGCTCGACATTTTCGGCCACAGTCAAAGTCGGAAGCAGATGAAACTTTTGAAATACAAAGCCGAGAACGCCCTGGCGCACATTCACCAACTCTTCTTCGACCAGGCCGCTGACAGATCTCCCGGCGATTAACAGTTCACCGGCATCAGGAGCATCAAGACACGACAGAAGATTAATCAGCGTCGTCTTGCCTGACCCGGAAGGCCCAAGAATAGAAACCATTTCGCCGGCTCTGATATCAAGACTGACACCATCGAGCGCCTTGATTGTTTCTATTCCGCGCTGGTAATGTTTTTTCAGTCCTCGCGCACTGATAATCGGTGCGACCATTGTTTCTGTATTGTTGCTCATATAAGTCTCCTGTTATTCGCCTTCGCGAATAGCTTCTACCGGCCGCATCGAAGAGGCCCGCCACGCCGGATACAATCCGGCAAAACACCCGACAACTGCCGAACCAAGCAGGGCAACGAGCATTACCTGCGGTGTAATTGCAACCATAGAGCCTCTGGTTCCAAAGTCGATCAGTGATTGAATCGCCTTCTCAACCAGGCTGGTGCCCGACAAAGCCAGTAATATCCCGCCTATTCCACCGCCCAGACAGATCGCCATGGTTTCAAGCCAGATGATCTGAAAAATATCGCTCTTGCTGGCGCCAATCGCTTTCATAATGCCGATTTCGCCGGTTCGCTCGAAAACACTCATCATGATTGAATTTATAACGCCAATTATAGCAACAATTATTGCCACGACTGCGACCGACGCAATCATGGTCTGGGCGGTTTCCACCAGACTGACCAGCGTGGTTTTAACCTGCTGCAGACCAACGACCTGAACCTCAGGCAACTGTGCCCAGCGCTGTTCAAACTGACGCAATGCAAAGCCTGAAAAATTTTTCAGTTTAAACCCGACGATAGTTAACTCAGTGGGCCGATTGAACAGGCTTCGAGCCAGGCCGATCGGCATAAACACTGTGCCGTCGTCCTGGGTGCCGGTTCGTTCAAGAATACCGGCAACCTTGAATTCGCTCATCACCGGCTCAGTCTGGCCGTAGGGCGTGATCGACATGTAGTATGAATCACCGACTTTGCGCTGCTCATATTCAGCAACTTCGAAGCCGAGAACCACTTCGCCAGTTGCCTCGTCAGCGAACCAGCGGCCACCCTGATGACCCGCACTCTGCGACATTGTCATCCATGGCTTCATTGACACGAAACTTTCAACTTCGATCCCAGAAATGATCGCAAATGACGAGGCCGATTCATCGCTGATACCAGAGCCCTCCTTTTCGGCGACCCCGACAAAGATCGGAGTTATAGCTGAAATGTCCGGATCAGACCTGACCTTATCATAAGTGCTTGATGGCAGATATACGAGCCCGGTGCCGCCTTTCAGCATCATCGTTGCCGCCTCATAAGGGCAGCCTTTCGCCATAATCATCACCTGAAAGCCCAGTTTATCTATGCTGACATCTATTGATTGGCGATAGCCGATGTTAAAGCCAATAAGACTTACGGCAACCGCCACGGCCAGCGCCACTCCCGTGATGGTCAGGCCTGTGCGCAAAGGCCGCCTGAACAAATTTTTGAACGCAAATGCCATGAATCGCATTGACTGACTCCTTTGCTTAATAAAACTCTGCAGCAGTGCCTACCAGCTCAAGTTCATCCTTGTTTTTCAACAGCTGCCCCTGGACTTTTACATTCTTGCCCAGCCACTGCGGAAACTTGATGCCCATGTGGCCGAGCTCGATCTTTACCTGTCTGCCTGAGCTGTCGTCGAGATAGAACCAGCAGCCTGAGCTCGGACATTGCCGGGTTATCTTGCCAGTTACCACTACAGAAGCAGCAAGATGACGATCTGGATCAGCATACAGGTCTTTCATCTGCATCTGAGGAACGTCAGCGGCAAAGGCTGCGCCATAATGCGTCGGCACCTGTGTTGTCTGCATCAGCCAGAGAGAGCCTCCAATAATGAGAGCGAGCGATAGCAGCAGTATTTTTTTCATACTAGTTTTCCTTTGTTTTCAGCAGTTCAAGCGTTCTTGCGAAGAAAGGCTCAAACTTGCGATTGTAAATGAACATGTCGAGAAGAATGAGATTTTTACGAATACCGCGAATGGAAGCCGCAAAGTCGGCCCCCCTTTTCTCGGGTGCAAAATTCTTCAGAATGCCATGAACCCTGTCAGCATCGCTTTCTGGCTCGACCCTGGCAAAATAATCGTGCTTATAAAAGTCACCCAGAGTCAGGCCGGTGAAGCTTCTACGAAAATCGCGATTTTTCAAAGCTCTGGCTTCAGGGCTTTCAAGGCGCTGAAAAAAGAAATTTACAATTTCACCAGTCTGCGGATCTGTTGCCAGAAAGACTTGTATGACTCCGCCACGCCCCGGAACATTCACGCCATGTACAATGCCGATCAGCTCATCTCCCTTGAACACCGTGTAAACAGTATAGGGGGTGTCGTAGGCCTCATAGACTGCGTCGAGATCTGATCCCAGGCGCTCTTTGAGCTCGGCATATAGTTTCTGCCCATCAGGAAAACTGCGAAACTCGCGAACCTCTTCCTTAAAGCTGGTCACGGCTGGATAAAGAAACTTGAGATCCTGGGCGGGATTGCTCAAGGTACAACCGATAGCGCCAAAAAGCGCAGGAACAGGCCACATTAGCGAGAACAGCAGAATTGCAGAAATCAGGGATTTCATGATAACACCTCGAAAGTCTTATTTAATGCTGATTACCAGTAACGATAATATTGCACGGTGGTAATTGTGTCAGGCGAACCGCTCTGCACGCTCAGCTTTTTCTCAACGTTAAGCTTTATCCATTCAAGACTGGCGTTGCCGACATCGTTCTTCATATACCAGGTCAGCTCGCCAATCAGCGAATCATCGTTTTCGTTCGGCAAGGTCTCCTGCCAGAACCGGCGATATTGCGTCGCCCAGCCAAACTTGCGATCAGCGCGCAAAAAATCAACCTGGTAGAGCTGGGTCAGCACGTCATCGGACTCATCTTTACCAGTGCTCAATTCGCCGGTCAACGTCATTTTGCCGCCGGGAACCGCCCGACCATAGCGCCCGTCAATACCGACTCTGAGCGTATCAACGATTTTCCCATTTCTTGCAGCAGCCATAACTGAGTGACTGCGCATTACGGCGTGCTTTGACAAGCGCTCACCAGTAATGACCGCCAGACCACCTTCGAGACCATGCTCGTAGAGATACTTGTTGGCCAGGCTTATTCTGGCGCCGAGCAGTCCACTTTGCCCCTTTCGGGCGATATCATAGCCTGACCCAAGCATGTAATAGAGATCGTAATTCAGATTATCATTCACAGAGCCCCAGAACCCGGCATACCAGTCGCGTTCAAAACCGAAGTTGCGATCGTTCGACAGTTGCAGAATCGTAGCATGAGTATCTGTCTGAAGATTCAGACCGAATGGCAGATATAATCTGCCAAACCTGAAATTGAAACGGCCAAGATTTCTGGCCCTGGCTTCTGGTGCCATCCATGAGTCAAGAGCGTTGTAGAGGTCAAAATACAGATTGTGATACTCAAGAAACAATTCAGGGCGGGTTTCACCTTCCATGTCGTTGCCAACATGCATGTAGTTTCTGCGAAATACCAGACGAGTCTGCACATTAAAGCTCGAAGTTGTCGATACTTCATCGGCAAATCGCTTCAACAGCTCAAAACCATATGAATGGCGGTGATAGGGTTCTGACTTTCCGCCATTATTGTCAGAAGAAAAAGAAAACTGGGTCATGATCTCATTCTTGAAGAAAGAACTGCCCGAAGACTTCTGACTTGAACTCAAGTTAAGAGTGGTGCTGGCAGCCGCTGTTTCAAGATCGGCGAAGAGATCAGTGCCCTGTGCATTCGCTGCAGCCGTTACCAGAAAGCATGCCACCATCAGTAAGAACGCTATTTGCAGAAATTCTCGACGCATTTTTTCTCCTCACCAGTAATTATCCATGGTTCTAGACTTTAAACATTATTCTGAGATTGCTTCGCTTCGCCCGCAATGACAAACTTTTTCCAGACATGTCATTGGTCGGTTCGCTACTATCCTGATGCTCACCGGCGCTTGGCCATCCATGGCCAAAAAGCCAGCTCTGAGCTAACCTCGATAAAATCAAATTTTGCAAGTTACTCTTAATTCTGAGCAAAAACAGTGCCATACATTTTTTTACCCCGAAGATGTTGCTGAGGGCAAGCCAAGTTTCTTCATTTTATAGCGCAGAGTTCGTTCGTTAATTCCCAGCTCTCGCGCGGCCTCTGACTGGTTTCCGTTCGATACCTTGAGAGCTTCGAAAATGCATTGTTTTTCGAGTTTGTTAACTTTTTCCTGCAAAGAATTTGGGTCTGCTTTTTCAACCTGCTCGACAAAATCGCCGAACTCCTGTGGTAAATCGTTTAAATCGATCATCTGGTCTGGAACCAGAAAAAACAGACGCTCAATCAGATTTTCGAGTTCACGCACATTACCGGGCCACGCATAAGCCTGCAGGGCCTGCATAGAACGTTTCGAGAATTCTTTGGCCGGCGCGCCGTATTGAGCAGCCATCTTGTACATTTTTGCGCTAACAAACAGTGGAATATCCTCTATTCTGCTCCGCAATGACGGCAGTTTCAACGGAATAACCGCCAGTCGATAGAACAAATCTTCGCGAAAACTGCCTTTTTTGACCATTTCGGTAAGATCGCGGTTTGTCGCTGCTACCCAGCGAATATCGGCTATCTGAACCTTGTTGGCCCCTACCCTGCAGAATTCTCCCGATTGAATTACCCGCAAAAGCTTTGGCTGCAGCGATAACGGCAACTCGGCGATTTCGTCGAGAAAAAGTGTGCCGCCATCGGCATCCTCGACCCGACCGGGTCTGGCCTTATCAGCGCCGGTAAAAGCGCCGCGAACATGCCCAAAGAACTCGCTTTCAACGAGGTTTTCAGGAATCGCTCCGCAGTTAACCGCGACAAAAGGCGCACGCGACCTCTGACTTGCCGAGTGCAGAAACCTCGCCAGGATCTCTTTACCGGTGCCAGACTCACCCTGAATAAGAACCGATGCATCGCTGCGGGCAGCTTTGCCAGCCTGGTCGAGCACCTCAAGAAACGCCGGGTGCTTCCCGATTATTTTAACCTGAGGAACAGCGCGCGCCAGCTCAGCCTTTAACTGCCTGTTCTCATTTTTAAGCGTCACCTTTTCGGCGATCGCCTTTATCTTGGCTTCAAGCCAGGCAAGATTTACCGGCTTTTCAAAGTAATCAAGAGCACCGATTTTGATCGCTTCAACGGCAGAACCGACCGAAGCAAATGCTGTAACCAGAAGCACTTCTGCATCAGGATCGAGCTCTTTGACCTGTCTTAAAAACGAAAGGCCATCCATGCCGGGCATGCGCAAATCAGTTATAACCAGGTGAAAACTCTGACTTTTCATCAGTTCGAGGGCCTGTTCAGGCTCCTGACTGGTGCGGGTCCGATGCCCCATCCGGGTGACCGCTTCTGCCAGCAGATCAGCCTGGCGAAGGTCATCATCAACTACAAGTATCGACAAATGTTTGATCATAATGCCTTTCCTCGTGGATCTGCTGGAAAAAACATGACAAATGTGGTTTTTCCGTTGCCGTTTGAAACATGAATTGTGCCATTATGGGCTGCGCAGATTCGCTGACAGTTATACAGACCCATTCCAGAACCCTCAGGCCGACTGGTATTGCCGGGCACAAAAATATTGGCCATAACCTCAGCCGGGATTGCCGGCCCATTATTGCTGACTTCAATAATCGTGCCCTTATCATCGGGTCTGGCGTAGATCATGATTTCGTCAGCACCGGCTTGCTGAGCGTTGAGCAGCAGGTTCCACAGCAGACGCTGCAACAGATCGCGATCGGCCAGGAAATTGGCCGGTCTGGCTGCGTTGAGAGCGATTTTGCTACCCGCAAAAGTATTTTGAAACGTCTCTGCAATCGCTGCAAGACTATCAGCCAGAGAAATATCAGACAACTGCGGGATAATTGGCCGGCTTGTCTGCAGAAGATTCTTTACCATCTGGTTAGCCTGCATTACGGTCTGCTCAAGAAGATCCAGCCGCGGCTCAATCTCAGAAGAAGGACGGCCTTCGGTCAGGTCGGTTCTGAGAGCGTTCAGCGCCAGTGCGAGAGTATTCAGCGGATTGCGCACCTCGTGAGCAACAGCGGCTACCACGCACCCCAGCCCATCGATGCGACGCTGTGTCTCCGCGTTCTGGCGCATTTCTTCAAGCCTTTCTTCACGGCGCTGCAGCCAGTTGTCAGCAAGCCGCAAGCCAAACAAAGCAAAAAAGCATGACGCAAAAATAGCCAGAAAACCAGTTGACCGAAGGTCAGACAAGGCCTCATCCCTTAACGAAACCTCAAAACGTCCCAGCGGAACATCATGCAGAAGAAAGGTGCGGGAGGCGGCAAAACCATTTTCGGGCGCAGATGCTGCCGACTCTCTCAGCAATGATTTGCCAGAATTATCGACCAGGTCGAGACGAACAACACCGGGATGCTTTCTGAATCTCTCTATCAAAGAAGTGAGACCGACATTTTTTTCGAATCCCAGAACAAAATCGACACCGGTCAACAGCCTTAAAACATCACTATTATTGAGTCGCATCGCGATTCCAAAAGCATCGGACTCGCAAAAAACACCTTCGCTGAAGCCAAAGATATGCTCGCTTTTTCTGCCGTCAAGAACATCATGACAGTCGTATGCAACGGGCATGGAAGTTCCAACCAGTGACGAATCGTGAGCAATTTTTACCAGGCCCTGCTCGTCATATATTGATATGGCCTTTAAATCATTTTGCTGCCGCAGCTGTTCCAGCCATTCGTTGGTAAGAAGCTCAGGAGAGGCGGAGGCAATTTTGTCAGCGATTGACTTTAAGGTGGCCACAATGCGTTCTTCAAGGTAGTGGCTTGCCTGCAGCGTCTGATCAGTGCTTGAGGCCAATGAGGCCAGAAAAATATCCGCCTTCTCGGCAAGCATTGAAGAAACGACCCTCTGCAGCGAAAAGCCAAGCCATAAATGAAATAGCACCGCCAGAAAGCCGGCGTAAGGCCACCAAAGTTTTTTAGCTGAAAGACTGCTCATGTGATAAACATAACTGCCGCCGGCATAATTGTCGAGCAGACAAATTCCCGGCAAATTCTGACATTGGCTTTGACCCGGCAGTGGCGTACATGCTATAAAAATACAAATTCAATCGCAAGGAACACATAATGGTTAAAGGTATTGTCTGGGATCTCACAACTTATTTTAACGCTTTCAACAGCCCCGAAATGAAGAGTTTCAAGGCCGAGATGAATGCTCAGATCAGCAAACTGCAGGCCGAAACCGCAGCCATGGGAACGCTTGACGCGACAAACCTTGAGAAATGGGAAAACCTTTTTCTTGAATACGAGCAGCTGACCAAAATGCTGTCGCACTACAGTTCTTATGTCGGCTGCCTGCACTCTGCCGATGCCAACAACGAAGAATTTGGCCGCGAATCAGCAGAGCTGGACAGCATCGGCGCCGAATTCAGCAAAATCGATATCAACCTGAAAATGGGCTTGAAAAAGGCTTCTGACCAGGACTTCGCTGCCTTCTGCAAAAGCGAAAAACTTGTCGACATCACCTTTCATCTGACCGAACTGCGCACTGATGCCCAGAAAACCATGAGCAGCGAACTCGAAAATCTGGCGGCCGACTTGAGCGTTGACGGCTTCAGTTCCTGGGATCGCCTTTATAACACCCTCGCCGGCAAGCTGAGTTTTGACATGCACTGGCCGGATGGCCGGATTGAGAAAACACCAATGGCACAATGCCGCTCATTGATGCAGGATTCAGACAGAAAAGTGCGTCAAGCGGCTTTTACACACGGCAACCTCGCCTGGGAAAAAGTCGAAGACATCTGCGCTTCGGCTCTCAATGCCATTTCTGGCACCAGATTACTGTTAAATCGCCGCCGCGGCTTTGAGCATTTCCTCGATGTATCACTGCTGCAGTCGCGTATTTCGCGCAAAACTCTTGACGCCATGTTTCAGGCGATAGCTGAATGCCGGCCATTCATTCAGAAGCTTGGCAAGGCAAAGGCCAAGGCCCTGCGCCAGGAAAAGCTGGCCTGGTATGACTGCGAAGCACCACTGGCGATACCCTCACTCAACCGTTACACCTGGGAAGAATGCGTAACCATGGTAGACAAAGCGTTTGGCAGAGCCTACCCGGATCTGTGTGCTTTCTTCAAAGAGGCGCTCGCGAAGAAGTGGGTTGAATCAGAACCAAGAGAAGGCAAACGCCCCGGCGCCTTCTGCACAGGCTCTCTGTTAACTGAAGAATCGCGCGTATTCATGAGTTACGCCGGCAGTTTGAACGACATATCAACACTGGCGCACGAAATTGGCCATGCCTTTCACAGCGGCCAGTTGCGCGGTTTAAGGCCAACAAAGCAGGGTTACCCGATGACACTGGCAGAATCTGCCTCGACCTTTGCCGAAATATTGCTGGCCGAAGGCATTATGACAGACCCCGATAGCAGCGACGCGCAGAAACTAAGCGTTCTGACCGGCTCCATCAACCACGGCATCGCGTTTCTTATCGATATACCGATCAGATTCAACTTTGAAAAAGCATTTCATGAAGAGCGCATGAACGGAGAAGTCAGCGTTTCACGCTTTAAAGCGCTGATGACTGAAGCCATGCAGGACCAGTTTGGCGAACTACTCGAAGAGAATGGCGCCAACCCGTTCTTCTGGGCTTCCAAAATGCACTTTTACCTCACCGGCGTAACCTTTTACAACTACCCATACACCTTTGGCTACCTGCTCAGCCGCGGGCTGTTCGAAATGTTTCAGCGCGAAGGGACAGCGTTCCTGCCAAAGTATGAGGAATTCCTGTGCCTCTCGGGAAGCGACATGGCTCAGAACGTTGCACAAAAGGCGCTTGGAGCCGATCTCGAAGGCACTGAGTTCTGGAAGCGCGCAATAATGAGCCACGCGTCAGATCTCGCCCAGTTTGAAGAACTGGTCAAAAAAGTGCTTGGCTGATAAATGCTGCCTGTAAAGCGTCGCGAGCTGGTGCTGCCCACGCACAGTTCTGAAAAAAAACTGTGCGTGGCGTTCTTCGACGCTGACAACACTTTGCGCGAGACGCACAGCAAGAAGCGTTCGCCGCACGGGCGGCATGATGTGCTGATATACCAGCATGCCGCCGACAAGCTCAGAGCACTGAGCGAAGCCGGGTGGCTGCTGGTGATTGTTTCCAACCAGGCCGGCATAGGCCTCGGCTACATTTCTGAAGCCGAAGTAGAAGATGCCATGCAGGAAACAATTACGCAGTTCGCCGCTTGTGGCGCGGTTTTCGGTTATTATGATTTCGCCGAAAAATATGACGAAAACCGCAAACCGAACACCGAAATGGCCTGGCGCCTTGAGCGAAAGCTGCATCAGGTTAAACGTAAGATCGACTGGCAACAGAGCTTTATGGTTGGAGACGCGGCCTGGAAACGCGGCAAAGACTTTCAGCCAGATGGCGCCCCCGGTGACGACCATTCAGACTCAGACCGTCTGTTTGCCGCAAACATAGCATTAAAGCATCCCGGGTTCGGGTTCTTTCATCCGCGCGATTTTTTTGGCAGGCGGATAATTTTATGAACAGCGAAAATTCACTACCTGGGCAGGCACCGACGCCTGGCACCGTTATAAATGGTTGCAGAATCATCGGCGAAATCGGTGCCGGTGGCATGGGTTCAGTTTATAAGGCTTTTGACGAAAGCCTGAACCGCCACGTTGCTATAAAGATCATGCATCAGGCAACTGACAACCGTATCGGGCGAACGCGGTTTCTGCGCGAAGCCTCGGCAATCGCCAGACTCGATCACCCAGGAATCGTCAAGATTTTCAGCTATGGCGAATACCATGATCAACCCTATTTCATCATGGAACTGGTCGAAGGCTGGTCAATACGCGATTTCATTGCACGTTGCAACTTTATTCACAGTGCGAAGCATTCAATAGGCGATCTGCACCTTTCTGGCTACATTAAAGAAGCAGCGCCGGGCACGCCCTACTTTCTTCAGGATCACCTGACCAACCCGGTCAGCGATCCCAACTATCCTGGCAGAGTTCGAAAACTTATAGCCTCAGCGGCATCAGCTCTTGCTTCTGCTCACCAGCAACAGGTTATACATCGCGACATCAAGGCGTCAAATTTATTGATAAACAGCGACAGCCGACTTAAACTGATAGATTTCGGACTGGTCAAGCAGCACGGCGACAGCGAACTGACCAGGCAGGACCATTTCATGGGCACTCTTTCATACGCTGCGCCCGAGCAGTTGATGGGCAATCGCGCGCAGGTGACCCCACTCACCGACATTTACTGCCTTGGCGTTGTCATGTATGAGCTTGTCTGCATGCGTCACCCGATCAAGGCCGAAGACCCGGCAGCAATCGTATCGGCAATCAGTCGTGGCGATATTGAATCGCCAAAAGACAGCAACCCGCACGTCTCTGAGGAATTCGCCGCGATAATCCTCAAATGCCTGCAAACCGACCCGGCCAACCGATTTGCCAGCAGTCAGGAGCTCACTGAAGCTCTTCAGAAGCATTATTCAGCGCCGACATGGTTTTCCGGCTTCAAAGAAATGCTCAAAGGCTGGTTTTTGCGGGAAACCCCGGGTGAAACCACCAGCCCGATGCCCGCCCTGGCCGCCACTTCAGATTTCGAACCACCCGCGAGTGATAGCGACTCACCAAAGGCAGTTGCGCTTAAGTTTCTCGACAGCGCCCGCAAGAAGTTCTTTGTAAGCTTTGCGGTAATTGAGGCCATTGAAGATCTTAGACAAGCCTATGAAACCGACCCGGGCAATGCTGACACCCTTTTTCTCATGTGCTTTGCCCTCAACACCATCGGCGAACGCGCCGAGCTCAAACCGCTTATCGAGAGATCTGCCGAGCTGATAAGCCGCAGCGACGAAAAAGCTTCCGGCAAATTCATGCTTACCCGACTGATTTTCCTGCTGCGGGATTACGAAGAAGGTCGCCGACAATCAATCAGACTGCGGCAGATCTACAGCGACGACCAGGATTTTTACTTTGCGCTGTTTTTCTGTCTCGAAACTCTCGGCAATTACACCGAAGCGATCGCTGTAGGGAACGAGCTGGCGAAGTTCTCGCGCAAGAACAATATTGTCGCGGTTGCGCAAAGCGAGTGCTATTTTTCGATCATGGATTTCGACAGTGCAATTGCGGTTTTGCACGAGCGCATCGAAAAATATCCAGATTATCACAACCTTCGAATCATGGTGATACAGGCCCTGCTGCTGAGCGGCCGGTTCAGCGAAGCAGCAGAGGCAGTGAAACTGTCATTGAGCAAAGACCCGCATAACGTGCTGCTGCAGTTTTACAACGGTCGAGTTTTTTCAATGCTCGGCGACTACAGCGCAGCCTTCGCGGCAATGCGTCAGGCGGTCGGCACTCCTGGTGACGAAGGCCTGCGCGCCATGGCGTATTACTCGCTCTATCGGCTCGCCGAGCTCCTCAAAAAACCAGAATCAGCTGGCCGCTTCCTCAGCCAGGCGCAAAAATTGAAACCTGAAGTCGCGTTCATGACCAACCAGCAGCTTAAGGCCCGCATCGAAACCGACCGGCTGAAAGGCATAGAAGAAGAAATTGGACACCATGAATGGTTTGCCGCAGCCAGGCATTACGCGCATAAAATCTGCATGGATACTCTCGACGTGCGCGCCTATACGATTGGTAATTATGGCTGCACATCGGTTCTGGTCATACAAGATGATGACTCGGTCAGACATCACGCCATTTTCAGCAACTTTAATCTTTATGAAGGCGAAGAACTCTACACACAGCTCTGGCTGCCTGAAATGCCGGGCTCGCCATTTGTCGACCAGTATGGCAATATTCTCACTTCGACATTTTACCTGACACAAGGCAAAGTCAGCGGCGGCATTGTGTCACTGACTTTCGTTGAGCCCTGGAACACCGGGCAAAGCAGCTACATCTGCTGCCGCCTTGCCGACTCGCAGCTGATGCAAGCGAATGGCCGCAAGAAATTTGTGCTGCCACATCTGCCACAGCCGGCCTGCCGGCACCAGGCCTTTCTGATCGTGCTGCCGGCAAAAGCGACTCCCTCTGCTTATTCGCAGCAACCAGACGAAATCATTAAATATTCAAAACATCAGGTATTATGCTATTTTCCTTACCTTACCGCAGGAGCCGCATACAAGCTGGAGTTTGCGCTGGAGTAGTTACGACAGACAAACAGCAATTCTCGGTGAGTTGTAAAACCATCATCAACAGAGACCATGATATTGAGGCATCGCTTCTTTTGCGTCATCCTGCGCGAAGCGAAGCGCAGTCGCAGGATCCAGAAAAGCGCTAAAAAGTGGATTTTGACCGAGAATTGCTGACTGACAAATCAAGGCATTGTACCAGCAGAAAAAACATGCTAAACTGTTTGCGTTCTACACTGACAGCTAAGTTTTGCGGGAGGCAGTATGGCTCTATTTAGAAACAGATTCTGTTTGTTCTTTCTCGGCCTGGTTCTTGTTTTTTCGACGGGTTGTGGCGGGGGCGGAGGCAGCGGAAGCAGCCAGTTACCCAACACCTCAGCAGGAACAACAACATTAAGCGGCTCACTCTTAGTGACCGACCCGGCCGACACAAACTCATTGAGAGCGGTGGCAGCCCCGACAAAGGCAGAGATCAGCCTCAGTTACCTTACTGCCGGCGGCATTGAAGTTCCGCTCAAACGTGGGGTAGTCGCTCAAATAGTTGGCAACAGCGCCAGCTATGAATTCAATTTTGACTACGATGCAATAGCCAGCACCCGCCGCAACTTCATGCTCAAAGCCATGCTCGACAATGGCAAAATCATCGAAGGCGTAATTCCGATGAACCCGGGCGACAAAAAGATCAAGGCACCGCCGATCACTCCGCTTGATACTGGCATGGCAAGATTCATCAAAGAAGCCGCGATAAAAGGCAATTCAGATGTAAGCATCGGCGACCTGATGTCAATGTTTCCGCCAAAAGTGCTGTTCGGCCTCTCAAATGCCGACCTCCAGTCACTGGCAGCCGAATTTGTCAATCGCGAAACAAAAATGCAGACACTCTCAACCCAATTTGGCGGCGAAGTGGCCGGCAAAATTGCTCAGCTGCGCGAATTTGCCTATGAAGCGGCACGCGACACCAGAGAATTCATGTCTAAATACCCGGAAATGGTCAACCCGACCGAAATGCGCGAGCGCTACGAAGATATGATGCGAAATCGCGCACAGGCCCTCGGCTTGCCGGCAGACGCGTTAAAGGCAATAGAAACCATCGACCTGCAGCTTGTTCAGGGCATTGGCGACCGAACCGGCACCATGAATCTTCCCGCAGATTTTATCGCCGACTTTAACGGCATGGGACTGGTCACCGAAGCCAGAAGTCGCATGGAAATGCTTGCACAGACCCTCAGGTTCTTTGTTTCCTGGTCAAACATTGCTGAGCTGGTTAAAGCTTTTGACCTCGCACTCGCGCACATGTACAACGTGGTTAAAGACGAAAAACCAGAAAACCTCGATGAATTTATGTTTGTCGACCCGGCAATCATGATATTCGAAAAAGCCCGCTTCATCATTTTTAAAGATCTCGGTCTTCTCGAAAGTTCACCGAACTCGCCACCGCTTATTTTTGCTCTGATGCCGCGACCAGAAGACTTCGGGCCAATCAGCAATCAGCCACCAGTAGACTTCAATGACGACAGCGTCTGGATTCTACCCTACCCCGGCAAAGATGGTCAGACGACTGTGCAACCGGTTCGCAGTCGTTTGAACGCCATGATGATCCAGATCGGCGATCCCGCCGAGATCGCCGACTTTCAGAAACGCCTCATAAGCAATCTGATAGAGCGCATCAACAAGAACTTTGCTCTGCTCAAATTTGCGCAAACCCCGCCAACCGGCGATACACGCGTCAAGTTTGTCGAAGCTCTCGCCGTGCTTCTTGCCGAACCGATGGATCCTTCGATATATGGCTTTGACCCTGGCTACAATCCCGAAGAACCAGGCGGCAGCGAACCCGGCTGGGAAGGCCCTGAACCAGTCGACCCAATTTTTGAACGCTATCAAAAACTTTACGGCACGCTTATACAGCTCGAACCCGCGAAAATCAGAAATGGCGTAACTTACAAGTATGCTCTGACAGCTCTTACAGATGGCAATGGCACAACCAGCAACATCGGCTGGGCCAACAAGTATCAGGCCTACATCTATGACAACAACAATGATCTCGAACAAGTTGCTGGAGTAACCGGGGTATTTGTTCTCAAGTTTCTCTCAGAGCCTCTTGCCGGGCCAACCTCCAGCCTGCCAGAAGCACCCGGATTCACCTACGTAGAACATCACGCTGACCCTGGCCAATGAGTGCAGTGCTTCTGATCATGCGGACTGTTCGCTAAGTCAGGAAGGCAAAACGCTACAAACAACTGATTCTTAACTGAAAACAGTCTTGATAGTAACGGGCACACGTAAGCAAAGGTGCTGTTTCATTCTACTATGAAACAGCACCTTTGCCTTTTCCGGTTTAACTGCGACATTCTGGCTATTAATAAAGACTAAAACAATCTTCCCGCAATCGAAGCTGCCCGGATCAATCACTGATCGGTCCAGCTCAAACTCCACATGCCGCAGACCCAATTGCTCAGGCGGCATGGCAAAAACTTCCTGAATCTTCACAAGAATTTGCAACACAACAACTACTTGACTAGACTCGCTACTTTGTGTTACAAGGTAGATATAGATAACTAGTATCTAAAAAACGAAAGGGAATCGCAAACCATGGAGCTTGGACTCGAACAGAAGACCAAACAGTTGCGCAAAGGCATACTTGAACTGGCGATTCTGACTATTCTTTCCAGAAACGAGGGATATGGCTACAACATCGTTGAAACCCTCAAAGAGGGTGACATTCAAATTGCCGAAGGAACGGTTTACCCGATTCTTTCCAGGCTTAAGAATGAGGGTGCAATTTCATATCGCTGGGAAGAATCGCTCAAAGGACCGCCGAGAAAGTATTATTTTCTAACCGATCAGGGGACTGAACTGCTGAGAGTTCTCAAAGCTGAGTGGCTTCAGCTCAACCATAGTCTCAATCAAATTATGGGAGTGACCAACAAATGAAAAACACGATGAAAAGTTTTGAAATGACACGTGAAGCGCAGAGAGCCCTCAGCGACTTCTTTGAACAACTATGCAACCAGGCTGACAAATGCTCGGTAAAGGGAGATGTCTACGAAGATCTTGTTTCATCACTCGACGAACACATCAGCTGCGCCCTGCGGCAAAGCTGCGATCGCAGGCACGTAGAAACAGTCGATGCCCAGATCATGCTCGAAGTATTGCTGGCGGTTGGCACTCCAATTGAGCTGATTGAAGCTCTGGACGCACAACCAGCAGCCAGCGAAGACTCCGGCAGTAAAAAAACGACAGAAATCACCACCAGCAGAACTGCGCACCATGACTACGCATTTCCGCGCTACCGGGTTCTGAAACGATCAAGCAAAGACCGCTGGTTAATGGGGGTTTGTGGCGGCTTCGCAGAATACTGGGGCGTATCTTCTTTATTGCTGCGCTTTTTGATGCTGTTTTCAGGAATAGGCTTTTTCGCCTACATAATTATCGGACTGATCATGCCCCCCGACGATTGTCCTGAGAAGGCAGCCCCAGCCCGCACCAGCGCTATTTTCAGCACAATACAAAGCGCCTTGAAAATTATTTTTGTCATTTTCATGTTACTGGTGCTGTATCTGCCATTGAGTGGAGCGCTGCTCAGTGTTGCAGCGGCCGGCTTTTTCAAAATATTGAGCGAGATAGGCATTGCCGGCTGGCAGTCTAACGATCTCTGGTTCTACTTTGTGACCGGCGTTCCCGGCTATCTGGCTGGCCTGGCGGGTCTGGTCGCCGGACTCGGCTTCTTTGCACTGCTGACACAGTATTTCACCTCGACTTTTTTCAACAAAAGCCTGCTCAACATTAACACTCGGAAGCTGATAACGAGCGTTGCCGTGAGCGGACTCATCGTTCTTTCTGCCTTCTGGATTGCAGCGAGCGCTCTGCGGGAACATGCAATCAGCGACAACCTTTCTCACGTTTTTGCCGCCAGCAATGTGCGCGCAATCGACCTGGCTTTTCCCGGGAGCCAGATGCCTTTTTACCGAAAATCAGTGCAGCTGGTTGGCGACGCTGCGGCCAGCGAAATCAAAGTTGAAATCGTCAGAAAAGTTGGTGGCAGAAACGAGAATCAGGCTGCTGCCAACCTCCAGAGCCTCGGCTATTTCTGTGAACTAAGCGACGACGGCAAGCTCAAACTTGGCGGAAACATCGATAAACCTGCATGGAATCTTTACCCTTTCCCTGAAATTACTTTTCTGGTAAAAGTTCCTGAGCAACAGCTGCTGAAAATCTCGTGCGAACAAAGCGCCGGCGACAGCTGCGACGTAGATATCAGCAAAGTCTCAGGGCCGGTCAACATTGACCTGAAGAATGGCAAGGTCAGGCTCGACTCGGTATCTTCACCAGACATCTCCGTAAAATCCCAGGTTGGCAGCATAGACCTGCAAAAGGTTCAGGCAGACAGTCTTGATGTAACCAGCAATGTTGGCAAAGTCAGATTTTCTGGAGTGCGCGCGACAAAAGCACGGATCAAAACGAGTGTCGGTGCGATCAGAGTTGATAGCTTCGTCGGCAACGAACTGATTGCCAGCAGTGAAGTTGGTTCTATCCGGCTGGAAAACTTTTCTGCCAGCAAAGTAAATTTAGAAACCAGAACCGGAGCGATCAATATTAAGGCAGATGCGTTAAAAGCCGGTTCAGAATTAAATGTCACCTCAGAAGTCGGCGCAATAAGAGCAGAGTTGCCCGCAGACAGCAAACCCTCACTGGCTACTAATAGCAGGATCGGCAAAATACATAATGCTTTCAAAGACACGATTACTGATGCGGATTCGCCAAAAATACAGATGAACACAAATGTTGGCAGCATCAGAATTACAAAAGCAGAGCTTAAAACCGCAAAGCCCGGCGGGACTCCGGCTTTACAGGCAGAGAACCTCGACACTGAAGACTGATTCGCTTTTACCGCCCGGCCCCACCGCAACAGGTGGGGCCGGCTTTTTTCAGGCTGATTGTGTGGCAGCAACTATCGGGTTTGATTGAGTCTGAACAGTTAACACTGGCGGCAATCGGTACAAATCAATGCAGCGAAAATTAAATTGAGGACTTGAATAATCTGCTGTGATAAATTAGTTCGAAATTAAGCAAAGAGGAAGAATTGTCTGATGAAAAAAGCGTGCATGAGAGCGACCGCAATAATCTCGCTGTTTGTTTTTGCCGGTGCGACAATGGCTTTTGCCGGCGGCTTTCAAATCTATCAGGCCGCGGCGCCAGATGCCATGGCGCTGGGTGCAGCAACAGTCGGGCGCGATGACCTGGTATCGAACGCATGGTATAACCCGGCCGCCGTAATGGAATTTAAAGAGACCAGATATAATTCAGGCTATTCTCTGGCCAAAATCAACTGGGAATACGAACCTGGAAATGGCCTGCAGAAGCTGAAGGTAAAAGACAAGACACAGATTGTGCCAGGGTCGCATCTTATTCACCCGATCAACGAGAAATATACCGCTGCCTTCTCTTTTTATACGCCATTTGGGCTCGGCATGAAGTGGCACGATCATGATATCAGGCGACTTATTGACTCCGGGCTTTACAACGACCCGGCGGCGGCTCCCCCCGGAATGCTCGTATCAAAGGCTGTTCCAACGACTGCCGACCTGAAGGTGCCATATTTCAATACAACGCTGGCAACCCGGCTTTCCGACAAGTTGTCGGTAGCTGGCGGGCTGAGCTTCATGAAGGCCGATTTCAAATTGCGCTTCCTGTCGAGAGGCATCATCCTGCCGGCAACTGTAGCGTGGGACAACTTTGTAGAATACCGTGCCGATGGCTGGGGTCTCGGCTACGTACTGGCCGGGCATTATAATACCGGCAAAGACTGGAAATTCGGCGCTCGCTATCTCTCGAACGCCGACGTTAAAATGCGCGGCACCGTCGAAAGTCACCCGACTGCTGGCAACACCTACATGAAAGGCACGCTTAAGCTGCCATCGACCTTGACGGTTGGCTTTGTCAATTCGAGTATCGAGCGCTGGCAGCTTTCCTGCGATATCATGCGAACAGAGTGGAGCCGTTTTGACCAGCTCAAAATTGATCCACGTTACGCCTGGCAGCCTGCAGACGGCGGCTTTGCCGCTCCCAAGAACTGGAAAAACACACTGTCTTACCGCTTTGGTGCTGAATACAAATATTGTGAGCACTGGACTCTGCGCGGTGGCTATGTATACGACAATTCGCCGATTCCTGATGAAACCAGAAACTTCGAATTGCCTGGCACCGATGGCCACATCTTTTCTCTTGGCGCAGCGCGCAAAACAGGCAAATACGTTTTCGACATCGGCTACAGCTTCATGCTGCTTGAAAAGGGCAAAGCCGGAACGATCCCATTGAATGGCGTCGGCGAATTCACTGGCGCCAACAACCATTTTCTCATGTTCAGCTATACCATGAATCTTTAGCCGTTTACACAACATCGCGCATTTTTACCGCCTGAGATTGCAAAAGGTGAGCCAAAAGGGCTTACCTTTTTGCATTATTGCCGGTTTCGTGCTAAAACCGTTCTGGTCAGCATAATTCTGCAGGAGCAGCAAATTGGTATTTCTATTTTCGACAACGATTTTCTTATCGGCTTTTCTGATTTTTCTGGTACAGCCAATCATAGGCAAGCTCTTGTTGCCTCTTGCCGGTGGATCTTCATCGGTCTGGAACGCCTGCATGCTGTTCTTTCAAGTCCTTATGCTGGCCGGCTACAGCTACACCCACTTTTCGCAAAAAAAACTGGGAGTGCAGAAACAATCGGGCTTGCAGCTTATTCTGATGCTGGCAACCATATCTTTGTTGCCGATTCAATTCTCTGCTTCGACTAGTATTCCTGAAGATCCGACGTTCTGGCTCCTGATAAATCTCGCCAGATCGGCAGGAATACCATTTTTCATCCTGGCAACCCTTTCGCCAATGCTGCAGTTGTGGTTCGCGCACACCGGTCACACACGTGCCGGCAACCCGTTTTTTCTTTACGCTGCCAGCAATATTGGCAGTTTCAGCGCACTGCTGGCTTATCCATTTCTCATTGAACCATTTATTGATCTCGCTGACCAGACGAAGGTCTGGGCCGGCGGTTACCTGATACTGGTCATACTCATCTTTTTATGCCGTCGCCAGGTCATTATTGGCGATAATCAGCCGGTGGAAAGTGCCGAAGCAGCGCCAGACAAAATCGAGCGCTCAAGCATAGTCAGATGGGTAGTTGCGGCATTTATTCCATCCAGCCTGCTTCTGGGGAGCACCCTCTTTATAACAACCGATCTGGCACCAGTGCCGCTGCTCTGGATTATTCCGCTGATGATCTTTCTCCTTACGTTTGTAATAGCATTCTCGCAATACAACCTGCCATCGTGGCTCAGAGAAAAGCTTGCCATCGCCGCTGTATTAATATTTACCGCTTTTTACGGTATTAACTTCAACCTGTATCTGCCGCTTACCATGCCGATACATCTGATGGTGTTTTTTGCGATCTGTCTCTATTGTCACAGCTATCTTGCAAGTTCAAAACCTTCGGTGAAACATCTGACATCGTTCTACACCTGGATTTCTGTTGGTGGAATGCTGGGTGGTATATTCAACACGCTGATTGCACCGCAACTCTTTTCAACTTACACCGAATACCCTCTCATGATTTACGCTGCCTGCGTGTTTATCTGTTACCTTAAGAAGCAGAGTGAAGCCGCACCTGATGAGCAGGCACCCTCTACTCTTTTCGTTTCAGCCACAACAGGATTTTTAGTCGCTTCCAGTGCCCTGGTAGTCAGAGAATTGAATTACTCTGAATCAGCTCGCATGATTGGAGCCAGATATTATCAGGATGTAAATTCTGAAAGCTTTTCAGCAGTGCTGGATATTCTGAAACAGGGACAGGACGCTATTTCAATAACGCTGCTTGTATTTGTCATATTGTCCCCGATGCTGTTCATGAAGTGGATCCGCAAATACAATCTGGCAGCTGCTGTACTGATGATTTTTCTGACTTTTTTCGTGCATGATACCGGCACTTCTTCTGAACTGCTGTATCTAACCAGAAATTTTTTCGGAAAAAAAATCGTATTGGCGCGTTCAAACTCAAATATCAGAATACTTATGCATGGCTCTACCAGTCATGGTTCTCAAGATATGACGCCTGAGCGTCGGCAAAACCCATTGGCCTACTATCATCGCGCCGGTCCGACCGGTGATATCTTTGCGCTGCCGCTGGCGCAGAAAGCAGACTTGAAAGTCGGCATCATAGGGCTGGGCGTTGGCGCCATGGCGGCCTATTCCAAGGCCGGCAATGAATTCACGTTCTATGAAATTGACCCTGAAATCATCGATATCGCCGGTGGAGAGAATCCAATCTTTGCCTTTATCAGCGATTTTTCAGAGCAATGCAGAATTATCAGCGGAGATGGCCGCCTTAAAATCAGCGAGGCGAGCGAAGGCTACTACGACATGATTTTTCTCGATGCCTTTTCTTCTGATGCAATCCCGGTTCATCTGCTGACTGCAGAAGCCGTTGAAATTTATCTTTCGCGCCTTAAGCCTGGCGGGATCATGGTTTCACACATTTCAAACCGCTATCTCGACCTCTACCCGGTCATGAAAAAAATCGCCGATACATACAACCTTAAAGCTCTGCAGGTCACCGATATCGAATTTGACAAGACCGACACCAGCAATGCTATGCGCCTGCCCTGCCAATACGTAGTTATGACCAGGTCTGGCGACATAATTGAACCGCTTAGAAAGGTTGAAAACAAACGTTGGATAGACCTGCCAGCGAACAGCCTTAACTTGCGGCTCTGGACAGACAGCTACTCCAGCCTGATACCAATTATAAACATTGGCCAGCTAAAGCTTGGCAATTTTTAAGCTTTTGCCGTAATTATTGCATCTGCGCCCATTGGCAGACCTGGTTTTTGAACTCAGCCGGGTCTGACGGTGTAAAACGAATTTCTTTAAAATAGCCACAGTTGCGCAAAATGCCAACATGCGTACAAAGGTCTGCGAAATCTAGCTTCAGGGCGCACATAGAAGTCCTGAATACCGGCGGCCTGAATATATCGACGCGCACAAAATCATTTCGCCTGATGATGATGGTGGTAAAAAAGAGTCTGAATTCAAGCTCGATGCGGTCGGCATAGATGCGGTAAGAATTCCAGAGGCTTCTGAATGAACCCTCTGATTTATAAAGCAACTTGTTACCCTCGTCGACCATAAACCCTCCAGATCAGCGACCTTTGCTGCCATGCTTCGCACACAAGTATATCACCTGTGCCGCTTAACTAAAAGCAGCATGATTTGCCCTCAGCAATTCTCCATTTGCATATCCATGAGGACTTTACGAGATGTTTCGTTTGGACTATTTATCAGGCAAACTAATCATGAGGATTATACAGGTTCTCTGCCTCAGTTATCCACAGATTAAAGGATTATCGCAGATTATTCAGGAGTTTTTTATATGTTTTTTTGCAGTTATCCTAAAACAATCTGTGCAATCTGCGGAAAAATGCATGAAAGAGTAAAACGAAATACCTCTAGAACCCTCTTCAGGAAACAAATGGAGAATCACTGATTTATCCCTATGCATTCCGCTTGTGGCTTGTGGCTTGTAGTCATCGTCTTTCTGAGACAATGGCATTAAATGTTGACAGACTGAACGAGTTTAATAGAATATAAAAGCATGCTGTTGCGGAATATAGAGTTCGCAAAATTATAAGACCCTGATCCTGGAGGACTTTTCAAGATGAAACACATGTTAAAAGCTTTTATTATGCTGACTATCGCCGTCGCACTTATTGCAACCGGCTGTGGCGGCGGTGGTGGTGGAGGCGGCTCTCCAATTCCTACGCCTTCAGCAGAAACTGGTTCGATAAGCGGGCAGATTGTCAATAGCACGATCGCCATCGGCGGTGGCAGCGTGCGCGCGCAAGGCGCCGGCAGCGAAGAAATAAAAGTATATGTCGAACAAAATCCCTCTCTGACAACCCTTGCCGATGCGACCGGTAAGTTTTTGCTTGAGAATGTTCCGGCCGGCGTGGTTAACCTGATCGCCGAACATAAAACCCCCGACGGCCAGCTTTTTAGAATGAAATCCGATGAAATCACTGTCGAAGCCGCAAAAATCTACGAAATTCCTGCGACAATTGAAGTAAAAGCAGCAAAACATGTATTAGCCGGACGAATTGTTAACAGCAAGACCTCAGAAGTTGTTTCTGGAGTCACTATTTCTGTTTGGGGTAAAGAAACTACCTCAGGTGTGGATGGCTCGTTCACCATCGAAAACCTTGTAGATATTGCAATCGCCTATCAGGTCAAGTTTGCAAAAAGCGGGTTTGAGGCACAAACAAAGAGCATTAAGATTTCTGACACCAATGCATCGTTGCTTGAAGTGCAACTTGTACCGCTTCCAAACACAGGCGCTGTTAAAGGCACTTTAGCTGAAAATGGCCCTCTGCAGGGCGTCGATATTTTTTGCGAACAATACCCGGACATTAAGACTAGCACAGATGCTGCAGGCAAATTTTTGCTAGAAAACATTCCTGCCGGCAAAATTAGAATCATTGCATTAACGCCTTTTGGCGAAAGTGTTATGCGGGGTTCGGCAGAATGCACTATCACCATTGGCACAACGTTTGATCTGACTACGCCTGTTACAATGATTGTTAACTCAAAAAATGCGCACGGGATAATTGATGTAACCGGTGGAACAGCAAGCGAAAATGCGGCAGCTATTATTGGTGTTAAAGTCACTGCGCTTGGGCAAACAGTATTGAGCAACGACTTTGGATACTTTAAGTTTGAAAATTTGCCTCCAGAAAAAATCACACTTGCTTTTGAAAAACCTGGCCTGGCAAGCCGCACAGTCGAAGTTGACCTGACAACAGTTGGCACTGTCGACTTAACACCTTTCGCGATGACAAGACTAAAACCAGAAGAGATTCCGGAACAGGATATTCCTTTGCGCAGTCTTGATAACATAGTTAAGGGCATGTCAAAAAGTGCAATCACAGCCGACGAAAGTCTTATTCGCTTAACCGTTGAAGCTATTGTCAGATTGCCTGAAAACGCCGGTGTCACGAGAAGAAGTCTTCATTCACTCACCACAGAAAGCATAGATCAAGTCGAGGCTGATGGATACGTTACTACCAACTCGATTGTCGGCAGTGCGACTCCCGCGCTTGTAATAGTGGGCTTCAAGCAGTTTGCGGGAAGCGAAGAGGTTCAGCCATTACTTCTCAAAATCTGGCATCCTAAAGATCCCAACTTCGTGCCTGAAGATCAGTATATTGACACAAACTCAACAGCTGAAGCTCTTGTCCTGCTGGACAACGTTTTCTGGAGTTTGTCGTCAGACAAGTTTCTGGAAGCGAGAGAAAAAGTCCGAAATAACACAAATCTCCCTGCCCTGGCCAGATCTGTAGAATACGCGCTGCAGAATCCCGATACTGAAACCCTCTTCAGAGACGCAATCATCCGTGGTTCACAATCAATTGCCAAAGCAGTCGCCAGTGCTATGAACCTTAGCCTGTCTGCCCGCCCATCGTTGAGATCAGCAACTGGCGATGTCGACAAGGGAAAGGCCGTGTATGTCGAAGACGATGGCGCGCGCAGCAGCTCGGCTGTTATGCTTACCAACCGCTCTTACTGCCATTATACCGTCGAAATCAAGAACGGTATGACCAACCTGGTTGTTAAGTCCCCAGCAGGCAATAATTATTTCACGATGGAGCGTTCGACGCATACCAGTTACTCCTGGAGCTGGCCTCCTGACCGCAAAATCCAGGTAGAAGCCAATATTGGACCCGGCGAATTTATTACAACATTCAACAAACAAAAGGGCCTGTCTGTATTTGACGGCCTGATGACACTGGCCGGAACGGTAATCGGCGCTGGCGCTTCAAGCTACGAAGAGCTTAGCGAAGGCTATTCACTGATTGCCAATACAAGCACCGGACTGATAGAGATTATCACCAAAGCGACTACCGCGAGCATTAACTCATCGGCAGACGCTCTCAAACTGGCTGACGAACTGCTTTTCTCAACCGGCAAAATGGGCTTTGACGTTCTCATGGATTTTGCTCCCAAATACTTTGGTAAAAAGCTTGAGCGTGAATTCAAGAATTCATGGTTCAAAACCACGGCCAAATTCTTTATGAAAAAGGCCCTGATCTGGGGCGTGGCAGCTTACAATACCACCGATGTGGCGCTCATCATCTACGACGTCGCTAAGACTCCAGATTCTTACACAGAAAAAGGCTGGCAGACCAAGGCCGGCTGGTATGGTGATCTATTTGCCGAAAAAATCGGCAAGATGAAAAACATGCGGGTAATCTTCGGTCTGCCGATGAACGGCACTGCTTATTACAAAGAGATTGCCAATGATGGAACAGAAACTGAAACCAGCGTCGAAACGAGTAACAGCGAAGTACAACATCTGATGGGGCCAGTTGTCCCCATTGATGGCACTCTGGTTTCGATAAATGCAGATCCGACTGAGCGAAAGCTGATCGGAGCCTCATACGAACACTCAAACAGTCGTGGAACCGTGGGAGTTGAATTCAGTAATGTCGGCTTCAATGGATTCATCGACCGCTACAACAACAACGCGTTCGACGAAACCAAAATGCAGTTCGTCTGGGGCAATCCAGGCGCAGACATGGTGCAGATAACCAAGATATCCAGTAAGGATGTCTACCCGGCAACAATTGCCTTTGATTATTTCGATCACTGGGAGTATTCGAGCACTGAATGGGCAAGCGTAAAGCCTAATTATGGCTACGTCGCCGGCGTCATACTGAGCGAGTAATATCTCCGCATTTACGTTGATTCGCGGACTCCCGGGCCGGTTTGCCCGGGAGTCTTTTTTGCGCGAAAACCATCATGAGCACGGCTTTGTGATACAATTGCCTTAACCGCAGACGGAACAAGTATGGCGCGGCACTGGTTTTTGACGACCAGGCAACGGTCGCGATACCGATTTTCGATGACCTGCAGATTGATCTCGCGCGCATTTTCCCGCCACTGCCGGTTGTTGTCTGCGAAAACCCGCCACCACCATACAGGCCTGCGCGCTGACATCTGACCAGAAAAGCCATTTTGCCTGCGCTAAAATTCAATAGGTGTCTATCATAAAATCTGATAGAATTATCAGACAAACAATTCATCGACGCGCCATTACAGATTCACAGATTAGAAAAGTATTAAGATCAGGTAAGAAGATTGGGTCGAAAAAAGAAAACTTTTGTGGGGATCAACAGTCGCTGCGCTGGCTTTGTCGCATTTACATTGCTGTTAATGCTGGTTTTGCCATGCCTGAATTTTGCGACCACAGGCAGCGAATTACTTTCGACTTTAACTGACGAAGAAAGGCTCTGGCTGACAGAAAACCCTGGCAAGATAACGCTGTGGTTCAATGACAGTTACCCGCCAATAGAATTTTCTGACGACAAAAACGGCTTTGTTGGGCTGGGCGCCGACGTCATTACGCTGGTAGAGCAAAAACTCGGCATCAACTTTAACAAGGCAAAGTCGAGCGACTGGAACGAGCATCTGGCTGCGTTGCAGAGCGGCGAGTGCGCGATTGCGCCGACTATCATCGAAAATGCCGAACGCTCAAAATATGCCTTTTTTACGACTTCCTACACCAGTGCACCGGTGGTAATTATCGGGCCGCAGAATCTTGGTTCAGGATTGGCCATTAAAGATTTTGCCGGGAAAAAGGTTGCGGTTGTTTCTGGATTTGCAACTGAAGACTACCTGAGAGGTTTTCAGGAAAGCAGCATAACTCTGGTCATCGTAAAAAATGTCTCTGAGGGACTGCGCGCAGTGGCGTTCGGTCAGGCTGACGCATTTGTCGAAAATCTCGCCGTAGTATCTTACTACATCAGTCATCACGGCATTAACAACCTCAAAGTCGCAGGAACGACCGACTACATATTTGAATGGCGCATCGCGGTCAGCCGAAAATATCCGCTGCTTTTCAGCGCCATTCAAAAAGCCATCGACAAGATTACGCCCGAAGAATTAAGTGCCGTGAACAATAAATGGATAACCCTTAAGGCCAATGGCGGGCTGTCGCAGGAAGCCATTCGCAGCCTTAAGGTTGCAGGCACCTTTGTCGCATTACTTATACTGTGCCTGTCTGTAATCTCAGTCATTCTCAAACGCAGCCTTAATGAAAAAATTGCCAGTCTGCAGCAAACGCAGCAGCAACTGAGCAAAAGCGAAGCCAGGTTCCGGTCTCTTTTCATGCACGCGCCATTGCCGCTTGCCGAGCTTGACAGCCAATCGCAGAAGGTCTGTATTAACAAGCCTTTCACCGAAGTTTTCGGTTACACCAACGATGAGATAGCCTGTATAGATGACTGGTGGTCACGCGCATACCCAGACCCCAAGTACCGCGAGCAGACAAAGCAAAGGTGGCTGCTTGCTGTAGACAAGGCGCTGGCAACCAATAACGTAATACCGCCACATGAATTCACGGTAGCCTGCAAAAACGGCAAGACCCTCGAAGTTCTCATCGGCGCCAGCATTATCGACGACAAAATGCTGGTAACACTTTATGAGGTCAGTGAGCTGAAAAGAACCCAGGATAAGCTTATAAAAAGCCTGCAATGTTTCGAGACGCTTTTTGAACTGACACCTTTTCCCTGTATTATCAGTGATCTCAGTGGCTGTTACATTATGGCCAACCAGCACTTTTGCGAAATGGTCGGCAAAACGCGCAAAGAGATAATCGGGCGGCCGACAACATCTGTTGAAAGCTCAAACGATTTTCATGACTCTAAAAAATTACTCGAAGAAATTATCAGCTCAGGTGGCGTAAGCAACCGCGAAATGACGGTAAGCATTCTTGGCAGAAAGCACCATATTCTGTTTGCCAGCAAGTTAATTGACTGGAAAGGGCAGAAATCAATTTTAACGGCATCAGTTGACATTTCTGAGCGACGCAACGCTGAAGAAGCCTTGCGGCAGAATGAAGAGAACTTGCGTGTCACCTTGAAATCAATTGGCGACGCGGTAATCGCGACTGACACTCAAGGCAAAGTGTCACGAATGAACCCTGTCGCCCAGCGCCTTACCGGCTGGAAAGCGCAAGAGGCAGTTGGTCAACCTTTGCCAGAAGTATTCAAGATCGTGCATGCCAACACCAGAATGCCTATTGAAAGCCCGGTCAGCCGCGTTCTGGCCACCGGCGAGATCGTGGGTCTTTCCAAACACACAATTTTGCTGTCCCGGGATGGCAAAGAATACATGATTGCCGATTCTGGAGCGCCAATAAGAAGCGACAGCGGCGATGTAATTGGTGTTGTTCTGGTTTTTCGCGATGTCACCGAAGAATTTGCAGTACAGGAACAGTTGCGGCAATCGCAAAAAATGGATGCCATCGGACAGCTTGCCGGCGGTGTGGCACACGACTTTAACAACATGCTTGGCGGCATCATCGGTGCTGCTGAACTTCTCGAACAATGGTTAAAAGACGGCCCGGATGCGCGCAAACTGCACAAAATGATTCTCGACACCGCAGAGCGGGCCGCTGATTTGAATTCCAAGCTGTTGTCATTTGCCCGTAGAAAGCCGGTCAATTACATGACAATCGACCTGCAGCATCCTGTTACCGATGCAATAGAACTGCTAAGCCGAACCATCGACAGACGCATCAAAATTGAGACCAATTTTTCAGAAACACAGCTGCTGATCAACGGTGATTATTCGCATCTGCAAAGCGCCTTTTTGAATGTGTTGATCAACGCTGCACAGGCAATGCCTGAGGGCGGAACCATATTTGTTTCGACGCGCACAGTCGAGCTTGATGCCTGTTACTGCAGATCGTCGGCTTTCAGAATAAATCCGGGAACCTATGCCGAACTCGAAATAAGAGACACCGGTTGCGGCATTGCTCGAGAGGCTCTGCCGCGCATATTTGAGCCGTTCTTTACGACCAAGCCGGTCGGCAAAGGCACAGGACTCGGGCTGGCCGCGGTATTCGGTATTGTCCAGCAGCATGGCGGAGCAATCAATGTTTACAGCGAGGTTGGGACTGGCACGAGCATTCACCTTCTCCTGCCCGAGACAATAGAAGATTCTCAGCAGATTTCAAGTGAGAGTTCTACGCCCTTACGTGGCAGCGAAACGATTCTTGTTGTCGATGATGAAGAAATAATGCGAACCAACACCGAAGCCATGCTAAAAGACCTTGGATACCAGGTAATTCTCGCTGAAGACGGCCTGATGGCAGTCGATATTTTCAAGGAAAAGGCAGAAGAGATCGCTCTGGTAATCCTCGACATGGTAATGCCGAAAATGAACGGCAGAGAGTGTTTTACCGCCATGAAAGCCATCAAGTCGGACTTGCGTGTAATCATCTCGTCAGGTTTTGTTCGCGACGAAGACCTTGAGCCAATGAAAACAGCCGGGGTGCGCTCATTCATTCACAAGCCATTTCGCAGCATCACTCTCAGCAAGATGGTTTACGAAGCGTTACACTCCTGATCTCGCGTCAGCCCTAAGCAGCGATTTTTAATCGCGCCTTTCATAATGTCGGAGGACGAGAACATTCTCGCAGACAGCAAAAGAAAAAACCTGCAGGCACCAGATGGCCTGCAGGTTTTGAGCTGTTTCTATGAAACTGGTTAGATCATCAGTTGCCGGCCATCATGGCAGCGGTGTCTTCTTTGACTTCGCCAGTTGGTTTGATGTCGAACTTTTCGACAAGAACCTTGGCAACGTTGGCAGACAGGAAGGCTGGCAGCGTCGGCCCAAGGCGAATCTTTTTAACGCCGAGGAACAACAGGGCGAGAAGAACGGCCACAGCTTTCTGTTCATACCAGGCGATATCGAATGAGAGCGGCAGTTCGTTGATGTCGTTGAGACCGAATACTTCTTTGAGCTTGAGCGCTATTACAGCCAGGGAATAGCTGTCGTTGCACTGACCGGCGTCAAGAACACGAGGAATACCACCGATATCACCAAGCTGCAGCTTGTTGTAGCGATACTTGGCACAGCCAGCAGTAAGAATGATGGTGCCTTCTGGCAGGTTCTCGGCGACATCGGTGAAATACTGGCGGGTCTTGTGGCGACCATCGCAACCAGCCATTACCACAAATCTCTTGATCGCACCGCTCTTAACTGCGGCAACGACCTTGTCAGCGAGAGCCAGAACCTGGTTGTGAGCGAATCCACCAACGATTTCACCGGTTTCGATCTGTGTCGGCGCCGGGCATTTTTTGGCCTGTTCGATAATTGCTGAGAAATCCTTGGCGCCGCCTTCCTTGCGGTCTGCAACATGCTTAACACCTGGGTAGCCAGCGTTGCCGGTGGTATAGAACCTGTCTTTATAAGCATCTTTAACTGGAGTGATGCAGTTGGTGGTCATCAGGATCGGGCCATTGAACGAAGCAAATTCGGTATCCTGTTTCCACCAGGCATTGCCATAGTTGCCATAAAAGTGGCTGTATTTCTTGAATTCGGGATAATAATTGGCGGGCAGCATTTCGCTGTGCGTGTAAATGTCGATTCCGGCATTTTTGCTCTGTTCAAGCAGCTCTTTGAAATCTTTCAGGTCGTGGCCTGAAACGAGAATGCCGGGGCGACTGCCAACACCGATTTTAACCTTGGTAATTTCAGGATGGCCGTAAGTGGAAGTGTTGGCCTTGTCGAGCAGTGCCATTGTATTTACGGCATTTTGACCGGCTTCCATGACCATGGCGACCATCTGGTCGACGCTGAGATTCTTTGTTGTTGAGGCCAGCGCCTTAACCATGAATTTGAAAATGTTTTCATCGCGATAACCAAGCACGAAAGCATGATCAGCATAGGCGGCGATGCCTTTAAGGCCGTAGATAAGCAGTTCTCGCAGCGACCTGACATCTTCATTCTCGGTAGCGAGAACGCCAACTTTTTCGGCTTTGGCAATGTAATCAGCCTTGTTAGCAGGTTTCCATGTGGTGGCTTCTGACAGGCCATCAACTTTTACGCCGGCAGCACTGAGCTTTTTCTTGAGGTTTTCTCTTACTTCAATCGCATGATCAATCTGAGCGTAGAAGCGGTCGTTGTCAAAATTTGCGTTGGTGATGGTGGTGAATAGTGAAGCACAGATGAATTCACCGACATCATTCGTCAGCATGTTCTTTTCGGCAGCACGTTCGCCAAGCTCGCTGATTCCTTTGAGCAGAAACACCAGAAGATCCTGCAGAACTGCGGTATCCGGCTGTTTGCCGCACACACCTTTAACCGAACAACCCTTGCACGCCGCTGTTTCCTGACACTGATAACAAAACATACCCATTTTAGACTCTCCTTAGAATATTGATAAATTTTAAAAAATTATTGTCTGTTAACCTGAAATTCTCAGTCACACTTAAGCTCTAGAACTCACTGTCATTGCGAGAAGGGCGCCAGCCCGCCGTGGCAATCCTGCTGATGACACAGCATCAATCATTCTTGGAGCGGATCATGATCAGCAGCATTTTGAAGCCCTGGCCGGGCAGCACTGCGTGCGGCACGTTGGCGGGCATGATTAGCCCTTCTCCGGCTTTAACCTTATAGACATTGGCTGCCACCTGAAATTCCCCCTCACCATCAAGAACCTGCACAGTCGCATCATACGGCGATTTATGTTCCGCTATGCCCTGTCCCTCTGCTATCGCAAATAGGGTCAGACTGCCGGCCGGTTTATCGAACAGCGTTTTGCTGACGATTGATCCACTCGCAAAAGTCACTGAATCTGCAAAGTTTAATACTTCTTCTGTTTTCCATACCTGAGTCATTTTAGCATACCTCCTGGTTTTGTCAGTAAATTCTGTTAGTTCTGATTATTTCGCCCTCAAGGCTCATAACCACTTCATCAACCACCATATTCTGCGGCTTTCCAAGTTCCAGCGCCGCGTTAACCATTGCCGTCAGGCCGCCGCAGCAGGGAACTTCCATGCGAAGTATGATGACGCGCGGAATATTGTTAGACGTAAAGATTTCTGCGAGCTTTTCAACATAGCCTTCGGTGCGATCGAGCTTCGGGCAGGCGATGGCAACCGCACGACCTCTGATGTAACGCCAATGCACATCTGGGCTGGTAACCGGCGAGCAGGTAGAAAGAATAACCAGCTCGCGATTATCGAAAAACGGCGCACGCGGCTGCAGGAGATGCAGCTGAAGAGGCCACTGCGAAATCTCGGACTTCATAACAACTGGCATGGCGCCCTCGGCAACCACTTTTGCCGATGACTGCTGAGGCGGCTGCATCATGCGCATTCTGGTTCCCGGGCATCCACCGCCCTGTCGGGGCGTCTGCAGCTTTGCTTCATGCTGTTTATGAGCTTCGCGCATGAAATTGACACCATCGGCACCTCGAATTTTTTCAACATGTTCTATCGTTCTGTCGAAGTCGAATTCATCGGCCTCTTTTTCAACAATTTTGAGAGCACCCGTCGGACAGGTACCGATGCAGTCGCCAAAGCCATCGCAATAAGTCTCTTTTACCAGCTTCGCCTTGCCATCGACCAGCTGCAGAGCGCCTTCCGCGCATCCGGTAATGCAGTTTCCGCAACCGTTGCAGAGATCTTCGTTTATAGTAATGATTTTTCTGGTAGCCATCGGTTTTGCTCCTTTGTTTTTTTCGTTTCTTACATTATTATTATGGTCGAAAGCGAACCGTTTAGCTTTGACTTAAGTCAAAACACTGAAACTTATTAAAAATATTTTTTTCGAGGGCAAAATGCAGCAGCACATACTTGAAAACCTCAGCAAAAGCGAACTTCTGCGCGAAATGAAGCCGGCTTTTCTGGAGGCTCTCGCCGAAATAGCCGTCGAGCGCACCCTTGTCAGCGACGAAACTCTGTTCATGCAGCACCAGGAAGCCACCGGCTTTTATCTCATCTGCACCGGGTCGGTCAAGGTGTATCGTATCGGCGGCGACGGGCGCGAACAGGTTATTCACCAGTTCGGGCCTGGCGAAATTGTCGGAGAAGTCCCAGTGTTTCAGGGAACGGCCTATCCAGCCTGTGCAACAGCGGTAAAAAAGTCACGGCTGATCTATTTCGCGCGCAACCGCTTCGTTGAACTGGGGCGCCGGCAGCCCGAAATCTTTTTGAATATGCTGGCCATTCTGTCGCGACGACTGCGTCAGTTTGTCGAACTTATCGATGACCTCTCACTTAAAGACGTAACGGCCAGACTTGCCAAGTATCTGGCCAGAGGTTGCGATTCTGGCAGCAGCTGCGTAGTCGAACTTGAGTTGAGTAAAAGCGCACTCGCCTCGCGTATCGGCACTATACCGGCCACTCTGAGCCGAACCTTTAAAAAGCTGCAGGATTCTGGCGCAATTAAAGTCAGCGCCAGCAAAATTCATATTCTCGACTGCGAACTTCTCGCCAGCATTGCCAGCGGCGAAAAACTCGGTGATCTCTAATCCTTTTTCACATGTGACTAACAATTTATCTTTGGCAAAGAGATTGGCCCACCGCTGGCTGTTGCCTTCAGCAAGCCGCTTCGTCGCCGTGCTCATCGCAAAAACGTTTGTAACAATGCAGTAAAGTGTGACAGATGAATAGAGCGCTCTTGACTTTATTGCGGCGGTAAAGCAAAATCGGGTGAGCGCGAAATACCGCCCAAAAAGCGGCTTTTCTTGTTAACCAGGCCGGTCACCAACTATGAACCAGATGTTGCTGATGATGCGAACCTTCCCCGCAGCGGTGCGAAGGCTGTTTGCTGCGCAAGCTCTGTTTGGCATCGGCATGGGAGTGTTTGCGGTATTGCTCAACCTGTATCTTCGCTCAATCGGCTTTTCTGAAGAAATGATCGGCCGTCTGCTGGCTTTTCAATCTCTCTGCGCCGCCATAGCATCGATACCCATGGGCTGGCTGGCTGATCAGACAACCAGGCGCACTACTTATCTTCTTGGCCTGACACTACTTGGCGCAGGATTTACCACCCTTGCCAGTTCACGCGAGCTGAACTACCTGATCGCAGCAGTGGTATTGGCCGGAACCGGCAACGGCGCGATGATGGTTTCAGTCCAGCCCTATCTCCAGGAAAACAGCCGCCGAAGACAGCGCCCCTACATCTTCAGTGTGAGTTTTACCCTGATGTGGGTTACCAGCATTCTGGCCGGGTTTATCGCCGGCTGGCTGCCGAGGCTGTTTGCTTATCTGAACCCGGCACTGGCCAATATCGAGGCCGACCGCCTGCAATACTCGTTATGGATTGGTGTCTTTTTTATATTTATTGCACTGCTTCCAGCCCAGGGAATGTCTGCCAGAGCCAGATCAGAAAAGCCAGCACCGGCCCAGCCTGCTTCATATTCAGGCAATGCGGCAGGAAGCAGCCCATGGAAGCTGATTGCGCGCTTCAGTCTATGCAATGCTCTTATAGGGTTTGGCGCCGGCATGATTGTTCCATATTTCAACCTGTATTTTCGTGACTGGGTTGGCGCCTCTATTCCGCAGATCGGCATGGTTTTCGCGATGGGACAGTTCGGCACCGCTCTCGGCTCAATCAGTTCACCATTCATAGCAAAACGCGTCGGACTCATCAAGGGAGTGACAATTTCGCAGCTCTGCTCATTGCCTTTTATGGCCCTGATGGCATGGCAGCACGAGTTGTGGCTATGCTCTCTCTGCTTTATCTTCAGAGGCGCCTTTATGAACATGTGCACGCCGATGCGCCAGGAAACAACGATGGAGATAGTTCCTGAACGTCACCGCGCGCGCGCCTCTGCTGCCGAAAGCATGTCATGGAACCTGGCCTGGGCAATCGCAATGTTCTTTTCGGGCGGCATTATCAAAAACTATGGCTATGACACATCGCTGTATATCGCTTTTGCCTGTTACCTGATTTCGGCAACGCTCTATTATCACTTTTTCCACCCGTGGGAAAAGCTGAAAAAACCGCTAAAAGTCGCGATTGCAAAGCCTTCTGCCGTCAGCTGATCAGTTCTTTTCTGCGAGCGTCAAGCGTTTAAGCAGAATGCCATCTTTGCCTCTATTTGCTGACTCGGCGTAAATTATCGAGCCATCAGGAGCGAGGCGACAAAATCGCTGCATTTCGAGGCCGGCTGGCCCGGGGATGCTGGCAGAAGCTACTACCTGCCCGCGGCGAACCGCGTATACAGTAAATTCAGAATCAAGCTCGCCGCTGGCGGTCATGACCACAAAATTGTGCCGCCCGGCTGGGTCGACACCCAGGAAATCTACCGACATGACCTTACGCGGCGCGGCCGGTGTCGGGGCCACCCAGAGCAGGCGCCCGTCTTCTTTTTGCACCCGGCCGGTCATGGTCAGATCGCTTTCACTGCGCGGAGGCGGCATGACGATGGCCGCACTGTTTTCACCGGCTTCAAGTGCTGCGAACTCAGGCATCCGGCTGAGCGGCTGCTCATGTTTAAGCCTGAATACATAGCCTTCTGCATCGCGCACGCGCCAGCCCTGCTTATCAAGGCTTACATTCAACAGGTGAAGAGAAGAGGCTTCCTGATCAGAAGCGCGAACAATGCTGAATTCCGCCGGATTTTTGAGATCGAGCACAAAAATTACCGGAAACGCATAACCGCAGAAAGCAACAGAATCACCATCAACAGCCAGATCGCATAAGCGGTCAGCTGGCTTTGACTCCATGATGCGCGGCAGCGGGATAGTTGTCTGACTGCCGTCAGACTTTACACAAACCATCTGGTGCTTATCTTCGAGCAGGTAAATAGAGCCATCTGGCGCGCCCGCCAGCGACATGAAACGGCCCGGCACAAACACGCCGGCATCGTTCCCAGCGACTGGAGCCGCAAGCAGGGCATCTACGCCACATATGGCCGGCACAACCAATAGAATTGCCAATAGCAGATTTGTCAGTTTCATTGTTTTCTTCTCCGCAGCTTATTGCAGCGTCATGGCAGCGTGGTAACTGCCACCGCCGTTCCACCATGCCGAAAAGGCGTCGTATGATTTAACCTGGGGAACCGACCATTTAGCCGGGTCGTTGTAATAAATATTGCCGTTGTCATCTATGCCAGTGATTACGACATAATGGTTATAAACATTGGCAATAACCGGTTTGCCAGCCTTGATCTGCTCTTTAACCCACGAGAGACCTACGCTGTAATGCCATTTGGCATTGGGAAAGCCATACGCGCGGGCCCCAGCAAGCATGCCGGCGTGCGAAGTGCCTGCCGAACCGGTGGTGCCGCACGTATACCAGAGTTTAGATGCGAGAGCACCAGCACTGCCTTTATTGTGGTAGGCAAGCGCCATACCGAGCGAAGTCGGGCCACAGGCCGACCACGGCACCGGGCAGCTGACCGCGCCCTGGCACTGCTGCGGCACGTTGAGCACAGTCTTGCCGCCCGCGCCAGTTGTGGGAGCAGGAGTTGGCGTAGACGGCGCAGGAGTGCCGGCAGTTCCCGTGGTTATGTAATCAGCATGGCAGTAAGCAGTCTGGCCATTATAGCTGATTTTATACCAGTCGCCTTCGCGTCCAAGAATAGTAACACTCGCGCCATAGTTAAAGCTGCCAATAATGGCGCCCCAGGGCGATGTTCTGATGTTGAGTGCCGGTTGTGCATTGACGGTGCCGGCTGTAGTTTTTGGAGCAGCCGAAACTGGCTGCGAAGAGCCGGTTGCGACATAGGCAGAATGAACATAAGCTATGCTGCCACCATAATTAACCTTGTACCAGTCGCCGCTGCGACCGACAATGGTAATATTGGTGCCATTGCTGAAGCTGCCAATAACGGCGCCCCAGGGAGAAGTCCGGATATTGAGTGCCGGGTCGGCATTTACCCGACCGGCAGTGCTCTGCGCTGTTGCCGAGTTTGAAGAACCGCCGTCGACTACATAGTCAGAGTGCACATAGGCAATGCCGCCGCCGTAACTGATTTTATACCAGTCACCGCTTGTGCCGAGAATCTCGACCTTGTTGCCGTTGTATAGCGAGCCGATAACGTTGCCCCATGGGCCAGAGCGAACATTGAGAGCGGGCGAAACCACGACCGTACCGGTTCGACTACCCTTGCCAGAGCCCTCTTCAGATACGCTCTGAATAACCGGAGCGCCATTACTGGCATCAGCGGTTGCACTGTCTGCAGATATAACAACCGGCTGATCGCCAAAAACATCACCAGAAGACTGTGCCAGCAGCCTGTCTCCAGAAGTTAACAGACTGGCCGAAAACAGAAGAATCCATAAAATCAGTTTGCGCGATTTCATCAGTTATCTCCTTCTGTGCGTGTCTGGTGTATTTAACGCACCGGGCAGCATCTTTATCGCTTGTGTAATGCCAATATTACTGCAAACTGCGACAAAAGTTTATCAGAGAATTTATTACAGATTATCACTCACCTGGCAATAAAATTGTGCCAGCCTGGCAATGGGATTCACTTCATTGCGAGAAGCCAATGAGTTTGTAGACTGAAGCCAGCTGGCTTTTACCCTTGATCTGCACCGGGTCAGATTTTTCTAGAACGAGACCGGCAGCAAACCCCTCTGGAATCTGTTCGGCCGTCGATTCACTAAGTATGATGTCGTGCTCCAGGGGCTTGGACAATGATTCCATGCGCGATGCAACATTCACCGTATCGCCGATTACTGTATATTCAAAGCGCTTTTCGGTGCCAATATTACCGGCGATCAAGGCTCCGGTATTCAGGCCGACACCAAACTGCACCGGAAATTTGAGCTTTCCCGAAGCGTTGAGATCAGCAAGGCGGCGGCGCATGCCGAGAGCCGCCTGAATAGCGTCTTCGACATGATTTTCCGAACCAAGATGCGGCGTAAATATCGCCATTACTGCGTCACCGATAAATTTATTGATTACGCCACGGTGTTCCATCACCGGTTCCGTGATATAGGAAAAATACGTATTTAGCATGCTTACCACTTCTTCTGGCGACATGCGCTCACTCATCGAGGTGAAATTGCGGATATCCGAAAAAAGTACAGTCGCGACGATATTTTCCCCGCCAAGCGAGACCTTGCGGTTAGTGATCAGATGCTTCGCTATCTCGATAGAAACGTATTTGCCGAAGGTGTCCTTGATCTCTTCGCGTTCACGCAGCTGACCGACCATCAGGTTAAAATTTTGCTTGAGACGCCCAATTTCGTCGTCAAAGAGAACTGATGTCTGCACGTCAAAGTCACCACCAGCAAGCTTGCGCATCTTTTCGACGAGAAAGTCAATCGGTTCCTGCACGGACTTATAAAGCAACTGCAGATTGCCGATCAGAAAGGCTACCGAAGTAGTTATAAGAATCAGGGCAGTGCTCTGATAAGTGGCAAGCAGAAAATACTCATTATGAATGTAGGCTGCCAGTATCGCCATCGGCACCAGCACCAGAAAAATCAGCATGGTCAAAAGTTTGCCGTAAATACTCAGGCTTGATCGGCTCGGAGCATTCAGACTCTGATCGATGAAAATTCCACTCACATACAAAAAAAGTGTTGGCTCAAGAAACAGGTAAAACAGATAGCACTCACTCACCCACCATACCAGGTGATAAATCACGGCTCTGGTTAAATCCTCCGGCAGGCAATTCTGGAACGTTGAAAAAGCAAACCAGATCAGCTGCGCAATTAGAAAATAAGCGAAGACGCCACGATAAAAGTTATTGTATCTGTTGGTAGCAGCCGCTTTAAGAGCCTCGTCGCCTCCCCTGACATAGATGAAAAAGGGCCGAAGCCAGAAATAAAGAAGCAGAATCGACAGCAATTTGAAGCCTGCAGACCAAAATTCGCCTCTTATCTCAACACTGCTCTTGCCATCTCTTTGCGTAATCTTTACTTCACCCTGCACTATGTTCGTGAACATCCGTGCGTCACGAATCACCTTCAGTATTTCTTCAGACATTCCTGTTCCACTGCTGCGTGCAAGCTCCACCGCAGGTGAATTATCGACCAGAAATGCCATCAGAAATGAATTCGAGTAGAACTGCGCAAAAATCGATATCAGGAAAAATGGCAGCAGAATCAGCTTAAAAAAAGAGGCTCTGCGTGTGATGCGGTTTCCAGTCGTGACAGTATTCATGCTTTCTCGACCAGCGAGCGGCCAGGCGACTCCGCTCGTCCTTTCATTAGAAATTCTCTGTTTACCAGCAGCAAGCAAACTTCTGCTCACGCATAGCATAAACGATTGCGCTGGTCCAGACAACTTTTTCACACAAACCCTGGTGTAAACCAGAGCTTGCATAAGGTTTGCCGGGATTCTATACTAAATTATTCTCAGATCATAATACAGAGGCATAGCATGTTGCAGACCATTCATTTTGTGTTGCTGGTGGCCAGCGGAAGCCTGTTAAACGCTCCAATCCTTTCCTTATTGTTTGCCCCGGCTTTTTTGGTCATGACCATAAGCTATGGCAGGTTGACTGCTGAACTGACCAGGTCTGACAGCAAAAAACAGCGATGGTACAGCACGGTTCTGATAGTAGTTGGACAAATACTCCTGAGCATGGGAATCGCCCATGCCGGTCTGTCTCAGTCCAATGCCCTTGTCTTTGCCGCCCGCGGATACAGGCCTGGGGCGCAGCCATGGCCCTGGAACACAATAGCAGGTGGCGCCTGGATTTTCTGTATTGGCTCAGCAATTTGTTTAGTTCTGGCCGCATACCTGCGAACAGACTGGAATAATAAAAAGCTTGCCCTGTTTGGCCTCATTCACGCCTTTGCTTTTGCGTTCGCAGTTGCGTTGGTCACAGCAGCCTATAATTTGGGTATGCCGTTCTCAGCTTGAAACCTGCCTGCGTCTACGCGCTCTTACAGCACTAATTTAAGCTGTTTCAGGAAAAAGCTTCGGCAATATTGTCAGGGTCGGCGCCGGCAATTACTGCCAGAAACGCTTTGCCATAGCGGTCGCGCTTGGCATCGCCAACGCCCTTTATCTGACGTAAAGCATCTGCGTCAGCAGGTTTGAGCGCCGACATTGAAATTAGCACAGAATCTGCAAATATCATGTAAGGCGGCAGCGCAAGCTTTCTCGCGATCAGCAGGCGTAGCCGACGCAGGTTTGAAAACATGGTTTCTTCAGGGCCAGAAGGCAACTCTGCGACTGCTTTGCGACTCTTCTTTTTTGCCGTCCTGATGACTGGATGACCGAGACGAGCCGTTTCAGCGCCTTTGCAGACGTTCATGCCCGATGCGGTTACCTGCAACAGGGGGTATTCGCCATCGGTCACTGCAAGGTGCCCCTGCACGATGAGCTGGTCGATCCAGGCACGCAGCGCCTTTTCTGGCGTGCCCTTCATCAAGCCGAACACACGCAAATTATCGTGACCGTTCGCCATAATGCGCTCATCTTCGGCGCCAAGAAGGAGCTTGGTTACGTATACTGCGCCGAAACGGCTTTCGGTGCGATAAACCGCGCTGATAATCTTTTGCGCGGTGAGCTGCGCTTCTTCTGGCGGCAAGGCCTGGGTTTCGCCGAGACAGACATCGCAGGCGCCACAATCAACAGGCTGCGCCAGGGACGGCGCCGGAGCGTCAGCAGGATATGGCTTGCCGAAGTGCTCAGACAACAGGCGATGCCGGCAGACCGGCGAAATGGCATAACGCCCTATTTCGCTGAGCTGACGCTCAATAACCCGGCGGCGCGCCGCCGAAATTCCCTCTTCGCGAAACGACAGCATTTTATGAGTAACCAGATCGCCGACCGAGAAAAACAGCACACATTCGGCCGGGGCGCCATCACGGCCGGCGCGGCCTGATTCCTGCTGATAGTGCTCGATCGAGCGTGGTGTATTGGCGTGAATAACATAACGCACGTTTGAGCGATCTATGCCCATGCCAAACGCGATAGTCGCAACAATAACGTCGAGACGTTCATGCACAAAATCATCCTGAGCTTTTGCGCGCTGGGCGGCACTGAGGCCGGCGTGATAAGAAGCGCATGAAACGCCGGCGCGCGCCAGCGTTTTTACCAGGCGATCAACCTCTTTGCGGGTCTGAGCGTAGACGATTCCGCCTTCGCCACGATGCTGGCGTATCGCTTCGAGAACCTGATGTCCCTGGTCGTAACGCGGAAACGAGCGATAAACAAGGTTCGGGCGGTCAGGGTGACCAATCAGCTCTGCCGGAGCACGGAGCCCAAGCTGGCTGCTGATATCCTGCTGAACCTGCGGCGTTGCGGTCGCCGTGAGCGCAACGCGCGGAATATTCGAAAATTCAGAGAAAAGTGGACCGAGCTGGCGATATTCTGGCCGGAATTCATGCCCCCAGTGCGAAACACAGTGGGCTTCATCAACCGCAAAAAGCCCAAGATGCGGTCTGATAATATCGAGAATTCCTCCGGCAACCAGGCGCTCAGGGCTGACATACAGCAAGTTGAGAGTTCCCCGGTTGAGCTCGGCAAATACACGTCGGCGCTCAGCCTCACCTGCCTGTGAATGCAAAGCTCCCGCCTTCATACCCATTTCGTTCACAGCAGCAACCTGATCATCCATCAGCGCAATCAGCGGCGATATAACCAGCACCAGACCAATGCCGCAGGCAGCCGGCAGCTGGTAGCACAAACTTTTGCCGCCGCCGGTCGGCATGACAACAAGCGCGTCACGACCGGCAAGAACGGCATCTACTGCCTGTTTCTGCAATGGGCGAAAAGTCCCGTATCCCCAGTATTTTTCGAGAGCCTGCTGCGGGCTTAATTTCTGCATGAATGATTTATAGCAGCTTTTGCCGGCTCAGGCAAGCAGCCATGACAAGGATTCGTAAGACTGACGGTTCCTGGGAAACATTCAAGTTTCTCTTATTATTACCAGCGTGATTACACATTAGAAGCGCTATTTATAAGAGCTTCCATGTGCATGAAAACCGTTTTGCCCTGCCGGCCCTGACCGCAGAACTGCTCGCCAGCTCAAGGCTTCAGATAAGCCAGAATTAAATCACGGGTGGCTTTGAGGCCCTTGAGGTGGGTTCGTTCGTTGCCGTGCGAAGCAGATACGCCAGGTCCAATAAGCCCTACCCTGAGGTCGTAACCTGCGCGCAGCGCGGCTGATCCGTCAGAGCCATAATAGGGAAAAACATCAAGCTTGTATGGCAGCTTGTTCTTGCGCGCCAGCTCAGCCAGCCGCACGCGCAGGTTGTAGTCGTATGGTCCGCTCGAGTCTTTGACACAGATAGAAACCGAAGTTTCATTGCCGGTTACACCATCGCCAACCACACCCATATCAACAACCAGCAATTCCTTAACCGAATCTGGTATGCCGGCGCAGGCACCATGACCGACCTCTTCGTAATTCGAAAAGAAAAACATCACCGGAATCTTCTTGAGCGCAGCAGCACCAAGTGTCAGAAAAGCATCGATCATTGTCGCACAACCGGCCTTGTCATCAAGAAAGTGACTCTTGATAAATCCGGTATCGGTGTATTCAAAACCCGCGTCGAAAGCGACAAAATCGCCGACCTGAATTCCAAGTTTTTCAGTGTCTTTTGCGTCGCTAACTTCGGCATCGAGTCTGACATGCATGGTTTCGTCGCTTCGCGGAGCTTCTGAAGCCTTGTTGTTAACATGTGCCGCCGGGTTATTCAAAACAAGAGTGCCAGACAACATTTTGCCGGTCTCGGTAAAAATCCGCACGGTGCGCCCTTCAAACGCCTGCAATATTGGCCCGCCAAGCCTGGTAAAACTCAAATTGCCATCAGGTCTGATTTGTTTCACCATCAGACCGAGCGTGTCGATATGCCCGGCAACAGCGATTTCAGGGCAATCATGGTTGCCAACGATCAGAGCACCCTTGTTGGTGTATCTGCTTTTTATTCCAGCCGCTTTTGCGGTTTTGGCAACATATTCGAGCACCGCAGCCGTAAAGCCGGTTGGAGAATATATTTCAGATAGTTCGCGCAAAACTCTGACCAGTCTTTCTTCGCTCATTACTTTTCCGGGCATATCATGCTCACTTTCGTTTCGATATCACTATTGAATCTTATTCTACGACCTACAGACTAAGCCAAAACCGCGACAAGATCAAGTCGCTGCATGTGTGTCTCAAATTGCGCCCGATGGCTCAGGTAAAATTTGCCATGACGACTGCCCCTTGACGTTGAAAATTTTGTGCCTATATTGCAGATGAAAATGGTTGAGGTCGGCAAGGAGCAATTAACATGAGAACTACGGCGCAGACAGGAAGCACATCACTGTATTGCCTTATTCTCATCACCGTATTTTTTGTTACCACCTCAGTGTATGAGCCATTAGCAAATGAACTCCTCACACTCAGCCACCGCGCCCAGGTGCAGTTGCAGCTTTCCGGCCTGAAGACAGCGCTACTTTCTTATAGTGCAGACTTTCGTCACCTACCATTTACCGGCAGCGATCCGGCACGACCCGAAGCCTACGCAGGCGCATGGTCGCTCATGATAACGGACGAGCCCGGCAAAAACATTTTCTGCAATGCAAAGATTCCATTAAATCAGGACGATTGGCAATACCTTGGCATGTCACCGCGCCATTATTCAGTCAGATGGCGTGGCCCCTATCTTGATCTGCCTGGAAAACGAGCCTTTACCGATAAATGGGGCAATGCAATTACCTATTACTGTCTCGATGATGGCAAGCTTCTCAGAATCTTTTTGCATTCAGCCGGCGAAGACGGTGAATATGACCTTGCACATCCAAAACTGGCTTCAATCGCCAGAACTCTTGAGGGCAGTAAAGAAAAAAACTGGAACAGCATTTTCAACTTCTCTCAGCGAGCGATGCTGGATGCGCATCAACCTTTCTATGATGGCGATGACCTGCTCCTGGAAGTTACCAGAATTCCAAAAAGCAAGCTGAAACCCAGTCTTGAAAAGTTAGCAAATATAGACACAAATTCGCAAAACGAAGCCTGAGGAAGCACAGGCCCTGTCTGGAATCAAAGAGAGCTACGCCGAAACCCGGCAATTTATCTGCGAAAAAAGACCAGCCTTTTGTCAGTATTGAGCATACAAATTATTGCTAAACCGCGAACTTCAGACCCATATTATTACCAGCATTCAGCCTGAAAGAGCTTTATCCTTTAAAATTGACAAAGGATTTCATAGTGTATAAGGCAGTGCAGAGAAAAGTTACCTGCCAGACGGAGTCTGGTAATCAAGCAGTTCTGTTGCACCATCGCGCACATGCAGTGGGCTGAGCATAGCGGCACCGATTTTGCCCTTCATGGCGGCGGCTTTAATTGCGGCCAGCGATCTGCTGTCGGAAGCAGACGTCAGAGTCACTGCTTCAGAGGCAAGTCGGTTAAACTCAAGAACGCCAGCGTCAAAACGGCGATAATACATGTCGACCTGGGTGCTGGCATGGCAGTTGCGGCAGCTCTCCTGCATGATCAGGCGCTTGTCGCCCCATTCTTCGCGATGCTCGCTGCGTGTTGCCGCGAGGTGCCACGACAGACGTTCGCCCGGGTTATGAGTTGCCGAAGCAGTTCCGGTTGAAGGCGCCAGATGGCAGACATAGCAGTCGGGGCGCTTAAGTGCCTCATTAACCGGCTTAAAACCAGACTTATCGAGATTTACGGCAGCAGAGGTCATCTGCCAGTCGTTGCCGTGTCGCGACGCCTTCCAGGCTTCATAAGCCGGCCCGGTATCGCCACGATGGCATTTTCCACAGGTTTCCGGACTGCGGGCGCGGGCCATTGAGTCATCGTGATGACCGTGACAGGCAGCGCAATTGCCACGGCTGCCATCAGTGTTGATGCGGCCGATACCATGGTTCGGCCAGGTATTGTCAAGCGGGCGACCGCGTTGCATGCGCAGATCGTTGCCATGGCAGATGGCACAGCTCTGCTCGAACAAAGCTGGCGACTGGGTTCGCATGGGCTCATCTCGAATCGTCTCAAAAGCCTCAGCATGGCTGGACTGAGAAAAAGATTCATACTGCGCAGGGTGGCATTCGGCGCAGGTTCGCGGCGAAACCGGCAACTGCACAGAAAAACTGAAGTGACCATTTTTAGCGGCCGAATCTTTGGGATCAGCCTTATGGCACTCATAGCAACCCACCCCATGTTTTGCGTGTGTGCTGTTTTCCCAGGTTTCAACAAGTTTGATCTGGCGGGGACCATGACAGGCGAGACAGCGCGCTGTTTCATCAGAAGTATGCGCGCTTGTCGTAGTGTTTACCTGCGCCGGCAAAGCCAGAGCGACCAACGCAAACAGCAGGCCTGACAAAAATATTCTATTGTTAAAGATAGTCATTTTCCAAATCTGTCTTCAAAATTTCACGAAAAATCGAACGGGTCGGTGAGTATTCTATCAGAGGCGAGGCCTTTCGCAACAAGTACTTTTGTTACCGCCTGCATCATCGGCGTGGGGCCGCAGACAAAGGCGACCGCAGCGGCAGCATCGGTAAAATGTTGCTGTTCGAGCAGCTCATGAATCATGCCGCGACTACCAACCCAGCCTTCTTCAAGCAACGGGTTAGAAAGCGCCGGTAGATAGCTGAATGAACCATTGTTCCCTGCCAGGTCGCGAAAATATTCTTCACAATAAAGGTTGCGGCGGCTGCGCGCGCCATGAAAAAGCCATACCGGCTGCGGAAAACCAAGTTCACGAAGTTGTTCGAGAATCGAGCGCAGCGGCGCCAGCCCAACTCCGCCGGCCACCAGTATTATCGGCCGTTGCACATGCTCGTCGCTCAAGAACATTTCGCCGAATGGCCCGCTGACTTCCAGCTCTGCGCCTGTCTGAAGCTGATGCAAATAACTGCTGACCACACCGCCAGAAACCCGTTGAACGTCAAGAGAAAAGCCATTTTTCACGCTGGCCGGCGACGAAATCGAATAAGCGCGCAGAACCCTTTCCCACGGCATTTGATAAAAGACCTGCAGATATTGACCAGGCTTGAAAGCAAGCTCAGCATTGCCTTGAACACTGAACTGCAAAGTTTTAATGTCTTCGGCCACGTTCTGTGAAGTTTCGAGTCGTGCCCGCAGCAGTTTCGCCACCAGCAGCGATTCTGCAACCTCAATTTCGATATTCTGGCGAATCTTCACCTGACAGGCAAGCCGCGAAAGTGCCTGTAGATGCTGTGGTGACAGCAGGATTGTTTCCATTGGTGTCACCGCGCTGCCACCGGCAATGACCTTTACTTCACAACGGCCACAGGTCCCCTTGCCACCACAGGCGGCCGGCAAAAAGACGTCAGCTTCTGCGAGCGCCGGCAACAGGCTTTGACCGCGTCTGACCGGACGCATTGAAGCTTTGTTTACCGTTAGATCGGCTTCACCGCTCTGACGCAAGAATTGCCCGGATAAAGCCACAAGGGCGCAGAGAATAAAAATAAAAGCATTGATCAGAATGATTACCAGTAGCGCCTGCATCAGAGGCCTCCGCTCATCAGCTCAGTGATGCCAGAAAAGGCAAGGGCGATGACAGCAGCAATCAACATGGTGATGCCGGTTTTACCGAGATGAACCGGAACAGCTGTGAGATCGATACGGCGGCGCACAGAGGCAATTATGCAGATAACCAGCCACCAGCCAATTCCGCTGCCTGCCGCAAAAACCAGCGACTGAACCAGAGAATACTCGCGGAGCACCGCAAACATTGCGACACCTAGAATCGCACAGTTAACGGTAATCAGCGGCAGAAAAATGCCGAAAACCTCATATATCGACGGAAAAAACCTGTCGAGAAACTGTTCAAGCAGCTGAACTACCGCAGCGATGATTGAAACAAAAAACAATAACTGCAGGTATTCGAGCGCCAGAGGCCTCAGCAGAAGATTATAAACCGCCCAGTTCGCAGCGGTCGTGATCAGCATGACCATGCTGACCGTCAGACCCATATTGAAAGAAGCCTTAAGATCGGCCGAGATCGAGATCAGCGGGCAAATGCCAAGAAAGTAATAAAGAGCGACATTCTCTGAGACAGCGGCAGTGAAGAAAAGAGTCAGCAGAGGTATCTGCAGGGCGGGTTCCATCAGCTGTCCCTCCTGGCGAGAGTTCTGAGCCAGTTTACCGCGAACAGCAGGGCGGCAAAAACGATAAAGGCGCCGGGCGGCGAATTAAAGACCCGACACGGAATATAGAAATCAGGCGCTACCTGCAGGCCCCACAGTGTGCCATTGCCAAGAAATTCGCGAATTGCAGCGATTGTGAGCAGAACAATAGCATAACCCATGGCGACTCCGAGCGCGTCAAAAATGGCTTCAACAGGGCGATGCGAGGCGGCATAAGCTTCGAGGCGACCCATAACCACGCAGTTGGTGACAATCAGGCCGACGTATGGCCCGAGCGCTCTGGCGACATCAGGAAAAAGCGCGCGCAGAGTCTGCTCGACAGCAATAACAACGGTTACAATTATCAGCATGTATGAGAGCAAGCGGTAGCGAAATGGAATGTAATAGCGCAAAGCCGCGACAATAGCCGAACTGAATAATGTCGTGATGCCGACCATGACCGCCATGAAAAAGGCGTTCTCGACCTTCAGCGTCACCGCCAGAGTTGAACACAGGCCCAGCGCAAGAATGAACACCGGATTATTCGGAATCAGCCCCTCCCAGAGTATGCGAAGGTATCTCATGGCCTTACCTCCGCGCTGGCCTGTCCGACAGATACCACCTGGTCGAGCTGCCGCAAAGCGCGATTAATAATTGTCTCCACTGCCCGCGAAGTTATTGTCGCGCCAGAAACAGCGTCAAACTGGTTGGCGCGTATCCGGATAGCTTTCATTTCAACACCTGATGCGGCTTCCATATCATCGAACTGCTCAAAAAATGTGTCTTCACCGATACGGTCGCCAAGACCGGCCGTTTCATTCTGTTCGAGAACGCGCATGCCGATTATGCGACGATGCGTGCGATCATAGGCGAACATCAGCGCGATTTCAGCCCACATTCCGGCTCCACGCGCCTGACATAACCAGACATCAGCTTTTGCATTTCTCTGCCACAATTGAATGCGGCCACGATTGCGCAAAGTAAAGTATTGATTGAAAGCAGCTACTGCAGCCGCCGGCTCTTCGGGCATTTCCAGAGCGCATATCTGACCGGCGGCGATTATGGCGGCCACACTGAGGTCGGCACGCGAACCAACGCCGGCGCGGGTAATCAGCAGCAGTAAGGCGCATACGGTGGCCAGGACAAGCATGAATTTTACTTCGCTGACAAAGCCGGTAAATTTTGCGTTCACTGCGGCACCGCCCTTTTCAGCATCAGCAGATCGCAGAGCAATGGCGAGAGAACCTGCATGAGCAGGAGTGCAAATACCGGGCCCAGCGGGTTTTCAGATCTGGCAGTGAACAGCAGCACCAGAGCTGCAAACAGCATAGCAGAAACAATCTGCTCACCAACTGCTTCGGGTAGTGTGTGATAATCGGCAATTGCGGTCAGAACAAGAGCCGGCACCAGACCAAGCAACAAAGGATGCAGCGGCGAAAGGGCGATCCAGCCCAAATACTGTGCCAGCATCGAAAAAACCGGAACACAAAGACACAGCGTCAGCCACCAGATGCGGCGACGCGCAAACATCAGCGCCAGCAGACCTGACAGCAGCAGCAGGGGCAAAGTAAAAACACTGCCCGGCACAGCCGGCAGATCACCGGCGACTGTTGCCCGCAACAGCCTTTCAGCTGGCACAGCCGTGTAATAAAACCATAGCGGCCGCGTCGGCGGCACGCCGGCGGTCCAGACGCGATAACCGGAGTCAGCAGATGGCAAAGGTTTTGAAGCGCTCAAGCTGGCGGTAGAGCTATAACCCGCCAGCATCAAAATTACTGCAACCGCAACCGGATTAAAAAAATGTCGACGAAACCCGCCAAAACTGCTGATACTAACCAGATACGCAAGAATCAGAATAAAAGGAATCAGCCACAAAGCTAACCCCAACGGATAAAACAAAGGGAACAAAAAGAACAGCGACCAGCAAAACGGTATTTCATCGGCCTTTAGGTCGCTTTCAGCTGACTGTCTGACCAGTAGAAAGAACCAGCAGCAAAAACCGGTTGCTATGCTCAGGCCGGCAGCAGCAGCGAACTTCTGCCCGAACCTTCCCCAGACGGCAAAATATAGCGGCAGCAGAACCAGCACCATCAGCCAGTCTGCTCCGCCAAAATTGTTCTGTTTTGCGCCGCGCTCGCTCACTGCAACCGTCCACAATAAAATTTACGCCATTCTATCACATGTAACTCAACTCTTAGCTTACTGTGCAAATATTATACATTTTGCAGAAAAGGCTAAACTTTTCAGGGGGTACGTGCCGATAAGAATAAGGGGAAGTGTTTTTATTTTCCCTCGAAAACATAAGGATGTGTGAATTTACTCAAGGAGGAGTAACAATGGCTATTGCTGCGTCTGTCCTTTCACAACGCTTCATGCGGACCAACCGATTCTCGCAGGCGATCGACGCCTTTTTCAAGCGAGAAGACAAAGCGCCCGCCAAGGCAAAATCCAGCATCGAGAATGATCTGCTTGAACTCTCGCCGATGAACCAGATGCGTCAGACCATCACTCAGTTCCGGCAGCAGACATCGGTGCAGTCCGAACTGAAAGTCAAGCTCACCTTCAATACTCGCGGGATTGAGGAAGGGGCTGACGGCGACGTAAAGCTTGAGCGCGACCTCGATCTGATGCTGCGTATTATCAGCAAGGACGATAAAGAGTATGCGACTCTCAAAGCCCGCTACGAAAAGATGATGAAGCTTGCCCAGACCAACGTCGCCGAAAGTTCGAGTGAAGCCAGGGTCAGTGCGCAATCTGCAGCAGTTCAGGAGTCTGAAACAGCACAGACTGGAGTAGAAATACCGCAGAACGGCAAGCCGATGACGCTGGCACAGATGATTGCAGTTCAGGAAAGCCGCACTACCATGCAGCTTGACCTGAAGTTCAAGCAGACAACTACCGCCGAAGGCCGTATTGGCATAACCCTCGAAGAACTCGGTATCAAGAAGGTTGATCCGCTGGTGCTTGACCTCTCCGGTGAAGGCATCAATCTTACTGAAGCCGGCAAAGGTGCGATTTTCGACATTACTGCCGATGGCAAGCTCGACAGCACGGCCTGGGTGCGTGGCAACACCGCGATGCTTGTCTATGACCGTAACGGCAATGGTGTCATTGATAACGGCAGCGAGCTGTTTGGCGACCAGAACGGCGCTGAACACGGTTTTGCCGAGCTGGCAAAATATGACAGTAATGGTGACAACAAGATAAACTTTCTCGACCCGATATTCAAGGCACTCAAGCTCTACCGCGACCTGAACGGTGACGGCAAAATTGATAAAAATGAACTGCAGACTCTGCCAGAACTCGGCATAAAAGCGCTTAACCTCAACTTTATGCGCACTAATGCCGACATCAAAGGCAATTCACTGGTGCTGACCGGAAACTTTGAGCGTGAAGACGGCTCTACCGGGCAGCTGGCCGATGTTCTGCTGGGCTACCGAAAAGTCTGAGGTCACTTGGCCCTCCGTCACATTTGAATTGCTGGTTACAAATCGTCATTGCGAGGAGCGTGCGACGAAGCAATCTCATTGTTCGTGCGATTAGCTCAGAGCTGGCTTTTTGGCCACGGACGGCCTTATACATTTGCGCCACAGGAATGGCGCGCAAATGTGCTGCCTTCGGCAAACCGCTTCGCTGTGCTCGCAATGACAATGAACCCTTGAACTATATGTGACAGAGGACTGGATTCTCGCAGGAGCAAGGTCGTAGATATCCTCACTAACTCAGTATTACGACGAGCGCGACGATAAAAACTACGATTGCGCCGAAAAACATCAGCGAGGCAATTGTTGGCAGACCGAATTCGCTGATGACATCACTCCAGTTCCAGTCGCGGTATTCAAATACCGGGTGCGCGCCGGCAATGGCAACCTGAACGGTTTTCTGGTTCTCACCGGGAAAGTATTCGCAGCCGACGGCTGTCGCAAGCCTTTCGGCAAGTCGATTGCTGTCAAACACTGACTTGACACTGGCTTCAGAAACACCGACGAGACGACCTGATTTCAGCAGCATGGCGACCTGGTATTCCCACCAGGTCTGAACTCGTGCGCGGTTATGTATGCCCTTTACCGTAAACGCAGCCACTTCGTCAAAGCGGCAGAAACGCGTGCGTCTTTCCCAGGTTCCAAGCCTGATCAAATGCAAAACTTGCGCAGTCTCAACTTCGAATTCGAAACTGGCAGTGAGATTAAGCCCAACCCAGGCAATAACAACCATGAATGTAAGCGCAGAAAGCAGCATTAGAGCGGCATCGCCACCACCACCTATTGCCAGCCACGCTGCGGCTATAACGCTGGTTAAAAACGCCACAAAGACTATGGGAAAAATGAAGCTGGCGAGCTTTGATCGATACTGGCAGATTATTGGCATGGCACTGACCAACTTTTGTTTTTGTAAAGACGCCGGCAATATTTTTTACAAAAAGGCGTTGCCTCTCTGAGGGAGCAACGACAAAGCCCTTCAAATGCGAAATTGCGCGGCAAAAAGCAACGAAGCAACATATCGAACTAGCGAATCAACCGGCGAGCACAAGACCTCAATTACCGTTGGCTGCAACTGCAAGACTCACTCTGCGCTGTCAGCAGCACCAGATAGCTTCTGCCAGTGGGCAAGAGCTTCGTCGCCCATGAGCTGCACCTGCTGATAACCGTCTTTGGTAAGCACGCGACCTTCGCTGGTAACTATAATCATCTGCGGAATTTCGGAAACGGCAAAATGTTCTTTCATAGCCAGGCGAGCGCTGCTGTCATAGGGTATCGCTGCCCAGGCCATACCATAATCTTTCATATAAGCGTGCATGTCGGTGCTGTTATTGTCGAAACCAACCATGACCACTTCAAATACGTCGCTGTGTTTATCGCGAAACGGAACGAGAATGCGCGAAAAGGCAGCACAACCGCGGCACCAGCTTGCTGAAAAATACAGACCAACAATTTTGCCTTCGAGGCTTTCGAGAGCATATTCCTGTTGATCCGCATCGATCAGACCGTCAGGAAATGCCTGTTCCAGATACCCTGCAGGGTTTTCACCGGCTGAAAAAACCGGGCTGAAAACGAGAATAAAAAGGGCTAACAGGGCATGCAATGCACGAGATTTAAATTTCATTTTTACATTCCTAACTTAAAGTATTATAAAATAATACTAGCAAGAGGTCCGACAAAGGTCAATAGTCTTCTGATTCGCCATCTTCATTGCCATCTTCGTCTTCTTCAGACTCCAGAAGTTCGGGCGGGACCTCGCCAAGCGCGAGTTCAGGACTTTTGGCAATCAGGTTTACCGCCTCTGCCTCGTCATCAGCGTAGACAACGACCTTGGGAAAACTGCGGTCAAGAAGGTTTCCGCCGCCAAATATGTTGCCCAGCGCCCCAGGAGCATCAACGGGCGGCCTGAACTGAAAGCATATCTCATTTTTGTTGAGCAGTTCCTGAACCTTGATCAATAAGGCCATATCTTCTGATTCAATCAGCACAACAGCCTCATCATCAGGGATTTCAGTGTAGTATTCAAGTTCGTTAATCAGTTCACCGGCAACATCTGGGATGAGACCTTCATCGGATGCGTTTTCGGGCGGCTGTTCAAGAAACACATAAGTATCATCACGCAGAACCGCCCTGATCATCTTCATTCCACACTCCGGGCAGCGCATAGAAGCTGGCTCAGCTTCGATCTGACAAGCCACACAAAGTTTAATTTCGTCGGTCACCTGTTCGGTAATATTCTCAAGATCATCTACCAGATTGACCTGGCAGTTTCTGCATTCAGTAAAACCTTCGCGGAACTCGCTCTTACATATCGGACAATACATTGCATTAACCTTCCAGCTTAAATTTTCACCCCTATTTTAACCCGGTGCGAAAAATAATACCAGATGCCGCATAAAATATCGGTGCCGGAAGAATGCCCCCACCCCATCAGCCTTACCAGCTCCGCAGCTCCGACCTGTCTTTGCGTCAAGGTCGCTACAACCTGCTCAAACTGTCTCGAAAAATGACCTTGTGCAGCGAATCGATACTGTTGCACGGCCTGCCGGGTTGTTCTGGCTGCCGCTATCTCACAAAAAATCTCTGACACTGACAGCTGGTTGAACCCGTATGACCGGTCAACCAGAAGCATCGCCGCGAGAAAATCATCAAATGAAGGCGTCAAACCTTCGCCAACACCAAAGTATCCGGCGAACTTTGCCAGATCTGACTCGCCGGCCACAAGCAGTTCGGCAGCTCCGCACAATGACTCAGGCTGACGTTTGCGCTGCAACACCATATCGAGCACCGGTGATGATCGCCCGAAAAGTTTGAGATTGCTATACAGCTGCCGCAAATTACCCTGCAGTATCGCGTGATCGATTTGCGCCGGCATTAGCACCCGCTCTAACAGAGGCGCAACCAGCAGATCACAAGTGCCGACAACCAGACGTTCAGGCTGAAACAAAACTTTGCAGCCGGCCGGCACTTCGGCAACAATATCTGCCGGAAGCAGCACCGAAAGTGGCGTAAGCGCCTGCTGATTCGCGGTAAAATGCAATATGCCGCCGGGCACTTCGGCATCAAATGAAGTTGAAAACCTGTGCGAAACTTGTATTTCAACGGGCAATTCAAGGTATTGCCGCAGATCATCCCGGTAGCAAAATTTACTGTCAGCCGGAATCATTTCAGCCAGTATTCGAGAAACTCGATTACGGCCGCCACCTGAGCGCCACATGCGGTTTCGTCAGACAATACCAGCCCCGAAAACCCGGATTGCATTGCATCATAAAGCTGCACAACTTCGGCGCGCGAAGGAAAAGCGTTAGCAACCATTGACCCAAGAACTTCGCCAGCAATCAGCGCAGGCCGCTGTAAAGCCGGAATCGCAGCTACAAAAAGACTTTGCAGGTGACCAAGTTCTTTTAACCCTGCCTCAGCGCCCAGGTCACCACGGCACAGCCATAATTCATCAAACTGTTCGGCAATGCACTTGAGATTTAACATCGCCTGGCGTTGTTCGATTTTGGCAATCAGCCTTGCATCAGCGACTAACGGCCTGAACAACGAGCTTTCATGACCATCTGCAACAAAAGAAACAGCATACGCAACATTAGCGAAATCTTTGCTGCACCTGATTGCCCGAAGATCGCCCTCGGTTATCCTGGCCAGTTCAAAAACACGATCAGGCGAGTTAATACCCTTGCCCGAACTTAACGCTCCGTTCTTCGCCACCTCGGCCTGCAGATAATCGCTTCCTTTACTGACTACGCGCAATACGACCTTGCGATCATTCAAGAACAGCTCATCACCAGGTGAAGTTTGCGCGAAAACACTCGCAGCAGGAACAGGAATGCGCTCACTGCGCGAAGAAGATTCACCGAGAAAAAGTTCTACTCGCGCTGGTAACTCAGTAACTGCCGGGTAAGAGCCAATTCTTACCTTTGCCCCCTGCAGATCGAGCACAATCGAAAAATCGCGACCAGTCTGCTGCCTGAGTTCCTGCAGGCGAGTCATCCATTCGGAAAGCTTGTCGCCCACGAGATGCGCGACATTGAGCCTGAACCCGTCAGCAACCTGCGCCATTTTTTTTAACAGCAGGTCAGAAGCGCATGCCGGGCCACAGGTAAGAACGGTCTTAAACATGCTGGGCAAGTGACTTAAGTACCAGCAAAGTAAAGTCATCCTTGAAACGGGTTCCCGAAGCAAACGATCTGGCGGTCGCAAATATCTCATCAGCAGACTTCTCAGCTGAATGCGAAGAGATCTTTGCAAATTCCTGCAAAAGTTTGTCTTCGCCATAAAAAGAGCCATCAGGTGCCACGCATTCGGTTAACCCATCAGTATAAAGAAGCATGCTGCCAGAAGACAGGTCCACAACGACTTCATCGCGCTTATCATTAAATCCGAGGCCGAGCATCGGATCATGGCGATCGACAAATTCGGGTGCTGAACCATGCTGAGTCAGCAAAGGAAAAGGATGACCGGCATTGCAGAAAGTAAAACTCTGCTGTTTAAGGTCTACCACTCCGTAAATTATCGTAAAAAAACTGCCAAACCTGGTAAAAGGAAACTCCATTTCGAGAGCATCAAGAACTTTTGCCGGGCTGAAAAGATCGATGCCCGAAGAGGGTTTTAGATACTGAGCGACCGAAACGGTAATCATTGCAGCACGAGGCCCATGCCCGGCAACATCGAGCACATAGCATCCCCAGCGCTCATCATCAAGAGCCTGCAGACCAACAATATCGCCGCCAACCTCGTCGCAGGGCTGAAACTTCCAGGCCGCCTCCATAAATGTCGACTCAGGAAGGCTGCCAGGCAGAAGTGTCTGCTGAATTGATGCTGCGGCTAACAGCTCATCGCGCAACTGCTCATGCAGATTCCTTATGCGCTTTTCGGCATCGGCATAGCGCAAAACCAGTCGTTTAAGCAGTTCTTTTTCGTGCCGGAGGTCGCTCAGCTCAGCCCACATTTCGAGCATCTGCTGGCGTATCATGCTGTCCTGATTCAGCAGATAGCGGTCTGGTCTGATCAGTTCACTGGGAAATGGCTTCTTACGCATCAGAAACTACCTCTCTTCTGGCATAAGATTGTCTATACCGATATCATCTAATTGCGCCAGTTTCTCGGCCAACATCAACGCGCTGCGGCGGTCAAGAATGCTGCCATGTTGAGATGCCACCATCTCATATGGCGTGTCTTTAATCTTAGCCAGGCCATAACGCAGTGCTCGCGACGAAGGCATAGTAATTCGATGAAAATCTTTATAGCTCTTCAAACGGCAATTAGCTGCTTTGGCTGCACATATCAGGCAGGGCTCCTGGACGCCACAACCATCGGGAAAAGAGTAGAAAAGCGACCAGTCTTTGTCGTAAGTCCCAAAAAGATCACCAGAAAACAGAATCTTGCTCCTGGTGTCATACACGACAAAACTGCCGCGGCTATGACAATACGGTGTGGTAATGAATTCGAGAGTCCTGCCACTGCTGAATTTGAAATGAAAGTTCAGGTCGGCAATGCGGGCAAATTGTGAAGAAGCACCGTAATGCCGGATAAACGTGTGGCTGAAGCCGCTTGATATAAGCTTGAGATCGGGCTTGTTGATCATTTCTTCAAAATTTGGAATGCTGCCACAAAGATCTGGATCATAATGATCGTAAATAAGCGCGATGATATTGGCAGGATTCAAGCCGGTTTCAAGTATCTTCATCATAACTACCGGAAAATCCGGGCGGCTGCCACCATCGATAACGACAGCCTCATCACCGTCAATTATCAGATACGGGTTGCAATGCAGACCACTTGCCTCATCCTGAAATCCTACCCACCATACTCCAGAACCCAGATGAACAGACTGTTCACAGTCAACCTTGTTATTACTTAGAAAAAATTCTTTCATTTATTTTACGCCCTAACCTGCGTTACCAGACATCTATATAAAAAAGCGCACTGACTCAGGCAGAGGCGCTAACGGCAAACCACGACTTGATCCGGTTAAATACGCCCCCCTTTTCCTGGGTCTGCGAGGTATTACCTAGTATCCGCTGGCACAGCTGCTCCAGACCCTTTACGGCTGGACTCTGCGGGTTAACGTGCCAGACAGGAACTCCTCTGAGAAGCGCTTCGGAAAACACTGCCTCGGCTTTGGCAACTGTTTGCCACTTACAGGGAATTATCGTCTGCAGATTCTCTAGATACTCAGCATGAGCATCGGTATAAAAATTTGCGACTCCAAGATATTTTTCTACCGGGTAGTTAAGCCGCGATAAGGCCAGCATCATTCTCTTGAGTCTGGTCAGTGATGAGATGTTACCCTCGGCAACAAACACCATCTGATCTGAAAGGTCCCAGAGCAGTATTGAGAGTTCGTCTATGTGGCTTGGCACATCAAGAATCAGGTAATCACAGTTCCGCGCGCATTCAAGCACGACCTGGTTAAGGTTCGAACGCGACACAAACTCTGCTTCCTGAGGCTGATTAGGCGACGCCAGAAACTGAACGCCCGCCATATTTTGAAAATACCTTTTAATCGCATCAAAAACCAGGCGTTCTTCATTTTGAACAAGTCTTGCCATGTGCGGCTGCGACATCAGTCCAAGATGAACACTGGCATCGCCAAACTGCATGTCACAATCAATAAGAATAGTTTTCTTGCCGGCGCCGGCAAGATATCTGGCAACATGGGTTGCAACGGTAGTTCTGCCCTGACCGTCTTTTGGCGAAACAATCGATATTATTCGTGCCATTTCGGGTGTCTGCGGCATGGCAATCGCCTCGCGAATACTTCGACTGATGCCGAGCAGCAGCTTCGTACCGGCTGTCATCGAGTCAGCCATAATTCGCTGCATTCCTTCGTGGTTGAGCTCATACAAAGTTGCAGGTTCCATTGTCACGGCGGTATCCTCGTATAGAGAATCTTCGCGCAGCATGGCGATTTCTCCACAATAGCCGCCGGCTTTTACCGCACCAAGAATAACGTCATCGCGGCCATCCTTTGCCTTGCGCGAAACGAGCTTTACCGAGCCCATTTCAACGAAATACATGCTTTTGCACAAATAGCCTTCCTGATAGATGACTTCATTTCTATCAAAGCTTTTGCGCGACATATTCTTGAAAATAACATCTTTGTCTGCCTGAGAAAGATCTTTTATAGCCAGCATAACATCTCCTCATTCACAGCTTTATAGCTGTCTGCAGATCGTCAGCGAATGACATCAGCTTGTTCAAGCCAAGAAGCTGTACAATTCGCAGCATAGTCTGATTGCAACCGGCAACGACCAGCCGGGCACCTTTATTTTTCAGGCTCATGTGGTGTTTAACGATGGTGGTGATAGCCGAACTGCAGATCATCTCAACGCCGGTAAGATCAATGATAACCTTTTTGCTGCCAGATTCTTCAGCCTGCTGAACAGCTTGATCAAACTCCTGCACAGCATCAAAAAAAATACTGTCGGTCACCTTTACAACCTGACTGCTTTCGACATTCTCAACTTTAAATAGCATACGAAATTATCTCCCAGTATCTGTAAAAGCATAAAGTATATTCTATACGCGCATTCTATCACATCAGAGCAGCCAATATCAGTATATTTATCGAACCGACAGGTCGCCACGTGTGAGAAGTCAGAAACTATTCTTTCGGCGCCTGCCAGCTGTTCCAATGCAGACGTTCTGGCTTCCATTTGTCTTTGGGCTTATCAATCCCGGTCGGGTAGCCAAGTGGAATAACGCAAAGCGGCAGTATGTGCTCGGGCAAACCGATCGCCTGCGAGGTAACCTGCATACGATCTGCATAAGGATAGCATGCTGTCCAGACCGCTCCCAGGCCCATGCTTTCTGCTGCAAGCAGAATGTTCTGAGTTGCGGCTGAGCAGTCGAGCATCCACATGTCCTCACTGTTGCCTGCTTTGGCGATCTCAAGGTCGCCGCAGACAACTATAGCAGCTGCCGCGCTGGCAAGCATTTTTGCGTAGGGAAGTTTTTCAGCGAGACTGGTCATGATCGCTTTATCATGAAGAACCACGAACTGCCACGGCTGGCGATTGCGAGCTGTTGGCGCTGCCATACCTGCTTTTACCATGGCAACCAGCTGTTCCTGGCTGACTTCCTGACTGGTATAACTGCGCACACTCTTGCGCTGATGAATATTGTGCAAAACCGGGTTTTCCGTGGTCGCGGCAGGTGTCGCTGCTGCCGCCGGCGGCGCTGAACTGGCGACCATACTGGCGTTTTGAGCAACTGGCGTAGTCTGCGACTGCACCATGCGTGACGACGAAAACACCTGAATTATGATCACGATAACCAGTAACAAATTTATAACTTCAACAAATTTCATCTTTCCATCCTCCGGTTGTAATTCACGCTTTTCCATAAACACTTGTGGAAAGCGCAGAGTTTCGACAATGACGCCACTCGGGCAAAAGCAGCTGCACCATGGACGCCGCATGAACAGAGACAAAACCAGAAACAGTAAAGCAATGGCGATTACCAGATCTGCTGCAGAATTCAGCATAAAAGCAGAAAAGGGTTCGACCATGCTAAGATTCACCGGAAAACCGGTCAGCAGAAAAAACACCACAATAGTCAGCAAAACTGGCCGCAAGCGCTTAACAGCCTCCGAGAATTGCTCGCCACCGTCAATCTTGCGACTGCACAGTTTGCCAACAAGCTCTTGAGCTGCTCCATAGGGGCAATACCAGGTGCAATACCAGGTGCGGCCGCAAAAAAATGGCAAGCCAAAAGCCAACACAAAAAGAGAAACCATAAAAATATGCGTCTGGTAAGGAATCCCGTTCGCGACCCATGACATTATCAACTCAATAGAAACAAACCGGCCCAGAACGAATCCTGGAACCAGAACAGATGCCAGCAATAACCATGTTCGGTATTTGCCCAACCCCAAACGGTTAAAACAGGCAAGCAACGACAGCATTATAAAAAGCACTCCCGCAGCTGTTTTTGCCACCTCGGTATAGTCGACGTTTTTGCGTTGCAGATCGAGAGCTGAATGGTTTGCCAATCGCAATCTTACGCTGTCGATAACGGCACGGGTAGTGAGGGTAGCGCGCGAAACTGCGTCAACGTTGTGTAAAACCGCTTCGTTTGCTGAAAGTCCGTTCCAGCTTTTGAAAAAGCCTTCACTGGTGATTCTCTCGACAAAATCAGGAGTTTCCTGGTGCGGTTGCAGAACCAGCCCGACTATCTTGCCGGCGCGGTCAAAGACAATGACGATGGGCAACCATGCCCCATAGCCAATTATGTGACGTGCTTGCGGCTGAGTATGAAGCACCCGGCCCACTCTTAGCCCATCTTTATCAAGAACCTCGGCTTCATCGTCGCTGAGAACAAGAAATGAAGCAGCTTCGGGCAGATAAAGCCGGGCGTCGCTTATAGCAAAAGCGAGACTCTTTTCGCTGCCAGCCTTGCTACCAGTCAGGTCGTAGCCGAAAAACCGGCCTGTACGCGCAGAGATTGCCAGCAAAATTGCCAGAGCCAAAACAACCACATATATTTTCGCCAGAACTCGCATTGCTTATTAATAACTTATCTGCCGGCAAATTGCCAGCGCACTTTATGTTGCTCAGCAATTCCCATGCAGAAGCCAAACCAGAATCATGATGTTTTGTGACTGCGCGCAGGACGGCTTGATGCCGATACTACTTAGCCTTGCTGAGCATGATGAAAAGAATGTGGACTTTTTGACCGAGAATTGCTGTAGTTGCTACTTCAGAATGACTACAGACACAGATGAAAAGCCCGTCGCTACCAGCGGGGCAGCGACGGGCTTTGTTTGTTAGAGAACCTTTATCAGCTGTTATCCTCAGGCTCGGCTGGGATAATTACTGTTGGAGCCGACACTATTTCGGGAGCTGGCTCGATTACCGAAACCGGTTCAACCGGCAAAACAGTTAGTGCTTCTTTTTGAGTCAGAATTTCGCCAGGTTTTGCCGACTTGGGCGGGCGACCACGTTTTTTGAGAGCAGTTGCAGCGGCTGTCTTGCCTGCTTTTGGCGGTCTGCCAAGTTTTTTGGCAACGGCTTTTTCAGAGGCGGCTTTGGGAGCTGCAGCAGCCGATTTTGCCGGGCGACCACGTTTTTTGGGAGCAGCTACAGCAGCTGTTTTGCCTGCTTTGGGCGGTCTACCAAGTTTTTTGGCAACGGCTTTTTCTGAGACTGCTTTTGCGGCAACACCAGCCGATTTTGGCGGGCGACCACGTTTTTTGGGAGCAGTTTCAGCAGCTGTCTTGACTGCTTTGGGCGGTCTACCAAGCTTCTTTGGAGCTGCTTTTTCAGAGACTGCTTTTGCGGCAACACCAGCCGATTTTGGCGGGCGACCACGTTTTTTGGGAGCAGTTACAACAGCTGTCTTGCCTGCTTTGGGCGGTCTGCCAAGCTTCTTTGGAGTGACTGCAGCAACGGCACTGCCTGCCTTAGGCGGTCGGCCACGCTTTTTAGGGGAAGCGGCAACAGCGACCTGGCCAGCTTTCGGCGGCCGGCCAACTTTTCGTGGCACCTCAATTACAGCGCCAGCGATTTTTTTCGGGCGACCAACTTTTCTCGGCGCAACAACTTCTGAAGCAACGACAACTTTGCGCGGGCGACCACGCTTTTTGGGAGCAGAATCAGCGCTCACTATTCTTTCATCTTTGCCAGACTGTGGTCGGGTGACTTTGCCAGTGGTCTTTTTGTGGTGAATAGCGCGCCAGACGTCTTCCTGACGGATCGGCATATGAGTCAGCACTGCGCCAACGGCCTTTTCGATAGCATTGCCGAGTGCGCCACAGACAGCGATCATTGAATGTTCGCCAACGCCACGAGCGCCAAATGGCCCGTCTATCTGCGGCGTCTCGATCGCTATGCAGTCGATTTCCTCAGGAATATCAAGGCTGGTAGGAATCTTGTTGTCGGTGAACGAAGGATTCAACAACTGACCTTTGTCATTGTAGATGTAGCCTTCGCACATGGCGGTGCCAAGTCCCTGCAGCATGCCGCCAATAGCCTGACCGCGCACAGAAGATTCGTTGATTACGCAACCAACGTCATAGGCCGAAGCAACCTTGATCAAATTATATTCGCCAGTTTTCGGATCGACTTCGACGATCAGCCCATGAGCGCCGTATGTCCAGTCGAGAGCCGGGTTGCCCTGCCCGGTTTCTTTATTAAGATTGCTCAAACCCTGAGCAATATAGCGACCAATACCAACAATTGGACCACAGATGGCGTTGCCATCAGGGTAAGCGTAGCCAACTGCCATCTGTTTATAGGTCACATGGCTTTTCGGGTGATGTTTTACGAAAACCTTGTCAGCATCGTGGTCGAGATCGCATTTCTGCGCACGCAGAACCTGCGCGGCCACGTCGTAACACTTGTCGAGCAGATCTTTTGCCGCCAGTATCGCAGCATTACCTGAAAGCAGCAGTCCCTTTGAAGCCACCGTCTGCCAGTCATAAGGATCGCGATCGGTGTCGTTTTCGATCGGCAGCCGAACGCGCTCGATTGGCCAACGCAGGACTTCAGCGATGATCTGAGCGAGAGACGTATAAGTGCCCATTCCGTAGTCGGTCAGAGAATGACTGCCAGTAACACTGCCGTCTTCGTTAAGCTTGAGAATCAGAACGGTACCGGTGAAAGGCGGCATGGCCGGCGCCTTCTGCAACGCGACAACTGATTTGCCGATTTTAAGGCCGGTTTTCTTTTCGCGAGCTTTTTCGGCAGCGGTCAACTGGCCATAATGAATTGATTTAGCAACCTCGTTCATGCATTTGGTTACGTTGCCGGTGTTTTTAACCACTACCTCGCCGGTCATGGTTTTTGAACCGGCTTTCAACGCGTTCAGACGTCTGAAATCCAGTGGATCCATGCCGATCTGTTCGGCGACATAATTCATGTGGCGTTCCATGCCCCAGCTGAACTCAACATGCCCGAAACCACGATAGGCAGTGCCAAATGGCTTGTTGGTGTAAACGGTGTAAGCATCGACCCAGGCATTATCAATTTCATAGGGACCAGATGCAGAAAAACCAGATGCGCGGGTAACATTAACCGCGTAATCGGCATAAGCACCGGCATCCCAATACATGGTCATCTTCTGGGCAACAATCTTGCCATTCTTTTTGACGCCAGTCTTGATGTTGTAGATAAGCCCCGAACGGCATGGAAGCAGGCTGAATTCTTCCTCACGCGTCGCCTGAATTCTTACCGGACGACCACCAGCAACCTTTGACAGGCAGCAGCAGAGGGGTTCGAGATGAATTCCGGCTTTTCCGCCGAAACCACCACCAAGATATGGTGTGATAACTCTGATATTGCAATGCGGAATCTTGAATGCAATCGCAAACAGGTTGCGCACGGTGAATGGCGACTGGGCTGAGGTATGAATCGTAATTTTATCGCCCACATCCCACTTGCCGACAGCAATATGGGTTTCCATCGGCACATGCTGCACGTTCGGATTGGTGTATTCACGTTCAATTATGTAATCAGACTTTTTGAAACCCTTTTCGACATCGCCTTTGCGAAGCTTGGTGTGGTTGGCGATATTGGTGCCGGGAACCGGTGTAAAAACGGCCTGAACGAAGTCATATTTGCCAAGGTCAGGGTGAACCAGCGGAGCCTTTTTGTCAAAAACCTGCCTGGGATCAAGAAAAGGCGTCAAGACTTCGTATTCGATCTCGATCAGATCAACAGCCTGCTGGGCAATCGCCGGTGTTTCGGCGGCAACCGCGGCAACAGCTTCACCAAAGTGCCTTATTGTGTCTTTGGCGAGAATGTATTTGTCGACAAGATAGAGGCCGACGCGATAGTCGAGGTCTTTTCCGGTTAAAACCGCATGAACACCAGGCAAGCGGCTGGCTTTCGTGGTGTTGATCTTTTTGATTCTGGCCTTGGCGTGCGGGCTGCGCAGCACCTTTCCGTGCAGCATGCCGGCAAACTCAAGATCAGCGGTATAAAGAGCCTGACCAGTGAGCTTTTCGATCGAATCAATTCTCGGAACATCTTTTCCTACGTATTTGCGATCTTTTCGAGGTGTGTTTTCAAGCACGGGTCAGGCCCTCCTTTTTCTTCAGCTGGCCTGAAGCGTCCTGAACCGCTTCGATAATCTGCTGATATCCGGTACAGCGACAGAAGTTGCCTTCGATTGCCTCTTTGATCTGTTCAACACTTGGCTTTGCATTAGCCTGAAGCAAGGCACGAGCCGACATTATCATGCCAGGCGTGCAAAAGCCGCACTGCACAGCATGATTTTTATGGAATGCCTGCTGTAACTTTGAAAGCTTGCCATCTTTTGCTTCGCCTTCAATCGTCTGGATCTCGCAGCCATCGGTTTCGACCGCGAGAATCAAGCATGAATTAACGGTTTTGCCATTCATGACAACAGTGCAGGCGCCGCATTCACCAGCTCCACAGCCTTCTTTGGTTCCGGTAAGACCAATATCTTCACGCAGAAAATGCAACAGGTTTTTAGTTTCTGAAGCATTGCGCTCATATTTTTTGCCATTTACAGTCAATTTTATTTTCATGTGTATGCTCCTGTTTAAAAGAGTTCCGGGTAGATTTTTTCGACGAAATCCCGGGTCATGAACAGGCGATAATCACGAGAGGCGCGCACGTCATCGATCGGCGAAACAACCTGTTCAACGGCAGAAATTACCCGGGCAACCTTTGCGTCTGGCGAAAGATCGGCGGTAACAACTGGAGTAGGAGCGCACGAACCAATACCAGCACGCATAACTTTGCTGGTTCTTGCTATTGCCACACTTACCAGAGCAATATCGTGGCCTTTAATGCGTTTCAATTTGCGCATTCCGTATTTTGCACCGGCCATTTCGGCGGGCACTATGATGCGCTGCAAAACTTCGTGAGGTTTAATCTGGGTCTTTTTGGGCCCGGTAAAAAAGTCCTTGAGAGGAATTACCCGCACGCCGTCAGCAGAGCCCAGCTCTACGCTTGCGCCAAGCGCCAGCAGCGAACATCCCATATCTGCGCACGGCGAGGCAGTGCAGAGATTGCCGGCGATAGTGGCGCGATTGCGCAATTGCGGGGAACCAATGCGGCCAGCCGCATCAGCTAGAAGAGGATAATATTGTTTAACATTTTTGTCGTTTATCAGATCGATACAAACGGTGGTTGCTCCGATAGAAAGGCCTTCTGAATCGTTGAAGGTAATTCCCTGCAATTCCTTTATTTTTTTGATATCAATCAAATTTGCCGGTGCGATCCAGTGGTTATGAAGTTCGACGAGAATATCAGTTCCGCCGGCCAGAATTCTTGACTTACCCGCATGTTTTTTGAGCAGGGTATAAAGCTCATTTTTGGACTTCGGTGCCAGATAATTAAATTCCTGAAGCATCCATTCCTCCTGAAAAACTTTAGAAAAATCAGCTACTCAGTGTAAGAGCAATCATCCCGTTTATGCAAGCAATTTTGCACATAATTATCGGTATTTTTTTAATCCTGATATTAAATTGCGGCCTGATCTGAATCTGCAGCTATTCAAGCTTAAGCAATAATTATATTGAGCAACAATTATTAACTTATAATTATTTCCTGTTTAAACAATACTATTCACAATAAAATCGCTCATAGCAAAAGACTTGCAACCAGAGTCGTTTTTGTAGTTGCCAGCGAAAAGATTGCGATTACGGGACACACCGGTGCGATTACGAGCACGATAAAGACATATTACCGGACATTGCCGAAGGTATTTACGAACGGAATAAGTGGAATTGGTGTACTATACTGTCAGATACGGGCTACTGCCATAAAAATGGCATGCAATGAAATTATGAGCGCAAGAAAGATTGTCCGCGCAGACTGCGACGATACCCAAGGCAGAGAATAGCCAATCTGTCCGGAATGACAAGCTGAGATGCAGTCGCCGCACAATGTACAGGTAGAACCAGGGCGCCGCGACCTTATATCATCTAGATGCAGGGCATTATAGCGACAGGCTTTCCGGCACACCTGGCACTCGACGCAACCGGCAGCGATACGCATACGGAATGGCGACAGGCGACCAATCCAGTTTCCCAGCAGGCCGGCCGGGCAGAAGCTTACGCAGTGAGTCATAACGCCGTTTCGCCGCGACACCACGAGCATGACCGCAATTCCTGCCAGACCAAACAGCGCTGCGCAAATTGCCGCCGCAAGCCAGCCAACATACAGATATCGCAACAACAGCGCTGTCAGGGAAACCAGAACGAGCAGCAAAAATCTTATCTTTGCAGCATAAGCAGGCAGGTGTCCCGGGACCTGGCAGGATCGACTGGACAGGCTGTCCCAGGCACCAAAATAGCAAAGATGGCTGCACCAGGCCGGGCCCACCAGCAGGAGGGTTGCAACAAAAAGAATTGGCATGAAAAAGTCGCGACCGCGATAAAGAGGTCCGGCAATAATCAATGCCGGCACCGGCAGATGCAATTTTCCGGTCATCAGCATTTCTTTAAATCCGGCAAGACCCAAAAAAAGCTGCGCAAAAAATACCACTGAAAATAACAACCAGATACGCGGACGCAAACAGGCGGCAACCGAAGGATATAAAAACTTTTCAGTAAGCCAGGCCGCATAAAAAGACATTAACAAAACCTGCAACCAGCCAAATCCCGGCCAATATCTTTCGAGCAACAGCATTGGCAGAGGCAGATAATTCTGCACCAGACCAAGCAACGAAGCGGTTAACACAAAAGCGGCCAAAGGAGCTTGTGACTGAGTAGAATTGTCATACCAGCGCCTGATTCTTCTGCTGCTCATAATCAGCGCCGATAGCAATGTAACGCCTGCTACTGCACCCAGGATTGCCAGCATTCGCAACCACGGCTGCCCATGACCGATGCGCATACTGACGAGAAAATGCGCAGTTGCAACCCAACGTAACGCTGCCAGCAGCAGAAACATTTGCGCCACATTTCGCATCCAGAATCTACGCCAGAGCATGGCTCCTACCATAAAGATGCAGGACAAAGACAACCCCATCTCGCCCCAGCGCAGAAAATGCGCGGCTATCAATAAAAAAGACAGTCCCGGCAGAAAAAAGAGTATGGTAAAGCATCTATTCTGACTGTCTTCAACTGCGGTTGAAAAATGAATATCGGCGGTTTTTCCCATAAGACTCTTTCCTGAGAATTGATCGCGCAAATGCTTGATGCGCTAATCGGATAATGACATGCAATTATATTGTTTATTTTTCAGCGCGTCAATACCCTGAAGAATGCCAGCGGTGAATTCCTCGGAATCAGCCTGCCAAGGCCCTTAAGGTTAAATATATCAGACAACCTTGCCGGGGTTGAGGATATTGTTAGGATCGAATGCCTGCTTGATCTGACGCATCAGTCGCAGTTGCACATCTCCGGCAATTTCTTCGAGATACTGGCGTTTGGCAAAACCAATGCCGTGCTCGCCAGAAACCTGCCCACCAAGCTCGCCGGCCCGCCGATAAAGGCGCGCGAAGCTTTTCTGCAGACGCTCACGAAAAACTTCGCGGCTCAAGCTGTCGCGCAGCAGGTAAACATGAAGATTGCCATCGCCGGCGTGGCCAAAACTGCGAATGCGAATCGATTCTTCAGTCTCGATCTGCTTGGTAAACTTTACAAACTCGGCCACCCGGTTGCGCGGCACCACGACATCGCACTCATCCATCTCTGTCGTCGAGGCCTTGATGGCTTCGAGAAAGGCACCGCGAGCGGACCAGATTGATTCCTGGCGTTCCTGGGTATCCGAAATAAGAATATCGAGAGCGCCCTGCTCAAGGCAGATGTGCGCGACTTTTTCGTAATCCTTTTCGATATCTTCGCGGGTGTGACCGTCAAAGGTCAGCAGCAGATAAGCATCGGCCGATGAATCGGGAAATTTTTTGCCAAGAAAATCTTCTGAATTTTCGATTACCGCGCGCTCCATGTATTCGATTGCGGTGGGAACCGCTTTGGATTGAATGATCAGCGGCACGGTCTCGATCGCCAGATCAAGGCTGGGAAAAGGCACCAGCAGGCTGATAGACTTGGCGGGACGTGGCAGCAGTCGCAGAATTGCCCGGGTAACGAAACCTAGCGTTCCCTCTGAGCCGACAATGAGATCTTTGAGGCTGTAACCGGAACTGTTTTTCACCGTCTTGCCGCCAAACCAGGTAATTTCGCCATCTGGCAGTACTACTTCGAGCGCCCGTATGTAATCGCGGGTCACGCCATATTTGACGGCACGCATGCCGCCGGCGTTAGTGTTGATGTTTCCGCCGATAGAGGCGCTTTTCTCACCGGGATCAGGCGGGTAAAAAAGATCGTGCTGTTCGACATGTGCGGCGATTTCCATCAGCAGCACGCCGGGTTCAACAGTCAGCGTGAGATTGTGCTGATCAAGTTCGATTATACTGTTCATCCTGGCCGTGCTGATCATTATACCGCCATGCATGGCAACAGCGCCGCCAACCAGGCCTGTCCCCTGCCCGCGCGGCGTCACCGCAATCAGGTTCTCATTGGCGTATTTGAGAATCTTCGAAACCTGCTGAGCATTCTCAGGCATAACCAGCAGTTCGGGGAATTTATGCAGGTCGCCAAGTTCGTCGTGGCTGAAATCTTCATGCACTTCACCGCCGCAAACAAGATTTTCCCGCCCGCAAATCGCGGCAATATAATCAATATCAGTCTGAGTCAATGGTTTATAGTTCATGACAGCGAACCGCCTCTTTTGATTTTGTCGAGCAGTGCAGGAATAACCTGATACAGGTCGCCAATAACCGCGTAATGCGCGACATCAAAAATAGCGGCACGCGGGTCATTATTGATGGCAATGATGTTTTCTGCGCTCTGCATGCCGGCCGCGAACTGAACAGACCCTGACACTCCGCAGGTAATAATGAGTTTTGGCTTGACCGTTCGGCCGCTCAGGCCGATCTGCAGTCGCGGGTCAAACCAGCCCTGTTCGATCAGCGGCCGGGTTCCGGCTGTCATGGCATCGAGTGCATCAGCAAGATCATATATCATCTGAAGATCTGCTTCTTTTTTGAGGCCTTTGCCGGCAACGATTATCGTTTCGGCATCTTCAATCGAACGCACTTTTTCTTTCGGCCTTATTTCGAGTACTTCTATTGCCGAATGCAGCCGCGAAGCATCAACCTGGCAATGCTCAACCAGCCCGGTCGGCAGAGTTTTTTCCGGAGCATTGAAAATCTTGTATCTGACCGTTGCAAACTGCGGGCGGTGGTGGGGAGTGTGAATGTGCGCCATGATGTTGCCGCCATAAGCCGGCCTGATCTGGTCTATATCAGTGTTTGGGTTTATATCGAGAATAGTACAGTCGGCGGTCAACCCGGTGCGGAAGCGTGCAGCCACGCGCGGTGCGAGTGAGCGACCGATTGAAGTGCCGCCAACCAGTATGCCGGAGGGCTTAACCCGGTTTATAAAATCTTCAAAAACTGCAGTAAAAGGCTCAATTTTGAACTGGGCAAGCTCTGGCTGATCGTAGACAAAAACCTTATCAACACCATATTCAAGCAGCTGGCCAGTCAGGCTTTTAACCCTATCGCCAACCAGCAGACAGAAAACCTGTTGCCCGGTCTTGCCGGCAAGTTCGCGCGCTTTACCGATCAACTCTAAGCTGACCGGATGCACTACAGAATCGAGATGCTCAACGTAGACTGCTATGCCCTGCCATTCCTGCTTGTTGACCGCGACCTTGCGCGGGGGCTCTGCAAGCATGAAGATGTCGGGCCGCCGCTTGATACAAATCCGGCACATGCGGCAACCGGAATTGATTTCGACGCTGTCACCAGCTCTTTCGATAGCGTTGAACGGGCACAAGGCAATCAGTTCAGCAATATTCTGGCCAGTAAACGGAAGAATTTTTATGTTGCTCATAGGAATTTAAGCTCGTTAAGTTTGGCATAGATCTTTTCAGCAAGCACTTCTGGATCACCCTGCCAGGTTACACGTTCAGAAGATATCTGTGGCGGAAACACCTTGATGACCTGAGTTGGCGAGCCTTTGAGCCCGTATCTGCCGGGGTCGCTGTCGGGAAGATCAGCAAGGGTTAATCGCTTTATCGGACGTTCTTTTGTCGCCATCTTGAGTTTGAAGGATGGCAGTCTTGGCTGAAAAATGCCTTTTTCAACGGTAATCAGGCATGGAAAACTGACCCGCACGATTTCGACAGTTTCCGGCATATCCATTTCGACGACCAGGCCCTTGTCGTCAGATGCTATAATCTTGCGCACATATGCAACATGAGGAATATTGAGAAACTCGGCAATCTCAGGACCGACCTGACCAGTGTCGCCATCAGTCGTCTGCCGGCCGCAGATTATCACGTCAGGCATGCCCAGCGACAAAATTCCCTGTGAGAGAGCATAAGCCGTAGCGAGAACATCGGCACCGGCAAAGTTACGGTCACTGAGCAGCACGCCTGCATCGACGCCGAGCATATAGCTCTCGCGAATAGCGGCCTCGGTTTGCGGCGGGCCCATGCTTATCGCGCATATTTCTGCCTGATGCTTCTCTTTCAGATGCACGGCAGTTTCAATGGCAAAGAGGTCGAACGGGTTGATTTTGCTATCGACGCCGCCGCGCTTCATCGTCATGGTTTCAGGATCAATATCAACTTTGGTAGTGTCAGGAACCTGTTTTATGCATACATAAATTTTCATGGCGCTATTTTACAACAGACATGCAGAAAAAAACCATGCCCGAAGGCAACTTCGGCCAGAAAATTTAAACCTGACAAAAACATTGCAGGTAGTTGTCTAAAATTCGTCGATTTGCCCGTCAGAATTTACGTCTATTTTTTTTACCTGCGCCTTAGACCCCCTAAGGACAAACGAACTTTGCGCACAAACGAAACGCCCGCATCGCTGGCACACTTTTTGCTTAAAGCTAGATTGCTGTCTGCTGATAAAAAGTGAGTATGGTGAAGCAGAGTAGTGCCCTCGAGTTTCAGAACAGCCAGCGGGATGGCCCTCCCGTAGAACAGGGTCGAAGTTAAACAAAAGGTTGAGGCAACTATGAAACGTAATTATTCTAAAGTCCTTTCTATTGTTCTGATCTGCTCATTCGTGCTGTCATCTTTCACCCAGGTTTTTGCTTATGGTAACGATTGTTCTGTGAACAGAATTTATAACGATCTGAACAATGCCTATAACATTGTCAACAGCGGCAGATTATATACCGATATCCAGAACGCACGGCCATATATCAGCCATGCCCAGAAGCTTCTCAATAGAATGCCATGTTCAAGCCATAATGCCCGCAAAATTGACCGGGTCATGGATAAAGCTAAGACCGAAATTCTCTGGAACAACAAACATGATGCTCTGAGCCAGATTGGCTGCGCTATGAGAATGGTTGAAAACCTCAGCGGCAGCAACAGCAGTAGTCAGGGTGGCCATTACAATGGCAGCAGCAACAGCTCAAACTCAGGCACTGGCGCAGCAATGATCGCAGCACCAGTAGCAATTGGGATTGGAGCAGCTCTTGTCGGTCTTTTCAGACATTTCAACTGGGGCTACACCCGCACCAGAGTCAGCCCGCCACGCCTTCCTGCCACGATCGTTCCGGTAAGATGATTCACTCCTGACAATCAGTAGGGAGCTGTCGCATAGAAATATGACGCAGCTCCCTTTTGCTTTGCCTGGAACTCATTTCAAAACATCAACCTGCAAATTCGTCATCAGTCCTGTGACCAGGCGCGACACAAATGACGCAACGACAGCTTAGCCGCTGCCGGCATACCTGCCAGCAATGCTGCTTTTGCTTTTTCCACATAACTGGCATGCTGATTGCATATCAATTATACGACAACAGGAATGACAAAAAGCCTGTAATGCAACGATATCGTACTCGCCCTGGCCACACACGGCCTCAGTTCACGTTGAACCGGGCAACCGGCAGCCTGAACTGTCGCTCGCAGTTGGCCGGTCAGACCTATGATGTCGGCTCCTTCACTCGTGACCGAAATTCGATCAAGGTTTCGGCAGCTCTTTGCTGCTATAATTTAAAAGGAGTCCATCATGTATAAGATTCAATTCATCGGTGTTGGCAGCGCCTTCACCACCCGTGACTATTACCAGTCCAATGCCCTTATCATTGCCGGTTCAGGCAAAAAACTGCTCATCGACTGCGGCACCCAGGCGCAGTTCGCTCTCGAAGAGCTTGGCATCAATAATTCGAACATCGGCAATGAAATAGACGGGGTCTATGTCTCGCATCTGCACGCAGACCACATCGGTTCGATGGAGTGGCTGGCCCTGGTGACCTACTTCAACCCAGGATTCAAGAGACCAAAACTGTTCGGAATTCAGTCTCTGATGTCCGACCTGTGGAACAAGAGTCTGCGCGGCGGCCTCGAAACGCTCGAAGGCAAGATCGCCAACCTTACCGACTACTTCGAATGCCACCCGGTTCGCATCAACAACTCGTTCATCTGGGAGAACATACGCTTCACGCCAGTGCAGACAGTGCATGTCGTCAGCGGCATGCAGATTCAACACAGCTACGGTCTAATGATCCAGGAAATCGGCAGTGACCACAAGGTGTTTCTCACCACTGACACCCAGTTCGCGCCTTATCAGATGCGCAAATTCTATGAGCAATGCAACCTGATTCTGCACGACTGCGAAACCGCACCGTTTAAATCAGGCGTTCACGCGCACTACGACGACCTCAACACCTTGCCAGAGCACGTCAAGGCAAAAATGTGGCTCTATCACTACCAGCCGAACCCTCATCAGAACAGCAGCGCCGACGGCTTCCTCGGCTTTCTGGTTAAGGCTCAGACATTGGTTATAGAAGAAATCGCAAGTAACCGGCCAGGGGAAAAAGCAGTCGAACAATAGATTCGCCCGGCATGGCGGAGAGTTTACCACTCTCCGCTTTTTTTTAAAGCCCGCAAACAGGACTGCAGCCAATCAGAAAGTTTGGCCGCAGTAGCGGCAGGCTGTCTAACTTTATTTATGCCGGAATTCACAAGCCGATTTCAGTCAGTCAATCTATCCGGAATGCCTGCGAATGCATTATCCTGGTATCGATTGCGCTGTCGAACCAGAACAGCCTGTTCAATAAGCCTCACCATACCCGACTTCCCCTGCTATTTCATCGGCAGCGCGAGCATGCCGGTAAATTTTAAGCTCATCAATTACAACCCGGTTAACCGGGGACTTGCCACTGCCCAGGCCAAAGCTCAGCGGGCCAATGACAGTAGCCAGATTCGACCTGGGCAACTCTGCAACAATCGCACCGTTCAGCTGCGCCCGAAGCTTTCCTGCCGGCTTGTCCCAGGCAACAGCAAGATGATACCATTGGCCTGGTGCTACAACATTGTTTTTCATCAGACCTAAGTGCCCATGCCCACCTCCAGAAAGCCGGTAAAACATCGCCGGTCGGCCATCCCGATTGATAACAAAGTTCATCAGCCCGCAGTCGAACACCCGCATATAGGCCAGAGCTTCTTCGCCGACCTTCTGATCGAGTAGAAACCAGAACTCGACGGTCCAGCCATCTGGCAATTCAAAATCCCCAGCTTCGTTGAGCGTTACCGGGCAGCGCTCTGCCGCAGAGAGACTGAGACCACGGCCGACCCTTCCCTCGGCATGAAAATGACTGCCAACACTTTCAGAAATTGTGGTCACAGCAAGCGGTGGTCCGGCAATAACATCTTCAAACGCCAGATGCAGGACGGGCAGAGCGTTTATTGGAGCTTCAGCCGGCAATTCTACCGCCTCGGCCGGCGAAAGTCTTTGTTCTGAAAGTGAACTCTGATCTGGCATGTGCGACTCGGCGGCATACAAATCCCAGAGAAGAATCGTCGAGTCCTGGCCGCCACTGGCAAGATAGCGCCCACCATGAGAAAATGCCACAGCACGCACCCAGCCGCGGTGCCCTTTGAGATCACGCCCTTCCCACCAGGAGCCAACAATGACATTGGAACTGTCGCCCCAGCTCAATCTTGCCAGTCTGGCATTATCAGGACTTATCTGCTCATGGCCGGCAAACAGGCCGATGTGCGAAATGAAACTGACGCGCTCGCCAGAAGAGGCAATGATCTGCTGTTGCGTGTATGAGCCACCGGCAACCATCAGATGCCCGGCCGGAGTGAAAATCGGCATCGACATATAACTCATGCTGGTTGGAATCGGCGACGTGAATAGATGCCGACCAGAATCGAGTTCGTAGCAGAAAAGGTTCTGGCCTTCGCAAGCAGGAGAGCCGGGCCGGGCAGAAGTTGTAACTGCCAGCTTTTTGCCGTCGGGCGAAAGAGCGAGCCCGGCAAGACGCTCAGGACAATTCAGCTCGGCCTGCAAACTTATTTTTTCTGTATCCCAAACCTGCAAAACACTGGCTGGCGGCTCACTGTCCATTCTCTGTGTCGACTTTCGCGCCGCCAGGACAGCACGCATGCCATCACGCGACACTGCTACCGGGCAACGCGAGGAAACACCGGAAAAATGTGCAGAGCCGGCCTGCGCAAGAATTGCCATGTTTTTAAGAGACCAGACGATCAAGCGTCCGGCAGCCAGCACCAGCACCCGGTCTTGATCAAGCGCCTTCAACAAATAAGGACTGGAGGCAATCGGGTCAGAAGACAGCCATTCTCCTGTTATCAGATCCCATTGCTGAAGATAACCATTGGCACATATGCTCAATAATTTCGTTCCATCGCCAGCAAAGACAAGAGATTTTACCGCGCCGGGTTGTGCGGGTGAGCGACAAAGCTCTTCATTGTTGCCAAGACTCCATATTCTGAGCAGGCCATCCGAATTTCCGGCGGCCAGAAACTTATCGTCCGGGGAAAAACCGATCGCTCTCAAATACTGGCCACGAACGGAAAAACTGGCAATTTCAGCACTGGTATCGGCATCCCAGACAGTAATGCCGGTAGAACCTCCGCTTGCAAATCTGGCTCCAGAAGGCGATACAACCGCGCGTTGCACCCCACCGGGCAATTGGATGACCTGAGAAAAATTATGCAACTCAAATATACTTGCTCTGCCATTATGGACAGTTGCCAGAAGCCCGTTTTCAGAAGCTGTTGAGAATGAGCCACGCATCGGCGCATTTCCGGAATCAGACACATTGCCACTAGCGAGATCCCATCGGGAGTAGCTGCCATCGGCTAAAAATGCGCTCAAATTGCTGCTGTCAGAACTGAACAGGATAAGACCGGCACGACCGGAAAGCCCTTTCAGCCTGCGAACAGGCTTTCCCGTAACGGCATCCCATAGCTGGATTTCGTTGCCGACAGTCGTGGATGCGAACAGGCGCTGGTCAGGCGAACAGGCGAATTCGCTTTTTCCCGACCAGGAACCACCAATCAGACGATAAAGCAGCTTGCCGTCTGATATTCTTCTGATAAGAAAGGTTGATTCATTGCGGCCCGTTGTCACAAACCTTTCACCATCCGGAAGCAGGAACATGCTCCCAACAAGATGCCATGCCGGGATTCGGCGGATTTCCCGGCCGGTCGCAACATCCCACCACGAGAGAAATCTGTTTTCGTCAGCAGCGATAAGAACGCTGCTGTCAGCGGTGAATAATAAAGCACTCACCGCGCCTCCAGATCGCAGGCGCGTGCTGCCAAGCCTTCGCATCGCCGCCAGCGGCAACGTATCACCAGAATCGTCAAGCCGATCGCTGTCAGCTGGCAAAACCCTGTCGGGCGGAACCGTCATAAGAACGGGAGATCCCGCCACCGGCTTTTCAGCCATTTTTTTGTGCCGATGTGCTGCCACTGTCTTTTGCGCAATTTTGTCTGACTTTTTCAGGTCAACCTGCGTTTGCATTAACAGAAAAACCGCCAGCACAAAAATCAGCAGCGCTGCTACCAGCGCATGCGGCAGCGCTCCTGCTCTGAAACCGGAAAATCTGATCGGGTGAATCATAAGTCTTCACAAATTCTAACATGGACGGCCAGAAAAGTTACACTCCACCTGCCAGAATTGGGCAAGTAATGTATAATGTTGACCATGGAAAAAATGAAAAACAATCAGGGCCTGCTGATCACAATTGCAGCAACGCTGTTACTGATGCTCTACGTTCTATCCTATGCCCCGTTCTACCTCGTATATTATTGTACACACACTCCTCAGGACGGCGACTGGCGGCCATTTCTTTATGCCCCGCTCAACTGGGTCTGCGAAAAATCGCCGTTTTTTGCCAGTCTTGCCGGCAGCTATTTTGAGTTTTTCATGGAAAACATACATGGCGACATCGTTGAGAAAATCGAACTTCCTGATCATCCATAATTGCATGTTGATACAGTGAGAATATTAAAATGACAAGTAACACAGTCTCGCACACGCTTTCTGGCAAAAAACTTCTGGGCGACCCGCGCCATAACAAGGGAACCGCGTTCACGCATGCTGAGAGAGAAAAATTCGGTCTGCTCGGCCTGTTGCCGTCGCGCGTCGAAACCCTTGCCGAACAGGCTACGCGCGCATACGAGCAATACATCTCGCAAGCAGATGACCTGCGCAAAAACCTCTATCTCAATGATCTGTTCGCGACAAACACAACACTGTTCTACCATCTGGTCAGTTCACATCTGACTGAAATGCTTCCGGTTGTTTATACTCCCACCATTGGCGATGCGGTAAAGCAGTACAGCCGCAGTTATGTGCGACCGCATGGAATGATAATATCTCTCGCCGATCAGGACCGCATCGACGCTATTTTTGCGAACATCCCCGCCGACGAACTGGATATTGCGGTGGTAACCGATGGCGAAGGCGTCCTGGGCATCGGCGACCAGGGCATTGGCGGACTGAACATCGCGATCGGCAAACTCATGGTTTACACGCTGTGCGGCGGTCTAAATCCGCATCGCACTCTGCCAGTACTGCTTGATGCTGGCACCAACAACGAAGAACTGCTGGCTGACCCGCTATATCTCGGCCTGCGCCGACAACGCGCATCCGGCGAAGAGTATCTCTCTTTTATCGATAAATTTGTCACTGCGTTCAAAAAGAGGTTCCCGCGCGCTTTTCTGCACTGGGAAGATTTCGGGAGAGACAATGCGAGAACTGTTCTTGACCGTTACCGCGAGTCTCACCCCTCTTTCAACGATGACATTCAGGGAACCGGTGCGGTTGCGCTGGCAGCCGTGCTTTCTGGCATAAGCAAATCGCAAATGCCAACGGCTCAGCACCGCTTCTGCATTTTTGGCGCTGGCACCGCCGGCTGCGGCATTGCCGACCAGATCAGCAAGGCGCTTGCACAATCAGAGGGCAAAGATCCGGCCGAGATTCGCCGCCGCTTTTATCTTATTGACCGCGAGGGCCTGCTTACTTCGAGATCTGGCAATCTGATGTCTTTTCAGGCCCCTTATGCCGTTTCTGCAGCCGAGCTCGACAACTGGAACAGCAAAGAACCTGGTAAAATCAGCCTTGCCGATGTAGTTCGCAATGCCAGGCCAACGGTTTTGATCGGTTGTTCGGCGCAAAGCGGTGCTTTTACAGATGAAATCCTGGCCGAAATGGTTAAAAACAGCAAACACCCGGTCATCATGCCTCTGTCAAACCCGACCAGCAAGGCCGAGGCAACACCAGAACGTATCTTTGCCGCAACTCAGGGCAATGCTCTCGTGGCTACAGGCAGCCCATTCGGCTCAGCGACCTGGCAGGGGCAGACAATGCCTGTCGCGCAGTGCAATAACGCGCTGGTATTTCCGGGGATTGGACTTGGCATGCTGATTTCGCAGGCACAGCAGCTTACCGACAACATGCTGCTCGCAGCCAGTTCGGCCGTTTCCAGATCATCTAGCGAAGCTCCCGACAGCAATCGTCTGCTACCGGGCTTTGACAACATTCTGAAGATCAGCAGAACCGTGGCGCTGGCGGTAGCAGAAACAGCAATGCAGGAAGGCGCTGCTCAGTTAAAAACCGACAGAGAGCTGGAGGCGGCGCTGACAAAACATACCTGGGCGCCAGAATACTCTAATTCTTACTGAAAGCTATATCAGAAGCGCGCGTAATCAGGCGATAAACTTTTTTTGTTATTTTATGTAAAAACAGATCGTATTAGTTGTAGAATTCATTCGTATCATGCAGGAGGAAATTATAATGAAAAATTGCAAACAATTAACCTTTGCCCTGATGCTGTGCGCCGCGTTTTTTATGACCGGCTGCGATGCTCAGCAGATTCTCGGTGTTATTGAAAACATCGCCAAGGGCGTTCAGCAGGCAATGCCAGCAATCCGTGATGCGGTCAACACTTTCCAGAATGTAGTGGGCAACAATAACAACAATGCCAGCGGAACTCAGGCAGTAGCAAACAACCAGCCTGAAGGAAACGCACCAAACCAGGCAAATGTGAACGTGACCAATCCGAACCAGGAAGACATTGCCGGCACACCCGCCACCAACACCACCACAAACAATAACAACACTAACACTCAGACCCAGCCTAATACTAATACTGCAACAGCCGGTCAGGCTGAAGCCGCTCTTGCAAACTACAATGGCGGCAGGCTCGCACCGAGCGAATTTGCCAGACTGTTTGGCCCGGTTGCCAGAGAAGCCAGCAGAACAAGCGGTGTGCCAGCGTCAATCATCATGGCGCAGGCTGCTCTTGAAACCGGCTGGGGAAGCTCTGCAATCGGCAACGCCAAAAATCTTTTCGGCATCAAGGGCACCGGCCCGGCCGGTTCGATAACAGTGCCGACCAGAGAATACATCAATGGTCGCATGGTGACTGTTCAGGCTGCCTTCAGAAAATACAATTCATGGCAGGAATCAATAGCGGACCACAGCAGGCTGCTGACCACTTCCAGTCGCTATGCACAGTGCATGGCCAATCGCAACAACCCCGAGCAGTTTGCACGCGAACTGCTGAGAGCCGGCTATGCAACTGATCCGCAGTATGCTAACAAGCTTATCAGCATCATGAGATCAAACAATTTCTACCAGTATGATAACTGAAACAGTCGAAGGAGAAACATTTATGAAAAAAATATTCAAGGTAATCATTGTTCTCTTGCTGTCGCCGTTAAGCGCATTCGCAGGTCTGGCTGTGCCCGGTGAATTCTCGCCGACATTGGCAAGCGAAAGCTTTGAACTGAACGGTCAGAAAATGATCGTCGAAAAGCATATGGCTGATCAGGCTATTACTCTTCGCGTATCTGACGCTGAAGGCAAACAGATTTTCACTTCAGAAGTTCTGGGAAGCGAGGAAAAGAAGTTTGTAATCGATCGCCAGGCGCTGAGCCTCACAGTTAGAGACCTGAATGGTGACAATAACCCTGAATTGATCACTGCCGCGTTTTACGGCCCAGCCAGCGGCCTTTATATCTTTACTTACGACGCAGCCAGCAAAAAGTTCAAACCGATGCAGTTTATCCACCCGGAGGCTGATCTGACCAGGGATTTTATGGTATCTGACATGCGCCAGGAAAACGGCGAAGACCTGATGTTCCTCTCCAATGACGTAGTGCGCGCGCTTGGCATGATATATTCGGCAGACCCCGAAGTAGAAGCTGTCGCCGGCTTCTATTTCTATAAACTTGCCGAAGGCACCTTCAAGTTCGTTGAAAGCAAGCCTGTTCCGGTTGACGAGTAATTTCCCACGCATGACCAGGCCCCGCCAACTCCGGCGGGGCTTTTTGTTTTACGGCAGAATGCAACGGCAAAGCAGTTAAAAAACCTTTAACCGCAAGCATGTGCAACCGGACTGCAGTTGTGCTATCATTTCTCTATCTGATTTGCGAGGAGACCCGCATGCGCCTGCTGATGATCATAATGCTACTGGCAACAGCTGTTGCCGGTGCTGCCGAAATACCGATGCAACCGTTCGAACCATTCGATACCGGGCGCGAATATCGCCGCGAAGACATCGCAGCCGCGCGAGACGGGCAGTTTCCCGACGACCCGTTTTTTGCGAAGCAATGGCATCTTGAGAATCTCGGCCAGGCCGACGACAAGGGCAACATCGGCGAAGCCGGCTGCGATATTTCGATGCGCAAAGCCTGGGATCTCTGGAACCCAAAACAGGAAGTCATTCTCGCAATCCTCGATTCGGGGCTCGATCTCAAACACGAAGACATCGACCCGCGCGTGCTCTGGGTAAACCCCGGCGAAAGCGGAGTTGACGCGAATGGCAACGACAAGGCCAACAATGGCATTGACGATGATGGCAACGGTTTTGTCGACGATGTTAACGGCTACAATTTTGTCAGAGAAAATGGCATTGTTCAAGATGACCAGTATCACGGCACGCATTGCGGCGCCATCATCTGCTCCCCGATGAACAATGGCGCCGGTGTTGCCGGCATGAACCCGCGCATAAAAATTATGCTCGTCAAAATTTTCGGACTCGGCAAAACACTTTACGCCAAAGACATTGCGCGCGCCGTTCGTTACGCGGTCGACAACGGCGCCAGAGTTCTGTCGAACAGCTATGGTACGCCATCTTATACGCCAGAAATGCACGAAGCCGTTCGCTATACCCATGAAAAAGGCGCGCTGTTCGTCTGTGCTTCTGGCAATTCGCGCAAAGATCTCGATAATCCCGAAGAAAAAGACTACCCGGCTTGTTATGGTTTGCCAAACCAGCTGGTTGTGAGCGCAACCGACAATGCAGACTGGTCGCAGTTTGCCAACTACGGCTCGATGGTCGAAATCGCCGCGCCGGGCGCCAATATCTTTTCGCTGATGCCCAAAAACGTCTACCGTTCATTTTCCGGCACTTCGCAGGCCTGCCCGCAAGTTGCCGCCGCCGCGACCATGGTCTGGTCGCAAAATCCCGAATTCACCTGGCAGCAGGTCAAGCAGACGCTCATCGACAGCGCCGACGAGACTGCCGGTCTTGGCCGTTATGTTAAAGACGGTCGACGCCTCAACGTGGCTAACGCTCTGCAGAACAGGCCCGGCCGGCGACTTCCGACCTACGACTTTTCAAGCTGGGTTAGCGAAGAACGCGTAATCGAATCATCGCACCCTTATTGGAACGACAAGGAAGTCAGATTCAGCGTCGAAGTGCCACAGGCCCGCAGATTCAGACTGTTTTTCGAGCGCATCGAAATCGACCACCATGGCGATTTTCTCCAGATAACCCGCCCCGACAGCGAACGTCCCGTCGAGAAGATCAACCGCAATTTTAGCAACTGCTTCAGCGAAGTAATCGAGGGCGACATTGCAGAGCTGCTTCTGAGCGCCGACAAATACATGAACGCCTACGGCTTCAAAATCAGCAAAATTCAATACCAGCCCAGATAAGTCAGTGCCCTTTTCTGCATCAGAATTCGTATTGATGGTTAATGACGAACGAATGAAATAATGAAGTGACGAACAAGGCGATCGACAGATAAAAGAAACTGGTATGCCATGAACAGAATTTCCATCATAAAGCGAGGGTAGACATGGGCGCGGTGCTTGCTTCAATACTAAAGCTGGTAATTTCGCTGGCAACTCTCGGTTGTGCCATCTTTTTGGGCCTGCAGCTTGAGCCCGACAAGGAACCTGCTGATCGAGCCCTGTTGATGTTCGGCGTTGGCCTGTCAACCTTTCCTCCCCTTGGTTTGTTTCTATATGTGAAATTCTGGGAGTCAAAACCAGAATTCTCAGCAGCTTGCGGTAAGCAGGCAATCATCGGACTTCTCTGCTTCGGCAGCCTTGCTCTGATTACGCACTTCTACCCACTTTCATTTGCCCGTTGGTAAGAAACGCATATGCTGAAGCTCATAAAAACAAGAAATATTTTGATTTTCTTGCTTGTTGTGGTTGTGGCAATTGTCTTGCTTTTTCCCTATGTAAAAGTTGCAAAGGAGTATGTGGGGCTGCGCATGACTGGCAAAAAAACCGTTGCTGATCGCGTTTCTGAATATGGGCATATCGTTGACCAGCGCCTTGCACCGCTATTTGCAAAGGCTGGCGTTCATTACCCTCCCGCTGAAATTGTTTTCATTGCGCTGAAAACCGAACGATTATTTGAGGTCTACGCCAATAATTCAGGCGAAAAATTCAAGAAAATCTGCACTTACCCAATTCTTGCTGCAAGTGGCAAGATTGGCCCAAAGCTGCAGGAAGGCGACAGACAGGTTCCTGAGGGCATCTACGTCATTGAATCAATGAATCCGAACAGCCTTTACCATCTTTCCTTGAAAATCAGCTATCCAAACGAGTGTGACAAGAGAAATGCACTAGGCGAAAAGCGAAGGAACCTGGGCGGCGACATCATGATTCATGGCAATCAGGTGTCAATCGGCTGCATAGCCCTTGGCGACGAAGCTTCTGAAGATTTGTTTGTTCTGACCGCAAAAACAGGCCGCGAAAAAATCAAAGTGATTGTCAGTCCGGTTGATTTTCGCAATAGAAAGCTGCCAGAAGATACCCCGTCAGCTAAAACATGGGTTAACAATTTGTATGAAGAAATCAAAAACGAAATTATGAAGTATGAAAATGGATAGACAGTTTTAGTTCTAAAATAAGCAACAAGCAACAATCAGGAGACAATGAGGAATTTTTTCGCAAAGCTGACGACCTTGCTCAAGCAGCATTTGAATCAACGATTCAGAGTTCTTAATCTGCTGCTGGGGATACTGTGCTTTTTTATCCTGCCTGGCCTGATAATCCTGCGCGGCATTGACGGCGTGATTGCTCTTGAAGCGGCTGCAAGGAAGCAACAGGCTGACCAGAAGCTTCAGGAAATGCTCGACCAGCTTGAATTTTTTTCGGAAAACGATCGCTTTGCCCATTTTCTGCTGCATTCGCTCTGTTCAGAAAGCAATGAAGCCGGCAATAATGCACAAAAGCTCCATGCTGGCATAAAAAAGCTCAAAGCAGGGTTTCCCGATTCCTTCACATTCGTAGTGGCTGATCAACAGGGCAACCTGCTTCCAGATCTATCTGACGAAAGAAACTTTTCATATCTCTTCCGTCAGGCTTTTAAGCTGATTGATGAAGTCAGAGCCTCTTTTGCACAGGGCAATGCCGCTGCAACAGTCCCCGAGTTCGATTCGCGGATAAGCCGCCTGAGACCATTGCTGGGACAAATTCTGAGAGCCGAGGATGTACTTCTGCCGATGCGCGCAAGCCGAACCGGGCGTTCAATTCTCGTATCTGGTTCAGCCAGCAAGTTCCATCTCTGGTACGGCGTCAGTGGACAGTTTCAACTGATCGTTTTTATCAACCGCTCATTTATCAGAAGCAGTAGTGGACTGCGGTGGGCATGCAACCTGCTGAACAGACAAAATCCAGATATCGTTACCGGTTTTACTGAATATCCACCCGACAGCACGAGTCTTGTTCCGCCACTATCTGAGGAACTGACCGCAAAAACAATCCTTGCCATAGCCAGTAACGAAGAAATGCATAATGCCGCCGAAGCAACAGATAAATCAGGCCAGATTGTTGCCTGCCGTTTTTTGAATCAGTATTGGCGAGGGTTTGCGCTCTTCCGGCAAACTGGCCTGACTGATCCGGCCGCAATCAAGGCTGTTGTGACCGCTTCAGCTCTAAAATTCCTCCTCGTCCTGTTTTTTGTATTATTTGTTTATCATTTGAAAAATCCGTTTTCTATCACAGTAAAACTAAAGATAGCGGCTTTTTTCGCGTATGCAATTATTCTGCCACTGCTGGTAGTAGCGTCTTTAACCATGCAGTATGTCAGTCAGAGTGAAGCAGAAATGCTGGATAATTTGAAAAATGAGGCATATCGGGCGATTGAAAAGCTGGATGCCCATTACGACTGGTTTTTAAAACGCCGCGCGGACAGGCTGATAAAATATCTGGCCGATGAAGTTGAAACACACCCGAAAATCTTTCTTGACCGCGATTCTCTTGTAAAACTGAATGATGATCTGAAAAAAGTTGCCAATCCGGGCGAGGTCTTGATCACCGATTCCAGCTCAAAGGATTACCTCCTGGGTATATCCAGCCGAATTTCGCGGGATCGCTCATTGATGAGTCAGGCCGGTGGCAATATTCTGAACATAATCATTTCTGGCAACCTTACAAGGGCTGCCGAAAACACCGCGTTTCTTGCCCTGCTGCTGCACTCCGATATTTACGAGATTCAAAACAAAATTTCATATCTCGGCATCGGCGATTATGAGATGAGTATTTTTTATCGGCTGCTGCAGCCACGCAACAGTGACATCAGCAAACTCAAGTTAGTAGTAGTTTCATGGGAGTTGCACCGCCTGCAGAGGGAACATGTCGAAGATTATTGTCGAACCGAACTGGCTTTGGCGAACAACCTGCAGATTGCAGCATTCTGCCGTATCAGTGAAGAGTTGTTTATGTCACCCCAGGCAAACCACCAACAGCTGGTCAGATTGATGAACATGTCGGTTAACCGTCAGATCACACAGGTTGCCAACGTTCGGGCTGACGGTCGCAATTATATAGCAGTAGCCATGCCTGGAAGAAAACTCAACAAATTGATCCTGGCAGCTCTGCTGCCGACCGATGCTATTCTCAAACACCGTGAAATGATTGTCGGCAAAGCCAGGCTGTTTGCCATATTGTTGTGTCTACTGGCCATGGCAACCATGTATCTTCTGCAGAGCTGGATATTCAGGCCACTGGAAGAACTGAAAGCAGGAATCGCGGCTATTGCCGGCAGAAACTTTCACAAGCGCCTCGACCTGATCTGCCAGAATGAATTTGGCAAGCTGATGGCGGCTTTTAATCACTCGCTTGAAACCCTGCAGGAACTCGAAGTGGCAAGAATTGTGCAGGAAAGTATTCTGCCGGAAACCAGCCTGTCACTTAACCGCTGCGAGATTGCCGCGCAGACCAGAACCATGACCAACCTCGGCGGCGATTACTTTGATATGATTCCACTCGACGATGGAAAGGTTCTCGTTTTCATCGGCGATGCCACCGGGCATGGTATTCCGGCGGCATTGAGCATGGCCATGGCCAAAGCCATTCTGATTCACGAAAATTTTCGCGGCCTGCATGATCAGAAGCTGATGCAGCAGATAAATGCCGTCTTCGGCAAGCTGCGTTCACAGGGAAGCAAAGATTTCATGACTGCTCTCTGTGTCGAACTCGACACCAATACCGGCTTTGGGCGAATAATTAATGCCGGGCACTGTTACCCGATGCTGCTGAAAAAAGCAATCGGCAAAACCGAAATTCTGGCCAACGTAAAAGGGCTGCCGCCTGGCTTTGACCGCAAATCAGTATTCACGCCGGCTGAATTCAAGCTTGAACCAGGTGACAGCCTGGTTATTTACACTGACGGTTTTGTCGAGTGCGTCAATGAACATGGCCGACAGATAGGTTTTACGGGCCTTGCCGATCTCATTACAGCAACAGCAGATGACGATGCCGCATGCCATGTTTCGAGAATTTTTGCGAAGCTCGAGCAATGGTCAGTCAAATCTCAGGATGACTGTACCTTGGTCATGGTGAGGTTTCTATGAAGAAGAAAAGTATTTTCGTTCAGCTCTATCTGATCCTCACGCTCCTCCTGATTCCGGCTGCAGGGCTCTATGAGGGCCTTTCCTATTTTGCCAAGAATAAAAAAGATATTGAAATCAGCAGCGCTGCTCAAGACCTGATCAAAATCAGAAATGATCTGATACTGCATGCTGACGAAACCGCTTTCTGGCTGGACCGACTGACGAATTTCTTCGTATCGGCAGCAACCCCGGAAGATTTTGCCCGATCCTTAAATGAATTTGCCCGGGAGCATGATGTAAAGGTGGAATTTGCCGCATATTCACGAGATGGCAGACTGGTTTCTGAAAACTTTATCAGCGATCAGGAAACCCGTGAAAAATGGCTGAAGACAGGAAAGCATCTGCAAACAGTGCTGTATACAAAGAACCTGTATGGGCGATTTAAAGCGATAGACGCTTTAAGACCGACATTTGGCCAGCACTTTTTTATTCCTGAAGGCAACCATACGGATTTTTTTCTGGCCGGGAATCTCTACCAGAGTGATTTTGAAAAAGATCAGTTTCGTTACTGGACAGCTGGAAACGGCCATTTAATGGTCATAGTCAGGGTCCCTGTCCGTGAATTATTCCGAAAAACCGGACTTCGCCATTTTTCGAGAACATTTTCTTCCGCCAGGGTCAGCTTTGCGCGATTTGCAGATGCTCACCACAGGGGCAAAGCAGTGGACAAAAACTCCACATCAGCCCGGGCTGCCTTTTACCGGTTAGAAGAAACTCCCGGACGCGAATTCATCGAGATGGGCAATCAGCTGTTCAGCAGGGTCAAAATCAGCCCCAACAGCTGGATTCTCATTACCAGTCAGCTCCAGAATAACGGAATCCGTTTCGGGTATCTGGTTGTTTCAGGATTGCTGCTTTTGATTTTCTGCTTTCTCGGGTTGCGGCATTCAGGCTATTTTTCAGGAGGATTTGAAAACCTGTCTTTGCTGCTGCAGATTTGCGTGTTGATGGCGATTTCAGCCGGAATTCCACTCGCAATTCTGGGTTCAGTGGCAGTCAATTATTTCAGCAACAAAAAAACCGCCCTTATCCGCGAAAAAAACCAGCAGATGATCCAGTTCGCCATGCAGATTGACCGTAACATGCAGATCGAGCATGCCCGCTACACTCGTTTGATCAGGCAGACAGCCAGCACCCTTCCTGAAGCATTCAAAGAAAAGCTTACTCCTGGCGAAACAATTGCACTGTTTAAGAAAAAATTCGAACCAGTCTCTGCCAACGTTCAAATCACCACCACAAAAATCCATGACAAAGCAACGTATCAGATATTAGCAAGTGACATATACCCGAGCGACCAGGGATACGTTGAAAATCTCGGCATACAGCATCTTGCTGCCCTGAACTCCGTCCCCCCTGGTGAAATGCAGCTGGAGAAAGTCTATTTACTTGAAACGATCTTTCAGAAGTCGATAGATATGATAGTGTATGATCTTCTGACCGCCGAGGGTAAAATGGCCGAGGCAGGCTGGGGCATGCGATCAGTAACGATTTTTACCCAGGCCTTCAAAATACTGACGCCAGAATATTTTGATCATTATATTTTGATTTCTATACTTTCCAGTGCTTTGCAGGAAAATTACATCGCGCGGCATCTGCATGGCGCGATTCGCAACCCCTGGGGATTCACTTTTTATGTTGCGCGTGACCGCAATTTTATCAATGAGCAGAAATCTCTTGAGCTTTTTCCTGAGATAAATCAGCTGTTTATGAGGGCTTCTGACTTTCCGCTGCCAGAACCGGAAATTCTCGACTATCAGGGTGAAAAGCACTTGTTTGTCGGTTTGAAAGGCAACATGGCTGGTGACATCAAATTCTGTGTGCTTTACCCGGTGGCGCGCATAGACCATGAAATCAGCGAGGAAGCCAAAGTGCTGCTTTACCCTGCCATGCTCGGCGGAACCATTGTGTTGTTAATGATCTTGATTCTGCATCTTAATCTTCTAATGCCAGTAAACAGACTGCATCAAGCTGCACGTGCGCTGGAAAATCGCGACGCGTCTTTTCGACTGCCAGAGAGCAGGGGTGATGAATTCGCCGAAATGGCGACGATTTTTAATGCCAGTATTGCCGAATTCGAAGAGTTGCAGATTGCCAGCATCGTTCAGAAACGCCTGCTTCCGGGCAAGCCTCTCCAGATAAAGGGTTTCAGTATCTTCGGAAAGTGCCTGCCCATGGTCGAACTCGGCGGCGACTACTTCGATTATTTTCCGGTCGATGATGAGAATTTTGTTCTGCTTCTCGGTGATGTTGCCGGGCACGGGGTTGGCGCTTCACTGCTGATGGCCATGGCAAAGGCCGGCGTTATCTGCGGCAGCGACGTATACAAGGATCCAGCAGCAATGCTGGGCAGACTGCATCAGATAATTTTTTCAATCAAGAACAAAGCTCAGCGAAAGGTCATGACTTTTCAGTATCTTCTCGTCAACAGTTCCAGCCTGATGCTGACCTATGCGAATGCCGGGGGCTGTTCGCCGGCAATTGTCGATGCTGAGTCTGGCCGTGTTGAGGAGCTTAAGCACAATGGCCCGGTCCTTGGCGGCTTTAAAAAGACTTCCTACAGCAACCTTGAGCTGCAAATAAAATCAGGTCAGGCAATGATTCTCTATACCGACGGCATGGTCGAATCGCGCAATGACAGTGGCAGTGAACTCGGCTACGATGGACTTTACGAGCTGTTCGTCAGGAACTTTGATAAAGATGCCTCAATTTACTATCAGAACATTATGACAGCCTACAGCAAATGGCTTGGCCAGGCGGTTGTCGGTGATGACATGACGCTGATTGTAATGGTATGCGTCTGAGTCCGGCGACGCCTGGCTCAGAACGGACTTTTATCTTTTCGTTGGGATGGTTGGGCCATTTGCATTAAGGGCTACTACTTATTTTTGTCCAGGCAAACCATACTCATGCAGTTAAGCATTAAAACCCTTTGCTGAATAGATTCTATGAGCATTCTTGTTAAAATCATACAAAACCCTTGTCCAATTTTGTTCTCACTCCTCAAACTGAACTACTATGATTTTTTATTGCCATTCCAGCCGGTAAGTTCTATTATTTTCTGTACTGTTCGCCAGACTCTGCGTGGCGTATCGCCAGCACCGTGAACAGCGCGAAACTCACAGAAACAAAGGAGCAAGGTCTGGAATGGTTGTCAGCTTTATCATAAAAAAACAGACTTATTTTGACTCGGTAACGCTCATGCTGATCGGCTCGCAGGTTAAAAAACTGCCGGGCATCGACAACACAGTTGTCGGCATGTGTACTGATTACAATATCGACAGTCTCAAGCGCCTCAGCATGTATCAGAGTGCTTTTGACGGGCTCACTCCAAACGATCTGATCATCTGCATCAGAGCTTCAGACAAGAAGACCGCCGACGACGCCATTGCCGAGGTCGAAAAGCGTCTTGCTACACGCCAGAAATCTTCGGGTTCTGCTGAACTGCCGCCATCTTCGCAGGAAGATGCCGCCGTGCGCCTGCCCGAAGCCAACATGGTGCTGATTTCGGTGCCGGGCGAATACGCCGCAGCTGAAAGCGAAAAGGCTTTAAACGCCGGCCGCCACGTCATGCTGTTCTCTGATAACGTCAGCATCGAAGAAGAACTGCGCATCAAAACCCTCGGCGTCAGCAAAGAACTTCTGGTCATGGGCCCTGACTGCGGCACCGCCATAATTAACGGCACGCCACTCGCTTTTGCGAATGCGGTCAGAGCCGGCAATATCGGCCTGGTAGCAGCCTCCGGCACCGGATTGCAGGAAGTAACCAGCACAATTCACCGCCTCGGCTGCGGTATTACGCAGGCAATCGGCGTTGGCGGGCGTGACCTGTCTGAAAAAATCGGCGGCAAAATGACGCTGATGGCTACCAGGGCACTCGCCGAAGATCCGGCAACCAAAGTAATCGTATTACTGTCAAAACCGCCGGCAGAGTCAGTTCTGAAAACGCTTTATGCCGAGCTTAAAGGCATCAGCAAAAAGATCGTCATTTACTTTATCGGCGCTGACCCGAAAGCTATTGAAGCCGAGGGGTTCGTTGCCGCACACAACCTCGAAGATGCCGCGATAAAAGCCTGCGACCTGAGCACCGGCAAGCAGTATAAACCTGAATTGTCTGAAGCGCAGATCGCTGAAGCAGCCACTGGCTGCAAGATGACCGGCCGCTTTCTGCGCGGACTGTATTCCGGCGGCACGCTTTGCGACGAAGCACAGCGCATTCTGCAGCCGATAGTCGGCGAACTCAGTTCAAATACCCCGATCAAAGGCTGCAAAAAGATGTCTGACCTATACAGCAGCAGCGGGCACTGTATCATCGACCTTGGTGATGACGACTTTACCCGCGGCAAGGCACACCCGATGATCGACCCGACTTATCGCACCGAGCGTATCGTAAAAGAAGTTGGCGACCCTGATGCCGGGCTGATTCTTTTTGACGTCGTGCTGGGTTACGGTTCACACCTCGACATGGCCGGCGAAATGATAGAAGCAATACAGCTGGGCCGTAAAAATTCCGGCCGGCAGCCTTTGTTGGCCGCCTGTATCTGCGGCACACACGAAGATCCGCAAAACTATGAACAGCAAAAAACCAAACTCGAAGAAGCTGGCATAAAGGTTTTTCCGACTAATGTAGCAATGGTCAAATTTGCGCAGCTTTGCCTGGAAGGGAACAAATAAATGTTAAAAGACTTTTTTGGCAAAAAGGTAAAAGTAATCAATCTCGGCATAGCAAGCTTTGCCGACGACCTGCGCAAGCAGGGAGTAGAAACCATTCACACCGACTGGCGCCCGCCCGCAGGCGGCAATAAAAAGATCCAGGCGCTGCTGAACAAGGTTGCCAACTGGCAGAGCCAGGTAAAAAGTGCGAAAGGAGCCAGATAATGCATATTGATATTCAACAGGCCAACGCTGCCGCAGTAAGCGCTATACAAGCAGCTCAGCCAGTATTAAAGGGCATAGACACCGCCATCAACATCGTTCCGGGCATGAAGAAAAACCTCATCCTGCACGCCGGCCCGCCAATTACCTGGCAAAAGATGTCGGGCCCGATGCGTGGCGCGGTTATCGGCGCCCTGATTTATGAAGGCCTGGCCAGGAATCCCGAAGAAGCCGAAAAAATGGCAGCCAGCGACAAAATAGAATATGCGCCATGGCATGAACACGACGGTGTTGGCCCGATGGCCGGCGTCGGCACAGCCAGCATGCCGGTCTGGATTCTTGAAGACCAGACCAATGGCCGCAAAACCTTCTGTACACTCAACGAAGGACTCGGCAAAGTTCTGCGCTACGGCGCATTTTCTGAAGAAGTAGTCACCCGTCTGAAATGGATGGAAACAGTTCTGGCACCGGTCCTCAAGGCCGCCATTCCGCTGGCGCCACAGATTAACCTGAAAAACATGATTGCCCAGGCGCTGCAGATGGGTGACGAAGTGCATAACCGCAACAAGGCAGCGACATCTCTGCTGATCAGGGAACTGGCACCAGCAATCGTCAAGACTGATTTCCCGACTGCCGACAAAGCGAAAGTTCTTGAATTCATGCACTCTAACGATCATTTTTTTCTCAATCTGAGCATGCCGGCAGCGAAAATGATGCTGCAGGCCGCTGAATGGATCGAAGGCTCGACCATTGTCACCACCATGTGCCGCAACGGCACCGAGTTCGGCATAAGAGTAGCCGGGCTCAAAGATCGCTGGTTCACCGGCCCGGCCGCGATTGTAAAGGGTCTGCTCTTTCCCGGGTTTACCGAAGAAGACTGCAACCCGGACATCGGCGATAGTGCGATAACCGAAACCTGCGGTCTTGGCGGATTCTCGATGGCGGCAGCTCCGGCAATCGTCAAGTTCGTTGGTGGCACGGTAAACGATGCCATGAATTTTACTCGCAAGATGTACGAAATTACTGACGGCGAATCGCAGGCTTTCCAGATTCCGAATATGGAATTCAGAGGTTCCCCGCTTGGTATCAACCTGCTCAAGGTCTGCGAGAAAAACATTCTGCCGCAGATCAATACTGGTATTGCACATAAGAACGCCGGCGTTGGCCAGGTCGGAGCCGGGCTGGTAAACCCGCCGATGAAGTGTTTTGAAGACGCGCTTGAAGCTTATGTTGAAAAATACTGCAAGGATGAGTAATATTTATGTAGCAGACAAAACGGGATGCTTTTCGTCGAGTCCCTGCTGATGGCAATTGTGAAGCAGGTCATTAAGACTGATCGACCGGCACCGGCCGCAGATAAAGACGCCCGTAACAAATTAATCGTAAGTAAATACAAGGAGAAACTATAAATGACTAAAGTAAAAATGTATGATCTAACCCAGCGACTGAGCATTCACACTCCGCCGTGGCCGAGTTATATGCCACTTCAGGTGCAGTATTTCAAACGCCTTGCCGGTGCGCACATGGGCCAGGGCGCCAATGGGCAGATCATCAAGACCAGCAACCACGTTGGCACGCATATCGATGGCGAAATTCACTTTTGCGCCAACGGTCGCACAATTGGTGAAGTTCCGCTCGAAGAATGGTGTGGCGATGGCGTAGTCGTCGACATTTCCGACGAAGTCAGCGATTTCTCGCTGTATTCGCCAGATATGCTGATGAAAAAGGCTGACATCAAAAAAGGTGACATTCTCATCATCAATACCGGCTATCACAAATACAGCTGGGATCAGCCACAGGCAGATGAATTGCGCTACATGGTCAAGCACCCCGGCCCTGATGCCGAATTTCACAAATGGGCGCAGGAAATGAAATTCAAATGGATCGGCGTCGACTGCGGCTCGGCCGACCATCCGATGAACACTATTCTGCGCGACTGGCACCCCAAGCTTTTTGTTAAAGCCGAAGCCAAGCTTAAAGAGACGCACGGCAAAAGCTGGGACGAATATTTTCCGCAGGAAGAATATTACCAGGTCATGCATCTCAAGATGTTCCCGCTTGGCATTGTTCACGCTGAAAACATCGGTGGCGACATTGACCAGCTCAACAACAAACGCACCTGGATTGGCCTGTTTCCATGGCGCGCAATCGAACTCGAATCATGCATAAGCCGTATTGTTGCGTTTGAATTCGATAAATAAGCAATAGAACAAAACGCCCGGCACTCTGTCAGCAGAGTTGCCGGGCTGTTTTTTTTTGTGCGGTTATTTCAGGCCGGTTTTGAGCCTGATTTTGACGAAGGTTTTTTCGAGATCGCTCTTGGTAAATGGCTTTTCAAGAAAAGCGGCGACACCCAGTTTTTCGAGTTCGCGCTTTTTGTCGTCAAACAGCATGCCAGTGCAGAGGAGAACAGGTATTTCCGGGTTAAGCCAGCGAATTTCGCGCACGAGTTCGGTGCCGCTCATCTCTGGCATTGTCAGATCAATAATGGCAACGGCCAGCGACTTATTCATCGACTTGAACAATTCGAGTCCCTTCAGGCCATTTTCGGCAAGGACAGTCTGATATCCGAGGTCTTTGAGAAGCTCTGAGAGAATATCCCGCACACTCTCTTCGTCATCGACAATCAGCGCTGTGCCGGCATTGAACTTGCCGACGAAAGGTACCGCATGGTTTTCGGGAACGGGAGAGTCAACATCGTGGGGCGAATCATAAGGCAAAAACAGTGAAAAATTAGTGCCCTGACCGGGCGTACTTTCGACCAGTGCCGAGCCACGATGCCCTTTAAGCATACCAAGAACAGACGACAAACCAAGCCCGCGACCGGCAAACTTTGTGGTAAAGAAGGGGTCGAAAATTCGCGGCAAATGGTTGCTGGCAATGCCACAACCGTTATCCGCGATCTGAATTCTCAGATAAGTGCCGGCCTCTACTGGCGGGCCGAAGTAGCCCGCCTCGTGGCCACTGAAAGAAACATCGCCGGGCGCCAGGCTTATCGCGAGAACCCCAGGCTGACCGGTCGGGATAGACTCAACCGCATTTTTGACAATGCAAAAAAGCGCCTGCTTGAGCATCGGCGAATCAACATTGAGCATGTGGGTGCCGGGAGTAAAATCATACTTGAAAGACACCGCTTCTGTTGACAGTACGCTGAACTGCGACTGCATTTCCTTGATCAGCTGAGAAATTGAAGTGGGCTGAAACATGCTGGGCAACTTGCCGGTATACGACATCAGCTGATGAATAATTTCGCCGGCACGGCGGGCAGCATCGATGATACGGCGTGCCTTTTCGCGGGCTCCTGAGTTGGCCTGCAGATCACGCATCATCAGATCAGCATAGCCCATAATACCGGTCAACAGGTTGTTAAAATCATTGGCCAGGCCATTGGCCATCATGCCAAGATTATCGAGCTTCTGAATCTGTAACAACTGCTTTTCATAGCGCTGTCTTGAGATTTCGGCCTCGCGCCGCATAGAGATATCACGTACAGTGACCACAAAGCATTCAAGGCCTTCGAGTTTAACAGGATTTATCGTCACTTCGGTGGGGAAAACAGTACCATCTTTCTTTGCCCCAAGGGCTTCGAGACAAACGCTGCGGCCGCTGTCCCGCTTTACCGCCAGCTCTTTTTCAAGATCCTTAAGCAAGGCCGACAAATCGCCGGGAACCAGATCTTTAGCTGATTTGCTGAGTAATTCAGCGCGGGTGTAACCGTAGCTTTTTTCGCAGGCTGAATTGCAGTCAAAAATTCGGCCATCGATTGTCTCAATGAAAATAGCATCGGACGAAGCCTCAAAAAGCGACCAGTAACGTTTTTTGGTCTCATCAAGACTGTCAATTGTGTTAAACAAGCTGGTAACATCGTTAATAATACAGAGCACAGCCTTTGTGCTGTCATAATTTATATACTGCAGGGTTACCAGGCAGCGCAACAAAGCCTGGTCTTTATTGCGAATGCTTACTTCGCGCTCAACCCGACCGTGTTTTAGCAACTCGGTTTCAAGACTGACAAGAAAGCCACCGGGGTCGGCAAGATTAAACAGACTCGAAAAATCAAAATTTTCGCGCAGCATTTCGCTGGCATCATAGCCAATAATGCTATCAGCTCGCGAATTGGTGTAAAGAATACGACCTGCCGTCATTATGCAGACGACTCCAGGCAGATTTTCTGCGAGAGTTCTGAACTTTTGTTCTGATTGTAACAACTGCATTTCTGCAGATTTACGTAGCGAAATGTCCTTGAGTATAACCAGTTTGCTGCCGCCGGATGAATGAGCCCTGGAAATCTCAGCAAGGCAGGCCTGAACCCAGCAGTTTTCTCTTGCTGCAGACTTGACCTTCAGTTCAGACTCATGCATACCAGGTCCGCAAAACGTTACAAGATCGGTCGTATCACTGATAAAATGATCACTAAACGCGCTGCCTGGCAGCGCGGCTGGCGTGACACCGACCAACTCGGCTGCCTTGTCGGTACAAAGTTCAATTATGCCATTCTGATCTAGAACTAAATAGCTCACCAGCAATGAATCAAGCAGAGTTTCGTTGTGCGACAGTATTCTCTCGTCAGAATCGCCGGAATTGCGGTGCCATAGGCTGAAAGCGATGATTCCGCCACTAATTGGCGATTCAGCTTCGGCATCGAGTATTGGTCGACCTATCACCCGGTAAAGAAGATAATCCTGCCCATTCTTTTTGAGCCTGACCTCTGCGAACGCAGAAAAACCGTCAAGAACCCTGCCGATAAGATCGCGCAAAACTGACTCGTCATCAGGGTGCAGGGCAGCAAAAAACCAGTCCGCCAACAAGGCACTTTCGGTGGGACACCCGACAATTTCGGGGCTGCGACAACAAAATTCTGGTAAAAATTCAGTTTTGTCGGCGGCAAAATAACAGATCAGATCGGCAAGAAAACAGCCGGCGCGCGAAAATTCCGCCCGCAATCTATCTATAACAGGCCGATTGTGTACATTATCTACGACTGGCCCATCTATCATTTATTACCTCTTCACCTGTCTATATTCTACCAGATAATTCTGCAGATGCCCATGGCAGAGTAGCAAAAATGGTCAGTCAGTTTCATGCACTTGCAGATCAGAAAAGGAGTTCAGCCTCAATTAATTTGTCCTGCCGCATGCGCAATAAATTAAACGCAGCCTGCTCCTTGACACAACGTGGTTTGATTCTTACAATTTAGGATACGGTTTTAATCGCGCTGCGGGAGGAATCTCATGAATAGAAATCTGCAATGGAAGGCCCTGCTTGGTCTGCTGTTGTTCGCCATACTGTTTTCAGCCCAGACTGCCCGGGCCGGCGTATTTGCCGACGTTAAACTCTGGGTTTCAGAGCAGGCAAGTATCAGAGAGCATTCTAAGGTTATTGGCAACGAAGTAAAATCGCTGTACCGCGAGCGCAAATCTATTCAGCGCTTTGCCGAAGGTGCCAGCGGCCTTGTCAGAGCTTACCAGGCGATCAAAAACAAGAACCTCAAAAGCAATTTCCCGCAACTGCTTGAGATAGCAAGAGCCATAAGCCTTGTTGTCAGCGAATTCAGCAACCTTGCCCCAAAAGCTGAGGCCATGTATCGAAGGTCACAGCCCAGCATGAAATATTTTTCTGAGCTGGCTGACCAGACCCAGACGATTCAGACTGCTAAAAAGAAAATTGTCGTAAAGACTTTTTCAGAAAATCGCCTGATGAGCCTGGCTGGCGCCAATGGCTGGAACCGCGTATTTTCGACAGTCAAAGAGAACCCGCTCAATATTTTCCGCTGGGGCAGACTCAGCGATGAGTATAAGCTGGGTAAAATCGAAGGACAATATCCGCTCAAATGTGCTCAGATTGCCTTTGAAGCATCGGGCTACTATTTTGCCGCACGCGAGTCAATGCAGGATCTTCTTGGCATCCAGGACGAAATCAAGGGAATAATGGGCGGCGACCTCAATTCTATCCTCAATCTTGGCAGCACAGTCAATAAAATTCAGAATTCCGGCAGCGCGATTGAGTCTATTGGCGAACTTGCCAAAGAAGGCAGCAACAAGCTCACCACCAGAATGGAAGAGATGGTAAAAATTCAGGACGAATACGTAGCGGCAAGCAAAGCCTACAACCAGAAATATAACAAAAGCGAAAGCTCGACCGCAGGCACAGCCGGCTTGCCATCGGCGGCGACAACCAGCCAGACATCTGGCAGCGCATCCAGAAACACAACTTCCAGCAGCTCTGGCTCAGCATATTCTCCAAACAGCAGGACGCCCAGTACGTCAACGGCCAGTCCGGTTACCCAAAATGTTCCGGCCGTCAGCCTGCAGCAAGCAATGACCAACTACCAGAAAGCCTACGAAGCTTACATCAAAATTTCGCAGGCCGGCAATGCCAGCCAGGCGCAATTGAACGCTGCAATCGAAAGCCTTGCGGTAGCCCGAAAACAGGTAGAGCAGGCTAAAGCACAAAACCGCTGAATATTTTTCGACCCGGCACAACTCTGAACAGAAGCCCATCTAAAACACGGGCTTCTGTTGTTTTAGAAAGGTTGAAACTATTGGCGCTCTGAATTAGACTATGTATATGCAAAAAGCAACAGAACAGGAAACGCCAAAAAAAGCTATGAGCTGGTATGCCCGTGCAGGCAGCCTGATATTCTTCTTTCTTCTCATACTGTTGCCCGCCGTCACCATTGGCCTCACCCTGAACATGGTTCAGAACAATCTGGCGCAAGAGCAGGAACAACAGAATCTCGACGAAATGGCCGAGATGACAGCTCACATGGCGCGCCTTGCCAACCCGGAAACCTATTATCAGGAAACAATCAGAAGGCTTGCCGAATCTTTTCGCTGGGCATCTGCAACCGAAGATATTTCTTCTCCTGCCAGCAAGGAAGTGCTGGAGATGTTTCTCTTCGACTCTGCAGGGGTGCGCCTGGCCTGGCCTGATGGCGAAAGCAGCAAGCGTAAAATGTCTGAAGACTATATGCAGATTCTGCTGCGGCTGCGCAAGAACCCGGTAAGTTCGCTTTCTCGCCGCGAGCAGACAACCGCGGCCACCTTTTCAGGAAACCAGTCAACACTGCATAGTCTCGCACGCAATCCTGAGACTCTCGTAAGTTTTCAGGGACTTGGAATCAGAAGATATGGTGCCTGGTTTGAGCTGCGATTGCCTGGTAATCTGGGCGAAGGGCACCTTATTGCCTGGATCAACACGGTCAAAATAGACCGCTATGAACTGGCAGAAAACGCCATCCAGAAAATCAGCCAGCTGGCTGGAAAAGACTACATATTTGCCTGGCTCGACCTGAATAAGTCTGAATTAAACGGAGTTACCGGCAGATACCGAATTCGTGAACAAAGCAGAAAAGTCCTCGCCACCGAGGGATTGAAATCTGGCTTTCGTCTTGACAACGAACTGGTGGCAATCAGTGATACACCCGAAGGCATCAGACTGATTGGTTCACGGCAGGTAAGCCCGCCACCGCCGCTGATGCAGAATTATTTCAATCTTCTGCGCATGACCATTCCGGTGTTTTTGCTGTTCATGCTCTGGAAAACCGCCTTTAAAGTTCGCCTCGACATGTCGGCCGGGCTGCAGTTCTCACTGATCTTCGGCTTCACCGCGCTGGCGGGCGTTATGATTCTTTTTACCGGCACACTGGCCTACCAGTATGAAAAACAAAACTCTCTGGTGGGCGACTACAAGCAGCGAGCGGTTGAGATACTTGAAAAAGTCGACCGCAATTTCACGTCTTCTTATGGCGACCTCATTCGCCAGTACAGGTATCTTAACGAATCACTCAAAAATTCGACGCTATCACCGGCCAAGGTTCTAGAGCCTCTGGCAATTGCCCAGAAAGATGACAACATTGCTTTTGCGAGCTACTCTGATGCTGCCGGGAATTTTCTTTTCAAGGCGCCTGACGCTTTTGCAGACAGGAGTTCCAGCTCGATAGAGAGCAAATATGCCAACCTTATCGGCGGGGTTTCTTCACAGATCATCAAGACCTTCAACTCATCGCGGGGAGCCAGCTACAAATATACCGCAGACCCGCTCGGCGTCACCACAATCACCAGTCGTCCAGTAGAAGGACTGCTCGCATGCCGCTCATCTCTGCAGAATATTTCCTTCGATGGCGACGAGACACTGACCTATCTTGATCTGACCATAGACGAGAATGACACCGCATCCGGCTGCCTTTTTATTGTTCATGAGCCGAGAAAAATGCAGTTGAGCTATCTTGCAGTTTCAGCCAGTAAACTGGCCGCCGCAACAGGATTCACCCTGGCAGCCTTTCCCAAGAAGCATGCCGACCGCAATGCCTATTATCCGCGATATTCGATGACAACCGAACTACCGCTCTGGAAACTGCAGGATCTCATCAACCAGACTCAAGTCAGCTCTTTCAAACAGGGAAGAATTGATGACACAGAAGTGCTTGTTGCGGCGATTCCCGGACACAACCTGCGTAACTACAACCTGTTTCTGATCATGCCATTTGAACCAATCAAAAATGAAGCGCGAAAATTATCCGGCATCTTTGTTCTTGGCTCTCTTCTGGCGCTTATATTTATCTCTTTTCTCGGGCTCATTCTGACAAATACTCTTATTCAGCCGATAGCCATGCTGGCTGCCAACGCGACCGCCCTGCAGAAAAGCTCCGGCAGCAAAACTGAGGGGCTGGTCTTTTCTGAGGCCAACGAACTCGAAAGTATTTCAACCGGCCTTACCGACCTCATTCTCAAGGTTCGTGAATTCAACGAAGGACGTTCAATCAAACGTCATCTGCTGCCACCAGAACCAATGGTCGCCGAGCACCTGGTGCTCGACGGCTTTCAGATCAGCAAAAGCAGCGATGAAAAAGAGATCTATCATTTTGCCAGGATTGAAGATTCACTGTGTATTGCGTTTCTGATGCGCACAGATCAAACCGGCATCGAAGCGTCGCTGACTCTTTCTATGGCGAGAATGGCTGTCAGGCTGATTTCTGAAGAACTTAACGTGCGCTCGCCTTTTCAGATTTTAAAGGATCTCGAAGAATATTTCAGAATCAACCTGCGCCGACGCCTTGCCGGCGATTTTCTGCTGATGATTTTCGACCTGCAGGAAAAAAAGCTGAGTTACAGCGGCTGCGGTGCGATCAAGCTTGCCATGCTGGATTTCGCCAAAAGCAGTGTCAAGATTCATGAGTTGCCTGCAGTCGAGCTCGGCAGCACAGGGTTTTATGAGTTTGGCAAATGCGAGGCAGACTTCTCAGAAAATCTGATGATTGTTGCGCTTTCTCCGATATTTGCCAGTGACTGCCACGCGAAGCTCAGCTCTCTCATGCCCTATTTGAGCATCAGACAACGCGAGGGAAAGTCGCTGGGCTCTGTTCTGCAGAAAGAAGCAGAAGTAACCTGCGGCAAAAATTTCAGCGAAACCGCCAGCCTGGTATTCGCACATACTAAGCCGGCACGAAAGGAAACCCTATGAGCAGCCAGTCAAACAACTCATTTCTGCGCTGGCTGGTCATCATTCTACTGACCTGGGGCATTCCGTCGGCAATACTCTGGACAGGGGTAAAGCTGTTTCTTGATGACCGCATAACCCGCAGCAGTTCAGTTATCTTTGATACCATCGAACAACGCCTGGACAACTTTGCCTACGACAGTTCACCAACAAGATTTTTTCAGCCCAAGCTGACTGGTCTTTTTCGGCAACTGAAAGGCCTTTCGCCGACTCCCGAAGTTCTTGAACGCATAATCGAAGACTTTGACCGGCAATGGCCGAAACAGATGATGGAGATTTATCTGTTCAATGGCGAAGGCAGCGTTTATCAGATTAGAGGGGCACGCGAAGAGCATGAGATTTTCTTCAAGCTGATCAATGCTGATTATAGCGATGAGATATCGCCAGAGCAGCTCAGCAAGGCCGGCAAGCTTTTTCCCGCTCCTGACCTTATGGTTACCAGAGCCAGAGATCAACGCGACCGCGTAATTGAGCTTGGCAACCCTGATCGCTACTCTCTTTGTTTCTTTGATTACGACAAGTCAATTCGCAGCCGCTTTGTTGCCGGAATCCTCGTCTTCATTCATTACAACAAGATGAACATCGGCAACTTGCTCGACGCAACTGTAAACGCGACAGACGCGCAGCATTATGGCTACATTGGCGAGCAGAGTTCGAATCTGCCGGGAGTTCTCACCGACATAGACCAGGATGAGCTTCTCGACTATAACGAGCAATACCCGACCCGTTCATTTGAATTGTCGGGCAAACTGATTTCATTGCGACGCTTTAATGAATCGACGTTACTGGTTGGCGCTTATGAGAGACCTACGCATCCATGGCCTCTCCTGGCTGTGCTTCTAGTGGTCTTTGCAGTCTGCAGCTACTTTTTTATCCAGCTCAGCTACCGCGTTATTGTTATGCAGGTGCGTTTTCAGCACAACATGCGACAACGCCTGATCGGCCTGTTTGCTTTGTGCTATGCTCTGCCGATTATCGGAGCGGGATTTTTGATTTTTCAATACCTGCGCGAGCTTAAGCATTCTATGGTTGCCGGCGAAAAACAGTCTAATTATCGGCGGTTAGCTGACATAGACGCTGGGTTCACCCGCTTCACCACAGCAAAGCTTCTTGAATTCCGCAATTTTGCCGACGACCTGCGGCTGGTCGTAACAGATAAAGAGCAGCTGCGCAGCATGCTCAAGGCAAAATACGACAGCTTCGCAGCAGACAGTATCCACATGGTATCTTCGTCGTCTGAGCTGATTTACACCAATGATCTGCTGACCGCGGAAATCAGACGCCATTTTGACCAGCCACAGCAGCATCGACAAAAGATTCTCGACAGCTGGAAATATCGTCAGGCAGCCATATCAGAGCGCCATATCAAAGCATTGTTCAGCCCTGGCAGGCGTGACAGCGAAGGCAATCTCGAGGGGTTTGCCGAAGAACCCGAAAAAACCGAAGGGCATACTGCATTCACCAAGCTCTTTATCAGCACTTCGCTGGCTGCTATGGACTACTATAACCAGTCAAACAACATAATGCAGCAGCTGCAAAGAACAAGTTCGAGCCTTGTCGTTGACACGATAATCGAATCGAACACGCAATCGCTCTTTCAGTCTGCGCGAACCAACATTGGCAAGTTCACCAATATTCAGGGCATGTCAGAAATTTTTCTGGCTTACCTTGATGTACTGCCCGGACCAGACGAAGAAGCTTGGTACTGCTTTGTCATGCTGGTTGACCTGATAAATTTTCAACGCCAGTATCTCGAAGATCTTTTTGGTGATCTGCAGGCCAGGCGCGACATTCTTAATCGCGTATTTCCTGAAGAAGACATCAGGGCAGTATCGACGCATCAATACGCGGCAAATTTCCCATCAGTTCTCGAATTTAAGAACTTTGAGAGCATCATCAGGCGCAGCAACAATGATTTTAAGACCTTCACCCAGCAGATGGTAATTGATGGGCGCGAAAGCATGGTGAGCGTTTTGCGCGGCTCTTACCTGAAACACTATCTATTGATCAAGATTTCGCCGCTCGATCACCTTGACGAAATTTATCGCCGGCGACTTAATATAATCGTCATCATTTTCGCGGTTATACTTGTCATGGGGCTTGCACTCGCCAGACTGTTAACCAGACTTTTAATCCTGCCGATCAGCGACATAATGATCGGCGTCAAGGCTCTGGCCAGGCGAAATTACCAGCATCGCATACCGGTGCGTTCAGAGAATGAGTTTGGCGTGCTGGCCCGTGCCTTTAACGAGTCTGCTGAGATTCTCAAAAAGCTGACAATATCAGAGAAAATCCGCAAACAGCTTTACCCTGAAACTGAATTTCGTTGTGGCAGCTACCTGATTACCACTGCAAATTCAAATTCGCGAATTATTCTCAGCGACTTTTTTGACTATTTCCCGCTCAAACAGGGCGCTTACGCAGTAGTTCTCGCCGAAGTATCCGGAAACGACATCTCGGCCGCCTATCTTACTGCCATGCTTAAAACTTCATTCACGCTGCTTTCGCCAAGTTTCCCGTTCAGCCCTGACACGATTCTGGCCAAGCTTAACGAGATATTTTTGCCCTATTACAAAAAGGGGCACATGACGACATGCCTGATTGGCATGATTGATCCAACAAACGATCAGATGCTTTGCTCAAACGCCGGTCAATCCTATCCGGTGAGCATATCAATGCAGACCGGTGAAAAGTCATTTGTCAGCCTGCCCTCGTCACCGCTTGGAATTAACGCCAGCAGTAAGTTCAGCAAAAATGTCATCAGTCTCGACAAGCGCACAACCGTTCTTTACACCGATGGAGCGATCAACCTGCTCGATCAGAATGGCGAAAAACTTGGGCAGGAGAGATTTCTGGAAATTATCGGCGAAAGCCTCAAAGCTGACCCGCGCAACCCGGCAGAAGAAATATTGAAGCGCCTGGAAGCCATCGCGATGAGCGTGCCGTGGCGTGATGACATCACCATCATGTGCATTCAAAACCGCATCTGATGCTACTTTTTGCGGGTCACAAATCCCTGCAGATATACGATCGCTTTGCGCGCAAGAACCTTGTCTCTCGCAGTCGCTATGCGGAAAAATTCGCGCAATGAATCAAGATAAACCGGGTTTTTCTGATAAGACATGGCGAGAATCACATCGCACCTTATATCAAGAGAGTCATCGCTCAGCATCTGCTTAAGAAGCTCTTCTACCTGGGCGCCTTTCATGCGTGACATAACAAAAACGCCGGCGGAGCGGACTCTCTCATCCGGGTTCTGTGGCAGATTATGAAAAGCCTGCATGATCTTTACGGCACCGAAATTATTGAGAGCAGTGCGGGCGGCCTGAGCCAGCAGTGGCACTTCAGACCGCAAAAACGGGCAAAGATGAGGTATTGACGGCACTTTTTTACTGGCCTCAAGCCCCTGGATGGCCGCCAGAGCTACCCGCTGATCATCATTGTACAGCAGTCCCGCAAGAACATCAATTACCGCCGGATCGTCATATGAACCAATTTCGCGGGCAACAAAAGCCAGGCGCACTGGCTCGGGCCTGGTCAACACATACTCGATAAGGTGTGGAATGTGCCTGGGATTCTTCTGCGCAAACAGATCACGCAGCTCACTGTCAGTGATCGCCATCATTCTGAGTTTAACTGTCAGATCATCTTTCAAAGACTCTTCTGACAGGTCAATGCTGACGTTAAAGTCTATTTCAGGCGCCATGGGTTCAGACGGCCCGCCATAGTGTGAAGCGGTGCCAGCCGGTCTGGCTGCTGTTGCTCCGGGCCGATAGCCCCCGGCAGCAGGTTCTTCGCGTCTGAACTGGGGAGCTATTTTCCCCTGCATCGCTTTGCGGCTTAATTCGCCCCAAAGCGTATCAAGTTCGGGGTCGGCCTGAACAGCCGGGCGACGGCCTGGTCTGGTGAGTTCCTGCAGACGCTCTATTTCGGCCTGGTGTTTTGCAGTAATTGTCTGATAGGTAGCTGCAGATGGCGGAGCAGTAAGTGCTGGGCCCTCGGCAGTCTTGACTGGAGCTGGAGCTGGCGCCGCCGGCGCTGGCTTTTGGGCTGGTGCTGGCGCAGGCTTTTCAGCCGGTTGTAAAGCGGCTTTCTGCTCTGGTTCATCAGACTCGCCATCGGCGCCGTCTTCTGAGACCGTTTCAACGGTATCGTCTTTGACAGCAGTTGTGTCAGGAGTTTTTTCTTTTGTTGTTTTGGCCTTGGTCTTAACTTTCTTTTTGGGCTCGACTTTTTTATCTTCGGCGGCAGCTTTGTCGCCGCTGGCAGACGCATCAGCCTTTTGAGTGGCAGACTCGCCCTCTTTGCTGTTGCTCTGATCAGGTAGACCATCAAGATCGATAGCTGCCGCCTCTTTCTTTGCCTTGCGTTTCTTAATGACAACAACGATTGGCAGAGCCAGCAGCGCCAGAATTATAATTCCGTATTTTTTCGCGAGCACCATGTAGTAAGCGCTCGCAGCTGCCGGGTAAGGTTTCGCGGCAGATTTTGCCTTGCCAAGAAAGATCAGCGCTTTTCCAGAATCAGGCTTCTTGGCGTTCTGAAAATACATGCCCTGAGCGTAGTTTGCCAGTGAACTGTCGGGGTCTTTGCCCGACAGTTGTCTGGCCATGCGATTCACCTGATTCCAGTCGACTTTGTCAGAGTTCAATAAAGCCTCAATGTAAATCGTTAGAAGTTCAGGCAATTCACCGACAGCGTCTTCGTGATCCTGCAGGGCTGCAATTACATCTTTGTGATTGCCCGCTTTTGCCGGACCATTAACCTTGGCAAGAAGTTCCTGCGGGTCAGCGCTGAGAGCCGGCATTTCCGGATGCAGATCTTCGTCACCCTCGCCGTCTGCAACAACATCAGTTCCTTCGCCGGCAGTGTCAAAAACGGCTTCTTCACCAGCATCAACCGGCCCACCCTCTTCAGGAAGCGCGCCTTCAGATGCTATGTCCGCACCATCTGGCGATGTCTCAGCCTGGGAATCGTCGACAATGAACATGTCATCATCCTGAGCCATCAGGCCCGGATGATGTATTACCGGCAAAATGAGCACCCAGAGCAAAAACAGCCAGAATGCTCTTTTATCTTTGCTGATAAGCATATTCAGTCTCGAAACCTTACTTTTACCTTTTTTCTGCCCCGTACAAGTTCGTTGAGGTATTCAATTTCATAGGCCAGCTCTTTGTCACGTATACTGATACGTTGCGGCAAAGAGGGTTGTGGTCGCAGCGGTGGTTTTCCACGCCACGGATACCAGTCTTTGACAACCGGTTCAACGTTTTTGGCCTTGCGCTCCTCACGCCGCATCTGTTCAAGTTCGCTCTGATAATATTTGGGACTTTCGGCAGGCGCCTGACGACAGCCCGCTGCTGTCATTACAATAGCACAAAGAGCCAGCAGTCGTATGCTTCTGTCGAAATTTTTCGTTCGTGCAGTCATGATGCGTCCCCGTTTTTGCTAGACAATACAGGCTATCTAATCGGGAAGCATCGGGCTTTTCTTTAGGATTAAAAGACAATTATTTACCGGTCCGAGTTGCCAGTCTTCTGCAGCTTCGGCAGAGGCTTTCTTGAGCTGATCCTGAGATCTGAATTACCAAGAAGCACTCGACTGTTGGCCGGCACCGATTCGGTTAACCACACGTTGCCGCCGATAACCGAATTTTCGCCGATGATAGTTTCGCCGCCGAGTATGGTAGCGCCAGCATAGATCACCACCGAGTTTTCAATCGTTGGATGTCGGCGGGCACGCCTTATCACCTGCCCCTGCTTGTCGCGCGGAAAGTTTAGCGCACCTAGCGTAACGCCCTGGTAAAGAGTCACGTTATCGCCAATTATGGTGGTTTCGCCAATTACGACCCCGGTTCCGTGATCAATAAAAAAGCCTTTGCCAATGCTCGCGCCCGGGTGAATGTCTACTCCGGTGCGCGAATGCGCCCACTCAGTCATTATGCGTGGAATAAGGCGAAGCCCGCTGGCGTAAAAATAGTGGGCGACACGATAAACGCTTACAGCTTCGAGGCCAGGATAACTGAAAATAATCTCATCAAAATTTACCGCAGCCGGGTCATTAACAAACGCAGCCTTCACATCGAGGTTGAGCGCTGAACGCAATGCCGGTATATTTTCGAGAAAACCCAGCACCATCATCTCAGCACCACGCTCGCATTGCCCGCAGGATTTGCTGCTGCGCTGGCAGCCATGAATCAGCTCGCGAAGCACCTGAGGCTTGAGATCTTCATAGATTCTGGCTACCCGATAGCCTATTCGCATATCTATCGTGTCGAACGACATCTCAGAATGCCCGAAATAGCCAGGAAACAGTATTATGAAAATATCCTCGATCAGATCGTATATTTTCTGCTTATCAGGCAGAGGACTGCTGTCAAAGTGTTGAACATCCTTATTGTCTTCATTGATTGACTTAAGAATTCCATCGACAATCTTTTTAAAAGACTTTTTCATGTCTGCCCCCACTGCATTAGCTTTTTGACACGCATAAAATACACCTAATCGTGGCAAAATTCTACCTCCTTCTCAGATTGAATATGAGAGTTTTTGCTTGATGAACAAAGAAATTGGTTTATAATCAGATTAGGAATCTGAAATCAGTATAAAGGAATCTGCAGTATGAACGAAATGGAACTCTGTTTCCCGCAAACCGAAATAACAGCTCAAAACACAGTATTAGACAAACACTTTGCCAGCAACACCTATGGTTATTGCGACCTTTTCGAAACCCAGCTGTTTAAAGAAAGCTGGTCTTCTCTGCAGGAAAACGAAAATACTTTGTTTGACGCAACTCTTGAGCAGCTGGTAAGTTCGCTGCGTCCATGAGCGCCCCCCGCAAACAGGATATAAAATCCCTCAAAGAGGCTCTGACTGGCGGTTACCCGATCATAGCCATCGAGACCTGGGAAGAAGACGCGACTCTCGCTACCCTGCAGAGTTTTTTTAACAATGCGTTTCAGGGCAAAGGCAGTTTTCTCAGCTGGGATCTCCAGTCAGGTCTGGTCGACGTTGCCACCGGTGAAACCACACCATGCAGCGCTATTGAGGCGCTCGACAAAATTCAGACTTATGACTGCAGCGGTTTTTTTGTCTTTAAAGATCTGAATGCTGCGCTGAACAGCGCTGAGATTCAGCGACGGCTGAGGAATATCCACTTTGGCTTTCGTGGCCAGAGCCGATTTCTGCTGCTGACCGGCTCAAGCTTTACAATCCCGGGAGAGTTGCGCAAAGACATCGTTCTTATCGACTATAAGCTCCCCGAACCGTCCGAAGTTGCCACTATTCTTGACGAGCAGATTCAGACTGCCGTGCGCCGGGGGGCTGCCAATAATTTGTCCCTCGAAGAGGTTAATCAGGCAATCATTTCACTGAAAGGCTTTACTGCCGCAGAAATCAGATACTCGCTCAACAAGGCGCTCTGGGGGCGCAAAAGCATCGACGCCGAAATTCTGCCGATCCTGCAGGACGAAAAAGAGCAGCTGGCCCGCAAAGACGGCGTTCTTGAATATGTTCGCGCCATGGAGTCGCTCGAAGACGTCGGTGGCCTTGAGAATCTCAAGGAATGGCTGGTCAAGAGACGACGCCTCTTCTCGCCAGAAGCAGCACAGGCTGGTCTCAACCCACCCCGCGGTCTTTTGATGATGGGCATATCGGGCTGCGGAAAGTCGCTTTCAGTAAAGGCAATCAGTTCATTATGGGGTCTGCCTCTGTTCCGGCTTGACATGAACAAGGTATATTCGGGCAACTATGGCACCCCCGAAGGCACTTTTTATCGCGCCATCAAAAGTATTGAGTCTGTTGCCCCGGCTATCCTCTGGATCGACGAAATCGAAGGCGGCATCAGCAGCAACACAGCCAAAGACGGCGGCACCGGTTCACACATTTTTTCGGCGTTCCTGACCTGGATGCAGGAAAAGTCTGCCGGCGTCTTTGTTGCCGCGACCGCTAACCGCATCGACCTGTTGCCTGCCGAAATCATCAGAAAAGGCCGCTTTGACCAGGTATTCTTTATTGACCTGCCAAATGACAGTGAGCGTGAAGCGATATTTCGCGTGCATCTCAAGCGCCGTGGCAATCACCTCGAAGATTTTGACCTGCCGCTCCTCAGCGTGGCAACCGAATTCTGGAACGGCGCCGAAATAGAACACGTTGTCGAGGCCGCCACCATTGAGGCTTTTCACCGCGGCAACCTGCTGGCCCAGGACGACCTGTACACTATTATCCGCAGCACTGTGCCTCTTTCGCGAACGATGTCTGAGCAGATCAAGTTTATTAAAAACTGGGCAAGCGAGCGTGCCATCTCAGCCTCGCACTCAGATAAATAGCCCCGAATGGGGCTAAGCCAGGGCAAACACATCATTCAATAAGATTCTCCAGCGCTCAGCGAGGCGGTGCTCGTAATCAGCAAAGCGGTAATCGTAATCGAAAGATCGACAGCCTTATCGATTACGAGCACGCGAATACAGTGGCAAAGGTATTTACGAACGAAATAAGTTGAATTGTTATCATAGAATTTTTGCAGCAACACGAATTACAAATTCCCGGTCACCAGCTGACCGGGAATCTTTTTTTTCGCAGAACAAAGTTGACAACAAGATTTAATTAGGTTAAACTAATAATGTTAGACAAATCTAATTTTCGCAAGGAAGCAGCAATGGTCAGAACTACGGTCAGTCTCGCAGAACTACCAGAAGGCAGTACAGCAACAATACGAGACATAGATTCACTGTCTCCGACTTCACAAAGACTGCTCGATATGGGCTTTGTTCCTGGCACATCGATAAGAGCCGTTAAAAAAGCGCCAATGGGCGACCCTACCACCTTTGAGATCAGGGGGTATCAAGTCGGACTGCGGCGTTCAGAATCTTCGCTGATAGATGTCGAGATCATGCCAGATGACAGGTAAAATCTCGCGCAACGTATTTCTGGTAGGCAACCCGAACAGCGGAAAGACCAGCCTCTTTAACGCGATGACCGGAGAAAGACGCCGCGTCGGCAACTGGCCCGGGGTAACTGTGCAGAAACTCGAAGGCATTGCCAGCACAGAACTGGCAACACTCACGATCTGCGACCTTCCCGGTACATACTCTCTTACTCCAGCTACGCCAGAAGAAGAGGTCGTTCTCAAAACCATTGATGAAGCGGCAACCGGTTGCATTGTCAACGTCGTTGATATCGCCAATTTTGAGCGAAATCTTTTTTTAACGACACAGCTGATCGAACTGGGCATTAAGCCTGTCGTCAGCCTGAACTGCTTTGACTCTTTCACCAAAGCTGGCGGCATCGTTGATCTGCAAAAATTTTCTTCGTTTACCTGTACGACACCTTTTCCTACCGTAGCCAGGACAGGCGAGGGAACCAGAAACCTCGTTGAATTCATCGGTCAGAACGGCGCCGACAACAGAAGTGACAACGCCAACTGGCTTTCTCTGCCAGAAATCTGGCGCAACGCTGCTGATCAGATCCTGAGACTACAAGGGCTGCACTGGGAATCTGCAACCGCTGCCCAGCGCTACAGCTCATTAAGCAGCCTGATACGCATGCAACCAGGCCAGATGAGCGCTGAACTGATTGAAATTCGCCAAGACCTTGCAAAGAAATTGAGCGAAGGCCGCGAAAAACCGGTCAAGACAACAGATCTCGCCTGCGAGCTGGCCAGCGACCGTTATCGCCGCATCGAAAAGCTTATTGCAGCATGCGCTATTGTTCCGGGTAAAAATATTCCGGCCTGGCAGGAAAAACTCGACCGCGTGCTGACCCACCGTTTTTTAGGTCTGCCAATGTTCGCGCTGATGATGGCATGGGTATTCTGGACAACTTTTTCGCTCGGCGAAATTCCAATGGGCTGGATGGAATCACTGGTAGGAGCGCTCAGCGACTTTGTTCAGGCCAACATGCAGGAGAGCCTGATAAAAGAACTGCTCATCGGCGGTATAATCAGCGGCGTCGGTGGAGTAATAATCTTTGTTCCCAACATTCTGATTCTGTTTTTCTGGATCGCTATTCTTGAAGACTCTGGTTATATGTCGCGGGCCGCTTTCATAATGGACAAAATGATGAACAGCATCGGCCTGCATGGCCGCGCGTTTATACCGATGATTATGGGGCTCGGCTGCAATGTACCAGCAGTTCTGGCAACACGCATCATCGACAACCGTTTCCAGCGGCTTCTTACCATGCTTCTCATACCGCTGGTAACCTGCGCAGCGCGACTTCCTGTGCTGGTTCTGCTCTGCGGCACTTTTTTTCCTGATAATCCAAGCGCCTGGATGTTCTCGCTTTTCTTTGTAAATCTGCTGGTTTTGGTCTTTCTCGGGCAAACCACCAGCGTGATTTTCAAAACCAGCGAGAACTCGCCATTTCTCCTCGAAATGCCGCCATATCGACTGCCAACACCTTCGAGCGTCTTTCACATGCTTTATGAAAAAGGCGCACATTTTGTTGAAAAAGCCGGCACAGTAATTCTCGCCGGCGCAATCATCATCTGGGTATTGTCGGTTTTTCCGCGCGAAGTGCCGCTGAGCTTCGACTACGCCGCCGAGGTCGCCGAGCTCAAAGCACAGGAAGCCACAGATGAAGTCGCCGTCAAAATCGCCGCCCTCGACCACAAACGCGACATCGAGCTCATGGAAGGCCGTTACATGGCCAGGCTTGGTAAGTTCATCCACCCGGTAATGGCACCGTTAGGCTTCAGCTGGCGCGAAACCGTGTCGCTGATACCGGGCTTTCTAGCCAAAGAATCAGTAGTATCGACTCTGTCTGTTCTCTATCTGCCCTATTCGCAAAACATCGGCGACGCCATGCGCGAAACCGGAATGACGCGCCTCACCGCTTTTGTGTTTATGACTTTCACCCTGCTGTATATTCCGTGTATTGCGACTCTCGGCGTGATGTGGCGCGAAAGCGGCTCAACCCGCTTTACCGCTCTGGCTCTTGTGGTCTATTTCGCTATTGCCTACGGCGTAAGCTATGTTATCCTGAAAATAGGAAGCGCGTTGCAAGGAAGTTCTGGCATGGCATGGTTCGAAGGAATGGTTATCATTACGTCAGCGCTTTTTGCCAGCTGGTATCTGCTTAAAACGTTCATTGTAACCATCAGTGGCAGCAAATGCAATTCATGCGCAAGCAGCGGTTCGTGCCCCTCAAGCGGCAAGTCAGATTGTTCGGGAGGCTGTCCATGAAAGAACGCGTTTCGGGGGCTCTTGAGTCATATCTTGAGCAGATAGCCGACCTGCAACAGAAGCACGGTGCGGTAAGAACCTCTGACCTGGCCGAACGCATGGGCTGCAAGCGTTCGTCGGTAACCAGTGCCCTGCAGCGTCTGAGCGAAAAGGGGCTGATCAACTACCAGTCATATCGCCCGGTTACCCTGACTGCTGAAGGCCAGAAAACTATTCAGGCGTTAAGTCGTTACCACAGGATCCTGGCTGACTTTCTCGCGACTGTTCTGGCATTTCCCGAAGAATTCGCGCAGCAGGAAGCCTGCCGTCTTGAACATCGGGTTTCGCAGTGCACTATTGAGAGAATGCAGGTCTACCTTGATTTTATCGGCCACGCGGGTAAAAATTCCGCGAAAGATTTTGATTTTGGCCTGTTCAAAGAGTTCGTTAAAAGCAAAACAGATAAACCTGCCTAAAAAGAAAAAACCGGGTAAATCCCGATCTGTATTTCTGAGACCTTAACTGTTACTGCAGCGTTTGATAAAGTTTAAAAATTTCAAAAGTAGACTTGCTTTCGAGCATTTCGTCTGACTGCTCTTCCATCCAGCACAGAAAATTTTCGTCCATCATCAACTCTGTAATACCTACCATCCCTGGGTGAACCATTGTTTACTCCTCCTTGTATTTCTTTACAAATTATTCATCGGCGGAATTACAAGAATGCTTAACAACTTTTTTTATTTATTTTTTGTAACCCATTGGCAGATTTTTGGTTATGGCTTACTATGAATTTGCAAGCTCAAACAAACAGGAGGGTAGCATGCCGATAATTACAATATCGCGAGAAGTGGGAGCATCAGGAACTTATATTGCACTTAAACTTGCTGAGGCCCTTGGTGGCACCTGCTATGATCAACAGATCATTAACGAGATTGCCGAAAAGATGGGCAAAAACAAAGATCAGCTTGAAGATTTTGACCAGAACTCGTACAACCGTGTCGGGGTGTTTTTTCAAGAAGCACTGGCCAGCATAGCTCAGGGTGGCATGGTTTTTCACCCATTCGGAATCGGGCCCCTCGACTGGGATTCGGCCGAAATGTTCACCACCTACCCGCGCAATTCTTTTCAGGAAAAAGACTATTACGATGTACTGACCCAGGTCATCAAAGAAATCGCCGAACACCCTGGCTCAGTTATTCTTGGCCGCGGCGCCAGCCAGATTTTAAAAGGCAACAGCAACGCGTTTCATGTGCGTCTTGTTGCTGACCATGTCGAACGTGCCAGTCGCCTGATGAAAGAGCAGGAGATTGATCAGCAAAAAGCTGAAGAGCTCATCAACGGTAAAGATGCCGCTGCTGCCAACTTTATTTATGATTTTTTTGATGTAGAAATCAATGACGCGCACCAGTATAACCTGGTACTCAACACCAGCAGAATCAGCCCTGATAAATGTGTAGAGCTCATTCTCGCGGCAATAAAACAAGATTGATCAAACACGGGAGCATTATGTCCAGCCGACTTATTGGAGTATTACTGATCATCATCAGCATTCTGGCATTTCATCTGCTCGGTTCACCACCAGAAACCCAGGCTCTCTGGCAACGAAATATCACCGAAAAAATCTATTCTGACCCTGTCTCTGTCGGTGATCGCGCTGTTTTTGTTGCTGGCGACAAGGGAAAACGTGAATACAGGCTATACGAGATTGACAGCAGTGGAAATACTACAGCGCAGTCGGTGCAATTAACGAATCTACCATATGACCCGACAGGATTTACAGACATTGTCGTAGTTGGAGATCGCGCACGCATGATCAGGGGTTTTTCAGTGCCAGGGCTCCAGCTTGTCTGGGAGAACGGAACCATCGAACCATTTAATATTCCACCGCTTAAAACTGGCGAAAATCTGCTAATTCAATCAGACGCCAGCACTTTATTTTGTCTCAACAACAAAGACGGCAAACCGGTCTGGGACTACACATTCACCGACAAGCTGGTCAACTACGGCGTTGATAAAACTGTAGTCTGCCTGCACGGTTACTCCGATCTCAAGAACCCGAACTGGAAGGCCACAGGAATCGACCCGGAAACCGGAGAAGTTTTGTGGACGATTACCCGTCCCTTGAGCTCTGATGTTCCGGTTTTTGTTCAGAACATCTGTGTACTGACATCAAGCGAAGGCGAAATGCTGGTTGTAGATCAGTTCAACGGCAACATTCTCTTTCAGAACCAGATAAAGGGTCTTAAAGCCTTGCAGATTCTTGATGAATACCTTATCATGCTGGCTGCCGGCGGCTCAAGGTTGCTCTGCATGTCACTGATGGATGGCAAATCATGGACTACCACCATGCAGTCAAATCTGACTGGCCTGGCAAAAAGCGGTAATCGTCTGCTGATCGCTGACAAAAAGAATCTCAGATGCCTCAACATTACAGACGGAGCGTCTTTCTGGACCCGCAACCTTGAAGATGTCTATAACGCGGTGGCATACCGCAACGGCATTTTCATAACCCATAAAGATTCGTTTTTTTCGCGCAACACCTTCGGCAGCTATATTGAGGCCGATTCCCCGAACAGTCGCTGGGTAGCCCATGACAAGAGCAATTTTCTCAAGCCACTGCTGACAAATTCTGGCGAACTGCTGCTCTCTTACAACGGCAGCATCAGAATGCTGCCACGCACAGCCGCCGCGCCAGCCCCAAGCATTGCTGACATGCCGGGGCAGAAGATAAACACTGAACCCAGCTTCTGGAAAGACAAGAACGCTACTGAGTCTTCTACATTGCCGGCGTCTAACCCGGCCAGTCTGGCCGATGAGGCGACAGACGACGAAGAAGATGATGAAGAGCCCGCAGACGCAAAACCGTCAGTTCCCGAAGGTTTAAAACCGGCCGCAGACGACTGGGGCAAAAAAGACCAGCCATGAGCCTGCTGATTCCCGCTGCAACAGAGCAACAGCAACCATAAACGCGTCTGACAAAGAGTGTCCGGCAGATTTGCCCCGACAGCAGAATAGTGCTATAATACCTGACTCGCTTTTTCCAGCCTGGAGGTATTATGACAAACAAAAAGATCAGTATAGGGTTTGATATCGGATCAGTCAGCATCAACGCAGTAGTGTGCGATGCCAACGCTCGACTGATCGAAGAATGGCCCTATCATCGCCATTTTGGCCGAACCCTCGAACTCTGCGCCCGCATTTTGGGGCAGATCGAAGACAAATACGGCCGTGACAATATTGAACGCGTTGCTTTTACCGGCACACATGGCAAAGCCATCGCCGCCGAGCTCAAAACCTGTTTTGAGATTGAGACTACCGCGCAGACCCGCGGTCTGCATGCTCTGCTACCCGAAGCCCGGTCGGTCGTATCAATTGGCGGTCACGATTCGGCACTGCTCATACTTTCGCCCTCTGACAAAGGCTTTATTCTCGACGATTTCAAGCTTAACGAAGCCTGCGCTGCCGGCACCGGCAGCTTTATCGACCAGCAGGCCGAGCGCGTTTTTTCTGATGTCGAAGAATTCAACAGTATCAGTGACCCGCAGAAGCGCATGGAATCGATTTTGATGCGCTTCATGGAAGAAGGCCGCAAGTCCGACTGCCCGGCCAGTGTCGCCTGCCGTTGCACAGTTTTCACCAAATCTGACATGATTCATCTTCAGAACAAGGGCATTCCGATACGCCATATCATTTCCGGTCTGCATGAAGGCGTTGCCAAGAATTTCAAATCAACGCTGGTAAACAACCGCGAACTGGCTGAGCCGGTAGCCTTTATCGGCGGTTACGCCTCGAATCTGCTGGCACGCAAAGCTTTCGAACGTGTTCTCGGCTGCAAAATCACGGTTCCCGATCATTATACCAGCGTTGGCGCCCTGGGGGCCATTCTCAATGCTATCAGCAATAATCAGGGCGCAAGAGTCACCTCTGACCAGATTCTTCAGCTCAAGTCGTCTGCAGCATTCGCAGCCGTGAGAACCGCGCCGCTGAGCATAGACCTGCATCCATTTGCTGAATGCGGCAAAGCCGATGGCCTGCCGGCAGGCAAAGATGTTATCGATGTTTACATGGGCTATGACATCGGCTCAACCACGACCAAGCTTGTTCTAATAACGCCAGAGAGTCGGGTTGTCTATAAATGTTATATTCCGACCGAGGGCCAGCCAGTTGTCGCCATTAAAAAGGCCCTGCGCAACTGTGTTGAAACCATCGACGTAAAACGTGTAAAGGTTATCGGCGTCGGCACAACCGGTTCAGGCCGTGAAGTTGCCAATCTTTTTGTCGGCGCTGACGACGTGGTTAACGAAGTAACCGCGCACGCGCGCGGCACCACCCATTTTGAACCGACTATTGATACGATTTTCGAGCTCGGCGGCCAGGATGCTAAATACACAGCACTTGGCAACGGCTACGTCGTAGATTTCAGAATGAACAAGGTCTGTGCTGCCGGCACTGGCAGCTTTCTCGAAGAGACCGCCAACAAGCTTGGCATCGATATTGCCGGCGAATACGAAACCATGGCGATGCGTGCCAAGTCGCCATATCGCCTGACCGAGCGCTGCACCGTGTATATGGAATCAGACCTGATGTCGTATCTCCAGATGGGCGGTGCAGTTGAAGACCTGCTCGCCGGGCTCTCGCAGGCGGTAGTTCACAACTACCTCAACCGCGTTGTTCAGGATGGTAGAATCGGCAGCAGAATCAGCTTTCAGGGCGGCCCGTCGCTGAATAAATCAGTCGTTGCCGCGTTTGAAAAGATTGTCGGCAAACCGATCATAACGCTGCCACACCGCGAAGTTATGGGTGGAATCGGCGCGGCACTGCACGCCATGGACGAAATCAAAGAGCGCGTCGCCGCTGGCGAAGCGTTCAAGACCAGGTTCAGAGGCTGGCAGGTCGTCGAACAGGCTTTTGTGCATGAAGAAGAAATCTGCAACCGCAACGTCAATTGCCACAACCAGTGTAAGCTGCAGATTTACAAGGTCGGCAACGATGAAGCTATTTATGGCGGCGACTGCGGCATGTACGAATCACGCCAGCATGGCAAAAAACGCGCCCCAGATTTCAATCGCGTTCGCCAGGAACTATACTTCAGACACATGAAGGGTCTTTACCGGGTTGCCGGCGAAGAACCTTTTAAAGCGCAGAGCGGCAAGATCGTTATCGGCATGCCGCGCTCACTCGGCTTTCATCAACTTGGCCTGTTCTGGACACACCTGCTGACCAAATTGGGTTACGAAGTCGTTATCAGCCCCGAAACCAGCAGCGAAATCGTTGATCGCGGCATTGCAGCGATGACCTGCGAAGCCTGTTTCCCGGTCAAAATCTCGCACGGCCACACGGCAACACTCAAAGACCAATGTGACCTCATGTTCATGCCCATGCTCATCGAAATGGAGTCGCAACAGGGTAATAACGCCTTCTACTGCCCATACGTCGAAGCCAACACCTACATGCTGATGGCCGCTCTTGGGCTCGACGCCAAAAAGGTCATCAAACCCGCGATCTACTTTAAAAAGGGCAAACTCGACATGCAGCTGAGCTTTGCCAAAGAATTCAGGCGCCTTGGTCTGAAGTTTAAAGACAGTGAATTCAGCAAAGCCTACGACGAAGCCAGGGCAGTAGCCGACAACTTCGACCACGAAATCAAGCGTGTCGGCAGCGAGATTCTCAAAAACCTCGGCGACCGCCGCGCCATTATCGTCATCGGCCGCCCATACAGCGCCTATGACTCGCGCACCAACCTCAATCTGTTCGCGACCTTCAGCCGACTGGGAATCCACGCGATACCGCAGGAATTCCTCGATCTCTCAGGTATCGATGTCGAGTCAGAATATCCCAACATGTACTGGGGATTCGGCAACCGCATTCTGCAGGCTGCCAAGTATATCAATCGCGATCAAAGGCTGTTCGGTCTCTATCTGACCAGCTTTTCGTGTGGTCCGGATTCTTTTGTACTGCACTTCTTCAATCACGAAATGAATCGCACCCGCCGCCCCTATCTCGAACTCGAACTCGACGAGCATTCAGCCGGCGCCGGCGTTGAAACCCGCCTGCTGGCCTTCATCGACGCGATCAAAAACCAGACGCAGATCACGATTCTTGCTGACAAGGAAATCAACTTCATGCCGCGCAAGTCAACTGCGCCGCTGACCGAGCGCACGCTTTATCTGCCCAAGATGGCTGAAGGCGCGAGATGTCTCGCCGCTGCTTTCCGCCACCTCGGCTGCAAGGCTGAGGTAATGCCGACTTATACCAACGCCGGCCTTGAATTTGGCAAAAAACACACATCCGGCAAAGAGTGCTTTCCATGTATAGTCACCACCGGCGACATGTTCGACGTTATCGACCAACACATGGCCACTGGCGCCAATGTTAACGACAGCCTGGCCTTCTTTATGCCAGAAACCGAGGGGCCATGCCGTTTCGGACAGTATACCCGCCTGCATCGAATTCTGCTCGACAAATACAAATATGTTAATGTTCCCATACTGTCGCCCAGTTCAGAAGACAGTTACCGCTTCAGCGGCTACTTTAATGACGATCAGGCGATAGAATTCCGCAAGCTTGCCTGGCAGGCGATTGTCTACTCTGATCTCATCGAAAAGGCGCTGTGGCGAATCAGGCCTTACGAAAAGATCAAAGGCAAAACCGACCGCGTGTTTGAAGAGGCCATGCAGGCCGGCATTGCAGCAGTAGAAGCCGGCGGCGGCCTGCAACTCATCAAGGCTGCAAAAAAGGCAGCCAACGCCTTTTCCTCTATCGAACGCACTCATGAAAAGAAGCCACTGATCGGCATCGTAGGCGAGATTTTTGTCAGAACACACAAGGAAAGCAACCAGCAACTCGTGCGCATGCTTGAGGATCTCGGCTGCGAAACCTATACCAGTTCGGTCGCCGAATGGGTTGAATACACGACGCACACCGGTATTGAAGAGGCCAAAGAGGCCTTTCGTCGCGAGAAGTCTTTTGGCAATATCGGCGAAACCGCGAAATTCTGGCTTACCGCCAAATACCAGCGGCTCGTTGCCAGTTTTATTTCGCAACCATTCGCGAGACTGCTCAAAGAGCGCTTTGACCACAGTACCGGGCATATTCTCGAAGAAACTGAACATATCTTCTCGAACCATATCAACGGCGAAGCAATATTAAGTATCGGCGGCGCTCTGGCCTTTGCCAAAGAGGGTTACAACGGCGTAGTAAACTCAATGCCGTTCACCTGCATGCCTTCTACGATTGCCAGCGCTATTCTCAAGGTTCACATGCGCAGCAAAGCGCCTTTTGTCGACATGATCTACGACGGCAGCATCATGCCCAACCGCGAGACTAATCTCGCCACCTTCGCGTTCCAGGCGCGACAGAACCTCGAAAAACACGGCCGCAAAGCCTGAAGCAAAAACTCCGTGCACCGCCGGTCATTTATCCATGGCCGGCGGTGCTTTTTTATAACACGCCATCAAAGCACTTTTGCAGTTGCAAAGAGACCCTAAAACAGTTACAATTTTTTGCCAGCAAATAAAGTTGTATTCTTCAGGGAGATTAACCAGTGGAACAATTAGTAGAACAGATTGCCAGACTTCAGTTTTTGAACCAGTTCTGGATGTCACTTTTTCTCATTATACCGATCGTTCTTATCTCGCGATCGGTAGTGGCCGGCAGTCGATACTCGCCGATCCTGATCATCGTTCTTTTTGGCCTCGGAATGGGTTACGCTCTCGTCAAAAGCGAAATCGGCACCCCGGGGCTCAATGAGTTTCCTCTATTGGCGCTTATCAGTCGGGTAACCATTGTGGCTCTTGTTGTTTCGTTCTTTGTCGGAGGTCAGGAACTCCGAAAAATAGTTAAAGGCGAACACCTTGAACTCGATGAAATCGTCGTCTATTCAAGTGAAGAAACTATTCTCGGCACGCGGCGCACTCAGCTGTATTTTCTGATTCGCTCATTTTTTATTCTTATCGGCCTCGAAGGCATCGTGAAGCTGATACTTGGCGTCGGGGCAAATGACCCGATCGCGCACTTCTACCCTCTGGTAGCCTACGTTGGCGTTTGTGGCTCGGTTATTCTTATCGACAACAAGGCAACGATCAAAAACAAGGGAGCGTATATTCGCAAGGGTATTTACGAAATACTCATGATTGTTGGCATTCTCGTGCTGTCGCATCACATTGCCACTCTAATCAAGCCGCTAATCGCTCTGCCACAGATCTTTTTCGCGATGATTATCTCGGCCTCGCTCGGCGCTATTTTTTCAGGCTGGATAATGGGACCTACCGGGCGCGCGCTTCTGTTTGCCGGCATTCCGGTTGTTCTTGCCGCCAACTTTATGATCGGCGGCTCACGCATCGCCGAAGCCTTTAAACTCGAAGGCATGACGCCGGTTATGGCTTATGGCTTTTTTGGCCAGCTGTTCTGGATGTTTGGCGGCCTGGCGCTGCTGATTTTTATCGGCAAGTCAAACCACGTCAGGAATCTCGCTCCCGGTATGGCCGGCTCGCTTTCGCATTCAGGCCTAACCGGGGCCTGCACCGCGGGCGACCTTGGTTCAGAAGCCGCTGCTCGAGCTCCAATCATGATTAACGTGCCGTTTTTCGGGCATATATTCGTCTTTACCATTCTGGCAATGAGCGTGCAACGCGGCCAACTCATGGTGCTGCCCGCTCTTATCGTTGCCATTGCAGGCATTTTGATTACCGCATGGTCGCTCAGAACGCTGAAAAATGCTCAGGGCAAAGAATCAGAAGAGGTCAAAGGCCTCATGCAGTTTTCGTTTGGCTGGCAGATCACCGCGGTATTCGGCGGCTTCCTGCTGCTGCACCTCGGTGGCATAGATATCCAGAACGCCGGCATGGCCAAGTCTTCAGCAATTTCACACTTCGGACTTTTCGCAGCCACGCAGGGCGGCATGTTTGGCGCGCAGTCAGCCAGCCTGATACCGTTCATCTTTGCCATGCCGTTCCTGGTTCACCCACTGGTGTTCGGCATCTTCGGCGCGGCCATGGAAAAAGAAGGCGAAATGCCGAAAAACATCGTAATGACTCTCGCCATCATTGGCGCTGTTGGAGTCATTTATTCACTGACATTAGCCTGATAAAACTTATAAATGGCGGGCGCATGATCTGCGCCCGCTTTTTTTTTGCAAGAAAAAAACTTTTCAGCGACTGATAAGAATGGCACTAAGATAAGAAGCAAAATTTTGTGAATCGTACTCGTGATCCTAATCGTAATCGATTTGCGCTGTTGATTTTTCGATTACGATTACCACTTCGTTTATTACGAGCACCGCTTCGCTGAGCACGAGTAAAACATCTGAGTTTAGACCTTTCGTTAACTTAGTGCCATTCTGAACAGATAAGGGACTTGCAATATTCTGCAAATTTGCAGTTAGCTCAGATAATGTCTTTATTCCTTTCTGAGTGATCTTTAATTCAGCGCTGGCAATTAACAATAATTGCTGATTGGTGCGATGCGCATTGACGGCAACGTTAATAATTGTTATTCTCACCCTATCACCGAGGCGGGGTCAGAGGAATGAGTGCTCTTCGCGATTCGATAAAAAAAGGGCTGATGACGCTGATAGCGCGCAAAGACGCCAGCGTTTTTCAGAACCTCGAAAACTTTACCAGAGAAATCAACAAGCTTGGTGACTGGCAGGATCAACCAGAAATCATGGCGCTCGCGGCAGGACTTGTCGAGCGCCTGCCCTGGGAACTACAAAAGGACGGCAGTGGCATGGTGCCCGGAAAAACTGTTATCAACCTTGCTGGACAGCTGATCAAAAAGCAGGGGATAACTGAAGATCTTGCCGTATGGGCAATAGAGGCCTGGTCGCAGTCGCTTGGGCTCAAGCTCGAAAACACGGCGGTGAATCGCCCGGAACAGACAAAATCAGTTCCAGCAACAGCAGCACGCCCACCCCAGTCAACTGCCGGGGCCGCTGGCAGGCCAGTCTCAACAAAGACATCCGCCGATGGCACACCAGCGTATGCACAGTTAGCCGCAAAATCGCGACTTGGGTTGATCTTTGGCCAGGATGACAGTGGAGCGATAAGAGTTTTCGCCAGCTGGTTCCGCGAAGAATCTGCCCAACAATGCGCCGGTCTAGGCGCTGCCATGGTAAAAATTGAGACGAAGGCCGATCGACCGCTTTTTTCGGCAGCGCCGGCAAAACGCAGCAAGACCAGCTCTGCAAATTCGCGCAGCAGCGATGAACAGACTACGCAGCCTAAGGCAAATCCGGCAGCAACACTCGACCCGAATGCACCCGCGCTGGTCAAAGAAGTCGCCAGAACAAAGCCGACAGCAGCAAAAGTCACAGTGGCAGCCAGGCCAGCTGTCAAAACTCCAGCGCCAGCGACCAGCTCACCGGCAGTTCCGGGTGGCCCAGGCAAAGTGTATTACGGAAGCGCTGAATCTCTTTATAATCAGGCAGTTCAGCTGTTGCCGGGACGCTGCAGCAAGCCCGATGTACCCGAAGCACTGGCCATATTGAATCAGGCTGCAAAGCAGGGCTCTATTGATGCCCGCCGCGCCATCGGCATCATCTATCTCAAGGGCGTCGGTATCAAACAGGACTGCGCAGCGGCAGCAAACTGGCTGCGTCTGGCTGCCGACGGCGGTGACGCCGAAGCGCAGTTTCATCTCGGCAGTCTTTATCAGTGTGGCATGGGCGTCGAATTCAGCCTCGAAAAAGCGCAGAACTTTCTGCAACGGGCAGCAAAACAAGGGCACAAAGAAGCCGAAGCGCTGCTGAAAGAAATTCTACAGGGCTGACCCTGCAGGAGGAATAAAAAATGACAGAACGAGAACGGGTAGTAAACCAGACATTGCTAATCTGGAGCGCAGTTGTAGTAATCGAAATTTTTGTCATCGCGCATCTCATGGCTTTTCCGGTGCTGATTCTTACCGCATTGGTCATGTTCTGGCCAATCAAGGCAGCGCTCAACTGGCCTAAACCTCTTGACAAGCCCACCGACAGTTCGGCATCAGCCGTAACAACGGTTGAAAGGTAAACAGTTCGCATGGAGAAAATCGAATTTCTGGTTTCGACCGGCATAAACTTTTACGCGCCAGAGTATGAGATCAGGCTGTCTGACCTGCTTCTGCAGAAAACCTGGCAATTCAGAGTCCTTCAGTCACCCGCCGGCGCAATCGGCCTGCAATATGGCAGCGAAGCAATCAGCAACGCTGTTACCCAGGGTGATCAGGCCTTGGTCGATGTAGGCGGGCTTGCTCTGCGCTTTGGCGACGTTCTCGACAAATGCCTCGGAAAATGGCTGCCTCTGCCCTGTCTGCCTAAATCAGCCGACAGCGATGTACCATGCCGCAGCGTTGACTGGGCACGCCTGTTTTTATACCGCTCACCTCTGCAGCCTGACGAAAACATGGTGCGCATGGTTCTCGCCGTCGATACCACCCTGCAGTCCGGCAATGAAGGCTCTGACTGCGGACTTTATCCCGAAGACACCGGAGTGTCTTTTGTCGCCAACCCTGGCCAGAAAAAATTCTGGCAGACTCCGACGCAGCTCAACTGGCTAAAATCGTCGCTTAAAGGTATTCCGGCAGCTGGTGGCGAACAGGTGCCACCCTATGCAATTTCGCTGGCCGCCTTCTTCGTTCTTATTGACGGCCTTAAACAGGCCGAAGCTCTGCCCGAGATCACCATGATGCACCCGGAAGGCGAAGAGATAGAGGTTAATCTCGTTCTCGATCTTGGCAACAGCCGAGCCTGCGGCATTCTCGTTGAACAGACTCCTGGCCGCCCTGTCAGCCTCGATGAATGTTGCAAACTCGAAATCAGAGACCTGCAACAACCCGGAGAAGTTTACACCGAGCCTTTCGACACCAGTTTCAAATTTCAGCCACCACTTTTTTACGATCCCGAAAACGCCATACCGCAGACTGGCAGAACATTTGTCTGGCCCGGTATTGTGCGCCTTGGCAACGAAGCTGCGCGACTGGAACCGTCAGACGTTGGCGATACCGGCATGTCCAGTCCAAAACGCTATCTCTGGGACGACAAAACCCGTCATTTTCCATGGTATTTCAATCTCAATGAAGAAGGTACCGGCAAAAAAATCAGTGCCAGTTTTTTAAAGTATCTTGACGAAAACGGTGTGTTTAAAGGCGACGAAGGCACACCGCCCTTTGAGCCCTGCTATCCTACCAGCGCACTGATGACCTTTCTGATGTGCGAACTTCTCTGCCACGCCTATGCGCAGATAAATTCTTATGGCTACCGTAAGTCGCGCGGACACCGACTGGCCGGCCGCGTGCTCAAGAATATCGTAATCACCACGCCATGCGGCATGTCACAGCCCGAACTCGAGCTTTATCGTCTACGGGTGCAGTCTGCAATCGATCTGTATTTTCATGTAACCGGCCTCAGCAACGAGCGCAAGCCACAGCTACACCTGGATTTCGACGAAGCGACCGCTGTACAGCTGACCTACCTGTTTGGCGAAATTAAGAGTCGCTTTCTTGGCAATGCCGCCGAGGCTGTTGCGACACCTGGTCGGCAGCGCACCTCTGGCGAAGGCTTCAAACAGCAGACATTTCGGCTTGCCAGCATAGACATCGGCGGTGGAACCAGTGACCTGATGATTGCCGAATACGCTCCTGACCAGGCTGATCCAGCCATAATCAGGCAACGTATGCTATTTTCAGAAGGTTTTTCTGTCGCCGGCGACGAAATCGCCAAAAGAATCATCGAAAAACTCATCCTGCGCCGCATCTTTAGCTGGGCCCAGCAAAAAAATCCCAATGTCTCATGGGAAGAGTTCCAGCTGTTCTTTGGCCCGGGGCGCGGCGGACGTGACAAAAGCTTTCATGACATGAAAGCTGAACTCTGTCGCCAGGTCTGGATACCGATGGCGCATCGCCACCTTGAATTCGCCGAGATTGACAGCGAAGACCCTGATATGGAACTAAGCTTTGACCGCTTTTTTCCCCGCAGACTACCGGGCAGCAACGTGCTCGACTTTTTCGCTAACTGCATGAAAAAGGACTTTGGCTGTGATATCACACTGCCGGAAATCCCCTGGGAAATCTCGCGCAGCCGTGTCAATGCGGTCATAGCCAACGTACTCGAAAACATTTTGCGTATCTTTTCGGAGGTCACTGCGCAGTTTGACTGTGATGCCCTTATTCTCGGCGGAAAGCCTTCTTCTCTGCCAATAATAAGAGAAATTCTGGTTAAACTTATGCCGGTTCCTTCGGCGCGGATAATCGGTCTTAAGGGTTATTCTGTCGGCAGCTGGTACCCGTTTGCGCAAAAAGGCGGCGGCATTTCAGATCCCAAAACCACCTGCGTCATGGGGGCGGCAGTCTGGCTTTTTGCCGAGAAGCTCAATAATCTAGACGGTCTTAGCCTGCGCACAGAAAGCAGCATGATCAGCCAGCGCGAATGCTTCATCGGCACTTTCTCTCACGAAGTTATGACGCTCGACCGCTGCCTGTTCCCGACCCCAGGAAATGAACCAGCTGTAATGCAGACTGCCAAGTCTGCAATGCTTGGTATCCGGCGCATCGACTCAGAAGTATGCATGGTTAACCCGATCTGGGAAGTGCAGCTTGACCGCGATCAACTCAAAAGCTCAGGGCCATTTGAAATATCGCTGACTCAGGATCCGCTGCATCGGGAATGTCTCAAGATTTCAGGCGTCAAAGACGAAAAGGGTAGCAAAGTTAGCCATAACGCGGCATCCCTGCGCCTGCGCACCATGATTAACGACCAGTATTGGCTTGATACCGGAAGTTTCGATCTTTAAGTGAAGGCAGTGTGAGGAGAAAGAAATGAGCGACAACAACGAACTTTTCCCGTTTCCAACAGTGCCGGAACCGGACAAGACAGATAAACAGACGCTGCCGGCGTTTCCCGGTTCAGCTGGCATAGCTGCCAGCGAAGCACCTCTTTCCGCTGAAGAGCTGCGTGAAATTCGTATTCTGCTCGCCAATCAGCGTGTCGCTCAAAAAGAAAGCCTTCCACCGCTACCATCAGTTGATCTGCCGCTGCCAACCTCGGCGCCTTCTGCAGCAGAAAGTCAAAGCTCAGTGAAACCGGAGAAAATTCTGCAACAGCAGTTCGTCGCCCATCTTGAATCATTGCAGCTTACCGAGCCTTTCGAACTCGAAGCCAGACGCCAGTTGTCTGAAATCATCGTCACCATTGCCGACGCACGCATGGTTACCCGCGTATGGTCGGCGACAAGTTCGATTTTGCCCATCAAAAGCAGTCTGCGCCATGGCACACCAGACCAGAAACTCTTTGCCCTGATCATGCTTGGCGAGCGCTTTCTGCAGTCACTTTCCGGAATGAGTTTTACCGACCGCAAACGACTGCTTAAGGCAGTTGCCCGCTACCTGTCTGAAGTTTCTGAGACCTGCTCTTTTATTCAGATGGAAGGCGAACCCTTTAATCCGCAGTATCATGAGCGCGCACCAGGCTCGATGCCTTCTGGCAAAAGCGTTCGCGAGATGCATGGCTTTCTGGTCACTTCCAGAAGCTCTAACCAGGTGGTAAAAACTGCCCTGGTTCTTACCTGAGCCGCTAGCGCGAGGAGAAAAAGCATGGGACTCTTGGCCAAAACTGTTACCAAAGGCTTTCGAGCCTGTTATTTTCGCAACCAGCCCGTACACCAGTTTTACAGCCACCTGCAGGCTGTTCTCAAGGAAATCTCACCAGACGGTGAACTGAAGCACTTGTTTGCCCGGCCCAGCTTTCCAGGCAACTCCGGAGCCAACGCGCAGGAAGTTGAATGGGAAACCGAGCTTGCTGGCGAGGCAAATAAGTTTCATGACCTGCCAGAAGCAAAGCAGAGCGAAATGGCAGGACTGCTCGCTTCATACATTCAAAAAATCAAAACCTATGCCGAAGCCAAACAAGGCAAGACAGGCGTTGAAAAAGATTATTCAGACTATCTCAAGGCGGTTGCGGTCTCACCTGACGCCAGCCAGATCTTTGTCCTCTCCGGAAAGCCAGTGCTGGTGCACTGGGGCTATTTCAGCGAAGACGGCAGATTTGCCGGTCAGGTTAAATATGCCGGCTGGGACGAGTTCATTGCCGAAATCCAGCGCAAGGCCCCGCCAAAGAAAGAAGAGCCGGCCGTAGCGCCGTCGGCAGCGACTTCGGCAGCTGCCGCCGCTGCTGCCGCAACGTTATTCAAAAATGACGAACCTGCGGCAGCCAAAGAACCGCCACTTGTCAAGGCCGAAGAGGCGGTCATGCCGGCAAAGACTGAGAAAAGAACTGACGCGAAAGCCAAAGATGTCAACAAAGACGAGAAAAAGCCGGCGGCGCCCCTGGAAGAAGATGACCTGAACCGCAGCAAACCGCTTATGGCATGCGGGCTCGGCGCCTACGAATGGGTAAAATGGCTCGCCATTGTGCTCGCAATAATCATTCTGCTGCTGCTTTTCCTGCCGAAACGCCAGTCAGGATCCCCGGGCATGGGCCAGCTGGGTGGCGGTGGCGGTGGCGGAATCATGATGGGCGGCGGTGGCGGTGGCAACGGTGGTGGTAATGGCGGTGGCAATGGTGGTGGAGGCCAGGGCGGGGCCTGTCCGCAGTGCGGACATAAACAGTCTCAGACCGGACCAGCCGGCAGCTCACAGCCCGTCGGAAGCGGTCAGCCAACCCAGCCCACACCGGTGGCACAACCGGCAGGCAGTAATCCTCAGGCTCAACAGCAACCAGCGCAGCCGACTTCGCAGCCGGCCGCAAACAGCCAACCGGCTCAGCCTGCACCAGTAGTGCAACCGGTAGACAGCAACCCACAGGCTCAGCCGCAGACGACACAACCGATTTCGCAGCCAGGCGAGAGTGCGCCGACAGATGCAGGCAATCCGTAATAACTGACACAGAAACAGGAGTCCAGTAATGCAGCAGAATCCACTTCGCCCGGAAGAACAGAAAGTCATCAACATGGCCGATCAGCTTGCGCGACTGCTGGCAAGCAGTTCTGACTGGGCCGGCAGTTTCCTGAAAGACGCGCAGATTCGCAAGTTCATGCAGAAAGTCATTCAGGAAAAACAGATAACAGTAAAGCGCATCGGCGAATCGGCACGGCGTCCCCTTGCCCTCGGCGTTTTTGGCGCCAGTCAGTGCGGCAAATCATATCTGGTATCCGAACTGGTGCGTGGCGCAAAACCAACTCCGATGGTTTTACTCAACCAGGCACGCCAGGTGCCACAGACTCGCGATTACCTCGAAGAAATCAACCCAGCCGGCGGACGCGAGAGCACAGCCGTGGTAACCCGCTTTACCACGCGGCCGTATCGTCAGGTTAACGGCTGTTCTGCCTATATCAGACTGCTGAGCATTACCGACCTGGTAAAGATCTTTCTCAACGGGTTTCTGTTTGAATGTCAGTCAGATTTCATGCCTTCTGCCGATGAGCTGCAGAAGGTGCGCTATTCGTTCCGCAGTTTTGCCGGCAAAACATCTTCAAACAGCCTGCTTGGCGAAGCTGACGTATGGGATCTTCAGGACTATGCGCGGCGCCACTTTCATAATCAGTTTCTGCGCATGCTCGAGGACATAAATTACTGGGGCATCATGCAGGAGGAAATTCGCATGCTGCCTGCCGACCAGCAAATCACCTATCTGGAATGGCTCTGGGGACGGTTTCCGAGAATTACCGAGCTGTTTCGTCATCTGGTCAAAGAACTCGGTGCCATGGGCGGAGAAGTGGTCGGCATTTACGATGACGCGCTGCTGCCTCGAGAAAACAGTATAATCGACGTTCAGCGTCTTTCACAGCTGCTCAAGGTGGGCAACCGCAAAAGCACTGTTGTTCTTGGCAACGGCAGCGAAATCGCTGTTGATTCAGCTGTTTTATGTGCCCTGACCAGCGAATTGATCATGCAGGTTCAGGAACCAGGCGAAGAAGCCCTGGTGCAGAAGCTCGATGTTCTTGATTTCCCGGGCGCGCGCGCGCGCGCGCAGGTGTTTGACCAGCCAAGATTGAGCAAAGATCACGAAGCGCTTGTCGAAGTGTTTCTACGCGGCAAAGTCGCCTACCTGTTCGACCGCTACTCAGACGACCGCGACGTCAGCGCGTTGCTGTTGTGCCAGGAAGGCGGGCCACAGGAAGCTAAATCACTGCCATACATGGTCAACAAGTGGGTTGAATGGAGCCAGGGCAAGGATGCGGCGGCGCGCAAAGGCAAAAAGCCGCTGTTGTTCAATATATTTACCAAATTTGACATGGATCTGGTTCGTAAACGCGGCGAAGACCCGGCAGTGCGCTGGGACAGTCGTCTTAAAACCAATTTTGCCGATTTTCTCGGCCGTGCCGGCGACTGGGTAAACGAATGGGAAGCTGAAAAATCATTTCAGAACTGCTTCTGGGTGCGCAACCCGAATGTACAGCAGACAGTATTTGGTCGCGACAAGGACGGTCAGGAATTTGTGCGCGACGAAGACCAGCTCACCCAGATCAAGACAGAGTATCTGTCGAATCAGCATGTCCAAAAGTATTTCAGCAACCCGACAGAGGCCTGGGATCAGGCCGCAACACCGGGCAACCCCGGCATTCCATTTTTGATCAAAACGCTGCGCGCGAATATCGACGATACAACCAAGGTCGCACAGCTGCGCAACAATCTCAAGCAGGCCGAAGCAGAGCTTAAAACACATCTGCAGCCCTATTTTATCGGCGATGACATCAGCAAGGCGCGAGGCCTTGCCGAAGAACGCGCCAAGAAGCTGCTTGCCAGCCTTGGCCGCGTGATGGCAACACGCTACTCGCTACCACAGATTCTTGATCTTGACCGCTTTTCGATATCTGACAAGACGATCGGCATGCTCTTTGACTCTGTCACCAACCCGATGGGCAACGAAGAAGAAGGCAGTGATAATGGCGGGATTGCCCAGAGTGAAACTCCGGTTTTCGAAGATTCGATATTTGCGATCGGCGAAGAACCTGCTGCCACCCCGACAAAGCCAACAAAAGCTCCGGTCAGCAAAGGGGTTAAGTTTGCCCAGGCAGTGTTGAACCGCTGGCAGGAGCAACTGGTTCATCTCACGCAAAACGCTGATTTTCAGCAGCTTACCGGGCTTCCCGGCGAATGGTACGCTGAGATAACCCAGGAAATAATAAAAGGCGCCTCGCGTCTTAAACTCGAAAAGACACTGGCTGAAGAAAGCGACGTTCAGCTCAACGCGCCCAACCCGGTGCGTTTTCAGCGCCGGACTGCTGCCGGTGCAGCATCTTTGCTTAACCGTTACATTGTCGAGCTTGGGCAAAGCCGAGGTGAAATTGCCATTCCATCTGGCCCGCCAAAAGCAACACTCTCGGCCCGCGCCTACCCGGGGCTGGCGATATACCAGCACTGGACCAACGCTCTGGTACAGATGTTCAAAGATAACGTCGCTGAAGCTTCCGCCGACGATGACGCGAGTAACCAGGCATTAAGCGCTATTCTCAACACAAGTCTGACACCCTGAGAACAATGTCAAGGCCTCAGCAGGCCTCAGCAGCCGGCAACCTCAGCTTGCGATTTGTCACTTTTTTGCGTACAATGTAACAATGAAAAAGTTATTATTGATATTTGTGCTGGTATTTCAGGTTTCCGGGCTGTGGGCGATAGATCTGCTTGATCTGCGGGTTTTTCCACTATTCGACAGCCAGTCGGTCGCTTTTGAAGGCGTAATCGTCAACAACAGCTACAAATCTGAAGGCACCGGGCTGCGGGCGAAGCTTTCCGGACTGCGCTCGAAGTGGTTGAACAGCGGCAAAGTGGTCGTTGAGTCTGATGGCTATAAAGTAAAAGCAAACATCAATGACGGCGAATTTTCTGGCACCATCAAGGTTTCATCACTGGCCAGCTTCACTCTCCGCGTCTATCACGACGAAAAACAGCTGCACAGCGAGGGCTTCAGCTTTCCAGGCAATGCTGATTTCATAGTTGTCAGCGACATCGACGACACCATACTGGTAACCGAAGTAACCAGCCGGTTGAAAATGGCTTATAACTCGATGTTTAAAGACGTCGACAAACGGCAGACGGTCAACGGCACCCCCGAGTTATATCGTGAGATCGGCAGCGGAGCAACAGGCATCGGGAATCCGCATTTCGTTTATCTCAGCAGTTCACCAGCATTTTTGAGCCGGTCGCTAAAAGCGTTTCTGGTGCGCAATAACTTTCCACCAGGCACCCTGATACTCAAAAAAAGCCTGACCAGTGGCGATCACGAGGGCCACAAAACCGGCTGGCTAAAAAAGGTTATGGGCAGATACGCTGGTAAACCCCTGCTGCTGTTCGGTGACAGTGGCGAAAAAGACCCGTTCATCTACCGAAGTTTTGTCGAGAACAAAGAGAACCCTTCTCTGGTTAAAGGTATAATTATTCACGAAATCACCAGCAGAAGCGAAAAAATAGAGTCTCTGAGAGAATTTCGCGACTTTCTGCTCAAAAAATTCAAAATTCCATTTATCTACTGGAGCAAAATCTCAGAGCTCAAGCAAAGTATGCGTGATGATGGACTGTTAAAGTAACTCAGCTGTCGCTTAAACAATACCGTTCTCAATAAATTCTTTCACAGCAAAAGACAAGGCACCATAGTCGTTTTTGAGATTGCCTTCGACAACGAGCACGAGCACGAGCACGAGCACGAGCACGAGCACGAGCACGAGCAGAGAAAGAACATAACAAAGCGGAAGAATTTACGAGCGAAATTCGGAGAATTGTTAAATACTCACTTTTCCGCGTTAAAGCATGGACGATTGCTGCTTTTATCATTATGATTGTACAAAATCCTCTCAGGGGAATAGTGTGAGTATGAATAAATTTCGCTTAAATCTGATTATCGCGCTTTTGCTCGCGATGTTGCCGTTTGGGCATATTTTCGCGCAGGATACCGAGACCGCCTACAAAGCGTATGTAGCGGCTTATCAGCAGTACCAGACCGCCATAAACAACAGGGCGGCGAAGGCCGAAATTGACCAGGCGATCAGCGCTTATCGCAGCGCTAAAACAGCCTACGAAAATACTCTCAATATTCAGCAACAGCCGCTGGAACTAACAGCTGACGCAATACCGTCGCATACCGCAGGCCAGCCGGTCGGGCTCGCAGCAGCAGAAAATACCAGTTCCAAAACAACCAGTGCAACTACTGCGCTTATGCCAAGGCAGCTGGAAGCGCTCGTGGACGCACTCAAAAAAGCACAGTCCAAAGCAAGCGCGAAAGCACTGATTGCCACACTCGAAAAACACACGCAGTTAAAATCGCTTACCATTGAACAAAAAGACGCGATTAACTATGAAATCGCCTGCGCCATGGATCGCCTCGACATAGACCGCAAAAAGGCTTCTGCCATGCTCACTGAGCTTAGTAATCGCGCAAGCGGCAGCAGAATAGCACAGTGGGCGAAGGCGCGTCTGAACTATATACGCGGCAAAGAGTACAAGATTCAGTGGCAAAAAGCCATTAATGCCAAGTTCAAGGAAATGAGCGACGCTTACGACAAATACAAAAACACGAGCTGGCTGGCATTCCCGGTCAAAGCTGTGCGCGGAGTCACCTACCAGGTAAAATCGCTGGCATTCACCAAAGCCCGCAGCGATCAGGAAGACTTTCTGCTCGCCTTCGAAGCGGCCCAGGCGCCATTTGTTCCGTTCGTAGAGGGCGTTTTCGACGAGTATCAGAAAAGTCTCAACGAAGTTGCTGATGATTCGGCTTCTGTAAGACTCATTTATGGCAACTATGAATCCTGGTATGCCCGCTGGAAAATCATGAGCGATGCCCGCAGCAGTATTGACCTGCAATATTTCATCGTCGAGAATGACGCGTTTGGGCTGAGCCTGCTCGGGCTTTGCCTGAAAAAAGCGCGAGAAGGCTTGAAAATTCGCATCATGGTTGATATGCGCGGCTCAAATAAAATGAGCATCAAGCTGATGGCCAAAGGTTATCTTGAAGAGCTGGCCAAATTTTCCAACGTGCAGGTCAAGATCTACAACCCGATTCATACCAGCCTGCTCAGCATTTTTTCTGACATTCGCCGCATTGTTTCGAGCAATCACGACAAAATATTGATCGCAGACGGAGTCAACGCAATAGTTGGCGGGCGCAACATCGCTGACGAGTATCTGGTAGACCCGGTTGACGATAAGCAGGCCTGGCGCGACACCGATGTCCTGATCATCAGCCGCGAAGTTTCGATGCAGCTTCAGAAAGCTTTCGAAGAAGAATTCGAACAGCTCAAGTCAGTTGACGTTGATCAGTCAATTTTTGGGGTTAACCGCGTAAAGCAGCTTGATATCGGCTGGCGGGCAATGGATCTCGCCCTTTTTCAGCGCGGATTCATGGCTGTCACTGACTCGAACAAAGACCAGTCTTCACTGATCAAAAAACTGAACGAGCAGCTCGGCAAATACAAACACATGACGGGCTACACCGGCTTCAGACTGACCGACAAATCTCACCAGTCACCCGTTCATATTCTCGACAGCCATTCAATATCTGGCCCGCGCAATGATATAACCGAAAATATCGTCAGATACATCGATGGCAGTCGCCGCGAAATCGTCATTCAGAACCCTTACATTGTTCTCACTCCGCGCGCCGAAGCAGCACTTAAGCGCGCAGCCAGACGCGGCGTGCCGATTCTCGTTCACACTAACAGTCCACAAACTTCTGACAGTTTTCCGACCGAAGCGATGCTATACCGTGACTGGCGAAGCATTTTGCGCGACATTCCGACCATGCGCATTTTTGCCATGGTCAACCGCGGTCAGCTGCACGGCAAGAATTTCGCGTTCGACAGCGAAATTGGTATTGTCGGTACCTACAACTTTGATTTTCTCAGCGAAAAAGTTAATTCTGAAGTGGTTGCTGTTGTCAAATCGCCAGAATTTTCAAAGGAATTGCGCGGCGAGATTGTCAGCGACATGAAGGATTCTTCGGTCGAGTATCGCCTGGCCAGCGCAGATTCTGCCGAATTTGGCCCCGGCGACGTAGAAAACCCGCAAAAGATGTGGCTGATAAAACTGATAGCTAAAATGGGCTGGCTGAAGCCTTTGTTCTAGAGCCAGCAGCAGGAGACAAACATGAAAAAATCAAGCCTGTATAAAGCACTGCTCGCAACAGTTCTGGTGTTCATATTGTCGGCTGCGGGCGCGGCCGAAATCAGCAAAAACGAATACAACCGTCTGCGTCAGGTAGAAAAGACACTGCAGCAGCAGATCAGCGAAATGGAAGCGGAACTCAAAACTTCAAAGTCGCTGGCAAACTATAAAAAGTCTTATCTGGCTGCGGTACCGGCAACAGCACCCCAGCCGGCAAGCGACGCAGAAATGGCCAAAATTCTTGCTGGAGCACGCTACGTCATGCTCGGCGACGAGCACACGACCAACCAGTCGCAGATCAACACTGCAAACGTGCTGCGCATGATGCGGGCCGCAAAAGAACCGGTAACCCTGGTGATTGAATGGGTCGATATCAGTTTTCAGAAAGAAATTGACGCGTTTCTGGCCGGCAGCCTGCCATTAAAAGATCTTCGCGCCAGAATCAGTTTCGATAAGCTCTGGGGTTTTTCCTGGGCTTCTTATGCAAAAATTTTATCAGCAGCAAAGCAGCTCAAAACCCCGATTCTGCTGGTCGAACGCCTGAAAGGCAATCATTCACTCGCCGACCGCGACAGCTTTATAACCGCAACCATAGTCGCGCATGCCAAAAAAGCAACAAACATGAGATATCTTGTAGTTTATGGCGATTATCACATACTTGGCGACGGGCATTTGTCGAGCCAACTCGCGAAGGCCGGGCTTAAGCCGCAGACAATACTGATCGGCGACGCTGCCGACATCTACTGGAAGCTGCTGGGAAAAGGCAAAGACCCGGCTAAAATCGGGTTTGCCAGTCTGAGCAATGGAATTTACTACATTCGCAACGGCACCCCGCTCGAACGCAGCCTTTCATACCGGGATTACCTGATGAAAATGCTCGGTTACAAAAAGAGCGACTTCGAAGATTGGGTAGGACCAGCTGACATAGTGCCACAGGCCGGCGGGCGCAACAATTTTGAGGCGCTTCATAGTCGCTGAGGCTCTGTGCAACGGCGCTCCTGCGCTATAATTAGAACAGGTTTGAAATGACGGCTTCGCCGCCGGTTTCGATGATTTTCCAGATGTCGAGCTTGCGCGGCAGAGGTTCTTTGAAATCGCTGAGCAGAAACGACGGTCCTTTTCCCTGAGAAGCGGTGAGATGATACCCGCTGATCTGCAGACCATCGAGTTTCTTTTCATACTCAGCTTTGGGCACATTGTCAGAAAAATTAAACTCAGAGCCGATGACAAAGCTCCAGTTGTCGGGCATATCTGCCGACAGGCTGTAATTTGAAAGGTCAAGATAGCTGATCATGCCACGGTCAATTTGGATCGCGAGTTTAAGCTCATATTCAGCAAAATCGTCTTCTTTATCGGCCAGAACCGCCCAGACCCGCAGAGCATTATCGACACCAGTCTTGGCAAACGCCATGGCCGCGTCTTTAGACAGAGACTCAACGTTTTTTACCGCATCGGCAGCGATTGTGATGTCTATCGGCACGATCTGGCCACGATTTTTCGGAATAAGCGTCACGCGCACATAAACCGTGTCGCTGTCTTTATCAAAGACATAAGCCTGGCGGAAACCAAGCAGATCAGGCGGTGCCGACAACAGATCAATCTGCGGCGACTCAATAAGCGTCAACAGAATGTCTGAGGCTTCCTGGCGCGTCTTTTTATCGAGCTCAGCGGCTTTGACCAGATGATTTACCGCACGTCTGAGCTCACCCTGCACCATCAACAGCTTGCCGCTGTCGAGATACTCACTGGCAGCGACTTTTCCGCTTTCGATGCGTTTTTCGACCTCGGCAGATACTGACAGCAGCAGTTGTTCATCATCAAGCGACAAAATCTCGTGGTCGAGCGCGATGGCTTTAAAATAGGCTTTCAGAGCTTGTTCGGGGTCTTTGCGTGACCAATGCTGCATAGCGAGTTCAAAGTAGTCTGCCGCAACGTCTGAACTTTCGGCTTTTTTCTTTGCTTCAGCAATTTCAGCATCAGAGGCCTGCGGGCGAATCTTGCGAACCGGCCGAACATATGGTTTGGGTTCAGAATAGCGCACTTCAAAATAGCCGAGGGTAGCATCGTCGAGCAGGTCATCTTTTAGCTTGGGAATCAGCTGGCCGTATCTGCGGTAACGTTCCTGCTTGTCGAATTCTTCGCGTTCTCTTCTGATTTCGCTGCGGGCTTTAACGATCCAGAGTTTTGATTTGAGGTCACTCTGATCGAGCGCTAAAATAGTATCATAGAGCTGCACCGCGTCTTCATAGCGGCGCCGACGGTATAAATCTTCGGCAGCAGCATGCAGACGGCTTATTCTTGTTTCCAAAGACAATCTCTTGTATTCGGCAAGGTCAGAATAAGGCCTGGGGCCAAAACCGACGAGCAGCACGACAGCCGCCATAAAAACAACTAATGATAAGGCTCTTTTCATGGTCTCAGCTATCGGCAACTGTTAAACAAATTTTAACAGTTCAACTACCAGCAGGAAAAATAGTGATAGAAAAATCAGTTCGATTGAGCCGGAACCGGTTCAGATAGACGATCGCAAGAAGAACCCTCTGCCAGGTCATTTCTTTTGCCCGCATCATAACGCTGTGCTGCAGATCGTTTGAAGACCTTATTTCGAAGCCGCTGACGCTTCTGAGCATATTGCACAGCATTTCGATGTCAATGCGCATAAAATTACCGTTAAAATTGGCAGGCTGCCCTCTGGGCATGGTCAACTCAAGCTCTGGCAGGGTCTTAAAAAACAGGTCAAGATCGGCTTCGTTTGCCACATAGAGGCAATTCTCGAACAGGCGCCAGCGGAATCTGGTGGTATCAAGATAATTCTTAAGAGCATCTTCGACCGTAGAGCCAATAACCTCGCGGACCGGAGAATTCACTTCGCTGCTGACAATGAGCGACCAGCCGTTACGCGCGGCAATTTTATACAGAAAAGTATGAATGTCGAGAAAACGGTCGCCGACATCTGGTGATGCAGAAAAACCGGCCTTTGCAGACAGTGGCTCAGCTGAAACGGCAGACATCAACAGAACAAGGGACAACAGACCAACCCAATAGATTTTCATATCCTGACCTCACATCTCTATTTTTGCAGGACTTCAAGCAGAACCTCTCACTTCCAGAACCCTGACCAAACCTGTATCAGTCTTTGAATTTTATTCTCCGAAAAGGTCCTTGATTTCGGAACTTTCCATGAGATTTTTCATTTTTTCGTTGTTCATCAAAAATTCATAGTCATTGCGGCTTATCGCTTCCATGACTTCGGGGTCAGACATGACTTCGACCATGTTACCGCTTCCGCTGAGATTCATCATGTTATCAAGAAAGTCTTCCTGCATTGCCATTGACTGCACCTGGGCATTGGCGCGTTCCTGCTGGGCCTTTAGATCGTCAGACGCCATTGTCCGGCTTGTAGACTGAGGCTGAACCGCGCGCTTTGCCGGTTTTTTATTGTCGCGATCGAGAATATCAATGTTTTTAGCAGGCGCAGAGGACTGATCAGTGTCAAGCCTGCTGATTTCAAGAACTTTGTCCGCCGCGATCTTAATTTCACCTACTGTCTCAGAGACAACGGTGTAAACGCCGTCTTTCATTTCAGTGACTTCCCCGATTATCACTGAATTGTCGAGAAGCACTATGCGCTGTCGCATTCCAGCGGCAAGACAAAGGGTTGCCATCGACACTAAAAGCAGTAAAAATGCTATTTTTTTCACTTTACCTTCTCCTGAAACTCTTGACACCTTGTATTAATAATACCAGAAAACCCGAGAGAAGCGAACAATTTTTCCGCCAGCAAAATATGATTTTAACTGATTGACCCGGCGGGCAAGTTTCAATATAATGTGGCTGGTTTAAAATATAATTTTATCGGAGGACAGCGTTTTGACAAAGCTTCACAATGTTTTCAAGTGCGAAATCTGTGGCAACATCATCGAAGTGGTTCACGCCGGCGCACCGGCTCTGGTCTGCTGCGGCATGGAAATGAAACTGATGGAAGAAAAAACTGCTGATTCTTCTATTGAAAAGCACGTACCAGTTATCGAAAAAACCGCCAAGGGCATCAAGGTTAAGGTTGGCAGCGTTCCCCACCCGATGGATGAAAAACATTTTATCGAGTGGATCGAAGTTATTGCCGGCAACCGCAAGTGTGTCAAGTTTCTTAAGCCCGGAGAACCGGCCGAAGCCGAATTCTGCATCACTGAATCGCCGATTACCGTCCGTGAATATTGTAATGTTCACGGCCTGTGGAAAAACGAAGCCTGAACCTGAAATGAGAATAAGCCCACCCTCGAATCACTTGCTATAAGCTTGTAAGACGATAAGAGGCAGGGTTAAATCCAGGGAGGGGGATTTGCACATGCGAGACATTATTTAGCGTGTGAAGGGCGACCTGTAAAAAGGCCGCCCTCCCCGAACCTTCTGGTATCTGACGTTACCGATTACCGATGCTTACCCGCTGCCCTTCACGGTGGCGGGTGTCTGCTTTTTCGGGCAAAGGCTCACCCTGAACCATGACCGGGAAGCTGACGGCCAGCTGCATTACGCGGCCCGAAGGGTCTGCGCCGTAAATTGTGAGATCGCCACCTGATGGCATGCCATCATCACGAACGAAAATGTTGTCGAGACTGCCCTGAATTTTCCAGCAATTGCCGAAAACATCCCAGTGATAGGCGTAAAAGAAGCCGGTAATTGCGCCGGTGCGGGTAAACTGACTGCGAAAATGCACGCGGCGGCGGCTGCGCCCGTCGAAGATCAGGTCGGTATAAACCGCGGTCTGAATAGGTTTTACCCAACCATTGAGGCGCAGATCAAAGTCGCCGAAATTTCGATATTCAGCGGCGTCATGCGAACGGTCGCGCAGAACCCGGTCATTATGGCTTACCGTAAACTTAGACGGAACCGGGAAACGATAGGCCAGGCCAAGCACTTCGGCGCCGATTCTGCCGGTATTGAGAAGCCGGCGCAGCTCTTCCTGACTTTCTGGTTTGTCAGCGAGGGTTCGGCAGGTCTTGAGCGAGCGCATGATGCGCTTGACATGATTGGCTGTTTCAGGGGCAAGAACCGGTATGGCGCGCCCGGTGTGCGGAGCAACAATCGGCGCCCATGGCTGGTTGAACTTTGCCGCTTCGGGCACATTGTCGGTAGCCGGCACGCTCGGCGGAGGTGGCGGCGGCGGAGCCGAAGTGAGTGGTTGCATCTGTGGCACACTTACCGCGTAGCCAGGAGGTGGTGGCGGGGCAGAAGGAACTGGTTGCATCTGCGGCAGACTGACCGCGTAACCTGGGGGTGGTGGAGGCGGCTCGAAGCTGCCGTGACTGAGCAGCGGCATATCGCCGGCCGGCGCGGCATTCTGGGCAAGAACATTGCCGGCAGCCGATATCGCGAAGAAACAGATCAACAGAATCGCAGCAAATTTCCTCATAAACTCTCAACTTCCTTACAGGATTTCAGATATAAAGAATACATTCCCCTCCCCGCTTATGCAAGCCGATAATGCTCAGCAATTCTCCATTTGCCTATCTATGAGGAATTTACGAGAAATTTCATTTGCCCATTTGTCCGTCAAGCTAATCATAGTAACTATACAGGCTCGTTTGAAGAGTTATCCACAGATTAAAGGATTCTCGCAGATTACTCAGAGGTTGTTTTATATTCTTTATTTGCAGCTATCCTAACCATCTGCGCAATCTGCGAAAATCACCCGGGCGCGCCGTAATCGACATCAAGCCGTCATGCGCGCAGTCGCAGGATCCAGAATAGCAATAAAGACATGGATTCTGCGACTTCGCGTTGCTACGCGCATAATCAAAGAGAGAAGGCACGCTTATTTTTTCGACATTGGCATTACGTGAATTACGCAGAAAACGCAGAAAAAAACGAGCTATACGAGATTTTTAGCCATAATAACCCTGCCACAGCCTTTTTTTCACCTTTTGAGGTTCGGGGTAACGAGGAGTATATCTTTTACGTTTACAGGGTCAGCTTTAAAATAAATCGTAGTATAAGGCCCGATGAGAGTTAGGAGGACAACTTAACAATGAGATCTCGAATCACTATTTTTATTCTCGGCCTGGCGCTTCTCGCCACCATGGCCATCACCGGCTGCTCCCTCTTCGGCGACGACGATGATGACAACGCATACGACCCAGGCACCAAAATTACTGGCTCTATCAGTACTACTGGTGGAGGTTCTTTGCGCGCACAGGGTGCTCCGACCAGCGCAACTCTCACCTTCAGTTATATTGACGACAACGGGCAACTCGTCTCAATACCCTTCGTTACCGGCAATACCGTTACCTTTACAGGAACAACTGCCATTTACGACTTCCGCGTAATTATTCCAGCAGCTGCCCTGCTGAGGCGCAATTTCGTGTTGACAGCGACACCAGACTTCGGTGACCCCATCAAAGGCGTCATCCCATTTGATCCAGCAACTGAAATGGATTTTAAAGTAGACGCCCCGATTACTCCAGATGACGCAGGTCCTGTAGCTTTTGTCATAGCTGCCACCAAAGAAGGAATCCCGAACGTGGCGTTGGGTGATGTTCTATCAATCTACGCACCGGTAGACCTTAAAGCTATGATTAATCTTGATGGTACTCTAAAACCAGATATGACTACTCTAGTCACCCAGTTCAAAACTCGCGAAACTGCAATTCAGACAGCCATGACCGGTGAATTTGCCGCTCAGGCCACTTTAATGAAACAGCTCATGGATTACAGTGCTCAACTTGCCAGAAATCCTGAATATATCGGCTTCGCAAATCGCGAAAAATTCAGAGCTGCCATGGAAGCAAAAGCAAAAGAGCTTGGTCTGCCCACAGATGCTTACAACGCATACGATGCAACTACCACGGACGTCTGGGCCGATCTTCCAAAGCCACCTAGTGCCGAGGCTACTGAATTTGAAAATTACGGTGGTGCCCGCGAACAGACTCGTGAGCTTGAAAATCTTGGACTGGCTCTGCAGTATTTTGCCGGCCTTTATACCGACAAAGCTACAGAAATCAATGCAATAAGAACAAGATTTCTTACCGCCGCCACTACATCCTTTACCCAGACAATGGCCGGAACACCGCCTGCAATGGGTGGACAAGGCCATCCGTTCATGATCCTCGATGAAGCCCGCGAAATAATTTTCGCCAAGCTCTGGAACGAAGCCAAAACCAAGATCTTGATTCAGCAATCAGAAATGGGCACAATGCAGTTAGAAATGGCAGCCATTATTGAGCACAAAGCCGAACTGTATGCAAAAGTCGTCGTCAAGATCAACACCCACTACGCAAGTCTGAGCGGCGCTCCTACTGACGCTGCTCAAAAAACAATATTCATCAACCATCTCGCAACCCTGGCTTCAATTCCGATGATGTCAAACCAGCAGCAGCCTGGCGATCAGCAGCCCGGTGATCAGCAGCCTGGTGATCAGCAGCCTGGCGATCAGCAGCCCGGTGATCAGCAGCCTGGCGATCAGCAGCCCGGTGATCAGCAGCCCGGTGATCAGCAGCCTGGTGATCAGCAGCCTGGCGATCAGCAGCCTGGCGATCAGCAGCCTGGCGGCCCAGGAGTGCCTGTGCCTCCAGGAGCGCTGAGATAATCTGCAATAAGATAACTGATTGATCTATAATTCCGGGCACAGATTTTATCTGTGCCCGGGTCTTTTTTTAGATGATTGATTGGTCAAAAACAGCATTCGCTCGCATATTCTTTTGCACTGCGAGTTGTCAGACATGATACCGCTAGAAACCCACCTGATTATGTGTGCACAGAGAAACACATCTCAAAAGTGTTTTATATATTTAACATGCAAGGGTTTCGTGCACAAACATCCTGCTATTACCAGTTATGCGAGATTTTCCGCAGAGAATTGCAGATATGAAACGGACTCCCGCCGACTGCTGACAAACGCCTTAATGAACGGCGGAACAGCTGATTCTCAGCCTATGTCGAATTAACGTGAAATGAGTTGATATAAATTGATCCGAGATAAATTTAACCTGCCAATGACAATTGGAATCAACGGCATGCTAATAACACCCAATAGAGTTATTGAAGGCATACACCGGCAGCGGTAAAATCGCATTGTTCGCAAGGTACACTTAACGTCACTGCTCAAGGCAATCACAGCTGATTATTTCTCTGCCGGCAAGCCAAATCTTTCCACAAAAAATCGAAAGGATTTTTTCATGATTCATCCCCACACAGAATTGCGCTTTATCAACGATGAAGTCGGCTATGGCCTGGTTGCCACCCGCTTTATTCCCAAAGGCACCATTACCTGGGCCTTTGACCAGCTTGACCGCGAGTTTACTCCGAATCAGTTCGATCAGCTTGCCTCGATCTACAAAGAAATTCTGGTTAAATACTGCTTCAGAAACAGCAAAGGCAACAGCATTCTGTGTTGGGATAACGCGCGCTATGTGAATCACAGCTTCCATTCGAACTGTTTTACTACCCCATACGACTATGAAATCGCCATTCGTGACATTCAGCCCGGCGAAGAGCTGACCGACGACTACGGCTATCTTAACGTTGAAGAGCCTTTCAGGGGCATCGACGAAGGAACCCGCCGCAAAATAGTGTATCCCAACGATCTGGTTAAATATCACAAAGTCTGGGACAAACAGCTGATCAAGGCGATGAAGCACATTAACAAAGTTGAACAGCCTCTGCTGTCACTTCTGACCCAGGATCTCTGGGAAAAATCAGTGCGCATCGCCGAAGGCCGCGAAGAAATGGATTCAATTCTTACCTGCTACTACAACTCCGAAGAAAGCAACGCGCACACCGACAACCACAGCTATAGCCGCCATGATATGATCATGCCCGAAGGCAATGCTGAGCACGCGCCGGCCCGAAATCGTCAGCACAATAACTGATCCGGCTATTTGCCGGTGTGGCGATCGGCCTGCTTTTTGGCCTGTTTGAGCGCACTGCTGAAACCGGGTTCTGACTTAACAACGTCTGTCTGGGGCTCTACCTGAGCTTCGACAGACGTTGTTGTTTCTGCCGCAGACAGACGCCAGGGCACCTTGTCGCCTTCAGCCACAGCAGGTGCTGGCGTGCTTTTTCGGCGCTGCAGCCAGCCGAGCATGATACTCAGAAGCGCGGTGCGGCGTTCGGCAATCTCAAGAAACATCAGCAGCAAAGCGCAAATCAACAACCAGTCAGAAATATTGCGAAACTGCACGGTCGCCGGCATCGACTGCCATGCCTGGGACAAATCAATCAGCTCTGACCCGCCGGTAATCGCGGCCATCTCTTTGAGAGCCTGCGCTCCCGCTTCGAGGTGCTGCGGCCGGTATTCCTGAGAATATGGCAGGCAGACCGGGTAAAGACGCAACCGCCGATTACCGCCCGCATCGACCATCGAAACAATGGTTTCATTGCCGCGGAGCTGCAGACCGGCTGACAGCGAATCAGCGGTTTCCCAGTTCATCGTGTATTTTTCGGTAACCGGCTCATGGTCGGCAAAGGATCGCATAACCGTAATCTGCGGATTTTCGCGAAAAATCTCGCGCTCGCGTTCAGGATCAAGATGCAGAACCGCCTGCCACTGCCCATGCTGCATATGTTGAGTTACCGGCATATTCTCGATGCTCTGGCGTTCATCGGCTGCTGCCCAGAGACAGAGTCCGATGAGAATCTCGGCCGCCGGCGAACTGCTCAAAAACGGCTGCCCAAGCACATCATCAACCACGCCCATATAGCAGGCAACACGCCCCAATCCTTGCTGCCAGCCGGCCAACATCGGGGCGGAATTTTCGTCGAGAGTCTGCAGCGCTACCTGGGCTTCAGGGCGCGCATAACAAAGATTGTAAGCGCCGACGCGCGAACGAACAGGCAGCGGCTTGCCGATAAAGGCGGCAATAGCTTCGGTAGTTGCAATATCGGTAGCTTCGTCGATAAAGGTGCTGCGCGCAGCAACAAAGGTATCCTGCGTAAACAGGCGCGGCAGTTCGTTAGGATCATTGGTAAAAAAAATACGGCCCTTTCCCTCGGTCGCGATCTTTTTAAGCAGATTGGCATCAGAATCTGTTTCGCGGCCAAGGCCGATAACACTGCAGGTAATGCCGGCCTGCCCGGCTTTTTCAAGCAGAACCCAGTATTGTCCGGGTTGTTCAGCATCGGAAGCATCGGCAAACAATATAATGTGCCGGGTCTTCGCTTTCGACTGCAAAAGCATTTCGCAGGCTTTTTTCAGGCCTTCTTCGACATAAATACCGCCGCCCATTGACTCGACCTGCAGCACCTTGCTTCTGACCGCTTCTTTGTTGGTGAGAGGCTGCAGCTCAGTTATAACATGCGGGGTGGTATCGACCGCGAGCAGACCAAATTCATCGAGCGGTGACAGCAGGTCGATCGTGTTGGCAGCGGCGATATTGGCCAGGTCCATTTTGGTGCGGTCGCCCTGCGCCGGGGCAGCCATACTGCCGGAACGGTCAAGCACCAGCACCAGCGCCAAAGCAAGTTTGCGATGTTCAGAGCGAAGCTCAAGCGAGACTGGCAGTATCGGCTCAAGAATTGACTGATAATACCCACCATTGCCGTAAGAATTGCGGCCGCCGGTAAGCAGTAAGCCGCCACCAAGATGACGTACCCAGGCGCTGAGAACCTGCATGCCATGCATGCCAACACGGTTGGCAGAAACATTTTCGAGTATAACTGCCGAATAGCCGGCCAAAAACTCAAGGCTCCAGCGAACATCGAGCGGGCTCAATACTTCAACACGCTGTTCACGGCTCTTCAGCAGCCCGACTAATGGGTTCTGCAGATTTTCGGTTACCAGCAGCAACGGCATTCTGCCGCGCACTTCGGCCAGAGCGGCGGCTGTGTTGTTCTCAGGCACGGGATCTTTGCCCTGGCTGCCAGTTACGCGCAACTGATACTTGAGCACAGCAGCTTCGCCGGCGCTGTGGCGAAAAGTGAGGCTGTTGTTGCCCCGACGCAGATTACGGGTAACACTGGCAATCACCTGCCCGGAACAAATCAGTTCAATGCTGGCGCTCTGCTCAACAGGCGCGTAGATCTCGGCACCAATCATGAAGGTTTCACCAGGTTCGAGCAGGCCAGGCACATCGAATCTGCTGACTGCCAGGTCGTTGGCAGTATCACGGCTCAACAGGCGATAATCGATCGGCACCCCGCGCGCGGCAGCTCTAAATGCTGATTGCGTCGGATCTTTGCCGCTCCAAAGTCCGTCAGAAATGACAATAAGGCGGGCCGACAAATCGCCAGGAACAAGCGACAAAGCGCGATCTACCGCTTCCTGCAGATTGGAAGCTTCTGGATTTATACCGCCGCTGAATCCGGAAAAAGAGCCGCGACCGGGTGGCATGTCGACGCGCACTTGATCGGCAAAGGACAACACGCCAAGTTTTGCATTAGCAGGCATCTGACGCCGCAATAGCGCCAGAGTTTCTGATATACGCGAATCAGATTCAACCGGCATCGACAGGCTGCGGTCGGCAACGACAATCAGCACGCCTTCGCGCCCGGGCAAGCGCAGTTGCATGCCTGCCAGGGCAAGAATGACCATTATTACCGTGATCGCACGAAGCAGCAGAATCTTGCGCGAACGCATGCGCAACGCATAAACCGCCCATAATCCGGGAAAAAGCAGCAACAGCCAGTGAGATTCAGTAAACATGCCCTGGCCTCCCCTGTCTGAGCAGCCACTGATGAAGAATCAACAGCAGCAACGCCGGTATAATAAACCACCAGCGCACATCTGAAAAATAGTTAGACGCGTCGCCAGCAGACAGGTCAAAAACGGGAATATTGCTCTGCAAGTCGGAAAGATCAGATTCATCAGCCGAATTGAGATTCACCGCAACGCGCCATACGTAATCACCGGCCGCCAGCATGTATATGCCGGGCTCCAAGGCGGCGAACCTGGCGCTACGCCGCCACGAAGGAACCTCAAAAGCGCGACCGGCCGGCGAAGTCACCTTGAGGCGGTCAATGCCGACCGGCAGATTCGCCACGACGTCAATGCCACAACGAGAATTGAACTGAGCCGGGCCAGGATTTGCCTGTTGGCGCCAGCTGAGAAGGTTCCAGAATAGGACTGGCCAGACAGGTGTGGCATGCAGATTAGAGCGGTTCACTGCCAGATTCAGAAAGATATTGCGCTCGCTATGCGGGTCGTCAACTGACACCAGCAGTGGGATACCGGCCACCGACAGCAACGGCTGTCCGGGCATATTGAAATCGCGATCAAAGGCCCAGGCTGCCAAAACCTTTGGCAGACCGGTAAGAAGCGGGTGATTTTTATCAACCGCGACCGAGCCCCTGATTGTTACGGGCTGGGTCGCATTATGAACAATAAACTTCCAACGGCCAGCAGGGCCATGATCAGACGGGTTGCTTTCGAAAAATGCGAGTTGACCGCCGGAGTCGACAACACTGGCAAGTCCACTGCTGTTAATCGTGCGCTCAATCAGCGGGCGCAGCTGAGCAGACAGGCTGGCGGTTTCGACCTTTACCGGCTCAGGCCTGACCGGCAACAGCCAGGCCTGGTTGTCGTATTCAACAGCATCGTTTTTGATAATCGCTCTGATTTCTGCACTGGTATCTTTTACCGAAATACGTACACGGCGATGCGCGCGCGCGCCAATCTCGGCATCGATACGTTCTAGCAGCGCACCACTGCTGGCGTTTATTATCTCAGCGTTGAGACGCTGTGGAGCCGTGGCAAAATTAACAAATTCAAAAAAGCAGCGATCGACGTCGCCGAGCGCGTAGCGGTTGGCAGTGGTGATTCCCACATTTGCCAGGGGTTTTCCAAAAGCCAGCCAGCTGATATTGCCTGCCAACGCCTGTTGCGTCATCCTGTCGGTAATCACAATTACCCGAGTATCAGCTGAACAAATTTCAGAAACGTTTCTAAGCGCGGCATTGAGATCGCTGAACGGTGATCGGCAACGCCAGCTTCCGATAAGATTGGCTGCTTCAGCGCCCTTAAGGTCGGTGCGGCCGATAACTTCTGGCTCGACCCCGGCGCGCACCAGGGTCAGGCGAACAAAGCCGCGGTTCAGAACATTCTGTTCAAGCCAGGCAAGAGCACGATCTCTGGCGGTTTGCGAAGTTCCGGCGCTCATCGAAAAAGAGTCATCAAGAACCAAAGCTACCGGCACGAGCTGATCACCGGTGACGGCGCGCGGCGTTGCCGCAGCGAGAACCAGCAGGGCGAGAATCAGCAGTTCAACGACAAGAACGAGCGGAATCTGCAGCCGGGTTATCTTGCGACCACCTTCGGCCGGCACCTTGACATGGCTCCAGAACATCAGCGAAGAAACCCTTATGTTACGCGACTGGCGGCGAAAAAGATAAACAGCTGCAACAGCGGCGAGCGCGAGAATGCCCCAGAAAGCCAGAGGACTCATAAATACAGGCATTATGAGCTCCTGGCCATTATTATTTCGGTTTTAAGCAGCTCAACCGGCACAAAATCTGCAAGCAGCTGTTCACCAATGCAATGGGTAAAGACAGCGCCGTATTTGCTGCAGCATTTTTTCCAGTATTCCTGGTGCCGGGTAAAATTGCGCAGATATTCAGCAATCAGGGTTTCATCGGCAATAAGCTCTACTGCCTCTGCCGTTTCGCAGTCAATCAGCCTGATATTGCCGGCAAACTCAGGGGCCAGATCTTCTTTGGCCAGTGTCTGCACCACAGTGAGCAGGGCGGCGCCGTCAGACAACTGCCGCAGCACCGACACCGGTTCCTGGTTCCAGAACAGGTCGCTGAGAAGTATGCGAACGCCATTGTTGCGCAGCCGGGGCGGGAAAGAGGTTATTGTCTCGCCGACGTTGCCGCGATAATCAAATTCCGCGCCGGGCCACTGACTGAGCGGCAAACTCGCAGCTTCAACGCGACGACAGCGATCTTTGAGCAACCAGCAGCTGACAGTGTAACCGGCGTTATAAGCCGCTACACGCAGCAAAGCCGCGAGTGACATGGTGGCGGCACCTTTATGAAAAGTCTCGCCCGACATTGAAACCGAGGCATCGATGAGCAGATCGAGATGCGGTGAGATCTCTTCGCGAAAGAGCTTGACGGTAAGACGGTCGGAGCGGGCCATGGCATTCCAGTCGATGTGTCTGACATCGTCGCCGGGCTGATATTCACGATGATCAAGAAACTCGAGCGAATTGCCGGTATTGCGGCCAAAACGGTTGCCACCCTGCAGACCTGAAAATCGCGATGAAACATTCAGGTAGAAGCGTTGCCCGGCAATTTCTGCCGCTTCGATACTTTGTTTTACCAATTTGTGCACAATCAGGCATCCATTTCGCGATAAAATTCCTTAAACTGTCGGGCAATCCAGGCAGCATTTATTACCAGACCAATTACCGCCAGAGAGGCGGCAAAAAGCAACACAGAGTCAGTCCGCCGCACTGCCGAGACATAAAGCGGATTGGCGATCAGCAGATCTTCTGAGCCCATTCCCATGACGCCACCGGCGAGAATCGGCACTATAGAAAAAACCGCGCAGGTCAGCAGCGCAACCACCCAGGTATTGCGAATATCGATGTGGTCGGCAACAAATACCCGGCGGATAAATGCGGCTAACAGCGAATAACCGAGCAGATAACAATAGAAGCTGCCGGAATAAAGTACAAAGTCGCTCAGAATACTTCTGCCGCTGTAAGCAGTAGCACCTGGCAACCCTGTAACAAGCAGAACAATAGCGAAAGTAAGGATCTGCAGGATCAATATCCATGCCAGCCCGCCGGCAGCACCGCTGAAGAACAAAAACGCGATGCGTCCTTTGATAATCCCGGCGGGAATCTCGCGGGCAACGCGCTCGGTCACAAAGTCACGCTCAGAAATCGCAACCAGGCAGGCCATACTTAAAACGTAACTCGCCATAAATCCCCAGACGGCAAACACTTCAAAATTTGAACTGACAACGGCCCAGTAACCGGCCATCAATAGTGTCACCAGCCAGAGAATGGTTGCCGCGACGCGCACCGGCAACATGCGGTTGGTAGCGGCCGGTGCCACCACTGCTGCGGCGGCATGATACAACAGGTAGGTTCCTGAAACGATAAAAGTGACAAAAGTTGCAATTGACGAATAAAGATAACCCGAACTAAAGGTGCGATCGAGGCCATACCTGACCATCTCGCTGCTGATGCTCATCAGACTGAAAAACATCATCACCTGAAAAAACAGACCTGCAATCCGAAACAGAACCATGCTGCCACCCTCGCGGGCAAGACTGCCAATGCATATCTGGAACATGGTTCCGGCGGCGCTTACCACCAGTCCAAGCAGGATCATGATAAAAGTTGACCAGAGATCAACTCCGCTCAGGAAGAAGGTCATGGCCATAAAAGGCGCAAAAGCGCTGTTAATCAGCAAAATTACGAGAAACGCCGCAGCAAACTTCCCCCAGATAATGGTTTGCGGGGTAATTGTTGTAATGAAAAGCAGCTCATCACTGCCTTCGTTGCGTTCGCGCGAGAATCTGAAACCCGAATAGATGGGAATAACTGCGAAACTGGCGAGAAAAAGCACGCCATAGAGAAACATCAGGGTTTCCTGGCCGGAATTGTTATAGCGTGAACCCTGGTCAGCCAGCGACAGGCTGAGAACCACGCATTGAAAGCCAAGAAACAGAATCAGCACGCCCCAGAAAAACTTGCCTCTGACGACCTGACGCAGTTCTTTGACAATTATCGGATTTATGCGCTCGTCGCAGCGGTCTATAATGTTATCGAGAGCTGTCATTGCACTTCACCTTTGGTAATGTTCATGAATACCGATTCGAGATTCTGCTGGCGGAAGCGGAATTCGGTAATCTTGCGGTCAGAGCTGACAATTTCTTTCAGCAGAATGAAAGCGTCGTCATCGCTGCCGGCAAAATCAAACTCTACGAATTTGCCATTAACCACGAGGTTTTCTACACCAGGCAGCAGAATCATAAAGTTCGAAAATTCTTCGAGACTGCCGAGCGGCCTGATTATCAGGCGGCGGTGCGAGACATCGTTCTCGGTAATCTCTTCGATTGACCCGAATTTGAGCATTGCTCCCTGTTCGATGATCAACGTTGATGAACAGATCTCTGACAACTCACTGAGAATGTGTGAGCTGATAAGAATACCCTTGCCCTGGCGGCTTAAAACCCGCAGCAGCTCTCGCAGTTCAATACGCGCACGCGGGTCGAGACCAGCTGCCGGCTCATCCATCAGAATAAAGGCTGGATCATGAATAAGCGAGCGGGCAATGCTGACCCGCTGTTTCATACCTTTTGACAATGCCGATAGCAGCTTCTCGCGAATGCCGAGAAGGTTGGTGAATTCCATCAGATCGTGCACCAGCACGCGGCGGCGCGCCGGTTTAATTGCATAAGCCCGCGCAAAAAAGTCGATGTATTCGAAAACCGTCATGTCATCCTGAGTTGGCAGAGTATCAGGCACAAAGCCGATTTTTTCGCGGGCAAGCTCGGGATTACTGATTATAGAATGCCCGTCAAGCTCAATGCTGCCCGAGCTTGGCTCTTCGATACTTGCCATCATACGCAAAGTGGTTGTTTTGCCGGCGCCATTCGGCCCGACAAACCCGGTAATATCACCACCGCTCAGCTGAAAATTCAGGCGTTTGACCGCCTGGGTATCAGCAAAGTTCTTGCACAGGTTCTTGACGCTGAGAATCATGGCTGCACATCCTCCTTGAGGATACCTATAACAAAAGAAGTTTCTTCTTTTTCAGCCCGGCTGTCGAGCGCCTGAGCAAGGAACGGCGAGTCGGTGATGTTTGCAACGTAGCAGCCTGGCTGCAGATAGCGATCTGGCGAATTTTCGAGATTGCTCAATTCCCTGAACCATATCGCAGAGGCAATATCAGCGGGAGTTTGCGTGCCAACTTTTGTTGGGCGCACAACCCGCTCCAGATTGCTCTGCCGCCCCGCTTTAATGCTTTTTCCTGCGAATAAGCTGCCATCACGCGTCATTAACCTGATACTCTCGATATCTGTGCCAAGACCGTTCAACAGTTGCAGTTCGCCATTCTGCCAGGTCAGGCTGACACGTTCGCGCCGGGTCTGCACCGCTCTGAGATGCAGAGTACGCTGCACTTTTGGCTTGATCCAGCCGATCGACAGGTGCTGGTCTTCGTCTAGCGAAATAAATCTTCCACCATCGGTCTGGCGCCGGCTGTAGCCGCCATAAGGAAAAACTTCGGTCTGATTGTCGAAGCGCAGCCCATCCGATCGGGAAGATGACGAAAAAACTGCGTAATTGGCAAAAGTTATCGCGCGATTAAAGCGCTCGTCAAGCAGGGTCACGGCCTGGCGCTTAACCCGCAGCGTGGCGCTCTCAAAGACCAGGTAGTAACCATAGATAAAAAGACAGCAGATGGCTGAAGCAACGGGTATGGTCAAAAACACCAGGATCTTTCGGCCCAGTCGGTGCAGTACAAACACATTTACCGGCCCGATCAGAAACGCGAAAATATAAACTATCACCATCAACCAGCGTGTCGAAAGGGTTTCGGTCTCATCATACTTAAAGCGCAGTGGTGATTCGCCACGAAATTCAGCATCTGAAAACATGTCACAGAGATAGTCGGGCAAAAGATTGCCGGGCGCACCCGACATGTCTTTGAGCAGAGTGTCCTCACCAGAAACAACTTTGCCAAAACCACCTTCAAATACGGTGAGATTGAGAGCAATATCTGCGCCTGTCCGAGGTTTTTTGACAAAATCCTCAGGCAACTCAATTGCTCCAATGGTCAAAAGGCTACCACCAGCGCGAACATAATCGAAAATCGCACGCCGAACGCCATCAGGCATGCTATTGATGCTGCCCGCGTAAAAAACCAGCAGATTGAACTGAGAATAGCCCAGCCAGTTCTGATACAGCTGCGCCAGGCTGCCTTCGAACTGATTTATCTCAAGATTATGCACGTTCCCAGAACCGGCACCAGTAAACGCAGCATCAAACTCAGTACGCGAAATGCGCGAGTCAACGAGTGCCTGCTTGCGGTTGTAATAATTGCGATAGCTGCGAAAATCACGATGCAGGCTCTGTTCATTGAGCAACACACCATCGACTTCGACACGCAGACTCATCGCGTAAAATTCCATTATCGGTATCAGCAGCGACTCTTCGCGAACTTCGCCGGCAGCAATTTTGAAAGCGCGCGAAACTTCTTCGAGCTCCGAACGCGGCGCGCGCATGAACAGTCTGACATCACGCTCGCGATTCGCACTGTTGGTAACGAGAACGCGACACAAGGCATACCCAAAATAGCTTTTGGGGGCAAGATCGGGCATGGCGGTAACCCGCAAGCCGTCATGATCTATGGTCTGCGCCGGCAATCCTGCCGCAACAGCCACGACAAAACAAATTATCAGCAGCAGCAACGCCCGATTTTTCATCACCTGTTTTCAGCCTCCACCACCAGCTCTTCGGCCAGTCCAAGATCTGTTTCCTTGAGAGTCTTTTTAAGTTCTTCGAGCAGGGCTGAGGTCGTAATACCTTCGAAGCGCGCCTTGTAGTTAAGCAGAACACGATGATTCAGGGCCGGAACAAACACCTCGCGCACGTCATCAAAACCGACAGACGGCCGGCCGGCCAGCAACGCCACACCTCGCGCTGTTTCGGCAACAGCGATGGCAGCTCGCGGCGAAGCGCCATACTGCACAAACTCATGCACCTTGCGGCTGGCAGCGCTGGAGCCAGGATTAGTGGCGTTTACCAGTCTGGCAATATATTCGGCAACTGGCCCGGGCAGGTAAATGCGGTTCATCACGTCGAACAGAGTATCAAGCTCGGCAGCCGAAACGGTAAAACTGGCTGCTGGCGGCTCGCCATGCCTGCGCGCAAAAATAATCTCGCGCAGAGTCGAGACATCAGCTGATTTAACTTCGAGTTTGAAAATAAAGCGGTCAAGCTGCGCCTCTGGCAAGGGATACGTGCCTTCAAGCTCAATTGGATTCTGCGAAGCAAGCACAAAAAACGGCGCCGGCAACTTGCGGGTTGTGCCAAGCAGAGTAACTGACTTTTCCTGCATGGCTTCAAGCAGTGCTGACTGCGTCTTTGGCGACGCGCGATTGATTTCGTCGGCCAGCAGAATATTGGTAAAGATCGGGCCGGGCTGAAAAACCATCTCACGCTGCCCCGACTGGCTCTGCTGCAGAATGTGGGCGCCGAGAATGTCGCCAGGCATGAGGTCAGGTGTGAACTGCACCCGGCTGAACTGCAGCTTAAGCAGTTCGCCAAGAGTCTTGATCAAGGCGGTCTTACCGACTCCCGGCAAGCCTTCGAGCAAAATGTGGCCACGGCTTAAAACCCCGATAAGCACCATGCGATGCAGATCTGAACGACCAATCAGAATGCGGTCGAGCTCATGCAGAATTTTATGGGCGTTGGCGCTGGCCGCCGCGAGTTCAGACTGAGTCACCAGTTGTTGCTGTTTCATTGCTGTCTCCGCTGTTTTGGAACGTTTCGCTCAAAATATCTTCTAACGGCACTGCGGTGTCTGGGCAATATTATATCAGATTCACCGCCGCTCTTTTCGGATTTCTGCCAGTCTACCTGCCCGGAATGGCTGTCGCCAGACGTCGGCTCGACCTGCGGAGCCGACACCGCCATGCCGATCGCTACGGAGTCCTCGAGGGCCTGGGCAGCCGGGGAAGGCAAAGCTTCGTCTTTGAACTTAAGCTGATGCTCAGAACTCTGCCGGCTGAAATTCAAAGGTGCGGAACCGCCATCGCGGCCGGCCTGCCCAGAAGCGCCGCCCTGAGCGGGATCAACCACCATAATGCCGGGCTGACCGCCCTCTGAGCCGGGTTGTCCACCTTCGGATCCAGGTTGGCCGCCTTCTGAACCTGGCTGCCCGCTATCTGAACCGCCGGGCTGTTGCCCGGATTCTTCTTGCGACTCCCCGGCTTCTGCCGGCGCGATAACCAGATCGGCGCCAGAGCCAGGGGCAAGATCAGCCTCGGTTGCCGGGCGCAGTCGGCCTTCTTCTTTGAGTTTTTCGTAGGTTTTGCGATCGAGCAACCTTGCCTTAACCAGCTTTTCTGCGGCGGCGCGCAACTCTTCGGAGCGCTGTTGAATATAGTCTTTAAGTTGTTGAGCCGCCGCCGCAGACGATTCTGCTGACTGCTGCCCACCCTGCCCTGCCTGTTGCATATTCTGCTCGAGTGATTTTTCGCCCGGCTGTTTGATGCTTGCCGCATCCATACCGCATTTTTCAAGCTTTTCACGCAGGGCGTCGAGAGCCTGGCTCATTTTTTCGGGGCTGTTAGCATTTTCAAGCTGGTCAGCGAGAGTCTGCAGACTCTGCAGATTTTCCTGTTCAGTCTGCATTTTCTGGGCACCGACTGAGCTTTCTTTGCGCATCTTTTCCTGAAGCTGATCAAACGCTTCAAAGGTTTTTGACGGGTCGTTACGGTCAGAAGCCGCGCTTATCTGCTCGATTGTTTCTTTAAGCTCGTCTGCCTTCTGTTCATCTATCAGGCCGGCTTCTTCCAGTGCTTCAACCTGCGCGGCAGCAGTCTGCTGCACGTCTTTGAGTTCCAGTCGCGGGTCACGATCACCCTGCACCTGCCGTACCGGCATCGTTATACTGAGCACAACAAACAATATTGAGACCAGAAGCGCCGGCAAACGCCCGGATAAATTCACGCGAAAAGCCGGTGTTTTAAGCTCGCCATGCCGATTTTTCCAGGACTGGTCACCGGTTTCAAACTGCGCGAGAAGCAGTCCACCGCTCTGATTGTAGCCATCGAGCAAAGCCATGCCGCGCGAGTCATCAAGCTGACGGCGAAAAGCCAGCGCCAGCGCAACCAGCAGGCAAATCGGTATTCCAACCAGACTGAACCCGACGAAATCAATGCTTGCCAGCCGCAATTGCCGCAGAAGCAAAAAAATGCAACCGCTGGCAAAGTTATAAAAAGTCAGCAGACTCAACGCATGTAACATGGTACAGAACAGCAGGTAGCGCGCTTTCAGCACTTTAAGAGCCTGCGCAGTATTGTCGCCTTCTCTGGTCATCAATCTCAATATATCCTGTTTGTAATTTCTGCAAGAGCCGACCGGCAGGCGCCAGCCGCTGAACCACTGCCAAAGACCTGCATAGCAGCATACTCGACCAACCGGTATACAGTTTACCTCATAGCCGGGGCGCTGGGAATATTTGTTTTAGTTCTTTTTTCTGCCGAGTTCTGCTAAATTGAAAGTATGGAAATAAAACAGGTTACAATTGAGCTGAACGAAGAAACCATTCGCAAACTCGAAGAAAAAGCGCTGAAGGCCGGCAAAAAACCGGAGTCTTTTGCCGCCGACCTTATAGCAACCGGTCTGGGTGACACAGCCGGGCAATCAGCCGCTTTCAGTATGCCGGGCGTGGCAATGCTTAAAGCAACCTCTACACCAATTTTGTCTGTGTCAGATAAAGCTGATGCTGGCGGCGGAATGCTCAGAGATACTGCCATGCCAGTGTTATCTGGCCCGACTACCCCTGATCTACCGCCAGAAAGACTTCGCCGCAAAGCGGAACTCGAAAACAAAATGCGCGAACTATCGCTGGTTATTGAGACTGCTGACGAAGCCGACAAAGAAAAATACGGCATGCAGTATGCAATTCTGGCGGCTGAACTCGACGCGCTGATTTAATCAGCGAATAATTCCACCAGAGCGCAACGATCTGCGGTTTTTGTCGCGCCGCGATAAAATGGCGTTGAGCGCTTCGGCTTTTTTTACTGAATCCATGCTGGCCGCCGGCGAAAAAGTTTCATCATACTGCCCGCTTACCCGCACCGGTCGCAAAACTCTCGATTCATCAACCATCTTGCTGCGCAGATCGATAATATGCCTGGCAAGTTCTTCGTGACAGCCTGAACAGATGCTGCCGTTGTTGATATGGGTGCCGCAGAGTCGGCACGGATAGCGAACAGAAAGGTTCAGCCGGCGAAAAGTGCCTTCTTCGGCGAAGTCCTGCAGCGTGCGTTCAGCCACATCACAGAGGCGGCTGATTTCTTTAAGATGCATGCCAGGCCGCGCCTTAACCAGACCAATAGCGCTATTGAGTTGTTGTTGTCTGATCGAATGGCATTGCGGACAAACTCGTCCAGAATACCTCAGAAACATTTTTTTACAGTCAGGGCATGTCTTTACTTCAAACATGTTCAATTCCTCAACAATCCAGCCTTATTTTTGATCATTTGCTGTACATTATAATGCAAAACAGGCAAATTGCCAAATTCCATCGCGCGATTTTGAGGGCTTGTGTAAATTGGCGGCTGGTGACATAATATGAGCATAAAACAGCCATGCAAGGAGACAGAGATGTCAAGACGAAACAGATATAAACAGCTTTGTGAGGCTTATGACCGTGGGGTAGCTGAATGCGACCAGTATCGCCGCGAATGTCGCGAGTTTGTGCATGACCTGCGCAATTCGGTAATTGAAAGTCTTAGCTGCGCAGAAACCAAGGTATTCATGTTTCCTCCGAGCACTGGCTTTGTTTATAAAAGCCAGATGATTCAGGGCGACGCCCTCGACACCGAATTTGGCGAAAATGGCACTGCGGCGATTGGCTTTGCAATCAATGTTAACGGTGAGGACCTCGAAGAAAAATTTTTCACGTTCCTGATCATTTTCAAAAAAACCGGGTCAAAAATTCGCTTTAATATCGATGATGAGAAAGAGTTTGTGAACAGCAACGAAGGCATCAACGATTTCTGTGAATATCTGTTCGAAGTAGCTCAGCGCAATCTTCTCGGGCGGCTGTCCAACTTTCTGCAGTCACCAGGCGAGAACAATACCCCGATCGGGTTCAAGGTGCAAACCGAATAGGTCAGTGAAAAACCTTGAAAGGTCCCGGTGCATTCGGCGGCGGCGGGGTCAGTGACCGGTTAAAAGTCGCGCTCGGCCGATTGCTTTTGCGGGTAACCGGGCGATCAGTTCGTTCTCGGTCGCGGTTAACCACTATTTCTTTTTTCTTGCGCTCGGCAATAGCCTTGTCTGGCTGCCGACCGCTATCTTCTAGATTGAGAATCGTCTCGATGCTGCGCGGCTGATTGCCGGCATCCAGCCAGTTCCAGCCTTCCTGTGCCAGCCAGTTAAGGCGACCGTATTCCTGGTAATACCCCTCATCAATCTTGTCGCCCCAATAATACCCCAGCGCCATGCGCACGTCGCCGGTTACCTCGGCAATAACACCCAGTCGATAAAACGCCCAGGTAATCTTTTCGAGATCAGTCGGGTCGAGCTTGCTTTCCTGATTGAATATCATCGAATAGAGTTCTTGAGCCTTTTTGAAATCTTTTTTGGAAAGGGCGTATTCAGCCTGGCTGCGATAAGATGAATAATCATAGCCGCCACAGCAACCGGTCAACAGAATGGCCAGCAGTCCCAGCAGCAGCAGCGCCGGTATTGCGAATACTTTGCGTCGATTATCAGCTATTTTTTCAGGGTGTTGCATTTAATGGTTTCCAGAAACGGTCGGGGCCAACTAACGCCGGGGGATAAATGCGCGCTGACCACGCGAAATCAACTGCGTGCGAAGCCGGGTCTTTAAACAGCATGTTAATGACCATACTGCCACTAACATATTCTACCGCAAAATCGGTCAGGTATTCGGCCGCGAACCGCTGCTTCCTGCCGTCAGAGGACGTTCTGACGAACACTTTGCCGTTACCGACGTTCTCAACAGAATAATTTACAAATTGCCCGCCGTGAATAAGCACCTTGAATTCAGTGGTACCTTTCCAGGTGTTGCCGCTCTCGGGAACGAGCACGATGCGGCCCACATCAGACCTGACAATATCGTTGCGCATAAAGGAGACGATCCACGCGGCCTGATTGGCGGCCACAGCGTTAAAGCTGCCGCGATGCACGTTAGATGCGCCACGCGTCATGGCGATGATTACCCCGCCGGCAATCACTACCACAATGCCTACCGCTACCAGCATTTCTGTAAAGGTGAAAGCTCTTTTCACGATCAATTACCACTCACAAAGGTCGACAACTCATATTCCTTGTCCTCATCGCCAACCTTTTCCTTAGATTTGTAAACGAACATCAGGCGCATTACTTTACCAATCTCTGTCTTCGAAGTCTCCGGGGGATAGCGCGAAACCTTGATCTTGCCTTTTAAGTCGAGGTATTCGGGGTAACTGCCAACCTGCACGTCAACTTTAAGCGCATTGCCAATACTGATAAGCTTGCCGCTCGCGGGGGCAAAGGCAAACTCACCGTCAGCAGGAATCCAGGCCTTGTTCTCGATCTGCTCGAGAATCTCTACTGCCAGCTGGCTTACCCGTATCTCGTCAGCCGAAAGGGTCACCTGCTTATGAGACGAGCCCATGAGGCCCCATAAGGGCACCATGGCAGTTACCATTATGCCACTGGCGATGAGTATTTCGAGCAGGCTTATGCCGCGTCTGGTCATATCTCTCCTCCGGCCGGACCGATAACGATTCCAACATACTTTTTCATAAAGGCTGGATCTGTCGGATCAAGACTGATGTTGTAGGTCATTTTGCCACCGCCGGCAATGTTGGCGGGATTAAGAGTGTGCGCTGCGATACCGCCGATCAGATTCATTGGCGAATTAGGATTGCTGTATTTAATTTCGCCGCCAGCCGGGTCAAGAGCGACCAGATACGCGACGGTACTGTTCGCACCGCTGTTATTAACCGTTATCGCGCCCTTTTCGGCCATTATCATCAGAGGCGACTCAAACGCTGAGCCCATGATCGGCTCAAAAGTACCAAGGGTAACCGGGCCATCAACAATGAGGTTGCCGCCGGTGTGGCGGCCCAGGCCGTTGGCAAGAGCGAGTCCCGTGCCGCCGGTTACGACCCTGAGAACCGCATTGCCAAGGTTCAGACGAAGCGCTGTCTTACAAAAATGCTTTTTAAGCAGAGCAGAAGCACTTTCGCCCTGCCCCGGCTTGACTTCATAACAGATGCGGCGGGCCATGCCCAGAGTCGGGTCGCTGCCGGCGGCGATCTTGTCGATCGCGATGTTGCGCGTATCAATTCCCTCAATTTCAAGCTGAAAAGCTTTCTCGCTGGTAAGCGGTGCAGCATCGGTCGGCGGAATATCGATTTTCTGATTGGTCGAAGTATATTGCGCAATCATGTCATAAGTCTCATTGTATGAACAGTCGTCGATCTTGCTCATGATCGTGTAATAACAGATACTACCGTCATTGGTCAGCCATTTGATCGACTGAAAAACATCTTCGAGGTCTACCAGGCTCGGGACTCCGAGTGCAGACGGCCCATTTGGCATATAAATGAGCTTTTTTTCGACAAACAGGGAGGACATGCCAGGAATAAGCGAGGCGCTGCTTCTGGCGCTGTCATAAGCAGCTGAATTCATCGAAATAACCGCCCCGACCGGCTCTTTGGTCGCGGCATCGGCCAGGTAGCAGATCTCAAGAAACCTGTCTTTGACATCGCCGATAACACGGGTGTGGCTGATCTCTGAATCCTGGGAATTCTCGCCAAACAGATGCAGACATGAGCTTGCCCAACGGCTTTTGGCAGTAACCGGGTAGCGGTTAAACTCGCGCTGCAGCACTTTTTGCCACAACTGGCTATGCGGGCCAGTATAAACTGTTTCTGCGAAACCCCAGCGTGCGACGCTGAAGTTGACCTGTCTGCTGCCTACCGGCCAGGGGCCGAAATTAAATACCAGCGTTATTGGCTTGTCGGCTGAGGGAAAATACGAATGAAAATTCTGCCCATACTCGAGATGGCCGGCAGCACGATTCAGCAGAGATGGCCCGCCGCCCATATATATCCAGCCGCGGCTTTTCCAGACATCTTCGGGGGTGCTTGGGTTGGTGGGTCCGCCATTGACAAGAACCAGCGGGCGCGGCGAGTTGGAAATAACTTTGCCCGTATCTGGAGTAGCTATGGTTACAGTGTTGAATTTGGTTTCGTCGCCACCTGCAGCATCGCGCAGGTAAAGATTAAACTTGGTTATCGGCAGCGGAAACGGCATGACAACACGAAAAGGTCTGGTCTCATGCCATCTTTCGGTTGCCTGGTCGACCGAGACTTCTACGGCAAAGGTAAGCATTCCGGACTTCTCAAAATCAAGATAAAAGCCGTTGCCGTCGTTGAGAGACTTGACTTCACTGACCTCTACGTTGGCCTGAACCGTTACTGCAAAGGGCTGATTGCCGGTAAGGCTGCTGCGCAGATCGCTGAGACCGATTTGAGACATCCATTTATTGAGAATATCACTGTTAATGCTTGCTTCACTGTTATTTCTGAATGCTGTGCGCAAAATCTGGCCGGGCGCATTTGCATCGGTCGCCGGATCGGTCAGATCAAGCTTCATCTTGGCCACAATATAACGAGAAATAGACTGCGCGCACTTCATGGCACGCAGGTGTTTGAGCAGTTCGCGGCTTTCGTTGAATTTGCCACGGACGAGGTGGTTGTATGACATGATCATAATGCTCAGAATAAAAATACCGCCGAGTACGACAAAGAGCACAATACCGGCGCGACTGCCAATTCTGGTCATGGTTTTATGATTATTCATCAGCAACTGCCCCCTGGCTGGAAGCCTGCTTCGCGGCTGAGTTTTTAGCAATCCAGTTAAGAGTGCCCGGGTGAACGGCTACCCCGACTTCCTGCATAATGCTCAAGGCAAGAGCTGGATCGACAGGAATATTGCCAAACGCCTGATGATGCAACTTCAGGTGCGCCGCCCCTTTCAGCATGCTTTCGATAACCAGACCAACCGCCTCTTCTGAAGTATCGACGCTCGCGATCAGCATATTTGGCAAGCCGATAGTCTGCACCTCTAGCTGGGTATCGCCATAAAAACCGGCCGGAATAGTAACCGGGCGGGCTGTAGAAACTTTTGCCACAACTTTTTCGATCTCATCGGCACTGAGACTGACCAGCGAGCACTCATGAAAAAGAACGGCATCAGAAACCGTGCGATTTGGCATGCCGGCCTGAATGGCAGCATAGCCGATGTGGCCATTGGCCAGCGATGTCAGCACAGCCTCGGGTGGAATTTCGACGCTGGTTTTGCGCCGGTACTGCCCCATGGCTTCGATGATCTCAAGCGAAGTACGCCGAGTCGATGAATTGATCTGGCCAAGAAACACGTTCGACCGGCCAGGAAATGTATCTCCCGGATCAAACCGCTCTGGCGCGCGAAGTATATGCACAACATCGTTCCAGAGGGGCCATACCAGTCGTAATGGCGATGAAGCGTTTTCGGCAAGATTTTCTTTGATGATGCGACTCTCTGCCATAGCAAGAAAAGCCTTGCCCTGGGTCACCAGGCGCACGTTGTCAATCGAGCCATTTGTTTCAATCGGTTTAAAAACGCCTTCGCTGCCAAGTTGAGAGTTTATCCATTTCGAGAGAATACTGCCAACCGGGTAATAGGTGCCCAGCCGATTACCGGTGGCGATCAGCTGAAAAGACGATGAATAAAGCTGTGGCGGCACTGGCGCCTCTGCCCGGGGCGGTTCAGGAACCGCCAGCAGAAGGATCGCCAGCATGGCCATTACCAGGGCAATTGGCCAGATGAAAGTAGGCAGGCTTCCACGTCGCTTGTTGTTCATCAGCACAGTGTAACGTTTTTGTTCTCACATGGCAAGTCTGATGCGAGGGTCAGAAACAGGCGAATTTAGACTCATTGGGCGCTATTACGTATAACCATGGCCGGGTCAGCCGAAACAATCTGAAACACCGGCAGAGCCCCCGCCAGCAACCCTGCAGATGAAAACGCCGCCAGATTAAAAGCAAGCGTTGCCCAATCAAAAGCCAAAGCTCCGCCAGCCGCGAGGGTTGGCGAAATTGCCGGCAGAGCGAGATAAGCAATTACGTATCCGGTCACCATGCCAATCATGGTGCCAGTGACCGCTAACAAGAGAGCTTCTATGACAATCTGCTGCAAAATGCTGCTGGTTTTCCAGCCCAGCGCCCTGAGAATGGCAATGTCGCGGTGCCGCTCAACAACCGAGGCCCATTGAGAATTGGCAGCGTAAATAAGTATTATGACTAACACGACGAGAGTGATCAGGCGCAAAGTTTTCGAACTGATACCCATGACTTCTATCGCCGGAACAGAGCAATTGAACGTGTTGATCATGCCATCAGGCATCAGCTTCTCTACTTTTTTCATGGCAGTCTCGTGGTTATGCAACCCGGCGCTTTCGACGAGAAAGAGATTTGCCTGTTGCTGCAAAGGCGCGCTGAGCCGTTGATTTATCATCGCTTCGGCATCGGGCCAGTTCATAAAAACGTCGGCCCGCACAGGTCTAACCCCTGGCCTGACAATACCGATAACTGGAAACAGCGTATCGGCGACATTGACGACCGAACCAACCTTGAGATTCCACATCAAGGCGTAAGTTTCTTCGACAAGCACGACACCACGATCACCGGGCTGCAGAAAGGCTCCGGCAATGATATCGCGACTGGTCGCGGCCGTACCATGCAGGGCTGCTGTATCGCCAGGCTCAAAACCGCCAACACTGAAGACATGGCCGTCCTGGCCCTGTTTAAAACGAAACAGCAGGAAGGGCGTCGCCGCGAGAACTTCAGGAATTTCGGAAATTTTGCCGGCCAGAGATTTCGGCAGCAGTCTGGTGACAACCATCGGCTCAGCAAAAAACGTCTCGTTTTGCGGGTCAAGCGGACTCTGCTCTGTCGGCACAAGAGCATCACCCGAGTAGGCAGCTGGCGAAAACGCTACGAAGTGCGTGCCCATGTAATTTATAATATCACCCTTGACCAGCATATCGGTCTTGAGAAGCAGGGTCAGCGCGAAAACGAATGCTGCCCCCAGAATATACCCGAACAGGGTGGCAAGACTGCGTCCCGGTCGTCGTAAAAGCTCGCGCACAGCGCAGCGCAGAGAATCGTTCACGCTGGCACTCCCTTATCCTGGGATCTGCCATTTTCGGCAACCAGGCATCTGTTGGCAAGTGTTAACACGCGATCGGCATAGTTGAGGTCAAAGGCGCCATGCGTTGCAACAAGAAGGGCGGCAGAACCGTTTCTGACTCTCGGCAACAGGAGCTCTACCACCTCACGGGCAGTTTCGGCATCGACATCGCCGGTCGGCTCATCAGCAAGAATCAGCAGCGGATCATTAACCAGTGTGCGCGCCACCGCTACCCGCTGTTGCTGACCAACACTCAGTTCTGTCGGGTAATTGTCGAGTCTTTCGCCCAGTCCAAGTTCATGCAAAACGGCCTGGGCTTTTTGCCGGCGCTGCACCGGGCTGATGCCGCGATGCATGAGAACTGCCTCAACATTTTCTAATGCTGTCCATGAGCCAATCAGATTGAAGCTCTGAAAAATCATGCCGATCTTTTGCGCGCGCAGCTCGGCCAGCTCTGAAACAGTCATCGATTCAAGTCTCTCACCGGCAAAAACCACACTGCCGGCCGTCTGGCGGTCAAGACCACTTAGAATGCCGAGCATAGTTGACTTGCCTTCGCCACTGCGCCCTTTGATAACGACAACTTCACCCGGGCTGATTTCAAATGACACATTCTTGAACACTTCAGTCACCGAGTTTCGTGTAGAAAAAGTTTTCTCGAGACCTTCGACTTTCAGCAACACGTTCATAATCTACTCCCCGCTCGCAACACCATCACCAACCGCTCTTAGCGATCGCTTAACGGTGGCAGCGTTTATTGAATTCGGCGCAAAACTTCGGCAGGATTCTGCCTGACAACCATGAGAGCAGGCAAAAGCCCGGCAAAAGAGCCGCTGCTGACGGCAAATACGACTATCGCCAGCAGCAGCTGCCAGTTCAAAATTAATGGAACATCGGCGCTGATGCCGAGCAGACTGGTCACCGGCAATACCTGCAAGGCACCCCAGGCAAACAAAGCGCCGGCAATGCAGCCAGAAACCGCCAGCAGTAGAGCTTCAGCAAAGACCTGCGCGATAACAACACTGTTTTTCCAGCCGACAGCCTTGAGCACAGCGAGTTGGCGCCGCCGTTCTATAACTGATGAAATCTGGGTTTTGGCAGCAAACAGGGCAGCTGCACCGCCGACAAGAGCCAGAAAAAGCCAGATGGTTTTTTCGTTTAGTCCGAGAGCCTGTGAGGCTGGCACATAACAACCGTAAGAAACCAGCGCGTCGCTCTGAACAAGACCCTTAACATCCTGCATGGCCTGTTCGTGAAGTTTTGAGCTGGCAGCCTCGATCAGTATGATGTTCGCTTCCTGAAACAGCGGGTTGCGGATACGGCGATTCATCACACGTTCGGCATCGGCAAAAAGCATGTAGACATCAGCCCGCCCTGGCCGCACGCCAGGGTTAATTATGCCGGCAACCGCGAAACTCTCAGAAGCGATGACCACCTGATCTCCCGGCTTCAGCCCGAGATTGGCGGCGTAACCCTGTTCAAGCATCACCTGCCCGGAACTGTCAGAACCGAGAAATGCTCCGGCAATCAGGTCGCTGTGCGAACAGCAGGTGGTGGCAACTGCTGTGCTCTTCGGGTCAAAACCGCCGACAGCGAAAAGGCGGCCGCTTTGGGGATCGCGAAACCTGAACAGAAGATACCCTGAGGCATCGGCCACGGTTGCGAGACGACGTATTCTGTCGACAAGCTCAAGTGTGACCAGGCGTGTCGTGTTGGTATTAATCATGAAACCTTCGTTAAGAATGTCGATCGCCTTTTTATTGCAACCTGTGCAGTTTTTGCATAATTCCTGGCATTTGGCCGGAATGATGCCACGCGCAAGTTCTGCGACTTCCTGTTCAGAAAGGGTTGTAATATCGCCACAATTTGGCAGATAAGTGACAAAGTGCGTTCCGGTGGCGGCGAGAACTTCATTCTCGGCGTAACGCGAGAATAGCAGCAGATTGGCGGTCAGCAGCATCACGGCAACCGTAATCAGGTAACTGAAAGCAACTGCAAGAGACCTGAGTTTTTTGCGGCGCAACTCGCGCAGAGCGCATGACAGTATATCGCTGGTCATGGCTTGCTGCCCTCTTCGATATTGTAGCCATAGGTGAGCCAGCCCTGAATTCCGGGCTGAAACTCAACTACGCTCTGATAGCCAAGTTCGTGCAAGTCTGCAATCAACGATGTCACATCGACACTTTCGAGCCCCGGGTAGACAACCAGCAGATGATCACGTGCAGGCAGGCGCTCAGAAATGCTTGCAGCTGCTACGTTATCGCAGATGACCACTGCCCCGGGGATCTTCATATCTGCTTTCTGGTCCGCCCTGCGGTATTCAATCAGCGAAGTATTGCCTGATTTGAGGAGAATTACCAGAGTATCAGCGGTAATGACCGATCTTGGAATAGCAAAGGTTATCGACGCCAGGGCGCAGGTGCCTTCAGGGCAGCCGCCAGCACACGCGGCCGCGGGTATTGTGCGACCGCAGATAACGATAAGAAGGCTGAGTATAAAAGTGTTAAGGAGACTCTTTCGTTTCATATTGTTTTAGCATGTTTATCAGCAGCAGATTTCCGCGAGAAACTGCGCGATCAATTGGCTTGCTGCCATCATTGGCGACAGCATCGAGCCTGGCGCCGCCAAGAATAAGAACCTGCGCAGCAATCTGTGCCAAAGAGCCACCGATGAGGTGCAGCGGGGTTTCGCCAGCGCTGGTTCTGATGTGCGGGTCTGCTCCCGATTGCAGCAGAGTCGCGATAACTCCGACCAGCCCGTTGCGGGCAGCGATATGCAGAGGAGCTTCCCCCTTGCTGTTGAGAAGGTTTACATCCACTCCGGCAGAAGCCAGCATAGCCGGTACCGTCAGCGGGCAGATGGTAAGCGGGCTGGCCGGGGGCTGTGGATCAAGGCAGAGTGCGCCCATGCTCACCGCATAGTGCAAGGCGTTATTGCCAAGATTGCAGGTCTGAGAGGCCAAAGCACCGTTTTCAAGCAGCGCCTGCACCATTTCTACCACGCCAAGAGCACAGGCGTGATGCAGCGCGGTCATTCCTGCCGAATCAGTGGCAGTAAGGTCTTGCTGCGCCTTAATCAGCCTGTTGAACATTTTAAGATCAAGACTGCGCACAGCAACATGCATGGGGTCAGCGAAAGCCGAAACTGCTGTAAAAATCACCATAAGCGAAGCGGCTATACAGAGCCCCCGGGCATAAAGTTTTCGAATGCGGCTGATCATAATTATCTCCATTTTGCCAGGTCAGCGAGAATCTTAGTCATTGCCGGCAAGAGGCGCTTTAAATTCAGAAAGCGGCGGGGTCGCCGAAGGCTGGCGATAGGATTCGTTAAGCCTGATCTGGTGCTCACCACCTTCGGCCAGAGGCCCGAAGTCAACCAGCAAAGGATTTGCGGTGTTCTTTTCGAATCTGATTATGTAGCCGCCAACCGGCGAAATCAACGGGTCAACCATGACTGTCGGTGAAACCGCGATTTCATCGATAAACAGCGCAGTGCCCGATGAATCGGCTATTCTGATAAATGCTTTGAGCTCTTCGCGCATGACGCAGCGATAAAGCTGGTATAGCCAGAAATTCACATCGATCTGATTTATCGCCGTGCTTTGCGCGCCCGAGACATGTATAGTTGCCGAATAACCATCTTTACCGGCCTTTTCTGCAGCCTTATGCAGAGCCACGTAATCTTCTGGCGAACTCACCAGTTCTGATGCAGGCAAGACTCTGGCGTCGTTCCAGACCAGTTCTACCGACTGCTCGAGTATAGTGAGCGTCGATGAAGACATGGGCGTCTCGTCGAGGTAAGCACCAACAAAAGTGATCGGCCGCTCAGGTATTTTGCAGGCAGCCATTTCGGCAGCAAATTTTTTACGCAGCTGGAAAAGGGCATCAGAAAGCGCGAGAACACCAGGGTCGCCAGCTGAATCAATTACTTCTACTGTCTGCCAGACCCCGGGCTCCATGACGCAGGCATTTAGCTGACCGGCCAGCAGCAGCGTGAAGAGTGACAACAGCAGTTTTTTCATAAGCGGCCTCATGGTATGGGAAAGCTTCCGGCTGAGCGCGTCTCAACATCTACAAGCTCGCGATCAACAATAGAAGCGGTCATGGTCTCGGTAATCTGCACCTTTTGTCGTGACTTCGGGTGTTCGAGAAGCAGTTCGACTGTTAAAAAAACAGTTGGCCGCTTAATATCAGTTGTTTGTGTAGCTGCAGAAACAAACACGCCGGCGGCTGCGACATCAGGGAGAGACATTATAAAATCGCCATCGGTTCTACCGAACTCAAACCTTGCCGGATTAGGAGAACCAATTTCGGCAGGGGTATGCGGTGGCATCTGATCCCAGACGCCAGTCAGGTATAGCTTCAGAGTCTTGTTCTTGCAGTCGAGTCCGACGCCTTTCCAGACACCAGGTCTTTCGGCCTGGCCCAGTTCATCCTGCCTTGGAACGTATGGCGAAGTAATCGAAAAATACATGATGCCGTTATTGGTGGTTGGAGCAACTTTATTGAACCAGGCGTCATTGACAACGACCGGGCTGGTAGAAACCCTGACTGTTGCACCGTTTGGAGCAACCTGATACGGGTGGTTACTTCTTTCAAGGAGATCTTTGAGACGAAGCAAAAAAGTCTGCGCGTTTTTTTGGCGTTGAACCCGCCATGAACCAGTCTCAAAGCCAGAGCGGGTGTATTCAAACACACCAAAAACGCTGACCATAAACAGCGAAAACACTGAGGTCGCAATAAGAATTTCAACCAGAGTGATAGCACGGCGACGCGATGTATTTTTTAACATATTCACGACCCAGGTATTTTTCGAGTCTGGCTTGCGTCGAGACTCATGCGATATTGACTGACCAGATCGCGGCCTTCCATCCGCACGTAGACGTCAATTTCGATAAAGGCGCGGTTAAAATCTTCGGCAGATCTCAGGTTGAACGTAGTCGACCAGGTTGCGATCTTAAGAGGCGTGGTAAAACCCAGAGTGCTGTCTTCGGTCGGGTGCATGTGGTGAAGCAGATCATTTGTGCGACCTGGATAGGTGCCAGTAAATTTTTGAAAGGGTGAAGGATTTGTAAACGGAACCAGCGGTGGTGGCACCGAAGAATCACCGGTATTTACACGGTTCTGGTAGACATGGTAGCGGTATGAGCGCAAAAAGAAATCAGGGTAGCGCTTGATCTTGAACGTGGCTATGTTTTGCATGCCCCGGGCAAAGAATTCGGCCTGGATCTGATCAAGCTGCAGGCCAGAAATATGCGTAGACTGCGAAAATGTTCGCAGGTAAACAACGCCAAGAATAAGAAGAATTGTAGAAAAAGCCAGCACGATCACCAGCGCCATACCATTGCGCCGCGAGTTATCGCCATATTTCAACACCGCAGAAACCGACTCTTCGCCAGAAACATGCATTTTATCATGACTTTTCATGCTTCAGCTCTCCAGGTCGGCAACATAACTTACTGCCGCAAACTCGCGCTCGTCAGTCATTCCACCAACCGGTTTAACGCTGACTGTTATTTTGATTACCTTGTAAGGATTATCAACACCATTAAATGCAGCAGACACGCGATCTTTAAACAGCCAGGTCGACGGCGAAGCCGGCATATACGAGGGATTCGGAAAGTCCAGCTCCATCAACGAGTCAAAAGTTATTGGCTGGCGCTTAAGTGTCGCGTGAACCCGGTAGGTGTTTTTGTCGATCTTCACTTCGTCACCAAGCACGATGCCCTCAATATCGTTGTTGAACGTGTATTCATTGCCACCGGCTGCGGTCAGAAACGAATCGAGACTGGCATAATGCATATTCGTCAGCTTGTTCATGCGGTCGACGAGAATCTGCATGGCCTCAACCTGACGAAAATCAGCCACAGTTCCGCGATGGCCGAAACTGATGACACCAGCCGCCGAGAAGGTGGCTGTCACCAGAATCATGAACGCCAGCATTATTTCGATAAGGCTTATGCCGGCTCTTAAGCGACTATTCTGTCTCATGAACTCACTGTCCGGTCCTCTTACGCTCGATCACCCTGAAATCAAGCCAGGTTGGAACTACTTTGAACAGAACTCGCAATTTGCGCTTGTTTGGCGCTGGGGGTGCTGATGGGTCGCTGGTGTCTGAGGGCATGTAGGCCTGGGGGTTGGCTGGCCATCCGACAGCGTTGTCTTGAACAACTGCCGTCAACTTGTATTCACCGGGGCTGCGGAACACATACTGCATCGGCAAATTAGCTGCAAAAAGACCATCAAGCAAAACATTGTCGCCGTCGTCGCGCAATTCAAAGCTTACTGTCGCGACCTGCCCGACGTTATCAGAGGTTACCAGATTAAACCTTACCGGAACGTCGACTTCGAGATCCTGGCCATCAGGGAAAATGGCATTGGTAACTGGAGCCGCGGCATCTGCTTTAAAATCATCATTGAAAGACGCTGTATTGTCAGCTGATTCCCATGATTCAGGACCATTGTTTATCGAAGATCCCATGCCTGGTGAGGCGAACTGCACCCATTTTGCCGGCATAGTGTTGATCTTGATGTTTGTCGGAGAGTAAAACGTGGAATCGGGGTATTTATCCTGGGTTGCAACAATAAACATGTTAGGTCTGTCATTATCGCGAACAATTACCTGCCCATCAAGTATTGGCGCGGTCTTAAGAACATTGGTGGGCGAGTTGCTGGCTTCGCTCCAGCTCAAGCCATAGAGACGACTGCGGTAACCCGCTTGGTTGTTGGCATGGTGCAGGTCCATGTTAGCTGACCATTCACCAGTGTAATCCCAGACTCCGGCTGCTTCTTTGAGCAGCTTGGAAAAGTGAGTTATATTGCGCAGATCAATAGAATACGCACGATATGAGAACAGCTTGCAATACTTGCCAGTAGTGCCGGTCAATGTGTTGAACTGGCTTTCGGATGTCACATGCACACCTGAAACCTTGCTTGCCGCACTACTGCCGGTAGAGTAACGAATCTGTTCGGGCGTTGCGGGATCTGCGGGTACGCGTGGTGGTGGCATAATGCCGTATGGCGTCTGGAAAGAGAATGTTGCATTCTGATTAGCCAGCGTAAAATTGATACGCACTCCTGGATGATAGATGTCTGCGCCACTATTGCCGTAGTTTTCGTTGGCCATCGGGTTGTTATCGGCAACCACGAAAACAAGTGCCGAGGGATTCGAGACAGGCGCCGATTCGGTTTCCCAGAGAGGCTCACCAGTTGTGCCATAGAGAACAGGTGTGCTGGCGAAATAAGCCGGAAGAACTTTTCCTGCCTCTTCGGGGTTAGCAAGATGACTTGCTGGAGGCGTATTATCGGTTACCAGAACCTGTGCATCAGACCATATACGCATCGGCACGTTACGGGTAACTTCAACGGTTCTGGGGGCAGCAGGCAGGCCGCCAATATACTGCGGTATTTCTTTCAATACCTTGTAACGATATGTTCGTCTGAAATCGACGGTGAGGGTGTAATAGGCCGGCTCAGAAGGAGACGGGAAAAGAACGCGCAACTGGTCAAGATTTAGAATAGGCGATGAAGTAACCAGTTGTCGGTTGACAATTGTATCAGCGCCACGCTTAAGCTCAGATGTCCAGGTGACCGAGAGGGGGCCAGCCCATTCCAGGGTTTTTGGGCTTCTGATCAAGCCTGGGTCATTCGGGTCAGGTGGATCTTCGCCAGTCATTTCATCTATGCGGTCTCTACCGCGGCTAAGATGATAACTTGACTCACGCAACTGCAGACTCCAGGTTGCGGCGTTGGCTGAATAACTTATCTTCCAGGTGTCATCGGATTCATCATACACTGGCGGCTGCGGCACCAGACTATAACCATCAATAATAAACGTTGTCGGTGTCAATGCATCATTTGCAGGGTTACAATGGGGGTGACGGCAAACCGTGTTAGTCCAGCCCGGGTTCATACAGCCAAACTTATCCGGGTGAAAATTAGGGCCCGGCTTGAAATTAGACAGAATTGAATTACCTGACCCATATATGCCGCTCATAATAATTCCGCGCCCCTCTACAGGCGGAGGTACGGGAACAGTTCTTATGTGAATTTCTTCCCAGGCGTAGCCATTAACGTCATCGCCAGTTGCAACAAGCGGTGGCAGGTCAAGAGCAGGCTTGAGCACGTCACCCTTGCGGTTTGACAGCGCGCCTACCGGTAATTTGGTGTAATCATAATAGCGATAAGCAACCTTGACGCCGACTTTAAACCTGCCGGCTGCTGGCGGGAAAAGAAGCATGTAGTCACCTGAAATGCCTTCTGCTTCCATGTCAAGGATTGTGGCTTCTTCAGGCTCGTTAAAGCGGTTATGCGTCTGCAGAATTTTCCAGTAGTATTTTATGCTTGAACGCTGAATAGTATTGGGAAATTTGCCAAGAGGGCCGCCATTCGGGTTTTCACCAAGGTTTCCGATGTTAACATCGTTAGCGTCAAAATATGGGGCGTTCTCGACCATGAACCAGTAGTCTGCAGTATCCGGCAAAGTGCCGCTTGCATCTGGAACAGCTGGGCTATAAACGTCATCTACAGACACCAGCGGACCGTAGTTGTCGGTCACGGCGTCAAGATTGCCGGGGCGCGGCGGTGTCGGCGAGTTAATGACGCCGAGTTCGGTTCTTACGTTAGCATCAATGATTGGCGCAAACTGGCCAAAAGGCGACACCCATGCCCAGGTCCTTGAATCATTGAGATCATCAGCAAAAAAGTCACGATAAAAAGTGTTCTCTCCGAGGAGAACGCGGCCAGGAATACGGCTTATCACACCGGTGTAATAATCGCGCACATACACGCTCTTATAGACCTTCTGCTTGAATTCAGCACGATAAAGGTTAATGCCACCGGCCAGCACCTGAGCAAGATATTTCCGCGACTCAGCACCGGGAACAAAAAACGAATTATCGGCAGGCTCAAATTCAGTGCGCATGAGATACAGCGAGCCAAAGCCATCGGCGCCGATTTTGTCGGGCAAAATTCCACCAGCACTGACATCGATCTCGGCCGGAATACCACTGGCGCCAGCTTCATTGCGAACAAAGCGATAAACACGGGCCTTTGAAGCATCGTAGGCGTAAACGATACCGCCGGTCTGCCACCACTGGTCAGATACGGCAACGTCAGTCAGCTCGTTAAGCATCATGCCTGGAGGGGCATTGGCATCAGTCAGCCACTGGTTGATCTGGTTAAGACCAAGAAGATAGACATAGTTACCTGTCTCACTGCGTGAGCTGATGCCAAGAAATTTACAGGTTGTGTCGCCGCCAGAACCAATCAGGCGATCTTCTCCTGTCGTGCCGTCAAGAGTAAAATCTGTACTGCCCTGATCGCGGCGATACAGATACGAGCGGTCGACAATTGCCGAGTAGACGCAGGAAAGATGCGGACTGGGCACGCCAGGCATGGCAGCGCCATCAACACGGGCGATACAACCGTCGCAACACTCACCGTTCATATCCATGGTGCCGGTCACTCGCGCCAGAACATTGGCAACATCGCGAATCTGAGCTGGTGTAAGTGCTCCAGAGCCGATGCGGTATTTAAACAGCTTGAGATTGCGATACGCGCCAAAAAGATTTTCGCGAATCATACGGCGCACCCAGCCACCAAGTATCCAGCCGTTTGCCGGGATTCTTCCGGCGCAGCAGGCGGCCCACGGCCCCCGAGTTGGCGGAAATCCGTCGGTTTGCTGATTGTAGCGCTCGCCAACCGGCGGAGGATTAGCCCAGGTTCGGCGATTTGCCCCGCCATATGTCCAGTTACTCCAGACAACAACATCGGCAGCGTGGTAATAACCCTGACCTACCGGATACCAGTAGTAACCTGGCATACCAGGAACAGGATCTGGAATACGGTTACACGGGTAATCGATGCCACCAAAAAGTCCGTTGATAGTACCGGCCGGGTGATTGCCAAGACCGGTCGGACTGGCATTGGGCTGACCATGAAAGCGATGCACCGTTGCCGGCGGAACCGTGGCAAAACCGTAAATATTGGTAGTTGCCGACATAATTATGCGACGCGGCACTCTGGTACCGGTCATTGGCGTCAGCGCGCCTTCTGTTCCGGCAAATGTAAACAGATCCTTGTCGGACTTGTTTGCTGTGGCATTCCACTTCTGGGCAGCAGTAAGGCCATACGCGTCATAAGGGTCATAAAGTGAATTGGGAATTCCACTGGAAAGGTTATTCAAAGCCCATACAGCCTTGGCTGAACCTTCGCCAATCAACAGGTAGCAGTCACCATTCTGTTCGTAAAATGGATGCAGCGCTTCAGCATAGCCGTTACCAGCAAGCAGTAGAACCAGAAGCACTCCTGCAAGAGCTGATTTTAAAATCTTTTTCATACCATACCTCCTGGTAGTCGGCGCAAAGCGACAGCTATCAATACTCTCTCTCTCGTGTTTCAGGGTCTTTCTCAATATCGAGATAATTTCGGATCAGCTGCATGAAAGAATTTTTAACAAACTCGGGAACCTTGTAGCGGTCAAAAAGCTGGCGGGCAACCCATGGTGTCAGATCAGTTCCGCCACTGAGGAACAGCCGGCCATGCGAGAAATCAGCAACTTTTTCGGGCATGTAATTGCGAAAGTCAAGATACTGAGTAAGATTGCTGCGCATGCCAAGCGAGCGCCCGACTGTAAGGTGCTCCGGAGGCAATGGAGCGCCTTCCGGCCCAGTCAGATTCTTTTGGAGCTCCGGGTCTATAGTCAGGTTGGCAAACGAATGAAACATGGCGGCAGAAACAATGTCGGGAGCCTCTTCAACCGCCGGTATCATTTTAAGCCTTTCTTTGCGCTGCGCTGAGCGCATGGCAAAAGAAGTATCCATGACCACTGCAACCTTACTCTCTTTTGCCGCCTGCTTAATCAGCGAAGTAATCTCATCTTTGATCTTTTTCAGGCGGGTATCGGTCTCTTCTGCTGTGAGATAAACGGCCGAAATTGCTTTATCTTCTATTTTGCTGATTTGCAGGGCAATATCTGCAACATTTTTGTCGATCACGACGATCTGTTCCTGAAACTTCGCGGCCTTTTGCTGACGCTGTTCTGCCGTGTCGGTGGCAGTGAGGTGCCCGGTTATTTCAGCAAGCTTACTCTCAATATCTACCTTTCTGGCAGAAACAATTTTTGCAGCATTACTGTCGTTGGGGCGCTGCCGTTCGAGCTCACGATAAGCGGTCTGCAGCTGCACTTTTTCGCGTTCAAGACGCTCGATGTCACCGGGCGCAAGAATCTGTAAAGCTCGCGTCTTCTGTTGCACAACAAGGAATCGATCCTGAAAAAGCTTTTTCTGGCGGGCGCGCAAAGGTTCACATTCTTTTTCGGCCTGTTCACGGGCTTTTTTCAACCCGGCAACCACCTTGTTAATATCTTTTTCGAGAGACTTTTCGCGAGAAAATCTGCCGTTCGAATAATCAAAATTAGCCATGTCGGGATGCAGCATCAACAGAACCCTGGTATCGACAGTGGCCCAACCACCATCAGTCTGACTCATCGCCGCAAGCGGTATCGCCAGACAAACTGCAAATACCGCGAGTCTGAGAAGATAATGCCATGATCTGTTCATTTCTGCTGCCCCTTTGTCCGTTCTTCGAGTAATTTTAACGCTTCGAGTCTGACGTCGGTAACGCCGGCCGGAAAGATCTGTGCATCCATTCCCAGTTGTCCTGCCCAAAACTGGTCAGCAGCGGCAAACCAGGCGAGAAAATGCTCATCTGCCGGTTTCCCTTTCCAGAGGCTAAAATGAAGGTTTTGCACCAGCAGTTCCGGGCGTATCCCGCTGCTATCAACCACCGGTAAAAAATCGCAGGCGTCGATTACGAGGTCAGAGCGGTGGCGTTCTTTGACCGATTTGATCACAGCCCTTACATCAGCCATAATCTGGTTAATCTGTGGATAAATTGAAGAATCGGGTGTGACGCCCGGGCGACCGGGGACCAGGCGTGCCATGTAGGCGCGCATCTTCATCGCAGCCAGGCCTTTCTCTTTCTCGCGTTTTTCATTGAGAAAATTACGCTCAATTGCCATGCGATCCGGCAAAGGCACGTCTTTCAAGCGCTCGCGCAAAATCTGGGGCGAACGCAGGAGCCAGGCATCAAGCTTCTGAATCTCGGCAACAAGAGCGTCAACCCCACTCTGCCCACCATCGACGTATTCAGAAGGTGTATTTCTGAATCGCCCAGTATTGGTGTCGAACTGGCTGAACAGAGGATGAGCGAGCACAAGCAGTCTGGTGTCAACCAGAACGGGTTCACCTGCAAAAAGAGAGGCCGGCAGGCAAAGCAAAACACACACCAGTAAAAACCGTTTTAACATTACTGGCTCCTTGAAGATTATGAGCGCAAAAAATCGTACAATCCTATTAATATCTTAACAGTCTGAGTAATGAGGCGGCAATGAAAAATATTTTTACGGATTCAGGATTGAAAGTATTTTTCAGCCAATAATAGTCTTTTCAGGGCTGCAAATTCCTGATAAAGCAGTAGATAGCCGGTCAGAGTTGCAGTAGCAAAGCGTTTTTGATCGGACTGCACGCTATTGCGCAATGCCACAGCGAGTTCTCTTAACACTGCAATCTTGTCAATTACCAGCTGCGACCCGGTTAATTGCAGGTCGGCCAGCATCGTCGGCAAATCAGAAGTGAGCAGCGCCTCTCTGCCCTGCTCAAACAGACGAGCTACTGGCCTCAACCCAAGAACAACCAGCTCCAATCGTAAAAAATCGCTCATACGGTGGTTGCCATCGATCATTGCAGCAAGCAGTGACATGCGAGTAACGCAGACTTCGAGCCGGTCATGCACATCTTCGAGCTCGCGGCGCGCGATCTGCTGCCGAATGTTGCCCAGTTCACGCGAGATTTCAACGATGAGAGAGTTAAAACCTGACTTGCCAGAAGCCTGACCTGGAGGGTTTGTAGTAATTTGCGAAGCCACATACAACCAGCTTTCCATAACTTCGTGGTGCATTTTTTCAGCAGCAGCATGGTTAAACGCCTGAGCTGTAGCAGCTGTAACCTGCATCTTACTTGAAATAATAAGAAGTTTCGCGTTAACCGATTCTTGAGAACTAGAACCGGTAAGCAACTCAAGCATGGAAGTGTCGCAACAGCACCCCTGATGAGCAAACACCAGCAGAAACAATGTCGCGAACACGCACCTGATTTGAGCGGACCAATTTATACCAGATAGCATCAGAATGATACCGGCTTAAAAAACAGCATTGCGAAGAACGCAAAAGACCGCAGGTTTGTTTTCGGCCCGCAACAGCAGAATTGCATGTGACAGCTCCAGTAATGATGTAGGCGATGTTAACTGATGTCGCTACCAGCTCTCGTCAGAGCGACCGGGAAAAACGTGGACGCGAGGGCGTCAAAGATCAGGAATTGGCGCACTTGGGGCAACTGCGGACGCAGCCTCCGGTTGCGACAGTCTTGCAATATCAGCCTGAACATTTTCAGCGGCAACAGTGTCGGGAAACTTCTCTACTACTCTCTTATAAGCCTTTAAAGCCCCGGCATTGTCAGCGATGGATTCGAGATACACAGCATACCTGACATGGGCAGAGGGAAGGCCGGCCGCCCCTTCGAGATATTTTGCCCAGTGCTCTCTGGCCTTTTCGTGCTCGCCGACTGAAGCAGCAAGAGTTGCGCGCAGATAATCAACCTGGGGAATATTCCGGCTGGTGGCGGCAGCTTTGATATGCCCGAGTGCAGCATCGGTGTTGCCCGCCATGATCAAGCCTTCGGCCAGCACCAGCTTTGCCTCTACGAAATCAGGCCAGTTGCTGAGAACATTCTGGGCCTCAGCCATACCGGCATCGACCTGAAAATTACGCAGCATGGCCAGGGCAAGATTAACCTGATACTCGGCATTGCCAGGCGAGTTGTCATAAGCAGCCCGGGCTTCTTCTAGAGCCTCAGAGTATAGACGGTTTTCCATCAAAATCTGCGACCTGGCATAACGTGCCCGGGCATTTGCCGGATTAGCGCTTAAGACCTTGTTAACAAGTTCAGCCGCTTCTTCTGCATAGCCCTGCGCAAGCTTTACCAGTGCCAGACCTACTTTGGCCTCGCTATAATCAGGATTAGAGCGAATAACCATCTGATACATCTTTTCTGAATCTGCTGTGCGGCTGGTACGCATGTAGATATCTGCCAGATTTATTCTGGCAAAGGTATCTTCTTTGATTTTAAGGGCCTGCTCGAAATGAACCTCGGCCTTGTCGAGCATCTGCCGATTCAGATAACATGAACCGGCAAAAAAGCGCGTATCAAAATTGTTCGAACGAATTTTTAGCGATTCTTCGAACTGAATGGCCGCTTCGGTGTAGTTTCCCTGGTTAAAATAGAGCATGCCGAGATAATGCCAGGCTTCAGCATTTTTTGCATCAGCAGCGATAAGTTTACGCAGCTCATCAGAGGCTTCTGCGTAGCGCTCTGCTTCGATCATTTCAGAAATACGCTCTGTCTGCGACTGCTCTTTCTTTGCCTGAGCTGTTTTGCGAATTTCGCGTGGCCTGGCGGCTGCCGGCGAATAAACGCTATACTCTTGCTGTGAAAGCGTTTGCGAATAATCGCTATTTTGCAGATAATCGCCATCTTGCGCCGATGTCTGTGGAACCACGGCCTGCAATTGTGTGAACACGTCAATTAACTGAGCGTACAACTGGTGACCCGGGTATCTTGCTGCCAGAATTCTGGCGTGCTCAAGTGCTTTATCCTGGCGGCCAGAAAGAGAATAACTATACGCGAGATAATATCTTGCCTGATCATGATCAGGCATCATGTGAACAATCTGACCCAGATAGTCTATGGCTCCCCTGAAGTCGCCGTCGGCATAATAAACAAGACCGCGGTTATAAATCGCGTTGGCCAGCTGAAGATCTGACGCCGCAAACAACGGGCGCGCCAATATAAAAAAGGCAGCAAGAAAAAGCGAAACAGCAACGGCTTGACATGCAGATTTAAAAAGTCTGGCAGTGTTATTATACATACCAGATAACTTATACGAAAGACTATCTGCTGTCAACAATGCGAATGCAACCGAAAAAGTCTTAGTTGGACCTATTTTGAATCAGTCTACAGTAATGCGATAATTGCTCGGCATTTTGAATTCATACTTCTGAACTTCGACGTTATCATTTTGTGCAGCAGGCTCAACAGAAGCGTCAGCTGTCTTTGCCAGACCGACACCCTTATCGTTAACTTTATGGCTGCCGACAGCATGCTCAGAAACTTCGTTCAACGCAGACTTGCTCTGCGAAAGAAGCTCTGAAGAACTGACCGTTACCACCTGTGCAACAGATCTTTGTGGCACCGACAGAACCTTCTTGCCTGCAGCATTTTCTTCGTGTTCAATATCGATGCGACCGGCAACTTCTTTGGCTTTCATAATCTTGACAAGATTAAAAACATTGCGCTGAGTCCTATAGTTGTTTAAGGCTTTTTCTAACATGGCTCCGGGCTGGTATCGTGCGGGATCGGCCTGTGCTGGCTCGGGAGTCGATACGCGCCAGTGGGCGAGACTGCCCTCTGTGGCACCTGGATTGCCGTATATCTGCTTACGATACTTTGATAACACAGCATACAATTCTTTGCCCGGAACATAAGCGACATCATTCTCACTGATGCTCTGAGTTACTTCTGTTGTTGGATTGCTAACCCGTGCGCGCATTGCTTCTATTGCCGCTCTTGCTTCAAGCGACAAAGCCGCATCAACACGAACTCCGACCAAAAACATAACTGCGATTACAACAAAAATAAATCTGCCGGGTTTCAAAGCATTCCCTCCCCATCACTGATACATGTTTCGCATAATAAAACGATTAAATCGCGTTGGCAAGAAAAATCAAAAAAGAAAATACCGGTAAAATCCAGCAATCAGAAGATTGGCATTCCGCACTTGGTACAGAACTTTTCCTGCATGTTGTTTTCGTTGCCGCAGTTCTGACATTCAATTGTTTTGACCTTTTCAATTTTGATGTTCTGCTTCATATCTTCTTCTTTCATGCCAGGCGGCAGGCGAACCGGCGTATCTTCTTTCACCACAGGCTTTGCTGGCTCGACGCCAGAAGCGATATGACTGATGCTCTTGCCGAGCAACTCGCTGAAATCGACCTCTGGCTTAACTCCGGTTACATGAAAGATCTCGATGGGCATCGACTTGCCCTTTACCATAATAGACTCGCGCTGAGTTATCTCAAAGTATTGCGAAACTCTTTCGTAAGTCGAACGGGTGATGAAAAGCTCCATAGGCTTTGCCACAGACATAACGCGAGCAGCAAGATTGACATTGTCGCCGATTACCGTGTAGGAAAGCTGCTTTTCGCTGCCCATGTAACCAGCTGTAACGACTCCGGAATTAATGCCGATACCAATGCTGATTACCGGCTTTCCCTGTTCTTTCCACATTTCCTGCTGTTCGCGCAGAGCATCGAGCATACGAACGCCACAGAGAACAGCTCTTATCGGATCGTCATCGCGGGAAACCGGCGCACCAAACAGCGCCATGAGTTCGTCGCCAACGTATTTATCAAGTGTTCCGTCGAGTTCCATGAGAATGTCGGTCATGCGGGTAAAATAAACGTTGAGCTGTTCTACGATATCGGTTGGGTCCATGCCTTCGGACATTTTTGTAAAACCGCGAATATCTGAGAAAAACATGGTAACTTCATATTTGCTGCCACCAAGCTTGAGACCTGACGGGTCAGACATGATCAGTTCGGCAACGCTGGGCGAAACGATACGTGAAAGGCTGCCCTTGAGTTCTTCGTTCTTTTTGAGCTGATCTTCGCTCAGTTTCTGGGCAGACACAAGGTCTTCCATGGTAGCTGAATAAAGCTTGGCGTTTTTCATAACCAGACCGGCTATATCAGCGCACGTTGACAGCAGGTTCTGGTCATCTCTTGTGTAATCAGGGTTATTCATCTGCTCAACATTGATCACGGCAAACAGCTTGCCTTCGGCATAAACCGGCGCGCATAGAATAGATTTAACTACACCCTGACCGACCAGTCCCTTGGTCTTAGGGTCCATTTCGCATTCTTTGATACCGAGAGCACCTGCACCACCGGTTACTTCGTTCATTTTCTGATGCAGCAGATGTGTAATCATACAGTTTTCTTCGTGCGGAATTTCGAGATCTTTATATTCCTTTGGTTTCATACCTGCTGCCTTGACGATAAGAAACTTGCCGTCTTTTTCGTCGTTGAGCAGCAGTTGCACCTTTGTGGCGTCAAGGCCCTTGGTGATAATTTCAAGAATATTGTTAAAAATCTGGTCACGATCGAGGCTCTTGGCAAGGTTTTTGATGCGCATCAGCGTTGTCGACAGCTTCATCGCACGCTTGTTGAATTCGTCCTTGATTTCGCGCATTTCTCTTTCCATGCGCTCTTCAGAGGTTTCATCGAGTTTTGCAGCAGGTTTGGCGCCAGCTGCTGGCGCGGCTCCATCCTTTTTATCTTCGGCCTTGGCAGCAGATTTATCAGCCTCTTTTACGCCCAGGGCTGAGTCCATTTTATTATCTTTTGAGGCTGTCTTTTTTTGCTGATCTTCACGATATTTCGCGGCCATTGTCGGGTCAACCCTGGCTTTAAGCGGGCCGCCACCACCGCCAGGCCCAGAACCGCCACCGCCCGAGGCCTTGATCTGCTCAAATCTGAAAAACAGAAACACCAGAAAACCTGCCGAAAACAGCACCATTATCGAATATATTTCCCACCACTCTTCAATCGGGTATTGTTCGGGCTTGAACTTGAAAGCAATAGTAGCAGCAGCAAGAAGCAGCGGCAGAAAAAACGACAGAAGCGTCACCGAAATCTTCTCGCCAAGCACTCCAAGCGCACCAACAATCGCCAGAACGTAAAAGTATGAAAAAAATGACCAGAAATTCTTGGGAACTTTGTTGGTAAAAACCATGTAGGCAACGCCAACAACCGCCACACTGCCGAGAAATCCGAGGATATCCGGCAAGCGGTCTTTGAAAGTTTTAGGTTCAGAGGTCAGATCTGCCATTGTTCTACCACTGTAATAATCATTAAGACTATTCTGTCATGAATCAGTGGCAATTTCAAGAGGCAGAAGTAACCTCGGCGATCAGCCGATTCGCATCAGAACTGTCGGGAGCCATTTTGACCAATAATTCTTCAGCTTTCGAAAACTCACCGGCCAGACACAACAGATGCCCATACCACGCGTAGGCGCGACTGTTGATTATCTTGCCCGAGCAGGCCTTTTCGGCAAGCGCAAGGGCATCCTGCTTTTTATCCTCAGACTGAGCGATTATCGACAGAATAACGTTTTTGTAGGCAGCAATCTTATCGCCACCCGAAAGGCCAGGCAATTTTTCTTTAACTTTGCCAAGAGCCTCTTTTGATTTCAGGTTAAAATCAAGTTCAGCAATTTCGACTAGAGCTTCAGCGCGCAGCAACGGGAGTTTTGCGACATTCAGCGACTTTGATAAATCGATATGAGCCTGCACATTGTCGTTGCAGGCAAGACCACAACGGGCAAGAACAAGAAGCGAAAGAGCGTTTTCGTCTTGCGTAAAACTCTTGACCCGGTGTTCTGGCAGACCTCGAATGATTTTCAGCGCGCCACCAAAATCACCTTTGCGTGATTTCAAAAATGCCTCGTAAAGTTGCCCGGACTCAAAAACACCAGTGCTCTTGAAGACTTCAAGAAACTCGTTGATCTGCTGCTGCGCCTCAACCAGATCTTCACGCGCGAGAAGTGCAAAAATATACGCTTTCCAGAGCAGCGGAAAAGTTTTGCGCTCATAACTGCCAAGAATCTTGCGGGCAGTCATTATGGTCTCTTCATATTCATCCTTCTCGATCAGCTTCCAGGACTTTGTCTCAAGAATCTTCGCATCAGTGAAGCTGACACCGCCATTTTTGCGCAGATCATGTTTGCTGAGCGCAGCAAAATCGCCGTAACCGAGCAGACTGCTGAGTCTAAATATCACGAGACGACCGAGAGGAACAAAGAACGAGGCAATCGCCGCCAGCGCAAAGCTTGCCAGCATCAGCAACATACGATTACCAAAGCCGATGCGGCTTTGAAAAACCAGCACAAAGGCCATAAAAAACCAGCAGAAGAACCAGATACCATAGAGCTCGTAGCGCTTTGGTCGCTGATCTTCCGGCAGAAGCTTGAATGACGGAAATACCGCAAAAAGGGCAATCGCAACCAGGTGACCAGCAACCAGCATTCTGGGAATGACCCAGATAGAGTCGTTGAGGGAGAAGTCATCCTGGAGCAGTGCCAGAAACAATTCGCGTTTCATCACAACCTGGGCAACCAATATTGCCGCTACACCAAGAATAACAAAAACAACATTATGCCATACGGCTGTTGGCGGCGTCAGGCGAGTCGCAAAAAAACACAACCCAAGAAAAAGCGCAGTAAAATACAGGCCGCTCATGAGCCCGCCCAAGCCCAATGGTATATTGAGAACAAAAATAGCAGGAGAGGCAGTCAGAATTTCATCAAGAAAAGATGGCTTGCCATCCTCATCGCCACCACCAGCATTCAGTCGCGACATCTCGGCACAGGTATGCAAGGCCCTGCCAAAATTTGCCAACTGCAGATCAAGCATTAAAGCCAAACGCAGTTCTGGCATGTCAAAACCGACAAAACTGTCAAAATCGCGCAACAGCTCATCTGTCCTGCTGCTCATGCCGAGAATCTGATTTACCATCGCCAGTCGCATTCTGGCTACAGAGTTCTTGTCGAATGCTTTCAAAGATTGCGAATAGGCCGAGGCAGCGTCTTCGATCGAGCCCTGCGCCGCGGCAATTTTTCCCAGCAGCAGATGCACTTCGGATTGCCCTGCCGCAGGAAGTTTCTGAATAGGTATCTGCCGCAAAAGCTCAGAGGCACGCTCGTACATGCCGACCTTGACCAGCACTTTTCCCCAGAGCATTAATGGCATAATGTTCTTGGGATAAGTGTTATAAGCCTCTTCGAACAGAGCGACGGCATCTTCGATTTCGCCTCTCTGTTCAGCTCTCTGCGCCTTTTGCACCAGCAGCTGCGATTTTCTGAGCAGTACTGCTTCGTCTTCAGAGCCCTGCACTGCCGTAAAAAAAGCAATGCAGAACAGGCACAGCAGCAATGCTACATTTTTAAGCAAAGCTTCCTCCCCAAAAGGCTATTTCATCAGCTCCTGCTGTCGGGAACTCGCTTCAATGTCTTTAACAAAGCTCACCTTGACGATATCGCCAATACCAATTTCTTCACTAAGTTCCTGTTTGTAAACGTTTATCACATCACCATTTTCCAGGAGACACCGAAAATAGTCACCGTGCTTTGAATCCACAACTGCCTGCATATTGCCCCTCCTCGAGATGTTATTAAAAGCCGAGCTGCGCGAGATAACTCTGCACGAAGCGGTGAATTTCGTCTACCGCCCCATCGTGCTGCGAAGCCTCAAGAAAAGCAATCTTGTTGCCGCGCATATCGCCTTCACGAGTCTTATATACCTCAATACGATAAACCAGTTCGTTGGAAAAATTTTTGTGCGGGAACGTTTTGACCAGAAGCCTCGTCTCATCGAGCAGGCGCAGAATCATGGTTTCCTGCAGAGAACTGGCCTGTAGCGTCACGTCGAGCCCGAGGTCTTCGTTCCTGCGGAAAAGGTAACGCTGCGTTATGCGAAAGATCAGATCACCAACATCTCGCAAACTCAGATTGATACTTTTTTCCATTCCTGCTCCCTGATAAAATCAGCAAGTTCGATACCGGTCAGATTTTCGCCATTGCGCAGACGAACAGTGATTTTGCCGTCGTCAGCTTCCTGATCGCCAAGAATCAACATGAAAGGAACCTTCTGCATCTGCGCGTTGCGAATGCGATAACCAATCTTGTCATTGCGGTCATCGAGGTCGCAGCGTATGCCCTGCAGTCGCATACTGCTGACGATTTTGCGGGCATAATCATGATGTTTCTCGGTAATTGGCATGACTACGGCCTGCACTGGCGCCAGCCAGAGCGGCATAGCGCCGCTGTGGTGTTCGATAAGAACGCCAAAGAAGCGCTCAATAGAGCCAAGCAGAGCTCGATGAACCATGTAAGGACGATGTTTGTTGCCATCAGAGCCAATATAGGTCATATCAAAACGCTCGGGCAGGTTAAAGTCAAACTGAATGGTGGTAACCTGCCATTCGCGGCCGATGGCATCCTTTACCTTCAAGTCGATCTTCGGGCCGTAAAATGCGCCGCCACCTGCGTCAGTCTCACATTCAAGTCCTTCAGCCGCAACAGCCTTGCGGAGAGAGTCTATGGCAGTTGCCCAGCGTGATTCTTCGCCAACTGCCTTTTCAGGACGGGTTGCGAGATAGGCCTTGACTTCCTTGAATTCAAAGGCTTTCCAGATGCCGAGACTGAAGCGCAGAACTTCGCGAATCTCATTCTCGATCTGCTCTGGAGTGCAGATTATATGCGCGTCATCCTGAGTAAAACCACGCACGCGCATCAGACCATGCAGCACGCCACTTTTCTCGTAGCGATAGACAGTGCCGAGCTCGGCCCAGCGCAGCGGCAGATCACGATAAGAACGCATCTGCGACTTGTAGATCATGATATGAAACGGGCAGTTCATCGGCTTGAGAAAGTAATCAGCATCGTCGATTACCATCGGGCTGTACATCGAGTCTTTATAGAAGTCGAGATGTCCGCTGGTTTCCCAGAGCCATTTCTGGCCGATGTGCGGCGTATTGATCAACTCATAGCCGTGTTTATAGTGCTGATCTTTCCAGAAAGTTTCGATCTCGTGCCTGATTCTGGCGCCTTTCGGATGCCAGAAAACCAGCCCGGGACCCACTTCTTCGTGAATTGAATAGAGGTCGAGTTCTTTGCCGAGCTTGCGATGATCGCGCTTTTTAGCTTCTTCAAGGCGTTCGAGGTGCTCTTTAAGTTCTTCTTTGCTGCTGAAAGCAGTGCCGTAGACACGCTGCAGCATCGGGCGCTTTTCGTCGCCGCGCCAGTAGGCGCCTGCAACGCTGAGCAGCTTGAAATGTTTTACTGCGCCTGAATCTTGAACGTGCGGGCCGCGGCAGAGATCGGTAAAACCGCCGTGTGTAAAAGTAGTGATAGTCTGATCGCCGAGCTCATTGATCAGTTCGACCTTGAAAGGCTGATTGGTTTCGGAGAAGTATTTGAGCGCCTCTTCTTTGCTCAGCTCTTTTCTGATGAATGGCGATTTGGCCTTGATGCCGGCTTCCATCTCTTTTTCGATGGCTTCAAGATCTTCGACAGTCAAGGCACGCGGCAATTTGAAATCATAGTAAAAACCGGTTTCAATAGCCGGACCAATACCGAACTGCGCGTCAGGAAACATCTTGAGCACAGCCTCAGCCATGATATGTGCCATTGAATGGCGGCAGACATCACTGGCCTCTGGCGATTTCGAAGTTACGATCTCAAGATCAGCAGAGCTGGTCAGAGGCATGCGCAGGTCAGTGACTTCACCATTTATTTTGCCGGCAAGAGCTGCTTTTGCCAGCCCCGGGCCAATTTTGGCGGCGGCATCCATTACGGTTGCGCCTGACTCCAGCTCAATAATTTTTCCATCAGGAAGCTTAAGCTGAATCATCTGTGACATATTGTCTCCTTATTTAATGCGGTCAGACCTTTATTCTGGTCTGAGAGTAAGTTTTTTAAATTTTCTTTTGCCAGCCTGCACGATAAATGAAGAGCCGGCCGTAAACATTTTCTGACCATCAGTGACTTTTTCCTGATTGATCTTTATCCCGCCCTGCTGCAGCAGGCGCCTGGCTTCGCCGCCACTTTCGGCGAGGCCACCAAGGGTCAATAGCCGCATAAGCGGCAGACCTTCGCTTGGAACCGGCAACTCGACTTCTTCGATATCGTCAGGCATGCCATCACCTGATTTGCCGAACATATTTTCAAACTCAGCTTCGGCAGCGGCACCGGCTTCTTCGCCATGATACTGGGCAGCTATTTGTCTGGCCAGTCGCATTTTGATCGCCTTTGGTTCTTCGATAATCCGGTCTCTTATCGCTTTGAGTTCTGACACATCAAGGCTGGTCAACAACTCATAATATTTCATCATCAACTCGTCAGGAATCGACATGATCTTGCCGTAAATCTGGCCGGGAGCCTCATTGATACCCACATAGTTGCCAAGGCTTTTCGACATTTTTTCGTGACCATCGAGGCCTTCGAGAATCGGCATGGTGAGAGTAACCTGCGGAGCCTGCCCATATGAGCGCTGGAGCTCGCGACCGACCAGCAGGTTGAAAGTCTGGTCAACGCCACCGAGTTCAACATCAGACTTGAGCGCAACCGAGTCATAGCCCTGCATCAGCGGGTACATGAATTCAACAACGCTTATCGGCACCTGGTTTTTGAACCTGGTTGAAAAATCATCACGCTCAAGCATACGGGCAACCGTGTATTGCCCACACAGCTTGAGAACATCGGCAAAAGTCATCTTGTCGAGCCAGTCAGAATTGAATACGATTCTGGCTTTATCGAGATCGAGAATTTTAGCAATCTGAACTTTATAGGTTTCGGCGTTGGCGCGCACTTCTTCTTCGGTCAAAGCCGGGCGAGTTTTCTTTTTGCCGGTAGGGTCTCCGATGCGGCCGGTGAAATCGCCGATCAGAAATACCACCTCATGGCCAAGCTCCTGGAACTGGCGCATTTTCTGAAGCACAACAGTGTGCCCAAGATGAATATCAGGCGCCGAAGGGTCTGCTCCGAGCTTAACGATCAGAGGCTTGCCGGCGTCATATGATTTCTCGAACTTTTTCAGCAGTTCTTCGCGCGAGATAATGTCAGCCGCACCGGTTGCCACGATTTCGAGTTGTTCTTTTGGTGTTGCGCTGAATTTCACTTTCAGATACTCCTGAGTTCTTTCTGGTATTCTTTGAGCTTGACGATCTGCTGCTGATAGGCATCGATACCTTCGCGAATCTTGTCAACAACTTCGACCGGAGCTTTGCTGACAAAGTCGGCGTTTTCGAGTTTTACCGAGATTTTGGCCATCTCTTTTTCGATCTTGCCCAGCTCGTTATCGACACGGGCAAGTTCGACCGGAACATCGATCAGGCCGGCAAGGTCAACGCAGATTTCGCATGAACCAAGAAGACCGACGAGATGCCCTGATGGCTTGCCGTCAACCAGAGTCAGACTTTCAACGCCAGCCAGTGAACGAATCATGTCAACGTGGTTAATAAAAGCCGCGCTGGTCTGGTCGTTCTTAACCACTCTGACGGTAACTTTTTTGGCGGGTGAAATATTAGCAGAAGCCCTTAAATTGCGGATTACGCGCACAGCTTCCATGAGTTCACCGATTTCCTGTTCGAGCGGCACATTGACTCTTGCAGCGTCAACAACAGGAAAGGCTGCCTGCATAAGAAATCCTTCGCTGCCTGGCAGTTTCTGCCAGATTGCTTCGGTGACGAAAGGCATAAATGGGTGCAGAATGCGCAGAGCGCCATCAAGGCAGCTGAGCAGAACCTGCAATGTAACCGCCTTGCGCTCGGCATCTTTGCCAAAGAGCACCGGCTTGGTCATTTCGATATACCAGTCGCAGAAATCGTTCCAGATAAATTCATAGGCGACTTTCAGAGCATCATTGAACCTGAACTGGCCTTCGGCCAGCAAAACGCCAACCTGCTCTACCGCGTAATTCATGCGGGAGACGATCCAGTTATCGACGGCACTGAGTTTTGCGGCCGATGGCACGCCGTGTTTAATCGAGCAATCACAGCCCTCGAGATTCATCATCACGAATCTAGACGCGTTCCAGAGCTTGTTTGCAAAATTACGGCCAATTTCGACCTTGTTCTCGGCGAACCTGATATCCTGACCAACCGGAGCCAGCGAAATTACAGTGTAACGCAGGGCATCCGCACCGTATTTTGCAATGATTTCAAGCGGATCGGGCGAGTTGCCGAGCGACTTGCTCATTTTGCGCCCTTTCATGTCTCTGACGATACTGGTGAAGTAAACGTCATGGAAAGGACATTCGCCAAGGAAGTAATAGCCCGCCATAACCATCCTGGCAACCCAGAAAAAGATGATATCTGGGCCGGTAACCAGGGTGTCGGTCGGATAAAAGCGGCGCAAAGTCTCAGTCTGCTCAGGCCAGCCCATTGTTGAGAACGGCCAGAGCCATGATGAAAACCAGGTATCAAGAACGTCTTCATCCTGTGTTATGCCCTGAGTTGCACCACATTTGTCACACTTATCAGGGCAGTCAAGAGCAACCATGACATGCCGACATGAACCACAGGTATAAGCAGGTATGCGGTGTCCCCACCAGAGCTGGCGGCTGATACACCAGTCTCTTATGTTTTCCATCCAATGCAGGTAAACGCCGACCCAGCGGTTTGGCGTAAAGCGTAAAGCTCCGTTTTTAACTGCTTCTATGGCCTTTTCGGCGAGTGGCTTCATTTTTACAAACCACTGGTCAGAGAGATATGGTTCGATAATGGTTTTACAGCGTTCGCAATGTCCTACTGCCAGCTGGTGATCCTCGATTTTCTCAAGCAGACCGAGCTCAGTAAGTTCTTCTACAATAGCTGTGCGGGCTGCGAAGCGATCCATGCCCTTGAATTTGCCGGCCAGATCGTTCATCACGCCGCCTTCATCCATCACGATAATCTGTTCGAGGTTGTGACGGCGCCCCATTTCGAAATCGTTGGGATCATGGGCTGGAGTAATCTTAACCGCACCGGTGCCGAAAGTCTTGTCGACAAAATCATCGACGAGAACCGGTATTTCGCGGTTTACAAATGGCAGGATCAGCGCCTTGCCAATCAGATCGGCATAGCGCTCATCATGTGGATTAACCGCAACGGCAACGTCGCCAAGCATGGTCTCTGGTCGAGTTGTAGCGACAACCACGTGGCCTTTGCCGTCTTTGCGCGGGTAACGAATATACCAGAGATTGCCATTGGTATCTTCGGGAATTTTCTCTTCGTCTGACAGAGCTGTTCGACAGCGCGGGCACCAGTTAATGATGTATTTGCCCTTGTAGATAAGGCCATCCTGATGCAATTTAACAAAACTGCGTTTAACTGCCTCGCTGAGTCCTTCGTCCATGGTGAAGCGTTCGCGTTCCCAGTCGCATGAACAGCCGAGCTTTTTCAGCTGACTGAGAATGATGCCGCCATATTTTTCTTTCCAGGTCCAGACGCGCTCAAGAAACTTCTCACGGCCAAGGTCATGGCGCGAAAGTTTTTCTTTGGCAAGAGCCTTTTCAACGACATTCTGCGTGGCAATACCGGCATGGTCAGTTCCTGGCAGCCAGAGGGCTTCGCGGCCAAGCATACGTTGATGCCTGATCAGGATATCCTGCAGAGTATTATTCAGAACATGGCCCATGGTGAGCATGCCGGTAACATTGGGCGGTGGAATGACGATGCAGTATTTTTCGCGTGCACTGTCGGGGTTAGCAGCGAAACAGCTGCCGGACTCCCATTCGTGATATATCGAATTTTCTACTTCGGCAGGATCATAAGCCTTGGGAAGAGCTTCAGAACTGGAATTCTGTGACATAATCTGGTTCCTGTGTGGTTGTGAATGTTATTTTTGAATCAGGTTCAACAGTTTTTCGAATTCTTCGGGGGCGAGTTTGAGACTCTGAGCCTGTTTGAAGATGTTGAGCTTGGTTTCGATTGCCTGGATTTTTTCTCTGGTTTTGGGGTCTGGCTTGATAAGATTGGCCTTGTTCAGCAGTTCTAGAGCGTCTGCGAACTTTGATTCATGCCCCAGAATATCAGCAAGTCTGGTCATTATTGGCGCGAAATTGCCATCGAGATCGAGACCGGACATCAGGTATTCGCGAGCCTTGTCAGTTTTACCATGCCGCAGCATACTGTCGGCGAAGCGCTGATAAGTGATTGGCGTCGGCTCGAATTCGGGCAGGCTGTCGACCGGCAAACCATTAGGAGCAGCGATTTTAGCACCACATAAATGACAGAATCGGCTGTCTGGATTACTTTGCGTAGCATGGCACGAATTGCAGTCGAAAAGATTCTGCACCACCCAGACTTTGGATTTTTTGATGACTGAATCGCCCTTCAAATAACCCTTTTCGACTTCGAATACGATGCACTTTTCCGGGAAGCGGTCAGACCTGAAATAGTCAGTAGCGAAATGCCTCTGAGAGTCGAATTCTTCTGCGATAACAGGCATATAACTAATCTGATTCGGTATGATCAGGCGATCCAACAGCTTCTGGTGCAGCATTTGCAGTTCAGGAACCGGGTTCTTGGCGATAACAGAATCAAGGCCGTCAAAAAAGTCGATAAAGCTCGACACAATATCACTGTTACCATCGATATCAATGACTTTTTCAGCAGCTGGAGCTCTATCGCCAGCTAATCTGGTTTTGAGGGTTTCAAGTTCAAGAGTCTTTGCTTCAAGTTGATCTCTAGTCTTGCTCAAGATACCTTCAAAATTCTGGATTGACAACATCTGGTCGGCTACCTGCTGCGTCAATTGCTCAACTTCTTCGCGGACAACGGGATCATTCATGCTCTCATCCTGCCGCGATTCTAACGAAACACGCAGGCGTGCAAGTTCTTCTTCGCGCTGCTGAATGGTTTCCCGCAGTTTTACGACTTCAAGTTTGTAGGCGCCAACATCTTCTCCGGAAGAACCGTCAGCGGTTTTGAGGGTATCGATTTCGACGATCAGCTTTTCACGTTCAAGCTCAAGAGCGGCGGCTTTTTCGGTGAGTTGCCCACACTCTGACTCAAGAACAGTAATCTTCATAGCTGTCTCAGTAAAGGCTTCTGCCTCGTGACGCAGCTTGGCAAGCGCGGCATTCGCTTCAGCCAGGTTTGAACTGTCCTGACGGAGGCGTTCTATTTCGTCAATATTTATTCCAGGCTGGGAGCTGTATGCCTCAAGCTCTGCAACTCTGGCACGCAGCTGTTCAAGCTCAAGCTGATCTACAGTCAGGTCGGCAGGTGCGCCTGACATCTCAGATTTTTCGGCCAAAAGGTTTTTGAGATTGGCTACATCCTGTTCAAGTTCTTGAATTTTAGCCTGATAAAAAGCCGCAGCTTCTTCAGAAGCCGCCGAAGTGCCGGCAGAGCCCTGAGTCTGCAACTGGCTTGACATATGCTGCATGGCGGCATTTGACTGCTCAAGCTCAGATTTAGCTACTTCTACCGCCTGTTTAAGACTTTCTATTTCGTCGCTGCTGCCAGATGCCGATGCGAGTTCAGCCCTCAGCTGCGCAATTTCCTGTTTAAGAACTTCAGTTTCAGCGGTGCCTTCGGCACCGGAAGCTGATTCAGCAAGCTGTCGCAGCTGCTTTTCACTTTCCAGTTCTTCACGCAGAGATGACACGAGAGCCTCAAGCTCTGCAGTTCTTGGGTCTTCGATTACTTCAGCTGCGCCGCTGCCAGAAGCTTGTTGTTCTTCGAGCAGCTGACTGAGAGTCTTTATCTGTTCGTTCTTCTGATGTTCGAGGGTGACAAACTGCTCTTTTTGCGCATTCAGCTCAGAAAGCAGGCGATCGGCTTCGTCAGATTTCTCTTCCAGGGCTCTCTTTAGTTCATCTGCGCCTTCGGCACCTGCTCCACCCGACTCCAGCTGTGTCTTGAGATTTCTGATCTGGAGCTGCAGCAACTTGATCAGATTGTCCTTTTGAACAATCTGCTGATTCAATTTCTTGAAAAATTCGTTACTGATCTCCCCATTGCTTTCTAGATTCATACCGTCTCCCTAAATTCAATACAGAATAACGTATCAAGCAATATGCAAGACAGTGCTTCAATTCAGCAACGCTAAACTTCGACACTGAAATAAGCCTTTAACCGAAACCGTCTCAATCAGACTGCCTTCATAAAAACGCCGGCCTGACTGAATAACACACGAACACCGGGCATTACCCGTCAGGTTTCTAAACCAAAAAAGTCTAGCACAGAGTCAGAGTCAATGCAACACTCTGTACATTCTGAACAAAAAAAGATGTGCATTCCTCGCCGGCAGCTTATACAGGAAACGCAGCAATTAAGCATGCAGGCCGCCACATTCACTTCGGGGGGGGCTTGGGAATGTCTTTGAGCAACTTTACCTGCTCTTTAAGGGTCTTTTTACACTCTTGACAGACAACCCCATCAAATATAATCGCCTGACAAAGCTGACATGGGTGAGCAACTCGTTTAACACCAGCTCTCTCAAGGCGACCAGAACGAATCAGTGCCTCAACATGATCTATATCACAAGCAGCGTGCTTTGACACTTCCTCAAGCGTTGCTCCAGGATTAGCTTTCAGAAAATTTTTGACTTTCTGAAACAACAGTTCCTCTTCCTGAAAACACTTTGGACAAACGTCGCGTGCCAATTTAACCATGATCAGACCGCACACACGACAAGAAATCAGCTTTGAATCCTGTGACATTTTTTAATACTCCAATCCTGCGCCCGTAAGATAGCGGGAATAAAACAGAGAAACAAATCAGCGCGATTTCTCGTATAATCTATAGCAAAAGAAAAAATTGATCAACAAAATTTGCACTGATGCTTTTTCCAGAGAGTTGAAAAAAGAGAAAGGTTGCTCAATTTCCCTGTTCAGCAGGGGGTATCATTTTTTGCATTTATAGTCTATCATTGTACAGAGAGTAACTAGGATCAGAGTGCTATTAAGGGAGTACAATATGAGAAATCTGTTGCTGGTTTTTTTGGTTTTAACGCTGGTTTTTCCGGCGATCAATCAGGCCATTGCTGCTAATATTGAATTTGAATCTTTTGAGGCGGCCGAGTCAGCTGCGCAAAAAAGAGCCACGGAATACAAGCAGAAAATGGATGAGCACATGAAAAACATCCAGCAGGAATGGGAAGAGCAGCAGAGAGACCTTGGTTCAGACGGCTCAAATCCTGACATCACCAAGATCACATCACGCAGCGACGGCCAGAAGAGCTCAGACACAGATGCAGCCGACAACATGGCTAACGCTGTAAATTCAAGTGTCAACAATCTCAAAGAAACCATGATCAGCACCGCTGGCCCTAACTCTACCGGATTTGCCGGTGGTGGCGCTGGTTATCAGTGGAGCGTCAAGTATGTCGGCGGCAAATATGTGTTATCAGATTCATACAACGAGGCCGACTTTAACACTGGCAAGAAAAAAGACAAACCGGCTCCGACAACTCCCAAACCTGAGCCCAAGGCCAATCAGGGCAGCGACGACAAGCAGACCGTCATAGCCAAAGCACCAGATAAGCCAGCTGCAACAACTACGCCAGCAGGCAGCAACCCAGCTGATGCAAAAAGCGAACCAACCCCGGCAACCGTTGGTAGCACACCAGGCACTCCGTCGTCTTCGGCAACAAACTCAGGCACGAGTACTCCGGCTGATCCAGGTTCTTCAAGCTCATCTTCAGCGTCAACCCCGGCAAATGAACCGGCAGTTGCGCCGGCCAACCCGACTAAAGGAACTTCCCCCGCACCAACAGTACCTGGTATGGATCCGGCACCAGCCAATCTGCCGCCGCCGGCAGTAAGACTAGTGATTCAGCATCCTACAGACTTCAGCGAAGAAGTTTTCAGCAGTAACACGGACAAACAAGACTCCACCAGCTATGACCTTGAAAAATTCAAAATTCCGGAAGATACCCGCGTAAAAATAGCTGTCGAAGTCTCGAAAGACATTAACCCGGAAGACGTGACTCTGGTCATCGTCGACGAAGAGGGCGAACGTGCCCCGGTTACCGCAGCAAAAATGGGCAATTATCGCCACATGTTCAGGGTTCCGTCAGATGGCAATTACTCAGCCAACGTTTATGTAACCGATAAAGACAAGCCAGGTAACCGTCAGAAAAAGTTGATGCAGGTAAAGATACCGGTAACCAAGGTTGATTTTGATAGCCGCACCATCGATAATCAGCGCGGCACCAAAAGCAGCGACGGATCGTCTTCATCGTCAATGAGTTCGACCTCATCTTCTGGCAGTTCTAGCGGCTTTCAACACTCCAGCCAAGGCCGTTCACAGCAGGTAGACTTGTCAGACCTGTATTCTGACCCAAGGCAATCCTCGGCAAACAGCTCTGGAAACGCCGGTTCAACGGGCTCGACCGCAGCAGCAGGATCGCCTGGCAGTTCGTCTGGCAGCTCGCCTAGCGGTTCATCGGGCGCAGCATCGTCAGGCGGCTCCACAGCTCAGGCTGGCGGGAGTTCAGACAGCAGCTCAGGGTATGCCTCGTCACAGTCTGGCAACTCGGCACAAGGCTATTCTGCTGACGGATCTGCAGACGACAGTTCTTCTAATTCAAGCCAGTCATCTTCAGGACAAAGCACAGGCAATTACAGCAACGAAAACGGCGCTGACAGTGCGAATGCAAACGCGGCCGCCAACGCTGGAACCGGCTCGCAATATGGTGACAGCTCAGCCGGTGACTCTTCAGGTAGAGACTCACAAGACAACGCCAGCTACGGCTCTTCTGGCGATACTGCCGGTCAAGCTGGCGGTGCAGAAGGCGACTATCGAGCTGGCGGCGCTTCAAACGCTGGAAGTTCTGGCGATTACGCCGGCTCAGGCAATTCAGATTCAGGTTATGTAAATGGCGACAACACAAACAGTTCTGCCGATGAAAGTGATTTGCCTGACAACCAGTATGCCTCAGCACAAGGCCTTTCCTCTTCTTCTTCGTCGTCTTCAGGCAAAGATAGTGGCTCGTCAGCCTCTGGCGCGGCAAACACCAAGGCCGGCGACATTCCTGAAGAAGAACCAGTAGAAGACAACTTTATCATGTCGGTTGGCCTGAGATCAGAAGCGCACAAGATTTACCAGTCTTTCGATTTCGCCGAAGACCCCAACCAGAAATCGACAACTTTGCCGGCAGGCAGCGAAATAGTATTCAATATCGTGCTTGGCAAACAGGTAGATTTTGAAAGCGTGTCAATTCAAATGGCAGATGGTGGCGAAGTATTCGGCGGCAATCTGAGAACCATGGGTGAAGCTTTTGCTTACAGCTTCAAGAACCCATCTCCCGACTCGTATATTCAGATATCTGGAAAATCAGGCAAGGTTCCCTTTACTTATCGCCTGGTAACTCCGGTCGCAGCAAAGTAATCTGTCAATAAACCGGTCTGAGAGTCGCTGACATCAGTCGGCGACTCTTTTCATTTCCGTCAGGTTTTATCAGCAACGCGCCATCTGGCGCAAGACGCTGCGGCAAACCATAAAAACCTGATTGCCCATGGCATTCTACAAGAAAACGTGTCTGCCAGAAAACCGCGGCGGCCCTTGTCCATTGCTCCACCAGCGTTTGTTCATCAACCATGAGCAACTCGTCAATTATTGAAAAAAATTCACAGAGAATTTTCTGACGCGAACACACATCAGCAATTTCAGAAAAGCTTGCCGAAACTGTCTGCAAGTCATTCAGCGGCAGAAGATTTATACCAGCACCGATGACCCAATGGGTATTGTCGCCGATCACACAGCTCTCACAAAGTATTCCTGCCAGTTTACGACGATTGAGCCAGATATCGTTGGGCCATTTCAGCCACAATCCAGAAGCATCTCCGGCATCTCTGACCAGATGCTGCAAAGTGATGCACAGAGCCAAACCCGTCAACAGAGATAAAGGGAACCTGTTGTGCAAATTTGCCAGTGAAAATGAGAACAGCAGAGACTGCCCGGCATCTGCCCGCCAGATGCGTCCATGCTGGCCGCGACCGCCGGTCTGAAAATCGGCGATTCTCAGCTGATCTGGTATTGGCGCATGGTTCCAGGCGGCTTTCAGATCATCGTTGGTCGAAACAGTGTTGTCTACCCAGCTGATCCTGTGGTCAGAAAAATGCCGAGATCCTCGAAAAATGTTTTCGAGCGATGAACAGCAAATATCAGAAAATGATTCAGGCTTTTGCAAAGTGCTCAGCCAGAGAATTAAGAGAGGCAAAATCAGTCAGGTCAGGCTGCAGAGGCGTCACAGAGACATACCCGGCCTTAACCGCAACAATATCGCACTCGGCACTGCTGTCGACGATTTCGGGACTGCCTTTAATCCAGTAATATGACCGACCATAAGGATCACGACGATGATCGTATTCTTCGCGATAATCAATTTTTCCGGTTCTGGTCAGCTTGATCCCCTTGATTTCTGAGTCAGGAATGCAGGGGACATTAATATTGTATACTCGGGCAGGCTCAACATTTTTTTCAACCAAAAGCCTTATGCAACGCAGCGCCCAGCGGGCGGCTGTTGAAAAATCTTCTTTGGAAGAATAGGTGTCGAGAGATACAGAGACCGAGCGAATTCCTCTGAAAGCGCCTTCAAAAGCAGCTGCGACAGTTCCAGAATAAAAAATATCCACGCACATATTTGGGCCACAATTGATTCCTGAAACCACCAGATCGGGTTTTTCGTCGAGAAGAGTTGACAAGCCCATTTTGGCACAATCAGCCGGCGTGCCGGAAATGGCAAAGGCTTTTTCTACCGGCGCCGGAAAAGAAACTTCGCGCACTCGCAAAGGGTGTGCAAGGGTTAGCGAATTGCTGGCGGCGCTGCGCTCGGCATCTGGAGCCACTACCGTTACCTGGCCAAAACAGCAGAGTTCTTTGGCAAGAGCAGTCAGCCCGGGTGCGTAAATACCATCATCATTACAGAGCAGAATTCGCATACTACCTCCAATGCTTGAAACGTGCTGTGAATCGGCAAAGTATAACTAAAAAACTTGCGGCAGGTACAAGTTCATGATAAGATGTCGTAACTTTGTTTTCAAGGCTTTTTTCATGTTAAAAGGGCTGGCTATTTCACCGGGCTATGCAATGGGCCAGGTATATTGTCTCAGGCACATTCAGCTTGAGAGCATCGAAAGCAGTACGATCAGCAGCAGCGAGATCGACAATGAAATAGACCGCTTCAAAAATGCTATTGAAATTTCACGCAGCGAGATAAATCAGCTGCTGGAGCTGCCGCAGATCAAGAGCAGCCTTGAGATATCTAATATTTTTCAGGCGCATCTGACCCTGATCGACGACCCAGACCTGCAGAAAGAGGTCTCGAAACGAATCAAGAACCAGATGCACGATGTACAGTCGGTTGTCGGCAGTGTCATAAAAGATTACAGTAATTTTTTCCGGAATCTTCCTGACCCACAGTTTCAGGGCAAGGCCATCGACATTATGGATGTCGGCAAACGAATTCTGAAAAATTGCCGTAAGCGCAAATCATCTTCAACTTCAAGTAATTCTTTTGAAGAAGGAATGATCATAGCCGCCGAAGATCTTACCCCGTCTGAAATTGTGGGTTTCAGCCCTTCGCGAATCCGCGGCATCGTAATAGAGGCCGGCACACCAACTTCTCACGCATCAATACTGGCGAGGTCTCTCGGCATCCCGGCTCTGATTCAGGTCAAGGAACTGATGCAGAAGGTTCATAATGGCTGTTACGCAATTATAGACGCGAGCTGCGGGCAATTGATTGTAAATCCAGATGAGAGTCTGCGCCATAAATACACCTGCGAGCTCGAAAACTTTCGGCAACGCCAGCAGAAAGTCCTGGCCAGCATGTCCGAGCCTTCGATTTCGATCGACAATATCCCTGTGTCACTCAAAGCTAATATTGGGCAGTTGAGCGACCTCGACGCCGTTCAAGCGAACAACGCTGATGGGATCGGTCTGTATCGCACCGAATTTGCGTATCTGACCCGCCGCACCTTTCCGACAGAGAATGAACTGTTTCAGGCTTATTCTGAGGTTTTCGGCAAGCTTAACGGCGCCAGCCTCACCATAAGAACGATAGATATTGGTGGCGACAAGATTTCTCATCTCATGGGTAATACTCTTGAACGCAACCCCGAGCTTGGCTGGCGCGCGGTACGCATGGCTCTTGACTGCGAAGAGGTTTTCACTACGCAGCTGCGCGCTATTCTTCGGGTTGCTGCGCTGGCCCGTTCCGGACAAATGGGAATACTTTTTCCGATGATTTCAAATATTGAGGAGCTTCGCAAAATAAAGCAGCTTCTCAATAGAACCCACGAAGGTTTGATTAAATCAGGCGAACCCAGCCCTGAGAACATAAAGATAGGCATCATGGTTGAGATCCCCTCGGTAGCGCTGCTGGCAGAAAGGTTTGCCAAAGAAGTTGATTTTTTCGCTATCGGCAGCAATGATCTGGTGCAGTATACTCTGGCCGTCGACCGCACCAACTCCAAGGTATCACACCTCTACCAACCTGCGAACCCGGCCGTAATTCAGTTGATCAAACATGTTGTCGATGTGGCGCGCCAGAACAATGTCAAGGTCAGCCTCTGTGGCGAAATTGCCGGTGATGTTCGCTATACCATTCTTCTTCTCGGACTTGGTCTGAGAGAGCTCTCGATGAATTCGATTCTGATTCCTGCGGTTAAACAGATTATCCGCAACGTATCTATCTGTGAAATTGAAAAACTGGTCGAACCCCTGCTGCACCTCGATACTTCTGAAGAAGTCGAGCGGGCTCTCGACAAACTGAACCAAAAACTCGGATTACAGTGAAGAGAATTACACCAGGCATTGGCTCATTCTGCACAACAGGCATAGCCGTTCTACTTTTGATCTCAGGCCTGCTCACCTCCTGCCGCAGTGAGGCCCAGGCTGACGTCTCGACCGCGAATTCTCAGACCCTGTCAGTCACCGAAGCGACTCTCGCCGGGCACCGGCTCAACATCTCGCTGGCACGAACCTACGAGGAAAAGGCCAAAGGCCTGATGTTTGTTGAGAATATGCCAGACAGTGATGGCATGCTGTTTGTCTACGAGTCGCCGCAGGTAATGTCATTCTGGATGAAAAACACCAGAATTCCGCTTGATCTGATTTTTTTTACAGAGAACCTCGAAATCAACGGCTGGATCAAGAACATGCAACCTGGTTACGGCCTGCCAGAGAACAGCCTGGCGCGTTATGTTTCTGAGCAACCGGCCCAGTACGCCCTTGAACTCAATGCCGGAAGCATAGACCGGCTGAAACTCAAGCTTGGCGACCGTCTTGAGATTCCAATAATGCTGCTCTATTCAGATTAGCCATGCTACCAGCGTCACTGAAAAATCTGTTGCGGATAAGCGGCATTACCATCTCTGCGGTCCTGGCGGCTCTTCCCTGGATTATTACCCCGGGTTCTGAAGACCCATTTCTTTTTCATGGCTGGGCGGTGTATTCAGCAACAGCGGTGGCGATCTGCCTGCTGTCGGTGATTTATCTTTTCTTCAGGCCGCGGCAAAATCAGATACCTTTTGCCAGAGCATTTTTGCTGTTGTTTGCCGTCATAACGGCAGCGACTCTTTTATCAAACTATATTATCAGCCTGCGGACTGCCCTGACCTGGCTTAGCCTGATGGTTCTTGCCGGTTTTCTGCGTTTATGCAGACATCAGGCCGACAACCTCAACGTGGCGACCATGGTTGTTCTAAGCGGTTTTTTTATGGCAATTTATGGCCTTGTTCAGTTTGCCGGTTACGATGTTATCAGCTGGTCTTCGAAACATCTGATGGTTGGCACCCTTTCTAACCCGAATTTTTTCACGGCATTTCTTTCGACAACTGCTATTGTCAGCCTTGGCCTGTGTTTGAACCAGCCATATCGCTTTAACCGTACCCGTGTGATTTTTCTGGTAATGACAGTTGTTCAGATACTGGCGATTATTGTTGCAGGTCGTTCTGGTGCCTTATTGACGCTGGTTTTTGGCGTCACTCTTCTTCTCGGCCGCTTCTGGGAAGTCAGACCAGGCCGCCTGCTACGCCGCTCGCCTTTCGTTTCAGGCCTGCTGATCGCCGTGATTCTGACAGTCGCGCATGGCCTGGTTTACTATGCAACATCGACCTATCCATGGGATTCCTGGAACAAATTCACTTATGACGATTACCCGTTCATAACAAGAATTATTCTCTGGCAGATGGGTTACGCCATTTTCATGCATAATCCGTTACTGGGCCTGGGGCCAGGCGCATCTCCTTATCTGATGCCGATGCAGCGCCCGGTTGTCGGCACAGCTCTCGGCATAAAGATTTTCAACGACGACCCGCATTCATGGCCGGTCACACTGCTTGGAGAGCTGGGTTTTCTCGGGCTGTTTGCCATCTGCAGCCTGATTGCAATCGTCTATGGCTGTGGAACCTGGCGAAGATTCAAAACGCAGCAGAGCGAAGAGTCGCTCGAAAACGAAGTTAGAGAGCCTGAGCAGCAACCGGACAAGACATTTGCCGACGACCATCTTTCGTGGAATCTTGCAGCTGGAGCGATTATCGTCGCCACAATCGCTTTTGCCTGCGGGCTTATCGGATCAGCCGCCTACCTTTACGCGTTTCCCGGCGCCATACTGCTATTTGGCCTGCACAACCTGTATATCAGCATATCACGCAACAGCAAACCAGCACAATCCGCCAGCATGGCTAAAGTCACTCTGGCTGCCCTGTTCACCTTTGCCTTTAACGGACTGTTTAACAACAGTTCTTCAATATTGCCGCTTCTCGCCTTTATGGTCGTCGTGTTCAGCCTGCATTTTTCAACATGCCTGCGCGACATTGTCTGGAAACGCCGGTTTTCATTTCTATCGCTGGTGTTTATCTGCCTGCCAGCCATGTATGTGTTCACGGCGTATAACTTTCAGATCGCTTATCATCGGGAACAGGTTAACCTTGCGATCGGCGAAAAGCAGCTTTCTGAGCGAAATTTTGCGGAGAGTCAACACGCCTTTGAAACGGCCATACAGGCGAATCCACAGTCGCTCAAGGCGCATTTTGGCCTGGCGATGAGCCTTGAACAGCAAAACCGTCTCGATGAGACCCAGGATATTCTGAAGCGCCTCGATTCAATGGTGCCAAATGTTTTCAACACGAATTTCGAACTGGCAAGAATCTTGTTTGAGCGCCGCCAGATTCTTGAGGCGCACAAATACGCGCTTAAGAGCCTGCAGTGGGATCACGTTCCAAGAGTCTACGAGCTGCTTGGCCGTATTCTGCTGATGGAAGGCAACCAGAACGAAGCCGAAAAAATGTTTGAAGAAGGGCTGATGTTGATACCGCCTGAGCGCGGCGAAAGAGAGGCTGCCGATCGGATCAGACTCAATCTGGCGGCTCTCATGGCAGGTCGCGGCAATTTTGACAAGTGTCAGTCGTATCTCGAAGAGATTAAAAGTGAGCTCAGAGACAACGTTGACTACGTATACCTGCAGGGATTGCTGCTCTCGCGCAAAAATGACTTTGCCGGTGCGCTCGAACTTTTTGAAAAAGCTCTCGAAAAATCACCGCAAAACCCTCGCCTGATGAATGCCGTCGGCTATATTCTCACCCGCCTTGACCAGGACCTTGAAAGAGCGGCAAATCTTCTCGAAGATGCCTATCAGAGCATAAGGCGAAACGATCCTCCGCCGCTTTCCGAACTTCTGATGGTGGCCCACAGCCTGGGCACCCTTTACTGGAAACAGGGCAAACTAGAAGAAGCAAGGCAACTGCTTGAAATAGCCTGGAGCCAGTGCCCGGTTGAGTGGCTAAGTCTGCGCAAAGAGCGTTTTGAGAGCCTCAAGCAATTCTACCAGGAAACCGGAAAAACAGAAGAGCTGCAGAAACTTATCGAAAATGAAGAGATTGAACCAGGCCATCTGCGGGGGAATAACTGATGGCCAGCCTGCTGATCTCTCTGGTTGTGCTGGCAATAGTGATCGCCGCGTCTTCTTTTCGCCCACAAAAGCTTTCTGAACCCGACAACGCGAAGGCAATTCAGGAGCTGACATCGGTTTTCTTTATGAATTCCACCTTCCCTACCGTCATATTCAGACCGGATCTTTCCATTATCACCGCCAGCAGGAGCTTTTCAGAAGTTTTTCTGCGCGCTGGCCAACGGCAGGAGTTGTCATCAATAGCTGCAATAAAGCGGCTTTGGCAGGATGAGAATTGTCGGCAAATACTAAGCGCAATTGAAAATACGAAAACAATGCCAACAAGCCCTGTGTTTGTCGATATAGAGTTCGTCGATACTGAGGGTGCGCCACAGACTTACATCATCGTGCTCAGAACCTACGATAATCACCCCACCCTGCCCCCCTTCATGGCACTAACGGCAGTTAATGCCAAATACACGCAGCGCGTCGCTGAAAATCTGTCGGAAAAACTTGCTGAAAAAGATTCCAATCTCAAAAAGCTCGAAGAGGTTGACCGCCTCAAATCAGAGTTTCTCGCCACTCTCAGCCACGAGCTCAAAACGCCGCTGGTCTCGATCAAAGGCTATCTCGATCTTATTGCCAGCGAGAAAATGGGCCCGCTGACCGAGAAACAGGCAAAGGCAGTGCAGGTTTCGCTTAAAAACACTTCGCATCTGAATTCGATGATCTCTTCGATCCTCAATTTTGCCAGAATGGAAGCCGGCAAACTGATGTTTGATCTGGTTCACCAGAAACTGCCACCAAGAATCAATGATACTGTTGATGCCATGCGACCGATAGCTGAAAGCCGCAACATAACGCTGCAGACGAGTTACGAAAATGATCTGCCCGCGGTAATTTTTGACCCCGAACTTATACACCGGGTGATGTGCAACCTGCTTGAAAACTCGATAAAATTCTCGCCGGCCGGGGCCAGCATCATGATCAAAGTCTGCCAGCACTCGCCGAAACTGGTCAAAGTACTGGTTATCGATAACGGTTGCGGCATTCCTACCGACAAACTTGAGTTGATCAAAACTCCATTCTACCAGATCGTCAAATCAGACACGCGACCAACCAGCGGACTTGGCATTGGTCTCGCTATCTGCGAAAAAATTCTGGCCGGCCATGGCACCAGCCTGACCATTGAATCGCGAGAAAATCACGGCACTACGTGCAGTTTTTGTTTGAAAATAGCCACAGAGAATTAATTCGCAGGCACAGAGAGATTATTCGATCCCTGTTTCTTTGAGCTTCAGATAGAGATTTTTTCGATGCATACCAGCCATTCTGGCAGCTTCTGACATGTTGCCGCCGGCTTTTTCGAGAAGTCCTTCAAAATATTTGCGCTCAAAGCTCTTGAGCAGAAGATCTTTAGCCTCTTTGTATTTCATGGCCATCATACCGTCTTCAATGAACTTTTCATTTTCGAGCCTTGACCGCATTGAAAAGCGGTTTGAATCGTTCTGAAAGACATTTTCGTCTTCAAGAATGATGACCTTTTCGATAAGATTCTGCAGTTCACGAACGTTGCCAGGCCAGCTGTACTGCACCAGTCGCCCCATGAAACTGTCTGAGAACCCTTCGTATTTGCGGCCCAGCTTTTCGGCATACTTTCGCGCGAAAGAATCGACGAGAGATGGAATATCACCGAGGCGCTCGCGCAAAGGCGGCAGATGAATATTTATAACATTGAGGCGGTAATAAAGGTCTTCTCTGAATGTGCCATCAGCAATGCCTTTGACCAGGTCTCTGTTGGTGGCAGTAATTACACGGGTGTCAACCTGTATGGTCTGGTTGCCGCCGACGCGCTCAAATTCACGTTCCTGAAGTATGCGCAAAATCTTGGTCTGAGTGGCCATGCTCATCTCGCCGATTTCATCGAGAAAAATAGTGCCGGAATCGGCAATCTCAAACTTGCCGAGACGGCGGCTCATCGCGCCAGTAAATGCTCCGCGCTCGTAGCCAAAAAGCTCGCTTTCGATGAGGTTTTCAGGCAAGGCCGCGCAATTAACCCTGATAAAAGGGCTGGTGCGCCGTTCACTGTGACCGTGAATTGCATTTGCCACCAGTTCTTTGCCGGTGCCTGATTCTCCGGTAATCAGCACGGTAACATCGTTAGGGCCGACCCTTTCGATCAGGTCGTAAATATTCTGCATGCATTCGCTAGCGCCAATAAGTGCGGCGAGGCCCTCACGCTGATGCAATTGCTGCCTGAGCTGCTGATTCTCGACACGCAGAGAGACCTTTTCGAGCGCGCGCCTTACCGTCAGACGCAATTCGTCATTCGAAAACGGCTTCGGCATGTAATCATAGGCGCCACGCTTCATCGCTTCGACAGCTACAGCCTCTGAGCCATAGGCTGTAATCATGATCACGAGAATTTCAGGTTTCATGACAAGAAGCTTTTCGAGAAGTGTCATGCCTGAGTCGCCAGGCATGGTCAGGTCAGTAATTACCAGGTCGAACTGCTCGGCCTGAAAAAGCACATAAGCCTCTTCGGCAGATGATGCGCGGGCAACCAGGTATCCTTCGGGTTTAAGAATTGCTTCGAGCGTGTACAGCACTGAAGCTTCGTCGTCTACCAGCAGAATAGACGGCCTTCTGCCCTTTTTATCTGTAGGCCTAACCATTAGCGTCTCCATGCGGAAGTATAATTTTAAATTCTGTCCGTTGTGCATTCGAGGTGAGAACCATCTGCCCGCCATGCAGTTCGACGATCTTGCGGGAAATTGCCAGGCCGAGTCCAGTGCCACTGACTTTGGTCGTAAAGAACGGCTCAAACACTCTCTCGCGAAGCTCCTCGGGGATCTCGGGTCCATTGTTGGCTATTGAGATACTGAGTTTACCGGCATCTTCGGCCAACCCGATTTCGATCTGACCACCATCTTTCATTGCCTGAATTCCATTTAACAGAACATTGAGAATCGCCTGTTTGATTTTTTCAGCATCAACACTGGTCTGGCGGATTTCTTCGGGCGTGTTGATGACCAGTCTGACGCTGCTGCGAGCAGCTTCGTGTCTTACCAGCAGCAGCAACTCACTTATTATATCCTTGAGATTGCATCTGCGCAAATTTGCTCTTTCTGGCCGCACCATGCTGAGAAGTTCAGCAACAACCCGATTAAGCCTGAAAACTTCGCCGAGAACGACGCGGGCATGCTCTTTCAGGTCGCCCTGCACTTCTTCGCCAATAATTTCTACCAGGCTCTGGATAGCCACCAGAGGATTTCTGATTTCATGCGCAACCGAAGCCGCAAGGCGACCGAGCACAGCCCATTTTTCAGCCTCGACCATCTGCTGTTCGCGATTTTTCTGCTCACTGATGTCATTGATTACCGTCACAGCGCCTCGCACATCAGAATCAGAATAAAGCGGTGTCAGCAATATCTCGACAACCCGGCGGGCGGCACCAGTATTGACTTCGAATTCTTTGCAAACCCTTGATTCTTCGCATTCCTTTACCAGAATTCGGCTCAGATAGCTCTCAACGGTTGCTGCAAGTTCGGCCGCAAATGCCTGATCAGGTATCTGCTCACAAAAACTGCGCAGACTCGCGCCAGTGAAGCTGAAACTGCCAGCACCGGTAATATTACAGAGTTGATCATTGTTAACGAGAAAATGCGCCTTGTGATCTACCGCGAAAAGCCCTGAATTTATGCTCGCCAGAATGTTCTTCATGTGCTGGTTCCAGATTGCCAGCTCTTCATAAAGCGAGGCATTCTCGATCAAGGAAGCCGCAACTGGCGCAATGGTTTCGAGAAAACGCCTGACCCCGTCTGAGTAGCCATGGCGATCGTTCTTGCTGAGAAAGAGGATACCCCTGACTCGATTGGCAGCAATCAGCGGCACAAAAATCATTGAACAGTTCTCATGCTCGACCTCTTTAAAGCTGCCATCGAGAAAACAGCTGTTAAGCGCGTTTTCATAAACTTCATGGTGCGCGACAGGCAGCAACTGTTCGCCAGACACTACCGACTCAAGCTTCTGGCTGTATCTGTTCTGCAGAACGATCTGCCCGCAACAGCTGAATGAAAGGGTTTGCGCCTTTTCAAGAAATTTTTCAAGAATAACCGCAAATTCTACGCTCAGGCTCATATTGCGCGTCAGCTCGTAGATTTCCCATAACTCCTGCAGTTTCTCGTCTATAACCCGGTTGCGCTGCAGATTTTCGCGAAAAGTTTCCTGAACAGTCAGCGCCATGCGATTGAACGAATCCGCCAGATCTTTGAGTTCGCCAGTTCCGTTATTGATAACCTGCACCGAATAGTCGCCGCCGCCAAATGATTCTATAGCATTAGTCAGCTGTTCAAGTTGCTCAAGTAGAGAACGCGACAGAAGAACAGCAGCGGAGATACCAATAATGCAGCCAAGCACGAGAATCAGTGTGAACTCGCTGGCGCTGTTGCGCACTCTTATAAGATCAGCGCGAGGAATGCCGATGCCAATCACGCCGAGAACGCGGTTTTCGGCTGTCAGCGGAAACAGTATCTCGCGGTCGATCATGCCGCTGCCATTCAATTGCATGCCCGGCCTGACCTTGAGAATATCAGGAAAACCTTCGGGAGGTATGCGGGTTTCATCGCCCCACAAACGCCACCAGTTGGCGTCATAGAGAGTGATCTTAAGCTGCATGGAAATGCCGGTACGCAGGGTGTGAACTCTTTCGAGTATATCGGAGCCGCCGTGATCAAAATAGGCAATTGCCGGGCGCTGCAGTATGTTGCCTAGAAAAGTGGCGGCTTCGACAGCCTCGTTGGCAGTATAGATGTTCTCGCGCGAAAAGCCGACCACAGCAAAAAGGCCGTTGGTGACAATCACCAGCGCGATAAAAATCAGTATGAACTTTCCCTGCAGGCTTCTTGGCAATGCTTTACCTCGTTAACCCAGTGGAACCCAGAATGAAACGACGGTGCCGGTGCCAGAATCAGAAACAATGGTGAACTCACCGCCTGACAGGCGCACTCTCTCTTCCATGCTGATCAGGCCGAGCTTCTTCAGGTTACCGTATTTTCTTCTCGTCTCAGCAACGTCAAATCCGCAGCCGTCGTCTTTTATGACTACAGACAACCGCTGTTTTCTGGCGTCAAACTTCAGAAAAATATGCACTGAAACGGGGTTTGAGTGCTTCAATGCGTTGTTAGTCGCTTCCTGAATTACGCGAAAAACAGCGAGTTCTCTTTCGGCACCGAGAAACTCGTGCTCGCCATCAGTGTCTACATATACCGGAACGCCGGTACGATTCTTAAAACCGCTGATAAACTGTTCAAGAGTCGGCAGCAACCCAAGATCGTCAAGAGCCATAGGCCTCAGATCAAAAATAAATCGTCTGATATCTTTGAGACTCCTGATTACAGTCTCTTTGAGTTCCTTAAGTTCATCGACCAGAGGTGTCGGAAGCCCCGTCTGTTCGAGGCAATAGTCAATACGCATGGTAAGACTGGCCAATGTTTGCGCCGGGCCATCGTGAATTTCGCGCGAAATGCGTTTGCGCTCTTCTTCCTGTGCGAGAATAATACCATTCGCGTTGGCAGGGGAATTCATGATACGCAGCATAGTGCCAACCCGTTTGAAAATTGAGTCGCCCTGCACGCTGAGTCTTGAGCAGACCTGCAGCAGTTCATGATCTTCGGGCTGCGAATAAACTCCAAGTGAACTCTGCAATTTCTTAAAGGCGGAGCGCGCCATTTCAGAAACGTGCGGCGTCATGGTTGCAGAGGCGGCAATCAAAACATTTTCGAGATCTGCCAGGCTGGAAACAAGATCGCCCTGTCTGGCCTGCTTATTCTGAGATTCGGCGACAATTTTTTGTAACTGCTGCATTGAGCTTCGAAAAGCTTCGAGTTCGTGGGCAAGTGCGTCTAATGATGATTCTGGCATTAACTCTTCCTGTTGCTGTTAAGGTTTTCCGCTCCTGATTCTCTGCATTTCGAGTTCGGCTCGTCTTCTGACCGCGTATGAGTCACCGCTACCCCGAACTATCTTTTCGAGTTCTTTTAATGCTATCGGTTCTCTGCCGTTTGCTTCGAGACATCTCGCGTATCTTATGCGAAGGTCGACGCGATGCGGAATTTTCTGCAAAGCGTGATAAAGATAGTACTCACCCTTATTATAGTCACCATTAAGCTCGGCCAGCCGGCCAAGCTTGGCCAGAGTCGAAGAGTCGCGCATGCCCAGTCTATAAGCATGCTCTATCGCGTCAAAAGCGTCGCGATTCATCGACAATTTCTCAAATATAAGACTGACAATGTCGTAAGTCTGCGCGTCTTTCTTCTCTTTGAGAATATTCAGATAATGGGGCAAGGCGGCTTCCCAGTTGCCGCGCGAAAACTCGTAAGAGCCTTTCTGTCTGAATTCTTCAATGCGACTGGCTTTGGGCGACTTCTTTTTTCTGGTATCTTCAGCTGTAGCAATCGCATCGCGAAAATCATTCCTTTTTTCTTCCAGCTTCGCAGGTTCTGCTTCCAGAGAAGAAAGACCACTGGCTTTTACGCTCGCGGCAACAGCTATCTCGTTGTTTTTCGCAAGTTCGGCTTCGGGAGGCGTCTTTGCTGCTATTTCAGGCTTAACAGCGATCTCAACAGCTGCTGGAGGCTTAGTCTCTGGAGCCTTTGTCTCTGGAGCCTTTGTCTCTGGAGCCTTTGTCTCTGGGATTTTTACCTCTGGAGTCTGCATTTCCGGGGCTTTTACCTGTGGAATTGCCGGCTCTGGCACTTTAACAGGCTGAGGCTGAGCATTGACAGCTGGAACAGGAGTCGGCTTCGCATCAGGTACAGATTCGACGACAATAGTCTCTGGTTCATCAATCGCATCATTACCGGATTCATTACCTTGATACAATACAGTGCCCATCTGCTGAATAGGAGCTTCTTCGCGGTTTCTTTCAATGAGTCTGGACTCGCTCTTGCCCATTACGACGAGAACCTGATTGTCATCGGTTTCGTCGGCGCTGAATGCCATCGCCATTTCCGGGCGGGAGGCTGCAATTGCCTGTCTGGCCTCTTTGTCGTCAGGCGCCAGGCTGTTTACCCGCTGGTAGTATTTTACGGCTTCTTTTGGTTTGCCAGCTGCGACAAGAGCCCGGGCCAACTGCCGGTTAAAATCAATATTCAAGGGTTCAAGATTTACGGCACGCAGCAGGTATGTGGCCGAATCATCATGGAGTCTTAGATCGCTGTAGATTGAGCCGAGCAAAAAGTTGCCGCGCACGTTGTCGGGCTCAGCCTTAAGCCCGCCAGCAATAGCCTGGGCAGCCTGAACAAGCTCATTACGATCATACAACAGCTTGCCAAGATTAAACCAGGCAGCAGCATCACCGCTGTATTTTTTCAGGTAACGGCGCAAATTAATTTCATAGGCGACCTTGTTGTCAACGCGGTAAAAAGTGTTCAAAACAACTTTCCAGCTGTCTTCCGTCGGCTCAGACCGCTTCAGATCGTCTTCAAAAAGAACTGCCGCCTCCGTTACGCTGCCGTTACGCACCAGTTCAAGACCTTTCATAAATGGCGGTTCTTCTGGCTTTTGTGGAGATGTATTTTCAACAATCTGGGCTGACGATTCTCCGACAGAGGCATCAGGACGACCCTGCGAAGCAGAGCCTTGCCCAACCGCCACCGGCGACTGAACAGAATCTATTGAGGTCTGTTGACTATTGCCGGCAACCACGCCTGCAGCAAACATTGTCGAATCAGACGACGTTGCTGCAACATCAGAAAGCTGCGAATCTGGCAGCGTAATATCAGTCAGCCCGGTGTCAGATTTTTTGCCAAGGTCGGCCGAAACTGTGAACAGCGTGGTCGAATCGCCACCAGGCCTGGCAACGCCATCAACCTGCCGGTTGTTAAACCATATACCAATCAGTACAAAAATAGCTATGAGGCCGGCATAAAGGCGCCATGAACTGCCATACGAGCCGACAGCCTCAAAATCCCGACCTGAAACCACGTGCGCGGCTTCAGACTTTTCTTCCTCACGTCTCTTTTCGAGTTTTTTCGGCTGCGTCTTGCGATCGACTCGAAACTCAAGCACATCAGCTTCTTCAGCATCCGCGGCAACAGAAGCTATTGTTGGAGCGGCTTCATCGGCAGCGGCGAAAGACGAGTCAGTTGCTGGCGTCGCAGTAGTATGGGTCTGAGCCGGTTCATAATCGTCGCTGTTATCTTCGAGAAGGTCAGCGTTGACAGTGGGACCAGTCAGCAAGCCACTCGACTGCTCTTTGAGCATTGGCAGCAAAATACGCTCTACTTCGAACCAGTCTCTAAAGCTTGAAAACAGCGACAGATAATAAGCATCTTTAATATTATAGATCCACAAAAGAATAAAAACAACTGAAGCGACATAACAGCCCATTACCAGCAGATGCGCACCGAGATATGGAAAAAGGGCTTCGTAAAGCAGGCCATTGTTATAAAGGCTATAAGCCGCGAATATTCCCGAAAAATAACAGCCCATCAGCGCTATGCCACGGTCAATGTGCCCGGCATAAATCTGACCCATACCCATGATAAAGAATGACATCAGGGCCGCGGCGCCGGGATTTCGTGATGATCCCTGCAGTCTCTCTCTTCTAAGATCGTTCAACCAGTTATCGCTTGTCTTTTTCAACTTATCAGTTACTCCAGTAAATCTATCAGACAGCCAGTTTTAACCAGGCATAGCTTAACCTGTTTCTGCAGGCACTGTTCAACCAGATCTGTCTTTTCGTAATTGGCAATCACCATACCCCTGATGCCTGCAGCTTTGAACTGCCCCTCGGTCAACTCGCTGCCAAAAGCCTCAATATTCGCGCGCAAATGATCAATAAGTTCAAGCGCTTCGCTTATTTGAGCCGAGTCTGGACTAAAAAGGGCCTGAATGGCGACCAGGACGCCTTTTCTGTCCTGGCACAGCAGGTCTATGCGACGCTTTCGGCCTCCCGGCATGTTAACGGTGTAATTGCGATGAATGACGCGCATTCCCTTCTCGAAAAGCGATGAATGCTCGGCCACCCACGATTCAAACTCTTTTTTAGAATAAAAAAAACTGTTCGAAGTAAACTGCTCGAATAGCGATTCAAGCATGTTGACCTGCTCTTTCAGCCGACGATTTTCTTCCTGAAAATTCGCGATTCTCTCCCAGAGCTTCTTGTTTTCTTCAAGAAGAACGATCAGCCCCTTGACTTCACCGTCGTTGAATTCGCCCAGCGGGCGCGAAAGCAGTCTGGCTACCAGAGCGCGTAACGGCGTTGATCCGTCAGGCAGTGGTCGACCGGGCAAATCTTCGCGCTCAATAACGAGTACGGATTCACCTTTGGCATGATGCCAATGTATCAGCAGGTCATCACCTGGCGAGAATCCGCGCAACAATTCACCGATCATGAGCTTTCGCCGTTCAAAGTCAGGAATGCGGCCTTTAAAGCGCTTGCCGGAAATTTCAACGATAAAACTGTCGCGGCTCGCAAAGAGACGTGCGTACAGCTCATCTTCGCGCGCGAACCACTTGAGATAACGGCCATTATGCTCCTGATGCGACAGGCGCTTTCTGATGACCATTTTTTCCTGGGGTGCGAATATCTGGCAATGCACCTGCGCTCCCTTATCACGCGCCCCGATCAGCACAATTTCTGAAGCAGCGGCGGCCATCGAAAGGGGTTGCCCGATAAAAAGGTTGCGTTTTTCCCATTCAACAGAAAGATTTGCGAATTCCTGACCATCATAAATCAGATCAAAAACCAGCGTGGCTGGAATTACAGCGCGCAACTGTGCATCATAGTCGGCAGACCAGCTCAGAATCCCGGTTTCGATCTCGAGGCTGGTCAACTTTTTTCTAAATTCTGGCATCTTAGAAACTCCAATCCCAGAGCGTGTTTTTAATTTTATTGGCTGCGTCTTTGAGGCGGTCAACGATAACAGAGGCTGATTGCTCGATTTTTTGTGCCAGAATAACGCTTACTGGCACCATTGAAGCTGATTCCGGGGGGTTAAAGTCGAAATAGCTATCAGGTAACATTTCATTAAGCCGGTATTCAAGCACCAGCAGACGTCCGCGCTCTTTGCCGGCGGAGTCGAACTCAACGACTTCGACCGGCAGGTAGTTTCTTGTCGAGAAAACCATGTGATAATGGCCAACTTCAAACACATTTTTAAAAACGCTCTGCATTCTGGGGGAAAATTTGAGCGAATAATAAGTGTAAGAATCATCTCTACTCTCAGTTTTAAACAGATTCACTTCGAAAAGCGAAAACAGGGTTTTGCGGGTCAGGCTGGTAAAAAGCTTTTTTGGACTGAACCAGTTAAAATATGATGACATAAAGCCCTGTGATTCTGAAAAATGATAAAAAACTTCGTTGATCACCTTAACGTAGATCCACAGCTTCTGACCATTAAAAAAGGCCTGCACACTACCATCATCAAATTCAATGGCAAACTTGTCGGGACTCTTGATTGACAGCGCCACTGTCTTGCTCGCAACCAGGTTGCTCAGCCTGACCCGTGCCAGCATGGCATCGATTTTTTCGCTACGCTTTTCCATGGTATCAAAAAGCTTTTCTACTGTGATAACACCGATTTCAGCAGCAGAAGAAAAAACCGGAAACAGCAAAATGAGCAGTACCAGCAGCAGCTTAATCACTAACGAGCTATTTCTTGTCATCTCTGACAACCACCTTGTTCGCGGAACGCTCGCTCAACAACTGTTGAACGGCCTCACTGACGCTCGCCGACAACTGTTTCAGCGCTTCACTATCTTTTGATGAATCAACAATTCCGGAGTTTAGACGGGAAATGAGGCGACACAGCTCCATGCCACTGTCTGCGTGCTTCTGCTGATTAACATCTGCCGACGACCTTAATTGCCATGCTCGCAACGCCAGCATATCTGAAGCGACAGCGCCATTACCCCACAGAACGGGCTGGCCAAGACTTTTGGGATCATGCAGACCTGGCAATTTTGCCAGATCAAGCACCATTATGACTGCCGGCCTGGCAAGCGGCTGAAAAAACATTTCTGAAAACAGACATATCTGGCCACAGCTTACGCCATAGTAAAGAAGCTGCCAGCAGCAGCCACGGTCGCGGACAGCGCCACCCTGACAACGGTCGGCAATCAGGGCAAATCCAGAGTCTTCGCGGCTGTTGGTCATAGCAAAGTGGAGGTCACTTATAAAGTCAGCTACAGCTGCGCTGAAATTTTTCTCAGAGCAGTCCATCAGCCAAACGAAGGCAGGCGTGCAGCTGTCGCAACCTGCCGCTGCTCCAGTGCCGCGGTTCCAGATGGTTTGAAAGCAGAAACAGTGGGCAGGCGAACCGCTCCGCGCCGTTACCAGCAAGTCAGGATGATACCAGACCCGCTGTAAGGGTTCAGGATATTGAGGAACCTCGCAGACGCCGCGATCAGCCATCAGCCGGCGAATCTGATCCATGTAACGAAGTATGTTCAACTGCTGCTCCAAATTTGCCTGTCGATTTTTAACAAATCGTCTGGTATTATACAGTAACTTTGATGAGCAGACAAACTCAAATTGCAGCATAAACATGGGGTTGTAAACTGATGATCGACAACAACAATTTTGACCAGGAAATAATCGAAAAGAAAAGCACAGCGATGATCACATTCACCGCCGACTGGTGCCGCCCATGCACGCTGCAAAAGCCGATAATAGAGGCGCTGGCAAAAACCTACGCCGGAAAAGTGCTGATAGAAATTATCGATGTCGACGCGCAAACAGAACTTTCTGACCGTTTTGCGGCGCGGACCCTGCCAACAACAGTTCTTTTTGCACAGGGTGAAATAGTCGAAGCGCTTGCCGGATTTCAGAGCGAAGAATTTTTAACTTCGTATCTCGAATTGATAATGGCAGAAGTCGCCAAAGCCGCTGCAAAAGCTTAAGTTAAGACTCTTCGACAAACCTGAAGCGTTCTATGCTGGTTGCAAAGCCGTCTGCGCCGATTTCGACAACTATACCCTCTATCTTGCCGGGCCCGGGCGCGCACAAAAATTTTTCTGAGTAACCCGTAATAAAACGCCCGACGACGGTGGCGCGATCGACCCCAATAATACCGTCGAGAGCGCCGGTCATGCCAGCATCGGTTATTACTGCGGTTTTGCCGCCAGGAAGAATTCTCTCATCAGAGGTCTGCACGTGTGTATGCGTTGCTGCTACCGCCGCGACACGACAATTTGCGTGCCAGAAGAAGGCAAGCTTTTCAGAGGTTGCTTCGGCATGAAAGTCAACAAACACAGGCGCGCCGACTGGCAAGCTGGCTATGAGACGATCGAAGACGGCAAAAGGACACAAGGCTGCCTCCATAAACACGCGCCCGGCAAGGTTGATTACCGCCAGAGTCTTGCCATTATGGTTAAAAACCCGGCACCCGCTGCCCGCGGCCGATTCAGCAATCATGTTGTGCGGGCGCAGCACATAATCTTGTTTCTGCAAAACATCAGGCCAGTCGATGCGTGAAAAGATATGATTGCCGGTAGTTATAATATCGACACCGCAATCCTTGATAAATCGCGCATGTTTGGCCGACAACCCGTTGCCGGCGGTAACATTCTCGCCGTTGGCAATAACCCAGTCAGGCGCATAGCGCTGTCGCAGCAGCGGCAACTGGCGTTTAAGCGTGTCGCGACCTGTTTTGCCGTAGATATCACCGATAAATATTATCTTCATTTTGTTGCAAAACTGCCCCCGGAACGATATCGCCCCGGGGGCAGCCAATGTTCAGCTATTGTCAGTGAGCGATTTCGACGCTGCGGGTTTCACGAATCAGAACTACTTTCACCTGACCCGGGTATTCCATGTCGCTTTCGATCTTCTTAACGATGTCGCGGCAAACCTTGGGTGCCGAAATATCATCAATTTCTTCAGGGGTAACCATGACGCGGATTTCGCGACCGGCCTGAATGGCATACGCAGAAGAAACGCCCTTAAAGCTTTTGGCGATGGTTTCAAGATCGACAAGGCGCTTGATGTAGGCTTCGAGAGACTCACTGCGTGCGCCACGGCGCGAGGCAGATATGGCATCGGCAGCAGCGATCAGCACCGCTTCCGGGGTCTCGAACGGCACATCTTCATGATGCGCGGCAATCGCGTTGACTACCTTGGCGGATTCCTGGTATTTTCGTGCAAAATCACCGCCGAGCTTGGCATGGTTGCCTTCGTCGCTTTCGATAACTTTGCCAATATCGTGCAGCAAACCGGCGCGACGCGCAAGCTGAATATCAGCGCCGATCTCAGCAGCCAGGTTGCTTGCCAGATTAGCCACTTCGATAGAATGTTGCAGAACGTTCTGGCCATAGGAAGTTCGATAGTTCAGGCGACCGACTATTTCGACGAGTTCCTGGTGAATGCTCTGAATGCCGAGAGCCAGCATAGTCTGTTCGCCTGCTTCTTTGATGCGCAGGTGAACTTCTTTCTGGGCTCTTTCGTAGAGCTCTTCAATTTTTGCCGGGTGAATTCTGCCGTCAAGAGTAAGATTTTCGAGAGTAACTCTGGCAATCTCGCGCTTGATCGGGTCAAACGAAGAAAGAACAACAGCTTCAGGGGTGTCATCGATAATCACATCGACACCGGTGAGATTTTCGAATGCTCTGATGTTACGGCCCTCACGACCGATAATGCGGCCCTTCATTTCTTCGCTGGGCAATTCAACCACAGTCACAATCGGGTCGATCGTGTGATCGGTAGCGCAGCGCTGAATAGAAGTAGCAAGAATCTCGCGCGATTTTTTGTCGGCAGTACTCTTGATTTTCTGCTCGGCTTCATTCACTTTGAGCGCGATATCATACTGCAGCTCGTCTTCGATCTTTTTCATGAGCTGCTCTTTTGCCTGTTCTGGAGTCATACCGGCAACGCGCTCAAGTTCTTTTTTCTGCTGCTCGATGACTTCGAGACTGTTCTGGCGGAGTCTGTCGAGCTCGCTCTCTTTTTCTCGCAGGTTGTCAGCACGTTTTTCGAGAGTATCGGCACGCGCGTCAACCTTTTCGATACGACTGGTCAGATGAGCTTCAAGTTTGTCGAGCTCAGCACGTTTTTTGGCGGAATCCCGCTCAGAATTTTTCTTGTCCTGAATTTCCTTGTCGCGAATTTCCTTGGCTTTTTTTTGCGCTTTCTGTAGTTCTTTTTGCGCGTTAGCTCTGGCTTCATCAAGAATTTCTTTTTTCTGGTCTTCGGCTGCGGTCAGAACGTTCTGGCTGCTTTTCCGAATTAGGTGGTTGGAGATGAAATACCCGATGAGAAGACCAAGAGCCAGGGTTATAACATGGTATAAATATGGCATGGTTCCTCCGAGGGAGTCGATGTTAGATTTGCTGGGCAGCAGGTTAAGGGCTGCCGAGGACTTTTTCTGCATGAATTAAAGCTTATCCTGGTATACTTTAACGTTAAACTCTTTTTTTAATTCTTCAACAAGTTTTGTAAATACTTCGCGCTGTTTTTCGGGCATCAGCTTGCTGCGAATCTGCTCGCGCACTTCTTCAAGCTTCATAACACCTGCAGCCTGGCGCTCATCAACGCGTATGATGTGAAAACCAAACTGTGTTTTAACCGGACCGACAAGTTTGCCAATTTCGGCAGTCTTGCACACTTCGTCAAATTCTGCAACCATCTGGCCTTCGCCAAAGGTTCCGAGGTCGCCGCCGCCCTGTTTGCCAGAAGGACAAACCGACTTTTCACGGGCAATATCAGAAAATTTAGTCGGGTCTTTTTCGAGCGTTGCGAACAACTCTTTGGCTTCGGCTTCTTCTTTTACGAGGATGTGGTGCGCGCGCATCTGCGCCGGGGTGTTAAACTGGGCGAGGTTTTTCTTGTAATAATCCTCGATATCACTGTCTTCGAGTTTGATTGCGCCAATTTTGTCATCAAGAAGAAATCTGATAACGGTGCGTCTGGCTGCATCATTGATTATTTCCGGGTATTTCTTGGAGAGTTCAGCAAAATTCTTCTCGACGTTGGCAAAAGCCAGATATCTTGAATAAAACTGTTTTAGAAAGTCATTGAGGCCTTCACCAGAAAGTATTTGCGGACGAATAAACGGTGGAATCTGCTCTAATTCTGCTTCGACTTCAGAAACCTTAACTTCCTTGCCGGTCATTTTAAAAAGAACAGCATTCTTTTCTGCGTCAGAGAGTGACTCTTTGCGCAGCGACTCAGCAGCCGACGCATTCATTTCGAAGGCCAGTTCCTTTTTGAGCTTGGCAATTTCGGTCTCGTAGATAGCGCGCTGCTTGTTGGCGAGAAGATCGCGTTCGATCTGCGCCGAGATAGAGGCAAAAGCTTTCGGAGCGGCATCTTTTTTATCAATGTATTTTACCAGCATGAAAAGGTCTTCGTCCATCTGTATGGGTGCGGAAACTTCATCTTTTTTGAGAGATGCAAGAGTCTTGCCGATGTTTTCTTCAAGATCGGCGACGCTGACAAAGCCTTTGTCGCCACCGGCGTCTTTAAGCTTGTCGATTGATTCAGCTTTTGCCAGATCGATGAACGAGCCACCAGCGGCCAGTTTCTTTTTGATCTCGGCAGCTTTTTCGGCAGTGTTTACGACGATCTGAAACACATGATACTGCACCGGGTCAGTGTAAGATGCGATATTCTTGTCGTAGAATTCTTTTGTTTCGACTGCAGTAACTTTGGCGCCTTCAACCAGACTCTGCATAGCCTCATCTGCCAGTCTTGCCACAGCCATTTCATGGTAGGCGGCTTCGTACTTTTCACCCTTGTTGAAACCCTGCTGTTCAGCTTTTTTCTGCAGAGCGTGGATTTCGGCAACCTGACCAAGGAAACCCTGTCTGCCTTCTTTTGTAGCAAAATGCTCGGCTGCCTGTGGGTTGGCCATTGCAACAAAGGTTGCGAGTTCTTTATCAAAATCAGCACGGGTTATCTTAACATCGCCAACTTCGGCCAAAATGTCTTCAGGAGCCTGGGCGAAACAGGTGGTGATAAACATCCCACCGATTAAAAGAAAAATAAACAAAGCGCTTACGCGCTGTTTTTTCAGGTGCATAATGCCTCCGCTAAAATATTTGAATGCGCTAAGATTATAGCACCGCAAAACTCCATTTTCAAATAATTAGAGAGGCAAAAATTAATCTAAAACAGAAAAGGCCGCCACCCCTTTCGGGAGGCGACCTTTCTGATAAAACTACATCATGCGCACAAACACCAGACAATCGAGGAAAAGAGTAGCGTTACCGCCTGAGCCTGCGTTAATAGCAGTCAGGTCGATATCGACTCCGTTAACCCCGGCATTGATCTGGATCTGACCAAGAGCCATGCTCGACCGCCCCTTGGCTATTGTATTATAGCCATTGAGGTCTTTCTCAAGCAGTGTCGAAGAGAGAATGCCGTTTTCTCTGATCGATACGCGCCAGTTACCAGAAGTCGGATGTGGGAAATAGTAGGCATAGACATTATAACGATAGGCCCCGGTTGATGGCGCCGGCAGTCTGAAGTAATCAGAAGAGAGCAGGTTGCCTGCACCATAGCGGAACCGGTCTCCCGATCCTGGAATGCCAACAGTAGAAGGAACCAGAAGAGCTGAGCCAGCTCCAGAGTAGTAGTTTATTTCAGGATAATCTTTTGAGGTGTAGACAACATAAAAGTGATTCAGGTTATCGTTGGCAACATCATCAAATTCCCAGTTCGGGTTCTCGCCTTCGAGAATCGCGACAAACATGCCACCTGGATAAGACTTAACATAGGGAGTGAGTTCGCTTTCTTTGCCAGAAGAGCTGACCGCGGACACCTTGAAGAAGTAAGGAATACCAAATTCAAGCTTCTGACCCTTCTTGTCAGGGTTCTGGTTGAACGAACTCGGGTAGGCGTTGATAACATAAGGAGAAGCTTCATTCCACTGCGGCTGACTGGTCAGCATCTTGGTGTAACCACCGTCGGCAACTGTAGAGAAGTAAATGTTATAGCTTACCGCATTTTTGGCCGAATCCCAGGCCAGCTTGATGCCAGATTCAGTAGCGCTCGATGCCCAGGCCTTAACATTTCTTGGAACAGCCGGAATATCAGCATCGGAAGCCTGAGTTGTAATAGAACTCATCTTGCTGACGTTGCCATTGCGATCAACAACTCTTATTGCGAACAGGTTGTAAGGCGTGCCGTTGATGTCTTTGAAGGTCTGAGTGAGATTGGCAGTGCCATTATCTTCAACAATACCAATCAGCGAAAAGAGCGCATCATTTGAATTGGCTCTGAAAATCAGGTAAGAGTCAATGTCAAGCGTCGGGTTCTGGCCGGAGAAGATGTTAGAGCCATCTTCGTTTACCAGCGGCTTGCTCCAGCTGACGATCGGATCAGTATCCATACTGACCGAAAGCCCGTATGGCGAGGTCGGAATCGTATCGTCACCAGAACGCAGGGTTACCTGAATTGGATCAGAGTTTTCACTTTCGGTATAGTTTTCGTTGAACGTGCGGATAATGTAAGTATATTGCTCGGCAGAAGACTTGCTGATCGAGGTATCTACAAATCCCGGAGTATCCTGGGGAACTGACGAAACCCACTGAACGCCGCCGGCGCTGGTTGAAAGACCGCGATAAATGTTATAGCCCTTGATGTGACTGGTGGTCACTTTATCCCAGGCGACATAAACCGCTTCAATAGAGGCTCTTGCCTTTATATTGACAACACGCGGCGGGCGCTGCTCGGCGGGAAGACCAGCTCTGGCCTGAATAGAGTTGGTGCGCGACAGATCAGATTCTTTTCCCTGCGTATCGAAAGCAGAAATCTTGTAAAAGTAATACTGATCGTTGACCAGACCATTCTGCTGATCGTTGTCAAGATATGACGGCGCCGGCTGAGTGCCAATCGTGGCAATAAGCGTGAATGGGCCGCCAGAACTGCTCGACCGGTAAAGCCGATAACCGACCAGGTCTGGTTCGGTACTGGCTGACCAGTTGACCAGCACGGCGCGCTCTTTCCCAATCGCCGTAACATTCTGCGGTATGCCTGGCGCTTCAAAGTCTGTAAGACCGGCGTCTCTTTTGACCCCGGTAGTGCATCCGAACAAAGTGAACAGCATGAGCAGCAGTGCCGCCGCCATGATGTTACGCCCGGTTTTTCTGGGCACAACCTTCTTCCACATAGTCATTCTCCTTTGCAGGTTGACCTGACAAAATTTCTCTTTAGTCATCGTCAAACGGTCCTAAAGTAATTAGTGTAAAAACAACATTTAATTGTTGTTGCGATTCACAACGAAAGAAAACATACTGCCATTGCGTTGGCGTTGCCGGCGAAATGAATAGTATTCATCGGCATGACAGAACGTGCAGCTAGCGAGATCGCTGATATTTTCATTAGCGACGCCAGATCTTACCAGCTGAAACCGGTTAAGTGCGCGCATATCAAGGTGCCATTTCTGGCGGCGCACAAAAAATGCCGCGTAATCAGAATTTTCGCCAACGAATTCTTCGTAGACCTCATCTCCCATCTCAAGACAGCACTGACCGATACACGGGCCAATATAAGCCTTGAGACTCGCTGCATTTTCGGAGTAATGTTCGGAAAAGGCTTTCACAGTCTCTGCCACGATATTCTGCCTGGTACTGCGCCAGCCCGCATGAACTGCTGCGCAAACTCTTTCGTTATAAATAATTACTGGCAGGCAGTCCGCTGAGAATACACCGACCGGCTGGTCTTTTAGGCTGGTGATAAGAGCATCGGCCTGTTCGCTCAACAGATCTTTTGAAAATTTCTTGACCGGCAGCACGCGGTTGCCATGCACCTGAATCGCCCATGCCGGCAGGGTCAGAGCATTTTTTCTGACGGTATCCAGGCTTTTCCAGGCTCTCTCTGCGCGGGCAGAGTCCTGATTATAAAACGACAGATCGCCATCGCCTGAATCAGAGAAACCCAGCAGAATTGTTCCATCTTCGAAAATTTTCATGGTGTCACTGGCTGGCGAGAGATGCCATCATCTTTTCGGCCAGCTCATCTACTGCATCACGGCGTGTTGAAACTTCTTTAACCATACGCAGAGTTCGCAAAGCGTCATCAGGGCGGCCTTTTTTTGCATACAGAGATGCCAGAACCACGTAGGCCTCTTTAAGTGTTCTATTCAGCGCAATAGCGCGCTTGCTCTGTTCAAAGGCTTCCTGGTAGCGATTCTGGTTGTAGTACAGCAAGGCAAGATCTTTGTAAACTTCGGCATTTTCGGGGTCAAGACTCAGTGACTTGTTAAATTCGACTTCGGCCATCGAATACTGGCCTGATCTGAAAAAGTCTTTACCCATATCACGATGAGTGCCCGCTTTTTGTGAGCTTTTCTCTTCTATCTCTTTTTTCACCCTGAGCAGAAGGTTGCGCGACTGCCGCGACACCATGGATGATTCGGGAGCACTGTTAATGATGGTATTAAGTTCCTGCGCCGCTTCTTTGATCAGTCCGCGATCAAGATAAGACTTGCTCAGCGAATATTTTCTTTCAAGTTCGCGTTCCTGGTCGACCGATATTTCTCGGGGCGCCTGCGTCATATGAACAGAGGCAGCCGAATATGACAACGACAAGCTGTCGTTATCTGCAGCGTTCTGGGCAGCGATGAAGCCTGGCTGAATTGTTGAATAGCTGTTCTTACTCTGGGTTACACCAACCATGGGCTGAGGCGAGGCAAAAATAGCTGAGGACTGCGCTACCGCGCTGACAGGAGTAAAGTTGCTGTTAGTAGAAGCGCGAGAGTTGACGCTGTTCAGGCGGGCACCGAGTTCGCCCGTGCGATTTTTGCGCTCCATGAATTCATGAAGACGCGAACTTCCCTGTTTCCCGTTTACACTGCTGAAATAGTGCTGCTTTGATTCTTCGGTAAGATTTTTAACCTTGCGTTCGAGATGACGTCTTATCGGGTCGCCTTCGGGCGCACGGGTCAGCGCCTGCCGGTAAATGTTAAGTGCCCTTGAATTGTCGTTACTCTTTTCGTAGCAGTCAGCGAGTGGAATGTAAGCTTTAAGATATGATGGATTTATTTGCAGACAATTGCGAAAATGCGATATTGCCGCGGCATAGTTTTTTCTGGCAAATTCTACCAGGCCAAGGTTGAAGTACGATTTAAAAAAGGTCGGGTCGATTTTTATAGCGGCGCTAAAATGTCTCGCAGCTTCTGGCTGGCGACCAGCCTTATACAGTGCCCAACCTAGTGAGTCCTGATAACTGGCCGAGTTTGGCTGCAGTTCTACCGCGCGCTGACAAAGGGCGACAGCCTTTGCGATTTCGGTATCAGAAGTGGCAAGCAGATAGCCAAGATTGTTGAGAGCTGATGGATAGTTGGGTTTGAGCTGCAGAGCGCGTTCGTAAGCACGAGCGGCGTTGCGCAGATCGCCGGTGCGTTCATAAGCAAAACCCAGATTGTGAAATGCCTCGGCAATATCGGGACGCAGTCTTACCGCACGAATCAGATCGGTAATCGCCTCGGTGTAGTTCTGCTCCTGAATTTTTCCGGTTCCTCTGACATACAGCTTGGTCCCCTCATCCTGGTAATTGGGCAATGCGTCAAATGAAAGGGAAAAAGCAGGATAAGCCAGAAAAAGCATCAAAAAACAAGTGTATATGCGCCTTTTCATGAATTGCCTCCTGATAATTGCAGTTATATTTCCCTACGTCTATCGGCAACATTGGCAGATCAGCGTAGTGATTTCTGACAAAACGCTATAATCTTGTTTGCAAGAAAGTTATTCAGCATGTATGCTTGCATTAATTCTGAGCGCGATTTTTTTTAATGGGGGATCTTAATGACCAGCAAAAGAACCAAGATCGTAGCAACTCTTGGGCCGGCTTCTTCAACACCGGAAGTTATTGAACAACTCATCTATGCCGGAGCGAATGTGTTCAGACTTAACTTTTCGCATGGCAGCCACGAAGGGCATCTTGAGACAATAAAAGCGATCAGACTGGCGTCAGAGCGCGCTAAAGCCTATATTGGCATTCTCGGCGATCTCTGCGGCCCTAAAATACGAGTTGGCAAATTCGCAGATGGCCCGGTCATGCTCAAGCCCGGCGATAAATTTTTCCTCAGCGAAAATCCTGATGAGCCCGGCACAATACGCGGAATCGGCACCTCATACCCGCATCTCACCAAAGACGTTAATCCCGGAGACATTGTGCTGCTTGACGACGGCAATATAAGTCTCAGAGCGTTGTCGGTCAGCGGCGACTGCGTCGACTTTGAGGTCATTGAGGGTGGTCTGCTCAAAGACAAAAAAGGCCTCAACATGCCCGGCATAAAGCTTTCGATCGAAACAATAACCGAGAAAGACCGGGGCGATCTCAAATTCATGATCGATAACGATCTCGACTTTGTAGCCCTGAGCTTTGTCAGAACGGGCCAGGATGTAAAAGACCTCAAAGAAATGATTGGTGACGCGGACATACGAATAATCGCCAAGATCGAAAAACCCGAAGCTCTCAATGAGCTTGAAAATATTCTCGATGAGTGTGAAGGAATAATGATTGCGCGCGGCGACCTCGGTGTCGAAGTTCCCATTCAACAGGTTCCGGCAATTCAGCGCCATCTTCTGCAACGCTGCAGTCGGCGCGGCAAATCGGTTATCACTGCCACCCAGATGCTGGAGTCGATGATTGACAATCAACGCCCCACCCGCGCCGAAACCACCGATGTTTTTAACGCCATTGTTGAAGGTTCTGACGCGGTAATGTTGTCGGGCGAAACCGCTGTAGGCCAGCACCCTGTCGAGGTGGTCAAAATGATGTCTGCCATCGCCGGCGAAGCAGAGAAGGTAAACTGTCAGACACATGATCGCCTTAACAACATTCTGCCGGAAGTAATCAGGAACATAGAAGAAATCGTCGCGCATTCAGCCTGCGAGTCAGCATTATATGCTACTGCCAGAGCAATAGTTCCCTTCACGCACAGTGGCAATACCGCGCTGCACATTTCAAAATATCATCCGCCCACCCCGATCTATGCCCTGACGCCACGGCTTGAGACCTGCCGCAGACTGGCTCTGAGCTGGGGAGTCATTCCGGTGCTGGTCAAAGATATGCGCAATACTGACGAAATGATCGGCATGGCCGAAAAGACGCTCAAAGAGCTCAACATTGTAAAAAGTGGCGAGATTCTGGTGCTGGTGGCCGGGGTTCCTCTCGGAGTAAAAGGCAATACCAATCTGATGAAGCTTCATCTCGTCAAATAAAACAATCATATAAAAAAAATCCCCGGTAGATATACTCCGGGGATTTCTTCTGTTTAGAGACTGTCAGTTAACAGTGAACTTTTGTGTTATAAGTAAAACCAGGCTTTATGCGGCGTCTTTGTCTTCGACAAAATAATAACCGCAGGTTGCTTTGGTGTGCGGAAAAATATCTTCTTCGTTAAACGGGTAGGTTTTGCAGACATCGGGCTTGTTTTCGTGAATCTTGCACAACAGTCGGCCCGACTCTTCAAAAAGAAATGGACACGGAAACGATGACTTACAGCAGGCGCCGCAGCTGAGGCAATCGCCCCTTCTTCTTCTAAGACCATTTTCTACTACTTCTTTTTTAAGAAGCATCAGATAACGACGCTTAACCTGCATCTTAAAGGACGTTACAACCTTCTTGTATACCTTGACCATGTACACCCCGAAAAAATACCGAGTAGCAAATTATAACCATTGTTTCAGCAAATCGTCAACTGCCACGCGAACTCCAGCCAATTGCGAGGCGCCAGAGGCAACGAAGCAATTGCTTCGCTCTCAACACCGATTACGAGCATTTTGTAAATGTCATTTGCAAGATTGACGTTAGCCCGACGAAGCGCTATGATCCCCACAATGACACAACTAGAAAGGATTTTAATTGCGAGCGAAGCGAAGCGGTTTGCCAAAGGCAGCCCTGAGCTAATCTCACAGGCAACAGGGTTAAAGCAAACCGCCCGATGACATTTTTTGTCCGAGAATTGCTGAAAAGCACCAACCGCTCTTGACTTTTCCGCAAAAAAATCGTTTAAATGTTGGCTGCGGAACGGAATAATATGCAGGAAATATTTAACAATCTAAAATTCAGAGCATTTTCATACGAAGATGACGCAGAAGGCGTTGCCGACATGCATTGTTGCGCTGAAGTGCTTGAGGGCTCATGGTTTGACCGATCAGAGACCGCTCGAATGCACAGCAAAGTTGTCGTGCGAAGCCCCGGTTCATCATGGGTTCTTGCCTATGGCACAGTTATATTTGCGCATGTCGACCTGGTTAAGGCAGCAGATAACAATGGCATAGTCATTGCCTGGCGAATTCACGAGAACTATCGCTTTCCTCAGATCGTGCGTCTTATGCTCGAAGGACTCAGTGAACAGGCGCGCAAGCGCGAATGCAGCGGGCTGCTGATTTTTGCCGATAATGACAAAGTTGCCGAAGAATTGTCTATGATCGGCATGCAGCCTGATCGCGAGTACAGCTATGCTGACACATCGGCAGTAGAAAGTGGCAGAATCCTCAGACATGAGCGTGTTGTGCTGCATACCGACGACATCATTGGCATGAACCTGCAGCCATTCCTTGGCTCACCACTGCCGCCATCCTATATTGTGCAGAGGGCCTTTATGGGCTCGGACTATGGAGTATTCAGGCATACCAAGCCAGATACCTTTGAGATATATCATCAGGACAACACCTATCTGGCCTGCCATGACGGTCGCGAATGGCACGTCTTCCGCTGTGGCAATTTTAAAGGAGAAAAGGAAATAATATCGTCGGTTCTAAAAACTGTTGCTTCATTGAAACCGGGGCGCATAATGCTAAGCGACCGGGCTCTTGAAGTGGCTGAACTCATACCATTAAACGATGGAGTTTATCATGACTACTACTGTGCGCTTTAAACTTTCCGGATTAAAGATCCTGCTCCTGATTCTTCTGGTTGTCGCTTTCGCTCCCCAGGCTTTTGCGCAACGCAATGTCTGCAATGAATGTCACGCAATCAATCAGCCAGACACGATCAGGTGCAAAGACTGTCTGACTCCTCTCAACAAATGCCTGGACTGCAGAACCGAGAACCCTGCTGATCGCGACTTTTGCAGCAAATGCAACGCCCCTCTTGCCGAAATGCGCGTCTTGGGTTCAATTGACGCCAAAACTCGAGAAGACCTAAAACTTGGCCAGTCAGAGCGTGCAATCATTGACAAAGAATTAATGAAAATAGCCTACCTGCTCGAAAAGAAGCCGGAACAGGCTGAAAAACTTATTTACCAGCGCTCACGCCTGCTCACCAGAATGGAATTTCACGCGCGCGAAGCACAGTCATGGCGCGAATTCCTGGAGAAGTTCCCCGATAGCAAAAAGAAATCTTCAGCAAAAATCTATCTTTCAGAAGCGCTGCGCAAATGGGCGTATCTTTTCTACCAGCAGAAAGAACTCGATAGCGCTCTGACCATGTTAAAAGAAGCTACCGAAGCCAATCCTATGAGCCCAGAAGCCTGGAGCTGGCTGGGCCGAGTTCAGCTTGAAACTGGCAGCAGAAAAGAAGCCGGAGAATCTTACCTGAAGGCTCTCGAAGCAAAACCTGGCGACAGGGCTGCCATGCATTTTCTTCGCCAGTTAAGAGTAGACATTCCAGATCATCTGCGCAAACCTGCCAAGTAAAAGGCTAGAAATGGATAAAAATGAGCAGTTGCGTGGACTGGCCGGAGAATTTCTTGCAAATTTTTCTCCAGATGGTCTCAAGCAGTTAGACAGCCTCTTTGAGCATCTCAAATCTGACACGGCCAGCAAGCTCGAAGTCAACTTCGGACTTGCTATGCCGCCAGAAATGCGACAACGCATATTATACAGTATCGGTGTCGAAGATGCTGCAGCGCCACCAGTCAGCGATCGCTATGTTCCCTACCTGCTGATCCTGAAAAAACTGCTCGGTAAAATCGGCGACAATCTTCAGGGAATCTCGCAAGAAGAAATCGCCGGGCTGATCTGGCACGAAGGCCGCAAAATGCGGTTGTTCGAATACGAAATACAACAGTTGATCGATATTTTTCCGTCATGGCTGTCGGGAATATCACGCAAATACGTTGTTGAAATATCGCCCGCCAGTATCTGCAAGGTTGAGAATGGCGGCGAGGCGATTGATGACGGCAGCGAAATCGCTTTTAACGGTATCATCGGGCGCTCGGAAACGATGCGCTCGATGTTTTCCTGCCTCAAAAAAATCAGCGCCAGTAACCTTTCCATACTTATTCAGGGCGAAAGCGGCACTGGCAAAGAACTGGTAGCCCATGCCATACACTCTTTGTCAGAGCGTTCTGGCCACAGCTTTATTCCGGTAAACTGCGGCGCGCTTCCTGACACCATTATCGAAAGCGAACTTTTTGGCTATGAAAAAGGCGCCTTCACAGGCGCAGAAGTGCAGAAAAAGGGCTATTTTGAAATCGCCGATGGCGGAACCATATTTCTTGATGAGATAACCGAAACCTCTCTGCCGACGCAGGTTAAGCTGTTGCGGGTGTTACAGGAAAAGCAGTTTTACCGGGTGGGTGGCACCAGGCCGGTTTCGGCAAATTGTCGCATTATAGCGGCCACCAACCGTGACGTTCTTGAAATGGCCAAAGACGGCTCTTTCCGTCACGATCTTTATTATCGCGTGAATGAGATGACAATTGCTCTGCCGCCACTGCGCGAACGCAAAGACGATCTGCCTCTGCTGATTAAACACTTTCTAAAAAAATTTGCCGAACAAAATAACTGTCAGATTCCAGAGTTAACCGCAGAATCATGGCGGCTGCTCAAAAGCTACAGCTGGCCGGGTAATATACGGGAGCTGGAGAATGCAATGAAACGCGCGGTTGTGCTGGCTGACGAGCAGATTTTACCAGAGCATTTCCCGCCGGTTATCGTTGAGCAGGCGACCAGAGGGGGCGCGGCGGCGACCTCAGAAAACCTGCCGGAAGGCGCGACACTTGAAATGCTTCTTGAGGCGGCTGAGCGCGATATTCTTATCTATCAGCTCAAAAAATATGGCAATAACGTCTCAAAAACAGCCGATGCACTGGCAATTTCGCGGCGCACACTGCAGCGCAAATTAAAGCAGCTCGGTATTGACAAATCCTGAGGGCCGTTAAAACTTAGCCTCAACCAGCGTGGCACAGCCATACATCAGGTTGGCTATTTCTTTCATGTTGCGACCGGTGAATTCAAAACTGGTATCATCAATGCGCTTCAGACCAGGTATCCATTCGATGCGCGAAGAGAGACAAACATCAGCAACATTGACCTTGAGCTGAATCGCGCCCGAAATCTGGGCAGGTTCAATGCTGCTCATAATTTTGATGGCACGCTTCGTTTCGTCACGCAGCAGTTCGCAAACCCGGTCTGGGTGCATGCATAAGGCGCCCTCTGTGCCGATTGAATACTTGGTGATAACGCCAGGAGTAGAGGGAAGACTGGTGCCCGCCTGCTGCAAAGCCTTCGAATCGCCACTGATGAGAATGACCGGAACTTTCTTTTCGCCGGCCAGCAGAGCCAGCACATCGAACTCACCAACCGGCTGGCCAAAAATTTCGAATGACATCTTGCCAGTATAGGTATGCGGCAGGACCCCGCCGTAAGTGCCTGTTCTTGCGTGAATTCCAAGCATCACCAGCCCTGAAAATGTTTCATCGAGAAGATCATAGCCCGATGAAGGCCTGAATCCGCCTTTTATGATCATTACTTCGCGCGGCAAAGCATCTGGCATGAGGTTAAGGCCGTTACCGTGAAAATCGTTTACATATATTTCTTCAGCTCCGGCGCTGATAGCAGCTTCGCAGACCGCTTTTATCTCGCGAGTATATTGCATCCGGGCGTTCTCATACAGCCACGAAGCGCCGCCAGTCTGCTCGGGACTGACAACTCCGCTGACACCTTCCATATCTGCTATGACATAAATTTTCATGATAACCTGCCTGTAAAAAATTCACGTTTACCTTAATTGTGCTTTATTATAACATGCATGAGCATGAAGATAAAAGACAACCAGTATTTTAAACTGCACAGCCCGTTCAAACTGCGCGGAGATCAGCCAGAAGCGGTTAAAAAACTGACGCGCTGGGTTGAAAAAGGGCATGACCAGATGACTCTGCTTGGTGTTACCGGGTCAGGCAAAACCTTTACCATGGCCAGCATAATTGAGCGCGTGCAAAAACCGGTGCTGCTGATAACCCACAACAAGACCCTCGCCGCGCAACTCTACAGCGAATTCAAGGAGTTTTTTCCGGAAAACGCCGTCGAATATTTTGTCAGCTACTACGATTACTACCAGCCCGAAGCCTATATTCCGTCAACCGACAGCTATATCGAAAAAGATTCGGCGATCAACGAACAGATCGACCGTTTTCGGCATTCTGCAACTACTTCGCTGTTTTCGCGACGCGACGTACTGGTTGTTGCATCGGTCAGCTGCATTTTTGGCCTCGGCTCGCCCTCAGACTACGCTGAATTGCGCGTCTCGCTCAAAGTTAACCAGGAAATGCCACGACAAAAACTGGTTAAAGATCTCATCGAAATTCAGTATTCACGCAACGACATGGACTTTCATCGTTCAAGGTTCAGAGCGCGTGGTGAAACGATAGATATCTTCCCGGCTTCCAGTGAGCTTGCGGTCAGAGTCAAATTCTTCGGCGATGAGATCGAAAAGCTTGAACAGTTTGATCCGCTCACCGGCGAAGTTACCCAGAAACTTGAGTCAGTAGACATCTTTCCGGCACAGCATTTTGTAACTACCGGCGAAAAAATGGAAAAAGCGCTTGAGCTGATCGAAGCTGAAATGAAAGATCGCGTAAAATGTTTCGAAGAGAACCGCAAAATGATCGAAGCACAGCGCATCTTTGAGCGCTGTCGCTACGACATGGAAATGATGCGCGAAACCGGCTTCTGCAAAGGCATCGAGAATTACTCGCGCCTGTTTTCAGGGCGCAAGCCGGGCGAACCGCCTGACACGCTTCTTGACTACGTTCCCAAAGATTGCCTGATCATTCTCGACGAATCGCACATGACCGTGCCACAACTGCGCGGCATGGCGAATGGCGACCGCAGTCGCAAGCAGACACTTGTCGATTACGGTTTCAGACTGCCATCGGCACTTGATAATCGCTGCCTGACCTTTGAAGAGTTTCTCGAGCGCAAGCGCCAGCTGTTGTTTGTTTCGGCAACACCGGGCCCTTATGAACTCAGCACTTCACAGGATCGCATCGCCGAGCAGCTTATCAGGCCAACAGGACTGCTTGACCCGCAAATTTCGGTAGTTAAAAGCGCCGGTCAGATCGACTACCTTATCGACCAGATAAACCTGCGCATAGAACGAAATGAGCGCGTGCTCGTCACGACGCTTACCAAGAAAATGGCACAGGAACTCTCTGGCTACCTGTCTGATTTGAACATACCAACAAGCTATCTTCACGATGAAATCGACACTCTTGAGCGCATCGAAATACTCAGAGACCTGCGCGCTGGCGAAATCAAGGTTCTGGTCGGCATCAACCTGCTGCGCGAAGGCCTCGATCTGCCAGAAGTCTCTCTGGTTGCGATTCTTGACGCTGACAAAGAAGGCTTTCTCCGTTCGGCATGGTCACTCATGCAGATCTGCGGCCGCGCGGCCCGAAACGCTGGCGGCGAGGCCATACTTTTTGCTGACCGCATCAGCAAAGCAATGCAGTACTGTATCGATGAAACCGCTCGAAGGCGCAAGATTCAGGAACAATACAATCTCGATAACGGCATAGTCCCGCAGACCATTGTCAAGCAGTTACCGGCACTGTTTTTGCCAGGTGATGATCGAGGAGTTCGCTCGCACAAAGATGTCGACGCGACAAAACTCACCGAACTTCTCAACGCGCTCAAAGGCGAAATGAACGCCGCGGCCGGCCGCATGGAATTCGAAAAGGCAGCGATGATACGCGACGAAATAATTTCCCTGCAGGAAGAGCACCTCGAACTTGGTGTTTTATCACAGCTCGGGCAGGCTCTCAAAACCGGCAAAGAAAAAGGCGCCGCCCGGCGCCGCAAAAGCCGCAGCCGGCAACAAAATCAACAATCGCACGGCCAACGCCGTCACGCAAGCAAGTAAAAAAATTTTGCGATTGACCTTGCTAAGTGCCCCTTAATTTGTTATTTTCAAAGTATAAGCTATTTGATAATTTTTCCCTGCGTTGTACGTGATGGTGCAGGTCAAATTGAGCCGACACCTGTATCTGAAAGGGAATCTGTCTCTGTTTATCTCGGAGAAACACTTACGAGTGGATTAACGCCGCTACGAAGTCCTTCAAGTTTAAACAGGCGGACAACCGTACTACTTCAGTGGGTTCAATTTCTCCTTTACACGGCAATTGCGGGGTTCAAAAAACCGCCCTCCGGGGCGGTTTTTTATTGCTCGTGAATCTGCACATCTTGTAGGTTCTTCAGCCTTGCAGCCTCACCATCTCAGGGGTTATAAGTTTTTGCGAACCTGGCAAAGCGCAGACGATACTGCAGCCAGCCCAGAAGAAAGGACTTGTTAGCCTTTCCCTTCTTAAATCTGCGGCAATCTGTGTAATCTGCAGATGTATTGCGATCTTACTCTCTGCTCACTTTATGTTTGCATTTGGCAGTAACTGCGTTTATTATGGGCGCATGAGCAACAATCAGCAGATTCTGATTATCAGCGACAACCGCAAAGACCTGCAGAAGCGGCTTTCGGCAGCAGCGCTCGAAAAGTGCCACCTGACCGGACTCGACTCGCTTCGCTACATTAGCTTTACCAATCTGGGCGCTGTCGTCATTGACTCTCACAGCATCGATAAAACCTTGCGCAAAATCAGCCTGGGCATTCGTGATGACGACGCTTCTGACGCTCTATGGCAGCTTCTTTCGCAGCCGAAAAGCGCCAGGGTTTATTTTCTCGTCGACAAGATGCAGAAACCTGGCAGCGATATGATCTCGCTTGGCATTGACTATATCATTGGCGAAAACCTTGAGCAGCTCATCAAAGACTCTTCTTCAGAATTAAATTTTTCAGGCAATACAGAAAACAGCAGTCAGAGCGGACAATTGCTTACCGCCGACGACATTCGCAGCATGCATCAGCTGAACATAAGGCATATCCCGGCAGGAAGTCGCCTGACAGCCTGGGCGGCAGAAATCGCTGATTCCCTCAATATCAGCCAGTCGTCAGAACAATTGCAGCTAATCTGGCCGGTTGCAGCAAATAACCGTGCCGCTCTTGAAAAAATGCACGAAGAGCTCTTCGATCTCAACACCAGACACCCTGGCCTGCTTTTTCTGGTAAACCCGGCTCTGCTGCCGGTCTTTAACAGCCTTTACCCGGCACTTGCCGGCAAAACAGTCTCTCCGATTATTCACTGGGCCAGTCACGGCGCCTTTACCGGCGAAACGTCGTCGGCAATGCTGGCTGATCTGCGTTGCGCCGGCGCAATTGTGCCTGCCCGTAAACCGTATACCGACCCCAAAAACCTTGTCAGCCTTATCAAACAGGCTAAAGAAAACAGCCTCTCTCTTTTTTCGACTTTTACACTTGCGTCTTCAGGCGGCTGTGATATAATTGCCTCTGAAAGTTCTGGCACGGGGGCATTGACTCCCTTGTACAATGCAGAAATGATCTCGGATAAAGAATTGCCGACCGGTCCCGCAGCTGTTGTGGCAAATCACGAATTTTTAAAACGAATCGCTCTCAGGAAAGGAAACTGAACCGGAATGATGGACGAAAATCAGGTAAGAACCATTGTAGCAGAAGTCCTTAAACACATCGACCTGCACGGCAGAATCAAGTCAGGCTCGATCCCCTGCGGAGTCAGCAATCGCCACCTGCACGTTTCGCAGGCCGACCTCGAAATCCTCTTCGGCAGCGGCTACGCGCTCAAGCAGATGAAACCTCTTTCGCAGCCCGCACAGTTTGCAGCCGAAGAAACCGTTCTTCTTGTCGGCCCCAAAGGTTCGATCGAAAAATGCCGCATTCTCGGCCCGGTTCGCCCTGCTACCCAGGTTGAAGTTTCTACCACTGACTGCTATAAGCTTGGTGTTAAGCCGGTCGTCAGAGATTCCGGCAACACTGCCGGCACGCCCGGTTGCGTTCTGGTTGGCCCAAAAGGCGCAGTAACCCTTAAGGAAGGCGTTATCGTTGCCGCCCGCCACATGCATATCAGCGCCGTCGAAGCAAGTAAATTTGGTCTCAAGGACATGGACAGAATCTCGATAAAGAGCTCTGGTACCAAGTCGGTTATATTCAATAACGTTCTTGTCCGCGTCAGCGACAAGTTCGCTCTCGATTTCCATCTCGATACGGATGAAGCCAACGCCGCCGGCATCAATAACGGCGACATGGTTGAAATAGTAGCATAATCACTTTATTTTATTCTTAAGAAAATTTTCAGGAGGTCGTCATGCAGGAAGCCCTGGGTATGATTGAAACACGTGGACTAACAGCTCTTATCGAAGCTTGTGATGCAATGGTAAAAGCAGCTAACGTAAAGCTGGTTGGCTGGGAAAAAATCGGATCCGGTTATGTAACCGCTTTCGTAAGAGGCGACGTTGCTGCGGTTAAAGCCGCTACTGATGCCGGCGCTGCCGCGGCTAAGAAGCTTGGTGAACTGGTTTCTGTTCACGTAATTCCGCGCCCCCATTCAAATCTTGACGAAGTTCTCCCAATCAGAGAAATTCTGGCAAGCTCCAAAAAGTAATCGACAAATTGACTGCCGCCTGCCTCAGCCTGTGTCACGGCTGAAAGCGGCGGCAGAACAGGAATGAACGTATGATACTTGGCCGCGTATGTGGTACAGTTGTCTGTACCCGCAAAGATGAAAGTCTGGTTGGTCTCAAACTGCTCATCGTCGAAGAATTGACTCTTGACGGCGCGAAACCGACTGGTAATCATGTTGTTGCCGCTGACGCGGTTGGAGCTGGCGCCTCAGAGAAGGTTCTGGTCGTAGCCGGTAGTTCTGCTCGCCTTACCGAGCGAACCCTTAAAAAGCCTGTTGATGCCGCGGTTTGCGCGATTGTCGACCAGGTGGTCTTCGATTCAGAACGTTCCTGAGGCTGCCGGGCTTTCACTGAACCCGGAGTAACATAAATGAGCGTTTCAAGGGAAGATTTGCAACTCATTGTGTCCGAAGTGCTCAAAAAAATTGGCACTGGCACGCTTCCAACCCCGATAGCCCGTTCGGCAACCGGCAGAGGAATATTCGACTCAGTTGATGATGCGGTAGCTGCTGCTGACCGTGCCCAAAAGCAACTGACCGACCTGCCAATCAAGGCAAGAGCTGCCATTATTGCGAATATGCGTAAGCACGCGCTCGAAAAGGTTGAAGATCTGGCAAAGCTGGCCAACCAGGAAACCGGATACGGTAGAGTAGATGACAAGATTCAAAAAAACAAGCTGGTCATTGAAAAAACTCCGGGAGTTGAAGACCTGACTCCAGAAGCTTGCAGCGGCGACTATGGCCTGACTCTCACTGAACGCGCACCTTATGGAGTTATCGGCGCCATTACGCCATCGACCAACCCGACTGCATCGGTTATCAACAACGCGATCAGCATGGTTGCAGCCGGCAACTCAGTTGTTTTTGCTCCGCACCCGGCAGCCGTTAAGTGCAGCCAATTTGCAATGTGCCTGCTCAATGATGCAATCGTCGAGGCCGGTGGACCGGAAAACCTTCTGGTTAGTGTAGCCAGCGCCAGCATCGAAAACGCCCAGAAGATAATGACCCACCCCGGCATCAGGCTTTTGACCGTTACCGGTGGACCGGCCGTTGTCGAAGCTGCTTCGAAATCACGCAAAAAATACATTGCCGCCGGGCCCGGCAATCCGCCAGCAGTGGTCGACGAAACTGCTGATCTCAAGAAGGCTGCCAGAAATATTGTTTCCGGTGCCAGCCTCGACAATAATGTTCTGTGCATTGCCGAAAAAGAGATTATCGTCGTCGAATCAGTGGCAGATGAGCTGAAAAAACACATGCGCAACAGCGGCGCCTATGAGGCTTCGCCTCGCGAAATCGCCCAGCTCGAAAAAGTATGTCTTGACAGCAAAGGCGGGCCAAACCGCAAACTGATCGGACGTAACGCATCTGTCATCATGGCAGAAATCGGCGTTTCGATTCCGCCAGAAACCCGCATTGTTCTATGCGAAGTCACGCCTGATCACCCGTTTGTCGTAGAAGAACTGATGATGCCGGTTATTCCGCTGGTAAGAGTGCGCGACGTTCATGCCGCCATTGACCTCGCGGTCAAGGTTGAGCATGGTAACCGCCACACCGCGACCATGCACAGCACCAACATCGACAATCTGCACCTGATGGCGAGAAAATGCGACTGCAGTATCTTCGTCAAGAACGGGCCAAGCTACGCAGGACTGGGCCTTGGTGGCGAAGGCACTACCACGATGACCATCGCCTCACCAACAGGCGAAGGAATTACCACCGCCAAGTCGTTCACTCGCCTGCGCAGATGCGTAATCGTCGATTCGTTCAGGATTGTTTAAAAACGTGCGTTTCCGTAGGGGTTCAACATGTTGAACCCCTACATATTATCGGTTTTAATTAATAATAATCGGTTTTAATAACAAACATGGCAAACATTGATTTTTCACAGTCAGGTCTGGTCGGTTGTGGCGGCGCCGGGTTTCCGACGCATGTCAAACTGGCTGCCCGCAACGTTGACGCCGTCATTGTCAATGCCGCGGAATGCGAGCCTTTGCTGCATAAAGACAAAGAAATCATGCGTCACTGCAGCGAAGATTTTTTCAAGGGCCTGATCAAGGTTCTCGATGTAACTGGTGCCAAAACCGGCTATATCGGCATGAAAAAGAAGTATGCTGATCTGCTCAACTGGCTCTCAAAAAACCTTCCAGACAAGCGTATGAAAATGCTGCCGCTCGGCGACTTTTACCCGGCCGGTGACGAATACGAACTGGTCTATGAAGCTACTGGCAAGCTGATACCGCATGGCGGCATTCCTCTTAACATTGGCTGCGTCGTCATGAATGTTGAAACGCTGCTCAACATCGGGCGCGAGAAGCCGGTAATCAGTAAATTTTTGAGTATCGCCGGGCAGGTGCCCCACCCCTGCACTGTCGAAGTGCCGGTCGGCATCACCGTGCGTGAAGCCCTTGAACTTGGCGGTCTCAAAAAGATCGACGGACTTAAAATTATTGACGGCGGCCCGATGATGGGGAAACTCATCGCTAATCCAGATAAAGATATCGTCAGCAAAACCTGTGGCGGGCTTATCGCGCTTCCAGAAGACCATGTGCTGATCCAAAAAATGTCGAACGGCGACAAAAAAAATTCACGTATCGCGCGCTCAGCCTGCGACCAGTGCACAGACTGCTCAGAGCTCTGCCCGCGCGCGTTGCTCGGCTACCCGATCCGGCCGCACAAGGCCATGCGCACGGCCCAGTTTGCGCCTTATGGCGAAAGCGATTACGCAATTGACTCGATATTCTGCAGCGAATGCGGTCTGTGCTCACTTTTCTCATGCCCTGAAGACCTGCCACCCCGCGAAATGTGCATGATCGCCAAGAAATTTCATCTCGGCAACGGCGTCAAACTCGCAGACTTTAAAGGGCAGCCGACGATTCACCCGATGCGCTCAGTGCGCCGGGTCAGCATTGAACGCCTGATCAAAAAACTCGCCCTGCTCGACTACGATCACAAGGCGCCGCTTCAGCAGGTAACCCAGCGTTTCGAAAAAGTTACCTTACCGCTCAAAATGCATATTGGTGCGCCAGCCTCGCCAGTAGTCAAAGTCGGTGACAGGGTCAGCGCTGGCCAGCTCATCGCGGTCATGCCCGAAGGAAAACTCGGCGCGGCGCTGCACGCATCGATAAGCGGAAAAGTTGCTTCGGTAACTGACCAGGCAATAGTTATTGTCAGAGAATGAGGAAAGACAAATGAAAATCAGCGGAAATGCCATTGGATTGATCGAACTGTCAAGCATTTCTATCGGCTATCTGGTTACCGACGCCATGCTCAAGACTGCTTCGGTTGAGCTGGTGCTCTCGCGAACCGTTTGCCCGGGCAAATTTATCTGCCTGGTCTGGGGCGATGTCGCCGCCGTTGAAGCCAGCGTTGCCGCAGGAATTCAGCTTGGTCAGGGCTACCTGGTCAATGACCTGGTGATTCCCAATCTGCATTCGCAGATTTATCCGGCAATCACCGCTACCAACCAGATCGACACAACTGGCGCGCTTGGCGTCGTCGAAACTTTTGACATTGTTTCAACAATTCTGGCTGCCGATGCTTCGGTTAAGGCTGCAGACGTAACTCTTTGTGAACTGCGCATTGCCATGGCCATCGGCGGCAAGGCCTTCTATACCATGACTGGCGATGTTGCAGCCGTAGAAGCCTCAGTGCAAGCCGGCCTTGAATCCCTTGAAGGCAAGGGTCTGGTCGTTCATCATGTGGTCATTCCGCGGCCACGCCCTGAGCTTTTTCAGGAGTTTATCTGATGCCACGCATATACATTGGCGCCGATCACGGCGGATTCCCATACAAAGAAGAATTGAAGAAATACCTGACAGGCAAAGGCCTGGTTATCGAAGATATGGGTGCCTACTCTGAGTCGCCGGTCGATTACCCCGACATCGCGTATCTCGTTGCCGCATCGGTAGCCAAGAACCCGCTCAGCGTCGGAATAGTAATTGATGGCGCTGGAATCGGCTCATGCATGGCCGCTAACAAGGTACCCGGCATTCGTGCCGCCTGTTGTAATGATCTTTACGCAGCGCGCAACAGTCGCGAGCATAATCACGCCAATGTTTTAACCCTTGGCAGCATGGTTATCGGCACGGGTTACATGAAACAGATCGTTGATCTCTGGCTCGAAACCGCGCCGGCTCCCGGTCGTCACGCCAATCGTGTCGCCAAGATCATGCAGCTCGAACGCCTGACTGCGTAACATCCCATAAAATTAACCATCGTATTTTTTGTAGGGGTTCAGCCCCGGTGAGCACTGCGGGATAGGTGGCTCTAATAGCCAAAGGCCATAAGAGCTACCGAATGTTGAACCCCTACGCAATGTGCCGCTGCTATCATGATTTAATTGTATTTGATTATAGCCTCGTTAAATTGTATATTTTTGGTAGCAATTAACAACTCGTTGAAACTGAGTAGTTTGTGCTTTGTGAATGGGTAGTCGAAGTCGCATATCGATTACGACGCGCAGAATGCGCTAGTGCCAGGGCACCTGAGGGCAGGCTGCTCTTATGGCTTCAGCCGTTAGAGAGCCTATCCCGAAGTGCTCCCCGGGTCAGCGCGCCCAGATGCGATTACGATTACGAGCACGAGCACGAAAAGAAATGAAGACATAAAGGAAAGAAAATATGCGAGCGATATGTATAGTAGTAGACAGCGCCGGCATCGCGCCGATGCCTGATCAGCACGAATACGGCGATATTGGTGCCGCCACTATCCCCAACATAGCGAAAGCCTGCGGCGGCATTGACCTGCCGACCATGCAAAACATGGGACTGGGCAACATTACCGAAATCGAAGGCGTGCCACCAGCAGCATTTCCCAGTGCCTCTTTCGGCATGATGTATGAACTTTCGCCAGGCAAGGATACCACCACCGGTCATTGGGAAATGATGGGCGCGAAGATCGATTTCGCGTTTCCGGTTTTTCCTGAAGGTTTCCCGAAAGATTTCATCGCAAAATACGAAGCAGCGATCGGTCGGCAGACTCTCGCCAACTACGCAGCTTCTGGCACCGAGATTATTAACGAACTTGGTGATGAGCATGTTAAGACCGGGAAACCGATAGTTTATACCTCAGCAGACTCGGTGTTTCAGGTCGCGGCGCATGAGGAAGTAATTCCTGTGCCCGAGCTCTATCGCATCTGCCAGATTGCACGTGACATGCTGCAACCGCCCGATCTCGGTGCCGCACGCGTTATCGCCCGCCCTTTCCTCGGCGCCTCGGGCAATTATGCCCGCACAGCCAACCGTCACGACTTTAGTCTGACTCCGTCAGAAACACTTCTTGACGTGCTCAAGGCCAAAGACATCACGACCTATGGCATCGGCAAGATTTATGACATCTTTGCCGGTCAGGGCGTTAAGCCGCATGTCACCACCAAAAGCAACGAAGATGGCATGCAGAAGACGCTTGAGGCACTCGATAATATCAAGTCCGGGCTGATCTTCACCAATCTTGTCGATACCGATATGAAATACGGACACCGCCGCGATGTGCATGGATACAAAGCATCGCTGATGGAATTCGACACCTGGCTTGCTGAATTCATCAACAAACTCGAAGATGATGACCTGCTCATCATCACCGCCGACCACGGCTGCGACCCGACCTACAAAGGCTCAGACCACACCCGCGAAGCCGTGCCAATGCTGGTTTATCAGCGCGGCCGCACCGGCAAGGATCTTGGTATCCGCCAGGGCTTCTGGGATGTAGCAGCCACCATCGCCGCTCACCTCGGCGTCGATTACAAAAACGGCACCTCAGCACTGTAAGTTGATATCGACCAGAAACAAAGCCAGCCAGCGACACAGGTCGCTGGCTGGCTTTGTTTATACTGTTTTGTCAGTTGGTCGGTCGCTTTGCATTTACGCCTATTGCAAGCGCTCTGCCAAGGGAGTCTATATCCGGACTGATTAAAATTCCATCTTCATTCGACAGAGGGAACGATCCGGAAGCGCTTCCAGAAACGGTAACAGTGTAGAATAATTCGTAACCAACTGCCACATCGTTGAAAATAACTTCTACCGGGCTGTTCACTGGAGCAGACCGACCATCTATAAGGGGAGCTGAGCCATCGCTGGGGAAGCTCAAAAATTCCGTGGTATTGCGGGGCAGGTTGATCATACCATTGACCCAGTTATTTGTCTGAAGATCTTCACCAGCAACAATGAGAACGACGTCACGTCGCAGCATGTTATTGAACATGCCAGCCCTGCTTAGGTTAGCAACGTTTGGATCATATGTAAACTTGCCCTGGAAGGGAGAATTTGCTGCTGGAGTATTGTTCATCAGACCATCTAACGCGGAGTTATCATACAGAAAGTCGATATCAAGACGGTAATTGCCCTGGTCACCCTCAGCAAGGCTGCTGTTGGTAATTGACACTACTTCGTCCTTATAACCGCGAACCTGAATTCTCAAATCAACGGGCATCGACAAAGCCGGTATTTTAACCAGTGCCGGCAGCGTTCCTGCTGCGCCTGGGTTTTCAATAGTATGAGTGGCAATTACCTGCGGTGGCCTTGAACCTACTGATGGCGTCTCAGCGTAGACGTTTACATGTGTTTGTGCAATTGTGATGTAATCTGGAACGTTAACACATCTGAGAAGCAGATTGTAGCTGACTGGAGTGAGTTCTACTCTTTCATAAACTTCTTCACCATTGACGGTTATTGGGGGTAGTGTTGCTGTCTGATAAAGAATGGTACTGCTGTCATGGCGCACTACGATGTTGAGAGTCTGCTCAGACGATCTCTCGATACCATCACGCAACTGCCCGGCAGTCAATGAAGTGTTTGCAGAAGCGTCGGCAAGCGGCACGCCATTAACGGTTACAATAAACCTTGTAACATCGTCAATTCTTGCGAGAGTTGTTCTGTTAACGAGGTCAAGTTTAATATTGACGTTTGTTGGCAGTGTGCCTTCAGACTGAGCGAGGGGCAGAGAACCGAGATTAACAACGACACCGCTTTTTACATAAACAGCGGTGAGTTTGGCTGATTCAGCCGTATCACCAGTATCTGTTTGCGAAGTGGTGCTGGTGCTCGGATAGGTGCCTTTATTGGCGCCCTTGGAATACTCAACAAGAATGTTGTCAGGAACGACATTCTCAAATGCAAAATAACCATTGGCGTCTGTTAATGTGGTCAAAAAGTTTTTGCCCATTTTCAGCTCAGAACTGCCCAGAGCTTCTTTCGACATAATTCTGACGGTAGCGCCAGAAATTCCAACACTGTCGTTATCCGCCTTGACGATGCGACCACTAACTATTGCGGGCTTGACGCCAAGAGCGCCTTTTTCACAGCCCATACTCAACATAATAGCCAGCCCGGCAATTGCCAGGAACCAGCCGCCCCAAAATCTAAGCTGCATATTGCTAAACCTCCCGACTGTTTCATTAGAATACTTGTTCATGGAATTGTCACAATCTGAGCATCTGCTCCATCGTCGTTGATAGTTACGCCAGATCGGGTAAACATTGTTCCCTGGCCGGTTACGTAAGCTTTAAAAGTAAAGGCGTAGCCGGTGGGCAACTGGTTGGTGCCAAGATCGATTACGCGCGGCGTGCCAATTGTCCAGCCTGGTGGGTTGGTGACGATAGTCTGCGCCCATTGTGTGCCAGTTTCTTCACAGAAAGCTCCGATAAAATCGTTAGTAGTGATGTTGGTGCCACTAACGATAACTCTTACATCACGCATGATTGGTGAGAAATTGTTCTTAAGAGAGAAGGTCTGATAGATTGTCCCCTGAAAGTCGCCGGAAGGATAGACCACTATCGGTCCATTCATGCGATAACCCTTGATTTCGGCCTCGATCGACACCGACACACCTCTGGGAATTCCCGGAATCGTGAACTGTTGATCACTCACATTAGCAGTCGCCGTTGCGACAATGCGATTTCCTGCATAAGCAAAGATATTAGCCACCGGATTGGCGGTAAATACCCAGCCTGGCACATCCTGCCAGCGCCCGATCACCGAGTAGGTTTCGGGTTGCAGCAAAATTGTGCCAATATTACGATCAGACAGAATGCCATTTTCAAAGGTGTACGCTTTTCTCTCATAGCCTGTAACCGTAATTATCAGACGAGTCTCCTCTGTTGTGGCCGGAATTCTGAATCCGGTTGTTAACTCAGTCGGAAGACGATTGTTGAAAGTCTGCTGACCAAATACGAACTGGGCATTGCCATAAGTTATCATTGTGCCATTGACCGCATCTTTGAGATTACCGGTAACTGTGACATACTGATTTTCATAGAGCTGCACCATTCGAACTGCCGGCAGATAAGTATTCTCGCTATTTACGACAACCAGATTCGCCGCATCAGAAGCCGCCGCGATCGGAGAATAACCTGGTTTATCAAAACCAAGAGCCCAGCCGCCGGCCCGCATGCTGCTAAAGTAGTAGTTTCCGTTGCTGTCGGTATTGGTGAACTTGGTGGCCGCGTTATTCTTTTCTTCATCGCCCACGGAAAAAGCCCACACGCTTACGCCGGCAATTCCGGTAAGGGTGCGACTATCAAGCACGCTGCCCGAAATTCCACCACCCTTAAGCCCGAGAGTGCCTTTCTCGCACCCGGCAAGGCTTACAATCAGCACTAAAAAGAGTGCTGCAAGGATCCCGAATGCCCTCGGGCTCCGTCTTTCTCTAATCATGTTAACGCCTCCAGCAGGAATCTTAAAAGAGTCGGCTTCACTACTTAATCGGCTACGTCTTACGAAAAATTAACCAAAAATTATCTTTATGATTTGGCGGGCAAACCGAAAACAATCCGCAGATTACTCAGATGTCACAGATTAAACATAGAGAAGAGCTTTCAGCACAGTTAGATGCAAGCTGACCTAGTCCTCTGTCATATTTGAATTGCATAGTCGATTGGCGAAGGATTCACACCTGGTAAAAAATCATATAAGGGCGCAGGCGGGTTTCTCATGCGCGGAACTTTTTGCACAAGGACGTGCTTATACAGAGCTGCGCAGGATAGAGCAGCTCTGCGAGCCAGGCACCCTTGACGCAGAGCCAAAGCTGTTCAACAATACTCACGCCTGGTGAGAGTTGTAGCGAATGAGATTCCGCCGAGAGCCCGCATAAGCAGAATAAGCACTGATAGAATTCATGGCATGCTGCTTTTGCAGGGCTGTCAGCGGGATTTCTCTGGCCTTATGGCCTTAGCCATTTAAGCAGAGAATCCCTTAGGAGCACGACCCTCCACATCTACCTTTCGATTGTTGGGGCCTTGAGTCTCCGGGAACCAGGCATAAATGCCTCGTGCGCGTCGTAACGGTATAAAGCTGTCATCCTGCGCGCAGTCGCAGGATCCAGAATGGCAATAAAAACATGGATTCTGCGACTCCGCTTTGCTACGCGCAGAATTACAGAGAGAAGGCAATGGGATCCTCAAACAATTATTCGTCATACCGGTGCCCAGTCACAAAATATCTACATGATGCAGGTTGGACTTCTCACCGAGAATTGCTGTTTCCAGCAGCTGCATGCAAAATGTTTGCCGCTTTCCTGGCAATCTGCGCCAATCTGAGTAATCTGTGGATGGCTTTTAACTGCGTAATCTGAGAATCGCCTTTCCCTGCGACAGGCATCAGCAAAAAAATAAAAGATGAAAAATCTCTTCACATTGTTAACAAGTCAGCCGATAAGGTTTCAGAGATATTTTCTAGATTTTTCATGGAGGCAACCATGGTAAGACAACAAACGACTGCAAAAGGACGTTGGCTGCTGCTGATAGTTCTTTCGCTGGCCAGCATCGTATTTACTGGCTGCGAGAAGGGTTCGCTAGGCATTAAAGGTGGCAGTATCACCGGTTATGTCATTAATTCCAACAACAATCAGCCGATTCCGGACGTATTGGTGAAGGGTCTCAGCGACACTCATGTAAACACCAGCACCTACTCTGGCGGTGATGGCAGATTTGTCATGAGTGACCTTACCCAGGGTGCATGGAGTCTCTACGTTGAAAAATACGGTCATGCGCTGGTAAGCGCCGAATCGACCGGCACCCAGACAGCCAATGTAGTCGCTGCAACGGTTCACGTTGCCAACGGCGAAACGGTAACCGCACAGGTTATTAAAATGCAGAAGACCGCGGAACTGGTAAAGGGCGTGCTTAAGGGCTACCCGATCGATGCCGTTACCGGGCGGCCTCTCACTAATTTTACTGTTACTCAGACCTATCCTTATAACCAGCGCAAGTCAAAGCTGTTTGAGACTGCTGCTGATTTCAGAGATATTGGCTGGAGCGGCCTTGAGGGCGGCGATCATCACTACACCATTACTGCCAACAACTACGTTGAACATTCAACTTCAGCTGGTGCAGACGGGGCTGCCGGCAATTTCATTTCGATTGGTGCGTCAGCCGTAAATCTCGGCACTATCAAAGTAGAACCTCTCAAGGTAAGCATTGCCGGCACATTGCGCAATCTGCCCGGTTATGTTCTCGAAGTCGGCGCAGGTGAGCGCGATATGGTCATCTGGGCTGAAGCAGCCGGAAAAGTTGTCGCGACCTTTACCGACACCGCGACAGAAGGCGCCTACAAGGGCTCAATCACCTATAGACTCAGCGATATACCGGTAACAGCCGGCAGCGTATCAGTTAAGTGCAAGATCAGAGGTTATGACCTGCAGACGATCAATCAGGCGGTCAGCCTGGCCAGTAATATGCCTGGCGGCGTAATCGCCGGCGTCGATATCGACTTCGCCAATGTCGAGCCAATACGCAGAGACCTTCGCGTCGTGGTTATCAGCACCAAACCTGAAGACAGCAAACCCGCTTCGTTCAAGCCAGGTGCAACAGCGCGCGTTTACCTGCGCCAGGGTGGCAAAGACATCGTACCTTACGTTGACGTAGTCAGTGTTAACTACCGCGCAGAAGCATACTTTTCCGGAGTCATCACCGGCTACAACCTCAATGTTTACGCAGTTAACATGCAGGCTGGCTACTATAATATCCTTTCAGAAGACTTCAAGGTACAGGAAGACGGCAACTCCGTATTCACCTACAATGTGCAGTTGAGAGAATAGAAAAATCTCAGTTAAAAAAGGCCTGGTATGCCACCAGGCCTTTTTTTATTTTAGGAAATCCAGTTATTGATTCTGCAAAAAAACCGGTCTTGTTAGTCGAGTGTTTAAAGTCGTTATGCTGTTTAAAATGAATTCGTTTACCGCAAAAGATTAGACAGCAGCGGCGCTTTTTAATTGCCAGCGACGATTATACGATTATGACGCGCAGGATGCCGCTATTGCCAGGGCGCCTGAGGATTAGGGTGCTCTTATGGGGCTTAGACAAGCCTATCCCGAAGGGCTCCCCGGGTCAGCGCGCCCAGGTGCGACTACGAGCACGATAAAACAAAGAACAAAGTAGTCAGATCAGAAGCTTTCTGGCGTAGAGAGCGGCGTCGGTTTCGGCATACTGCGTCAGGATAATCTCGACATGGCGCTTGCAGCCTTCTTTGTCGCCGCGCTTTTTGCAGATTGCCGCGAGTTGATAATGGGCGTTGTCAACATATTCGCTCGTGGAGTATTGCTCGATAAGCCGGTTAAATTCGGCAACTGCCTCGTCGAGTTTGCCCTTTTCCATCAGCTTGCGCCCGTTAAAGTAGCACTCATCGGCGATTTCAGCCGGGCCTTTTCCCATTGACCGGCTCAATTCGACATACTCATCCTTGCCAAAATAAGCCGCGTCGGTATCAGGGTAGTTGTCGAGCAGATATTCATACCAGCTCAGCGCGCGCTGCTGCTGCCCTTTGCTCAGAGCAATCTTGGCAAGGTTGTAGCAAGCGTTGTCTGCGAGACCGCTGTTCGGAAAATCCTTAACAAAGGCGCGAAAAATATCTTCGGCCTTATCGACGTCGCCCTGCCTGAATGCGGCAATACCTGAATCCATGATTCTCTTTTCTTCAGAACCCATATTAAATCTCCTTGCTGAGATAATTTGCGAGAAAACGGTCACGAAACTCAATAAACCGCCCGGCAATCAGAGCCTGACGAATTTCACTCATAAGATTAACCATAAAAGTTACATTATGCAAACTTGCCATGCGCAATCCGAGAATTTCGCGGGCCTTGAACAGATGGCGCAGATAACCGCGCGAAAAGGTGCGACAGGCGTAACAGGTGCAGCTTTCGTCGATCGGCTGGTCGGAAATCTGCCAGCGCGCGTTGAGCAGACTGATGCGGCCATTGCGCGTAAACACAGTTGCATGGCGCGCGATGCGGGTCGGGTGAACGCAGTCAAACATATCAACACCGCGCTCAACGCCCGTCAGCAGGTCTTCAGGAGTGCCGACACCCATGAGATAGCGAGGCAGATGCGTTGGCATGTGCGGCATCATACCGTCAAGAATCTCGATCATCAGTGGCTTTGGTTCGCCGACTGACAGGCCGCCGATCGCAAGCCCTTCAAAGCCGACTTCTGCGGTGCGCTCGATTGATTCAAGCCTCTGCGGCAGATACATCGAACCCTGAACAATGCCAAACAGGGCCTGACCATTGCGCATGCGCGGGTGATCGGCGCGGCACCGCTTCGCCCAGGCGACCGATCTTTCCATGGCGCGACGCGCAAGACTCTCTTCTGAAGGGTAAGGACAGCATTCGTCAAACACCATCATGATTTCTGCGCCAATCGAGCGCTGAATGCGCATCGATTCTTCGGGAGACAGCCAGTGCTTTGAGCCGTCAATATGTGACGCAAATTCGACGCCATCATCAGTAATCTTGTTGAGCTTTTTCAGTGAAAAAACCTGAAAGCCGCCAGAATCAGTCAGCATCGGACGATCCCAGCCCATCATGTTATGCAGTCCGCCAAAGTGGTCGAGCACCGGTGTGCCGGGGCGCAGCATGAGATGGTAGGTGTTGCCAAGAATTATGCTGGCATCGCTCTCTCTAAGCTCCTGCGGGCTAAGTGTCTTTACTGTGCCGGCAGTGCCGACAGGCATAAACACGGGGGTTTTTATCTGACCGCGCCGCGTGTTGATTACGCCGGCCCGCCCGAGACACTCGTCTGATTTGTGTTCAACTGCAAAAGTGAATTCACTGGTGTTCATAGTAGTAACATTGAGTCACCGAAACTGTAGAATCGGTATTCCTTTGCTATGGCTTCTTCGTAGAGTTCAAGCACCTTTTCGCGCCCGCAGAATGAGGCAACCAAAACAATCAGGGTCGAGCGCGGCAGATGAAAATTGGTGATAAAACAGTCGATGGCCCTGAATTTGTAGCCCGGCGTGATAAAGCAGTCTGTGGCCTGCCAGCCGACCTTAAGTTCGCCATTACTGTCTATAGCTGATTCAAGAGTGCGAACGCTGGTTGTGCCACAGGCCCAGACGCGATGACCAGCCTGTCTGGTCTGTTTAAAAAGCTCCGCTGTCTTTTCTGAAACGTAAAAAATTTCTTCATGCATGCGATGTTCGCTGATGCTGTCGCTCTCAATCGGCTTAAAAGTGCCAAGACCAACGTGCAGAACTACTTCGGCAACCGCCACCTGCTTTTTTGCCAGCGCGGCAAAAACCTGGTCGTCAAAATGCAGCCCGGCTGTAGGCGCGGCAATCGAGCCTTCCAATGACGAATAGACGGTCTGATAACGGTCGGGAGAGCTAGCGCGCGAAGTTATATATGGCGGCAACGGCATTTCGCCAAACTCGCGAAAAACCGGCAGAACATCGAGGCCATCAACTGCCTGCAAAACTCGCAAGCCAGATGCAAGAACATCGACAACTTCAACGACTCTTCCGCCCGGCAACTGATGGCGCTTTCCAGGCTTGAATCGCCGGCCAGGACGCACCATTGCCTCGAAACAGTTATTCGCAAGCTGCTTGACAAACAAGATCTCGTAACCGGTGTCAGCGGTAAAAATGCGCGCCGGTATGACTTTTGAGCTGTTGAGTATCAACAGGTCGCCAGGCGCGAAATACTCAACGATATCAGAAAACTGCCGATGTTCAACGCGATCGAGTTTGCGGTCATAAATGAGAAGCCGCGAGCCAGATCGGCGCTCAGCAGGTGTTTGCGCGATCAGACGCTCTGGCAGATTAAAATCGAACAGCTCAGTTTTCATCAGGTCTTTCCGAAGCTGGCTGTATTTCATTGTTTACGGGTGAAGAGAAACTGGCAACAAGCTCGACAGCTGCCAGATCTGAAAAATGGCTGGCACCTATTTCCATAGACTTGTCGCGATATGGGAGAAAATAGCTGATTTTATCAACATAACGCGCCTCGCCGGGCAAAGATGTATTCATAAACTTGATCTGATAGCTGGTAAAACCTTTTACCAGGGTGAAAAGCTCAGCCAGCGAAAAATCGGTCTTAACATGCTGATAAGCCTGACTGATGATCTGTGGCAGCTTAACGACAAAGCCAGGCTGCATAACCTTTTCGAGCAAAACCTTCATAAACTGCTGTTGACGCTTGATGCGACCAAGGTCGGCGGCAGCATCGGCGCGAAAGCGAACAAAGTTAAGTGCCTGACGACCATCGAGATGGTTCATGCCCGGATCAAAGTGAATATGCACCTTACCCCAGTTGTCATCATAGTGCATGGGCTTTTCGATATCGATGTCGATACCGCCCATTTCATCTATCACATTGATAAATCCCTGAAAATCAACCTCGACGTAGCGACTGATCTGTATATTCAAAAGATCTTCGAGCAGTGAACGCAGCACACTCTGCCCATAACGCGGCAATATTTCATTTATCTTGCGAGCACGACCGCTGATAAGCACTCTGGTATCACGCGGAATCGAAAGCATGCTGACCCGCGCCTTGGCCGGATTGATGCCCAGCACAAAAATTGTGTCGGCGCGATGCGTGCCGTCTACCGAATCAACACCAAGAACGAGCACATTGATATTGCCAATTCTTACATAACCGCCCTCTTCGCTGTTCGTCTCTGTCCAGTTGGCACCGGCAGGCGCAGAAATGCTGCTGAAAAGCCATTTGCTGATAGCTCCGGCAAAAAACACCAGGGCAATAATAACGAACGCGAACTCGAACAAAAACCCGCCGCTGCGCAGATGCGGCCGGCTTTGCGAACTCTTATGCCAGTTGTTCAACAGGGTAATCATGACAGTGCTATCTTATCAAAGGCCCGCAGCAAACTCCAGTATTAATTAGCAGACAATGCCAGAATCAGGCGAAAAAAAAATACAGCAAAGGCTAATGCCCCTGACTACGTCTGCGCTTGAGCTCAAGAACTTGGGCAAATCTTTCAGCAAGCGGCATTCTGCGCTGCCCGAGACAGTCGCGTTCGGCTATTGCCCGAGAAGGTTCAAGGGTGTCGGCAACGACAAGAACCCTGGTGAGCAACGGCGCATCATCTGCCGGAAACGTGTGCCAGCGCACAGCATTGACGATGTCAGGGTTAATTGCCGGTATGCGATAACGCAGAAAGCCGGCGGCAGCAGCGCCATGCGCGAGCATGGGCAGGTGGCGCTCGGCGTCGCTGAGCTCGGTGCGACAAAATTCGGCATATCTGAAAATTTCGATCGAGTCTGCCCCTCTGAAAAGATCGTGCGACAAACCGGCCAGCAGACAGGTGCGCGGGTCAAGTCCGACTTCCAGGCCATACTCAACCGCCAGCGCAGCGACCGCCATGATATGGTCGATCAGACCATCAGGCAGCTCGCGTAACTGCCCGGCAATGGTTGCCAGCCATTCCTGGTATGGGCTGCCAAGACTGTCATAATGGTTGTTGAGCAATATATGGAAAAGCACGCGCGGTGCCAGAAGCAGACCGGCAAATTCGTGCTGCCTGATCTGCTGCCTTATACCAGATGCCGAAACCGGCGAGACATCACATTCAGCCCAGTGCAACCGCAGGTTTTCAACCGGCACAATTTTCTCGTAGCCGGGACGTTCGACAACGACAAACTCGATCATATCAGCGAGACGCCCGATTTCGCGCCAGGAATGCAGCTCAGTTAAAGAGTCGCCGCCAATGAGCAAAAAGAACTGGTTGTCTGGAAATTTCTTCTGAAGCTCAGCTACAGTTCTGACCGTATATGACGCGCCGCCGAGTTGTTTTTCGACATCGCTTATCAGCAGACCTGCGTGGTCGCTGATTGCTTCCTGTAAAAGTTCGCGACGGGCCTGATAATCAAGCAAAGCATCGCCAGGTTTGTGGACCGGCTGAAACACCGGAACAAACCAGATTTCATCTAGTCTGAACTGCTGCTGGGCTGCCAGGGCGATCTGAATATGCTGCTGATGAACCGGATTAAAACTGCCGCCGAGAATTCCGATCCTCAAATAAAGAACTCCCGATAGGCGAATTCCATTTCGCCAATGGTAAATACATCATCTTCGCCGGCATCGAGCTGGATCAGGTCTTCAATAAACCCTAGCTTTTTGAGCTTACGACGGAAAACGGCAATAGCTTCGTCGCTGGTAAAATCAGTCATCGCGACGAGGCGTTCGATTTCGGGACCGGTGACAACCCATTGCCCCTCTGACAGCATCTCGATCTGGTAAGCTTCAAGAAATTCATATAGCTTTTCTTCTTCGTTACCGGCAATCTGGACTGGTTCGCGAAGTTCCTGCAGCTGCTGACAAATGTATTTGAGAAGGTCGTCAACACCCTCGCTCGTCGCACCAGAAACGGCAAAAACCTTAACACCGCGTGCTTCGAGAGCTTCTTTAAATTCTGGAAACAGTTCGCGTGAGTCTGGCAGATCCATCTTGTTGGCAGCGACGACAACCGGCTTATCAGCAAGTTCTTGTGAGAATTCGCGCAATTCAGACATGATTACGTCGTAATTGCTGGCGATATTTTCCATGTCCAGCTGACTGACATCAACAAGATGCAGCAGCAACCTGGTGCGCTCGATATGTCTGAGAAAATGGGTACCAAGACCGGCGCCTTCGTGGGCACCTTCGATAAGGCCCGGGATATCGGCCATACAGAATGCTGACAGACCCTCGGGCTTAACTATGCCAAGACTAGGATTAAGGGTGGTAAACGGGTAATCGGCCACCTTGGGTCGAGCATTGCTGACTGCACGCAAAAAGGTAGATTTCCCGGCGTTTGGCAGGCCAACAAGCCCGACATCAGCAAGAAGCTTAAGTTCAAGGCGGAGATTTAGGCTCTTGCCGGGCTCACCCTTTTCAGCAATACGCGGAGTGCGGCGAACAGCAGAAGCAAAGCGGGCGTTGCCCAATCCACCGCGACCACCACGCGCAATTATAACCTGCTGGCCCTTGTGGTCGAGGTCGCATAGCAGTTGGCCGCTCTCCTGGTCATAAACCAGCGTTCCGACCGGAACCTTGATGACCAGACTCTTACCATTTGCCCCGATCATATCGCGCGGCTGACCATGATCACCATTTTCGGCCTTGTAAACGCGGATAAAACTCATTTCATACAGGGTAGTGAGGTCGTCAGTGGCTTCAAAGATCAGATCGCCACCACGACCGCCATCGCCGCCAGAAGGGCCACCCATCGGCACGAACTTTTCGCGCCTGAACGCAATAACTCCATTGCCACCGCTGCCAGACGACACCTGTATTGTAATTTCATCAACGAATTTCATAGTCAGTGATTATAGCACTAAAACCGCGAATAATCCACAACTTTCGCCAGACATAAGGTAAGGGTTCAATTAATAGGTGGAAATTTATCTGGATGTAATTTTGCCAGCGTCTTTCATATCGCCATATATCCTGTTAGACTCTTACTCTCGACAGAATTAGGCAGCTCTTACTGGCTTTAGCCATTAGAGATGCGAATGACAAAGGCGCTTGGCCTCAATGCTTCCAGCAGCTGGCCTTGTCTTCGGCAAACCGCCTCCCTGGTCATCGGAGAACTGGAGCCTTTGCGTCAATGCTGCTCGGCTCACAAGTCTGCGCTGTTGAGAAACCTGCCTGCGCCCATTCCGAGAGGGTTCAACTCAATACTGAATCTTTACCGAGAAAGTTTGCGTTCGCCCGGAAATTTTTGCAAACTTATTGACTCAGACTCAGCGCAAGTGCTACTCTCTGCAGTGTTATTTTTTTCACAATTCTTAGCGATGCATGCGGAGGCTATTAAATGAAGGTCCCTCTTCTCGATCTCAAACCACAATATGCCCAAATCAAGGAAAAAGTAATTCCTGAAATACTCGATATCATCGAAAATCAGGCATTCATACTTGGCCCACGCGTCGATAAACTTGAAAGCGAAATTTCGCAATATATCGGCAGCAAACACGCGCTTGGCTGCTCATCTGGAACTGACGCCCTGCTTCTCGCCCTTATGGCCCTCGACATTGGCCAGGGCGACGAAGTAATCACCACTCCCTACACGTTTTTTGCCACCGCCGGATCTATCGCCCGCGTCGGTGCCGTTGCACGCTTTGTCGACATTGAGCCTGACACATATCTGATGCGCGTTGACCAGATCGAAAAAGCAATCACGCCAAAAACCAGAGCGATAATGCCTGTGCATCTTTTTGGCCAGTGCGTCGACATGAAGCCACTCATGGAAATCGCCAAAAAGCACAATCTGAAGGTTATAGAAGACGCCTGCCAGGCTATTGGCTCTAGATATGAAGGAATTCAGGCTGGAGCTTTTGGCGACATTGGCTGTTTCAGCTTTTTCCCGAGCAAGAATCTTGGCTGTTTCGGCGACGGCGGCCTGTGTTCAACCAATAGCAGTCAGCTGCAGGAGCGTCTGAAAGGGCTGCGCGTGCATGGTGGTCAGGTGCAGTATCAGCATCTGGAAGTTGGCCTTAACGCCAGAATCGACGCGCTGCAGGCAGCGGTTATTTCGGTTAAGCTGCCGCATCTCGCCCGCTGGACCGAAGGAAGAAGGCACAATGCAAGCCTTTACAACAAACTCTTTGCCGGCAACACCAAGGTTGTCACCCCGGTTGAAAAGCCGGAAAGATTTCACATATATAACCAGTATGTCATTCGTGTCGAGAATCGCGATGCATTGAAAGCGCATCTCACCGAAAAAGAAATCGGCTGCTCGGTATATTACCCACTGTCGCTGCATGAGCAAAAATGCTTCGCCAGCCTCGGATACCACAAAGGCGATTTCCCTGAGTCTGAACGGGCTGCTGATACGACTATCGCGCTGCCAATCTACCCTGAGCTCAGCGAAGAGCAGGTTCGTTTCGTCGGCGAAACCGTCAACGCATTCACCTCTGCCTGAAGGCTTTTGTCGCCGCCAGCAAGATTCCGTTAAACTGTTTCCTGCTAACTGCCGATTACTTGAGAAGCTAAGATAAGAAATAGACAGTTTTTCAGGAGGCGGCAGCAATGGTTCAGGAGAGCCTGATTGAAGGCATTGTCAGAAGTTTTCGTAAGAATGCAGGTTGGGCGACCGTAATTATTGGCCTGTCAGTGGTTTTTTCGGTTTTTTTGAACCGGTATATCCCTACTGTTTATCAGAGCGAATCGCTGCTGCGCGTCATGACTACCGAGACGGGTCGTGATGTGAGTGTCGCGGCGTCGATGCAGGGAATACTGTCGCAAAAGCAGATTATCGCGCAAATCGCTGAAAAGAGCGGTCTCAGCGAAACCGAGATCAAACGCGAAGATATAATCTCACTGATAGACCATGGCCCAGGCCTGGTCATGCTCACCGTGCGGCACGAGAACCCGGTGCTGCTCAAAGAACTTGGTAACGCGATTATTAACGTGCTTTCTGAGCACTTTCTTGGTTATAACTCTGAAGTGCAGGAATTTGAGATAAAGGCTCTCAAAAAGAAGCTATCACATCTCGAAACCAGCCTTGGAGATGTTAAACAGGAAATCGCCCGCGCAACAACAGTTACCAGCAGCAACGTCGACGACAGCACGCTGGTGCTTGAAAACCTCATGCATCAGCTCGAAGAAAAGATCGACCTCAACGGCCGACGCCTGCAGACCACCCCCAAAGAAGTTTTCTACTATCAGGAAGAAGAAACACCAGAATACCGAAAACTCAACGGGCAGCTCCGCGTTGAACGCAACGAACTGGCTGAACTATTTAAGAACTACAAAGAAAAGCACCCACGCGTAATTGCCTGCCAGAACCGAATTAGAGAGCTCGAAAGCAACCTTAAAAAGTCTCGAACCAGAATTCAAAAAAGCAAATCAAACTCTGAATTCGTCGCGATTTCTGCCGAAATTGACAGCGACCGTGAGAAGCTCACGCAGATCAAATCTGAGCTCGAAAAACAGGCCCTTTATAAAGCAGGCACCACAGGTAATGTCGAATTTTCGGCAGAAACACTGGCGCTGCGAATCAAAACTCTCGAAGAACTCCATCGCAAAACTTTGATGGAACTCGAAGAAACCCAAATTGCTCAAACGACCTCAGCCGGACGCATAAACGTGCTCAAAAAAGATGCGCGGCCGCCACAGGCAGTCGGCTTTACCTCTTTGCAGCGCGACGGCATGGCACTGGCCTCTGGCGTCCTGCTCGCAATTTTTCTGCTCTACTCGCCTGCCCCGATTCGCGCTGAACTGGTAAGCGTTTCCGGCAACATTCTCGCCGGAGCTGTTGGTCAGGCAAATCATCCAGCACTGCTGGCCGAGCCTGTCGAAATAATCATGGAGTTGCCATCGCTATTATCAGAACGGCTGGCGCTGCCATGCCCGAGCTCAGAAGACAATTGTGAAAGCATCTTTGATGATCGCCTGATCGCTCTTAACGATCCTGATTCGACCAGGCTCAAGCCATTCAAAAGCTTGGTGTCAAATCTTCAGATCAGTATCTCAGAATCACAGACACGCATAGTTCTTGTTGGTTCATCGAGAACAGGCGCAGGCAGAACCACCCTGCTCGCCAACACCGCCATTCTTCTAGCTCAAACTGGTTATTCTGTTCTGATGATTGATGCCAATTTCCGCAACCCTGAGTTACACCGCCTGTTTGACCTTACCAACGAAAGAGGACTCTCTGAAGCTCTCCGCGGCACCGATCCTCGCATGCTGATCAAAGAGACTTCGGTAGAGCGACTTTCACTGCTCAGCGCCGGCATCGCTCCTGCCAATCCGGCAGAATCGCTGGGCTCTCAGGAAATGATCGAACTTCTCGCCAATCTCAAACGCAAAGTAGAGATTGTGCTGATCGACACACCAGCACTGCTCGAATACCCAGAAGCAGGTATTCTGGCCGGGCACACCGGCGCAATGGTCTTTTTACACCGAGATGGTGAACCGGAAGACGACCTGCATGCTTCGCGCAAGCTGCTCAATAATGTGCGCGCCAAGGTATTCGGCTACGTAAAAATCTGAGTATTGCAATGCTGACTGCTTCCAGCTAGAATGTGCTTCGTCGAAATAATTCACGAAAGCATAAGAACATGCAGCTGGATCTGACCACACACGCACCCCTGATTCTTGCAACTGCCGTTGCATTCATAGCAGTCATCACTGACCTTAAAGACGGCAGGGTTTACAACTGGCTTACTTTTCCGGCGATGCTGCTGGGCTGGGCCCTCAATCTTTATCTACACGGTCTGGCCGGTCTCGGCTACAGCATCGCCGCCACCCTGCTCGGCATAATGCTCTACATGCCCGGAGGCGTTTTCGGACTGATTGGTATGGGCGACGTCAAGCTGCTCGGGGCTCTTGGCGCTATCGGCGGCTCTAATTTCGTTATTTCGGTGTTTTTGTATTCTTCAGCACTGGGTCTGCCGCATGCCCTGCTGATTCAGATGTTAAATTACGGCAGAAACGCTTTTGGCATGGCTGTCACAAGTTTTACTTCTGGAGCTTTCCTGCAGAAAACCATTCATAAAGAGAACGCAGATCAGCTAAAAACCTCTAATTACAGGTTTCTTATGGGCATAGACATTTTTATAGCCTGTGTTATATGCTGGTTTCACGTTTTCAACTTTACTTTCTGAACGCCAGGCAGCAAATTCTGCCACGCTGCAAAATCTTACGCAAAGCAATCAAACTAACTGCTCAAAAAATTCACTTGCAAAATGTACATGAAACTGTACATTCGTTTTCTTGCTAAAGAAAATCTGTCTTTCTGCCGATTTTTTTTGCCGTTGCCTGGAGCGTTAACCTGTGTTATATTGCGATTAAAATCAGTGTCGAGGAGGATCCTCACAAGTGAACAGAAGAGCGATCGTGGTAGCGTTGGTGGTCAGTTTGATCATGGCAATGCTTCTCTGGAGCAAGCTACAGCAGGCTCCAACAGACCAGATAGTAGCCCCCGTTGTACAACAACCGACAATCGTCAAGAAACCTGTTGTTGTCAGCAAGAAAGCCCTTGCCGCACGCACAAGGCTTGAGGCAGCCAACATTAATGAATCGTTCGAGATTCAGGAAATGGTAGCTTCGTCCGTACCTGATCAGGCTGTGACCGAAATAGCATCGTTAACCGGCCGCTATACCGCTATAACCATACTTCCTGGAGACATCATGACCGAGATGCGGCTTATGGATGAGAACCAGATTCCCAACCTGGCCCGAGCCGTTCCTTCCGGTAAGCGCGCGGTATCTATTGCCGTTTCAATGGTTACCTCTGTTGGCGGATTTATTCAACAGGGTGACTTTGTTGATGTTATCGCAACCTTCAGACCACGAGGCAGTGAGCCAGTCAGCAAAATCGTTCTGCAGGATATTCAGATTCTTGCAGTTGGCGGTTCTTACCAGTTTGCCGGTGGCATCCCGACCCAGACACCATCTATTATGGCTGCCAAGGCCGAACTGATAACGCTCGCGGTTACTCCAGAAGAACTTGAAAAGATGATGCAGCTCGACACTGGCACCACTTTCAAGTTCGTTCTCAAAAATCCCAGCGACAAGGGCAATCGGGTCGTAACCAAGGGCGCTACCGAACGTTCGGTGCTGCAGGAAATCGGGCACCCTGACCATGTCCAGGTAACCACGACGACAACAGATTCTTCAGATACCAGCAAAGTAGTTGCGGTACAGGTAGACGATGGAAGAGTCGAAATCATGTATGGCGCAACTAACCGCAGAGAGCTCTACAAGTATGGCGGCCCGGCGGGAACCAAATACAGGCAGTTGCCAGACGAAGTGCCTGCTTACACACCTTCGCAGAGCACAGCTGAAAGAACATCTTCTGGAGAGCAATCTCCTACAGGCTCAGGAGAATAGTCATGATTAAACGAGCTATATTCAACCGAACCAGTCTTTTCATGCTGCTTCTCCTCACTGCAGTCATTACCGGCGTGTTACAGTCGCAGCTTTACGCTACAGAAAAACTGATGATTCCGCTCGGCAAGTCAGTTGCCATTCCTGCTCACGGCGTTAAAAAGATTCTCGCTGTTAAAGAAGGAATTGTAGACGTGCTCAACGTTTCTGATGAAGAAATCATCCTCTCTGGTCTCGGCAACGAGCCGGCCGCCACCCAGCTTATCCTCTGGGACATGACCGGACGCCGCGTCTATGACATCGAAACCTACTCAGAAAATGATATCATCATGTCGAAGTTCGCCTCGATCGTAGGCAATCCAAACATAAAGCTGTTGATTTTCCCTGACTCTGTCTATCTTAAGGGGCAAGTGGCCACCGAAGATGAAAAAGCCAAAGCCGAAATTGTAGCTGCCAGCCTCGTTCAGGGAAAGAAAGTCGTTAATCTCATCACGAACGAAGTATCAGCTCCTTCGCTGCAACAGCGCATCGAAGCAGCAATCAAGCTGCCGACTGTTAAAGTTACTGTTCTTTCTCCTAACTACGACGCTACCAATCAGGGGAACGCGCAGACCGCTTCTGATACAGGCAAAATCCGCGTGCTGCTTCAGGGCACAGTCACAGACCAGAACGACTACATTCATCTCACCGAAACCGTTCGCGGCTTTGTTCCGAGTGAAGACGACATCAGCAACCTCGTAGTCATTGTAGACCCGATCCAGGTTGTCTTTCAGGCTTATATTCTGCAGGTCAGCAAGAATAATACAAAAGACCTTGGTATCGAATGGGGCGGTGAGCAAACCGGTGTTGGCGCAATATCATTTCTTGAGAACGCCAGCAACGACTTTCTGGGCACGGCTGCAGGCGGGGGAGCGCCAGTTCCCAAGTATATGAACCCGTTCCACATGAACAATATCAACCGCTTTGAGCGTATTGCTGCCATGGTCAGAGCCTGGGAAGAATCAGGCAAAGCCAAAGTTATCGCTAACCCGAAACTGCTTGTCTACGCCAACGCCAGCATGCGAAAAATAGCAGAATCAGGCTGGCTTGAAGAAAAAGATGAAGCTGCTGCAGATACTGAAATTGAAACAGACGCCGGTCTCGCTTTTGTCAATGTCGGGCAGTCAATAAGATATCCGGCTGGCATCGACGCCGCCGGCGGCCCAACCTATGATACAATCGAAGCAAGTCTTAAACTGGCCATCAGAGACATGTATATTCACAACAATGAACTCAAGTTCTCGGTTTTTGCCAAACAGGAAGAACCCAGCTTTCTCAGAGGTGCTGACGGCCCCCCGGATGTTCTGACCAGGAGCATCATGACCACTGTTAAAATCAAAGATCAGGAAACAATCGTTCTTGGCGGTCTTATCAACCGTACACAGGGCGTCTCTTACAAAGGAATCCCGATACTCAGCAAGCTCCCAGTGCTTGGGCGTCTGTTCAAAACAAAATCGACCACCAGCAGCGAAAACGAACTCGTCATTCTGCTCACTCCCAAGATCACCAATCGCGACGCTGATCTGGCCGGTAAAAGCAAATTCGAGGCTGTGCCAGTGCCGAGACGCTCTGACCGCCTTGAAAAGCTCCACAACATCTTTCAGGAAATCAAATCAAGTCATATTCCTCTGAAAGAATAGTTATCTCAAAGGCCTCAAAGCTCATAATCGGGCTTTGAGGCCTCTAAATAAACTGGAAGTCCAAATTGTCGAACACACCTAGAATAAAACTGCTCATCGCAGACGACATGGACGAGTTGCGCTCGAATGTAAGAAGAATGTTAAATAACCAGGACAACATAAAGATCGTAGGAGAGGCACGCAATGGGCGTGAAGCTATTGATCTGGTTAAAGAGCTGCAGCCGCACGTCGTGCTGATGGATATCAACATGCCTGAAATAGACGGGTTGAAGGCCACAGAAATACTGGCCAAAGACTTCCCCAACGTTCAGACAGTTATCATGTCCATTCAGGGCGAGCAGGAATATTTTCGGCGGGCAATGAAAGCCGGCGCCAAAGATTTTCTGGTCAAACCATTCTCGACCAACGACCTCGCCGATACGATTCAGAACGTCTTCAACAAATGGGTAAAAGACCGGCCTGAACTGTTCGTAAACGAGCCAAAGGCCGAGGTTCTCTCTTTCTTCTCAACCAAAGGCGGTGTTGGCCGCACAACTCTTGCGGTCAACCTGGCAGTCAGCCTTGTCAGCAAAGGCAAAAAAGTACTCCTGATTGATGCATCACTGCAGTTCGGCGATGTTGCCATTACGCTCAATCAGCCGGCTAAGCGCACAATTTATCAGCTGGTAGAAAACGGCGAGGAAATTTCCCTCAGCGCAGTTGAAAAGAACATTATCAGGCACGAATGTGGCCTCGATCTGTTGCTGGCTCCCAAAGAACCGGCATTTGCCGAAGCCATCAAAAGCGAACACATTCTTAAAATTGTCGAAGCCGTGCAGACAACCTACAACTACATCATTTTCGATCTGCCGCCCAGCATAACCGAGAAAGAGCTGGCTATACTTGATCGCAGCACCATGGTTCTTCTGGTAGCAACCCTCGAAATAAGTTCGCTGAAAAACACCAAGATATGCCTCAAGACTTTCGGCGACATCAATTTTGACCTGAGCAAGATCAAGCTCATCCTTAACAAAGACATTCCCAACGTCGGGTTTGGCAAAGAAGACCTTGAGTCTGGCCTGTCAATACCGGTTTACGCAACTGTTCCCATGGAATCAGAGATAGCGCAGCGTTCACTTAACCATGGCGAAGCTTTCGTTCTTAAATCGTCGACCAGCGCGATTGCCAGATCTATAATCGGTATGGCTGACCGCCTGGTCGGTACAGACGCTGGCCCTGCGACCAGCAAAAGTGCAATTTTTAAAATAAAAGATCTGCTTTTTGGCTCTTAAATTTCTGGAGGTAAATAAATGGGTGGTTTGCTGTCACGTCTTAACGAAGAAAAGAAAACAACCGAAAAATCCGGCATTCTCGATTCCGCTTCTACGCGCGAGATAACCGGTTTTGAACGCCTCAAGGATCGCGTGCACACCAAGCTGATCGACGATATGCCCGCCGCTATCATGGCCGAGCAGAATGCAGATAAAAAGCGCAACATGTTGCGCGAACGCATTCTGGCTGTCGTCGCCGAAGAAAGCCCCAAGGCCAACGTCACACTGGCACAACGCGAAATAGAAGCGCTGTCGGCGACTCTGCTCGACGACATGATCGGCTTTGGCCCTATTCAGCCGCTGCTCGAAGAAGAAGATATCTCTGAAGTCATGGTCAACGGGCCATTTCAGATTTATTATGAAAAAAAGGGAAAACTAATTCTCTCTGATATCAAGTTCAAAGACAATGACCACGTAATGCGCATTATTGAACGTATCGTTGCGCCAATCGGCCGCCGCATCGACGAATCAGTACCCTATGTCGACGCCCGTCTGCCAGATGGCTCGCGCGTTAACGCGATTATTCCGCCGCTGGCCCTCAACGGCCCGACCATCACCATTCGAAAATTCAAAAAAGAAGCTCTCGGCATTTCCGATCTGGTCAAATTCGGCACGCTTACCCAGGATATGGCCGACTTTATCGAAGCCTGCATCAAAGCCCGCCTTAACATCGTCGTATCCGGTGGTACCGGATCTGGTAAAACCACAACCCTGAACATTCTCAGCTCTTTCATTCCAGAAGACGAACGCATCATTACCTGCGAAGACGCTGCTGAACTGCAGTTGCGCCAGCCCCATGTCGTGCGTCTCGAAACTCGCCCGGCCAATATCGAAGGCAAAGGGGAAGTGGCGATGCGCGAACTGATCAAAAATACGCTGCGCATGCGCCCCGAACGAGTTATCGTTGGCGAATGCCGCGGTGGCGAAGCTCTCGACATGCTTCAGGCCATGAATACCGGCCACGACGGATCTCTGACCACCGGCCATGCCAATACGCCTCGCGACATGCTGGCCCGTCTCGAAACCATGGTTCTGATGGCCGGTATGGATCTGCCGGTTCGCGCCATACGCGAACAGATCAGCTCTGCCGTTCACATGATCATTCAGCAGTCCCGTTTGAAAGACGGCTCGCGCAAAATCACCTTTATCACCGAGATTCAGGGTATGGAAGGCGACAAGGTCGTCACTCAGGACATCTTTAAATTTGAACAGACCGGTGTTGACGAGAAGGGCAAAATTCTGGGCCGACTTAAACCAACAGGTATCAGACCGAAATTTGCAACTAAATTTGAGGAATCCGGCATAAGATTACCACAGAATATATTCACCGACACCTCGAGAGGATGGTAAACACTTGCTACAAATAATCTTCATTGTATTTGCGGCCATTGCAACACTGTTCTTTGTGCTGCTGGTATTCTCGCTGCTCAGCAAACCGCCCGGAGAAGAAGTGCGCGCGCGCATGGAACAGTATCTGGTCGAAACCGAGCTCGCAGCCTCAGATTACCAGGACTCCGACGATGACGAACCCTCGCGCCGTGATGACATAGAAGTCAGCGACGACGACTGGGTAAAAGAGAAACGCGGCGGCGGTCAGGGCGGTGCTAAAAAGATACTGGCCAATGTCGGATCTATTATTACACCGCGTAGTATGGCAATTCGCATCGCTGCTGAGCTGGCTAAGGCTGATGTTCCGCTCAAGGCCAATGAATACGTTGCACTGCAGTTCCTGGGAATAACACTCGGCCTGAGCTTTGGCATGCTGTTGTTCAGCAGCGTAGCGGTGGGCATTATTCTTGCCGCCACCGGTTATCTTGCCCCGGTGATCTGGGTCAAAATCAAAAAATCTCAGCGTGTTCGTGAATTCAACGAACAGATTCTTGACACACTGATAATGCTGGCGAACGGTCTTAAAGCAGGTTATTCTTTCCTGCAGGCTATGGAAATGGTCTCGCGCGAAGCTCCGGCACCAATGGGCAAAGAGCTTAAGCGAGTTCTCAAAGAGAACAGCCTCGGCATAAACCTTGAAGACACTCTGCTGGCTCTTAACGACCGCGTTGAAAGCGAAGACTGGGACCTGGTAACAACAGTTGTCCTTATCCAGAGGCAGGTCGGCGGTAATCTGGCTGAAATTCTTGACAAGATCGGCTATGTTATCCGCCAGCGCATGAAAATTAAAGGCGACATTCAGACTAAAACTGCTCAGGCAAAGGTTTCTGGTCTACTTGTCGGAGCCTTGCCGATTGGTATCGGGTTCATGATTTATCTTATCAATCCCGAGTTCATGATGAAACTGTTCACATTTAAGAGTGGCGGCTTCAGAGGCTGGTATGTGGTAATATTTGGCATACTGTGGGAATGCATCGGGATGTATGTAATTATGAAAATTGTTGATATCGAAGTGTGAGGAAACATAAATGAATATATTATTTATAGTTGTCGGCGGAGTCATAGTATTCCTGATCATATTACTCCTTTTCCCTTCGGGCAATAAAAGTGACATACAAAACCGCCTGGCCGCCTTCGACGAGGGCATGCCGGCCGATTCGGTAGAAACAATACAAGCTTCTGAGCTGAACAAGCCTTTTGTAGACCGCGTCATCAGGCCTTTTCTTGCCAAAATGGCAGGCAAGCGCGACCCTAAAGATTTAAAAAAGGTTCAAAAAGGCTCGCTAAAGAAAGAACTGGCTCAGGCTGGCTACCCTGGCGGACTTACTGCAAACGAATTTGCAGTTATCCAGAACCTGTTTCGTGTAATACTACCAGCTGCTTCTGCGGCCTTCTGTTTGGTTTTTTTACCGGGCCTGCTTATTCTTGGCACAGCAATGGGTGCAATTATTGGCTTTCTCGGCCCTCGCCTGTTCCTGCAAAGACGTATTGCCGCACGCCTGCACAAAATTCAGCGACAGCTGCCAGACGTTCTCGATTTGCTCACAGTAGCGGTTGAGGCCGGTCTTGGTTTCGATGCTGCCTGCGACAAGGTCGTCGAGAAAATGCGCGGGCCTATCCCTGAAGAATTCAGTCTGACATTGCGCCACATGCGCATGGGCCAGGCGCGTCGCGATGCCTTTAAAGGCATGGCCGACCGTGTTGATCATCCTGACCTGAACGGCTTCGTCTCAGCAATCATTCAGGCTGACCAGCTCGGCGTTTCGATCGGTCAGGTTCTGCGCATTCAGTCAGAGCAGCTGCGCGAGAAACGGCGCCAGCGCGCTGAAGAAGAGGCCGCCAAGGCCCCGGTTAAAATGATGATTCCGCTGGTATTCTTTATTTTCCCGAACGTCGGTATCGTTATCGGAGCTCCAGCTGCGTTTCAGATCATCGACGAGATGAGCAAAGCCAACCTGGGTGGCAACTAAATTGTGACTACAAACCTGAAAATCACCAATGCGCGTGACAACAGCCTGGTCGCCGACCGGGTAAAAGTCGCTGACAGCTTCTGGCAAAGGTTTCGAGGCATGATGCTGGCGCCCGAACCCGCTGAAGGCGAAGGACTGTGGTTGTCACCCTGTAATTCGATCCACATGATGTTCATGTTATACCCTATCGATGCGGTTTTTCTTGATGCGAGTCTTAAAATAAAGGCGCTCTACGAGAAGCTACCGCCATGGATCGGCCTTTCGCGGTTACATAGAGATGTGAGTTCTGTTCTTGAACTTAAATCAGGAACTATCAATAAAACTGGAATCAGGATCGATGATGTCCTGAGAATGGAGAGGACAGAATGTTAAAAAATACTGGTAAATTTAGTGCCCTCAAAGGAGACCGAGGCATGAAGGAAAAATACGCAATGTTCAAATTTATTTTCGCCTCATTAGCCTGCTGCCTGCTGGCCGCAGCAATGATCACCGGATGCGGCGGCAGCAACCCGTCCGGTCCCGGATCTGAAACTGCGGTCGACCCTGCGGCACCTGCCAGCGAAAGCCTGGTAGCGAAAACCTATACCATGATCGGCAGAGTCATTGTAGATGAAAACATCGCAGTTGGCTCGATCACAGTCAAGCTTTTAAAGCAGGATTACGTAAGTGGTCTGGTTTCAGATACCGGTAAAGCAAGCATCACCCTGTCATCGGGTGAATTCAGCTTCACTAATCTCTCTACCGGAACTTATGTTCTGAAAGTCGAAGATAGCGCTGACTATCTCGAAAGCTCAAAGCTGGCGATAATAAACACAAGCAACGACAGCAGCTTAAACACAGGCAATATGCAGCTTTATGCAAAATCCTCCGGTGCCAGCATTTCCGGACAGTATAGTCTGACAGGCAAAATCGTCAATTCTGACAACGCTCCTGTCAGCGGCATCAATGTAAAACTGTTCATGCAGGACTTAACGACCAACACCGTGGTTGACACTGGCAAAACAAGCATCAGCTTGACTTCTGGAGAATTCAACTTCAACAGCCTTGCGGTTGGTATTTATGTATTGAAGACAGAAGTCAACGCTTTTTACAAAGAAAGCTCTAAGCTGGCCGTCGTTTCGGCAAGTACCCAGCCAATCGTCAATTCAGGCAATCTCTTACTTGTTTCACAGGTTGACAATAAACCGACAACCGGTCAGACAGCCTTGATAGGGAAAGTCGTCGCCGAAAACAGCGTTCCAATAGGCAGTGTCAGCGTCAAACTTTTTATTCAGGATGCAGCTACTGGCAATTCAATCGATACCGGCAGAACGAGCGTAACCCTTACCTCCGGGGAGTTCAACTTTAACAGCTTATCAACCGGCACATATATATTGAAGGTGGCAGAAACCACCAAGTATCTTGAAAGTTCCAAGCTTGCAATGATTGCCAATTCGGAACAGACGATAGTTGACACCGGATTTCTTCAGTTATCTACCAAGGCGGTGTTAAACCCGACAATTGCTACTCTTGACCTTAAGGGCCGCATTATATCGAGCCTCTCTAATACATATGTAAGTGCCGCCCTGGTTACTCTTGATTCTGGTCAGAATACTGTAACCAACGGATTTGGCGAATTCTCGCTAAAAAACATTGAAGCCGGGTCGAGAAAAATTACCGTTGAACAACCTGGCCTGGCTCCATTCACCATCTCTTTTGAAGTCATCGGTGTAACTGCACCAGACGCTGAAAGCATCGTTATAAATAATGTTACATATGCCGTAAATGAAGGTCCCAGAACTGTTAACCTTATAACGGCAGGCTACGACATCCAGGTTAATCCTCAACTCCATCATAGCGGTACTCTTATGGGTACAGTGAAAAAGTATAAGGTTGTCAATGGAGCTATTACTCCAGAACTCGAAATTTATAGCGGTTATGAATTTGCACTCTGGCAGGTTTTCCCTGATTCTACAGCTAAGACTTTCTGTTCAGTAATGTCAAAAGCAGATGGAACCTGGCGGGTAGACCAGTTGCCACCTGAAGAAGATAACGGCGCCAAATGGTTTGCCGTGCCAAAAAATACCATCATTAGCATAAAAGAAACTGCAAATGGAAACATACTGTCATTTGAATCTACTGATCCAGTATGGGTTGGGCGAGATGCAGTTCTTGCGTATGGCTACGTTGTTAAGGCTGGCGAAACAACGATTATGGATATCACAGTTCCGACCTTCGTAACAGCACCGACTATCAGTACGGTAACACCGATCAGTGATGCGGTCTTCGCTTCCGCGGTTGGTGGACCATACAGCCAGGACATTACAGTCTCTTTGATGGATGATCTTTATGCTCGCTGGACAGATACGGGAACCTCTACTCTTGCCACACTGTATTTCCGGAGAGCTTATCTAGACGCGACCACCCCGTCAATCTCCAAGAACTTCACTATCAGCAATGTGGCCGGCACTGTAGAAAACTTCAAGTTTAAGCCAGTTGACCTAGGCCTGGATTACGGTCGTTATACATGGAAAATATTGTCGAACGACCCTGCCATACCCTCCAAATGGATCGAGTCCGACAGTTCTCTGATAACGATTCGACCGTCAAATGTTGAAGTAACTCCTCGCGAAGGAACAACCATCAAAATTCAAGCTGCTGCTTATGTATACAAGTTCAAAGCACCTGTTGATCCTGAAGCAACCACCTACTCTTTCGAATTGTTTCAGGGCACTGTCGCCGGCGGCGGGGTTCTAGTAGCCAATGCTATTGGTACCAGTCCGGAATTTGACGTTACTTTTGCTGCAGGAATTCTTGCCGTTGATGATTATTACTGGCAGGTTACTTACAGTTACACTGATGGACCTCCAATGCGAACGCAAGAAGCTGCAATCAACTTCGTGAACTGATTGTTTTAGAGGCAGCGCTGTGGCGGTTCACCGCTACAGCGCTGCTTTTTTGAGAACAGGTTTTATTGCAGATGCCGTTTTAAACAAAATTACATGAGAGAATATCTTATTAAATTTCATGCTTTATTTGAGCACGGTTTTTGCTTATATTATTAGTGAACGTTTTTGCCATAAGGGGGCAACTCCATGTCTAAGAAAAATTTATTGAATTTGCGCCGGGGCGGCGCGCTGGTTATGACAGCGCTTTCGGCTATTTTTATGCTGGGGATGACCGCTCTGGTAACTGACGTCGGCTATTTGTATTATAGCCAGTCCCGCCTGCAGACAGCAGTAAATGCCGGCTGGAAAGCCGGGTATGACCGCATGCTCGAAATCGTTAAGGGCGGGTATGCTCCGGTAACCGGCAGCACTCAGGATACTGCCATCAGGGCGCATATAAGTGAAGTCATGCAGAAAAACGGCATTGCCACAGCCGGTCTGAAATCGCTGGTCATTTCATACACACCACTAGTTCCGCGGCAGTTCCCTGGCTATTATCTGCGCGTAGAAGCGACCCAGAACATCGGTCTGTTCTTCGCAAAAATTATCAATTTTGCGACCTCAGATGTTTATGCTGTTAGAGAGAACCACCCCAACGACATTGGGCAGGGAGTAGTACCGCTTGCCGTACCCCACGGTGATGTCGTAGACGAGAGCAGAAATACTTTTGGCTTTCATGAATTTGTCGACAACGAAGGTTTTGTAGATGGTAAGGAATACATACTCAAGCTTGGGTCAGGTGGAGGAACAACCAAGACCAAAGTAAAGACAGACCCTGAGGGCATCGTAGAAGAAGACCTGCTGACCTTCATCTACATTCCGATGCGAAATGAATACCTGACAGCGGTCGCTACCGCTGTTCCAGTTTTAACAGTGGGCACGACTTTTCCGGATGTATCACAAAGCGAAACCGGCTACCTGGCCGCCTATGGAGCGATATACAACTGCCTCAGGCACCCGGGCAACCCGTCCGGCAACGTACCAGTCTACTGGTTGCTTGGCTATAACGGTGGTGCCTTTCTGCTCTATGACGCTCTTGCCTTGCGCACACTTCTCAACAGTAAAGGTGTGAACTATGCCGTTATCAACGATGTCGACGCCGCTGCTCTTATAAGCGCTGCGCCCGACCACAAAATGCTGTTCAACCAGCCCCGAATCGGTATTCACACCAACAGCGCCACGCCGGCAACCACGGGCATAGCATCTCTCATGGTTGCCGCTGGAGTGCGCCTCATATCTCAGGTAGATGGCGCCGGTGATACGAACATCGTGACAGACGACGAAATAATTTCCGCGGGCTTGTCAGGATTCGACATCCTGCTGATGACCGATGAAGATATGACTGGATACGGCGGGGGCTGCTCACATCACGCTCTGCCCTGCACTAACTTTCTCTACTCCGCAGCTTTCGGAGAAACCGCTGCCAACAAGATTGTCGAAAGCGCACAAATGATGTGCCCCAGATGCCGCGAAGACTTTGACATAGACACCAAACTCTGGAAAGTTGGTATAACTCCAGGTGCTGACTGCGAATTGCTGGGAACTCGTTGCGCGGAAAGACAGCATGTCGGCGTTAACAAGCAGGGTAATCCCGCACTTTTTATATGGGGAGAAGCCACCAATCAGGGTGTCCCTGTAAACCCCATTCTGATATGTGGAACAGCCGCTCAGACTCAATGTGCCGACTTTATTAAACGCAGCAAAATTCTTGGCGATGTGGCCCCTTCATTCATTAATCAGTTCGCCCAGAAGAAAAAATGGCAGGTTGCGGTAAAAATTCTTGATCATGTCGAAGGTGGCGGACACCTGTTTGCCCAGGGTTTCGCAGCCGAAACACTTGATCTTGCCCTCTGGCAGATGAACGGCATGATATCCTTTCAGGACTGTTTGGCTTTTTCCGGAATGGCGATAGCAGATTTCCCCAAGCGCTTTCCCTACATAAGATTCTCCAATATAAACTGTACGGCGGCCGATGTAAGTGCAGCATTAACCATCTCCAACATTTACGATGCACGCAGCCAGAACCATATAGGTAATCCTACAACCGAACCAAGCAATACCAATGCATTTGCCAGAACTTTTGCTGACACGGCAACATTCCTTGACTTAAGCAACGGCGACTACGCAAAGTATCTGAAAGGTGCGGCCGGTAACGGAGAATACTGTTATCTCGCTGGCACAGCCAATTCAGTTCCGGCAAAACGACTGATTCTGAACAACATCCTCTATGCATCGCTGAGCGACAAAGCCGCGAAATACTTTGTTGTAGCAAGGCAGAAAGGCGGCAACTACGGCCCGATCGACCCCGACAACTACGTCGGCGGCGGTGCAAACGACTACCGCGACCGCTTTATGTATGGTTTCGATCAGCCGCTGCAATTGTGGGATCGCGTTATCGGTGAGAGCGGCAACATGCGCGGTCCAACTGACCAGTCTGTAGATTTCCGACTTGACCCCAACAACCCGGCAAGCAGGTTCATTATTGTTCCGATAACTGATATTCCGCCGGAAGTCTATGACGACCAGCCAGTTGATACTCCGTACTCACTATCCGGTAAGGACCACCCCGACGGCGAATACACTCCTGATGTGGCGAGCTTTTCAGCTTCAGTACGCATCATTGGCTTTGCCATGTTCGAACTGGTTGACGCGAAGTCTTCTAGCGCTGACGACATCGGTGATTATCAGGCGGGGCAAGTGAGAGGAAAGTTCGTAAAATATGTCATCGACCCCAGAGAAGTCGAAGGAATGGATCCATACGTTCCAACTCCATAATGTTAAAATTAGAGAACTAAAGAGAGTTCCTGACCAACCAACCAAGGGGAAACCCTTATCAAGCGCCCACCGGGCGCTTTTTATTTTTACCGAAACTCGCGAGAGCCTATAATTGCCAAAAATCATATGACACTCACCCGTCGCGGCAATTTTACCCCAATGTGGGTAAAATTTCTCGGCACTTGCAAACGAATTCTATTCGAGTACGAGCACGAGGACTAGAAAGGGAGGAGTAATGCTGGGAGAGAGAGAAAGAAAACAAAATCTACTTTGCTTTGTTGTATATTTTTAAGAAAATGATAGACTTATAGTGTGAGCATGATTTTTGCTTATAATAGCAGGGGGACCAACAATATGTTTAAACGCAGAAAAACAAAGGGTCAGGCAATTGTCGAAATGGCAATGGTTTTTCCGTTCTTTCTGCTGATCGTCGTCGGCGGCATAATCGACTTCGGCTTTGCCTTCTACAATTATCAGACACTGCAGCAGATCGCCAATGATACTGCCCAGTGGGCGGCAGAATCCCTCAAAAACGTTAATGATTCCGGCGCCATTACTGAATATGCAAACAGCCTGCGCCCCACCTGGTGGACCGGTGCCTATACCGTCGGCACGCCCTCAGTGACTACTCTGCCACTCACGGGCGGTACAATGGTTAACATTGGTATCACCTATAATTCTCCGGCATACACGCCCTTTTACCAGACAATGTTCGAGGCAACCACCGGTAACACCGGTATTCAGCTTGCCGCCGCCGCTTCTTACAAGAGACTCGAGACTCTAAAGCGCTATTGACAGGAGATTCCATATGAAAAAAAGCTTGAATCGCGGCCAGGCCCTTGTTGAAATGGCGCTGGTTCTGCCGGTATTCATTCTCATCATTATCGGAATATTCGACTTTGGAAGGGTTCTGCACTGTTGGGCGACGCTTAATTATCAGTGCGTCAGAGCCGCCAGAGCGTCAACCAGACGCATCAACCCTCTGCTGACCGGGAACATGATGATTCCTTCGGCCTTCCCTACCCTTGCCGAGACGGCTTCAGTATTCAACCAGTATCGTTCACCAATGATGCCAGCTGAAAACTACCTTGACCAGAATACTGTCACATATAATGCTGGCGGCAATAACGTGTCAGTAAAGGTGCTTTTTTCCCAGACTGGAATTGGCACGAATGCGAATTCTGTAGGGATCAAGGCTTCCTATACACTCAGCATGATCACCCCCCTACTCGGCCAGCTTGTCGGCGGCGAAAACAAGCCGGGAGCAATCACTATTCACGCCTACGCCAGCGAGTCTAAAGAATAAAATTCGATAAAGATCGATAACAAAGCGGCTGTTCAAAATGAACAGCCGCTTTTTTTATGACCTTTTCTTATGACCATGAGGCCACTTCGGAGAGTGATGCATCCTCGCAGCAATACACCAATTCTCGATGAGAAGCGAAACCGGGATCATATGGTCTCTGTCATTCTGCGCGTAGCAACGCGAAGTCGCAGAATCCATGTCTTTTGCCATTCTGGATCCTGCGACTGCGCGCAGGATGACGGTAACTTGAAATAATTAGAATTGGTATTATTCAGTAAGAGCAATGGCTTCGATTTCAACCAGGCAGTCGAGCGGCAGCTTGGCGACCTGAACGCATGAACGCGCGGGCGGCGCTGATTTGAAGCGGGCGCCATAGATTTCGTTTACTTTGGCAAAGTGCCCGAGATCTTTGAGAAAGATCGTACACTTAACCACCCTTGAAAGATCTGAGCCGCCAGCCTTTATTACAGCTTCGAGGTTATTCATCACCTGCTCGGCCTGACCTTCGATGTCGGTAGCTTCGATTTTGCCGGTTTCAGGCACTATCGGCACCTGGCCCGAGGTAAAAAGCATGCCACTGATTTTGATCGCCTGCGAATAGGGACCAATGGCTGCTGGAGCCTTATCAGTGCTTACAATCTGTCGCTTCATATGTTCCTCCTGCGTAATCAATTTTAATAAAGCCTATGCCACTTTCTTTATTTCGCTTTGGATTCTTTCAGCCAAAAATTGCTTCAAAAGGGTCTGATAGGGAATGTCTCTCTTGTTGGCCAGGATTTTTAACTCATAAATCATAGTTTCAGGTAATCTCAAAGAAATTGTTCTTAGGCTTGGCTTCAAATTAGGAAAGATACCGATAACGGCATCATCCCAATTTATATATTCTGTTGAATCATGAGAAGCCCAAAATTCGCCCTCTTCGGCTTCGCTCTTAAACTGGGGAATTTCTTTTTTTGCTGTCTTCATAAATCCTTACCTCCTTCTTGTTCATATCTCGCCCGGTAATTACCCTCACTTTTCTATTTCGAAGGACTACTCCAACAAATAAAAAACGATTACGATCAGTGCGACCCAAAGCAAAATATCGCTTTTCAGCCTGAGAATGCTTTTGATCGAACTTGATCAAAACAGGAAAGTTAAAAAAGATCTCTTCACATTCAAATGGGGAGACATCGTGCAAAACAATGTTTTTTTGGAGATTACCATCATCCCATTCAAATGTATCGAACAAATCAAAAAATTCAAAAGGATTCATAATTCAAGTATATCAATAGAGTATACAAAAGTCAATTTCAGATTTGTTACTGACGGGGGTTACGAATTTGTGAAGAGCTGACGATATTTTTTGAGATTTGCAGGCGCATATTTTTGCGGTTGATTGCAATTATACGCACAAAAGAGGTAGAATTATTCTGGCGTTAAAGGAGTTAAGAATGAGAAAAGCAGCCAATAGACTGTTGCTTTCGGCTTTGCTGGCCGGTGTTATCGGTGTTGTTGCCCTGCCACAACCGGTGCAGGCCGCACAGGAAATCAAAGAGACCTTCATGCTGTCGGGGTTTCTTGGCGACAACTACGATTACATCAAAAAGATACTCAGACATTCCCAGGAAATGCAGCATGAGGCCAGGCCGTTTACCGTAAAACGCCACCGCGAGCGCTTTCGCTTCGAACCCGGCGACAAGCACCCCCGCGAAATAATGGTTCTCGCCCGCAAAATGGCGGCACGCTTCAAAATGATCAACGGCATGCTCTACCACACTGAGATTCCCAACCGCCTGCAGCTGAACACTCAGATACTCGAAACCGTCGAAAGCATGGTTGTCTTCAGCAAACGAGCGATCAGGGCGAACCGTGACTATAACTACGCTCTTTATCTCGCCTCAGCCCAGGGAATCGAAAAAGAAGTGTTTATGATCAACGAACTGCTTAACAGCCTTGAACGCTCAATTAACGCCAACATCGTCGAAACTGACGCTCTAAAAGAGTCCCTGTAAGCCTTTTCAGGAAAAGAGGAAAGCATGAAATTTTCTGCCAGCTGGTCGAAGAAACTATTGCGGGCTTCGCTGCTGCTCGGGCTGCTCTGCAACCCGTTAGCCGCATCAAACCCGGGACCGATTACCGCTAAAGAACGTGCCAGCTCAATGATCCAGGAAGGGTTAAACCATCTCCTGCTCGAGCAAAACAAGCAGGCAGAAGAAATGTTCATCAAGGCCAAGTCGATAGATCCCTATTCCGAACAGGCTTATAACTTTCTTGGGTTAATCTACCTGCAGGAAGGCTTCTTCGAAAAGGCCGAATACATGCTGAAAAAAGCGGTAGCGATTGAGCCGATGTACCCTGAGGCTTTGCGCAACCTTGGCAAACTGTATCTTCGCCAGGACCGCTTTGATGAAGCCTCTACCTACCTGCGGCGCACACTGTCATTCGACGTCAACCAGCCATATACCTGGTATCTTCTCGGCATGGCACAATACTTCAGTGGCAAAATCAACGAATCGATCACCTCTTATGAAAATGCCTTCGCGATGGAGCCAAATCTGCCGGTAGAAGCGCACTACAATCTTGGTGTGGCCTATCATGAAACCTCACGCTATCTCGAAGCGGTACGCTCTTACGAAGAGGTCCTCAAACAGGAACCTTCCCACATTAACGCGCTTAACAATCTCGGGCTGGTCTTCTCGATTCTCGGCGAAAAAGACCGCGCGATCGACCTGTTCAACCAGGTCTTAAAGATCGACAATGGCAATATCAAGGCCAGAATCAACCTCGGCAATGTCTTTTTGAGCACACGCGATCTGGTAGAGGCCGAAAATATTTATCGCAGCGCCATTTCTCTCGACAAAAGCGATATCAGCCCCCGCCTCAATCTTGGAGTCGTCTATTACGAAAAGGGCGATTTTGCCAACGCGCGCGCCGAATGGGACAAGCTGCTGAAAGAGAATCCCGACAATGTCAGGGTTCTTTCGGTTATGGGCTCAGCCTTTCTTGAACGCCGCGAATTCGATCTCGCAATTGACGTGTTCAAGCGCATGGCCGTATTGATGCCCGAGAACGGCAGTATCGCCAACACGCTTGGTTACCTGCTTGCCGACCAGAACAAAGAACTGCCTCTTGCCAAAGACCTGGTGGAAAAAGCGATCGAACTCGACCGCCCCAATCGCGCCACCTATCTTGATTCACTGGCCTGGGTAGAATATCGCAAAGGTAACTTTCAGAAGGCATGGCAGATACAGAATCGCGCCCTGCGCATCTTCAAACTTACCCATGAACCGGTTTCCAGCGAAGTTTTTCTGCATATGGGCAAGATCCAGGAAAAGCTGAAAAAGCTCGAAGACGCTCGCGTCTCTTATGAAGCAGCGATCAAGAGCAATACCGACGCTGAATCGGTAAAGATTGCGTCAGAAAGCCTGCATCTGCTGAAAGACAAGCAGTGACCAGCCCCGCAGCCATGCTGACCCACCATTGCCAGACAAAGAAACTACTCCTTTGTCAACATTGAATGCACAGTTCTGCTGGTAAAAAGATGATTCAAAATTCTCATCTGTCGATAGCTGTAGCGAATGGCCCGCTGAGCAGTGCGGGATACGCCGTTCTAACGGCTGAAGCCAGTAAGAACGGCCTAATTCTGCCGAGAGCCCGGCATAAGCAGAATACGCTGGAACGAGTTCGTTTACTCGATACTGAAATAGAACTAACTCGTTGCACAGGTTATAAATGGCTGAGTGGCGTGGGAGCTTTGGCATGAGCCGAAACCTGCTTTTTTTGCCGGCGGCCGTCGGCGGCTGGATTCTCCTTTATTTCGCCGCTCTCTTTTTTCCGCCAGAAGCCGCATTACCGCAGCATATAGCTGTGTTTATCGCCGCCACAATACTTACTCTGGCCTCAGCACTGGTAGTAGCCGGCTTTTCGCGACTCAAACAGCATCGCAATGTCTACCTGATAATTGGCCTGCTCGGGCTGATCGCGACTTTTTACTGCGCCAGACCATTGGTCAACCGCAGTCGTCTGCTCAACCGCAGTGGCGACATTCCGGGCCAGATCATCTATTTAACCGGCGAACAAAGCGGTCTGGTCGGCATCTCAGAACCTCTGCTGCTCAACCATCGCAACGAAAACTTTAAGGCGATCAACCACCAGCTCGAAGACGAATTTCCCGAATCAGCCGAACTGATACTTCTGCTGGCAATGGTGCAACTGACGCTGGCATCAGGAATCGGCCTGTGGATCGGCGAAGGAATCGATGAAATAGCCCATCTGCTCCCGGTTGCCATTGTAGCTACTGTTGCCGACATCTGGAGCGTCTCTTCAGGCGCCACTGCCAAAATCGTGGTTTCGTCGGCAATCAATTATTTTCTGCTGCGCTTTCCGATGCCGGGTTATGGCTCTATTCCTTATCTGATAGGTTTGACAGACTTTCTTTTCTTTGCCATATTTTTTCAGGCGGCGGTGCGCTTTGACCTTGGCGTCAAAAAAAATGTGCTGCTGCTGCTAACATCTTTCTTTATCGCGGTTGCCGCCGCCATATTCTTTGCAACCGGTCTGCCAGTGCTGCCATTCATGGCAATACTCTTCGTCGTCGGCAATTACCGCCGCATGACCATGAAAAAAGAAGAAGTCAGACAGATCATTCTATTTGTGGTATTTATTATTATTGCATTCACACTTATCAGTAAATTTGCAAATTAACCGGCTCAGGGAGGTCATAACATGATTGGTTTTCACAAAATGCACGGACTCGGCAACTGTTTCATTTTTTTCGACGAATTCAACCAGGACCTGTCGTTCATCAAGACCCCCGAAAAAATAAGACTTCTTTGTACAACCAGTCACGGTCTCGGCTCTGACGGACTGGTTTTTATCGGCCAGCCCCGTGATGCCAAGCATCATTGCCGGATGGAAATGTTCAACACAGATGGCAGCGAAGCCGAAATGTGCGGCAACGCCATACGTGGCGCCGCCATGCTTTATGATCGCAAGGCCCTCGGCATAGCTCCGGTGCTTATTGAGACCCGCAGCGGCATTAAAGAAGTGAGCTTTGAAAAAGTCAGTGATGGTGAATCTTTTTACCGGGCGCAGATGGGCCAGGCCAGCTTTGACCTGGTGCGCAGCGGCGAACTGGTGAGCGAAGACAAGCGCAAGGCGCTGGTCTGGAACTCGCAGACCTTTGAACCGATTTATGTGAACGTCGGCAACCCGCACGCGGTGATCTTTTTGAAAACACAGCTGACACACGATGAAATGAAAACGTCTGGAGCCTGGCTGGAAACCCATGCCAACCACCCGCGCCGCATCAATGTCGAATATGTCGAGGTATTGTCGCGCAACGAAGCCAGAGTTAATGTCTGGGAGCGTGGCTGCGGCATGACCGCTGCCTGCGGCACCGGCGCCACGGCAGTTGCCGCCGCCGGCATACAAAAAGGCCTGTTCGACAAAAAGGTAACTATTCATATGCCGGGCGGCGACCTGGTTATTGAACAGGATGCCAACGCGATCATGCATATGACCGGGCCAGTTCAGGAAGTAGCGATCGGCCAGATTTCGGCCGGCATGGCACATCGCCTGAGCCGCGCATGAGTTTCGCCAGCGAAGCACTGCAGGCGGTTCGCAAAACACTCGAAGCGGTGCTGGCCGGAAGGCCGGCACCGCAGCTGACTTTTAGCGACCCCCGTTTTAAAGAACATTGCGGCATTTTTGTAACCTTGAAAAAGCATGATGAACTGCGGGGCTGCATTGGCCTGATTCGTGGCATAGAACCGCTGTCAGAGGCGATCAGCGAAATGGCAGTGGCGGCAGCTACTCAAGACCCGCGTTTTCCCAAAGTGCAACTGGCCGAACTCGCAGATATTGACATAGAAATTTCAGTTTTGACACCGCTGAGCAAAGTTGCAGATCTTGCTGAAATAAAAATCGGCAGAGACGGCCTGCTGCTGCAGTATCGCGGCCATTCTGGCCTGTTGCTGCCACAGGTGCCGATTGAATGGAACTGGGATGTCGAAGAATTTCTCGAAAATCTCTGCCACAAAGCCGGCTTGCCAGCCGGTTCGCACCAGGAACCCGGCGCGGTTCTGCTGAAATTTTCGGCAGATATTTTTTCAGAAAACAGGCATGAGCAAGTTTGACGCTTCCCTGAGGGCGTGTTACACTTAAAGAAACGACTTGCATTGGCCGGCAAATTTGAGGACGGGAGAAAGCGATGAATCGACAGGGCTTTGCTTACCTGGTAGCGGTTTTGATTCTGGGTTTGCTCGCTTTCATGGGCCTGTTTCTCGCCCAGAGCAGCTCGGCCGAATACTCGCAGGCAGCCATCTCGGTATATCGCACCATGGGGCGCCAGCTCGCCGAAGCAGCAGCTGACGAAGCCTATGTCATGGTCGAAGAGCGCTTTAAAGACAAAACCGAAACCGGTTTTTTTCAGCAGCTGCTCTGGCAGGCCTCTGGATCGCAGACTCCCAAGGGCGGTGGCTCTACCGGCCTCAACCCCACCCTGCTCCATGACTTCACCGATCTCAAAGACAAAGTCACCCAGACCCTGACGCTCAAAGATTATCATATGACCCGCGCCGGCTTCACCGTCGAAAAAATTCTGCCGAGTATCAAGGGCTGCCGGCCAATTCCACAGGGCCCGCTCGACGATGCTGAGTCTTATCATCGCGCCCCTGACCGTCAGAAGGGCTTTGATGACCACTACTCCCGCGACTGGTACCTCGTAGTACAGCTCGACATCACTATCGCATTGCAAAAGCAGCGCAAATTCAAGATCGACTACACTATTTCGCGCGACGTAAAAGTTCTTAATCTCAGCCCGATAGCGCGCAATTACACGATGTTCAGCATACTCGGCCACCGCATACCTGCCGGTGACGCGGCGACCATTCAGGCCACGCTGCGCAACGAAATGAACATGCCGGACCGGGCTGGCGGCCGCCTCATTTTATGGAACATGCCATTTCAATCGCGTGTTTACATGCACGGCCCGGCGATCATCAATATCGAAAACCCCGAACTGGCCAACGAACGTCAGTTTGCCGGCGCTTTTAATATCTACGACCCCAAATACCCGAAGCCCGGTATTAACCAGGCATTTCAGTACAGCGACACATTTTTTGGCATGTCGTATCTGCCAACGATGGGCAGAGCAATCTTTCCGTCAAAAACCCTGTGGGATTCAATTGCCGTCTGGTGGCGGCCTGGCAAACAGCGCAAGTCAGACGAAGTCGCCAACCGCGACACCTATCTTGGGCTTTTCACCGATGAAACCGCTTATGGCGGCCTGCTGCCACACCGCAACCGCACTTTCACCGAAGTTCTTGGCGATATCAGCTCTCGTGGTATCCAGGATACTTATTTTCGTGGAACCAACGTAAACCAGAAATTTCTGCCGGGCGGGCCTTTCTGCCGCACTCCGTGGAAATTCGTCTCGGCATCACTGATGGCCGAAGACCGCTACCTGCCGAACAGCAATGCCGACTTCAGCGGCGCCGTCAGCAAGGTTTTTCCGAAAGACGACCAGCACCTGCGTATCGAGCACCGCTGGCTTGCCGATGATACCAAAATAGCCGAACAGAGCCGCATTTACGCGAGAACCTATAAAATCAAATACAATAACGTTACCAATAACATTGAAACGCCGGTCAAAGAAGAGCTGATGGAGTTTTCGCTCAGTTACTTCAACGAATCTGACCCTGAAGGCTTTCTCGGCAAACTTGGTTATTCACTCTCATCAATTGGCGAGAGTTTCTGGCGCAACTTTACCATGCCTTTCGAAGCGATCACGGTCATTGCTTCACCACTCATCAACCGCATCTGGCCTGGCCAGGACACCATGGTAACGGCGAGCGCCGAGCAGATCTTCAAGAATCTGTTTCCTAACAATTTCAAGTATAATTTTCGCGCCAGCGCCACCCGCAAGTATGCTGATGAAAGCGAAATACCTCGTGATGCCGAAGGCCGCTGGCTGCTCAATGGCGTATACTGGCTCGACTCCTGTCAGATTGACAGCTCGGTCACTTACGTCGGAACCGGCACCATCATGGTCACCAGGTTTACTCCCGACCGTCCGTTTAAGATCAGGGGCAACATTGTCGCCTTAAAGGCCGCCGATCAGGTTACGCCTGTCGGCCATCTGAACATTTTCTATCACCCATACGACCAGACAGTTACCGATGTCACTGAGCGCATGCTGGTCATCGAAGGCTCTGGCAACATGATCGAAGCCAGTGTGTTTTCGTGCTACGGCATCAGAACGACTGACGGTGATGTTCTTGACCTGACCAGAGTCGGCATCTATCCTGAACGGCCTACCAACGAATGGGCCGGCGACTGTCTCAGCAAAATATCAGATGTTTCGAACATGATTTATGGCAACTATGTAAATTTCTACATGTGCAAAGACAAGCAGGAAGGCGATCTCTGGATAGTTCACAACTTTAACAGCCCGATGTATTTTGACAAATACGGCACAGGCTACAAGGCTGCCCAGGTTAAAATCGATGAAAACGAAGAGAGCCGCAAGGCTTACGAGCTGAAAGCTCATGAATTCTTTATGAGTCCACGCATCATGCACGTGGCAAGTATGGGCGGCAGCGGGGAAGACGATGAATAAAACACGAGCCTTTACCACACCTGAGCTGCTGATGACGATTGTGGTGTTTTCATTCGGACTGCTGCCACTGATCGTGCTCTTTCAAAGCAGCCACAAGCAGACTGCTCAGGCAAAAAATCTCATGGTTGCCCACAGCCTCGGTCGCACCATGATCGCTGAGATTCGCTCTCTCGGTTTCGAAGTGCTCGAACAGGAAATGCAGGGTTCGCGCCTTAACATCATACATAGCGCAAGGCCAGTAGAAGGTCCGTTGGTCAGCGATGACGCAGAATCAACCGTTTACCCTGAGTATTACAAGAGATTTACTACCAGCGTCAAACTCGAACGCGCCAGCACTGATCAGAACAAAAAAATTCGCGTAGAACTCGATATCGAATGGAAAGAGCCCAACCGCAGCTTTAACCTGGGCTTTGGAACGGTAGTTGGAAAATATGGCAATTAAAAGATCCACAGGTTTCACACTCACAGAAATGATGGTAGTAGTTGTCGTCGTTTCGATGATAATGGGCTACGCCTGGCATTTTTTCTTCAGCGGCCGCGAAACCATGCGTCACACGGTGTCGCAGAGCCAGATTCAGCTTGACACCCGTTTGTTTCTCGACAATCTCGAGATCGAAATGGCTTCATGCTACGCGTTCTCCGAGGTTGACACCGCTAACAAAAAATTTGCCTTTTACGCTTTCACCTTTACGCCACCGCATCTTGACGATGTTCTATATGACACCACCGGTACTCCACACAGCACCGGCAAAGACAGCAACTCAGCACTGTCGATGGTTAAATATGAATATCAGTGGCAAACAGACGGAACCGTGCTTAAAAAGCGCACTCCTGGCCTGCTCAAATTCCTTCAGGAACCAATGAATTTTACCGAAAGTACACCGACTGATGTGCGTTACAGCACAATGCAAAAAACCGTTCTGCGCGACATTGCCGACTTCGAAGTAAAAGCGTATTCGCAAAAAATGCAGCGTGACGGCGAAACATTAAACCCGGTTATCGCACCGGTCACCGCTGATAAAATCAACGAAGCTGCTTTCATCGTGCTCAGGATTCACACAAAAATCGACGAAGGTTCTGAAAAGAGACGCGACGAAGAACTCGACATTGTTACCAAGTTCTACAGCAGCGTAAAACTTGCAGAAGTGGCTAATCCCGGACATTTCTCTTCTACAGACAGTGACGGCAGGTTTTAAATGGAAGACAAACGCTGGCCAATTATCGGTATAAGCCTGTTGATGATAATTCTCATCTACAGTTTTCTGACCACGGTTTTTAAATCTGACCAGAAGCGCTTCAGTCACGACCGAATATTTGTCGACTACTCAGACTACCGCCATGGCACAAAGACCGAACCCGCCCAGCGCCCAGCACACGCGCCGGCCTACCGCCATCCCAAAGCCTACAAGGCGGCCCAGGAAGCTAACGAGATCAAGCGCACCATGTTTCAGAACGTGGTAACTGCAACAATCAGCACCTATAACACGCACATGAACGAGGCGCTTAAAAACACGCCATCGCCAAGCGCGCAGTTCCCCAAGCCGATGAAAAATCAGCAGTATGATCAGATCATCGAACTTTCAATGAAGCCGCAGCCCGAATTTCAGTCGGGCATGCAGCATTTTGCCTCCGGCAACTACCAGAAAGCTCTCGAACTGTTTAATTCATCTCTCGACAAGGTCGACGCGATGGATGTAAAAAATCGCATAGATCTGTTCAGCATGATGGCAGAGTGCTATTTCAAACTCGGCAGCGACGATGGTTACATTCAGAACAAGATTCGTCAGGTGCGCATGGAACGCCGCCTCAAGCAGGTTATTCAGGCGACCTTCCCCGAAAAGGCTGACAGCATAATGGCGTTCGACTGGTCATCCACCCAGGAAGCCTCAAAGCAATTGCTGCGCATGCGCTCACTCGCGGCAAGATCAGATTCGCCTCAGATGCAGGAAATGCTCAAGCGCGCCGAACTCGACCTCGAAGTATCCCGCAAAGTCACCCAGTAAGCTCACCCCCAAACGTTTTACCGAGCCTCCCCCGCACTTCATCTGACACCATTCACAGAAAATTCGTTCACAGCGAAAAACTGGATATCGGAATCGTCTTTGTGTTTGTCATTATGCGCGTAGCGAAGCGGAGTCGCAGAATCCATGACTTTACCTGCATTCTGGATCCTGCGACTCCGCGCAGGATGACGATTACGACGTGCAGGATGTACTAGTGCGAGAACGAACGAAACAAGTAGAATTGGTATGACACGTAAGTTTGTAAGATAAAAAAACGCCCCGTTGCCGGGGCGTTTTTTGTTTGTAGGTAAGTTTCGCTCAGTTCTCTGGCGGTTGTTCCATGCAGGCTTTGCGCGAGAGGTTAACGCGACCCTGTGAGTCGACTTCGATAACCTTTACCTGAACTTCGTCGCCAATGTTAACAACGTCTTCGACCTTGTTAACTCTGCGGTGTTCGAGCTGGCTGATATGAACCATGCCTTCGATACCGGGCAGAATTTCGACAAAGGCGCCAAAGTTCATGATTCTCTTCACCTTGCCAACGTAGATTTTGCCTACTTCGGCATCTTCGGTGACCTGACGGATCATGAAAACGGCTTTTGCATTGGCAGCCGCATCAGGGCTGATAATGAGAATGCGACCATCGTCATTGGCTTCGATTTCGACACCGGTTTCTTCGGTGATCTTGCGGATCATCTTGCCACCTGGCCCGATGACGTTTCTGATCTTCTCGGGATCAATCTCAATGGTAACGATTCTGGGCGCATACTCCGAAAGTTCGGGGCGATGAGCCTGAATAGCCTCATTCATCTTGCCGAGAATATGCAGGCGGCCTTCTTTTGCCTGGTTAAGTGCATGTCGCATGATTTCGAGAGTTACGCCGGTGATCTTGATATCCATCTGCAGCGCGGTAACGCCATGCGAGGTGCCGGCTACCTTGAAATCCATGTCGCCGAAGTGGTCTTCGTCGCCGAGAATATCGCTGAGCACCTTGAAGTTTTCGCCTTCTTTGATCAGACCCATGGCGATACCTGCTACCGGGGCCTTGATCGGCACACCGGCATCCATCATTGCCAGACTGCCTGAACAGACAGAGGCCATAGACGAACTGCCGTTACTCGACATGATTTCACTGACCATGCGCACAGTGTAAGGGAAGTCAGAAGATGACGGCATTACATGCTTGAGAGCACGTTCAGCAAGAGCACCATGACCAATTTCACGACGGCCAGGGCCGCGATTTGGCTTTGATTCGCCAACCGAGAACGGCGGGAAATTATAGTGCAGAATGAATTTCTTCTTATACTCGTCGTCAAGACCATCGATTATCTGAGAGTCGCGACTGGCTCCGAGAGTTACAATACCGAGAGACTGCGTCTGGCCACGATTGAAAAGAGCCGAACCGTGTGTGCGCGGCAAAAAGCCAACGGCACAGCTGATCGGTCTGACATCATTAAGAGCACGCTTGTCGATTCTGCGGGTATCTTCGAGAATCATGCGGCGCATTTCGGTATAAATTAACGATTCGAGAACTCCTTTGGCAGTTGCATCCTTTTCTTTGGCGACTTCTTCGCCGAATCTCGCTACCATCTGTTCTGCCATTTTCAGTTTGAGCACTCTGAATTTTTCGACTCTTTCGATCTTTTCTACGGTGCAAAGAGCGTCTTTAACATCGCCTATCAGCGACTTTACAACTTCTTCTGTTTCGAGATCTGGTGCCGGCGCTACCACAACCGTCTTAGGCTTGCCGACTTTGGCTGCCAGTTCTTTTTGCGCGATAGCCAGCTTTTTGATGTTGGCATGCGCGAAACCGAGAGCCTCAATGAGTTCTTCTTCAGATACTTCTGATGAGCCGCATTCGACCATGGTGATTGCGTCTTCGGTGCCGGCCACGACCATTTCGATGCTGCTGCCATCAACCTGCTCCGGAGAGGGGTTCAATACCAGCTTGCCATCGATCTTACAGACACGAACGGCGGCTATAGCCTGGAGTAAGGGAACTTCAGACACCATAAGCGAACAACTGGCAGCGTTCATGCCCAGAATATCAACCTGGTTCACTTTGTCGTATGAGAGAACGTATACGGCCAGCTGGATATCATTATGATAATGCTCAGGAAACATCGGGCGCAGGGGGCGGTCGATCAGACGACAGGTCAGAATTTCTTTTGTCGTCGGGCGGCCTTCACGTTTAAAGAAGCCACCGGGAATCTTGCCGGCGGCGTAGGTTTTTTCAGTATAATCAACGGTCATCGGCAGGAAGTCACAACCTTCGCGAGCTTCTTTACTTGCAACAACTGCTGAAAACGCCACAGAATCACCACAACGAACCACGACCGCACCAGATGCCTGTTCGGCTAGAGCGCCAGTTTCGAAGGTAATGGTGTGACCGTCTAGTTCACATGCTACTATTTCAAATTTCTGCATTGCATCTCCTTAGCGGCGCAGGCCGAGGCGTGCAATCAATGCCTGGTAACGCTCAGCGCTTTTATTCTTAAGATAAGCGAGGTGGCGTTTGCGGGCGCCGATCATTTTGAGAAGTCCGCGGCGAGAATGGTGGTCTTTGGGGTTCTTTTCAAAATGTGAAGAAAGATTGTTGATTCTTTCGGTGAGCAGCGCGACCTGAACTTCAGGTGAGCCGGTGTCTTTGTCAGACAGTTTGTAATCTTCGATTACCTTTACTTTGCCTTCTTTGGTGACAGTCATTGGAAAACTCCTTTTCTGCAAGTTGTAGAACCAAGCATTGCCACTTTGGGTCAACCCTAGATCTACATACGGGCAAGAGTATACCACATTTCACGCCTGCGGGCAAAGAAATTATGTGCCTCGATGTTGACAAAAATGGTATGCTGCGCTATTGTGAGGCGGGAAAACGGAATTGTGCCGTTTTTCTTCATATCGGGCGCACATGCCCGCGCCGATTGGCTGCCGAGCAGCCCAACAACAAGCTTTAAGGATTATAAATGCAAACTGTTTCTATCGAAAAAATGACCTATGGCATAGATTCTCTCGCGCACGCCGACGACGGCAAAGTAGTATTCATCCCCTACGGCGCACCTGGAGACAAGGTCAAAATCAACATCAGCGAAGACAAAAGCGACTACCTGCGCGGCGATATCGTCGATCTGATCGAGCAGTCACCTGACCGGCGCAACTCGCCATGCCCGAACTTTCCAGAATGTGGCGGCTGTCACTGGCTGCACATGAAAAACGAAGCGCAGCGCCGTGAAAAGGAAGACGTTCTCGATTTCATTCTCAAGCCTCTGGCACCAGGGCGCATTTACCCGATGGAACCGCTGCCCGAACGCGGCTATCGAAACAAAATGGAACTTAAAGTCGCGATTGAAGGCGAAAAGGTAATTCTCGGCAACTATAAATATCGCTCGCACGAAGTGGTTGCGCTGCGCGGCTGCATTGTCCAGTGCCCAGCCAACCTGGAAGTGTACGAGCAACTCGACACACACATGAACAATCCTATGCAGCGTGCACTTGCCGAAAACACCAAAGGCATTGTGGTCAGAACCCTTGACCCACAGCAGCACTGCGCGTTCTATCTGAACGCGGCGCCAAGCCAGGATATGCTGGTTTCGATGCAGACTTTCTTTGATCAGACTGAAACCCTCAGCCGCCTTGAAGCGCATTCAGACATGGGTAACCACCTGACTCTGGTTCGCGAAAAGGGCATGTTCAATTTTATGAAGCGCAACTGGCGCATCTCGATAAACTCCTTCTTTCAGAACAATCTCGAAGGTGCCGAGGCGATACTGCACACGTTGATTTCGCTCTATCAGGCTTATCAGCACAAAGGCAAGCTGATCGACCTCTACTGTGGTTGCGGTACCCAGACGTTTCTGCTCGAAGCGATGTTCGAAGAAGTCTATGGCGTCGAAAGCAACATATCGTCTTACCAGGATGCTCTGGCCTTTCAGAAAACCCGCCCCAGTTCACGCGCCAAGTTCATCTGCAAAAAAGCCGAAACCATATTCAACACGCCGATGACCAAAGGCGTCATTGCCGCGCTGCACCTGAATCCGCCGCGCACCGGCATTTCGCAGCGAGTGTTGCGCGGACTCTCTGGTATCAAGCCCAGAATTATCACTTACCTTTCCTGCAATCCGATGACCTTCAGACGTGATGCCAAGGCAATTCGCCAGATGGGATACAAACTCGAAAACGTCTATTCATTCGATCTTTTTCCCGGCACATTTCACATGGAAACGCTGAGTCTTTTCATTAGAGGTTAATAAACACAAGTGCTGCAACCCCTGTCTGAACAGCAGAGCCTCAATCGAATACTGATTATTGAAGATGAACCCGATATCAGCGATTTTCTCTTTGAAACCCTCACGCTGGCCGGCTATGAAGTAAGTCAGGCCTATGACGGCGTCGAAGGCCTGGATAAAATTGCCGAGTTCAAGCCAAACATGGTTTTGCTCGACATCATGATGCCCCGAATGAACGGGCTCGACGTCTGTCGCCACATACGAAGCACTGAAAGCATGCGGTCAATCCGCGTCATCTTTATTTCGGCCAAGGGTTCACTCGAAGAAAAACTCGAAGGCTTTCAGGCTGGCGCCAGCGACTTTATCGTTAAACCGTTTTCAAGCAGCGAACTGCTGGCACGTATTGAGGCGCATTTGCGCATCGACACCCTCGCGCGCGACCTCGAACTTTCGGAAACCCGCTATCGTCAACTTATTGAGCATTCTCCCGACGGGATTCTGCTGTTTTCTGATGAAAAAAAGCTGTTATTCGCCAATTCGCGATTCAAGTCGATGATCAACATCAAAAGCGAAAGCCTTGAAACCGGCGCCAGCATTAAAGAACTCTGCGAAATCTCGCCCCTGTTCAAAGAGGTCAGCAGCCTGATAAGAAAAGTCCAGGATACCCGCCTGATAGTTACCCGCACGGTTGCCACCAACTTTCAGCGTCACCAGCCTTCGGTTCTGGAAATTCGTGGAATTCCTTCTGAACTGCCAGGTTCGCGAGTATCGATGGTGCAGGTAGTTCTGCGCGATGTTACCGAAAAACACAACATGGATAGACTTCTCGCGCGCACCGAAAAAATCAATTCACTCGGCATTCTGACCGCCGGCATCGCGCACGAAATCAACAACCCGCTCACCGGTATTTCCAACGCGATTCAGATGCTGCAGCGCGACTCGATAAATCCGCAGAAACGCCAGGAAATGCTCGACCTTATACTCGCCAACATCAGCCGTATTACCCGAATTATCGACGATCTGCGGGTCTTTTCGCGACAGGAACGCCTTGATTCAGACACATTTGATCTGATACCGGTCATCGAAGAAACCCTTAAACTGCTGCGTTACCAGCACGAAAACAATCGCGTCGAAATGCAACTGCAACATGACGGGCGCAGATACCGGATCGAGGGCAGCAAAAGCCAGTTTCAGCAACTCATGGTCAACCTGCTGCTCAACGCCTCGCAGTCTATTGACGGCAAAGATGGCCTGGTAAAGGTTGAAGTCGCGCAGGCCAGCCTGCCGGTGCCTTCTGCCCAGATTAAAATCACTGACAACGGTTGCGGAATTCCCGAAGAACAGCTTGAGCAGATCTTCGACCCTTTTTTCACAACCAAGCGCGACTGGCACGGCACCGGGCTCGGCCTCGCGGTATCACACCGCATTATTCAACTGCTCAAGGGCACCATTGCGGTCGCCAGCAAAACCGGCCAGGGCACGACCTTTACTCTGACTCTGCCGCTGCTTCCTGAAGCTTGAAGCGCTCGCCGGCGAACTTGCCGATTTCAGCCGCGAAATCCTGCCACTGCGGCTGTTTTTTGAGCAGGCGCTGACCAGTCAGCCCCATTTTGCGTGCCTTGTTGCATTGAACAAAAGCCTGCCGCATTGCTGCAGCCAGACCAGCCGGCTTAAGCCGCCGCACGTTGACTGCCGGCGCACTGACATGCAGCTCGCCAGCATTGAACCTGGCAGGCTCGGTCTCTACGAGAAAAGCACATTCAGACGTAATGCCGAGCTGGTCAGCGAGATAATCAGGTGCCACCACCGGCAACGCACAAGCCATGGCCTCTTTCACGCTCAGCCCGCTGTTAAACGACAAACCAGCCGCAACAAACAGATCCGCAGAAGCCAGCAGACCCGAGAATTCTCGATCATTCAAGGTTTCTTCGATCACGGTAACCCTGGCAAAAAACTGGTTGAGCGCGCCAAGCTTCTTGCGCAGATCGCTAACTTCATATTCATAATTTTTCTTGATTTTGGGCAGATGTGTCAGCTTGATCACCAGCTCTACCTTCTCGGCAGGCTTGAATTCCTTAATATAGGCGTGCAGAGCGTCTTCGATTCCCTTGCGTTTCAGCGGACAGCCAGAAACCATGATACGAAATACGCCTTTATCTTTTTCATATCTCTTTGGACAAGGCACTCTGGGATGAAAATTCTTGAGATTAACCGGCAGCGGGAAAACGCCAACGCTGTCGCTCTTAAGACCTGCCTTGAGACAAATATCTGCATGCTGCTGCGAGGGCACCCACAGCCGGGTCAGATGCTTCAAGCGCTTTAAAACCTTTACATCGGTAGAATTCGCGTCAAACTCGGTGATTGCCCAGTATTCGCCCTGCTCGATCTGTTCTGGCAAGGCGAATGCCGGCATGATCCACAGTCGATAACGGCCTGATTCCGGACGCGCCAGCACCTTTTCAACAAATGGCGATATGACAAAGTTCTTCTGATGAAGATAAGAAACGCGCTCACTCGCGGCTACAGCCATCTCACTGCTGCGCGCTGCCGCCAAAACTTCGCTACCCACGCGACCTGAAAAAGATGGCGAGTGAAAACCAGCTACCAGACATATTCTTGGTCGAGTTGAGCGAAACGGCTTTTCTTCGGCCGCCTCTGCCGCATCAGCGTTGTTGTCAGCTGCTGTCAGAGATTTCAAAGGTTTTTCCAGCTCTACTGGCTTTTTTGACTTTCCTGGCCTCTCTGACCGTTCTGGCCGTTCTGGCCGTTCTGGCCGTTCTGGCCGTTCTGACCGTTCTGGCCGTTCTGGCCGATCACGTCGCTCCGGCTTCTCAGAGCTAACCGATTTGAAAGGTTTTTCAGGCGAAAAAGGCCGCGCGCGCGAAAACGGTTTTGTGTTCGATGCTGGTGCGGCAGGTTTTTCAGTGCCGGCACGCTGCGAAGAGCGCACATGTTTTACCTTTACAGGAGGCCGCGCGGACGTGTCTGTTTTTTTCATGCGATGTTTATTCCTTTTTCGGCGCATTTGCTGACGAGATCGTAATAGAGTTCCTGGGTAAGGCCATAGTTGCCAAGCCGGTTGGCGTGCTTGCCGTACTCACCATGGTAGTCGCTGCCGCCGGTCGAAACAAGGTTGTATTGTCCCGCCAGTTCGGCAAAGCGCTTGACATCGCCAGGTGAGTGCTCAGAATAATAGGTTTCGATGCCATCCCAGGCCAGACTTGAGATACATTTCCAGACTTCAGACCAGTCTGAAGTCAGCCCGGGGTGTGCAACAACCGCGATCCCACCGGCGGCATGAATCGCGTTGATGCCGACTTCGGGCAGAACATGATCTTTCGCCACGTAGCCGGGCTTGCCGCGCGAAAGATAGCGCTCGAAAGCACTCTGAAAATCTTTAACATAACCACGTTCCTGCAGGTAACGGGCGATATGCGGGCGGCCGAGAACCTTCTCAGGTGAATGCTCAAAACGTTGCTGCAGCTCAGCTACGTCAAGACCGGTTACGGCGAGTTGCTTGACCATCTTGAGGGCTCGATGATACCGCAGCTCACGCTGTTCATTCAGCAACTGCTGCAGTTCTGGCGCATTTTCGTCAATGTAAAGGCCAAGAACGTGCACTGACGTGTCGCGCCCTTTCCAGCCGCAGGACAATTCAATGCCTGAAACCAGCCGCACGCCAGTTCTTTCGGCAGCCGCACGCGCGTCTGCCAGACCGGCAACGGTGTCATGATCAGTAATTCCGACAACCGCCAGCCCCCTTTCACTGGCGCTCTCCATCAGCTGGGCAGGGGTCAGCAGTCCATCGGAAGCGGTGCTGTGTGTGTGCAGATCGGCAAATATATTTTGCTGCTTTTTCAATGTTTGTTCCTTTCGAGGCTGCAACTGTAATATGGCTTAGATCTTACTGCATAAAGAGCAAAACTTCCAGTGCTTTAAGCCGACGCTTATGGGCAGCCAGATTGCGTGGCATGGCAACCGGCAGATGATCTTGACAGAATAGCGATTTAGCAGTTTGACAAGCCTGGCTGCAAAGCAATATAATTGCCCTACCCTTTACGGGGAGGTAAAAAATGAGAAACAGAATTTTAGCCATCATTCTCGGGTTGGTCATGGCAGGCGCGTTATCAGCCGAGGCGCAGCAGCGCAACATGCTTCCGAGATTTCCAGAACTTATCATCGAAAAAGGCCTTTCTGAAAACTTCGAGGTGACTGAGTGCGCGGCCAAAGTCAAGATTTCAGCCAATGACGCTGACGCTTCGCTCAAGGTGCAGATGAAAAACGTTTCTGACAAGCCGATCAGCAGCTCGGTAAAGTTCAGAGTGCTCTATCCGACCAGCGAAAGTCAGGTGCGAATAAGCGTTGACGGCAAAGCAAAGCGCTTTGACCGCGCCAACCCCCGCCATGCCTTCGAATTGCAGCCCGGTGCCACCATAAGTTTTGACATAAACGCCAGAACTTCGGTTAACTACAGTGTTGACAGCGTCAGAAAAGCCCTTCGCGACCAGGAAGACGAGGACGGCAAGCGCAAAAAAGGCTTTCTGATGGAAGACTTTACCAAACTGTTCGAGCGCGAAAAGTTTGGCAGACGCTTTATGGTTGGCTCTCTCGTGTCAAAATGGGGCCTTTTTCCGGTTGATTTCAGCAAAGCCAGCATCGAAGTCAGCGTACCGACTGAATTTGTTATGGTCACCGCTAATGCCGAAATCTGGCAGCAGAGTCAGAGCGGCAATTCAAAGGTGTTCAAATCAGATGCCCGCGAGAACTTCTCGGCCGCCGTGTTTCTGCCCGAAGGCGACCGCGAAGACTTTATCGCAACCCAGAAAGTGTTGTCATCAGAAAACTTCATGCACTGACGGCATAATCATTGCCACCCGGCCGTCTCACCTTCAGGCCGGCAATAAAACGGCGATTACCGACAATTGCATAAATAAAACAGCAATAAAAAAAGCCCCGTAATCGGGGCTTTTTTGTTTTGTTTATTAATCAGATCTGGCAGGAATCGCCATCGCAGTCGCCATGACCATCGCCGTCGCCCTGATCATCATTGGGGTCGCCTTCGTGATCGTGACCGCAACCGTCATCACCGCAACCGCCGTCGTCATTGCCATCGCCATGACCGCCGCAACCGTCTGGTCCACAGGCCATAACCGGGCTGGCTACAAATCCTACCATCAAAAACACCACGAGAAGACTGATAAAAAGCTTCATACTCCATCCTCCTGTACTTATAAACTTATTAGTTCATCGAAACTCATATTAGATATACTAACAGTATCAATATGTTCGGTCAAGAGACGTTTTTTAAAAAAGCAGTTTTTGACATGTCTGCTATGGGGTGTTATAATCCACAGTCCCAAAGTGCCCCAGAATATTTTAAGGGTACGCGGGATTTCATCAAGACAAGATTGACGAGGTAATAAGCGAATGTCCAAGGCAAGTTTCATGTCGATGCGATGGCTCAGGCTCCATATCAAGGAGATCATCTGGGCAACGGTACTTCTTTTTGTTGGTTCGATCTTTGTAATTGGCTATGGTACCAGCCGAGCAATCCAGCAGCAGGAAGAGCGCAAACAGCAGGCTGACGAATCAGAACGTCGTGCAGAAAACCTGCGCAACATGGTTCCGGCTCACCTGCAGAGCAAGCTGAATATGCCGGTTGCGCACGTTTCCCTGCCAACCGAAAATGCATCTCTGACTACTGTAATCGACGTAAAAACGGTCTGGCGCTCAATCAAGGATTCTCCCGAGTACCAGCAGCTGCAGGGCGATTCAATGCCTGCCGGCATTCGTGAATTCTACGGCAAGATGCTCAAGGAAAGAGCGCTCGAGAGCCTTATCTCGATGTCGCTGCTTGAGCTGTATGCCCGTTCTCACAATATCAAGCCCGAAGTTACCGCGGCGGCTATCATCGAAAAGGACAAAGAAGCAATATCTCCGATCGAATTTGACCGCCAGCTGAAACGCGAAGGCCTCAGCCTCGATGAATATGGCCAGCAAAGGCTTAAACAGATGACGTATCAGTCGGTTTCACAAAAAATCATGGAAGTTGTGCCGCCAGCAAGCGCGACCGAAGACTTCCTCAAAAAGTATTATGAAACCAATAAAATTCGTTTTAAAGACGATGACCAGATAAGCTTCAACCATCTTCTTGTTTCTCCAGACGATTTTTCAGGTCTCGCCGAAATTAACGAAGCCGAGATCAAAGATTATTTTGATAAAAATCGCGAAGAATTGAAGAGCTCTGAGAGACTGACGCTTTCTCATATTTTCATAAATCCCAACGATGCCAGCTTTAAAGCCGGCATTGCCATCAGCGACTCAGAAATCAGACGGCAATACACTGATAATCTTGACCGCTTCAAGAACCCGGAAAAGGTTAAGGCCCGCCATATTCTCATCAAGCCCAAAAACAGCTTCGACGAAAAATTTGGCGAACTCAGCATCAATCTGCGCAACTTTACCTCAGCAGAAGTTGATGGGAAAACGCTCTACACGTTCGACGCCGGTATCGCAAATTTGCAGAGCTCAACCAGTCTGAGCCGCGGCAACTTTGTTCTGGTAACAACAGACGGCGAAGAGCTGACCGCTGATGACGCCAGTATCGCAAAAACCGAAAATGCTCTTGAACTGCCAATACATGGTGCAACCAAAAGTGCCATGTTTGGCAAAATCGGCATTTTCGCCAAAACCGGCAGCACCCCGACAACTCTTGTTATCACCAACGCCGGCGAACGCCGTGAGATTGATGTAAAAGCAGCATTTGATCCTGAACAAGCATTTGCAGCTGCTCTCGCTGAAATAAAGAGCATCGCCAGGCAGATTGAAGAAGGCAAAGACTTTGCCGAACTTGCAAAAAAACACTCCCAGGACCCGGGTTCCGGAGCCAAGGGTGGCGAACTCGACGAATTTGCACGCGGCGCCATGGTTAAACCGTTTGAAGATGCGGCCTTTTCCAGTGCTGTTGGCAAAATTACCGAGCCAGTCAAAACCCAGTTCGGCTATCACCTGATCAAGGTCGAAGGCAAAACTGCCGAAAAAGTAAAATCATTCGAAGAAGTCAAAACCGAGTTGACTGCTGAAATGCGAGACTCTCAGGCCGCCATTAAAGCCGAAAGCACTCTCGAAAGCGCCCGGCAGAAGTTATTGTATCAGAGCGACACCTTCGAGAACCTTGCCAAGCTTCATTCTATGGCTGCTTCCCGTAAAGACGGCGGCAAACTGCCGACGATTTTTGCCGGCGAAATCACCGATGATTACTCAGCCGAACAGAAAAAATTGATCAGCGCAGAACTTGGCAATAACGGCACTTCTATCGCAAAAGAAATCGAAAGCGCCGTATTTGCACTTGAACCCGGCGAAGTTTCCAGCGTTATCAAAACCAGCAACGGCTATCACCTGTTCAGGCTCGAAAACAAACTCCCACCAGTCAACCTCGCCCTGACTCCAACTCTCACACTCAAAATACATGAAATTCTCGAAAAACAGGCACGAGGCAAACTTGCTCAGGCTAAAGCCGAAAAGCTTCGCTCCGAGCAGCCTGCCGCCAGTGTCGCCGAACTGGCTAAAATCGCCGGCGCAGGCAAAGACAGCGAAAAAGAAGCCAAAAATTCTTTTGGTCCGCTGCCAATAAGCGCCAACCCCGGTTTTTCAAGTTACGCGCTCTCTGACGTCACCGGCGAAATTTCAGCTGACGGCCGCACTTACCTGCCCGAACTGCATACCGCCTTCATGAACCTGATCAAAGACGGCAAGTGGGCAAACAAGGTTGCCGGACCGATAAAAAGCGAACTTGGCTATCATTTCCTTGAAATAACTGCCTTCGAAACCAACCGTTACGAGGCTTATGACGAAGTAAAAGAAAAAATCAAACGCATGGTTACCCTCGAACCATCGCCCGAAGAAATTCAGAAAGAATTCGACGCCAATATCGATCAATTCGACATACCTGCTACCCGCAAAATCCGCCAGATCGTCATCTCTGAAGAAAGAACCGCTAACGAAGTCTATGACCGCCTCAAAAAGGGCGAAATCTTCGCGCTGCTGGCAAATCGCTTCAGTATCGACGGTTCGGCCGGAAATGGCGGCCTGATAGCACCGGTTCGCCGCGGTCAGCTCTCTGAAAAGCTTGACAAAGCGGTTTGGAACCTCAAAAAAGGCGAAATTACCGAAGTCGTTTCGACTCCTTACGGCTATGTAATTGCCATGCTCGAAGAAGACGAAAATCCTGGGGTAAAGGCTTCGCTCACCGCCGATGTCACAACCCAGCTCAAGCGCAAGCTGCGCAGCACTTATCAGGAAGACGTCTGGACACATTTCCTGAAAGGCCTCAACAATCAGGCCTATGTCATTCGCCACACGAAGGTGCTCGAAGAAATCTGACCTGTACAACCGATTGTCAGGGGCGGCTGCCGAAATGCAGCTGCCCTTTTTATTTTGCTGTAAACTTTTTTTGCGATATGCGGTAAGATATGCGTTAAAATATCTTCTGTCAGAGGCAAGAATTGTTGCTATAATGGAGACCCATGGGACACTCAACAGCAGACATAGTAAAAAAGGCTAATACCTGCCTGCGGCAGGGTAAAAACCGGGTCAATGCCGAGATCGCACTGGGCATCGCCAGTTTTGAAAACGGCGATGTCGAAACTGCCATACGTCATTACGAAAAAGCGCTCAAGCTGCAGAAAGATAGCGCCGAGGCGCATGCCGGGCTGGGAATAGCGTCGGCGCGGACCGGTAATCTTGAAAAAGCTATCAAGCATCTGCAGCGGGCCTACGAGTTAAGCCCTGATTGCGGACTTCTTGCCAACTGGCTGGCTGACGCCTGGTTCGACAAGGGCGACCTTGACCGCGCCATCGAGTATTACAGCGAAGCCGTCAGAAACAATGCCACCGACAGTAACGCCCACAACGACATGGCCGACGCATATCGCCTGAAAGGCGATTATCAGCAGGCTTTTGAACTTTACCGACGTACCCTGCAGATCGACCCGCTCGACACCAATGCCATGCTCGAACTGGCACAATGTCAGACCCAGATGAATCAAACAGACGCTGCGCTGCTCACGCTTAAAAACCTTATAAATAACTTCCCTTCCAGTCGCGACAGCGCGACCGCCATGGTAATATGCGGCACGATATTGCTTGGCAATGGCAACCCCGGTGAAGCAGCATCCTGGTTTGAACGCGCGCTCGAATTTTTTCCGTTTAACCGGCCGCTTCTCTTTCAGTCAGCAGTTTGCGCGCTGAAACTCGGCAACAACGACAAATGCGCCACACATCTCAAGCGCATCCTCGAAATGGATCCCTCAGACAACCGCGCGGCAGCGCTGCTTAAAAAGGTTTCTGCGTCATGATAAAATTGCAACGCCACGCGAAAAAAGGCATGGTGATGATTATCGTGGCCGGCGTGCTGTTTTTTTTGACGATAGTTTTTACCTCGCTGGTCAGTCGTGTTCGCCACGAAAGCGCGGTAACCAACCGTGTCTCGGTCAACGAGCGCCTTTATCAGATTGCTTCAGCAGTTGGCCGTCTGGCAGTGAGAAAGCTGCAAAAAGACTTTGAAACCAGAGATCCTGACTTCGGCCAGAAGATCATGAACGAAGCATTTTCCGACAAAACCGGGCTGCTTGCCGAAGTCGATTATACAAGTCGTGTCAACTCTCTCGATGTTACCAGAGAGATTCTAAAGCGTTTTACCAAAGAGTGGGGCGACCATGGCAAGGTTGCATTCAAAGTAACTTACATCGCTAATCTCGGCGAAAAAGATCCTTTCAAGTCACCAATAAGAGGCCTTGAGAACAGTCCTTACGAGCGCAAGGGGCACATCGATGTCATCGTAAAGGTCACGCATCTCGATATCGAAAAAACCTGCCGCATTCGCAAAGAATTTCTGCTCACCAGGCTGCTGGCACCGCCATTTTACCGGTTCACGCTGTTCTCACATCGCGGAGCTTCGCCAACCTCGAGTCGCAACGAGAGCCTTATTAACAAAGTCGCTAACAGCAGTTATAACAAAGACAACGGCAAGCTCGACACTTCAGAGTCTGATGGGCGACGGCCAATGATCTGCTTTAACCGCCTCATTCGCAAGAAAGATAAAAAAGAAGGAGTCCCAGACCTTGATTTCCGCCGTTTTCCTGATATCGTCACCAACATCGAAGGCACTCCTTCTTTCGTTAAAAACGGCTGGATATACCTTGGCGGCGAAGGCCCGTCAACCGACTCGCAAAAGAACGAGGGTAACCTGATTCTTAACGTGATGGCCGGCGCTGACGATGACAAGTTGCCCAAAGCGTCTTTCGGCGAGTATTTTCATTTCTATTTTAATCCGAATTCTGCCGGCTGGCTGATCTCTAAAGAATGGACCGAGTGGTTCGACCAGAGAATCAGCAACAATAACCAGGGTGAAGGCAGCAAGCTGATGGTGGCATTCGTCGATTACGGCTACTACAGAGGCCTCTGGGGAATAAAGTTTAACAACGAATCGCTGTTTCGATGGGCTCTGTATATTTATGAGAGACACCTCGAAAAATCAGACTTAAAAAAGGTCGTCGACGTCGGCAGCTCCATGCATCTTTACGGCACGCCAGCCCAGTGCACGCCCACCCTGATTTTTGGAAAAATCAAACGCAGATATCTGCGCACCTTTGCCTTTTACTTTGGCGAAATCTCGCGGGTTTACCCGATTCCCGCCTTTCTCAGCTCGAACGCAGCCGACAGCCCATTCGACACCTTTATTAATAGCACTGTACCGCAGTGGTTCAAAAAATACAGCGACAGCGAGGCCGACGAAATCTTTCTCAACGATTTTATTTCGGCATTTTTGACCCATATCAATTACACAGCATTCCAGGTGGGCTTTCCAGAAAACAGTCCGCCACTCTGCGGCCTCGACCCGGAAGTCCGCGACTGGGAACCATACAACACCGCGCTGCACAATATCTGCAACCCTGGCGGACCCGACCTCAAGTGGGCTGATGCTGTTCCAGAGAACGGTTACATTGATGAATCTCCAGACGCCCTGTGTACAGACAAATATGAATTTAAAACCGTAGACAAAGAGATTCGCTACAAGGGCCTTATTACCGACATAAAAACTGACAGTAACTATCTTCGCGACCGCGTCAGCTTTCACATCCCCGGAGAGTCTGGCAAACCCACGCTTCTCAGTCAATGCGAATTTTTCAAAACCCAGTATATGATCGAAAAAGATGGCAGAAAAGTTCTCTACCTCAGCCAGATAATCTCGTTTGACGGCGATCTGGTTATCGATATCCCGCTTGAGGTCTACAAAGGCGGCATCATTCTGGCGAGCGGAAACATCACCGTCAAAGAGCCGATCATCAACCCGTACATCGAAGACGAAACGCCAAACAACCCTGACGCATTCGGGTATCTTACCCTGGTCGCCGAAAAGGGAATCAGCCTGGTAACCGGAAAAGGCGGTCGGGGGGAGCTGCCGCAGATGCACGGATTCTTTGTCAGTGTCAATGGTGACAACGGCAAAATCCTGGTTAATCAGCCATTACATATTATTGGTGGAGTTGCCTGTGACGATATCGAAGATCTGGTTAAGCAGGGCTGCGTCATAGAATGGGGCTTTGAGCCCGAAGAATTTGGCGGCGACAAGGATATGGCAACACCGGACTTTTATGGACTGGCCATGGGACCACGCGACATAGAAATAATTACTGAAGAATAAAAACTTTTTGCAAAGAAGTCGGTATAGTAGATGAACAAGCACGAAAGAACCGATCAAGAACTGGTTCAGGCAGTTCTGGCAGGCGAACTCGAAACCTTCGCCGAACTGGTTGAACGCTACGAAAGGCTGGTATTCAGCTTTCTGCTGACACGACTCAATGATCTGCAGGAGGTCGAAGACATTGTTCAAGAAACGTTTGTCAAGGCTTTCAGGCACCTGGCCAGTTTTGACTGCGAGCGACGGTTTGCCGCGTGGCTGCTTACAATCGCCCGCAACCTGCTGATAGATTCCCGACGTAAAGCTGGTAGAAGTGTAGCTTCGACAAATCTGGTAAACGAGGTAATGCTTACCGACAGCGCCCGGGAAGCAGGATCTCAGCCCTCCGAGATCGTGGTAAGGCGCGAAAGGTTCAGAAGTATAGTTGTTATGATTCAGGAGCTTCCGGAAGAACTCAGAACGCCGTTTCTGATGCGGGTGATCAATGAACTGCCCTACCAGGAAATCGCAGAGATTCTCGATGTGCCGCTACAGACGGTAAAGAACAGAATCTTCAAGGCCAGAGGTATCCTCCGGGAAAAAAGAGAAAACTATGAAAAGATGTCCTGAAAACGACAAGATATTGCTTTTCTGTGAGCACGAACTCTCAGAGGTAGAGCGGGCGCAGTTTGAACTGCACATTCAAACCTGCTCAGAATGCCGCGAAGAAGTCAAGCAGATCAGCAGTGACGACTCCCTCCTCAGAGAGGGAGTTGAGGAAGCCTTTTCCCGACACCGCGTAACCAGCCGGATAATGCAACAGATCCGCAGCGAAAAGATTGAACCGCTGCCGGCAAATAACCAGCGGGGCTGGCGCTACTTCTGGCTGACAGCCTTTGCGCTGCTGACTGTTTTTGCCGTTGCCAGCCTGTATATGCCGGCCGCAGTAAAATATCATGGCCGCGCAACCGGCGTAATGATCCAGGCTCTCACTGATAACTCCACCCTCCAGGGAGCCCACCTTGCGGCAGACCAGACCTTTGATCTCGCAGCTTTCGAACCAGCTGCGCTCGACGGCTGCTTTCTGTTCACCGTAACCGCCGACCAGACCTCTGTATTCAAAATATCCGGAAGCACCGGCATCAGGCGCTCAGAAGGGTTGCTTGAATTCTTTGACACAACGGCGACTTTTGAGCTGATTTCGGGCGCCCGTCTGACCATTATTGTCAACGGCAAGCGGCAGCAGCTTGAACGCAAAACTGTTTTCTCAACCACTGCGGCAGCTATCGACGACCTGCAGCCCGACGCCGTATCTCTTGCTGGCCTCGACCGGCCGCTGACGGCCTCGACAACGGCCGAAGCAGATGCTATAATTACCAGTGATGAAGCTGACACCGCCTCGTCTGCAGATCAGGCCGAGCTCGCATCAATTACCACCGGTCTCAGCGCAGAAGCCGGCACCGGAAGCGACTCCCTGATCGACCAGACACCTGGCTCCGGCAAGAATCCGTTTGCCGACGAACCTCTCGACCTCAACGGAAACTAGCATGCAACGCAAAGCCTTTTCGATGCTCGAAGTAATGATAGCGCTCGTTATTACGGCAGTAGCTTTTCTGCCGATCTACAACCTGTTCAGATTCGGCAGTCAGGGCGCTGTTAACAACATCCATGAAGTTACCGCTTCCAACTACGCAGCTGACCTGATTAATTTTGTGCGTGATATCAGGGCGCATCAGATCGAGACTGTTGCCGGCTCTTCAAACAAGATAACGCTCAGTTCAGACGAACAGATCGCTGCCTTCTTTTCTAAAATCGGACTGACTGCTCCTCCTCCGGTAGAAAAACCCTTTATCCGCCGCCTTGAACTCGAAAAATTTAAGGGTAACGATGTCTCCGGAATCGCTGGCATCAGTGGCTGGCTCAAAGACCTTATATTCAATCGCAAAGCAGTTCCCAATTACCTGATCTGCGTTAAAGTCGCTTTTCCCAGAATGAACAGCAGCGAAAAAGACGACGTGACACTGCTTTCAATGGCAATGGACTGAATATGACAAAAAAACACGGTTTTACACTGGTAGAAATAATCATTGTCGCAATGATTATTTCAATGGTTTCCGGGGTGGCCTATAAACTCATGTCAGGCACCTTTTCGCAGTATTTCAAAAGTCAGACCAAATTGACCAATCTCAGAGCCGCCAGCATCATTCTTGAGCGCATTAAGGCCGATGTCAGACTGGCGCTGATCCCAGTAAAACCTGAAGAGAACCCGGTAATCGAAGAAGCTAAGATCGCGTTCTGCATAACTGACGAGGGGCAACGACGCATGGTTAACTATACCTACAATCCCGACAATGGCATGGTCACCAGAGACATCACCGGTGGCCTCAAACGCGTTATCAGTCTGGTGAAGGTAGGCGGTTTCAAAATCAATGAACTGGGCGAAGGCGACAGCAAACTGCTGGCGGTGACGATAATGGTAGACAACGAAAAAGATGTTGAGCAGCGTTCTGATTCGAGCATTAACAACCAGGTCGAACTCAAGGCCGTTATGTACCCGCGCTTCTTCGCCGAATCTCTGAGCAACGAGGAAAAATTCTGGAATCTGGCGCGCAGCAGCGCAGGAGGAACCTTATGAAAAAAACCACTTTGTTGTTACTGGCCGCTGTTTTTCTACTGGCAGCAACCGCTGATGCCGCGACTACTCACGTGTTCAAGTCAGGCGACACACTATGGGAACTCGCCGCCAAACACTACGGCGACCCGACCCTCTATCCGATTCTGTTGCAGGTCAACAATATCAGCAACCCGCGCACAATTCCCAACGGTAAAGTAATCATTATTCCTGACAAATCAGCCATGCAGGACATTGCCAGAGAAAGCGACTCGCTTAAACGCCAGGAACTCATCGCGCGCGCAACTGGCGGCAGAGCCACCGGCGAGGCTGCCGGGGAAAAGACGCAGAAGCCCGCCAGACCAGATCAGGCTTCTCGCGAAGGTCGCGTTAATCCTGAAGACACCTCTTTTACCAACATTCTCAACGGGCCAAAAGTGAGCGCCGACAAACTGATCAAAACCAGCACTCCCTGACGCTTTTACCAGCAATCCGACCGGCAGCGGCCAGTATCTCGATGATACCGGCCGCTGCTGTTTTTAGACGTTGCATATTGCAGATAGTGCTAAAAGGGTTTATAAATGGGCTATTACACTGACGGGGAAAAATTATGCGATTAGACAAATATCTTCAGGTTACTGGCCTGATTAAACGACGCACGCTGGCCAATGAGGCCTGCAAACTTGGTCTGGTAAAAGTAAACGGCATTGCCGCCAAGGCAACCCGTGAAGTAGGAGTTGATGATGTTATTGACATCAGCCTGGCACGCCGCGAAATGTCGATCAAAGTGTTGCAGCTGATCGCCGGCAATTCGCTCAAGAAGACGGTCAGACACGAATATTTCAGCATCTTGAAAGACATCGAGAAAACCGTTGTTGATGATTTCTGGCAGGACAACCCCGATGAATAGAATGCATCAGGGCACAGGCAGCGATTTTGTCAGGGCAAAAAAATCACTTGGTCAGAATTTCTGCTGTGATCAGCGCATTCCTGATGAGATTGTGCGCCGGCTGGCAGCAACCTCCCAACACCATATCTGGGAAATCGGCCCAGGACAGGGAGCCCTCACCGGAAAACTCGCCAGAACTGGCGCCAGAATGCATCTGTTCGAAATTGACGAGCGCATGCGCCCGGTTCTCGGGCAAAAATTTGCCAGTATCGAAATTACCTGGGGTGACTTTCTCGAACTATCTGACGAAAAGTTGCCGCCTGCCGGTGAACATCTGCTGGTCTGCGGCAACCTGCCCTACTACTGCGGCACCCCGATAATCAGAAGATTTCTCGAAAACGGCCCACAGGCTGAACGTATCGTCTTTCTGCTCCAGGAAGAAGTAGCAAAAAAAGCAGCGGCAGCCTGCAATACCAGTGATTACAGCTATCTGTCAGTGCATACCGCCTTTTTTGCACAAGCCAGCATTGGCAGCACGTTCGGGCCAGGTTCTTTTGTGCCGCCGCCAAAAATTAACAGCACAATTCTGCAGCTCGAACCGCTGCTGCTCACGCCTGCCGACAGGGAGCGCCGCCATCAGGCACTTAAATTCATCTCACTGCTCTTTCAGCAGCGGCGAAAAATGGCACTGCCACTGCTTAAAAAAAGGTTCGGCGAAACAGACTGGCAAGAAAGATTTGACCAGCTGGGCATCGATCACAAAGCCCGCCCCGAGAACATCTCTCCCAACAATTTCTTGGCCCTCTTCGCCCCGGCAAAAACATAACTGCTCTCTTCCTCTGAAAATCCAGTTCAGATAAAGACACAAAAACGTTGACTACGCTGCAGGCTGGTTCCGGCTCCTTGCTGGCGGCTGTCTTTCACTCATCTGCGCTTTCTGCGCAATCTGCGGACGGATTATCTTCTTCTTTGCGGGTTTCGCGGGCTGTGGTAAAACCGGTGAGGTGCTGAATGACCATGCCGGCCAGCGTCAGGCCAAAAATGGCCGGCAGATAGCTGATCGTGCCCTGAATCATACGCTCACGGCCACGCTTGAGCGAAAATTCTTTTTTGTCGGCGTCAATCGTTTCTGGCGAAAACGGCAAAATCGGCGGCTCTATCGAGTAAACCACGCGAATCCCGGTCTCGACGGCAAACGCGCGCAAACGCTTGCGCACCCGCTTGGCCATCGGGCATATCGTCGATTCTGAAATGTCGCCGACCCTTATTTGCGAAGGGTCAATCTTGCCAGCCGCACCCATCGCCGAAAAAATCGGCAGGCCAGCCCGCAGACTCTCAACCAGCAGCCTGATCTTGGGATTAAAAGAATCTATAGCGTCAATAACCGCATCAAAGCCTCCGGCCAGAATACGGTCGCTGTTATCCTCACAGAAAAATTCAGACAGCATAACGAGCTGACATTCAGGATTAATCAGGGCAATGCGCTCGGCCATCACTTCGACCTTCTGACGCCCCACCGTTTCGCTCGTGGCGATGTTCTGCCGGTTGATATTAGTTACGCCAACCTTGTCAAAATCAATCAGGGTAAGCCGCCCTACCCCGGCGCGCGCCAGACTCTCGCAGGCGTAGGACCCGACACCGCCCAGGCCAAAGACTGCTACATGCGATTCGCGTAGTTTCGTCATTGCGGCTTCGCCAAGCAGCAGACCGGTGCGATGAAATCTGTTATCCATTTTGCTTCTGTTTCCCTTGCCCAAATATTCTGACCGAGTTGTTATACAGAATTTCACAGAGTTTTTCAACCGCAATGCCGGCTTTTTCTGCTACGGCTGCGCCAATTTCCGGCAACGCCGCCGGTTCATTGCAGAACCCGGACCATGAAGGAGCCGCCATATCAGGCGCATCAGTCTCCAGCAGCAGCGAGGAAAGGGGCAGCGCAGTCAGCAGCTGAACTAGCTTTTCCGGGCGCCGCAGATGCCCGCCAGAAATAGACACAAATGCACCGGCCGCCACAAAGCGCTTCGCCATTTCGGGCGAGCCTGACCACGAATGTAAAACCGCCGTCGGCACCTCAGGCATCGCGGTCAAAATGTCATAAGCAAGCTGATAATGGCCAACCAGGTGTATTATTACCGGCAATCTATGTCGGGTGGCAAGATTCAGCTGCCAGACAAAAGCCTCTTTCTGCTCTTCGATGCTGAAACGGCTGCGCCGGTCGAAACCACACTCACCGATCGCCACTGGCGTGTATCTTGCTCTGGACCATGGATCTCGCTTGCTTCCTATGTGCTTACAATTGCCAATGTAATACGGATGGACGCCCCACGCCACCTCGACTCCGCTGATGGCAAGCAGTCGGGCCGCATGCAGCGGCGCGCCGCTCACTCCCGGCACAACAAGCCTCTCCACACCGACGGCCTGCGCGTACTGCATGGCGAGACGCGGCTTTATGCCTTCAGGCATGCGATCAAGATGACAGTGCGTATCAAACCAGCGCATAAATTACCTCTTTTGCCAAAAGTATACCTCGCCCCGCCCCCAGACGCAAAACCCAGTAATGAAAACTGCAACAATCCATTTGCCGTTCATTAGATACGAGATGTTAGGTATGGACTATTTCTCAAACAAGCCTGGCATGATAATCATACAGGCTCTTTTGAGAAGAGTTATCCACAGATTAAAGGATTATCGCAGATTATTCAGAAATTCTTATATATTTTCTTGCAGTTATCCTGATACCATCTGCGCCAATCACCCGGTCGCCTCGCCCCGTGGCGACCTCTTAATGCGCGATCAGCGCGAATCTGCGTGAATATTTGCAAAATGATTGAAGAATAAAAATTTGTACGTTATAATGCTTGACTATGATATCGAGTCTAACTGGTTTTGGGCACGCATCCTTTACTGATGAGGCTGGACGCATAAACGTCGAGCTGAAATCGGTGAATAATCGTTTTCTGCAGATAGACCTGCATCTGCCTTATGGTTACAACTGGGCTGACGGCTTGATCAGACAGCAGGTGAGCACCCGCATTTCGCGCGGCAAAGTGTATCTTCACCTCGAAGTAGTCGATTACAACCCGAACCAGGAAATAATCATCAACCGTCCGCTGCTTAAAAAGCTGATTAACCTCAGAGAAGAAGTCGCCAAAGAAAGCGGACAAAACCTGCCTCTTGAATTTGACGGACTGCTGGCCTTGCCCGGTGTCATGAAGGTTGATTCAAAGCATATCGACAATGACGCAATGTGGCAGCGCATTCAGCCGGTTCTTACCGAGGCTATTGAGCAATTTGCCGCAGCCAGAGCTCGCGAAGGCCAGAATCTGGCCGACGACATGCGTCAGCGCAGCGCATTTTTGCGCGAAACAATTACTAAAATTGAAACTTTCATACCAGAATACCGCCAGCAGTTCAGCACCAGGTTTACCGAGCGCATCACTGAACTGGCCGGTAAAGCCGGGTTCGACGAAAGCCGCCTCGGTACCGAAATCGCTATCTGGGTTGACCGCAGCGATGTCAGCGAAGAAATAACCCGTCTTAACAGTCATTTAAAAGAACTTGAAAACATCCTTGGCACCGACAAGCCAGCCGGGCGTCGACTCGACTTTCTTGTGCAGGAGCTCAACCGCGAAGCCAACACGCTCAGCAGCAAAATCAGCGATGTTGCCATCTCTCAGTTGACTCTCGATATAAAATGCGAAATTGAAAAAATCCGTGAACAGGCACAAAACATTGAATAGGAGCGTTAGATGAAAGCTCTTCTGCTGAATATCGGTTTCGGCAACGTTGTGGTGTCAGACCGCGTGGTCGCCATTGTCAGTCCTGGTTCTGCGCCGATAAAGCGCCTCAAGGAAGACGCCAAGGAACAGGGACGTCTGATCGACGCCACTTATGGCCGCAAAACCCGCGCCATTGTCGTCACCGATTCGAATCACGTGATTCTGTCGGCAATCAACCCCGAAACAGCGGCTATCCGCATGCTCGGCAAAAAAGGCAGTCATGAAAATGGTGAAAGCCATGAAGACGATATTGAAATAACTGAACTCGACTCAACGGAGGTTGACGAATGAAATTCCGCTCAAGAACCGAGATTACCCAAAAGATCCCGAACAAGTATGATGCTGTGATGGCTATTTCTAATCGCGTAAAGATGCTGGTAGACGGCAAGAGACGCTTGATCGACGAATACGACGAGAACTTCGTTAAAATCGCCATGGAAGAAATCGCGTCAGGAGCTCTCATCGTTGACATCACGGACAAGGAAAAATAGAACAAGAGTTCTACTCGCCCTCGGAAAAGGCATTGCCAGCAGTTTGGCCACAGAACTGGCAATGCTTTTTTGTCATGCCGGCTGCGAAGTAAAAGTCGCCCTTCTCGACAACGGTCACGAATGGGTCAGCGAATCAGCGATCAGACAGATCAGCGGCAGTGCGCCACTGTCTGCCGCCCACCGGCCCGGCTGGTTTTTTGCGCAACAGGCCTTTGATCTGGCGATTGCAATTGCACCGGCCAGCCTCACCCAGCAACTTCTACAGGCAAGACTGACTTCTGACCCGATAATCGAGTTTATCCTGCAAAAGAGCCCGACCCTCTGGTTACTACAGGAACCCGCCCAGATTCCCGCTGACAGCGAAGATGCGGACGCGCAGCTGATTTTTCGTGCTCTGCCAGCCCAGCCACACCAGCTATCGCCATTTTACCAGCAGGTTTTCGCCGAGTGCATCGCCTGGCTGGCCGCTCGCCGCAAGCTCAACCGCAAGACATTCGCGCTGAACTATCAGATTCCAGAAGCGCTCAAGGTAATCGCCAACACCAGACCAGCCTGGCTGGCGCGTTTCGATCGCGCCCTGCAGTCATGCGGCCTTGGTCTGGCCAGCGAAGGTTCAGAAGCAGACCTGATTATAAGCGCCTACGACGGGCCGCAGTTTGACGCCGACAACCGCCTGGTGTTTGTCGAACCGGCGCTGCCAGAACGCGCAGCCCACCGCAATGGCGCGCTATTCATTGTCTTTGTCGCACCAGAAATCGACTTAACCGCTCTGACTGCCGACAAAAACCTTTTACTGGTGCAGCGACGCAACAACGCACTGCATGTTGCAGACAGCCACGGGATTCGAGTCATTCCTGACCTTACCGGCCAGTGCTGTTACACACGTTTCTGTTCGCAGCTCATAACACATTTGAGCCGCGCCACGCATGGGCGCGAGCAGCACGCATGACCTGCTACGCCGAGGTCTCATTTCCAGACCCGATCGGCGAAGGCACCCTGACTTACCACCTGCCGGCCGACCGCGACATACCACTTATTGGCTCGCGCGTTGTGGTGCCCGTGCAGAACCGCCGCCTGATCGGCTATATCACACGCATTCACCACGAACAACCCACGTTTAAAACGGTTGCACTTGGCGAAGTGATCGACCCGCTGCCGCTGTTTTCTGCGGCAATGCTGAAACTTGCTGAAATCACTGCGGCAGATTGCGCCTGCAATGTTGGCGAAGTGCTTCATGCCATGCTTCCGGGCGGTATAAAACAGAAAATTGTTCGCATGATCAGAGCCTGCAGCAGCGACTCTAGCGAACCAGCACTGGCCTGGTTGCGCGAACGCGACTGGGTGCCATACAGCAGCCTCATCGCCGCGTTTCCCCAGGCAGCAGCTGCGGTTAAAGACTGGCTGAGCGGCGAGCTTGTCGAAATTTCGCACAGTATATCAGCCAACCCCGGCCCGAAACTGATCAGAGTTCTCAAGCTCAACCCGCAAATGCCGGTTGAACCAGACAAGCTGACGCCAAAAGAACGCCAGGCAGTGCAGACGCTGCTCAGCTTCGCAACAGCGCCGACAGCGGCTCAGGTCTGCCGGGCCGCGCAGATCAGCAGCGCGCCAATCAACCAGCTCAAAAAGAAAGGGCTGATCATCGAAATTGAAGAACGGGTAATGCGTCAGGTTGCCGATGGCGATTATTATCAACGCCCGCAGGAACAGCCACCCACCCTTTCTGACGACCAGCAAAAGGTTCTCAACGAGATAAGAACCGCCTGCAGCACTGACAAAAAGCCAGTTCTCGTGCGTGGCGTAACCTGCTCAGGCAAAACCGAGGTTTATCTGCGCTGGGTTGCCGAAATTCTCGGGCAGCAGAAAACCGCAATAGTACTGGTTCCAGAAATATCTTTGACGCCGCAGATGATGAAACGCTTTACCGACCGTTTTCAGTCACAGGTCGCGATTTTGCACAGCAAACTGTCTGACGGCGAACGTTTTGACCAGTGGGAAAAAATCAGACGCGGCATCTGCCCGGTTGTTGTCGGCGCCCGCTCGGCTGTTTTTGCGCCGCTGCCACGGCTCGGCACGATAATTCTCGACGAAGAAGGTGAACCATCGTTCAAACAAGGCGACTCGCCACGTTATCACGCCCGCGAAGTGGCCAGACACCGTTGTCAGCTCGAAAGCGCGCAACTAGTTATGGGTTCGGCGACACCGACCATAGATTCGTTTTATCAGTGCTCAACCGGTTCATTCAGGCTCGTCGAGATGGACGCGCGCGTCAGCGATCGGCGACCGCCGCAGGTAAAGGTTGTCGACATGCGCCACGAACTGGTAGCGCGCAAAAACCGCTCGATATTCTCGCAACAGCTGAGCGATTCGATCAAAAAAACTCTCGCCAGCCGCAAACAGGTTATTCTCTACCTCAATCGCCGCGGCTACAGCAGCTTTGTCTTTTGCCGCGAATGTGGCAAGGCCGTAGAATGCCCGAAATGTAATGTTTCGCTGGTTTACCATACCGGCAGCCAGATCATGCGCTGCCACTATTGCAGCGAAATTCAGACTGTTCCCGATATCTGCCCGAGCTGTAACAGTCGTGCCATAAAATTCTTCGGCGCCGGTACACAGCGGGTTGAAAGCGAAGCAAAGCGCTATTTTCCTGAGGCACGCATCCAAAGACTGGATTCAGACAGCGTTTCAACCAAAGGCAGCATGGAAGAGATTCTCGACCGCTTCGGCCAGGGACAGATCGACATCCTGGTAGGCACCCAGATGGTTGCCAAAGGACTTGATTTTCCAAATGTTACGCTGGTAGGCATTCTTGCCGCTGACAGCCTGCTGCGCCTGCCTGACTTTCGCGCATCAGAGCGCAATTTTTCGCTGCTCGCGCAGGTTTCGGGCAGAGCAGGACGCGGCGACTGCCCCGGCGAAGTAATTCTACAGACCTACTACCCCGAACATCACTCGATTCAGTTCGCTTTGACCGAGGATTATCACGGATTCTACAACAAAGAAGTGCAGATGCGCCATGAAACGCTTTTTCCACCGTACATTGAGCTGGCATCTTTTATTATCTCTTCTTCTGACAAGGAACGGGCCGCTAATACCGCGAAAGCTCTTCACGACCTCTTTGTCGCCCACCCGGCGGTCGACCCGCAACTACTGCTGGGCCCGGCCCCGGCCGCCATCGAAAAAATCAACGACCGCTACCGCTTTCAGCTGCTGCTCAAGATGCCCGACTTCGAACTGCTGACCCGCACTGTCCGCGAAATTACCCGCCAGCTCAAAAAGCCCGGCGACACCAGATTAAGCATCGATATCAACCCCTGCTTCATGCTGTAACCGCTTCGAATTATTTCGCCCGAATCGAGAAAATCCCGCACAAATGCTCAGAGCCGCAAAGAATGAGAAAAATGCAATCCGCTGATTACGCCGATCTGCTCAATTTCAGTTTCATTTCAGTTTCAAATTATAATTCGCCATGCAGCTGTAAAAACTTTGTGATATAATGCTCATAGTTAACCATTGAATTCAACTCGGAGACAACATGAAATACCGCGTTTTACACTTTGGCGAAGAACCGCTGCGAGCAGCTTCAGAGCCAGTTACCGAAATTACTGACGACATCAGACGCCTTGTCGATGATATGTTTGAAACCATGAACGAAGCCAAAGGCGTCGGCCTTGCCGCGCCGCAGGTCGGTGTAAATCTGCGCCTGGCCGTCATAGATATTGGTGACGACCCGCTGGTTCTCATCAACCCGCGCATAATCAAAAGCTCTGGCAAGGAAACCTGCGACGAAGGCTGCCTGTCGTTTCCAGGGCTTACCGAGAAGGTCGAGCGCGCCAAAAGAATCGTGGCAGAGGCCACCGACATCGACGGCTCAGTGTATGAGATCGAAGCCGATGACTTGCTCGCTCGCGCCATTCAGCATGAAATAGACCACCTCGATGGTGTATTGTTTATCGATCGCATCAGCAAGGCCCGCAAGCTGCAGATCAAACACGAACTTGAAATGATCAAAAACGGCGAATCGCTGTATGATGATGACGAGGAAGACGAGGCCGATCTCTGATGTCAAAAGCGCCGTTGCGCCTGGTTTTCATGGGATGTCCGCAGTTTGCGGTACCATGCCTGGAAAGGCTGCATCAGGACTCTGACTTTAGCGTTGTCGCAGTGTACTGCATGCCAGACCGGCCCAAGGGGCGTGGCAAAAAACCGAGCCCGACCCCGGTCAAGCTTTTCGCAAACGATCATGGGCTGCCGGTTTTTTCGCCGGCAACTTTCCGGCAGGCACCCGAAGAGGTCGAACGATTGCGCGGTTTCGCACCTGACTTTCTGGTTGTAGTCGCCTATGGCCTTATTCTGCCGCAATCGGTGCTGGATATTCCGGCAATCGCGCCAGTAAACCTGCACGCGTCGATTTTGCCAGAATACCGTGGCCCTTCACCAATTCATCATGCGCTGCTCGATGGCCGCAAAGTCACCGGCAACACAGTAATGCTTATGAGCAAAGGCATGGACGAAGGCGATATCCTCGCGATAGAGACTACGCCAGTTGAAGCGCACGAAGATTTTGCCAGCGTTCACGACCGCTTGAGCGCAATGGGCGCCGAACTGCTCGTTAAGACACTCAAAGAATACGCTGCCGGCAGGATCAATCGCCTTCCGCAGCAGCACACCGCTGCGACTTACACAGCCAAGATCACGCCGCAGACCGCCAGAATCAACTGGCACAACCCGGCAAACATCATCATCAACCAGATCCGCGCCATGAGCCCATCACCAGGTGCATGGTTTGAAGATGCCGGCGAACGCATCAAGGTATTCAGGGCTGTTCCAGCCGAAGCAGTCAGCGCCAGTCCAGGTACAGTAATCGAGCAGCAGCCTGGCACGGGCATTAAAATCGCCTGCGGCGAAGGCACCAGCCTGATCCTGCTCGAACTGCAGCGCGCCGGCAAGAGCCGACTTTCCTGTCGCGAGTTTCTCTGCGGTTGCGGCCTCAAATCTTCCCGGCTCGACAGCGACAACCAGAAAGATGCTGATAATCCTGCCTGTGCTCAAACAGGTGGTGTCACAAAATGACAAGGAGCAATCCTGTGGTAAAAAAACTGGTCCCTCCGCAGGCCACGATTCGAAGATTGTCGATCTATCTTCGCTATCTCAACGGCCTTGATGTTGATGGTGTAAAGGTTATTTCTTCGCACGACCTCGCCAGAAGGCTGGCACTCAACCCGGCTCAGGTGCGCAAAGATCTCGCCTACTTTGGCGAATTCGGCAAACGCGGCGTCGGCTATTCAGTCAAAAAACTGCGCGACCATATTGTCAAGATTCTTGGCCTGCAGAAAATGCGCAAAATAGCAATAATCGGTGCCGGCGGCAGACTTGGCACCGCACTGGCTCTTTATACCGGCTTTGAAAGACGCAATTTTAAAGTATGCGCTCTTTTCGACAAGGATCCTGCCATTGTCGGCAACGAAGTCGAGGGTATTGGCAACATTTTGTCGATAGGCGACCTCTCAAAGGTCGTCAAGGAAAAGGGCATCGAAATCCTTATACTGACCATTCCTGCAGCTGCGATAAAAGAGATTTACGACCCGGTAATGCTCTCCGGCGTTAAAGCCGTACTCAACTTTGCCCCGTTCAAAATGCTTTCTACCGAAGAAGTCGACGTACACAATGTCGACCTGACAACCGAACTCGAGTCGCTCAGCTACCGTCTGTCTCTTAATGAATCAGGCATCTCACCGCTTGATAAGGCTCCCGCAACCGAAGAAGACTGAGCGTAGCTCACGATCAACGTTGAATACATAGTTTGACTGGCAAAATGCGATTCAAAACCGTTTGTAAAGAGCTACAACTAGGGCGCAGGCAGGTTTTTTGCACACGAGGTGCTTATGCCGGGCGGCTCAGGATGGAGATCGCCCGGTCCCATGCGCGAAAGCTTTTTTGCACAAGGACGTGCTTAGCTCCTACTTCAAAGTCGCGCCTGTCGATAGCTGTAGCGAATGGGATTCTGCCGAGAGCCCGACGCAAGCAATATACTTTGGATAGAATTCTTGAACTCATATGTAGCAGAGTAATAGAGCATTGTTCTGAGAATTCAGATGTGAAAAGCCACCCTTACGGCGTTCGCACGCACTTGCAGAAGCCGCTTGACACCTTGTTTAAATCGGTGTTAGACTGATACATCACAGCACGAAATGGGGTTTTCATGAGTCTTACCATTGATTGCCAGCAGCATGAAAACGATGTCGTAGTAATAGCCGTCAGCGGCGAAATTACCTTCGAAAATTCAGATCAGTTCCGCGAAAAAATAGATCAATTATGTGAACAGGCAAAGTATCGCATGGTCATCGACCTTGCTGGCCTGCAATACATGAGTTCAGCCGGCATGGGCGTTCTGGTGCATGGCCTCAAAAGGGCGCGCGCCAAAGAAGGCGACCTGCGCCTGATCAATCTGAGCGACAAGATGCGCCGGGTTTTTCTGATCACTCAATTTACGCATCATTTTGTGGTATTACCCAACCTCGCAGAAGCAGTCAAAAGCTTCTCAGTCACAGACGAAAGCAGCAGGTGATGGACTATTTCGCTCGAACAGATATTTGAAGCAGTAAAATCCTACAACCCCGACGCAGACTTCGACCGAATCGAACGCGCCTACAAATTTGCCGAAGATTGCCACAAAGATCAGTTCAGAGCCTCAGGAGAGCCTTATTTTCTCCATCCTGAATCAGTAGCCCTGATCGCCGCCTCCGAGCTAAAACTCGACACCACATCGATCTGCGCGGCCCTTCTGCATGATGTCATCGAAGATACCGCCGCAACCACCGCCGACATCGAAGCGATGTTTGGCCCGGTCATGGCACAACTGGTCGAAGGCGTCACCAAACTCAACAAAATGTTTTTCAGCTCGGCCACAGCCGCTCAGGCCGCCAACTTTCGCAAAATGCTCTTCGCCATGACCAACGATGTCCGGGTCATTCTCATCAAACTGGCAGACCGTCTGCACAACGTGAGAACCCTGCAGTTTCTGCCGCCGGTCAAGCAAAAATATGTCGCGCGCGAAACCATCGAAATCTACGCTCCCCTCGCCCATCGCCTCGGTATCAACAAAGTCAAGAGCGAGCTTGAAGAGACCTGCTTTCGCATTTTACAACCGGAAAAAGCCAAAGAGATCTCCGAATTTCTTGGCTCTACAGGCCTCGAAGGCGACAGCAATCTGCGCCACGCCATGCAGCAACTCGAAGAGCATCTGGTCGAATTCAACATCAAGGCCAGAATCAGCGGGCGACCAAAGCAGGCGTATTCTATTTACAACAAGACTGTCAAGTATAACACCAGCATAGAGGGCCTGTACGACTTTCTCGGCGTGCGCATTCTCACCGAATCGGTAAAAGACTGCTATGGCGCGCTCGGCATGGTCCACAAGTACTACAAGCCGATTCCCGGCCGATTTAAAGATTATATCGCGGTTCCCAAACCAAACATGTATCAGTCGCTGCATACCACGGTCATTTTCGACGGCAAGCCCCTCGAAATACAGATTCGCACAGAAGAAATGCACCGCATTGCCGAAGAAGGCATCGCTGCGCACTGGGATTACAAAGAATCCAGCGGCAAAGATTCGACGCCGGATTACAAGGAAAAACTATCCTGGCTGCGCAATCTCATCGAATGGTATAAAGACGTAAAAGACGCTTCCGAATTCATGGAAACCGTCAAGGTCGAGCTTTTCGAATATCACGTTTACGTATTCACGCCAAAAGGCGACGTAATTGAGCTTCCGAGTGGAAGCACGCCAATCGACTTTGCCTACACGATTCACACCGATGTGGGCCATCGCTGTATAGGCGCCAAGGTCAACGGGCACATTGTTCCGCTCGAATATCGCCTGCAGAATGGCGACATCGTATCGATCCTGACCAGCAAGAACCAGAAAGGCCCCAGTCGCGACTGGCTCAAAATCGTGGGCAGCGCCAGTGCCAAGCGCAAAATCCGCATCTGGCTGAAGAAGGAATTTCGCGACGAGTATGTCAGCAGTGGCGAACGCGAGTTTAGCGAAACCTTTCTCAAAATAGGCGGTGACCGTGAAACCGAAAAGACTTTCAAAACGGCGGCTTTTGCCAACAGGGTTAAGGATCTGGGCTTTCCGTCTATCGAAGAGCTCTACGCCGGCATTGGCGCAGGCGAGGTCAGATCGCAGCAGGTAATCGGCAAGCTGTTTCCCGACCTTGTCACGAAATCTGTGCCCAAGCACTCCAGCAAGTCAGCGCGTCGTGAAAAGCAGAAAAAGAAAGACAACAAAGGCCCGCGTATTATTGTCGGCGGCCTTGAAGATGCCTTGATCAAGATGTCACGCTGCTGCAACCCGATCCCCGGCGATGATATCATGGGCTATATCACGCGCGGGCGCGGCGTTACCGTTCACAAGAAAGATTGCACGAACGCCAAAAATCTGCAGAGTGACACTGAAGACCGCATGATCGAAGTCAGATGGGATCTCGGAATCACAGAAGAACAGCATATTGATGGCGACTACCTGGCCAAGATAAGAATTGAGACCACTGACCGCAAGGGCATGCTCAATTCGGTAACCAGCATTATTGCCAATCAGGGCATCAACATTCATTCAGCCGTTGCCAGAACGACAAAACAGAAAACCGGTCTGCTCGATTTTTCGATCGAAGTGCGCGATTCTAACATGCTTGAGAGCCTGATCAAGGCTATTGGGCGGCTGATTGGTGTCACCAGGGCGTATCGTATCGACAACCAGAGCAATAAGACATAAAACCTCAATTCGGGAGGACCTGCGCGTGGCGGCTAAACGCAAAAAAATCGATGACGAGGCTGTTGACGCCGTCGATCTGCTTTCACTGCTCACCCCGCCAGGGGCTGCTGGCGGCTATGAAGCAGAGATAGAGCGGGTTTCCCCCGGCGAGGAATTCGACCTGCTTAAAGTGGCAGGCGAACTGCCCGATGTGCCAGAGCCACCGCAACGAACACCTTCTGCCGGCAAAGCGCCGTCTCCAGCAGTTTCGCGGCTTTCGCAGCCCGCAACGCAGACACCTGATATTTCCAAAAAGACCACGCAGAAATCAGATCATGAGCTCGAATCGCTGCTGACCGGCATGCGCAAGCCCAGTCGCCCGCAGCGCCTGGAGCCATTGCCAGACATAGCCGACGACTCGCTCGAACGCATTGCCGCTGAGATCTCGCAGTGCCAGAAATGCGATCTACACAAAACCCGCAACAAAACGGTTCCCGGCATCGGCCCGCAGCAAACGCGCCTGGTCTTTATCGGCGAGGCTCCCGGCGCCGATGAAGACGCCAGCGGAATTCCGTTTGTCGGCAGAGCTGGTCAGCATCTCGACAAAATTCTTGTTGCAGCTGGATTTAAGCGCGAAGAACTGTTCATCTGCAACATTCTAAAATGCCGGCCGCCGGAAAACCGCGACCCGACCCTGTCGGAGATGATCTGCTGCACGCCATATCTCCAGCGCCAGCTGCGTCTTCTCAAGCCTTCGCTGATCGCCTGTCTCGGCAATGTCGCAGTAAAATACGTCATCGGCCCTGATTCCCAGGGCATTACAAAAATTCATGGCGAGTGGTTCACTTCGATTTTTGACATTCCGACCATGGCGATGTATCACCCTTCTTTTCTGCTGCGCTCCGCCACGCGCGAAAAAGGCAGCCCGAACTGGCAGATGTGGCAAGACATCCAGACCCTCAAAAAACGCTACGACTCGCTACCTTAATCCTTTATACAAAACATAGGCAAAATGTATGCTGGAGTATTGATGTTGACAGGCATTACATGCTAAGATCGCAGCATGAGAAATATTCTCGTCATTTTTCTATTTCTTTGCCTGTGCGTATTTATCGGGTGTCTGGGCGTCGGTGGCGGCGGCGGCAGTCTCGGTGGTGGTGGCAGTCCATACACTTCAGCGCTGCTTTCAGGTCGCGTATATTTTGCTGACCGCCAGCTTTATGGCGGCATACCGGTCGCGGCCTACGACCTTTCCGGCAAACGCGTAGAAACCGTTCTGACAGACTCAGCCGGCTATTTTGCTTTCACCAGTCTTGCTGCAGGTGCCTACAGTCTGGCAGCGATTACCGGTGACAGCGAAGTCATCTTCGCGCGGTCCGTGCAGGTCGACGGCGTCAGCTCAAAACAGGTTGATACAACCTCCTTGCTTAGCATAACTGAGGTTGTTATAGATAATATCAGCTCAACCTCTTTTCATTTGAAGTTTAAAGCAAACCGGGCCTCGCGGGCATCTGTTGAATACGGAATTCTCGGTGGCTACCAGCAAACAGTAACCATTGGTCAGGCTGGCTTCACCACACACGAAATCACCATTTCCGGTCTTCGCCCGCTCAACGATTACGAAGCTACGATTTACCTGACTGGCGATGACGGGCAGGATTTTGTAATGCGCGGGCTATACGTGGCAACCATCGGGGCAGCGGGGCCAACAAACCTTTCGGTTGCTATTAACGAGGGCGATTACGAAACAAAAACGCAGAACGTAACCCTGTATCTGAAAGCCGACAACTGCACACACATGCGCATCAGCGAAAATGTTGACATGAGTGATGCGGCATGGGTGACTTATTCCCAGACTTACTCATACGCTTTCAAGTCGACGTCTGCTGGAACAAGGCGACTTTACGTAGAGTTCCGCGATAGCGGCGGCGTTATATCTCCAGTTCAGTCAGATGCCATTCTAATGACCAAGACTGGCTATGTGGGAGTATGGATTAATGGCGGCGAGGCTACAACCAGCAAGACCGAAACGCTGCTGAGCGTTGTTTTCCCCGGCGCAACCCAGATGCAGCTGGCGAATAACTCTGATTTTCTCAACTCTTTCTGGGAAATCTACACTGATTCAAAAAAATGGACTTTCACCACGGGCGATGGCTTAAAAACAATTTACTGCCGATTCAGGGGTGGCAACGCAAATCCTGATGAAGTTTTTATGGCATCCATTCTGCTTGATACAACGCCGCCGGCGGTTGAAATGAAGATAGACAACGAGAGCAAGGTAACCGCAACTACAAGCGTAACCATTAACTTTGATTTTTCGGTGCCACCAACCCAGATGAAGATCAGCAACACCGCAGCACCGGCGTCTTCAGCAGCCTGGATTGCTTTCAGTGATACTGCAAAGTGGGTTATTCCGACAGGAGACGGCGAGAAGGAAATATTCGCGCAGTTTCGCGACGGTGCCGGCAATCAATATGGCCCGATCTCGGCAAAAATTACGCTCGACACAGTCGCCCCGCTGGGCAACACCATTGCACTGCAGCTAACTGAAGACTCTGCGTCTGAGGTAGCAACATTTGCACTGGCTGCCAGTTTACCAATTTTCCTGCACTTTGATATTGCCGACACCACGACCTATAAGGCTCAATATGCGATTACCGAAGCCACCACAACGCCGCCAGTCAGCTTCAAAACTGTTGGCGAACCATTTACACCTGTTCAGCTTGAGGCAAGCGAGCTGCCGGTCGGCATCCATAAAGTCTGGGCCCGCTTTAGTGACCTGGCCGGGAATCTGGGCTATTTTCAGACCACCAACGTAAAGATTGACGGACCGCAAATAATTATAGCTCCAAAAACCGCAACGCTAAAATCCGGGCAGACAGAGCAATTCTCCGCCACCATTAAAAATATTGAGGGCACAGTCAGCTGGAGCCTCAGCCCTGCCGACCCAGCGTCAGTGCATGGCTCTATAACCAGTAACGGCTTATTTACAGCTCCAAATCCAATAACAGTTTCTACTACAACTATTGTGATGGCCCAGCTATTGGGCAATCCATCTGTTAAGGATCAGGCCGTGGTTAATCTGCAAACCCAGGTCGAGATTTATGTCAACGAAACCAGTCATCAAGTTTCACTAAATTTTAGTAAAGAAGTTATGGTTCGCTTCAGAAACTCGACTAATGGAGGTATTGTTTCAACTCCAGGAGCCGGAACGGCAACAATTTCTTCCTCTATAGCCGGGGATCCCGTGACCGATCAGATTGCTACGATTAAATATACCGCTCCCTCGGCGATACCGACAACAAATCCTGTTTCGGTCACAGTTTCTTCTCTTGAGGATCCAACAAAAGAGGAGACCTTGCTTTTTTATATTAATGCGGGACCCTGGGTATCTGTGTCGCCAGCCACTACCAGCGCGAGACTCCGAACTGGTGTAACAAATTTTGCAGCAACCTGCTCTTCTGCCACCGCCAATTTGACCTGGAGTTTGCCAGATTCCGGATTTTTTGATGCAGCCAAAACGCTTACCACCATTGTAACACCGCCATCCAATCACTCTGTTCTGGTTTATGCTCCAAATACTCAACTAGTTAGCCCAATAAGATTAATTGCCAGTTTTACTGAAGCGGCGATAGACTATTCTTCAGTTGCTCAGATAAGTCTCACAAGCCCGGTTACCCTTACCCTTTCTCCGAAACTGGATGTTTTGAATCTTGACAGTCTTAGCGGCCTGACATTTCAGGCTACTGTGGAAAATGCAACAACCACACAGGTTCTCTGGCAATTTAAAAACTCTAATGATGGCGCCAGTTCATGGGTAAATGCGGATTTGCCAGTCAACAATAACGGCTCTCTGCGCATATCAGAGAAGAATGCCATTTATTTTCCGCCCACGGTGTTTCCAGTGCCACCTGCAACCTACACCATAAACATTAGAGCGACAAGCATTGATGATTCAGTTGCTTCGGCTGTCGCAACCATAAGCCTGATCGCCCCGATTAACGTTACTATTCATGAGGGCTTTAGTGCTCTTGCTTCAGATGTGACCATAACTGAGGCGAATCCAAATGCAAGTGTTACGGTTACCCTTGAGGTTGGCAGCAGACAGTTCTTTGCCAATATCAACAATGCAACAGCCGGCACTAATCTTACTGCCAGTTGGTTCGTACAGGGCATTGCCAACGGTAACACTTCGTTTGGCACAGTTGACAGCACCGGGAAATATTTTGCGCCAGATACTGCTGTTCAATCGTCAGTAACTTTAAGAGGTGTCAGCAATGCAAATACTGCCAAGTTTGGCGAGACGAAGATAAACCTTGAAGACTTCTGGCAGCTGAGAGCCAATGGCTTGACCAATGTAACCAATGCTGTAAACTCAGTCTATTGCCTTGCCATTGATTCAACTACGGCGGCGGCAAATCCCCGGATTCTTTATGTTGGCACAAACGGCAACGGAGCTTATCGTACAACAATTGCGCCGTCGGATTCTGACTACGACTGGAGTAACATCTCCTGGACAGGTATTACAGGCTTATCTACCCCACTGATCGGACAAGGGGGTAAATACACGATAAACAGACTGACGATGAGCTTGCAAAACTCTGACCGTGTTGTTGCAGCAACTAATGATGGGCTTTATTTAATTTCCGGAGTAGGAGCAGCTGCCACTGTAGAGCCAATAACCGTTCCAAATTCGAGAAATGCCATCACTGGCCCAGGAGCAACTACGACAACCTATTCATCTAATTTTACCAGAGTTTTTTCTGATGCCATAATTGACCCTAACAATGACGATTTCATGTATGCTCTTGGCAAAGACCAGGGTGTCGTAAGATTTATTTGGAACGGAACGAATTACGTTTATGACGGCACACTCTACGATGATAACCAGTCCTACAGCGTAGTGAGATATTATGATTACCCCTGGTCTGTGAACACCGGAACTATAGCATCGCCAACGATAGTTTCTGGAACCGCGCAAAGGCCTGAACGTGTTCAGACTGCGTCCGGCTCAATGGAATTTAACTGTATTACAATGAATTCACAGAACCCAAATGTTCTGTATGTTGGGTTCACCAAATATCTGGAAAGCAGAAATCCTGACGTGTTCAGGAGTGGATATTTAAAATTAAGCAATATTAGAACGGCAGATTATCTTTATATTGGGCAAGCATCATTTAACGTAACCGGTGGGCCACCGGCACCCTTTGCTCTCACGAACCCGGAGACCGTTAACGACTGGCATTTTGTTGGGGCAGGTGGCGTTATTCACTGGGATGATACTGGCGTGATTCACGCGATTGCAGTTGACCCAAACACTCAGACAACTCTCTGGAAAGGCAAAGACAGCGGCGTCTTTCGCTCGACAGATGATGGTGAGACTTTTGCTCAGAGCGGCACTTTTGTGAACGTCAGAGGTATTTTTATCGATCCTATCAATACTGTCAATGTTTATGTTGGCACCGAAACGGGTCTGCATCGAAGCAAGGATGCCGGTGGAGTCTGGAAGCAGATACAAACAGGTCTTGAGGGTAACACCACGATCAACACTCTAGGGTTGACTCCCGGCGGTCTTGGGACCAGAAGGATTTTTTCAGGAACCACCAACGGTGTGTTTATGGGTCGCACCAGCCTTGATCTTGATTAATGTAATTTTGAATGAAGATTTAAGCGAACAAACACGTAAATTACAAATTAGAAGCAATAAACCGGCTTGACGTTGTATATACTTGTGTATATACTCACAGTGGAGGTAAAGAAATATGCTCATCTCAAAAGTTTTTACGAGTGGAAATAGTCAGGCAATAAGGCTACCGAAGGAATACCGGTTAGAGGCTAAAGAATTATACATACAGAAAATTGGAAGGACTATAATCCTTTTCCCAAAGGATAATCCATGGGAAGCATTTGAGAAAAGCTTGAGTGATTTCACTGACGATTTTATGGCTGATGGAAGAAATCAACCAGAAATGCAAAAAAGAGAAGGATTGTAATGTATCTACTGGATTCAAATATCTGTATATACATCATCAATAAACATCCTGCTACCGTGGTAGAAAAAATAAAAAAGTTGCAACCGCATCAAGTAAAGCTCTCCGCAATTTCAATTGGGGAGCTGGAATATGGAGCAGCAAAAAGTAAAAATAGAGAAAAGAATAGAAATGCACTTCTCAACTTTGCTTCGGCATTTGACATATTGCCTTTTGATGACAATGACGCAGAAGTTTTTGGCTTACTAAGAGCCGATTTAGAGAAAAAGGGACAAATTATCGGGCCTTATGACATGCAAATAGCGGCACAGGCGATTACCAGAGGACTTATACTGATTACAAACAATATGAGTGAATTTGTTAGAATACCAGACCTGAAGCTGGAAAACTGGGTCTAACACAACCACGTCTCAACCACTGATGAGACGGCTCTTTTGCTTTTAATGCTAGAGGTCTTCGACCGGGAGATCGGCGGCTTCGCCCTGGAACATCGGTTCATCAGGAGGAGCCACGTGGGTGCAGTCATATTCAAGACCGTAGGCCTTTCCCTTTTTGAGCAGCTTAACGCGGCCGGTGCCGGCCTTGTGTTCTTTTGCCCACTCGGCTTTGATCCACTGGAAGATGTAATATGGTTCGTAAAGCATCAGTTCGCGATGTGGTTCGTTTTCGTTGGCCCAGCGTTTGGCCTTGGCAACTTTGGCTATCGGCACCTTGTTGCCGGTAAGCGGTCCACCAATGAGTTCAAGAGGTATTCTCACCTTAATCGGCCACTTTTCGCGCCAGACCGGGTGCATTATTCCGGCTATTTCCAGAAATGCGATACCAAAGATGCTGCAACCTGCTCCGAGGCCTTCTCGCGGCAGGTTCAGGCCGTTATAGATATTGCCGTATCCACGATCCTGATAGTTCTTGAGATAGGTTTTAAGGCGATCATAATTGGCATCATTGAGTTTGAATCTGATATAAGCGAGTCGACCTGATTCGAATCTGGCAGGAATCTCGTTGAGCAAGTCTTCGGTTTTTTCGAGACGGCCGAGCATGTCGGTGAACAGAATGCCAAGACCATAGCCCTGCTTGAGAATCTTGTTTTTGGAGTCATCTTCAGGCCGCGGCACGCTGCCGGTAAGTATCAACTCGCCACGCTCCTGATGGCTGAGCTGAATGAAAACATGCCCGATCGCATGCTTGGTGCCCTTATGCTGCAGCGTAAGATTATTGGTAATAGCGCTGACCATCAGGCCACGCGGTGTTTGCCAGTCGATCTCACGCGGCGACGGCATGGTGTAAAGTGTCAAATCCTGCGCCATAACACTGCCCGAAACAACAACGGCCAAAAGCAGCAGGCCGGCCATCTTGAGTTTATTCATAAGTCAGCTCCCAACGATAGGATATACTGATTATAAGAATCAAATCAGCAAGCGTCAAATCACGGGCACGCTGTGCTTGTGACAAAGCTTACACAACCTTCCTGAATGTCCTTTAAAAAAGGCTACCAGTTGTTGCTTCGGAACCTTACGATCTTGTTACCGGATTTGTCTGTAATATACATGTCATAAGCTTCGGGTGCTCCGGTAATAGTTATTCCGTATGGTTCAGTGAAATCTGCCGAAGATCCAAATGAGTACAAAAGATCGCCACTGGTATTTATGACATTGATGCGTGCATTGTCAGGGTCTGTAACATAATGATTATTAGACTGTCCAACCACAAATTGTGTTGCATTTGTGGCATTGGTAGATGAATTCCAGTTTGCGGCAGCATTTAATGCGCTGGTAAACTTTTTCAGCTGATTAGTTCCTTTCGCTGCTACATAAACGTTACTCGCATCGATATATCTTATACCAACAGGCGCGGTAACAGCCTGAGAATTCAAATAGAAAACCCCGGACAAATCCATCTTCTTAATCAGCCCCTGGCCAGTGTCGGAAACATAAATTGCGGCACCATCCTGCACCGAAAGTCCTCTGGGATTATTTAGATCATTGGGTCCAGGACCTTGCGGCACATCAATTATATGTTGAGTAAACGTAAAATCAGTGAGGCTCCATTCGCTGAATCGGTGATCAAAAGCACTGCTGGCCAGAGTGTAGATTCTGTTGCCGGCCAGGGAAAAATCGGTCAGTACATAACCAGCAAGAGGAGTATTGTCTGTCCAGGTTGCAACTGCCGTAATATCCCCTCTGCTTGTTTCTATGGTAGAGGTGCTTCTGGTAAGCTTGCGCACCGAATTCAAATTGACTTCAGCGACAATCAACTCGGTATCTGATCTGGCAATTATCGATGCTGGCATATTTGTAAATGCGCTGTAATTTTCTTTTTCCCAGACCCAGAATGTCAGGCTGGAAGTGGCGACAAGTCCATACTCATCTTTTGCAGCAACCTGAATAGTATAACTCCCGGGTGTCGGAAAGTTCTGGTACATTGTGTTGCCATTACCAATAGCAGAACCGCCCAGATACCAGGTCATACTGGCGGATGGGATCAACGCCAGGTTGCCATCTCTCGCTTGTGCAATGAAATCTAGACCGTAATTACTTTGACTTACCAGATGTATCGGAATTCTGTTTCCTGGCAAACCATATTCAGGGCCATAAGCGAAAACGACAGGAGAGGTGATTGTTGCCGTAGTGATAAAATGCGGAGGACTCGCCACCAGAACCATAATGCTGTCGGACCGTTCAGTTCCGGCGCTGTCAGAGCCGATATAGCTGATAGTCTGCCAGCCACGGGTCATGGTGGCAATTGCTGAAGTCGAACCAGAACCGATAACCGGGGAACCAGGGCCATTAACCCATTGCCACATCGTGTTTATCTTGCCAACGAGATTCGGTTCTCCGGTAAAAGTCGCCAGTTGCGCCTGCCAGAATATGGTTCCCGAAGCCGGGATGGTTATTCTGGGCGAATTAAAACCAGCTTCTATTGTGCGCGTAACGCTGCTAATCGTGCCAAAGTTATCCTTTCCTTCGAACCTGATAGTTCTTGTTCCTGTGGGTAGTTGATCTATCGGTGCGGTATAACTAAAGCCTGTAGCCTTGAAATTGTTATCGATGTACCATGAAACAGAAGCCGGGTCAGCCAGGAGCAAGGGTGAGGAATCAGTGCCACTGCCTGCAAAATAAAGACTCTGGCCGCCGAAATAGCTGCCACTGGCTGTAGGTGACGCAATCGCCATTGTCGGCGGGGTGTTGACGAGAATCTGAATTGTGCTTGAACTGACAAAGTTCGCACTGTCTGTTCCAATATATGTAATAGTCTTGTATCCACGGTTAGTGAAAGTAACCGGACCAATGTTTATGCCTGAACCCATATAGGTTGCAACTTCCGGGTGCCTGTACCATTCCATTGTTATTGACCCAACACTGTTCGAATTTCCTGCAAAGCTGAGTGAACTGTTTATATCAATTCTGCTGCCTGAAGCCGGCGATGATATTGACGCAACAGGATGACCGTAATAGAAATTGATGGTTGCAGTACCCGTGGTTCCATGTTGATCAGTTCCTGAAAATCGCAAAATATGATCGAGCGTGGTCAACTGCCCCACAGAAAAGCTCGCTGTATCTGTTGCCGATAGCGTCGGCGAAACAGCACCGTCAAGATACCAGTTCATGTTACCGGATAAAACAGGTGTAAAACCGTCACCACCCAAGCTGTTGTCGTTGGTAAAAGTTACGGCGGTGTTGGCAAAAAAGCGCGAACCGTTACCTGGAATTGCCTTCATGCTCGGGATATCATTCTTAAGCAGCATTATAGAATGGGAACTGAGGATGTTGGCGCTGTCTGTGCCTATGTAAGTTATTGTATTCCAGCCATCAGCAAGTCTCGGATACACATTGGGCAATACGTTCGTATTTACACCAGCTTGAACATTACTGCCAACTTTCCAGCTAAGAGAAATAGCTGCCGACGAGACCGTACCAGTCAGATCAATTATCGGATCAGTAGAGGATATTCTGGTGCCGGAGGCTGGTGGCGAAGAAATCGTGAGCAACGGGTGGCCGTAGTAAAACATTGCGGTTGTGTAGCTTGTAACACCGGGCTCGTAGGTTCCTGTCAATTTTACTGTATGCCAGCCATTTGTAAGGCCGAGGAAAGTGATTGGATTGGTAGCGATTTGTGGTGCAAGAGCATCAAGCTGCCATGTCATACTGGCAGTATTAACACCTGAGCCTGTAAATTTGGCCTGATTATCGGCCACGGTAAAGAAATGTGAGCCGCTGGCCGGCAAACCACTTGAAGGCAGCAGAATGCTCATTGTCGGCTCATTGCGAACAATAACCATCACAGTTGCGGTGCTGACATTTCCAGAACTATCACGGCCGGTATACTCTATCTTGTGTTGGCCATCAGACGTAATAGGAATCGATATAGGGTTCGTAATACCCACCGGGCTGCCATTGAGATACCACTGAAGATTGATGGTGCCAGAAGCGTTTGAACCAACGAAATCGAGTGTAACCGGCGCACCACTATTGACCCATATATTAGTAGAGGGCGATGCTATCGTCAATTGTGGATGGCCGTAGTAGAAAGACTGCGCCGGAGCTGTTGCAACTGAGCCAAGCGGATCTTTGGCCGTTACGTAGATCGAGTGCGTGCCGACAGTCCATGAGCCTGATGGAATAGTTACCGGAGTGTCCGTTGCAATCTGAATACCACCGCGATACCACTTGATATTATCTCCAGTAATCGGATCATTGGGTGCCAGAGCTTCGGATGCGTTAGCAGTGAGAACAACGCTCCCACCGGCGAAGAAAGCTGTATTAGAAGCCGGACTGAAAGAATGTATTATTGGAGCATCGTTGACCATAATGTTAACGGTCGCCGAACTGCTTCTACCGGCGCTGTCATAAGCTACAAATCTTATTGTATGCGGACCGGGAGCAAAAGAAGTTATGGTTGTCGAAGTGCCAACAAAAGGACCCGCGGGAGAACCTGCTCCATTGATATGATACCATTCGCTGTTCAAGCCATAAGCACTTAGATCAGGAGACCCCTCAAAGTAAATATCAGGAGGCGGCGTTGTTGGAAAAACGCTGTTCATACCCGGATCAGTTATGCTAACAGAAGGAACAACATATCGAAGATTTAAGCCGGTTACTTCGCCAACAGTACCATACATGTCGGTTCCGGTTAAACGCAGTTTGTTATCGCCGGTAATGAACTGTAAATTACTGACCAGATAGGTGGAGGAGCCTACAAAGGCTATAGGAGAATCGTTGAGATACCAGCTCATGCTGGCGCCCGAAATTGGAAGACCTTCTGAACTGGTGCCGATGCCGCTAAAGGTAACCGGATAACCGGCAAAGAAATAGGAGTTGGAAGCTGGGGTAAAAGTCATCTGCGGCCTGTTGCTGACCCTGATGTTTCTAGTAGATGAACCGACATAGCCGGTATCAGCAAAAGAGCTGTCGGTTGCGACGTATTGGATTGAATATACCCCTGTGGCCGTAGGCGTCCAGTTTAGAGTTGTCGAAACTCCAGGTTGTTCCACACCTCCGATCCACCATTTCGGCGTTGCTCCGAGCAACGCTGCTGGCGTGCCCTCAAGATCGATATTATTGCCAAAAAGCAATACAGTTCCTGACGGCGGCGCTGAAATATTTGGCAATGGGTAGCCATAGTAAATGGTCTGCGAGAAAGTACCTATCGTGCCGAAATTGTCTGTTCCGGCTATTTTGACAGTATTGTTGCCATTAACCAGCCATGAAGTGTCGAGAGTTTTGCTTGAACCTGTGCCCTTAGGAGTGTCGTTAACATACCAGCTGAAAGTAGAGACCGATACGCCTCCAGGATTACTGGTTCCTGATGCCTCGAGGTAAATATTCCGGCCGGCGAAAAAGATCGAGTTCGGGCCAGGAATTATTTCAAGTGTGGGCTCATTGTTGACGAGAATGCTCACCGTAGCAGAGCTGACAAAGCCCGAACTGTCGGTCGCCAGATAGCGAATTGTGTGCAAGCCTGACGCAAACGAAATTCCTGACAAACTGCTTCCATTCCAGCTTCTTGGTGAGCCAGTTCCTGTTTCATGATGCCAGTCTGGTATGAATGCATGCGGAGGATCTGGCGGCAAAGAACCTGCGAAAGAGGCATTGGTGGCTGAGAGTGTCGAAAGGGTGATTCCAGAAGGCGGGTAGCTGATAGTGACATGCGGAACCGCAAAACGAACCGAAATCGTTGCCGTTGCAAGCTCGTTAAGTGTATCGGTCGCTGTTACCATTACAGTGTTCAGGCCAGGAGTAAGATTAGCGGTCAAAGTTGCCGGAGAACCGGTATAAACAACAGAACCGCCGTTAACACTCCATTTCATGTTATTGACCGGGTCAATTGTTACCCCGGCCCTGCTGGTGCCAGAACCGATGAACATCGCCGGCCGCCCGAGAAAATAGAACGGGCTTGGTGCGGCATCATTTTTCAAAGCCAGAATTTCAAGAGACGGCACGTCATTGACCGTAAACTTGACTGATGAAGAGCTGATATAACCTGAGCTGTCAGATGCAACATATCTGACAGTGTAAGAAGCTATAGGCAAATCAGTGAAGGTTATACTGCCTGCATTAGTTCCAGTAGCGATAAGCACGTCATTCAGATACCATTGTGTCGTGATTTCAGGCGAGGCAGGCGCAGGTATGGCTCCACAGTTAATCGTGTTACCGCTTGAAGGGTAGACATAGTTATTAAAAGGCGCAGTTACAGAAGCAAGAGACTCTCCATAGTAAATGGTGCGCGCAGAACTGGTACCGATTGTTACCAGCTCATCTGTCCCATAGACAGTGATGTTATTAAAGCCAACATTCAGGTTGCCTGTGTTAATTATGATAGTACTTGTGCCTGCGACTGGATAGTTGAATGAATTGACTTTCCAGCTGAAGGTTGCCACTGGTGCAACTGGAGAATCAGAATTAGAGCCAAAGCCTTCAAGAGTGACCGGCCGGCCGACAAAATATCTTGGCACACCGGCAGGCAGAAAATCGACAGTTGGCGGTCTATTGGCAAGGACCTGAACCGCTGCGGTGGCCCAGACATTTCCGCTGTCAGTGGCGCTGTATTCAATAGTATGCAGGCCTCTGCCAAGTGTGACGGTTGATGGATTCGCTCCAAATCTGTTTAATGGAGTACCATCATCATACCATTGCAGTTGAATGTCCGGCAGATATGAATCCGGCTGACCTTTCAGCGTGACAGGAAGTGAATGGTCGACCGTAGCGCCATTGGTGGGGGAAGCTATAGACGGATTTGCATAACGGAAGTAGAATGAGGCATCAATCTCTGCCTGTGTGCCGTATACATCTTCTCCGCGGAGGGTGATAGTGCGATTGCCTTCAGCAATATCAACTACATTGAAGGTCGGACTCACCTGACCGTTCAAGCCCACTCGCAAAGCGCCATCGACATACCATCTGAAAGAAGAAGATGCGATAGGTTCGCCAATAGCACTGGTGCCGGAGCCTGACAATACGACCGAGCGCTCGAAAAACGCGCCGCCGGCCGGAGTGATTTTCATGGTCGGGCTGGCGCTCATAACAATCTGAATCGAGGCTGAACCGACGAATCCAGAACTGTCGGTAGCAATATATTTAATAGTTCTGGAGCCAAAGGGAATTGCATTGACGGCTGAAGTGAAAGGCGCGCCGGCCCCAAGTAATGCGCCGCCGGAGGCGTAATCATACCACCATTGCATCGTCAGATTCGGCAATGAGTCGGGCGAGCCCTCAAAAAGCACGGCGCTGCCGCTGGCAAATCGCTGACCGGGGGTTGGACTAGAAATTGCCGGCTGTGGGCGACGATAGAGATTGAAGGTAAAATCTTCTTTGATTCCGAACTGGTCAACGCCTTCGATCTTGACACTGTAAGGAACATCAGATGCAGGCAAAGAAGCAGTAGCAATGACTATCGACGCGCCGGTGTGGCTTGCAACCGTCGAACCGTTAATATACCAGCTGAAAGTTGCTACCGGACCACCGGTAGAAGTCGTGCCGGTAGCGGTCAAAGCGATTGGACGACCGGAAAAAAACACAAGATTATTGTCTGGCGAAGGAGGCAGCGCTGGCGTCCATAAGGCCACCGAAGGCGCGTTGTTGATAAGAATCTGAATTGTCGCAGAACTGCAGAAATTGGCGCTGTCAGTTCCAACATAAGTGATAGTATGCAGTCCTGGAGTGAAGGTCGAAATAGAAACATCCGGAACGCTTGCAAAAGGCGTCGATCCATTATCCAGATACCACATCATACTGATGGGGGCAAGCGAAGACGGTGTCCCTTTTAAATTCACCGCTTGCCCAACGTCAAAACGATCGCCGGAAGCTGGTTGTGTAATTGTAGCCGCAGGGTGTTTGAATGTAACATTTATAGCCGGCGTAAGCGTACCAACCATGCCATAATCGTCAACTCCTGTAATGTAAAGGGTCGCCGGGGTTCCTGGCTGTTCTGCCTCGCTGAAGACGGCAGGCGAATCTGATTTAACATGGCTGCCGTTGAGATACCACTTCATCGATGCACTTGCAACCGCCTGGCCACTTATGACTGATGTTCCAGAACCGACAAAGCTCACAGATCTGCCGGCGAAGAAAACCGGGTTGGCTCCAGGAAGAATCTGCATTGGCGGCGGGCTGTTGATCAATATCTGAATACTTGAAGAACTGATGGAGCCGTAACTGTCGCTGCCTACGTAAGTAATAGTATGGCGACCCTGCGGCATGGCATAACCGGTCAAAGTTGCGGCGTTGCCCATGTAGACGGCACCTCCGCCATCATCGCGATACCATTGCATCGGGGTCTGAGCCGATGGAACTGGAACGGCGGCAAAGCTCACCGGAGTGTTAAGCGGGTCAACAATCAGATACTCCGCGCCAGATGCAGGTGAAGTAATACTGGCAAGTTCGACGCCATAATAAATAGAGTTGGGAATACTGGCAACAACGCCAAGATCATTTTGCCCTGCAGCGGTAATAATATTGGTGCCAACGGGCAATTCTCCCGGCAGAACGGTGACAGGAGATCCGCTTTTCCATGCAGTCAAACCGCCGTCGAGAGACCAGACGACACTTGTCGCAATAACAACAGCATCGTTGGCCCTCAATTCAAAAGGCCGTCCGACAAAAAGCCGAGAGTCATTCGGCGGTGTGAATGTGATAGAAGGACTGTTGCTGACCCTGATGCGAGTTGTAGCGGAACTGACAATGTTCTGAGAGTCGGTTCCGATGTAGGTAAGATACTGTAATCCTGGAGGCAGTGTATAGGTAAGTGACTCGCCAGTGCCGATTTGCAAGGCTCCGGGCAAAGAATAGTTAAGCCACCACTGCATTGTAAGCGGTTCTGTAATTTCCGCGCCGCTGACACTGTCGGGCACTGCAGTAAAATCACAGGGAGTGTCAGTCGGAATTATGGCGTCAGATACTGCAGGAGAAGCGATGGCGGCAATGGGCACACCCAGATAGATTTTTTTAACAATAGTTCCTTCGGCGCCCAGCGAGTTTATGCCACGCAGTTCAATATCTTTCAAACCGGCACCGAGAACAGCAATGCGCGCAGGCGTAATGGTTAGAACAGAGTAGGAGGCCAACTCAAGCGCTCCATCTATGTACCATGACATGCGCGCGGGAGAAAGCGCACCATCAAGAGTGTCACTGCCAACACCGGCAAAAACCACGTTACGGTTGGCAAAGAAAACTTTACCCTGATCAGGAGTGAAATCCATGACCGGAAACAGGCCTATACCGATTTTGCGGCTGGCCGAACTGACAAAGCCACTGCTGTCAGTGCCCATATAAGTAATGATGGGGTAACCATCAGGCAGGGTGTTAGTCGCAACTGTTGCTCCATCGCCAATCTTGATGGGAGCTGAAGTGCCATAAGTTGCCCACCAGCCCATGTCAATGGTGCCGATGCTTCCCGGAGTGCCTTCAAAAGTAATAAGCGTACCCGGCAAAAAGGTGGCGTTGCTGGCCGGATTAACTATCTTAGCAGCAGGAATGCCAGCAGTAATCGTGTTGGTGTGCGACCCGACAGTGCCGTATGGGCCTGATGCAATAAGAGTTATTGCATGCGTGCCTGAGGCGATTTGCGCTGGCTGCGTTCTTGAAAAAGTCTTACCTGACACGGTCAGCCATGGACTACCGTTAAACAGCCAGCTCACCCGGTCATCAGCAATGTCGTTATTGTCTGAATCAAGACAGGTAGCGTTGAATTGGACTGCACGACCGGTGAAGAGGTAAGAACCGGACAGCGGAAAAAAGCTGACAATCGGCACTCTTTCGACAACGATATTAATTGTTGATGAGCTTACAATGCCCTGGCTGTCGCTACCGATGTAAGTCACGCTGTGGGCGCCGTTTGGGGGAACGTAGCCAACCGTAGAGCCGCTGCCGAAATACAGGGTCTCGTTATTCAGATACCATTGTAAAGAAAGCGTACCGGTCGAATCGGGGACAGCGGTAAAATCGACTGTGGCGCCCGGTTCAAAGCGCGTGCCACTGGCGGGGCTGGTAATACTCGCTACCGGCCAGCCCATCTGAATGGCGTGGGTCGGACTCACCGCAGTTTCGAACTTGGCGGGGCCTTCGACGCGCACGCGGTTCACACCTGGAACGTAGGCGCCGGAAGTAATCACGAAGGATGCTCCCTCTCTCCAGGGGGCGGGCTGATCGTTTTGATACCATTTAAACAGCGATGAATCAAGCGGGATGTTGTCGGTATCGGTGCCGACAGCAGCGAACGGAATATTGTAACCGATAAAAAAGACAGAACGATCGGCCGGCGTGAAGCTTATGCGTGCCGGAACGTCATACCAGATGACAATACTTTTTGACCCGATGGCGCCGCCGCTGTCGGTCGCAGAAAGCCGGATCTCATGGCGACTTGAAGTCAGTGTGGCAACCGTAAAAGTCGTGCCTGAACCGATGACGCCGTCGATGTCTGATGTCCAGACCAGCCTGGTGGCGTCAGTAATTGCACCGTCTTCGTGGTCGTTGGCGGTACCGGCAAAGGTCACCGGCGTATCTGGCATGAAGCTGGCATCGTTTAACGGCTGAGTAATGGCGCAAACCGGGCGGGCATTGATGATGGTGATTTTCTTGGTGCCGGTGCCGGTTACACCATTAGCGTCCAGGGCTTCGAGGGCAACAGTGTAACTGCCCTGGCTGACAAACTGCCAGGAGAAAGTTGCACCGCCAGTCTGCCCGCGCACAAATGGTTGAGTGTCGGTCGCGACATACCAGCTCATAGAGTCAGGGCTGATCGCAGTGTTAAGATAGTCGCGGGCGACACCGGTAAATACGATAAGACCGGGCTCGAACGCGGTGGCTGCTGGCTGATTGATGGTTACTGTCGGCACCGAAGTAATTCTGACCTGAATATCTTTCGTCGCCGTGCCAATACCATCGGTAACCGCCACCGAAATTGAGGCTATCTGGATGTCACCAGCACTGAGAGTCGGAGAACGCCAGGAGATAATCGACGCGGTGGCGCTCGACAGAAGAGTTCCGCGGCTGACTGTCCAGTTGTAATAAAGCTGCAGACCCGGCGGAAAATTGGTCTTTGCCTCGTAAGAAGTCAGAGTGTTTCCGGCAATCTGTGATGTCGACGATCCAATGATATCGACGCTGCGTGTGACCGGACGCAGCAGAATCTCGCCCGGAAAACTGACTTCGCCTGAACTGGCAACGTTGATATTGAGGTTGGCAAGCGAGGTCAGACGTGGGTAATACTTGCCATCTTCGCTGACCGAAAAATAGACAGTAACTGATGCCGAGATCGAGGGCACCGCCCAGTCTGCGTAGTCTCTGGCAACGTAAGTAAAAGTGCTGACGTTCGTGAGCCAGCTGGTGGTCATCGGCTCACCTTCGGGGTCGCTGTAATGACCGAACAGGCGCAAAAACGCGCTGCCACCTTCCGGATACTTGCCGGTAGAGATGCTGACAATCGGCGCCTTGTTGGTGATGCCGGCTGTAGGAAGGGTTATACCGACGATCTCGATATTGGCAGGGTTGAAAGTTGTGGCCGGAATATTGAATTCAAGCCCTGACAAATTCTTGTCAGCCGGCGGTTCGACCCTGATAAGGCCGGAAGCGCCAGCAGGCATGTATGGAGAAACATAGTAACCGCTAGCTTCAAGAGTGAACTGCTCGCCCCAGAACCAGATTTTGCACTTGCCGACCGGGTTGCCGTTGAGATCTTTAATCAACATGCGAATCTGGTTTTCGGCAAGATCGGGCTGAGCTACAGTGATCGCTACAGTTTTTTGTGCATCAGCCTGCGTCAGGCTTTGAGCAGTGGTCCGCAGCTTATACACGCGGCCAGCCAACGAAGTGACGCGGGCAATAATGCGATAAGTGCCGAATGGAACATTCTCAAAAATGAACTTGCCATCCTGGTCAGCACGCGTCGAAACGTTAGGCAGCTCCTCGATCATGACAAAGGAATCGAGAAAGCGAAGACTTGGCGAAAACGAGCTGATATCTGGCCTGAGAGCGCTTATGGCCTGATCGATTTCGATCGTGCCAGAAATTGTGCCTGAGACGGCTACTGATGATCCGCCCGGGAGCAGCCCTGATCCGCTGCCACCTCCGCCGCCACCACCGCCGCCGCAGCCAAGAACAACAAGCAGCACAATTAATCCGGCAAAAAACAAACGCACGACCATGCCTAAATAATACCTCATAGAGCATAAACAAAGCAAGAAGCGGCGCACAGTTTTATGCAATTTCCGGTCAAAAATCCATTTTGCTATCTTCGTGCTCAGGCAGGGCGGTAATCACACCAGGGCGTTAAGCCGTCATCCTGCGCGAAGTCGCAGGATCCAGAATGGCAGTAAAGGCATGGATTCTGCGACCTCGCTGCGAGCATAATGACAGAGAGAAGGTGCGCGCACGAAAGAAACAAATTACAGAACAATGTCTAAGGGATTTACGAACGAACCAGGTGAAATTGGTATTATTTAATATTGTCGTATTCTTCGGCCGGAATCGATTCGTCTTTCCAGCTGATGATGGTAAAGCCGGCCATCGGGTAAGGCGGGTGGTAGTCACCGCCGCCGCGCACGAAGGTGTCGTCGAAAACATTGCGGCGCACCACCGGCTGATCGTTGCGCAGAGAGCCGTCAAGATAGGCTTTAACCGGGCGGGTGCGCAGATGAATCATCGAGCCCATGTGGCGCAGTATAAAACGGCTGTCCTTGTTGATAAAAGGCAGACTGCGCATCATCGGGTTCTCGATGTTGCCCAGTTCGTTGCGCACCTTGCTGGTATTGTTGCCCATGCTCCAGCGCGCGTTCATTTCAGCCGAGTCGATGAGCAGTGCGTTAACCGTCATCTCTGGCATTCTGAAGCCGGTGCGCGGATATTTCATCGCCATGCGGAACAGGCGGTCAGCGACATTCCACGGGCCAAGAGCGGGGTCAACTTCGCCCTCCTGCATTTCCTTTTCGGCCTGATCCATTATCGACTCAATAATCTTGTCGCGCGCGCCAGCGAGCAAAGTGCCGGTCATATAGGCTCGCGCACCGACTCCCTCATATACAGCGGTTCTACGCATGGCACTTTTGATAACAAAGCGGTTTTTATTCTCTTCTGGTGTGCTGCCGGGCTTGAGATAATCGTGAAGCTTGCCGAGAGCCGGGTGCAGTGCGATACCGGCGGTGGTGAGAGCCACAAGCTCAGGCGTCGTCTTGGGCAACGAGAATAGCGTGTTTAGCACCGGAAAGTTGAGCATGGTCATCGGCAGGCGCTTGTCATAAGCCCCGGTGCTCATTCGCGGCGGAAAAACAATGCCGCCAAGCACAACCGTGTTTAAATCTTCGCCACCCAGGACCATTGCCAGATCGTAGTCAATCAGAGTCTGCATCTCGTTGCGCAGAAAATTCATCGGATTCGAATAATCAAACCAGATGCGACCCATCGACAGCACCATAGCCCCGTTTTTGTCGGTGCCGTTGCGCGGTTCCTTGGTGTAATCCTTGAAACCCAGGCTGTAGTTCTGAGGATTATCGGGGTTGGCGTTAAAATCGCCAGCAATATAAACATCTTTCTCGCAGAAAATCGTCAGCGATTTCCATGGTGGGCAGCCCCAGATGCGCAATGGCACCTCAGAATAGAGCAAGACTTTGTCATCGTTGTTCTTGAATTCCCAGCCAAAAAACAGGTCATACACAGTCTCTGAAGGGTTCGCCGGATTTTTCCAGACTGATTCGGAAAAGCCTTTAAAGCTGCTGCCAGCCCTTAAGATAGTCGGCGCCGGTTTGCGCGCATTCTTGTAATAAGACGGGTTCAGTGGCGGCAGCTTTTGTGGGCGCGCGCCATGGTAGCCATCCTGCACGAAGGCGTTGATCAGCTTGTCGTTCTTGTATTCAGCAAACGACTCAAACTTGTCGGGATCGGTAGAATCGTTCGAAGACTTTATGGTTCCACGTTTTCCGTTATAAAACTCGACATGCGTAGAAGACTCAGCCCTGATAAAACCAGGCGTCGAAATGCGTTCCATCTCAAGAAGATCGGCACCGCGATCGAAAGGGCCACGCTGCGACAAGATCAGCATTTCGTGGCCATAGAGGCGCCCCCGTTTCATTTCGCCGGGTGTAACGCGAAACGGGCCATAACCGCCAAGATCGAGAATCTGGCCATCGTAGAACAGAAAGTTTCCGGGAACAACCTTTTCGATAACCGTCGAAATTTTGCGACAGGTATCTTCGACCCGGCCAACAGCTTCGAGCAGAAAATAGCGATGCGCTTCGTCAACAGTTTTGCTGTCTGGACTGTTCAACGACTTGATCAATTTGACCCTGACCTTGAACTGGCCGGTCAGTTTCATGGCCGGAAGCTCGATCGAGCCGCTGTAAGTGCCACGATCATTGTTGTCGAGCTTGAGCAGCTCAAAGTCTTTCAGATGATTGTAACGATTTTCTGAAGCAGAAGGCCAGCCCTCTGCCGGAATATAAGGGTTACCATGCGTGACAAACTGATAATCCGCGCGCATCTCGGCAAGAACCGCGTGTAATCCTGACTCGGCAACGCTGAGAGCAACATAGTCACGGGCAGAGCGTGAAAGAAGCGCGATCTGCCCCCTCTGAAAGTTTAAAACAGCGCCGGCGAGAATACCCAGCACCAGACAGATCATGACGATCACCAGAATTGCCTGCCCACGTTGTCTGCAAAGCAATCTCAAGGGAGAGGCATGCTGTGTCATGCAAATGTGAGATTGCTTCGTCACTTTGTTCCTCGCGAAGAACATGGATGAGCAAGTGCCGGTGAGCATCAGGATAGATACGAACCGGCCAATGACAGACTTTGGGTTGCTCATGGATGCACTCCATTCAGCTTGCCGCGCACGTTAAAACAGGTTCTTACAGTGAATGCCGGGGGATCGGAAGGATCGCGCTCTTCGCCTTTGCGGATCAGCGAGACGCGAGCGTGCACGAGATATGGCCCCGAGCCATCAAGATCGTAGGGTTCGAAGCTGTAAAGATTTTTCGTTGGCAGAATCGACGCGGCGCCACTGATAGAAACCGGCTTGCGATTTGTTGTATAAATCAGTATATCACGCACACCGTCGCAGACTTTGCGCTCATACTGCTTCTGCGCGACATTCGGCATATCGGTTTTGACTCGGCGATAAAGATCACTGGTTCCGTCTTCGGCCTTCTTGAGAAAGTATTCGATTATCTCTTCGCGCAGAAAATTCGGGTCGGGCGGCTTAATCGAAAAATCAAAAATCTGGCGGCGCAGCACGCAGACCTGACCTTCGTTTATCGGCATCAGTGCCTCGACCGTCTGCCGGTTGGTCTGTTGCGGAAAATCGAGCCAGTTTGAGTTGCGAATATCGTTACCCAGATGCGCAAACAGGCGACGGGCGCTTTCATTTACCCCAATGTGCTCAAGCGCGGTCTTTATCGACTTAACCTCAGCAAAAAAGAGCCGGTAAGCGGCAAGCATGAATAGAATAAACAGACCAGTGGCAATCATAACCTCGACCAGCGTAACAGCGCGGCGCCGATTGGAGCGGCGGCCGTCAGCGTCAGTCGATGAATAGACCTTTTTTATAATTGCTACCATTGATCGCAGTGCGTCGTGACCAGTTCAAATTCAACCGGGTTGCCATCTTCAGTGGCGCGCCAGCTGACGTTTACCCTGACCAGCTTGAGGCCGGACCCGGTAAACTCGTTATCAGAGGGAACGTCTTTAATGCTTATCGTCCGGTGGTAATCAATGTTTCCGACGGTAACGACCGGAACGAATCCTTCGCCATTCTTGTCAAACATATTATCAGCCGAATTAAAATCAGCCAGCAGAGTATCTTTTCGCCGATCGCCATCGACGCCCAGCTCATGGGAACGGGCGGCGCGAATTGCTTCTACTGCCTGATTTGCGAGAAATATGGCCGTTTCGTAATTGCGAACCTTGCGCACCCCGGTAAAGCTGCTTGATATTGTCCAGCCAATGATAAAGACAACAACGAGCAGCAAAGCGGCGATCAGAATCTCGACAAAAGTCATCGCCGCGTTCGAGCGACGACCAGACGCGATGATGTTGTTGCGGGCTGATATATTGTTCTGACTCATAACAGTACACGAATATTCTACCATACTCGCCCCAAAAATTGCAGAAATACCGTTTAACTATCAGAGCAAACGAGAACTTTGCATTATAAAGCGAAGGGCTGCCGCGAGGATTCGCGGCAGCCCTTTTTATGAGAGCTGGTTTAAGTCAGAAAACGTCGGCCGGGTTGAGGCCGGCTTCCATGACCACGGCGTCGGGGCTTCTGAATTCAGATCCACCACGGAAATCACGAGTCTCGGGACCTTCGGTGATTTCTTTGACAAAGCGCGGATCGATTCTGGGGTTTTCAAGATTGCCATTAGGCGGGTTCGGCGCGTCAGAAGTCGGCACCCACAGGAAATCGGGGTGGTTCTTGGTTGAATCGCCGGTCCATTCGCCAGAAACGATGTTGCCGTTGGCATCAAGAAACAGGTTATAGGTGTAGCGATGCATAAACCACTTGGTGCCAATGAAGCCAGGCGCAACGTTATCGTCAACGAAATAGCAGGTGGTAGTAACTTTGAGCTTGCGATCGTCGAACCAGCCGGTTGTCCAGGATGATTCAAACTTGTAGAGCGGAAAGTTCCAGACCATGCGACCGGCATCGGTGTCGGCAATCATGGCGCTTTTTCCTGAGCCGATATACTGAATGAGAAGGCGATGAAATTCATCCGGGTAAATATCGTTGTAGTCATCGCCGGGGCGACCCCAGTTGCGATTACCATAGAACGTGCAGTAGGTGTTCATATACTGTTCAGAAAGAATACCTTTCTGATCGGCCGGATGAAACTGAATGCCGTTGCGAACATGTGTACGTTTGGGTTCAGGAGTCAAAATAGACGCAGCTGCCCAGCCGTTGCAATGGCCTTCCCAGTTTTCGGCCTTGGGATTGTAATGGTTGTTGCGAATATCGCTTTCCCAGGCGACTGCGCCGGGGTTTTTGCCGGTTCGCGACTGCACATAAGCGTCATATTTTTCAAAAGGAGCCGGACTGTGTCCGGGCCAGCCCTTGACGAGAAAGCCTTTTTTGCGCGACCACCAGTCACCCGACCAGGGTGCCGGCTTGATTTCGCCACGGGCAGAATCTGCCATCGCCAGCAGCGGTGTAATAACAACAAATAATGCGACAATCAGACTCAGCTTTTTCATCAGTCATTACCTCCGGTCTGGGAATTGGCTCCCGGCAATTCAGAGGCCGGAACCAGGCGAACCTTGCGCGAGCGATTTTCAGAAGAAACAGCCCAGGGGCTGCCTTCCTGCCAGAGCTGAAGCAGGTTAGTGCTTGAGCGTTCTTCTGCAACTTCGACCTGATAAGTCGCGCCACTTGAGCGGTATGCTGCAAAAGTATCTGAATACTGACGCTCAGGCTTTTTGCTTTTCTGGCCGATCGTGCGCTTGAATGACAGCGTTCCGACTTTGGAAGCGCGGCTGAACTTCTTTTCGGTGGCGCCGCCACGGTAAGCGGCAAAACCGTCAGCGCTCTGAACGCCCTGCGCAGCTGAATTAGTTAACGGGAACACTGGCAGATCATAAGGAATCAGCGTATCGATGGCAACGAGGGGCTCGGGATTTTCAGGGTCAATATCTCTTTCTGAAAAGCGCATTCCTTCAGTTGTCGGAAAAATATCGATAACTCTGACCGGCTTGAGATCTTCGACGGCCAGCCAGAGAATAGCCTGCACCTTCATTTCGCCGTGGCGCGGAAAAACATGAACAATATAGCACTGGCGGCCAAGTTTTTCTTTGATGGCACGAACGCGGAAAACCCACTGAATCGGGGGAAGCCAGGCTTCGCCATCGCCTTTCAAGTCGCGATAAGACGCTTCGAGAACCCAGCGATCGCCAGCTTTCCAGGTGGGTACGAAGCCCTTCTGCAAATCTTCGGCAAAACCTGCTGCCGAAAAGGCAATAAGCAAAACGATGCTCAAAACCAAAGTTCGTTTCATAATAACCTCCAGAGCCCTAGAAAAGAGATATACAGTTATTGTACGAATATTTACAACAAGCGTCAAGACACCCGCGGCTAAAATAAAAAGCGCGCCTATCAAGATTCGAACTTGAGACCCCAGGATTAGGAATCCTGTGCTCTATCCAACTGAGCTATAGGCGCTGGCTTGTGTTCATACTACTAATTTTTGCTGGTAAAATCAAGCTGTAATGATTTAGATTGTATGGTATCCATTAAATATATGAAGTTCAGGAGCAGCGAATTGAAAAAGCATCTGATTTTGACAATACTGACGACCCTTATGCTGTTCGCAACTGGCGCATCATCGGTCATGGCCGCCGATACTGGCAAGCTTATTACCAACCAGTGCCGCCAGAACCTCAAAATGCTCAATGAGGTCATGAAGAAACATGTCGAAAAGAACAATGAGCTGCTGCCGCCGTGGGCTAATTATGCCACAGTAAAAGGCAGTATGCTCAGCTTTGATGACCTGCCTCAGGATCCGGTTGCTCCAACACCCGACTGCAAGTACAATCTGATCAGCAACAGCCGCGATGATTTTCAGTGGTATTGCACTCTACATGGTGTTCTCGAAGGCGAAAAAACAATTACTTTTCAGTATCATGAACATCGGATCATGGCTAAAACCACAAACAGATACATGAGCAACCAGCGCTACAAGGACCACAACAGTGATCTGCTGCGCTGGACAGAATATGCACCCACCCCGGTCGAACGTTTTAAGTATCACTATAATATGAATCCGCTCAGCACCATATTGTTGCTGAGCGGAGCTTTGGTGGTTCTGGTTATTGTTTACCGGAGCCTGTAAATCTTTTTAAGATCAGCGATCAAGCGGAAGCTTAACTTCTTCTGACAGCTGATTCAACATGGTATCAACCCAGTAGCCAGAATAGCCGAGTCGGCGCGCCTTAAAAAGGTTCAAAATAGCGCGGCCGCGCTGTTCCTGTTGTGTCCAGGCCATGGCCAGCACGACATAAGGCCAGCCGGTTTTGTGGTGGCGACCTTCAAGATATTCAATGGTCTTTTTGGGCTGACGAAGAGCCAGATGTAATGCTGCCAGATCATAGATCAGGTATTCGTTGGCAGGATTCAGATAAAGAGCCAGCGTCAATTCTTCGTAAGCATCTAAAAAAGCGCCTCGACCGGCAAAGATAAGGCCGAGAGCACGGTGCGCGTCTGAATTTTCCGGATCACGGTCGACTGCCTGACGCGCGTAGTATTCAGCAGTGTCAAATTCAGACTGGGTCGAGTATCCGAGCAGCGAGAGATGGAAGTATATTTTGCCAAGTTCGAGATAGCCTGCTTTTTCACTCTTTTCGAATACCAGAGAGTCTTCGTAGTGTTTCCAGGCCTGGCGCAAGAGCTCAACATTTCCGCGCTGTATTCCCTCTTCGATCATTTCCTGCGGGTCGACAAGCGGGATTCCGCCCTCAACAACTCTTATAGAAAGAGCCGAAGCAGTCATAACCGAAGCGAGAATGAAGACTGCCGGCAGAACAAACATTTTGATTTTATTGCCAATAGACATTTGCATCCTCCTGATGTTATTAATTAGCCTGACTAATCTCTATCATGATAAGCATGCAAAATCCAGCAAAATTATGACAAGCGGACCCGTAGATAAACAGGCTTTTAAGTCGAGTCTGAGCCAGCCAACCGTCTGGCTGGTTCTTTTTGTCTTTTTCGCGGCACTGCCAATTCTTGTCTATTACGAGTGTTACAGTCGTTATCTCGACGAGCAGTTCAACCGCAGTCGAGAAGCGGTAATCAAGATTTTTCACCGCGAACTGACCTCTTTTGGCAACAAGGCTACCAATCGCCAGATATTTTTGCATCAGCTGCAAAGCTATCGCGACGGGCTGCGCCGCAATTTTCCCGAGACTGATCGCAACGTAGTACTGAGCGAAGGCCTCATGGAAGAGTTGCCGCAAAACGCCAGCCTGATCTCCTGGGATAGCAAGGGAAAGCTGGTCGAAGAACTCACCTTCAGCAAGCACAGTGGCTTAACAGGAGAACAGACAGCAAGCCTTATCAAGACACTGCTTGACACACACAGCGATTTTTCGGCAGGCGCGAACCTGCAGACTATTCAGGAGATCGAGGTCTTTGAGAAAACGCATGCCGACTTTTTTGCGCAGCTGATACCACTGACCGGGCGGGCATTCTCATTCACCAAGGCATTTACCACCCCAAACACCATGTTTGGCAGCTATCTGTCAAATTCAGAATCTTTCTTTTACTGGGATTTCTTGAACAACCAGGATAATAATCAGGGCGGATTCATGGTGTTTATTCCGTTGAAGTCCCTGCCGGTGAACTTCGGACTCTCGCAGATACTGATCAGAGACCCGAGTGCCACGCCTGAATTCACCAACGGTTTTTTCGATCAGACCACCGGGCAGATAGAATTATCGTACCCGGGGCTGATGGAACAGGTAAAGAAAGGCGTAGAGCTGTTTAACGACGGCCTCAACAACCCGATTTTTTACGACGACTGGGTATTATTCGTAAAACCTCTCGCAGAAAGCACTTCGGCAAACATTTTCGCCATGTTCTCGACACAGTCGCAGCGTGTTGCCAGCGAATCGCAAAAGGGTCAGGCCAGATCAGCCGGTATTATCCTTATGCTGATCGCGGTAGTATTCTTCTATCACTCTTATAGACTGGCATCAACAACCGGTCTGTCTCTGCGAAAAAAAGTGGCTGGCCTTTTTCTGCTCTGCATGCAGCTGCCGATTTCGATCTTGATCTTCCTCGGGGTCCAGTTTGCGCTCAGCCAGGAAAGCGTGCTCAGCCAGCGCGCAGAAACTCAGCTGGTCGAACTGGTCAAAAAAGTAGACCACTCGGCCCTCGATCATTACAGAAACACAACTGAATGGCTGAAATCTCTCAAGCGACTGCCCGAAATTCAGGAGCTGAACAAGCAGAAACTGCATGAAACCTTCTTTGAGTTCAGCCGCAGCAACCAGCTGCAAAGCTATTATCTGATCGGGCTTGACGGCAGTATAGAGTTTGACGTGGACAACCTCAAGTCTGACAGCGGCAATCGCAACTTTATCAAAGATCTTGGCATGCGAATACTGGCTGCAAGCTCAGGCAAAGCTGAGACAAGTGTCGCCAACCTGTCAACGCCTGCTGAAAGCCTGTTTGACCTGATGACGCACAAGACCGGCAACATGCATCTGGCTGTCTGGCCAGGCACCAGCCGACAGAATTTTGTTTTTACTGATACCGTCACCGTAGCTTCGGGGCAGCGTTACGCCATAATAGCCACTCTCGACAAAACTGAACTTGACCGCAACTACCTCAGACAGGTTGTGACCCAACAGCACCGGCTTGGCCCCGATCGCGAAATAATAATACTTAAAGAAGACGATATTTCTGACGCCATGCCGCGCCTGTCAGCGACCTTCAAGGCCAACCTGCTGCCAATGCTTTCAACAACCCGCATTTCGAACATCATCGAAACCGACCGCGTTAACGACGAGAACGATCGCCTGCTGGTAGCAATCGGCCGCGGCGTCAACACACCTGATTTTCTTATTGGTGCCAGATTCAGCTGGCATAAGATTACCGATACCATTCAAATGACTTACCTGCTGGTAATTCTGGGCCTGTTCTTAAGCCTTTCAGCCTCAATTTTTCTGATCACCGTTCTGATCAGAGAATTTCTCAAGCCGGTTTCTATCTTGTCAGCTGGCGCCAAAAGCATTATTGGCGGCGACCTCAACCTTGAACTGCCGATGTTCGCGCGTGACGAACTCGGGGAATTGTCGATAACGTTCAACGCCATGACCAGACGCCTGCGCAACCGTCTTACCGAACTGACGGTTCTTTACAACCTCACACAAAAAGCTTCAACAACGCACAGTCAGCGCGAAATATTCGATCTGGCCGCCAGCAACCTGCAGAAGCATCTGAATGCCGAAAGCTCTGGTACAGCCTGGTTTAATGAAGGCGAAGGCGTCGACAGCATTTATCTGGCAGAACATCTTGGTGAAAAAGAAAGCGAAGCGATCAAAAGCAGCGTTAAAGGCGCTTTGCGAACCATGCAGTCAACCGCTGAATACAGCACCGTTCTTGAACGCTACATTCTGGGTGTTCCGCTGTTCTTTGAAGAAAAGAAATTTGGCGCGATCTATCTGGTTTTTCCGAAAGAACGTGGCAAGGAAAAGCTGAATCTTTCTGATGATGAAAAGAGTTTCATCGAAACTCTCAGACACCATCTGTCGCTGATTATCGAGAAACAGCGTCTGTTTGAGCAGGCAATAACCGATGGTCTCACCAGACTCTACCTCAGACGCTTCTTTCTGGCCACTCTCGAAAAGGAAATCAGCCGGTCGAAACGCTATCAACTTGAAGTCTGCGTTGTATTGCTTGATATCGACCATTTCAAAGTTTTCAACGACACCTACGGTCATCAGGCCGGCGACTATGTGTTGCGCGAAACAGCACAGCGCATTATGGAAAGCATAAGGTCGGTCGACACGCCAGGCCGCTATGGCGGCGAAGAAATGGCGGTCATTCTTCCGCAGACTGGCATTAAAGACGGCTTTGTTGTAGCCGAGCGTATTCGCAAATCAATCGAAGGCGCTGAATACACCTTCAAGAATGACTCGATGCGGGTTACCGCTTCTCTGGGTATCACTGCTCTTCATTTGCGCGACGTAAGCCTCGAAGAAATGATTGAAGAGGCCGATAAAGCGCTGTATGTAGCCAAGAGCAAGGGTCGTAACCAGGTCAGAATAGCTCCCGAGGCGATGTAAGTGAAAATTATAGTGCAGAATGGCATGGCGGCAAAACATCAGGGTTTCACGCTGGTCGAAATTCTAGTGGTGCTGTCTCTGGTTGGAGTGCTGGCGCTGCCGTTTACCAACATGTTTATTTTCGGGGTGCGCGGCAGTCATGACAATGCCGAGCATATTCTCGCCTATAATCTGGCCCGCGAGAAAGTCGAAGAGATCAAAAGCCTGCCATTCGACCAGGTTAAGTCTGATTACGAGAACTTTCGCGAAGTTTACCAGGACCGCCATGGCTTTGATGAGCCATATTACAACGACAGCGCCTTCGAAAAATATTTTTCTGACGTTTTTACCGACGAATCTTTAAAAGACGGCGATATGCTGATGACCTGGAATCGCCTTAAAATCGCCTATCCCAGAACCTACCTGCGCAAACTGCAGACGTATCCGGAAGACTATCGCTATTACCGCCGGGTGGTCAAGGTTGATCGCATAACTGATTCGGCAATGCCTTCAAAAACAAAAAAAGTCAGCGTTCTGGTATTTGACCGCGACGGCAAAAAAATCGCTGACCTGGCCACTCTGATCGGACAGCACAAATGATCTTGAAAACTACTGACAAAGGTTTCACTCTGGTCGAAGTTCTGCTGGCAATGTCGCTTACTGTGCTTGTCGGCGGCATTCTTTATCTCATGCAGTCCACCGGCATGTCGACCGTGCAAAAGGGTACTTCGCAGCTGATGCTGAATTCAGAAATCAGAAACAAGATGGAGCGAATAACCGGCGAATTGCGCAACAGCAAAGAAATTATCGACGTCAAACCGGATATGATTAAAATGCGCTGTTATAAATATTCGGCTGAAAAACCAGATCCCGGCGAAGATGCCCTGGTTACTATCACCTACGAGGTTGAACGCAACGAAAAGCAGCATATCCTCTGGCGCACCGAGAACCGCGAAAACCCGATAAAAATGCTGGCGCTCGACAAGATCGGCGAAGGTATTTTTCAGCCATTCTTTGAAGCGCATGATCCGGCCAGCCCGGTCGGCTGGTCTTTTTACCCATTCGACATGATTTCGAATGACTCAGGTCAGCGCCAGCGCATAACCCAGGTCAAGATCAAGCTCGACTTCAGTCACCAGCGCGAGTCCGCTGTCGTGGTCACCAGCGTCAGTCTGCGTCCGGCGGCAACCCGCATCAGGCAACCGAACTGGAAATTCAGATAATGACTTTTCCTGCCTTTCTAGGTGTTTGCGCTATCATCGTTCAGGCAATACTGGCTTTTGTGGTAATTGCCAAAGATCCTGGACGCACCGAGAACCGCCTGTTCAGCCTGCAGCTGCTGCTTTTCTGTTTCTGGAGCGGCGCTGAGCTCTATCTGATTTACCACGGCATCAACGCAATCGGCATAAAGCTGCTCTTTACCCCGGCGCTTCTGCTTACCTATTTTTTCTGTATTTTTACAGCTATTTACCCTGAAAATCAGCCTGATGCCACAATCATAAAAAGCCGCGGCCATCTTGCTGCCTTTTTTCTGCCGGCAGCGGCCCTGTTGTTCTTCTTGTGGTCAGGAAAGCTTATCGCAGGCTTTGAGCCCATCGCCGCCGGCTTTTCGATTGATCTCGGCCGGTTTGAATTCGTCGTAAAGGGCGTATTGATCGGTTATCTTTTTTTGGCGCTGTCAACCTTGTCAAACAGCAGCAAAAGAGCCGAAACAACAATTCAGATCAGGCGCCTGCGCTACACTTTTGCAGCCATGCTGCTTCCGGTCGCTGCGGGGTCGATCGTTATCGCTCTGAGCAAATGGTTTATCGGCGGCACGACCATGTATCCCCTCGGGTTGTTTCCGGTTCTAAGCATCATCATGAGTCTCATTCTCGGCTACACAATGCTCAGATACAACCTGATGGAAATCGATCTGATTTTTTCTACCGGTCTGGTTTACACGCTGTTGACAGCCATCATGGCCGGCATAATGGAACTGTTTCAGGAGTTGATGCAGAATATCCTGGATTTTTCTGATCTCTGGAGCAAGATCATTGCCATTCTTATTATCGCCGCGATCTTTTCGCCGGTAAAAGAGCTGCTGATCAAGCTCGTTGACAAGTTTTTCGGGCGGCGCACTTTTGACTCGGCAACAGTTATGCAGACCATTCTTGCTGAATTGCGCAAAATGCCAGATGAAAACAAGCTTTTCACCAGGTTTCTCAGCGAGCTTCATCTGGTACTCGACTTTGCGGGCGCCCGACTGCAGCTGCCAGACCAGCCACAGATATGCACTCCGGCCGAACTCCCCGCCTGCGACATCGCCAGTGATTTTGCCAAATTACCGCAAGAGGTTAACGAAATAGACAGTATTATTCAGCATTACCTCAACAGCGACAGCAGCGAACTTGTCGCGGCAGCCCGCACCTTAAAAAATCACGACGTGCGGCATCTTTTCAATTTTTCTGACGAAGAGCGCCATTACGGGTATCTGATGATCAACGCCAAGTCCACGAGAGTTCCGTATACGCCAACCGAAGTCAGCCTGCTCATCGGTCTGGTCAACGAGATTCCACCCCTTCTCGCCAATCTGCAGATGATCAACCGCCTGCTCAATCAGGAAAAAATCAGCCAGGAAATAGACTGGGCGAGCAAAATGCTGCAGGCTATCTCGGCCAAGAGCATTGCCAGCTTTTGCGGCATGCCGGTCAACAGCTTTGCCTCACTGTCGAGCGAAATCAAGGGCGACATGATCGACATCTGCCAGAACGAGAGCAACAGTTTTATTGGCATTTATGACGCTTTTCATCACGGCATACAGGCTGTTCTCACGCTCAACATCATGTTCGCGGTGCTGCGCTGCTTCAGCGACACAAAGGCGCAGCTGGGCGAGGCAAACCGTGTTCTGCGTTGTTTTTCGCAGCAGCTCTGTTCAGCAGCTACCATTATAAGAGTCGACAAGCGCAGAGTTGATATCGCAAATGCCGGCAATCCTTCGCCTCTCGTTATTTCAGCAACAGGAGTCCGCCGCCTGTTTGCCGAACCCACCCGACCGGCCGGTTATGAAGAAAAAATAGAACCGCAGTTTCAGTCGTTTGAGCTCAGCGAAGGCGAACTGCTCTTCTGCTCGACCAATGGCATTTACAAGGCTTTCGAACAATTGCATGGCCGCACACTCGAAGAATTTCTCTCTGACAAAGGCAACGACCTGAAAGATCTCCACGAGAAAATCGCCTATTCAATCAGGTCTTTGACCCACCAGAATTTTTCTGATGACATTACATTTATAACAGCAGGTCAGGTATGAATCACAAACCCACAGGCAGACGCAAAAGCAGACAGATAATGGTTGGCAGGGTCGCAGTCGGCGGCAATGCCCCGGTCAGCGTTCAGAGCATGACCAAAACCGATACGCGCGATGTCGCAGCGACACTTGACGCCATTAACCATCTCAGACTGGCCGGCTGCGATATTATCAGACTGGCGGTGCCCGATGCCGCCGCTGCCAAGGCTCTCAAAGACATCTGCAGCGCTTCGCCGATTCCGGTTATTGCTGACATTCATTTCGATCATCAGCTGGCTATCGATGCCATTCGCAATGGCGTGCACGGGCTGAGAATCAATCCCGGCAACATTCGCAGCGAGGAAAAAGTGCGCGAGGTAATCGCTGCTGCAACTGACTGGCATGTGCCGATCAGGGTCGGCGTCAACGCTGGATCACTCGACCCGGCGATCAAGCTTAAGTATGGCGGCGTAACCGCGGCCGGGCTTGCCGAATCTGCGCTGAACGAAGTCAAGCGCCTCGAAAAATACGGGTTTGAGCTGATTAAAATAGCGGTCAAAGCTTTCGATCTGCATACCATGTGTGAGGCCGTGCGAATTACTGCCAGTTCGTGCGACTACCCTCTGCATCTAGGTGTCACTGAAGCAGGTTTGCCTGAAGATGGTATCGTCAGATCGGCAATGGGCATAGGCAGTCTTCTGCTGCAGGGCATCGGCGATACCATACGTGTGTCACTGACCGGAGACTCAGCACTCGAAGTAATTACCGGACTCAAGATTCTACAGTCCGCCGGGCTGCGCAGCGAGGGACCGGTTATCGTGTCTTGCCCGACCTGTGGGCGCTGCCAGATTCCATTACAGGAAATCGCGCGCCAGGTCCATCAGAGGCTTGCCGGCATAAAAGAATCATTTCAAGTTGCGGTAATGGGCTGCGCAGTAAACGGCCCGGGCGAAGCTGAGCAGGCTGATTTTGGCATAGCCGGCGGCAAAGAAAGTGGTCTGATTTTTAAACATGGTAAAGTGGTGAAAAGCCTGCCCATGGATCAACTGGTCGACGGTCTGATCGAAGAAATATTCACCAGCCTGCAGACCGACAAAAAGGGAGAAAAAAAATGAAACCCTCAATAACAAAGAAAAAAGCAACAAGCACGCGTATCTGTTTCCTTATGACGATTGCTCTGCTTGCGCTGTCACTGGCAGTTTCGGCGCAGGAAAGCGAAACAACGGTAAGCTTCAGAACTAAGCATATTGAGCTGGTTTTTCAGCCACCAATGCGCTCTGGCATCAATGCAGTCAATCCCAGCAACATTGAAGTGCCGCGCCTGAACCTTCTGGTCAACATATTTGAAAACTATCTGCAGTATCTTAACCGCCTGCAGAAAATTGCCGCCGGCACTTCGCTGCGCATTCTCTACGCTCCCGACCAGTCTCTCGAACTCGGCAGTGATGACAGCAAGGTTATCAGACTGCGCGAAACCGGTCTGAACAGCACTTTGAGCCAGATCAACCAGTTTCTCAAAGAACGCGGCGGCACCGACGCGAACTATCTTCTCGAAAGCGCAGATTCGCTGTTCACGATTCCTGACCAGTATCCGCGCCAAACCAGCAAAGTAGCGATACGCACCGAACTGATCAACCATTCATCATTTCAAAAAAGCCTCGAACCAGATACCGATTTTTGCGTAGTCGACGACAATCGCGTAATTGCGGCGCGGCCGTTTCAGCGCAGCAATCGTCTTTTTTTGATGACTGATGCCGACAATGTCTGCCGTTCAGAAATGCTGCTTGGACAGGCAAAAACCTTTTATGCCGATTTGTCAGCGTCAGGTGATGGCCGTTATCTGGCTTTCAGCGACGGTATGCGACCAATGTTAATGGCTCTTACCACCAGAGAAAGCCGATTGCTTTTTGCTGACAACAACCTGCTCCTGCTTTCTATGCAATGGTCGCCAAAACAGTCATTGCTCGCCGGCATCGTACTCAACAATTCCAATCAGGAACGCAGCTTTTTTCTTTATGACGCAGAAGCCGCGACCATGCTTGATTTTGTCAGCGCAGAAGTGGCCGCCGAAGCCAATTACCTGAATCCATATGTCAGCTGGTCTCCAGACGGACAGCGTATTATGCTGACTTCAGCGCGCTCACTGCATTTTATCGACATTGCCGGCAAAAAAACATTGATGAACGCGGTCAGAGTGCCGAATGAAATCGCCGAAACCATCTGGTCAGACGACAGCGCATCTTTCGCCCTGATCGAAGTAATCGGGCAGGCACGACAGCGCTATATCTTTGACGACCTTGACTACCGCAAGTGCGTGCTACACCGCTACCGCATCAAAGCAGATTTCTCGATAAACGAAGACCACGCGCAGCGCGTTGAATCACGCAATACGATAAAGCTGGTTTCGTTCTGGACCAACGATCGCGTGCTCTTCCTCGAAGGCCGACTGATGAGTAAAAAGCTCAACACGCCGTTCTGGGACCTCAGCGCGACATTTGCCGCGAAACTCACTGCCGGCCCAACAACCGCTGCCAGCCGCAATGCTTCTGCCAGCGAGTTGCTCAGCACACCTTCGGCCCTGCCCCTCCAGTATCTCTATGTTTTCCGCAATCTCGACAGCAAATTCAAAAACATCTACGATGCCGGTTTCAGCCACAGTAACAACCTGTTTGCCGACAAGTTCGCAAATATCTGGTTTATCGGTTTGCGCCGCCCCGAGGAAGTCAGCCCGCGCCAGAGCATTTACAATCACCGCCTGTCGCCCTACCCTTTCCCCGAGAATAACGTGTCGGTTTTTTACGATATCCCGGCCGGCAAAATGCTGCTGCTGCTCAAATTTCTCGAAGAATACAACCTGCGAATCGTCAGATTCAACAGCAACATCAGCCGCATGTTCGTGCTGGCCAATTTCAGCGGCCCGCTGAATCTCTGGTCAGGTGACCTGAAAAAGATTGTCGAAGGGCTGGGCAGCAGCGAAAACTGATAGCGCACCGGTTTGCGCAATAAACTTGCCTCTTTTTGTGTTTTTCCTTATACTGTCTAGACTCAAAAATATGGCAAGGGGGAAAGGCAAATGAAGAAGTTCTGTTTTATGATGGCCTTTTTATTGCTGACAATCTGTTCAGCAGGTTATAGCGCCGAAGTTCTCTATGACGACACACACGCCCAGACAGCCGGCAACGCTGACTGGATACCGGAAGGCGCTTATTCAGAAATGGCCGACATGCTAAAAGAAAACGGCTTCACCGTCACCAGTCTCAGCAAAGTGGCTGGGCAAAACGGCGAGTTCAGCGCTGATCTTCTTAAAGACTATCAGGCAATAATTCTTGCCGAACCCAATAACCCTTACACTGCCAGCGAGCAGAAAGCCATTGTTGAATTTGTTCATAACGGCGGTGGCCTGTTTATAATTGGCGACCACGCTGGTGCAGACCGCAACAACAACGGCTGGGATGCGGTAAAGGTATTCAATGCCTTCGTAGCGGTTTTTGGCTTTAAGTTTCAGAGCAACACAATTTACGAAGCACCGCTGGCAGGAGCCATCAACAACACTCACCCGGCAATGTTCGGCGTGCGCGCAGTTGGTGCCTGGGCCGGCGCGACCTTTGATATCGTCAAAGGCGACGGCAAAGCTGTTGGTCTCATCGACAGCCGCACAGCCAGAGCACCTTACGTTGTCGCCGCCGAATACGGCGCTGGTCGAGTATTAGCCATCGGCGACAGTTCGCCCTTTGACGACGGCACCGGCAGTGGCATCGGCAAAAACAAGCTGCACGACAGCTATGACTCATTCATGTATTCACACCCGCAGCTGGCCTACAATGCCATGGCCTGGACCACCGGCAAAGCTACCGGCAAGCGCGTTCCTTCTCGCCCGGTTCCCATGTTCAACGAAGCAAAGGCTGAAGAAAAGGCGATCAACATTCTTATCGACGCCGCGCACGGCAACGCCTCTTCTGACAAGATGAAAACCTTCGAAAAGCACATGAAAAAGAACGGCCTGAAGGTTTATTTTACCCTTAACCTGATCAAGCCAGAAATGCTCAAGAATTTCGGCATTCTGATTCTGCCCGACCCGTCAATGCCCTATATCGAAACCGAAGCGCAGGCAATCGCCGACTGGTTTATGGCCGGTGGCAACCTGATCATGGGCTCAGCCTGGGATTCATCAAAACTGCGCGGCACAGCGACTCTCAACTTTGTGCTCGGCAAGATGGGCGCCGTAATGCGCTTTAATGACGACCAGGTCTGGGATGAAAAGAACAAGACCAACAAGCCATGGGGCGTGCTCTCACGCGGCATCAAGAAAAACCACCCGGTTACCGCCGGCGTGACAACCGCTATCACCTGGGGCACCTGCTCGCTTATCAACCGCAATAACGAGCCGCTCACCGAAGCCGCCGGCGTTGATATTCTGGTAACTGCAAACGATGTCAGCTTTAACAAAGACGGCGACAAGAGCGTGCCAGCGGTATTGTATCCCAGGGGCGTTGCCATTCCGATAATGGCCATGGAAAAAGTGGTCAATGGCACTCTGGTAATGATCGGCACCTGTAACTTTACTGACTATCAGTATCCTGACAGCGACATCAACATGTCAATGCCCGGACCAGCTCCTTTCACCCACGAGACCCCGCAACTCTGGGACAACCTGCTTCGCCAGCTGGCAAAGAAACCGGCCCCCCGCACCAAAAGAAAATAAACCTCGATCACGGGCGCCACTTATGCATAAGATAAGCGGCGCCCGTTTTTAAACCACTATTCAGGATATCAAGAGCAATGGCAAATAAACGCAAGCAAGACTGGGCAGCTTACCTGTATCTGATGCCGGTAGTAGTCATTCTGGTCATTTTTCATGTTCTGCCCATCTTTTACTCACTCGCCGTAAGCTTCTACGAATGGGACCTCATTGGCGCCCCGGAATTCGTAGGAGTCCACAACTATCAGCGACTTTTTGACGACCCGATGTTTTACAAATCACTGATGAACACTCTTTACTACGCAGCGTTAAGTGTTCCGCTTTCGATCATAAGTTCGCTCGCCATTGCATTGCTGCTTAATAACCCGATTTCGGCGATCGGCCTGTATCGTACTGTCTATTTCATTCCGGTCATAACTTCGATCAACGCCGTCGCCATCGTCTGGAACTTTATCTACCACCCAGACTTCGGGCTGCTCAACAAGATTCTCGATATTTTCAGCATCAACGCGCAGACCTGGCTGCAGGATCCGTTCTGGGCGATGCCCTGTATCATTTTCATGAGCGTCTGGAAAGGTCTCGGCTACAATGTCATCATTTTCCTGGCCGGCCTGCAGAACATTCCAAAGCATCTTTACGAAGCAGCGCGCATTGATGGCGCCAGTCGCTGGCAGCAGTTCAGACATATCACCTGGCCCCTGCTGTCACCAACAACCTTTTTTATCTTCACAATCTCTGTGATTGGTTCATTTCAGGTTTTCTCCCAGGTCTATATGATGACCCCGCGTGGTGGCCCACTCAAGAGCACCATGGTTGTCGTTTATTACCTGTATCGCAAAGCTTTTGAACAGTTCGAATTTGGCTATGCTCTTTCCATGGCATTTGTGCTGTTCATGATCATCTTCGCCTGCACTCTTTTCAACAAGCTCTACCTTGAAAAGAAAGTGCACTACTCCTAAAGGGGGAAGCCATAACCATGACCAAAGTAAAAAACCCCGCCCATATCGCAATTCACACGCTGCTGATCATTGGCGGCATCTTCATGCTGTTTCCCTTTGTCTGGATGATTACAACATCTTTCAAAGGTGACGACGAGATTCTCACGACCAGCAAAAGTATAGTTCTGCTGCCAGATTCGGTTAGACCTGGCTTTCTCAACAGCGCAGAAGACGAGGCCAGAATCGCCCGCCGAAGCGAGCGAGAACGCCTGTGGAACCTGGAACAGGAAAAAGCACCCGGAGAGCGCGACAAGAAAGTGCGCGAACCGTTCCGCTGGTATGACAACTATGTCTACGCCTGGCGAGCGCAACCGTTCTACCGCTTCTTTCTGAACACGCTGTTCGTGACCATAACCGTCACCTCTGTTTCGCTGTTTTTCGCCTCGCTATCGGCGTATGCTTTCGCTTTTTTCAACTTTCCGCTTAAAGACGCCTTATTCATGATGATGCTGGGCACCATGATGCTGCCACAACAGGCCCTGCTCATACCCAACTACATTTTTCTTTCAAAAATGGGCTGGATAAACACCTACATGTCACTCATCGTGCCGTGGCTGGCCTCGGCCTATTCAGTGTTCTTTCTGCGCCAGTTCTTCAAGCAGCTGCCCAAAGATCTGTTTGAAGCCGCCACGATTGATGGCTGCACCAGATTCCAGTTCTATTACAAGATTCTTCTGCCGCTGAGCAAGCCACCAATGGTCACTCTCGGCATCTTTTCCTTTCTCGCTAACTGGAACAGCTTCATCTGGCCCCTTATTGTCACCAACGATACCAACCTGCGCGTGATTCAGGTCGGCCTGAGCTACTTTTCGAGCGAAGCCGGAACCCGCTGGGGCCCGCTGATGGCCGCATCAACCATGACTATTCTACCGCTGGTAATCATGTATTTCCTGGCCCAGAGACAGTTTGTTGAATCTCAGGCCACCACCGGCATGAAGGAGTAATTATGCGAAACTTTTTAATTGCAGTATTTTTATGCTGGTTGATCATAGTGCTTGCCATCCGCCACGACGACCAGGCCAGCGCAGGAATAGCCAAAGATGATGTCAACGCCGGCGGCAAAACCGAGGTTGTCTTCTGGCATGCCATGGGCGGCCCGCTCGGCATCGTCATGACCGATCTCGTCGAACGTTACAACAAGAGTCAAAACAACTACTTCATCAAAAGCGTTAACATGGGCAGCTACGACACGCTGGCCAAAAAGGTTCTCGCCTCGCTGGTCGCCAATGAAGCTCCTGATATTTCGCAAAATTACGAGACCCTGACCAAAAAATTCATCAAGCACAACAAGATCGTCTGTCTCGACGATCTGATCGCCTCTGAAACAGAAGACATCAAGAGCGACATTATTCCGGTATTACTTGATAACAACACCTTCGACGGCAAGCTCTATTCTTTCCCTTTTAACAAGAGCGTTCCGGTGCTCTATTACAACAAAGACATTTTCAGAAAAGTCGGTCTCGACCCTGAACAGCCGCCACGCACTCTCGACGATATGGTTAAATACTGCCGGCTGATCACCGATTATCACAAGAACACGCCCGGCGCCGACCGCTCAGTTTATGGTTATGGTTGCAGCAAGGCCAACGTCTGGTCTTTTTTGAACCGGATTCTGCAATACGGCGGCAAAATCGTCAGTGATGACGGACACAAGTCGCATTTTGCTGACCAGCCTTCAATAAACGCGCTTGCATACCTGCAGAACATGCTGCAGGAAGGCATCGCCCGCGAAGGCCAGGGCTTCGATCATCAGAACGACTTTATCGCCGGCAAATGCGCGATTATCGAAAGCAGCATAGTCAGCAAGGTATTCATGGAAGGAAGCATTGAATTCGACTTTGGTGTGGCTCCCCTGCCCGGTTACATACTCAACCCCGGGGCCGAGCTCACAACCGATGGCAGCGAAATTAACCGTGGCGTAATCCTTTCGGGCAGCAACATCAATATCTTCAACAATGGCGACCCGAAAAAGATCGCCGGCGCCTGGGACTTCGTTAAATGGTTCACCTCAACTGAAATCGGCGCTGAATGGAGCGTGAGAACGACCTATCTGCCGGTGCGAAAATCCTCTCTGCAGAGTTCGATCATTCAAGATGCGATTGCAAAAGACCCGAACATCGGCGCGCCCTACGTTCAGCTTGAATACTGCCATTTCGAACCGCGTCTCAGCGTGTGGTTTGAAGTGCGCGACCTGATGGCCGACCACCTTGAGAATGCGACCCTGCGAATGATACCAGCAAAGGATATTTGCGATCAGATGGCCAAAGACGTCGACGCAATACTTAAACATGTTACCAACTGATTTACTGCCTGTTGCCACACAGATTGCCACGCTGATTGGAAACAGTCAGAAGATACTGGTTGCCGCACACCTGCGCCCCGACGGCGATGCGACCGGGTCGGTTTCCGGCATGGTCAAGTCCTTGCTGAAAGCCGGCAAAAATGTTGACGCAGCGCTTCTCGATGGGGTGCCAGAGCGGTTTGCCTTTGTGTTTCCCCAGATCGAACTGATTCGGCAACCGGTTATTGATTCAGACCATGATCTGATACTGATTCTCGATTCAGGCGACGAATCGCGCACCGGCTTCACCTTTAACCGCGACCGCGAAAAAACCTGCCTGGTCAATATCGACCATCACGCCAGCAACACGATGTTCGGCGACATCAACTATGTTGATACCGGCGCATCATCGGCCTGCGAAATGGTCGCGGCGCTGCTGCACCACGCCGAACTGCCATTCGACAGCGAAGTGGCGCTGAGCCTGATGCTTGGTCTGGTAACTGACTCGCGGTCGTTTCAGAACGAGGGCCTGCGCCACACAGCGCATCTGGCGGCGGCAAAGATTCTGCAGACCGGCGTCGACACCTCGCCGATACTGAATATGCTCAATTCTGGAAAAGCAGAGGCTGACCTGCGTGTTCAGGGTTTTGGCCTGAGCAACTTTCGCCTGTCGTGCAACAATCATCTCGCTTCGCTGGTAATTCGCCACAGCGATCTGGCCAGACTCAACGCCGCGTTTGGCAACGTATTCGGCAGTGGCCTGTTTAACCAGCTGCTGTCAATGAGTGATACCTACGCCAGCGTGGTAATATTCGAGCGCGAAGACGGCATGAGTTTTTGCGAGTTCAGGTCACGCGGCGGCATTGATGTTAAAGAAGTTGCAGTAGCAATGGGCGGCGGCGGGCATGTGCCGGCTTCCGGCTGCAGCCGCGCGGTTAAAATTGACGAACTCGCAGAAGAGGCCATCAAACTGATGACCAGACAGGTCGATACTTTTTTTGCCGGGCAGAAAAACGCATGAAGCTAAGAGCTCGCATCTGCGTGGTATTGCTGATAATGCTTTGGGCAGTCACGCTACCCGCGCAGGAAAAGCCTCTTTCTATCAGCGTCGAGCTCGCCGGTCTCGGTGAAATAATGCTCGAAGAAACATCGCAGGACCAGATTGAAACCACACAGCTGCTACTTAAAAGACCAGGCGGCATGCTGCAGGTAATTGATTCTTTCGATGGCCTGCTGCCGGCAGATCTGATCAAGCACGATCTTGACAATGATGGTAGCGTCGAGCTGATCGCTCTGCTGCGCCACCCCGACGGCATCGATGTGATCATGCACATTTATCGCACCGACAAAGAGTTTCACAAAATTTTTCCCGAGAGCAGTAACGAGAACAATCCGCTTATCTGCCGGGAAGTTTTCGTGTCAACCCATGGAAATAAGCCGGCAGTCTGCACAAGGCACCTGATTTCCTATCATGATTTTGGCCCGCCTGAGTTATATCGCCTTGAATTTTACCAGATCGAGAAAGATCGTCTGGTGCTTGCTCAGCAAGGATTCACCGAGGGCACCCATTACAACATCTTGATGAACCGGGGCGCGTGGGCATTTCATAGCGGCCAGTATCTAGAGGCCCTTGACTATTATAACCAGGCGATCTCGTCATCGACCGACGAAATTTCTTCGCGCGCCTTTATCGAAAGCCTGTTTTATCTCGCCGAATCGCGCAAGTTTCTGAAAGATTTCAAGGGCGCTCTCGACATTTATCAGAAAATAGTGCTTGAATTCAGCCAGAATGCCTTTACTGACGCCGCGCAAAGCGAAACCGAACTGATCTCGCAGAACCTCGCCCACCCCGAAATTCTTTCCTTCTATATGGATGTCAACAGCCACATAAACTGCGACCGCTGGGAAACGGCCCTCGAATTGCTGCAGAACCACCCGTCAGGCAGCGCAGAAAGCCCTTTGCTTGACCGCATGCTGTATATCCGCGCCGAAGTATTAACAGCGCTGAACCGGGTTGAAGAGGCCATAGAAGTCTACCGCACAATTCAGCAGAAATTTCCTGACAGTCCGGTTATTGAGGGTGTTAACGCAGCTCTCGAAGACATGCTGGAAAAACCAGAAGAAACAGATGGGTTATAACCTTGGCCAGCACCGAAGATAAAACGAAAAAGAAACGAAACTGGCAGGCCGAAGAAGAAGAAGGCTTGGAGCCATGGCAAAAAGCCGTTATCATTGCTCTTGCGACCTTCATACCGTTCATGTTGTTTGTTGTTGCCCCGATGATCGCCCGCGACCATTACAGCAAGACGTTAAAGCTCCCGGAAGAAGTGTTTCTCAAGGCCCCGGAAGAAATCAATCTGGTAAGCACTGGCGAAGTCGGCGATACTTACAAGGTTTTGCTTAACGAAACCGAGTTCAAAATTCCCGAGTCTTTTACGCCGACAAGGATCAGTCGCGACCGCATCGACTTCAAGCCTTCATCACGACGCGAAGCGCGACAGATAACTATCCTGGCGCAAAATGAATCGCGCACCATTAAGTTTACCAATACCGGCTTTGCGCGGTGGTTTATGCCGAGTTCAATGCAATTGTATCTGCAGACAATTCTCAGGGCAACCTGGCACCCGATTTACCTGATGTTCAAGGCACAGTTTTTCGCGAGTGAAGGCATAACCGGCAGAATATTTGAGGCGCGCTGGGATATCCATCATCGCGGCTTCATCTTTCCGGTGTCAGGCGGCAAGGGCTATATTGGCCGGGTTTTTAGAACCAATAACCCTGGTTACTTTGAGTTCATGGTGCTGGACTCAGTTGCCCCGGTATCGCTGCGCGAATGGGTCAATCTGGCAATGCGCATAAAACCGCCGTCAGACCTGGCCAGCGCTACTTTGCCAGCAGCCTACGGCAATAACAGCATCGAAGCACTCATCGAAAGAGCTGCTCTGCCTGAGCGCGAACCAGAGGTGCTGTCGACGGCGCTGACCCTTTTCTATCACAATAAAAAGCCGGGCTGGCTGCTTCCGGTAGCCACTGTCATGGAAAACCGCGAGTTTTTTGCCGAACTGATCGAGCTTCACCAGCAGTTTGCCAACAGCTTCGAACCTGATTCTCCATATAAAGCATTGTGGGATCAGCTTTTTAACCGCGCCCTGAACAAGATAATCAAGCTCGAAATCGATCCGCAGCTGCACCTGCGCGAACTTAGCGTGAACTGCCTCAATCTGACCCATCTTGAAATTACCCAGGTCTGGCTTAAAATCACGGTAAAGTCGAAAATTTCAGGCGATAGAAGCTTTATGGCCGAACTTCTGCCGCATGGCCGCCTTTATGAACAGCAGGCAAAAGATATCACCATCAGAGCGCCTGATAACATCAGCCTTGCCGACGCAGAAAGCGTTGATTATCAGATCACGCGACTTGCTTTTTCGCGCTGAACCTAACAACGCTCAGACCGGGTGCAGTTCGCCAAGAATGACTTCGCGACCCGCACCGGTTGCAGCAGGCAGGTTGCCGGGCAATCGCTTGACGAAAGCGTATCCAAGAACCGCAAAAGCCATAGCCTCTTTCGCCATTACCGGCACGCCAAGCGCTTCACTGGTTTTTACTTCGGCAAGGCCTGACAGTCTGCTGGCAAGACGGCGCATCAATTCAGAGTTGAGCGCACCTCCGCCGGCAACGACGAGATCGGCCGGAAACCTTATATACGCTGCGGCGGCTCGTACTGCCGCCTCGATTGATGCAACCGTTATGTCCAGTAATGTAGACAGCAGATCAGCTGGCGACAGAGCCTCACTCTGCCAGGCGTCGATTTGAGCAAGACGCTCGCTGTTAAAATACTCGCGACCGGTAGACTTGGGTGGTGGCGCCGCGAAATACGGATCACTCAGAAAGCGCGCGACCGTCTCGCGGTTGCTGCGGCCTGATGCCGCCAGACAACCATCACGGTCATAGTTACCCAGGCCTGCTCTTTGCATGGCGGCATCCATAAGCACGTTGCCCGGGCCGGTATCGAAGGCACACGCCATCTCTGGCCGTCGCCCGGACCTGATCACGCTGATATTGGCCATTCCACCAATATTGAGAAGCATCAGGTCGCGTTTCGCCTTTTTGCCGAAGAGATAAAGGTCGGCAAAAGGCACCAGCGGCGCGCCCTGGCCACCAACCGCCATGTCTGCCTCTCTGAAATTGCAGATAACCGGAATTCCGGTTCTCTGCGCGAGCAAACTGCCATTGAGCAACTGCAGAGTGCCGGTGAGTGTTATTCCATCCCAGTCGACAGGCTGTGGGTGATGATAAATAGTCTGGCCATGCGCCGCTATGTAGTCTGGTTTTTCGTGCCCGGCGGCAAAAAACTGCTGGCAGGCGCGGGCATAAAGCTCGGCAATATAGCTGGCTCCAAGAGTTACCTCTCTGGAATCGGCGGCACGCATCAGCTTCTGAATACGCGCGAACTCTGCTGTGCTGAAGCTGCAGCTGTCAAACCACAGCAGTTCGCCGGCGCCGCTGCGGTCAAATGACATCAGAACGCCATCTATGGCGTCACCACTGGTGCCGCTCATCATACCGAGAATTTTCACCGCTGATCTGCCTGCCATTTGCAATCTCCTGCCTGCTCAGATAGCGTCAAAATATCCTGCCGCACGGCAATTTACAAGAAAAATCACGCTTTCAGGTTAGAGAACGACCTTTTTGTGTCTTTGTGGCTTTGTGCGAGAATCTTTGTTATGGATTCTGATTTTTTGGTTGGGGCTATTGGTTTTGCTGATTGTAATGTGATAGACTGAATGAAATATTTTCAGGAGGCACTTTCAAAGTGGCTGATACCAAACAGATTCCCGACCGCCAGAAATCACTCGAAACCGCAATTTCAACCATAGAAAAACAGTTCGGCAAAGGCGCAGTCATGAGACTTGGCAGCTCCCGCCACCTGCAGGTCGAAGCAATTCCGACCGGCTCTCTCTCTCTCGACTACGCACTCGGCGTTGGCGGCATGCCACGCGGCCGTATCGTCGAAGTTTTCGGACCTGAATCTTCAGGCAAAACAACTGTCGCTCTGCACGTGATTGCCCAGGCACAAAAAGCCGGTGGTCAGGCTGCTTTTATCGATGTTGAGCACGCTCTTGATCCTTCTTATGCAAAAAAGCTCGGCGTCGACACTGAGAATCTTCTGATTGCCCAGCCAAGCAGCGGCGAAGAAGCCCTTGAAATCACGGAAATGCTGGTGCGCAGCAATGCCATCGACATTATCGTTCTTGACTCGGTAGCGGCACTGACCAGCAAAGCCGAAATTGACGGCGACATGGGTGATGCGACAGTAGGTATGCAGGCCCGCCTGATGTCACAGGCCATGCGCAAACTGACTCCGGTCGTGAGCAAGTCAAGATGCGTCTGCATTTTTATCAACCAGATCCGTGAAAAGATCGGCGTCATGTTCGGTAACCCCGAAACCACTCCGGGCGGCCGCGCGCTCAAGTTCTTCTCTTCAGTGCGCATTGACATTCGCCGCAAAGACGCTATCAAGGAAGGCGATGAAGCAACTGGTTTCGTCACTGAAGTAAAAGTAGTTAAGAACAAAGTCGCTCCGCCGTTCCGCAAAGCCAGATTCGACATGATGTTCGGCGAAGGTATTTCGAGCGAAGGCGAAGTTCTCGACATCGCTGATACTGCTAATATCGTTAACAAATCAGGCGCATGGTATTCATACGGCGACGTCAGAATGGGCCAGGGGCGCGAAAACTCCAAGCAGTTTTTGCGTGACAATCCCGACGTCTTTGGCGAAATCGTGCTTAAGGTCAAAAAGGCTCTTGGCATGATCAGCGCTGACGCACAAGCTCCTGCCGCCGAAGCTAAAGCTGCAGAAGAAAAGAAAAAACCGGCTCGCAAGTAATTGTGAACTGACACCACAGGGGCTGTGTACGCCACAAGGCGCACACAGCCCCTGTTTTTAAACAAATAAGGGATCAAACGTGGAGACCAGACAACACAAATTCGCGAAATTTGTGCTTATTTACGGCCTTCTGGTCGCTACTCCACTGATTTTTTCGCTGCTGCTCTGCCTGCATGTGGTTGACCATCTCACCCTGAAATGGCAGGAACAGACCGCTGAGAACATAGAAACCCGTGCTTCATCGCTGGTTCGTCAACTCGATGCCGAACAGATTTTCTTGCCGCATTTCCGCGAACTGACAGGTCAGATACTCGCCCTTCCCGACCTCGACGAAAAAAAGATTGTACAATTTGCCGAAAGCCTTTTTAGCCGCATATCACAGCGCTTTTATGTCTATGTCTTCGATAAAGATGGCAAGATACTAAAAACCGGGCTGGCACCCGAAGACACTGAGACGGGCATCGATTACATCTGGCGTTTCGCGCATGATGACAGTTATGAGGGCGAATTTCGCGAGCGACGGGGCGACCTTGGCATGCTGGTCGGGCGCTTTTTTCACCCGCGCAAAATCAAGCACAGCAACGATATCTGCCACGCGGTCGTCAATTACAAAAAATCGGGCCTGATTTATCATAGAAAAAATCAGGCTTACAGCGATGACAAAAGTGGTGTCATGATGTTTCTCGATCTCGAGATTGATTTTGAGAGTCATCTTACCAGGCTTATAGAAAATTCTTTCAGCGAAGATTCGCCGACTTTTTTTGTGCGCGAAGATGGCACCTGGCCGAGCAGACCGGAAATTGCCGACGCAGCCGCAGAAGTAATCGGGCTGGGCTACAGCAGAACCCGTAACACCGCGGCTCACAACGACTACCTCTGGCGGCGGGTCAATTTTCGTAATTTCCAGCTCTATTTTGGCCAGAGGCTGGCGCTTGGCTACTACACGCGCGTCAAATGGCTGACCGGGCTGCTGAGCGTCATGCTGCTGCTGTTAAGTTTTGTGATTCTGCAGCGCAACCTGCAAAGCGACAGCGGCGTGCGAATATCGATACGTTACAAACTGATCGCAATTTTTATATTTGCCGTGTATCTGCCGGTTCTCGGCTTGTTTCTGGTCAGTTTCAACGGCTTGAATGACCGGCGCACTGTTCTTGAAAACGAAGCACGCAAAGGCATGCAGGACATTCTCTACAAGATTGACGCCGACTTTGTCAATAAGGAAGACGAAATTCTCGCCATTTATGAGCGCCTCTACAACGACCACACATGGCATAACAAGTTTACCGACGACTGGGATCACAATAACCAGCTTTTACGCGAGCACGCGCATGTCCCGCTGGAAGGCGAGAACTTTTTCAACCATCTTGACATACGTAACATAAAGCTCGAGCAGTTATTTTCAACGGCGCGCGGCATCTCAAACGACAGAGTTAAAGAGATTAACCGCATCATCGCCCTTATCTGCCTTGAAAGGCATATGCCGGCGCAGTTTGCCAAACACCAGGTAAAATTGCGCCAGTCAGATTTCATACTCAAGAACATGATGGAAAACCCGGTTCTCGGTTTCAGCAATTTTTACGAACAACCGGGTCGCCTGGTTGAAATGGAATTTGAAGGATCAAGTTTCTACTGGTACTGGAACTATTACGCTGATGCCGATAACAGTGTGGCTTTCTTTTCGGGCAATACCAGAGTTCATTTTAACGTCGAAAACTTTCTGTATTCGGTGCTGAAAAAGCGCTACAATCTTGGCAATACTGCCTTGACACTGGCGGCATACTTCCCGGAACAGCAGAACTGGACGCCGGAAGACGCCAGAAATGAAAGCGATCTGACCAAACTGGTCAAGCTCACCGAAATCAGCCAGACCCTTGAAACCGGCCGTATCAGATATGCCGACCGCAAGTATCTCGCCACCTGCCTGCCCGGCATCAAGCTCAAAGGCGCTATTGTTTCATGCCTTTTTCCGCAGTCAGAAATTGACTCACAGATCGATAGTCAGCGAATCCAGATCTATCAGGGCATGGCGCTGATCATGATAATTTCGGTGCTGACCGGCCTGCTGCTTTCGAAAAACTTTCTCCAGCCGGTTGGCGAGCTCAACCTTGGTATGAAGGCGCTGCGGCGTCGCGACACCGACTTTCGCGTTAAAATCAACAGTCAGGATGAGCTGGGCGAACTTGGCGACACTTTCAACCAGATGATGGAAGAGGTCAAGGAAATGCTGCTGGCCGGTGCGGTGCAGCAGTGCCTGATCCCGGAAAAGTTTCCTGAAATAGCAGGTTATGACTGCATTATCTATAATAAGATGGCGACTGACGTGGGTGGTGACTATGCCGACGTTTTTCCGCTTTCTGGCAATCGCTTTCTGGTCGTATTGGGCGACGTAACCGGCCACGGCGTCAGTTCTTCAATTCTTACTGCCATGGTCAAGGCGCAGGTTTTCAGGTTTGCGCAGAAAAACAGAAGCTTGAGCGAGATTCTAAGGAGTCTCAGCGAGATGATCTACGAACTGCTGCGCTATCGCAAGCTGATGACATTTTGCGCGCTGATTCTCGACGCGAATGACCACAGCTGCCTGTTTGCCAATGCCGGGCATCCGTTTCCGGTCTGGTGTAACCGTGAAGGCCAGTATAAAGAACTTGATAAAGAATCTTTGCCACTCGGAGTATCACCGAAACGCAGCAATTATCTGGCAGTAGAAGAAAATTTCAAACCCGGCGATCTGATGCTGCTTTACACCGATGGCATAGCCGAAGGGGCCGGGCCTGATGGTGAAGCTTTTGGTTACGACCGGGTTAAACAGATTGTCGCTCAAAACAGCTCCCGCACCAGTGAAGAGCTTAAAAACACCCTGCTGACAGAGTTCTGGCAGCATTATCAACGCGAAGAACTTGACGATGATCTGACCTTTGTTATAATCAGGCGTCGGCTTTAAGGCGCTTGAGAACGACGATAGTCAGGTCGTCGTCAGGTTCGCTGTTGCCCAGCCACTTATCATACTCTTCTACCAGTCTCTGCGCGATCTGATCTGCATCGACAGCCGACAGGCTGACCAGAAAGTCTTTGAACCTCTCGTAGCTGTACATGTCTTTTTGCGAGTTCACTACTTCAATCAAGCCATCAGTGTAAAATACCAGATAATCCTCTGGTGCGATGGTGAATTCATGCAGCTGCATGCCGCGCAAGCGGCTGACAGCACCAATTGGCAGATGAACGGCCGCCAGATCAATACAGGTCGAGTTGCCAACGACCTGTACCGGAAAATTGTGGCCGGCATTGACAAACGAACCGCGCCCGGTCGGCAATTCGATCATGGCAGCAAAAACCGTGATCATCTTCCTGACCGGCGGCAGATGAAAGTAGGTGTAAATTGTCTGGTTAAGATCTTCAAATATCTCGATAAGGCCGCGATCTTCTTTGAGACCTTGATAGACAACCGCTTTCGCCATTGCCATAACGAGAGCAGATCCGACGCCATGCCCGGTAACATCGCCTATTATAATGCAGACCCGGTCTCGTTGCAGCACGCGAACATCAAAATAATCACCGCCAACAGCAGAAGCCATTCGGTTGGTAAAGCTGATCTGGTAACCCGGCAACTGTGGCGGTTGTGACGGAAGAAGCGACTCCTGAACATCTTTAGCCAGCTGCATTTCTTTAAGGTCAGCGATCATCTGGTTAAAATTCACGGCCAGGTCACCGAATTCGTCTTTCTGGCTGCTGACAATTCTGAAATCTGAGTTGCGGGCCTTGATGGCATTTACACCCTCACCCAGGCGCGCGATCGGCAGAAGAAAAACATCAGACAAAAACCAGGCCGCAGTCATTGCCAGCAGAAGAAAGAGCAATATGGCGCTGCGAATAAGCCGCCCCTGACGCGCAATATCATGCGCGACAAGACGCAGCGGGTAAAACGCGAAAAGGCAGTATTCACCGGCAAATCGGCCATTCAGGCCGGTCACCAGATATTTTTCGCCACCCAGTGTAGTGATCAGATCTATCGGCTTGTCGCTGAACTGCGTCTGATTAACAAAATCTTTGAGTTTATCGGCATCGACTATGCGTGCCGGCAGCCATTCTCCGGTCTTGTTACTGCTCGCCGCCAGAAGGTAGGGCGCGGCAGCGTTGTTGTTGCGGGCATCGAGCATGCGCTGGTCAACAAGACGACGCATCAGACGCGAAACCGACTGAACAATATAAGTATAAAACGGTCGCGCGCCTTCGGCGTTGAAGATTTCCCAGTAAATGAACATGGGAATTGGCCCGAAATCCATTTTATGAACTTCTTTTGGCCTGACGAAAAAGAAATTCATACCAGCTTCCGGGCTTCTGACAACCATGTCGAGTATGGGATCAATGGCATCAGTCAGCGACGTTCCGAGTGTGTTGTCGATGCAGTAGCGCGAGAAAGCGTCAGAAACTTCGCGCATCCCTTCAAAAAACAGTTCGTTCTGCTGGAAAAAAAGCATCTCAGCCTTGCGCGCGTCGCGCAGTTCTATGCTGATAAGGTCGTTAGACTCGATTTTTGCAACGATATCCGCGGTGAGACTGGCGTTGTTCTGCTCTGCCAGTCTGCGGCTCAAACTCGAAAAGTCGTCAAAGAAGCTTTGCCCGGCATTTTTGAATGATTCATCCATACCAAAAAGCAGTTGGCGGCTGTGATTGGCGACAGTTGCCTGCAGAGTCTGCCCGCGGTCGTCAAGATAACGATAGCCAAGATAGGCAAAGCCCATTATCGGCATCATCACCGCCATAAAGAACAGTGCGAGCAGCTTTATACGCAGAGACAGATAAAAACTGTCGCGGCCGATCGACCAGAAATAAGCTGCAATGACCAGAAGCGCCAGCACAAGCAGAGCAAGATGCATCTGCATCTGGGCCAGGTCAAAGCGTGACGCCATGGTTCGCGCTGCGGCGATCATCCAGCGTTCTTCGACTTTTCGGCCTGTCCACAGGGTTTCGTTTTCGTCAAAAACACTGTTTTGCCCGAGGTAGGCTATTTGTCTGAAAAGCGCGGCGGCCTTTTCACTGCCGGCATTTTCGCGCCCGTAGAAAAGAGCCTCTTCTTCGCTTCTGGCAAAAATTACCGCATCAAGATTGCCAAGGTTGCGACGGCCAACTTCGTTGAGACGAAAGTCGATAGAAGGAATATCCCAGAAAATCATGAGAATTCCATGTGCAGGATTATTTTGATCGTTTATCCAGTAGAGCATGCCATGCTGATGCCGGGCAATTACCGGCAGGCAACTGTCGCGGCCTTCGAGAAACTGCGCGACCCTGAACTCATCGCCAACAAAGGCTTTAAGCTGCTTCTTCATGCGCAGAAACATACGACTCTGTTCGATGGGTGAGCTTCGCGTCAGCTCCCAGAGACGGCTGGCAATATAGCGCGAGCGCATCGGCATCGACGCGGGAGTTACCAGATTGCCCTTCGCATCGAAAGCATATAAATCGAACTCTACCGGTAGAAATCGCTGCAAAGACTGGCAGTAATTGTTAAATGCCGTAGCATCAGCCTGGTGTTGCCTGAGCTTATGCCAGGCTCCGCGCCCGATCTTGCGCAAAAATGTCGTGGCATCAAGCTCATACTGCGCCCGTACGACATTTTTTTCGAGTTCGCCGCTGACGCTCTCGATATGTTTTACGCGTTCATTGGCCAGTGTCTGATGGCCAAGAAAACCGGCGATAATAAGCGGCAGCACAACGAACAACCCGAGCGGTGCAGAATGCTTTAATAATCTGCGCAAAAAAGACCCGGCAGCCATTTTGTCAGTCTTTTCCATTGTTGCGTTGCCTCTATCCCTCGTGTATCATCCCTCAATTACCATACCATTTTATCAGAAAAAGGAAAATCAGCCGGGTTAAATTACAAGACTCACGCCAGAAAGTTTTATGCTGGCGGCAAAGCAGCTGATGTAACAGCATATGCAGATAGTAATCAATCTTTTACGCGGCTTCGCGATCGGTGTTGCCAATATAATTCCCGGGGTCAGCGGCGGCACAGTGGCTCTCATGCTCGGCATCTATCAGCGCCTGCTTGACGCCATCAGCGCTATCGGGCCACAGACAATCAAAGCCTTTGCGGCCGGGCGCGCCGGCATCAAAAGCGAATTAGAGCGTATAGACGCTGCGTTTCTTGTTTCACTTGGCATCGGCGCCGGCCTGGCCATTGTTGCTTCGGCCCGTCTGATGAGCTATCTGCTCGAAACGCATCACGACCCGACGTACGGTTTCTTTTTTGGTCTGGTCGCCGCGTCACTGGTTGTTCCGTGGCGTCTGGTCAAGCGTCTGGCGCCGGGAAATGTTATCAGCTGCCTGGTTGCCATAGCGCTGGTGGTGGGGCTTACTTTGGCCATGAGCGGCGAAGACCGTCTGCAGGCAGCGCAAAAAAAAGCTTTGATCAAAAGCGCCACGTCGGCAACGCCTGCCGATTCAACGACACCGGCCGGTCAGACCACGAAAATGTCTGTTTCTACCGACTCAAGCAATATACTGCTCTTTTTCGTATCTGGCATAGTGGCCATCTGCGCAATGATTCTGCCAGGGATCAGCGGCTCGTTCATGCTTCTGCTGATCGGGGTCTATTTCGACATTCTGCTCTGCATAAACGAACGCCAGATATTCATGCTGGCCGTCTTTGCTGCCGGTGCCGCAACCGGGTTGCTTCTCTTCACGCGGCTTCTCAAATATCTGCTGCAACGTTATGCCGACGCTACCATGTCGTTTCTGCTTGGTCTGGTGCTCGGCTCTCTTTACGCAATCTGGCCATTCAAGAGCTTTGGCATGGTTGCGGGGCGGCGCGTCGACGTTGCCAATATAATGCCAGACAGTTTTGCAGCCAACGAAGGCCTGACTCTTCTTGCTTTTGCTCTCGGCCTCGCGGTCGTCATCATCTTCATGGTCATCGAAAGCCGCCAGAAACGCCCGTCTACTTCTCAGACAATATAGAATACCTCTAAGTTAAGCTTAACTTTTCTCTAAAAAGTTCAAGAATTTGACCCTTGACATGCTGCTAACGCCGGGCTCTCGGCAGAATCCCATTCGCTACAGCTATCGACAGACGTGAATTTGAGGTAGGAGTTGTCGGGATTGCGTCAAAGTTGCCTGTCTCAAAGCTTTCGCGCATGGGAAACCTGCCTACGCCCTTGTATGCTTTTTTACCAAGTCCGACTCTTGCACCAAACAGCCCTGCAATTCAAATGTGCCAGAGGACTAGTGCCAAGGCACCCGAGGAGCCCATGTGCGATTTCCGCTTCTCGGAGCATGGGAAAATCTTCTTGAATGACAGGCTTCACCTTAATTTAGCACCATTCCAGACAGTATAAGAAATTACTTCTGGGCGAGCCAGATGTGGCGGTATTGCATGAGAGCCTCGCCCATCGGCCCGAGCTTTGTGCCTCTGACATCTGGCTGGCGCAGCAGATGTGCTGAATAAAAGTGCAGAAAAACCCAGGGTGCCTCTTCTACTATCAGCTTTTCTGCCTGATGATAAATCGGAATGCGCTTTTGCATATCAGTCTCGAATCTGGCGCGGTCGAGAAGCTCATCGAGTTCGGCGTTTTTCATTCGCGAAAAATTGTAGCCGGCACCAATGTTTGAAGAATGAAACAGCGTGTATAAAAAGCTGTCGGGGTCTGGATAATCAACTGTCCAGCCCATTCTGAAAAAAGCGACATTACCAGCTTCGACGCTGGTCAGATGCTCGCCAAATTCGAGTTCGCGCACAGTGCAGTTGATGCCGAGATCGCGCAGATTGGCCAGCACAAACTCGGCAGTGCGCGAGTGAATGGCATCGCGATTGTACTGCAGAGATATTTCCGGAAAGCCTTTACCATCGGGGTAACCAGCTTCGGCCAGCAACTTTTTTGCTTTTGCCAGATCATATGAATAGCCGGTCAGTTCATCATTATGGCCGGGGATTCCGGGAGGGAGAACGCCATTGGCGACCTGGGCGCGGCCATTCAGGACAAGGCGAACGATGGTCTCGCGGTCAAGCGCGTAATTGAACGCCTGGCGCACGAGGCGGTTGTCGAAAGGCGGCTGTTGCAGGTTAAGGCCGAGGTAATTTGAACCCCACAGGCTTGATTCAATAAGCAGGCCTGTGCGCTGCGGATCCTGTTTTACGTTACGGTACTGTGAATCAGGCACATCGACGTGGCTGAGTTTTCCCTGGTTAAATGCCGCGAAGCGCTCGATTTCATCACGGATTACCGGAAACTCAAGACGATCGAGCCACGGGCGGCCACGAAAGTAATCGACATTAGCTTCAAGCGTCAGCGTTTCGCCAGAACGGCCCGCCCATTTGAACGCGCCGCTGCCGACCGGAAAAGCAGCCAGGCCACCCTCCTGCCCTTCGGCATCTTCGCGCGGCACAATAAAGGCGTTACACATAGCCAGCAACGAAATAAACGGGGCAAAAGGCTTTTCGAGCTCAAACTCGATCGTGTGCGAGCCGACCACTCTGATCCCGGAAATTTCCGGTGCCTGACCGGCACTGAACTCACGAGATCCCTTGATCATCCAGAAAAACGCTGCCTGTGAGTCTTCCTGAGGCTTGAGCAGGCGATTGAAGGAATAGAGAACATCCTGCGCGTCAAGCAGTCGGCCGCCATTCAGCGTTGGCCGGCCGGCAACGACCTTATGAAATTTTACGTCTTCGCGCAGATGAAAAGTATAGGTCAGTTTATCTTCGCTGATCACCCAGTCTTTGGCGAGCGCAGGCTGCAGTTTAGCCTGTTCATCGAATTCCAGCAGACCGTCATAAATCTGCCGGCACACTTCGTGAGAGTTTGAATCCTTGATTAATGCCGGGTCAAGCACGATAAATGAGTCAGCAAAAGCCCGGCGGTAGGTTCCGCCCAGAGCTGGCTTGTCAGACGCAACGGGCGGGGTAACAACACCATTGTCAAAGCAGCCGCCGGCAAAAATACCGCATATAAGCAGCAACGCCAGAGCAAAAACAGTATTGCGAAAAAAGTACATCCAGTAACCTCTCAGAAAAGATGCCATATGATAGCACCCGCCTGTAAATTATAACAGCCCATTTAACACTGAGAAAAATCGGTAACAGGTGAGGTGTACAATTGAGCTCGCAGTATTAACTTGATTTAGTGTGACCAACATGCTAGAATTTGCGTTCGACATGCTTTATCGGGAAAAACACACAAAGCCGCTGTGATGCGGATTTTGTTGTTTTTTCGGTTTGGAAAGGAGAAGAATATGAGCGAATCGGTTGATAAAATCAAGTCTGATGTTAGAGCCTTCGTTGAAACTTCTTTTCCTTACGAGGTTTTCGACATAACCTACAAGCCGGTGCAAGGTCGCATGGTGCTCGAAGTGACCATTGACACCCCCGATGGAGTTACTGTGCAAGACTGCGAGAAGGTTTCGAGGGGCCTGAGCGACTTCCTTGATGGAGTCGACCTGATTCACCGGGCTTTTACACTTGAGGTCTCATCACCTGGAGTGGAACGAGTATTCAAGCGTCAGGTCGACTATGAAAGGCATGTAGGCAAAATGGTTCGCTGGACACTGTTGGATGAGGCGACCGGCCGCAAAGAAGCCTTTAAGGCGCGGCTTCAGGAGTTTTCACCAGACAGGATAGTGGTCAGATCGGAAAAAGGACTCCGCGAGTTCCCGCTGACATTGGTCAAGGAAGCAAGGGCAGTTCTGGAGTTTCCACCAAAGATGCAGCGAGGATAAGGGAGAGAGAAAAATGGCTAAAACAAGTTTGATAGATGCGTTAAAAGAAGTAATCGGTGAAAAGAACCTTCCGATGGAGGTTCTGGTTCACGCTATAGAAGAAGCTCTGGTGGTAGCATACCGCAAAAACTTTGATTCAGACGAAGATGTTCGGGTTAAGCTCGACGAACAGACTGGTGATTTCAAGGTTATCTCAAGCCGCCTGGTTATAGACAGTGATGAACTCGAAGAACCCGATAAGCAATACACCCTTGAAGAAGCTCTCGAAATAGACCCCGACGCCAAGCCGGGCGATATCGTTGAAGAAGACGTTACCCCGCCGGCATTTGGCCGTATCGCTGCTCAGACAGCGCGGCAGGTAGTCAGTCAGAAGCTCAAAGAAGCTGAGCGTGGGCTGATTTATGATGAATATCACAGCAAGGTTGGCCAGGTGCTTACCGGCAAGGTGCAGCGCGTCGAGCGCGGCCATGTTTATGTTGAATTCGCCAAGACTGAAGCGATCATGCCGCCCAAAGAACAGATTCCCGGTGAAGTTTTTCGCACCAACGACCGTATAAAGTGTTACGTTCACGAAGTGAAGCAGACCCCGAAAGGTCCGCAGATCATCTTGTCGAGAGCAGCCTCGAAGTTTGTCGAAATTTTGTTCGAGCAGGCTGTTCCGGAGATTTCTGATGGAATCGTCGAGATAAAATCTTCGTCTCGCGAAGCCGGTCTGCGCGTAAAAATTTCGGTGGCCACTTCCGACAACCGTATTGATCCGGTTGGAGCCTGCGTCGGACTCAAAGGCAGCCGTATCAAAGGCGTTGTCGATGAGCTGAATGGCGAAAAGATCGACATCGTACGTTACAGTGAAAATCCGGTCGACTATGTGACTAACGCCCTGAGCCCGGCCAAGGTTCAGTCAGTGCAGGTTGCCGAAGACCGCAGGTCAGCTCTGGCTATCGTAGTGCAGGGGCAACTGTCGCTGGCGATCGGCAAGGAAGGTCAGAATGTCAAGCTGGCCTCTAAACTCACCGGCATCAAGATTGACATAAAAACCGAACAAGATATTGAACACGCAATTTCTGACAAGAACCCTGTTGAATGACAGCGCGGAGGTAATGGATGGGCATACGAATACACGAAGCAAGTAAAAAATACAATTTAAGCAACAAGGACATGGCAGACCTGCTGTGCAAGCTCGGCTATGAAGGAAAGACCAATCCTCTGGCCGGGTTGCCTGACGAAATGCTCGAAGTTCTCGAGAAGCATTTTGCCGCGCAGAAACCAGCAAAAACTGCTGTCAAAGCCAAAGAAGAAGTCAAAGAACAGCCAAAAAAGCCTGTCAAAGCAGATTTAGCCAGACAGCAGCCTGCTCCGGCGCCAACACCCGCGCCAGTGGCTGCTCCGCAGCCAGTCGCAGCTCGACCAGTCGCTGCTGCTGCTGCCGCTGTTGTTCCCGTGACCGACAAAAAGCGTGACGAACGCCTCGAAGCAGAGGCTGCGCTTGAGCGCCAGAAAGCCGAAAAGAAAAAAGCTGCCGGCAAAACTGCTCGTATCGAAGAAGAAGAAGAAGAAGTCGAAGTCAACAAGCAGATAACCATCATTAAGACTGTCGCCAAGAAGGAAGTCCAGGCTCCTGCCAAGCAGAAAAGCGTTAAGACCAAGAGCAAGCGTGCGCATTTTTCTAAAAAGGTTCAGGCCGAGATGCGTGAAGCTGAGCGACAGACCGAAGCTATTCTCGATCGCGGCGGTAAATCAGTTTTGCAGGAAGAAGACGATGCCCTGCCGCGAATTACTGTTCCGGCCGACATCACCGTCAGTCAGCTCGGCAAGTATCTTGAAGTAGATGCCGTCGCTATTGTAAAAAAACTTTTCAGCATTGGCGTTGTCGCCAGTCTTAACCAGAGACTCGAAGATTCGCACATTCAGATGATCGGACAGGAATTCGGCAAGGATATCGTTTTCAGTGAAGACGTATTTGAAATCGAAGACACTGAAGATGCGGCATCAGACTTGAAACTCCGCCCACCGGTCGTCACCATCATGGGTCACGTCGACCATGGCAAGACCTCTCTGATCGACTACATTCGCAAAGCTCATGTTGCCGACAAAGAATTCGGTGGCATTACCCAGCACATTGGCGCTTACCAGGTCAAGCTCAGTAATGGTACCATTACCTTTATCGACACACCTGGCCACGAGGCTTTCACCGCCATGCGCGCCCAGGGCGCCCTGGTGACTGACATTGCCATTCTCGTGGTAGCTGCTGACGATGGTGTACAGCCGCAGACAATCGAAGCTGTTCACCACTCCCAGGCGGCTGGCGTTCCGATTATCGTTGCCATCAACAAAATGGATAAGCCCGAAGCCAATCTCGACAAGGTTAAACAGCAGCTGATGCCGTTCAACCTGGTTTCAGATGACTGGGGCGGTCAGACCACCATGGTCCCGGTGTCAGCTAAAACCGGAGCGGGTGTCAGCGACCTGCTCGACATGATTCTTCTGCAGGCTGAAATGATGGAACTCAAGGCCAATCCGTACAAACCCGGCATTGGCACGATCATCGAAGCACGTCTTGACAAGGGCATGGGGCCGATGGCCACTGTTCTGGTCCAGAATGGGCGAATTCAGATGAGCGATCATATTATCTGCGGCAGCTCGTTTGGCCGGGTCAAGGCCCTGGTAAATGATGCCGGCGGCAGAGTCAAAGAGGCTGGCCCGGCGTTTCCGGTCGCCATACTTGGCCTTAACGAAGTGCCGAGAGTCGGTGACAAGATGGCTGTTGTCGAGAGTGCCAAATTCGCGCGCTACGTTGGCGAACTCCGCCAGAAAAAGGCTCGCGAAGAACGACTTTCCCGCGACAACCGCATCAAGCTCGTCGATCTCTTCAAGGCCGTTACCGAAGGCCAGGCTAAAGATCTCAACATCATTATCAAGGCCGACGTGCAGGGTTCATGTGGCGCCATGAAAGATGCTCTTGAGCGTCTGAGCACTGATGAAGTCAAGGTAAACGTTATTCACACCGGCGTTGGTGGCATCACCGAAGCCGATGTCAACCTTGCTTCAGCCAGTAATGCGATTATCATCGGTTTCCATGTCAGACCAATGACCGGCGTCGAAGATGCCGCCAAAACCGAAGATGTTGAAATCAAGTCTTTCAGAATCATCTACGACGCTATTGACGCCGTAAAACTTGCTCTCAAGGGCATGTATGATCCTGAATACGAAGAAGAAACCCTTGGCCGCGCAGAAGTGCGCAAAGTCTACAAGATCACCGGCGTTGGTGCGATCTGCGGTTCTTTCGTTATCAGCGGCACAATATCGCGAAACGCGCAGGTGCGCATTATCCGTGATGGCGTTGAAATTTACGAAGGCAAGGCTAACTCGCTCAAGCGTTTCAAAGATGACGTCAGAGAAGTCAATACCGGCTACGAATGCGGTATCGGCATCGAAAACTACAACGACATCAAAGACGGTGATATTCTCGAGTTCTTCAGGCTCAAGGAAATCGAAAGACAGATCTGAGCTGCATGATTGTCGCAATCGGAACATTTGAGATGCATTTTCCTGAGGTGCACAGCCTCAAGGAAAAGCGGCAGATTCTCAGAAGTCTGATTGACCGCGTGCGTGCCAGATTTAACGCCTCTATCGCCGAGGTCGCCGATAACGACCTCTGGCAAAGAGGCCGGGTTGGCGTGGCGATGGTGGCCAATGACCGGGTTCTGCTTGAGCAGATGGCCCAGAAGATTGACAGCATCATGAACGACCACAGCCAGGCGCAAATACTCGACAGTTACTGGGATTACATATGACCAGCCGAAGACAGGAAAAAGCAAATTCATTAGTCATGCGCGAGCTTTCTGAGCTGATTCTGCGCAAGGTTTCCGACCCGCGAGTCCAGGGCGTTTCAGTCGTCAGCGTTGACATCAGCCCCGACTTTCATCTGGCGCGAGTGCAGTATAGCTTTCTCAATGAAGCGCTTAGCGCAGAAGATGTGCAGAAAGGCCTCGATTCTGCCAAACCTTTTTTGCGTCGCGAGCTGAACAAGGTCATACAGTTGCGCGTATTGCCTGAACTGGCTTTCTTTTACGACCCGTCAATCAAGGGCGGCGACCGCATACTCGAACTGCTCAGGGCGGTCAAGCCCAAAGATTCTGCCTGAGCGCGTCACACACAGGATTCACAGCAATGAACGTATCATGGCCCGGCGCAGATTATGATCGGCAGATGGAACTTATCTGCGACCAGCTTATGCATGCCCGCAACCTCTTTTCGATCGCCCACCCTTTCTCTGATGGCGACGCTCTAGGCTCGCAGCTTGCCCTCTATCACTTCTGCCAGTCAACCGGAAAAAATTGTATCAGTCTCAACTTTGATCCGCTGCCGGACCAGATATCATGGCTTGCTGGCAGCGCCGCATGCCAGAACGATCTGCCGGCTGACATGCAGTTCGACCTCGCATTCCTCATGGAAACCACAGAAGCGCGACGCATGGGCGACCGCGTCAGTTTTTTCCCCCGGGCCAGAACCAGAGTTCATCTTGATCATCACATTGGCGTGGTTGGCCTGGGCAATATTAACCTGCTTGACGAGGCCGCTTCATCGACATGTGAGATTCTTTACAATATTCTTGAACGCACCGGAGTCGAGCTCAGTCGCGACTGCCGCGAGGCTCTGTATGTCGGCATCATGACCGACACCGGAAATTTTCGCTACAACAATTCGACGCCACGCTCACATGAGATTGTCGCCCGGCTGATTGGTGACGATCTGGTTGTTGACGACATCTATAAACGGGTCTACGAGCATACCAACTACCACCGTGTTGTCATGCACGGCATGGTCATGGCGCGCACCCGGCTGCTGCACAGCGGCAGAATAGTCGCCAGCTGGCTTAAAAACGAAGATTTTACCCACAACGGAGCCGCCGAAGTTGATGCCGATGGTGCGATCAGGCATCTCAGCTGTATCAACGGCATCGAGGTTGCCCTGCTTTTTAAAGAAGCAGATGACAACAAAGTTAAGGTTAGTTTCAGATCTACCGGCAAAGTTGACGTCATGGAAATATGCCGTGAGTTCAGCGGCGGCGGGCATCGCATGGCCGCAGGCGCGCAGCTCAATGGCAATATCGAAGAGGTTATGGAGCTGGTAATCGCGCGAGTTGCCACGGCTCTTGAACCGGTTCTTGCACCGGCCCGGGGAGACAAATGAACATGGCAGACGGCTGTCTGGTAGTTTACAAACCACGGGGCTGCTCTTCGCACGATATCATCGACAAGGTTCGTCGCGTCTATAAGGTCAAATGCGGGCATGCCGGCACTCTTGATCCCATGGCGCAGGGCGTTCTTCTTGTTTTTTGCGGGCGCGCGCTCAAGCTGCTGACCTTTATTCCGCCCGAACATCTCGACAAAACCTACCTGATGAAAGTGTCTCTGGGCAGCACCACCGACAGTTACGACGCCACCGGCAATGTAACATCGACTTTTGAGCATGAAGTAAACTTTTCGAATGAGTTGCTGATGAACTCGCTGCGCGGCTTTGTCGGCAACTATGATCAGGTTCCCCCGGCCTTTTCGGCAATCAAGGTCGGTGGCAAACGTGCTTATGCCATGGCCCGCGCCGGCGAAGAAGTCGTGCTGAAAAGCCGCAAGGTGCATGTAACCTCGATTCGGCTGGTCTCTGATTACGTCAGCGCCTCGGTTCGACAGCTTATTTTGCGCGTTCATTGCTCGCGCGGCACTTATGTGCGCTCGATCGCGCATGACCTCGGCCAGAAACTCGGCTGCGGCGGGCACCTCTCTTATCTGCTGCGCGAAAGAGTCGGCCAATGGGCATTCTCTCAGGCATTCCCGTATTGGAAAATCGAAAAGGGTGTGCCGTTTACTGATACTGCTTCTTTTATCAGCTGCGAAAACATACTGCCCTACCCGCGACTCACTGTCAGTGCCGAAGGGCAGCAGAAAATCAGCAAGGGGCAACAGATAAGCCGAAAAGATATCGTTAAACTCGAAACCGACAGCCCCGAACTCTGCGACATGGTGCAGATCATTTCGCCAGCCGGTCGGCTGATCGCGGTTTACGGCACGTCAAAAAGTCAGTCAGACGATCAGAAAGCCGGCTTTCGACTCAGCCCGGTCAGGGTTTTTCCAGAAAATGAAGCTTAAGAACCTGCTTTCGGGCAATCTTGATATCGGGCCATGTGTTCTCGGCATAGGCACCTTTGACGGCGTTCATCTCGGGCATCGCCAGCTGATTACAGATATTATACAATACGCGCGCCAGCACAGTATGCCTTCGGTAATTTTTACCTTTGACCACTCGCCACGCAAATTTCTGTCGCCAAAGATTTTCAAGGGTTACCTGACCACCCCCGAAGAAAAATTCAGCCTGCTTTTAGGCACTGGCGTTGACTATGTGGTTTTTCGGCCTTTCGATGACTCCTTTTCGACAGTCGGCCACGTCGAATTTGTTAAAAGTATTCTCGTTGACCAGTTGCAGGCAGCCACTGTTCTGGTCGGATTTAACTTCTGTTTTGGCGCAGGCAGAGCCGGCAATGCCCAGATTTTAAGCAGCGAACTCAGCCGGCACGAACGGAAATGCCGGATCATTGCACCAGTAATGATAGACGGGCAGGTGGTCAGCAGTTCGATTATTCGCGACGCCGTTTCTGAAGGCAATTTTCAGCGCGCCAACCAGTTTCTCGGGCGCGAGGCCTGCTTTACCGGAGAAGTCGTGCATGGCGACCACCGCGGCCGGGTTATGGGATTTCCCACCGCCAACCTGCAGCTCGAAGAAAGCCTGAAAATTTTGCCGCCAAATGGCGTGTATGCCTGTTATGCCGACACTCCTGAAGGTTCACACCCGGCAATAGTTAACATCGGCGTGCGCCCGACCTTTGACCGGCGCTCACACCTGCTCGAAGCGCATCTGCTCGACTTCAACGGTGATCTCTATCACCGAACCATCAGAATAAGATTTGTGCGCAGAATCCGCGAAGAAAAGCGCTTTCCTGATATGCAGTCACTGGTAAACCAGATCAGTCTCGATATCGCCGCCTGCCACCAGTATCTGATCGCAGCGTCGCAGCACGCCTGATTCACGCCAGCACTCAAAAAATCCGCTGCCGCGTCTGTGTCTCTTCTTCTTCGTCTTTGCAGCACCAGGCGCTGGTGATCTCACTGATGGCAGCAGCCTGGCTGCCACAGGTCATGCTTAAATGCGTGCCACCGGGGATACCGACAATGGCTTTTCGCGGTGAACTGACTGCCGTATAGCCGGCATCTACTGACTGTTGCGGCGCAATACGGTCATCGCTGCCATAAATAAGGCATACCGGCGTGCGAATGTTAACAAAACGCTCAAGATATCTGATCGTGCCGCTGCGATCGGTAAAGTTACGCGTGCGCATCCAGTGCAGGGCCTGCACGAAAGTCTCGACCGGCACGTTAACCGTGGCGTTCTTCAAGAAAAATCTGAAAAGATTGATATCAGGAACTCTCTCTTTTGGCGCAGCTGCGGCAAACATAATGCACAGCAGCCTGCCACCGAGCTTGACCGGAACAGTGCGATAACCGGTCAGCGAAGCAACTCTTACCCAGGCCCGCATCAGCGGCGGGTAAATCGGAATCCATGGAAAACTGAACGGTGACCCGGCAGTAATAATGGCCGGTGCATCAATAACGCCATGCGCCTGGGCAGCCATGGCCAGCATGCCACCCATGCTGTAACCAAAGACAAAAGGCTTCGCCCCGGCCTGCTCGCAGACCTGACGCCAGATGATCGGCATGTCGCGATGCAGATGAAAATCAAAATCCCAGGGTTGGTCTTTGTGTTCGGCGAGGGGGTAGCTGACCGGGTAAATGTCGAAATAGCGGCTCAGGCTTGGGCCGAGGCCATGCCCTTCGACAGCAAAGAGATTGGCGTTGTTACAGATTCCGTGCAAAAGTAGTAAAGGCGGCTTTTTCATAGATTTACATCTTCGAGATCGGCCAGATTGGCACCTGCTGCCAGATCGCAGACAAGCGGCACCTTAAGTTTAACACAGTTTTCCATAACGTGCTTGAGTAATGGTGCAACCTGCTTCAGTTCAGACTCTGGCACCGAAAAAACCAGTTCGTCATGAATCTGCAGAATCAGGTCGGCCGCGAAATTCTTTTCGCGCAGCATCTTAACAGTATCGAGCATCGCCTTTTTAACCAGGTCGGCGGCCGAGCCCTGCAGTCTGGTATTCTTCGCGATACGCTCAGCACCACTGCGTAGCTGAAACTTGCCAGAATTTATGTCGGGAAGATGACGAACCCGGCCGAGCAGCGTCTCGACCTCACCGGTTGCGCGCGCCTGTTCGACTACCGCGTCAAAAAAGCGGGTAACCTCGGTAAAGCTGTTATAAAAGCTGTCAATGTATTCTTTCGCCTGTGGCCGGCTTATTGCTAGATCTTCGGCGAGGCCATGCGCTGAAATTCCGTATAAAATGCCAAAGTTAACGGTTTTGCCAATAGTGCGCTCGGCTGAAGAAACTTCTGACGGCGGCTTGCGAAAGATGCGACCAGCACTGATCGCATGAATGTCGACATTGTCGACGAATGCCTCAACCAGCCCGGGGTCCTGCGAAAAATGCGCCAGCAGTCGCAATTCGATCTGAGAATAGTCGATCGACACGAAAACATCACCGGCGCGTGGCGGCAAAAAGGCGCGGCGAATCTTGCGACCCCATTCGGTCTTGATCGGGATATTCTGCATGTTCGGGTTCGAGCTCGACAAGCGCCCGGTCGCGGTTACCGCCTGGTTAAAGCTGGCGTGAATCAGGCCGGTTTTGCTGTTAACCAGAGCAGTCAGCGACTCGGCATAAGTTGAGCGCAGCTTTGATAATTCGCGATATTCGAGCATGTCAGCGCAGATCGGGTGCTGCAAGACCAGCAGTCGCAGCACTTCGCTGTCGGTAGAAAAACCGGTTTTGGTCTTCTTTGGTGGCTTGAGTCCGAGGTCTTTGAATAACACATCCTGCAGCTGCTGCGTCGAATTGACGTTGAACGACCGGCCGGCATGCTGATGAATAGAAGCTTCAAGCGCGCCAAGTCGACCGCTGATATCGGCGCTGAGGTCGCGCAGGTAGGTGGTGTTCAGGCCGATGCCGGTGCGTTCCATGTTGAGCAGAATGCGTAAAATCGGCATTTCTAGGTCATCAAACAGTTTTTCAAGTTTCTTTTCGGCCAGTTCTTTTTGAAAAATCCGGTAAAGGTGCATGGTCAGGAGAACATCCTGACAGGCATACTCGCAGGCAGCGGCAAGATCGACACTGGCAAAGCTGCCAGAACCGGCAACCTGGCGAAACTCGGAAACCTGGTAATTGAGCAGGCTGCTGCCAAGATTTTTCAGGGCATTCGACCGGGTTGGGTCGAGAACATAGCCGGCAATCATGGTATCGAAAAGATTAGAGCCGACTTCTACGCCTTCGCTGGCAAGAAAAGCGAGGTCAAATTTGAGATTATGGCCAACCAGCCGACGGCCGGCAAGTTTTTCGCGCAACAGTGCAAAAAAGTCGGCAGGTTCGATCTGGTCGCCCGGCGCCAGACCAAGATAAGCGTGGCGCAAAGGCACATAAGCCGACTTTTCGCTGCTCGAAGCCAGCGATACCCCGACAATTCGGTTGCTGATCGGGTCGAAACCATCGGTTTCGACATCGAGACAAAGAACGTCGCCGAGTCCAGCAAACCATTTCTGCAGATCGGCAATATTGCTGATGAGCAGCTTTTCGCCAGGCAGCGGCAGTGCTTCGCCAGCGACTGCCGGTTGATGATCTTCTGCAGCACCGGGCGCGGCTTCTTCTCTGACCGAGAAAAGATCAGTCGATGACTGTTCTGGCTTGCGCTGCGGCAGTGTGTGCCCGGCAAATTCTTTATAGAGTGAACCAAATTCATAGCGGCTCAAAAAGTCAGTAAAGCTGTCAGCATTGAGATTATCCGGGTTCCATCTGAATTCATCCGGGCTGACAAAGGTTGGCAGGTCGCATCTGATCGTGGCGAGATCATGTGACAGCATTGCCATTTCGCGGTCATCGATGAGCTTCTGTCGCAATTTCTCGTTGTCGACTTCGGTCAGTGACTGGTAAAGGTTGGCAATTGTTTTAAACTGCTGAATCAGCGCCAGACCTTTTTTTTCGCCAATTCCTTTGACTCCGGGAATATTATCAGAAGAATCGCCCATCAAGGCTTTGAGCTCAATAATGCCAGCCGGGTCAAAACCGTATTCTTTGTTAAATTCGGCAGTATCGATCTCTCTGGTATCGCTGACACCTTTCTGGCAGAGTTCTACCAGGATATTATCATCGATGAGCTGTAACAGATCGCGGTCGCCGGTGACCACTGTAACTCGATGGCTTTTGCCCAGACTCTTTGCCGCAGAACCGAGCAGGTCGTCGGCCTCGTAATCATCGCGGGTCAGTATCTTGATATTCAGTGCGGCCACGGCCTTGTGTGCCAGCGGCAGCTGTTCGAGCAGATCTGGCGGTGTCGGCTTGCGCTTGGCCTTGTATTCGGGGTACAGACGGCGCCTGAAAGTATCGCGTGAAGTATCAAAGGCAACGGCAACCAGATCGGGCTGCCGGTCTTTGAGCATTTTCAGCAACATTCGCAAAAAACCGTAGAGAGCACCGGTTGGCATGCCGGCACTGGTTTTCAGCCGCTGATTCTGAAAAGCGTAATAGGCTCGAAAAACAATGTTATTTCCATCGATCAGCAGACAGTGCGGCATTCGTTCCCCCCCGATTTTATTGGCTTTCAGTATAGCACCATTAAACAGCATAGTGAATTCAAATCATCGCGGCAGTTGTAAGGATTCAGTTATAGGTGGTAATTCGTCTAGTCCTTTGTCACACTTGAGTTAAAGAATTCGGTCGAAGGTATACTGCTTATGCCGGGCTCTCGGCAGAATCTCAACGCTTCGGCGATTCGCCTCCCTGATCATCAGATAACTGGAGCCTTTGCGTCAATCCTGCTCGGCTCACAAGCCTGCGCTGTTGAGAAACCTGCCTGCGCCCTTATCAAGAGGATTCTACTTAAAACTTAATCATCGCAGTCGTTTGCAATAATGGTTAAACTGGTATAGACTTTGGCCTTGAATTAGACAGCATGGGCAGGAGATTATCGATGATTTCTGTTGGCCGCGAAATACAATCGGATCTGGCACGAGCAACCCGCCAGGAATGGCTTATTACCAATGGCATCGGCGGTTACGCCAGCTCTACCGTGCCGTGCATCAATACACGACGCTATCACGGCATACTGGTCGCGGCGAGAAGGCCGCCAGTTGAGAGACTGGTGCTGGTTTCGCGCCTTGAAGAAACCCTGATAATTGACCGTCAGGAAATATCGCTGTCAACCTGTGTTCATGAAGAAGACATCAAAAATCCTGCCGGGTATCTGCATCTTGAGCGTTTTGAACGCGACCCGGTGCCGACCTGGTATTACCAGATACGAGATGTGCTGCTGATCAAGACGATGAACATGGTATATGGCCAGAACACCACGCTGGTGACCTACAAGCTGCTCGGCAACAATCGCAAGGTCGCGCTGCGGGTAAGGCCGCATTTTCTCTTTCGCGATTTTCATGGTAACATGTATGAGAGCAGCGGTATCGAGCGCTGTGCCCAGATTCAGGAGCGCCAGCTCCGCCTGCAGCCTTTTGCCAACGCCCCTGAGCTGTATATTCGCTGGGATCGCGGCAAATTTGCTGAAGACGCGAAATGGCACAAGGACATATTTTTGCAGGCTGAGGAAGATCGTGGCCTGCCTGACCGCGAAGACGATTTTTCGTGCGGCTGTCTTGAAATCAGCCCGTTCAGCGGTGCCGTCTCGCTGCTCTTTTCTGATCAGCTGATCAGCTCATTCAATCCAATGGACCTGCGCAAACGTGAAGAGCAGCGACTTGAAAATATTGCTTCGTCTCTGCACTCTTCAGATCCTTTACTGCGCAATCTGCTGCTGGCTGCCGACCAGTTTATTGTCGAGCGCCAGAGCACCGGCAGCCGCAGCATAATTGCCGGGTATCCGTGGTTTTCTGACTGGGGGCGCGACAGCCTGATATCGCTGCCCGGACTCACCCTGGTGACCGGCCGCTTCGAAGATGCCAGATCTATTCTCAAAACTTTTGCCGCGGCTATTCAAAATGGTCTGGTTCCGAATTGTTTTGCCGACAGCGGCAATGAAGCGTCATACAACAGCGTCGACGCCTCTTTGTGGTTTTTTGTCGCGGCTTACAAGCTGATCGAATACACCGATGACTGGGATTTCGTTCGTGATCACCTGTTCGAGGGTATGACCGCGATTGTTGAGGCTTTTATGCATGGCACCCGCTTTGACATTGCCATGGATGAAGAAGACGGTCTGATCAGCGCCGGCAACCCCGACGTGCAGGTTACCTGGATGGACGCTAAGGTTGACGGCTGGGTAGTAACGCCACGCAATGGCAAGGCAGTCGAGGTGAACGCGCTCTGGTATAATTCGCTGAGAATATTCGCACTGTTTCAGGAAAAATTCGAGGGGCATTCGCGCGAAATCACCGCGCTGGCGAAAAAAGTCAAAATCTCGTTTCACAAGGTATTCTGGAACGAGCGCCAGCATTGTCTTTATGACTACATAAAAACCGACGGCACGCCAGACGACGCGCTGCGCCCTAACCAGATTTTTGCCACTTCCCTGCCTTTCGGGCTGCTCGATCATCCCGAAGAAAGGGCTGTCGTCGACTGCGTTTTTTCGCGACTCTACACTTCGCATGGGCTGCGCAGCCTTTCTACCGACAACGTTCATTATGAGGGCTTTTATTGTGGCGACCGCATCAAGCGCGATGGCGCCTATCATCAGGGCACGGTCTGGGGCTTTCTGATCGGGCCATTTATCAGTTCGTATCTCAAGGTCAACAATTTTTCGATGGAATCGCAGCTGCGTGCATCTTTGATGATCGAACCATTTATCAATCATCTGAGTCGTGAAGGCTGCCTGGGCAGCATTTCCGAGATTTTCGACGGGAACATGCCGCACAGTCCACGTGGCTGCTTTGCCCAGGCCTGGAGCGTCGCTGAACTGCTGCGTTGCTACATCGAAGACATCAAGGGCCAGAAACCGGAAATAGTTATCTAACATGGGCATGATACGACAAGCCGGAGCTGCCGGGATGGTCTTGAGTATAGGCTTTACCGGCGGGGTCTGTCTGGCTGTCGGACTATTTATCGGCTACAAAATAGACGGCTACTTTTTATCTGAGCCATGGGGTATAATAATCGGAATGATCATCGGTCTGGCTGCAGCATTAGTGCAGACCTGGAAACAGCTTCGCGAAAGCATGGACAAATTCGCCAGAGAAAATGATCGACGTAAAGACAAAGATCCGCGAATGTGAAAAAAACATGGTGGTAGTCGGAGTATTGACCGCCATGGTTCTGCTAATGCTCTGGCACCGTACAGGCAGCCTTTATTATGCGTTTTTTATCGGCTATCTGCTTGGTTTTGCCAGCTTTATGATGCTCGGCGAAAGTTTCGCGTCATTTGACAAGATGCCGCAATGGTTCAGCGTTCTGGCGCTGCTGTTATCAAACATGAAAATACTGGTGCTCGGATTACTGATCTTTTTACTTAAAATGCTGGGGGTCTCAGTAATACAGATTATTTTTGGGCTGCTGTTCAGTCAGCTCGCCATTATCTTCTCATTTCTGATAACCATTTACCAGGACAGGAAAACTGTCGAAGAGTATAAGAGCAAAGCAAAAAATGCACGTACTTGAACAAAAAATATTTTATCTTTTCCAGTTTATTCCCCTGTCGCCCGGGGCGGTTCTGCCATGGTTGATAACCCTGGTATTCGGCTATATCTGCTGGCGATTTGGCCGCCAGATCGGGCACGATTCGCAAAACACATCGCAATACTGGCTTGAATATTTTTACGAGAGTCTCGAAAACCTTGTCTGCACGATTGTTGGCGAGCATCACAAAAAGCAGCTGCTTCCGGTGCTGGCCACCTGTTTCATCTATGTATTCTCGAGCAACCTGCTCGGCATTGTTCCGGGGCTTAAGTCGCCGACCAGCCTGTTTTCAAACTGTCTGGGCATGGCTCTTATAGTTTTTGTTTATACCTTTTACCTGGGCATCAAAGCACAGGGTGCAGGTTACATTAAGCATTTTACCGGCGATATCTGGTGGATGGCGCCCCTGATGCTTCCCATACACATTGTTGGCGAAATATCGCGGCCAATAAGCTTGACTTTGCGCCTGTTTGGTAACATCATGGGCGAAGACACAGTCATACTCGTGCTTACTGTTGCGCTTTTCCCCTTGCTGGTGCCGATTCCCATGCTGCTCATGGCGATTTTCACCAGCATGCTGCAGGCTCTCGTATTCACCATTCTTACCGGAGTATACCTTTCTGGAGCACTTTCAGAAGGTCATTGATCAAGAGGAGACGATTATGGACGCCCAAGTTTTAGGTATTATCAAAAACATCGTAGAAGTTCTTGCTGCAGTATTCTGTGTGGCTTTTGGCAGCGGCGTGGCCGCTTACGCCCAGGGTCGGGTAATCGGTCAGACGACAGACGCCATGGCGCGCCAACCCGAACTGGCCAACGATCTGCGTTTCACTATGATCATCGGCCTCGCGATGATTGAATCACTGGCTATTTACTGCCTGCTGATTTCTCTTATTCTTCTCTTCGTCAAATGGTAAATGACTGACCGACAATCTGGCCGAACGGGCATTGTCGACCAAATTGCCGCCATGTAATAATGGTTGCTTTATGCTAATTAATCTAAACCGCAAACTACTGCTGATACCGTTGCTGGTGCTGCTGGTGCTGCATTGCACCATGGGCATTGCGGCCGAAGGCGCAACTTCAGGCCGCACAGACACGCATGGCGAAGCGGTTCCGGTGACATCGCATGCCGAGTCTCCGGGGCTCTTCGACTTCGACCTGAGCATACTGATATCACAGACCATCAACTTTTTCATACTGCTGTTCATTCTCAAGAAGTTTCTGTTTGTGCCGCTTGGCGAGGTAGTTGAAGAACGGCGGCGACATCTCGGGCGCATAAAAATGGCGGCCGAAGAAGAGCATCGCATCGCCCTTTCCCTGAAAGAAGTCTACGAGGGCCATCTGGCGCGCATCGAAGATGAGATTTACGAAATCAAGCAGCAGGCGATCCTTGAAGCCAACCATGAAAAGGAAGAGATAATCGAGGAAGCGCGCAAAAAGTCTGAGGAGATCATTGAGCAGGGCGAAATGGAAATTTTCATGGAGCGCCAGACCGCCTGGGCCCGCATTCGCGAAGAAGTAGTGCAGTTAACCCTGATGGCCGCCGAAAAAGTCGTCGAAGAATCGCTTGATGATGAGATGCATCACAAGCTCATTCAGAACACAATCGAGCGACTTGAGCAGGATCTGCCGGACAAATTGGCATGAACGACAACAAGCGAGTCATCTGCAAGCGCTACGCCGAAGCATTTATTCATGCGATCGAAGACGATGATTTCGACGAGTGCTTCAAGGACTTCGAGGCTTTTTCAGCAATTTACTTTGGCTATGACGGGCTGCGCGAGATTCTCAACCACCCGACCATTCATATGAACCGCAAGATTGAGATGCTGCAGCGGATTTTTGGACCACAGGCGAAGCGCCTGGTCGTAGACTTTCTGTGTCTGCTGATTAAACGCGAGCGCATCAACCATTTCGAGGGCATTTCGAACGAAGTAGAGCGTTTCTACCGGCGAAAAAACGGAATCAGAGGCATTGTGGTTCGTTCGGCTCTTCCCCTGAATACAAGCGAGCGCGTACGCCTGCGCGAAGTGCTGACACAAAAATTCGGCCGCGTTGAAGTTCGCGAGATCATTGACAAGGCTGTTGTTGGCGGACTGGTAATACATTTCGGCGACCAGGTGATCGACGAATCGCTGCGTTCACGCATCAAACAATTGCGCGAGCTGATGATCAGGGTCGATGCCGAATGGCTGATGACACTGATCAACCAGCCATCGATCGCGCTTTAAGGGAGCCACCGCATGACCATAAGATCAGACGAAATAATCGCCGTTCTCAGGCGCGAAATAGAAAATTTTTCGACCGAGCTCAAGACAGTTGAGGCCGGCGTTGTCATGCAGGTTGGCGACGGTGTTGCCAAAGTGCACGGGCTGCCGCGCGCGATGGCCGGTGACCTGGTTGAATTCGCCAACGGCGTCAGAGGCTACGTGCTCAACCTCGAAGAAGACTGTGTCGGCTGCCTGATTCTCGGCACTGACGAAGGCATTCACGAGGGCGATCTCGTTAAGGATACCGAGCAGATTCTGTCAGTGCCGGTTGGCAAGGCGCTTCTCGGCCGCGTGGTTGATCCGCTTGGCCAGCCGATAGATGGCGAAGGCCCGATTCTGCCAGAAGCACATCGACCAATCGAAGCTTCCAGCCCGAACATCGTACAGCGCGAACCGGTGTGCGAACCGCTACAAACCGGGATTCAGGCCATCGACGCGCTTATTCCGATCGGACGCGGGCAACGCGAACTGATCATTGGCGACCGTCAGACCGGCAAAACCACAATCGCGATTGACACCATAATCAACCAGAAAGATACCGGAGTTATCTGTATTTATGTGGCTATCGGTCAGAAAATGTCGACAGTCACCCAGATTGTCGAAACCCTGCGCGCGCACAAGGCGCTTGACCACACGATCGTCGTCGTCGCCTGCGCGTCAGAACCGGCGCCACTTCAGTTTATCGCGCCGTTCAGCGGCTGCACCATGGGCGAGTTTTTCAGAGACAAAGGGCATCACGTGCTCTGCGTTTATGACGATCTGAGCAAACATGCCACCGCCTATCGTCAGGTTTCGCTGCTGCTGCGCCGCCCGCCAGGCCGCGAGGCCTACCCGGCTGACATTTTTTATCTGCACGCGCGCCTGCTTGAGCGTGCCGCCAAAATGTCGAAAGTGCTCAACGGCGGATCGCTCACCGCGCTGCCGATCATTGAAACCCAGGCCGGCGACGCTTCGGCCTATATTCCAACCAACGTCATCTCGATCACTGACGGGCAGATCGTTCTCGAATCAGCTCTGTTCAATTCGGGTATCAGACCGGCAATAAATGCCGGACTGTCGGTATCACGCGTCGGCGGTAACGCCCAGGTTAAAGCGATGAAAAAGGTCGCCGGCCCGCTGCGCCTAGATCTCGCGCAATTTCGCGAACTGGCTGCATTCTCACAGTTTTCTAAAGACCTCGACCGCGCCACCCAGGAACAGCTTGCCCGTGGCGAGCGACTGGTAGAACTGCTCAAACAGCCGCAACACTCGCCAATGGCCGTCGAAGAGCAGATCATCACCATTTTTGCCTCGACCAGAGGCTTTACCGACACCCTGAAAATAGAAGAAGTCGTGCGTTTTAAAAAGTTTCTGCTCAAATATCTGCACCAGAAGCACCCGGAAATCATGCGAAACTTCGCGAAGAACCCGGATTTGACGCCAGAGATGGAACAAAATTTCTCGGCGTTGATCAAAGAGTTTTTTGAAGAAGTCTATATGCTGCAGTATCACCCCGAAGTCTACCACGCTGAAAAAGAGCGCCGCGAGGCCAAGGCCGCCATTGAAGCGACAGAGGCGAAAGCTGCTGCCGCCAGAAAGAAAAAGGAATAACCCGCATGGCTTCTTTACGTGATATCAGGCAGAAAATCAGCGGTGTCTCGACGACACAGCAGATTACCAGCGCGATGAAAATGATGTCTACCGCGCGTCTCGGCCGGGCAATCGAAGCGATCAACCTTACCCACGCCTATATCACCAAGTTCGAACACATGGTGCAGGATCTCAAGCGCGAGCTGCCTTATTTCAAGCATCCATGCATGGTTGCCCGTCCGGTAAAATGTTCGTGCATTGTGGTAATTGGCGGTGAGCGAGGCCTGTGTGGCGGGTTCAATCACGATATAAACCGTTTCGCCCAAAGCGTCATCGAAGAGCATACTGCACCCGAGAAAAAGATTGTAGTAATCGGTCGCAAGGCAATACGCTACTTTGAGCAGAGAGGTTTTGAGCTCTTCGCCACCTTTCCTGATCTGACGGTCAAGACGCTCGACAATGAGCTTTTTGCCGTTTCCCGCCAGCTTTTCGAGTTGTATAATGACGAGAAAGTCGATGAAATTCACCTGGTTTACACCAGTTTCGCCTCTGCCGTCGCCAGATATCTGACCAGTCTGCGCCTGCTGCCAATCGATATCAGCACAATGCCGCCAAAACCGCAGCCCAAGGCAGCCCTGCCCTTTGATTTTTACCCGTCACCTCTGGAAATTTTCAGCCAGCTGATGCCAAGATATTTGCGCAACCTGCTTTATCGTTCGATTGTCGAATCGTCGGCAGCCGAACAGAGCGCGCGCATGGCCGCGATGACTTCAGCAACCGATCGCGCCGAAGAAATCATCGACGAGCTGAAACTCGACCTCAATCGCAGCCGACAAGCTTTGATCACCAGAGAAATCGCCGAAGTTATCGCCGGATCTCAGTAATAGACTGAGCCAGCCAGGGAGCAATAAACATGAGTCTGGGAAAAATAGTGCAGATTACCGGCCCCGCCGTCGATGTCAAGTTTCCGCCGGGTCAGTTACCAAGCATTCATAATGCCATCGAAGTCGACAACCCGCTTCTCAACTGCAAACTGACCCTGGAAGTTGCCCTGCATCTTGGCAACGACATTGTCAGAACCATTGCTATGGGGCCAACAGACGGTCTGCGCCGTGATCTGCCGGTTAAAGACACCGGCAAACCGATATCGGTGCCGGTCGGCAATCGTGTGCTCGGGCGCATTTTCAATGTTCTCGGCGAAACCATCGACGATCTTGGCCCGATCGAACGCAGCGGCGAAAGGTGGCCAATACACCGCCCATCACCGGCTTTTCGCCAGCAGGGCAAAACAACCGATGTTCTCGAAACCGGTCTTAAGGTCATCGATCTGCTGACGCCATACGCGCGCGGCGGAAAAATCGGCCTTTTCGGCGGTGCTGGCGTCGGCAAAACCGTATTGATCATGGAACTGATTAACAATATCGCCAAACAGCATGGTGGCGTCTCGGTTTTTGGCGGAGTTGGCGAGCGCACCCGTGAAGGCAACGATCTTTACCTCGAAATGAAGCAGTCAGGCGTTATCGACAAAACCTGTCTCGTCTTTGGCCAGATGAACGAACCTCCGGGAGCTCGTCTGCGCGTAGCACTGACTGCGCTTACCATGGCCGAGTATTTTCGTGACCGTGAGGCGCAGGATGTGCTGCTGTTCATCGACAATATCTTCAGGTTCGTGCAGGCCGGGGCAGAAGTATCGTCGCTGCTCGGGCGCATGCCCTCGGCAGTAGGCTACCAGCCGACTCTCGGCACCGAAATGGGCACTCTGCAGGAACGCATCACAACAACCGTTACCGGTTCGATCACCTCGGTTCAGGCGATTTATGTTCCGGCTGATGACATTACTGACCCGGCGCCGGCTACGACTTTTTCGCATCTCGACGCCACGACGGTGTTGTCGCGCAAAATTGTCGAACTCGGCATCTACCCTGCCGTCGATCCGCTGGCTTCGAACTCGCGCCTGCTCGCCCCTGATTTTGTCGGAGCCGAGCATTACAGCGTGGCCCGGCGGGTTATCGAAATTCTGCAACGCTACCGCGAACTCGCTGACATTATTGCAATTCTCGGAATGGAAGAGCTTTCCGATGAAGACCGTGTAATGGTAAACCGCGCGCGGCGCCTGCAGAAGTTCTTGTCACAGCCGTTCTTCGTTGCTGAAAAGTTTACCGGCCATACCGGGCGTTTTGTCACCCTGCACGAAACCATCGAGGGGTTCAAAGGCATTGTTGAAGGCAATTACGACCAGTTTCCCGAGCAGGCCTTCTATATGGCCGGCAGCATCAAGGATGTTGAAAAAAAGGCTGAGCAGCTGAAAAGACAGGCATGAAGAAAACTTTTTCAGTAAGCATTGCATTACCCGGAAAACATCTGCAGACCTTCGAGGCGCGGCAGATCATGTTGCCTTCGAAAAATGGCTATGTCGGTTTCATGGCCGGGCGCCAGCCACTGCTGGCCACGATGGAACCTGGACTGATCAGCATAATCGATGTCGAAGATCACCACCTGCTGTTTGGCACGACCGGCGGCTTTGCCGAAATGCTTGATAACCAGGCGAGTCTTCTGTGCGATTCGCTGATTGAGGTTAAAGATCTCGATCTCAGCGACAGCAGCGTGCCGACGGGCAAGATCTATGTTAAAGACACCAGCAATATGAGCGAAAAGCAGAAGCGTGACTATGTCAGGCAACTAATGCTAAATCACCTGCGCAAAAGGTCAGCGGCCGGCAGAGCAGGAATCAAGACCACGGAGTAAAGCATGCATAACGATCAGATTTTTGTTAACCCCTGCAAAAAATTGGCGCCAGCAGCGAACCGGCCAAATCTGCCAATTGAGCCGCGCGCCCAGGGCAAGATTTACGCCGATGTGCCGCTTAACTTTTTTGCCGATATCGATTCTCTCAAAAATTACGTTGGTGAACTCAAAAGCCTCGGCGTCAACGTGCTGCTCATTTTGCCGCACTTTATGCCCGGCCTTTCGGCCTATGTCGTGCGCGATTACGAGCAGCCCTGCCCGTTGTTCGGCACCTGGGAAGCATTCGCCGACTTCATGCTTTATGTCAAAGATCTCGGCATGGACCGCATGATCGATATTCCCTTCAACCACGCAGACTGGCAGGTTGCCAACCTCAAACGAGGCTGGTTCAAAAAACATGAGGCAAAAGGTATCGAAGCTGGCGCCGACGACGAAGACGCTGATGGCAACAGGGTTAGAATCAACTGGGGCGCTTACGAACTCGACAATTCTAATCACGAACTGCAGAATTACTGGCTCGAAAAAGTTATTTTTTCGCATGTCGAAAAACTCAACGTCAACGCGATCAGAATTGACGCAGCCTGGGGTCTCGACAAAAAGGGCCTCAAGCACATCGTCGGCGAGACCCGGCGCCGCTTTCCGCATGTCTGGTTTCTTGCCGAGAATCTCGGCATGGCGCGCCTGGTTAAACTCGCAGAAAGCAGCATTGCCGCTGGCGCGCAGCGTTTTTTCAACAACATCTACTGGTATACCGGCGGCGTTTATATTCCGGCCGATATCTACCGGCTCTACAAGCGCAGCGGCGGCGTGCCAACCTGCTCAATTTACAGCAGTCATGACACGCTGATGCCGGCGATGAAAGCGCTGGCACGGGTACGCAGCGCCGAAGTCAAAGGACTCAATGACAAGGCGATTGTTCGCAAATTCGTGCAGTATGAAAAGCTGCAATCACTGCGCCAGCTCGACCTGCCCACGCAAAGCGCGGTTATCGAGATCATGAAGCTCGACTTCGCACTCGCGGCATTGATGAGCTCTGACCTCATGTTCGCCGCTGGTTCTGAGAGAGCTCTTTTTGAGCGCATCGACGTTCTACGCTCCGGTCCGACCGAGTTCGCGCGCGGCATTGATAGCGATTTACCTCAATTCATCAGCGAAATTCTCCAGATCAAGTTCAGTCATCGCGCCTTTAACTGCGAAGGCGTCGTCATTCCGTTCGGCAGCTGGCAGACTGACAAACCCGGGATCAGAGGCTACGTTAAATCGCTGCCCGATGGCAGCCACGCCATGGTTGCCGTCAACAGCGGCAAAAGCTCTGGTTCGATCAAACTGCCACGCCGCATGCGCCTCGCAGCGAAAGCCTCCGTCTATGCTGCTGACGGTCACTACCAGTGCGCCGTCGCCGAACTTCCGGCAACGATCGAGCTTAAACCCGGCCAGATCCTCATTTTGCTCTGTCAATAGTGCGCGCACGAATTAACCATCCACACGGCAGGTAAAAATTCAGAAGTAAATTGTGCTTGCAAAGGATTAAAATAATGATCTACGAAGAAAGCGTAAGAACGCCGGCGTCACAGTGTTTTGTTGATGTTACTCACCTGGTCGCCAGGGCGGTAAAAGCTTCTGGCATAACAGACGGCCATATTCTTGTCGCAGTGCCGCATACTACCGCGGCGCTGACCATAAACGAAAACGCTGATCCGGCGGTGGTCACCGACATGCTGCGCCGGCTTGAGCAGGCTTTTCCGACGCATGATGCTGCCGACCGCCATGCCGAAGGCAACAGCCACGCCCATGTCAAATCAAGCCTGCTCGGAACCTGCCACAATTTCATCGTCAGCGGTGGCGCGCTCGTTCTCGGCACCTGGCAGGGAATTTACCTGTGCGAATTCGACGGCCCGCGCACCCGGCGCCTGGTAGTATCAACCGGCTGAAGAAAATCAGCAGACCATCCGCAGATTTCGCGAATTTCACAGATTGTCAAAGCAGGCCAGAAAATATCCTGGCCTGCTTTATACTTAAGGCAAATCTGCGCCAATCAGCGCAATCTGCGGATAAGTTTTTTCCTAATACTCGTAGATGCTGCCGCCGATGTATTCGCGGATCAGAACGTCTTTTGGAATGACATCTTCGTTTTCCCAGGTCTTGAAGGATTCGAGCAGGTCATGCACGCGCTTGGCGCGGATATAGGCATCCTGGCGCTTGGGATCTTCGCGGTAATCCTTGACGAAATCGGGAAAGTGATGAAAGAGATGTTTCTTGTAAATCGGCAGTTCATAAGGCAATGAGCCGTCGATAACGTGATCGACCGTGCCAAGAAACGGAATAATGTGCTGAATTTCTGAGCGGCGAACGTAGTGCCAGTGCTCAAGGGTCTGGCGCGGGTTGTAGCTGCGGTGCCATGAGTCGCGCACCATACGGCGCAGCAGGCGCACATCGGTCCAGCGAATGAATTCACCGGCATTGTTCTTGATCTGGCAGAGGGTTTCGATATAGAGCTTGAATTTCTTTTCGTCGCTGACGCTGTTGGTCATCGGGGCGTAGAGGCCGTGCAGGCTGTCGAGCAGCAGAATCTGGTTCTTTTCGAGCTTCATCGGGTCGGTTTCAGCTTCGCGCTTGCCAGTCTTAAAGTTATAGCGCGGCATCTGAATGGTCTTGCCGGCGAGTAGATCAGCAAGGTGCTGGTTGATCAGCGCGAGATCGAGCGCTTCTGGGGTTTCGAAGTCATAGTCGCCGAATTCATCACGCGGGTGATGCTCAAGATTGAAATAGTACATGTCAAGTTCCATCGAAACCAGCTCGTATCCCTGTCTTTGCAGATGCTCGCCGACCTTGATGGTGGTTGTAGTCTTGCCCGAACTCGATGGTCCGGCAATGATGACGATGCGCACTTCAGGCAGGCGCGCAATAATCTTTTCGGCCGCCGAAGCGATATCAGCGTCGTATTTGGCAGTTACGTCAGCGACCAGCTGCGGGTAGGTGCCTTTTTCGATGTGTTCGTTGATCTTTTCGACGCTGTAGCAGTTGTGATCAACAGCCCAGCTCAGCACCTGCCAGATCTTCTTGTAGGGAATGTTTCCCGACGAAGCCGAACTCTGCTTTTCGACGCCCTGCCGCAGCTTGTTGTGATCATAGCGATAAAGAATGAACTTCTTGGCGGTCTTGGCGTGGCCTGACTCGATGAGTTCTTTCTCGATGATATCCTGAACTTCTTCGACGCTGGGCAGCGCCGGCGGCTGTTTGCTCAGCTCAAGCTGATGCACAACCTTTTCGGCGAGAATCTCGGCGAGGCGCCGATCATGGCCGCCCACTTCCACCGCCGCCCGAAAAATGGCGTTAACGATCTTTTCCTTGTCGAACGGCACTACCTGTCCGTTACGTTTTACAATCTTCGCAAGAGTATTCGCTGGGCTCATATCATACCTCTTTCATCAATCATTTTGCGTCGTTGACAACTTTGTAGGTCACTGCCAGATTACCGATAATGCCGGCGATATTGCCAAGCTCCTTGAGCTTGTCTGGCCGAACCAGTCTGGGTTTTGGCGGCACCAGAATGATATCACCGCGGCCAATTTTTCGCACACTGCGCATTGGCATTACTTCGCCATTTGCCTTGACCAGAACGGTGCGGCGATGGTCTGAGTGCGACGTAAACCCACCGGCGCGATTGATGTAATAACGGGCATCGCGACTCTTGTTGAAAATAATAGTGGTCGGGTTCACCACCGCACCAATAACCGATACGGTTTTTGGCATTACCGGAATCGTTATCTGATCGCCATCAAGCAGCGTCAGGTCTTCATAATCCTCAGCCTTGCCACTTAAAATCTCTTCGAGGGAAATGGGGATGCGCATCATCTGGTTGCCGGCCTTGCGTGAGCGCATCTCGATGCCGCCGAAACCGGAAGTCTCTTCTGAAGTAGTGCTCTTCGCGACTTCTTCGTTGGCAACAGTGCCACCGGCCGCCTTCATCTGCTCCGCCACCGTGCCGGCAGACAGATCTGTCTTAACATTGCCGGTTTCGAGTTTGGCGCCCGAACGCAGCAGATCTGCACGCAGGTCGAGAGTGGCCTGGCGAAACATTTCTTCCTGAACATTTTCGGCGGTTTCCAGCTGTTTGTCGGTCGTGATATGTTCGGCGCGCCGCAAAAAAACCGTGCCTTCGGCAAAGGCATCCGGGATCAAACCGCCAGCGCGTTCGATGACACTCGAAAGCTTTTCGCCACGGTGTTTGAGAGCGTAGGGGCCGGGGCGTCGCACATGCCCCTTTATATACACAACCTCCGGCTCGATCATCGCATCGCCGCGGGCAAGAATGCTTATGCGATCGAGTGGCTGCAGTATTGCGTTATCTGCTGAATCAGTGTGAACAAGGGCTTTCTGCACGTTTGCCGAAACGATTTCACTGCGATCGCCACTGCCGGCCCGGGCAATTTCTGCGTCGCCCGAAGCGTCTACAGACAAGCCTCGCGCACTCATTACCAGATCGGCAAGCTTCATACCATCGCGGTAAACATATTGGCCGGGGCGGCGCACGGCGCCGTCAATGTTGACGAACCTGGTTTCTGCAGTCACATCGCTCTGCGAAAAAAGCTTCACATGATCGAGAAGCTGCAATTCGAGGTTCTGCGCTTTGTCATCGAGCAGCGCGTATTTTACGTTGAAAGAGAGCAATTCTTCTTTGCCGGCCGTTGTCTTGCGAACAATCTGGCCGTGTTCGAGGCTGGTTTCTTCTTTTACTATTCCGCCGGCGCGCGCGATGAGATCGGCAACTTTCATGCCGGCCGACCAGGCGTATTCGCCGGGGCGGGTAATTGCACCCGCGATGGCCACCTGATTGCCAACCTTTTCGGTAGCGCGCTCCACGATTACTTCATCACCATTCATCAGCATAAATTTGTCGAGTTCGGCCTGATCGTTGAGGCTGATGTCATAAGTCTGTCGCCGCTTGTCACCGCTCCAGCGCGTAACTTGCACGCGACCTGAATAGGCGCGGGCCTGCACGTTGCCGGCCATCAACAGTGCCTGTGCCAGCGAAGTGTTTTCAGTGATTTCATATACAGCCGGACGGGTTACCATGCCGCTGATACTGACCTGGGAACTGACTGTCGGCACGAACACTGTGTCGCCGTTGGTCAGCGGAATATCCTGACTGCGGTCGCCAGAGAGCAGATAGCGGTAAAGGTCAATCTCTTTCGCCTGACCATTGCTGTTGAGAACCTTGATCAAACGCATCGAACCACGTTCGGTCGGGCCGCCAGCCTGATAGAGAGCGGTAAAAGCGGTAGCCAGACCAGAAGCAGTCATGGCGCCGGGTTTTTCAACTTCACCAACCACGAAAATCTGTATGGTGCGCACCTTGCTCAGTGTCACCTGGCCCTTGAAATGCTTGAATTTACCAGAAAGACTGCCGAGAACGGTCTGCTCAAATTCGCCAACCGTGCGGCCAGAAACACCTAGAATGCCGAGAATCGGCACATAAACCTGGCCTTCCGGGTTTACCTGGACATCATAGACAGTTTCGTCACCGAGCTCTGACCAGACGATGATCTTGAGCTCGTCACCGGGCCCAAGGCGGTAATCAGAAGGAGCCGTGCTGGCAAAAAGCGTTGCCTGAGCCATTTCGCCTTCATCGAAAAATGCCTTGCCGAACTTTTGCAGAACGGTCTCGAGCCTGTTCTGCACTTCTTTTTCGATTTCGCTTTCGGTAACCGGAACTGCCGCCTGTGCATCGCGCAATTCCTGCAGCTCATCAAAACGCTCATCTTTCGCTTTCTTCTGCAAAAACGGTACGGCCGCATCCGCCTTTTCCTTGATTATATCGGCACGGGTTCGCTCGTAAAGCGACTTTTGCAGCTGTTCCAGCCGCCATTTGTAGTATTCGGCACTTTTTTTATCAACCATGCCGGCATCGGTCTTTGGCAGGTCTGCCGGGGCAACCATTTTGCCGGGCTGCCCGATAACGCCGCCGCCAGTTTTCAGCTTGCCGGAAGTCCCGGCAAGGCTATTTTGCGACGGAATCTGCGCCCACGCCCCAGCAGCGGCGGTTAAAAGCAGAATACAAAGTATGACAAAACGTTTCATGCAATCACCTGTAAGTGTAAATTTTTCATTCTAATCGGCAGCTTGCCTGCCAGCCTTAACGATAAACATGCAGCGCTCTATCTTATTGCACGCCTATATATAGAGTCAAGCTCCAACAGGTCTTATTTGCTCGTTCTCGCACCTGGGCGCGCTGTTTCCTCATGCGCCCTGGCACTAGCGCATCCTGCGCGTCGTAATCGTCATCCTGCGCGAAGTCGCAGGATCCAGAATATCGCTAAAGGCATGGATTCTGCGACTGCGCTCCGCTACGCGCAGAATGGCAAGGGTTCGTTGCGGCTGAAGAGCGTAATCTTGTTTATTCACCGAGTCTGAAGGCGTCGCGAACGTAGTTAATTTCTGGCTGATCATTTGCGGGAAGCAGCACACCGACGGCGTCGAAGCGGCAGCAGACGTCTGCGCTGACCTTTTTGTGAGCAAGATATTGCCGCGCGCATCTCTCGATCTGACGGCGTTTTTTGTAGGTTATGGTTTCGAGGGGACTGCCATGGGCAGCGCCGCTTTTGCTGCGCACTTCGACAAATACCAGCACGGCACCGTCGCGCACGATCAGATCGATTTCTCCGCCGCGCCAGCGGTAATTGCGGTCGACCAGCTGCATGCCAAGCTTTTCGAGATAGCGCAGCGCGAGATCTTCGCCGTTGTTGCCGAGTTGTTTGCGGGCATCACTCATGAACGACTGCGCTGATCGAGCAGGTAAATCTGCGCGAGAATCTCGGCCATGGCGCCCCAGAGTTCCGGTGGAATCTCGACGCCGACCGGTATTTTCGCCAGCGATTCGGCGAGCACCTTTTCCTGGCGCATTGGCACTTTATGCTCTTCTGCCAGTTCGACAATCTGCTTAGCCAGCCAGCCGCGACCCGACGCGACTATTGTCGGGGCCTCACCGGCCTCGCCAAAGGCGTATTTAATGGCTACCGCCACGTCATCGTATTTTATGTCGACCCGTTTCTTTTCGGCCATTTATACCCTCAGATCAATTCGCCCGGACTTCTGCGCAGAATCAACCGGCGAGGCTTCTTCGGCGCTGCTGAAAAAATCGTTGAGCAGACGCACCCGGCCGACGGTAAAGCGCATATTTTCCCATTGCTGGTCAGCTGCCAGTCTTTCCTGCAGCAGCGGAAATATCCCTCGCACCAGTTCGATTGCCTTGGTTTCAACACCAAAATGCACCCACAGGTTCGTTTTGAGCTGGTGCATGGCAACTTCGACCTGCCCGAGCGCCGGCGGGTTGACCAGCAAACGAATACTGAAACCCTGTTCAGGATCGTTACCATCTGGCAGAAAAGCTTCACCTTCGAGCGTATCAGGAAGATCCTGCCCGTTCCAGAATAATGGCCACTGAAAATACATGCGGCCCTCGTTGCCGTTTTCTGCCTGGCGCGTCATTATCTCCTGAAACTGCAGATTGACGACAAACTCCTCGACCTTTTCAACTTGCAGCATTCCTGCTGTCCTGGCACCAGACATGCCGTTCTTTATCAGCTGCTGCAAGGCTTCCATCATGCGGCCCTGCCCCCAGGATTCGCGCAGACCTGCCAGCACCGACTTATCGAGACCGGCCAGCAGAGATGCAAATTTGAGGTTGCCGCCAAGATAATCACGCAGCAGCGCGAAGCCGGCAGCCGGCAGCTTCTTTGCCAGCAGCAACGCGATTACCCCGGCATTGAGTCGATTAAGCGTTGTATCGGGCAGAGTTTTAAGAATTTCGCCAGCCAGCTTGAGGTTTTCCTGGCTGAGTACGACGCCGTAGCGCTTGAAAGCACTGGTCAGCTCGCTGCCGCCTTCATGAATGCCGGCATTGTTCAGCAGCTTTTCGGCCGACACTCCGCTTGAGTTATCGCCGGCAATGATGCTGAATCCGCCATCGGTCGCGGCAAGGTGACCCGACATCTGGTGCCCGACCGTTAAATTGCCGGCAACAGCAGTCGGTTTGCCATTTACCAGAACAAGTGAGCGCCCGCCTTCGCTGGCGATGACTTCGGCGTTGACCTGACGGCCGGCGCCCGGATCAGAGACAGCTGAATAAATTTTCATCGGGCAGCAGCTTCTTTATCGGTTTAAACGACCTGCGGTGCAGCGGACAGGGTCCGTGCGCCAGCAGAGCCTGCTGATGCACCGCTGTGCCATAACCCATGTGTTTGTCAAAACCGTATTGCGGGTAAGTCTGCGCAACTTCTTCCATATAGCGGTCACGCGCTTCTTTGGCGAGAATCGAGGCTGCCGCTACCGAAGCGCTGATCGATTCACCGCGCGCGAAAGCCTGGTGCGGCAGCTGCAGCCACGGCAGCTTGATAAAATCGAGCAGAACATAATCCGGCGACTGCTGCAGTTCGGCAAACGCCCGTTTAAAAGCCAGGCGGGTTGCTTCGAGAATATTGATGCGGTCGATTTCTTCAGGGCTGGCGGTGCCAACCCCGAATGCCAGCGCCTGGCCACGTATCTGCTCAAAAAGCGTGCGACGCTGCTTGCGGCTGAGCTTTTTCGAGTCATCAAGGCCTTCTATCCGCTGCTTGTCATCGAGAATAACAAACGCCGCATAAACCGGCCCGGCCCATGGCCCACGCCCTGCCTCGTCACCACCGGCGACCAGCTGGTATCCAGCTGTCCGCGCATAATTTTCGTAATGGTAATGGTCGTTATTCATTTTGTATTGAAGTCAGACGGCGATGCGATCGAAAATTGAGTTTGCCTCGGGAACCGGCAAACCATCCTCTTTCAAGCCCTCGATATGAAAAATTATCGCTTCGCGCAGGTTCGCTTTGGCCTGTTCAGGGGTTTTGCCAGTTGCACCACACCCTGGCAGATCGGGTGCGTATGCAGAATAGTTTTTACCAGCCTTTTCAATAACGATCAAAAATTCTTTCATCAAAAACTCCCTTTAAGCAAAGCCTGTTTTAAAATACTGTTGAGAGTGCCTGGCGCGACATCATCGCCAGGATTCCCTGAAATAGTAACCCGGCCAGATTTCTCAGGGTGCTTGAACTGTCGATGGTTTGTGCCTCTTCTGGCAACCATCACCCAGCCATCTTTTTCTACCAACTTGATGATTTCTCGAACCTTCATATGATTAATATAACATATAGCCAATTAAAGACAAGATTGCATCAGGTCCAAAATTGCCGTCGAGAGAACAACGATTGCCGCATCTCTGAGCACGAGCAGGAGGGGATATCTGCGGTCAGCCTTTTGGCGGGCAGCTTAGCCTGATGATGGCGGGGGGATGGTCGGCGAAGAGTTTGTTGAGCATGAACAGCTCGGGCTGGCTGAGCAGGGTGACCTGCAGCAGCGCGTCTTCTTCGCGCAGGCTGATTTTAGACAGGCCGGATTTTTTGGCCTGGCCGGTGTTGATCTGCCAGTTCATCCAGCCGTTCTGGCGCTGTTTCTGGTTTTTCAGCTTATAGCGGGTAAGCAGTTCATCAATTTCGCGCGCGACAGCGCCAGTTTCGCCGGGCATATTTGCCGCGAGCAGCATCGGGTACAGGCACTCTTCGGCCTTTTTGACCGATGGCAGCAGGGAAACAATCTCGATATCGCTGCTATCATGCGCAGCTACGTGCGCCCCGCCGATGACAGTTTCTGCGTTACGCGGCAATTCTGGAGCTTTTCCGCACCCGTTGAGGCATGCTAATGCCAGGCCATGTGAAAAGAACGCGGGTTCAAGCAGTTCGACGCGCCGAAACCAGTCGACAGCGCCGGGCACATCGAGCATAAAACGCCGCGCCAGCGCGGCGGCGACGAACTCGCGACTGCAGTAAGCCCACCTGGCTGGAACCCTGAACAACAGCCAGAGCTGACCTGTTTTTTGTTCTGCCGGCTTTGCGCGTGTTGGCGACAACTCAGGGCCAAGCTGGTTAAGGGCGGACATTTCGCCAGGCGAGCGGCAGGCACCGCAGCCGGCGCATTTACCGGAACCCCATGGCGCGGCCAGGCAGGCCCTGATTTCGCCGCCGCTCTCGATCTGTTGCCAGATTTTGTAAAGAAATGTTTTGCTGATACCAGTATCGATGTCATCCCACGGAAACACGGTTGCGGGCGAACGTTCGCTGTCACACAGAAGCGTGAGCCGCAACTGCTTGAGCCGCTGCCGCCAGAATTCATGCAGCTTGCGGCTGATCTCGCCGTGATAGCGAAAGCCACGCGCAATCGAAGCCTCGACGAGAATCGGCGTGTGCCGGCGATCGGCGTAGGCAATAAACTCTGAGACTTCGGCATCTTCGGGGCCGGAGCTGATTCGCGCTTCGAAGCCGGCAGCGCTGATAATCGCACATAAAGCATCGAGCTGTTTCTGCATTGCAGCAGCGCTGCAGCGTGATGGAGCATATTGCATCGGCGTCTGCGGCGCCCGGAACAACACGGCAAACGAAAAAGTCAGACGCGGCCGCGCTTTGCCACCGGCAGTGCGCTGCCTGATCTTTTCGAGAAAGGCCCTGAATTCGTCGACATCGGCATCCTGCTCGTAACCGGTCAGAATGAGAAAAACCTTCATCTGCCGCATATTGCGCTGCATCAGCAGATCGACGCCGGCAAGAATCGTCTTTTCGTCGAGATTCTTCTGCAACAGAATGCGCATGCGGTCGCTGATGCCTTCCATTGCGCAGGTGTAGGTGCGCTTGCCGGCTTCGAACTGGAGATCGAGCAGTTCTGGCGCATTAACGACTGCGTCGAAGCGCTGACTCTTTATCGAAACCCGCGCGAACATCTGCCCCAGGCGGTCAACCAGCGCGTAGATGTCGCTGCAGGTATTGGCGTTAAAGGTCATCAGCGAAATTTCGCTCAGACCAAGCCCGGCCTTTAACTGTCTGGCAGCGGCAAGTGCCTGTTCGAGAGGAGTCTCGCGATAAGGCTTCTGCTCCCATGATTCTTTACAGAACGAGCAGAACGACGGGCAGCCGGCCGAAACCAGAACATGCGAGCTGCCGGCGCCTTCATAAAGCAATGGTCCGCCAAGCCAGGTCTCAGATGTGTCGCTACATGCAGTTTTATTGCTGGGCACCGGCAACGGCGCACCGGCTTCTGCTTCAATCGCAATGAGTTCACCGTCATTGGTCGGTGAGCATCTGGATGGAAGCGAACCGACCAATGACGGGTTATCGGTAAAAACCTGGTGGTAAGAGCCCGGCAGATACAAGCCGGGCAGCGAGCTTTGCAGCAGTGACAATTTCTCTGACCGTGGCAGAGTCGCGTTGTCGCGCAGCAGCGCGAGCATGCGCGCAAAAACCTGCTCGCCATCGCCCATCAGCACGGCATCGACCAGACCACAGTCACCGCTAACCGGTCCATGCAGGATTGAATGGGTGTATGAGTTGCTGCCGCCAAGCACAAGCAGTGGACTGCCCTGTTCATCGCGCTGCCGGCATGACAGCGGCAGGCCGGAATAGCGCAGCAGCGCGGGCAGATTGATCAGTTCCTGCAGCACTGAATTACTGACTGCGACAAGATCGAAGGCGGTGGCCGGCTCTTTGCTGCCAACCCCGGACAACAGCGGAACACCGGCCTCGCGAAAAAGGCGTTCATCGTTTTCGGGTGGCATGAAGGCCATATCGACGAATACACCGGCGACCGCTGCGGCCATCTGGTATAAATAGGTGTGGGTTATGCCGGCGGCTACTTCGCTGTATGGCGACAGGCGCACGATAAGCACGCGCAGCCGGGCGCGTGAAAATTCTTCAGGATTCTGCGTGCCGGGCTCGCCACCTTGAAACCAGACACCACGGCCGGTCAGGCGCTGCCGGTTTGCCGCGAACCATTCCCTGATCTGTTGCGCTATCAGCATCAGCCTTTGCGAAAGCCCATCCAGAAGCCAACAGCAAAAGACCCGGCAAATGGCAGATTATAGGTCAGCACTGACATCAGGCTGCTGGCCGACTGCTCGATGGTTTCGTCGGGCACGGTGGTTTTGATGCGTTCCCAGTCAATCGTTATGTAGCGGTTATAAGCGAGATACTGAATCGAAATAAAGCAAACACCGAGCACCAGCGCCGCGAGCTTGGCCACTTTTTTCAGCGTAAAGCCGACGGCCCAGCCGGCAAGGCCGCCGCCGCCAAGTGTCATCAGAATGAACTTGATGTCAGCGGGCAGGGCTATCCCCTGCCCCGGCGCCGCGGCTCCCGCGCTGGCAAGTTCCTGCGCCCCGGCACTGCCAGCGACAATCAGTAACATTATTATCAGCCAGTTACGTTGAAAATGCTGTGAATGTGTGTATCTAATCATATTCTTGACTCGTTCTCGTGCTCTTTTGCTTCGTCCTGCGCGCAGTCGCAGGATCCAGAATGTCATAAAGTCTTGGATTCTGCGACTCCGCTTCGCTTCGCGCAGAATGACAAATCAAGATCTTCGCAATCGCTCAGGCTGAGCACGACGAGGACAAACTCAGTTGGCGGCGGGGGCCGGCTTATCAAGAAGGGCTGAGAGCTTTTTGATCTGGTAGACGCCTTCGCTGGTGCCGACCCAGAGATCGCCATTCAGGTAAGCGACACCGCTGATGGCCAGCGCCGGGAAGCCTGGCACAAGCTCATTCAGCTTGAGCCATTCGCTGCCATTCAATACGCCGAGACCTTTGTCTGTGCCGACAAACAGCATTTCGCCGCCATCACTGCGCGCCAGAGCGGTGATAACATTGCCGGGCAGCGGACTGTTTCCGGGCACCGTATCTTCGACAATCTGGCCGCCACGCTGAGCCCAGTCGCGATGCTGCGACATATAATTGGTATAATTGTTCATCAGATCGGTAACTGTCAGGCCGCTGGTAGTGCCGATTGCCATCAGATCGCCGAAAGGCAGCATGACCTTGATATTATTACCCGGCAGGCGGCAATTAGACGGGCTGGCCGGAACATCGATCAGCGACGAGCCCATTACCGACTTTGCAGGGCCGGTAAAGTTCTGGAACATTTCAGATGAAAGCTTGCCGATTCCGGCGCGGGTGCCTGCCCAAAGCTGGCCTTTTGTGTCGAATATTACCTGGTTCACTTCGTCCATGACCAGACCGGCACTCTCGCGGCCAAGAGTCTTTGGCGCGCCGCCATTCGAGTAGACCACGCCATAGGCGGTGGCTACCGCCAGTTCAGAGCCACGACCAATTACCGAGCGGGCGCGACCTCCGGTGTAAACCGAGGCCCAGCCAGTGCCATCGAAGCGGCAGGCGCCGTTGTCGGTGGCGATCCAGAGAATGTTGTCAGAGACCTTGAGGTCTTCGATAATATCTGAGCCGAGAACGTTGGTGTTCTTTCTCTGGTGAATCTGCCAGTTCACGCCGTCGTAGCAGAACAGGCCTTTCTGGGAACCGGCCCAGACTTTTCCGCCAAATGCCACCAGAGAGGTCACGGCATTTTCTGGCAAACCGGTCTGCTGGTTATGCAGCTGAAATTCGAGAGTTTTGGGTTTGGGTGGTTCTTTAGGCTGGCCGCAGCCGGCGGCGAAAGCCATAATCACTACGCCAAGCAAGGCAACGAGCCATGTTCTGCTGGTCATGCGCGATCCTCCTTATTTCGGGTAAATGCGCATCAGATTCTGAACTTCCATGGTTCCTGATGCCAGGCCGGTGCGGTGGGTAACACCATGCAGCACAACACGGCTGCCATCAAAGCCCTTGAGTTTTTCTGACCAGGATTCGCTGACAATATGCAGACCCCGGTCTTTTTTGCCAAGGCGGTCTTCTTTGAGATAAATCTGCTCGCCCTTGACCAGAACTGAGCCACGCACGGTTTCTTCCTGGGTCCAGATTTTAATGGGCTCTTCGGGCTTCTTTTCTTTTTTCTCGCGGCGACGTTTTTTGCCTTTTTTAGATTCAGTCTTTTCCTGCTTGTCTTCTTCGCTGTCATACTGCCCAGCGTCTTTGACCTTGACTACAGACTGAGCGATCCAGAGCAGAACGGTCGGCATTTCCTGCTTAACCTTCTCAGGCGCAGCATCATCCTTTTTCAGCTCATACTCGGTCGCGATGTTTCCGATCAAAGCGGTTTGGAGCAGCGTTCCGTAATTGATCTGGTCACGGGTGCGGCGGCCGCGTTTGTCGCGATCGCGAAATTCTTTTGGCAGGTCGAAGCTGACCCAGCTGTTCTCGCTCACCGGCAACTGCGCAGTGTCAGAACTGATAATATCGAGAATGCGCATGGTAACGCGGTCGCGGTAGATCGACTCAACCCGGCCAACCGCGGTGAATTCGACAACAGACGAGGCGTGCGCCACGGCGACGATTGCAACGGCAAAAAGGCAGGCCAGCACTGCAAAGTAGACAGTTTTTCTGGCAAACGGATGAGTCTGCATAATATCTCCTGCTCGATATGGTTTTGTCTTTTATACCATAACCCTGCACCCGGCGCAAAGTTAAAACGTCAGATAAAGCCTGAACTGCAAAGAGCGGAGAGAATCCGCCGATTTCGCAGATAGCGCCGATTTTTGATAGTTGAGCAGGCCATAGCAGGCAAATATCTCTGCCGGCAGCGGAAGTCTCTGCTGTCAGCAGCTTGAAGAAATTGGCTGTTCAATCTGTGTAATCGGCGCAATCTGTGGATAAGTGTTAGTTTTCCGATTGCTTGACGATTTGGGAAGAGGGTGATAGACTTCGGCATCAATTGGCAGCCCTGTTATTGCCGGTGCGAGAAGGAAAAAGGATATGCAGCGAAACCAGCTCGAAAAGATATTGAAAGACTTTTCCCGGTGCAGTATCGCCGTACTCGGCGATGTTATGCTCGATGAATTCTGCTGGGGAAAGGTCGACCGCATTTCTCCGGAAGCCCCGGTTCCGATTGTGCAGGTCAAGACCGAGACCTGGCGCCCGGGCGGCGCGGCTAACGTCGCGAGCAACCTTGTGGCGCTCGGGGCGAAAGCCCATATTTTCGGTATCGTCGGCGATGATGGCGCCGGCCGCCGCCTCAACGAGGCGCTGGTCAGCGATAAAATCGGCACTGCCGGCCTGATAATCGATTCGGGCCGCCGCACTTCGGTCAAAACCCGCATTCTCGGGCAGAACCAGCAGATGATTCGCGTCGACCGCGAGAACACCGATAATATCGATTACGAGCGCCAGAAAGCGATACTCGGCACCATGCTCGACATGGCCGACGAGCTCGACGGCGTCATAATTTCTGATTACGCCAAGGGCGTGATTGTCGACGAGCTTTTTAAAGAGGTGGTTGCCCGCTTCCGCAAGCTTGGCAAATTCATTGCCGTTGATCCCAAGCTCAAGAATTTTCCGATGTATAAAAAGCCGACTATCATCACGCCTAATACCAAAGAAGCCGAATCAGCGCTTGGCCGTATTTTCGACAAAGAGGAAGACGTCATGAAAGGCGGGCTCGACCTGCTCAAAAACAGCGGCGCCGATGCCATACTGATCACACGCAGCGAGCACGGTATGAGCCTGTTCGAAAAGGGCAAGCCGCCGGTCACGATTCCGACGCGCGCCATCAAGGTTTTCGATGTTACCGGCGCCGGTGATACGGTGATCGGAACGTTCAGCCTCGGGATTGCCGCCGGCTGCAGCATGCAACAGGCCGCAGAAGTAGCTAATCTTGCTGCAGGAGTAGTAGTAGGAATTATCGGCACCGCGTCGGCATCGGGCGACCAGATACTCGAACATTACGACCTCAGCTTTGGAAGGGCCGTCACCGCTGGCTGAAGCGCGCATCGACTCATGAGCTCAAGAAGAAGAGAAAAGCAGAAACTGCAAGACCTCGCACGGAGACGCAGAGACACGGAGAAAGAGAAGAAGAAGGAAAGGCAGAATCCGCAGATTGCATAGATTGGCCCAGATTTGTGTTAGAGCAGGCAGGCCGAAGACTTGGACGATTATGGAGGACTTAATGTCTGCGTGGAGCGAAGCGGAGTCGCAGAATCCATGACTTTATGGAATACTGGATCCTGCGACTGCGCGCAGGATGACGAAAAAGAGTAGAACCGGGATAAAACAGCATGAAGAAATATTTTAACGAAGACCTCAGAGCAATGAGCATTACCGCCTGGTCGGCGGCAGAAAGCGAGCTGCCGGCAGTTTTCGCAAAAACCGTAGACACTCTGGTCACTGCCCTGCGCCGCAAAAACCGCGTACTGGTATGCGGCAACGGCGGTTCGGCAGCTGATGCCGAACACTTTGCCGGCGAACTCGTCGGCCGCTTTGGCTACGACCGCGCTTCACTGCCCTGCATCTCGCTCTGCACACCATCGGCGACCTTTACCGCTATCGCCAATGATTACGGTTACGACCAGGTTTTCAAGCGGCAGGTTCAAGGGCTGGGCAGTGCCGGTGATGTGTTGATCGGCATTTCGACCAGTGGCAACTCGCCGAATATCGTCGAAGCATTCAAAGCTGCAAAAGAAATGGGAATCACAACCGTCGCCATGACCGGCAGCCGGGATTCAAAGCTGTCGCAGAGCGCCGATATCACGTTGCGGGCTCCGTCAACGCAGACCCCGCGCATCCAGGAAATCCACGGACTGCTCGTGCACAGCCTGTGCCGATCTGTAGAAGAAGAGATTTTTCCGGTCGCCGGCCGGGCACCGGCACTGCCGTCTGAGAAGGTTTTGCGCCACGGGCAGATTGTTACGCTGGCGGCAGCGATTGCCGGGCGGCAGGCGGTTTTTACCAATGGCTGCTTCGATATATTGCACCCCGGCCATGTCTATGTGCTCAAAGAAGCGCGCAAACTCGGTGAACTGCTGATCGTCGGGCTCAACAGCGACAGTTCGGTCAAACGCCTCAAAGGCGAAACCCGCCCCTACCATTGTTTCGAAGACCGCGCCGCGGTGCTCGCCGCGCTGGCCTGTGTCGACTATGTCGTCGGCTTCGACGAAGACACGCCGAAGCAGCTGATCGAAGCGCTGACGCCAAAAATTCTCGTCAAAGGCGGCGATTACAATCACGACACCATAGTTGGCGCTGACTGGGTCACCGGCCATGGCGGCGAAGTCCGGGTCGTGCCACTGCTGCCCGGCCATTCAACCACAGGAATCCTGAAAAACAATGGCAAATAAGCGCAATTATTCAGTTATCGGCGTTGTTCCGGCCCGACTGGCCTCAACCAGGCTGCCGGAAAAAATGCTGGCCGACCTTGAAGGAGAACCGCTGGTGGCAATGACCGCACGTTCAGCCATGAACAGCGGCGCTTTCGACGAGGTCGTCGTGGCCACTGATTCGCCCAAAATTGTCGAAGCCGTCGAAAAGTGCGGTTTCAAGGCCTACCTGACCGACCCGCAACTGCCAAGCGGCACCGCGCGTGTCGCGGAAGTCGCGCGCCAGACCGCCGCCGACGTCTATGTAAACATTCAGGGCGATGAACCGCTGATCGACGGCGAAGGCTTGCGCCGCACAGCTGAGGCATTTGCTGACCCGGCGGTTAACATGGCTACGCTGTGGTTTCCGCTGCAGCCCGAAGATGAAAACAACCCCAACGCCGTCAAACTCGTCGTCGACTGTAATGACGACGCCATTTACTTTTCACGCAGTATTATTCCGTTCCCGCGCAGCTACGAACGCTTCGCGCCGCGCAAGCATGTCGGTGTCTACGGTTACCGCCGTGACACTCTGCTGCAGCTGACGGGTCTGCCGGCCTGCGATCTCGAAAAGGTCGAGAGCCTCGAGCAGTTGCGCGCGCTCTATCACGGTATCAAAATCAGGGTTCTGCCGGCAGCACGGGATTCTATCGGGGTCGACACGCTGACCGACCTCGAACGCGTCAGAGAAGAATTGCGCCGCCGACGGGAAAGATAAAGACAGGAGCCTCGCACTAAGGCACAGAGGCACTAAGAAGAGAAGAATAGGAAAGGCAGAATCCGCAGATTGCACAGATTGGCGCAGATTTGTAGTAGAGTTGAGCAGGCCGAGCTGCTAATTGCTGGTGCTAAGAAGGCAGTTTCTGCTATGCCAGGTTAAGAAGAATTGCTCGCACTAAGGCACAGAGACACTAAGAAGAGAAGAATAAGAAAGGCAGAATCCGCAGATTGCACAGATTGGCGCAGATTTGTAGTAAAGTTGAGCAGGCCGAGCTGCTAATTGCTGGTGCTACGAAGGCAGTTTCTGCTATGCCAGGTTAAGAAGAATTGCTCGCACTAAGGCACAGAGACACTAAGAAGAGAAGAATAAGAAAGGCAGAATCCGCAGTCGCCCACAGGAGGTGGGTGATACTTGGGCGCATCAGGAAAGAAGCGCCCGGGTGATTGCACAGATTGGCGCAGATTTGTAGTAGAGTTGAGCAGGCCGAGCTGCTAATTGCTGGTGCTACGAAGGCAGTTTCTGCTACGCACAGGTTAAGAAGAATTGATCGCACTAAGGCACAGAGGCACTAAGAAGAGAAGAATAAGAATGGCAGAATCCGCAGTCGCCCACAGGAGGTGGGTGATACTTGGGCGCATCAGGAAAGAAGCGCCCGGGTGATTGCACAGATTGGCGCAGATTTGTAGTAAAGTTGAGCAGGCCGAAGACAATTACGAGAACGAACCTTTGTCATTCTGCGCGTAGCGAAGCGGAGTCGCAGAATCCATGACTTTACCGGCATTCTGGATCCTGCGACTACGCGCAGGATGACGATTACGATGTGCATGATGCGCTAGTGCGAGAACGATTACGATTACGATGTGCATGATGCGCTAGTGCGAGAACGAGAACGATTACGATGTGCATGATGCGCTAGTGCGAGAACGATTACGATTACGACGCGCAGGATGCGCTAGTGCCAGGGCGCCTGAGGAAACAGCGCGCCCAGGTGCGAGAACGATTGCGATTACGAGCACGAAAAGATAAGGAGATAGAGATGGCGAGATTTGTATTCATTACCGGAGGGGTTTTGTCGTCGCTCGGCAAAGGGATTACCGCATCCTCGCTGGGCATGCTGCTCAAGGCGCGCGGGTTGAATGTAACGATCATGAAGTGCGATCCGTATCTCAACGTCGATCCTGGCACAATGAGCCCGTATCAACACGGTGAGGTATTCGTCACCGAAGACGGCGCCGAAACCGACCTCGATCTCGGCCATTACGAGCGCTTTATCGACACCAACCTTACGCGCTACAACAGCGTAACCACCGGACAGGTCTACTCGACCGTCATCAGCAAAGAGCGTCGCGGCGATTATCTCGGCGCCACCGTGCAGGTTATCCCGCATATCACCAACTGCATCAAGGAAAACATCGTGCGGGTGGCCGCCATAAACGACGCCGACGTCACCATCGTCGAGGTCGGCGGCACCGTTGGCGACATCGAGAGTCTGCCCTACCTCGAAGCGATCAGGCAGATGCGCGGCGACGTTGGCCGCGACAATGTCTGCTACGTGCATGTCACCTATATTCCCTATTCAAAGGCAATCGGCGAAATGAAGTCGAAGCCGACGCAGCATTCGGTTAAGGAAATGCGCGCGATCGGCCTCGCGCCCGACCTGATTGTCTGCCGCACTGTGCGCTCGCTGACGAAAGAAATCCGCAACAAAATTTCACTGTTCTGCGATATTGACGCCGATTCAGTTATCGAAGCGCGTGACGTCGACTGTCTCTATGAGATTCCGCTCGAAATGGAACGTCTCGGTCTGGCCACTCTCGTGCTCAAGCGCTTCGGACTCGAAGCCGGTCAGCCTGACCTCGAACAGATGAAACAGGTAGTAAAAGATGTCAAGGCCAGCAAGCAAGACAAGGTGCGCATCGGCCTCGTCGGCAAATACATTAAGATTGCCGACGCTTATTTGAGCGTAATCGAAGCTCTGCTGCACGCCTCGATCAGCCATGACGCCAGTCTTGAACTGGTATGGGTTTCTTCTGAACAACTCGAACGCGAAGGCTGCGAAATTCTCGACTCGCTGGACGGCATTCTTGTGCCCGGCGGGTTCGGCGATCGCGGCATCGAAGGCAAAATCATGGCGATTAAATACTGTCGCGAGCACAATGTGCCTTTCCTTGGCATCTGCCTCGGCATGCAATGCGCGGTCATCGAGTATGCCCGCAACGTCGCCGGCCTCGAAGGCGCCAACTCTTCAGAAATCGACGAAAACACGCCGCACCCGGTAGTAAGTCTGCTGCCCGACCAGTCAGGTGTCGTCAAAGGCGGCAGCATGCGTCTCGGCGCTTATCCGTGCCGGCTTGACCTCAACAGCCGCGCCGGCGGACTCTACAATTCGCCGCTGATCTACGAACGCCACCGCCACCGCTACGAAGTCAACAACGAATACCGCGCCCGCCTCGCGCGCAAAGGTCTGGTCATCAGCGGAACCAGCCCTGACGAACAACTCGTCGAAATGATCGAAATCAAAGACCACCCGTTCTTCGTCGGCTGTCAGTTCCACCCCGAGTTCAAGTCGCGCCCGATCCGGCCGCACCCGCTGTTCTCCGGCTTCTTCACCGCCGCCAACCAGCACCGCAAAAGATAACGAAAAGAGCCTCGCACTAAGCCACCAAGGCACAAAGAACCAGAGCAGAAAAAAAGAAAGACAATCCACAGATTACGCCGATTCCGCAGATGGCAGGTCAGCTAAAACCCGCAGCAAATCTGCGTTATCTACGGATTCTCTTTTATACCGTGAGATCCTGCGACTTCGCGCAGGATGACGGTTATCTCTTTTCTTCTTCTCTGTGTCTTTGTGCGAGATCTTGCGGATGCTCTTCTGCACTATGAGATCCTGCGACTTCGCGCAGGATGACGGTTATCTCTTTTCTTCTTCTCTGTGTCTTTGTGCGAGACATTCTGACTTCTTCTGACTTCTCTTCTTTGCGGCTCCGTGGCTTTGTGAGAGATCTGCGGATGTTTTTTCTTCTCTGCGGCTTTGCGGCTTTGTGCGAGATCTTAGAGAGGAAAGTTTGCGCGCAGGAAGGCGCGGCAGTCGCCGTCGTCGGGCGGGTTGAGCAGCATGGACTGCACGACAGCGCGGGCCTGCTCGCGGCTGATCTGCGGGATCAGAGCCATGATGTTTTTGAGGGCGGCCGGGCGCATGCTGAATTCGTCGACGCCGAGGCCAAGCAGGGCGACAAAGCCATAGGGGTCAGAAGCCATTTCGCCACAGATGCCCACCTTGATGGAGTGGCGCTGCGCCTCATTGACGCAGAGACTCATCAGACGCAGAAAGGGCAGACTCATCATGTCGGCAATGCCGGCCAGCTTCTCGTTGGTGCGGTCTACCGCAAAGAAAAACTGCAGCAGATCGTTGGTGCCAAGGCTGATATAGCGGGTGTAACGCGCGATATCGGCGAGCATGAATACGGCCGAGGGCACTTCGAGCATGATGCCCCATTCAGGAACCTTTTCGGGCTTCACTTCAGCGACAATGCGGCGGTAAAGCGCGTCGATTTCGGCGAGTTCTGAGAGCACGGAAACCATCGGAAAGATAATACGGCAATTACCGGCCTGGGCGGCGCGAATCATCGCGCGCAGCTGCGGTTCGATAATATCGGGCCGCGACAGCGAAAAACGCACGGAACGAAAACCCATCGCCGGGTTTTCTTCGTGTGCGAGCGGAACATAGCGCAAAGGCTTGTCAGAGCCGATATCGATGGTGCGCAGCACGGCCATTTTCGGGGCGGCCGTGACGACGCGCGTGTAGACTTCGGTCTGAAACTTTTCCGAGGGCAGATCGACGCTTTCCATGAAAATAAATTCACTGCGAAACAGGCCGATACGCTGCACTCCCAGCTGCTCAAGAGCAGGCAGCTCTTCACTGCGCACGATATTGGCAGCAATATTCAGCCGCCAGCCATCAGCGGTGCGATCAGACAATACCTTGTCCTGGCCTGTTTTCTCTAAACTATCGTTAAAACGAGCTATTTCGGCGACATCGGGATTAAGCACGAGCCGGCAGTCGCGGCGGGTGTCGAGCATTATCAGGTCACCGGTTCTGGCGACCAGCGAAAAATTGCTGAGTCCGAAAACCGATGGAATTGCCAGTGCGCCGGCAAGAATGGCAACATGCGAGGTGGCGCCGCCGGTATCGAGGCAGATGCCACGCAGCTGGCCCTTGGCAAAATCAAGCATTTCGCTGGGCGTGACTTCCTGGGCTACCAGCACGTAAGGTTCATCGCCGATTTCGGCAGCAGGGCCCTGCAGACCCATGAGATGCCGCAGCAGACGGCCGCCGACGTCCTTGATGTCGATCGCGCGCTCGCGCAGATAAGGGTCTTCTATGGCTGAGAACGCCTTGTGCAGCTGGTCGACGGTATCACGCACGATGCTTTCGACGTTGACCTTCTCTTTTTTGAGCTTTGCCACGAGTTTTGGCCCGAACTGAGGGTCTTCAAGCATCAACAGGTGCGAGTCAAAAATGGCAGCGTATTTTTCGCCGTGCCGCTCTTCGGCCTTGCGTCTGAAGGCCTGAATATCAGCCGCGGTCATTTTAACCGCCGCGTCATAACGTTCGAGTTCAGCGTCGATCTGGTCGTCGCTGATTTCGACGCGTTTGACCTCTATGCGTTTACGAAACACATAGGCGCGCGCCATGCAGGCTCCAGGCGAGCCGACAATGCCTTTGAGAATGACCGACTGCTTTTCCGGGGCTTCTGACATTTCAGGCCATTTCCTCGCCGAAGCCACTCTCGATCAGCGATGCAAGAGCGTCAACTGCTTCATGCTCATCGCTGCCGTCAGCGGTAATGGTAACCCGCTGTCCAGGGCCGGCGGCGAGCATCATGACACCGAGAATGCTCTTGGCATTGATTTCGGTGTCTTCCTTGATCAGCTGGATTTCGGACTCAAACTTTCCGGCCAGCTTGACCACCAGTGAAGCCGGGCGCGCGTGCAACCCGAGCTTGTTTCGAATTTCGACTTCTTTTCGCTTCATGCTAGTTCCTCAGATCAGAATACCCCAGTGGTAGAGCACCAGGGCGCAAACCATCAACAGAAATGAAATCAGCAGCACGTCGATACGGGCGCGATAGGCGGTAGTGCCCAGCGCAACCAGCAGCAGCGCGCCGATTCCCTGTACAACTTTTTCACCAAAATAGAAATATTCGAGAGGCAGATTAGTCAACAGGAAGGGCGTATGCAGGTTGACGTGATTCGGGATCAGGTAGGCGAGCAGTACCAGCGTGCCATAGCGCAGGCCCTGCCGGATCTGCGGGAACTGGAACTGACGCAGCGACCTGATAATATGCGTGCCTTCGCGATAGCCCCAGTATATGCCGAAGAACCTGAAATAGAGATGCGGCAGGTTGTAGAGCGCAAGAAAGATCAGCGGTGTCATGAGATAATTGCCGAAAGCAAAGGTCAGCGCCGCTGCCGCAACGAACGGGCGCCAGCTGTCCCAGAACAGGCCGTCGCCGATAGCAGCGCAGGCTGTCATCAGGCCTTCCTTGGTGTCGTGAATGATGTCTTCCGTAATTTCGCCATGGCTCAGACGCTCTTCCAGCGCGAGAGTGACACCCATGACAATCGAGGCGAAATACGGGTTGGTATTGAAATACTCAAGATGCCGCAGATAAGCGGCTTCGCGCGCCGGACCGGGTTCGTGCAGGCGATCGAGACCGGGTGCAATGGCGTAGAGAAAGCCCATGTTCATCATTCCGCGGTAGTTCCAGGATGACTGCAGGAAAAAGCTGCGAAAAGCGATTTTGGCAAGCATTAAGCGCGGCAGAACTCTCATCTGGCGACACCTTTCCAGCCGTAGCGATAGAGCACAAAAAACGCTGCTCCGATTGCCAGCCAGATCTTGGCCGGAAGCAGAGTGAAAATGACGATGCCGCCGATCAACCAGCGCATCTCTTTGCGATCTTTGACGCACATGCTGGCCAGCACCGAAAAGCCGACAACCGGCAGCAGGCCCTGCACCACGATAAAACCGCTGGCGTGCTTGAAGCTCAGCGAACTGGTAAAGTAGCGCAGCGGCTCAACGCCGAGCCAGACCACGAGAAAGCAGAAAATGAACGCCTTGGTAAAGGTGAACACGCCGCCCATGGTATGCCCGAAGGCGATGGCCCAGAGCTGGTTGTCTTCGACTTTCTGGCTGACCCACGCGTCAATACTGGTATTAAGGCGGCGTACGAACATGTCGAGGCTGCGCCCGAGCAGGCCGAGCGCGACAGCGAGCAGCAGTGCAATAGTGTAACAGACTTCGCGTTCAGAATAGCTCTCGTAACCGTGCCCGGCGATAAAGCCGAGCGCGACGGAAAGCACCGAAGCCAGCGCCGCGTCAGGTGGCACGTTCATGCCGAGCGGCAGCTGCTCGATCCAGATCAGCTGCAGAATGGTGCCGACCATCAGGCCGAGCTTGAGGCCGGCGGCGGCTTCGCCGAACATATTGCCGAGAAACAGCCCGGTCAAAGGGGCTGCCACGATCGGCTGCGAAATCATGAACTGCCAGGTTGCTGTCGAATCGAGGTCGACAATGCCGCCGATAAGGGCGATCAGCAAAGAGGCAGTAAGATGTTCAGGCATCAATGTCTCCAGTTCAGCGGCGGTTGTTCCATTCGGTGACAAAGTCGTTGAGTGCGTATTCAGGTGTGATATCGCCGTTCAGCACGGCTTTGAGTTTGTCGCCCAGCGGCGCGTAGATCTCGCCACGACGTGGACTGTTGATTATTTTGCGGCTCATCTGCAGCTGTCGGATAAAGGTCTGCAGATAAGGGTCACGCTTGAGTTCGGGCAAGGCAAAGACGGCGCGCCGCGCCGGCAGCCCGAAATTTACCATCGACAGCTGTTTTTGAACTTCGATGCTGTACATATACTTGAGAAAGCGCAGCGCCGCTTCGTGCGAGCGGCTGTTTTTGTTAATGACCAGTGTTTGACAGCCGGTTGGCGAATAAGAACCGTGCGGGCCTTCTGGGAGTTCGGCGATACCGAGGTTGCTGGTGTCGTCTTTGAAAGCGGCACCGGCCAGCACCGTTCTGATCGCCCAGGGTCCGGAAAAAATCATGCTGACCTGGCCGCCACCGAAGCTGTGCATCATGGTCTGGTAAGCGTTAGCGCGCAGGCTGACCGGCGGCACCGCCTTGAGGCCGTCTTTGAGATGCAGCATGAATTCCATGCTCTTGCGGGTTTCATCGGAATTGATGGCGAGACTGCCGTCGGGCGCGAAATACTGACCGCCAAAGCCAAAGAGAAAGGGCTCAAAATACCAGCCGTTCGGGTAGATAAAAAAGCCGTAGCGGCCAAGATTCGAGTCGGTGAGCTTTTCGGCGGCGGCAGCGAATTCGTCAAAGTTGGTCGGTATCTTGACACCTTTTTCGGCAAAATGTTTCTTGTTGTAGAACAGGCCAAGACAGTCTACCGAAAGCGGAATCGCCCAGTATTTATCGTTAAAAGTGACAACACCACGCGCGATCGGCACCATGTCTTCGAGCTCATCCTTGATCTGAGACTCTTCGAGTTCTCGCACCAGCTGTTTTGCCACGAAATCCTGCAGCCAGAAGCGATCAGCGCGCATGACATCGGGCCCGCCACCTTCGCTGACGCCCTGAATGAACTTTTCGCGGCCTTTGTAAAAGTCGACCTTGATTTCGTTCACTTCGATATCAGGATTGGCGGTCATGAAATCGCGCAGCAGGTCGGGCATGATGCGGGCTTCGGCGCCTTCCATGGTGTTCCAGAATTCAAGAACAAGGCGGCCATTGCTGGTTGAGCCGCTGGTGCCGGAGTTGGCACAGCAGCCGGCCAGAACGGCGAAAAGCAGCAGCAGGCCGCTTATAGCGACCGGCAGTGCGATACTTTTTCCCTTAAACTGGCTCATATTCTTAAAATCGGAGAAGGAGGGCACAGGCTCCCTCCTTCATTCAGACAATCTATGCGGGCTTGCCGCGGGGTGTCAGTCGTTTTTGCGTTTGATTCGGATGGTGTCGGACTGCTTGAAGAGGTGGAGGCACTTGAGCGGAATGTGCGCGGTGACCTGCTGGCCGACTTCGACCTTAACCGAGGGTTCGACGCGGGCGTTGATGCTGTGGCCGTTGCCGACGAGATACAGATAGGTTTCGGCGCCCATCGGCTCGATGAGATCGACGCGGCATGGCAACTGCAGGGTCGGCAGGTTTTCGGGATTTTCGAGGGCAATGTGTTCGGCGCGGATGCCGAGGAACATGTTGTCTTCGAAACCGCCGGCGAAATGCTCGTCGAGGTTGATCTGCCACTGGTGATCGTTGCCCTTGCCGTCTTTAGCGGGCAGATCGAGGCCTTTGGCGCTGCGTTTAACCTTGACGATGTTCATCGGCGGCGAACCGATGAAAGTGGCGACGAAGACGTTGGCGGGGCGGTCATAAATGATGCCGGGCACGTCGTATTGCTGAATGATGCCTTCGTGCAGGAGAACGATGCGGTCAGCCATGGTCATGGCTTCGACCTGGTCGTGGGTAACGTAGACGAAGGTAGTCTTAAGGCGCTGGTGCAGCTTCTTGATCTCGGCACGCATCTGCACGCGCAGCTTGGCGTCGAGGTTAGAGAGCGGTTCATCCATCAAAAAGACTTTGGGTTCGCGAACAATGGCGCGGCCGAGGGCGACGCGCTGCCGCTGGCCACCAGAAAGCTGTTTGGGCAGGCGTTCGAGATACTCGCGCAGACCGAGGATGTCGGCGGCTTCTTCGACGCGGCGGTTGATTTCGGAGGTCGGGAACTTGCGCAGTTTGAGGCCGAAAGAGAGGTTGTCGCGCACGTTCATGTGCGGGTAGAGTGCGTAGTTCTGAAAAACCATGGCGATGTCGCGGTCTTTGGGCGGCAGGTTGTTGACCACGACGTCACCGATTCTGATTTCGCCGTCAGTGATGTCTTCGAGGCCGGCGACCATGCGCAGGCTCGTGCTTTTGCCGCATCCTGAGGGGCCGACGAGCACGACGAATTCGCGGTCGTTGATCTGCAGGTCTATGCCTTTGACAGTCGCCTCTTTGGCGCCTTCGTATGTCTTAACTACCTTGGAAAAATTGATGGAAGCCATGTATTGTCCTCGCTTTAAAGTATATCACCTAACGGCAGTGGTTCGTTCTGGGGTGTGGGCTGGAAGACCGGGGCAACGCCCAGGTCAAGGATCATATTGAAGTAGCGGCGGTCTTCGTTGTCGACGTGCAGCGCTTCGAATATTTCTTCTTTATCATCGCGGGAATGCATGCCGCCGACATTGAAGCGGCGCGGGGCGATGCCTTTCTGCAGGCATTCCCAGGCGTCGCGCGGCGAAGCAACGAGAATGAAAGAATGTTCAGAGACTTCTTCGGCGGCGATTTCGGCGGTCGAGTAGAATTTGAGCTCGATTTCCAGCGGAATGCTGAGCGCCATGAGTTCCTGGCGCATGAAATCTTCGCTGATCTTGTCGTTGACCACCAGCAGGCGGTCGGGCTTTATTTCTGGAATCCAGCCAACAATGACCTGGCCGTGGATCAGCCGGTCATCAATACGTAGAAATGCAGCGGGTTTTGTCATGCTTTTTTTACAGCTCTTTTTTCGAAGAATTCTTTAAGGTTGATAATGCTTTTGCAGCCGCTTTCCTGGACCTTGCGGGCGAGTTCTTTTATTTCGGCGACTTCGCGGCGGCCGATGGCGTCGAGCAGCATCGGCAGGTTAACGCCGGTGATGACTTCGACTTTTTCGTTTTTCATGAATTCGACACAGATATTGGTGGCGCTTCCACCCATGATATCGGTGAGAACGAGGCAGCCTTCGTTCAGATAGGGTTCAATCGCTGTTCCGGCGTTTTTTCGCAGGTCATCGAGCGAATCGCGGGCAGTGAAGGTCACCGCGTGCACGTTTTCGGGCGCGCCCATGATCAGTGACGCCGTCGCCAGCATCTGCTCAGAAAGCATCCCATGTGTGATAACTACTATACCTAACATTTTTCTCAGTCCTCCAGGCAGTGGTAGAGAACGCGACTGGCTGAGACTTCGAAGTCGACGTCGAGACCGGGAAGGCCGAGGCTGCCGAAGATTCCCATGGCAATATCGCTGTCGCGCACGGCGAGACCGATTTTGAGGCCGCCGCCGGCAACGTCCATGAGTGGGCTGTCGAAGGAGCGCAGAATGCCGTCGACGAGCTGCATGATGACGTGGCGGTTTTTCATGTTTACCGCGAGCAGTCCGCTGTTTTCGGCGGCGCCGAAGGTATTGCGCAGGATCTTGCTTTTGAGGTTGTCGCCGCTGCCTCCGGCTCTGGTGATCACGGCGCGCACGCCGTGGCCGGCGAGCATGGCCACGAGATCGTCGTCATAATCGTTGTCGATCGTGCTGCAGAGCATCGCTGCCTTGGTGAGGGAGACGGTTCCATCCTGGAATAGAACGTTTTCGATATCAATCTGATTCATGTACACCTGTTTCAAGAATAAACGGTTATCAGCAAAATATTATAGGTTTGCAGGCAGACAATGTCAAGAAAACGAACGCCCGGTCTCAGACAATAGAGCAGAATCCCCAGCAGAGTGCAGAATCCACAACAAAGAGAGAGCATCCGCAGATTTCTCCGATCAGCGCAGATTATTTTTTAGAATCCACAACAAAGAGAGAGCATCCGCAGATTTCTCCGATTAGCGCAGATTCTTTTTTCAGGTGTCTACTTCTCGATGCTACCCCAGCAGGTCTTAGTAATAAGCTACAATATAAGAAAGACAGAAAAACATAGTAGAGGGAGAGAGAGAGAGAGAGAGAGAGAGAGCATCCGCAGATTTCTCCGATTAGCGCAGATTCTTTTTTAGGTATCCACTTCTCTATGCTGGTCGTATCTCAAAAAATCTTTTCTGGCTCAAGCCTGCTTAAAGCAAGGCCTGCCTAACCCTGCAATTCATCTGCGTAATCTGCGGATAAACTCTCCTCTATCAATCTGGTCGTATCTCAAAAAATCTCCTCTATCAATCTGGTCGTATCTCAAAAAATCTTATTCAGCTCAAGCCTGCTTAAAGCAAGGCCTGCCTAACCCTGCAATTCCTCTGCGTAATCTGCGGATAAACTCTCCTCTATCAATCTGGTCGTATCTCAAAAAATCTTTTCTGGCTCAAGCCTGCTTAAAGCAAGGCCTGCCTAACCCTGCAATTCATCTGCGTAATCTGCGGATAAAATGTTTTCATTATTTTTGTTGTTTATAAAAGAGAAACCTGTGCCGATACAGGCAGCATGAAAAGTCGCAAACCATTTATCTGTACCGCCACCGCAATTTTGCTGTCAGTTGCCAGCAGCGGTTTTGCTCTCGACCTGAGCAGATTTCAGGGCTTTATGTCGAACCCGCGCCAGCAGGAGGCTAAGCCGGCGCCCAAGGTTCAGGACAGACAGGTGCCTGCATATTCAAGCGCTTACGCGAGCACCGAAGCTGACGCATACTATGTTACCAGCCAGCCCGGACAGTTTGTTCCGCTGGGTTCAGGCAATTCACAACGGGATGGTGAGCGTTACCTGCTGCCACCGGAGACCCGTGTTCCTGGTGAGTTGCGGCCGCTTTTGACTGAGAGGCTGACTCCACGGCAGGGACTTGCTATGGCCGGCGGAACCGGCGCGACACTTATTCCCTCGCCTGGTGTTCTCGAACCGGGAAAGACGGCGGTTGGCGTGCACATTCAGACTTTTCAGCTTTACAACATCAATAACGTGAAGTATACCGACCAGGACTATTTTGACACGAACGTCAGTGTTGCCTGGGGCGTCAGCGACGGCATGGAAGTTTCTTTCGACAAGCCGTTTTCGAATCAGGACCGCTTTGATATTGCTGAGCCGCTTTATCTGAACTTCAAGTATCAGGCGCCTGGCAATGTGACGCTGGGTGGCAGCTTTACCGGCGGCGAAGGTTATCATTCAGTCTGGGTCAGTGCCGGGGTGCCGGTTGCCTGGGTCGGGGTTGGCGCGAATTTTGGCGCTGACAATTTCAGGTTCAGCTACAACGGCTGGGAAGAGCTGAAAAAGGCGCGCTATGGCGGCTACAATTACACTTACGACAAGGGCGAAGGCTACGCCGACTCATTTTTCTTCATGATTGGCGGCGCGGTGCCGATTAACGATCATCTGCGCTTTCTCTATGATTTTAACGGCGACAAGTTCAGTCTCGGGTTCCGGTTCAACTACCAGAATTCGTTCTATCTGAACGCCGCTTATGTTTCTGATGGCGATTACGAGAACCTTCCTGGTGCTATCGCGCATAAACAGAGCGACAACTTCATCTTCGGCGGCACTATTGCGTTCTAAGGAAGAAAGAGCATCCACAGTCGCCCACAGGATGTGGGTGATACTTGGGGCATCAGGAATTGGCTGCTCTTATTGGCTTCAGCCATTAGAGCAGCCTATCCCGCAGGGCTCCCCGGGGCGAAGCGCCCGGGTGATTCCGCCGATTACACAGATACGGTGCAGGTTTAAGCAGGCCCGACGAAGAGAATTTTCGCACTAAGCCACTAAGCCACTAAGCCACTAAGCCGCAAATGAAGAATAATACTTTATTTGCTACAGCACAGTGCTGATTTTTTATGTCTGCCTGCTACGACCAGATATGCAGCAACTTAACCTCAATCGAACTTTGCGCCCTCGCCACAGGTGCAGGCTTTCTTAACTTTCTGCAGTTCTTCTTCGTGTCTCTGCGTCTTTGTGCGAGGCCTCTTCTGACTTCAGCCGAAGCGTTGGCGGCGGCAGCGCAGGGTGCGCAGGTAAGCCTGTTTGAGCTGCTGGTAATCGCGGCTGCCGGGGTTAATCGAGCCAAAGTGAAAACATACTTCCCGGTCCGGGCAGTTGGTGCATTGCATATCTTTCTCCTGTTGATCCGTTTGCTGCATGCAATATCTATCGGCACATTTTTTGTCTTCTCGTAATCGTAATCCTGCTCGATAAAAACACCCATGATTCGCAACATTTACCATGAAATCAGACATGTGGCATAATAAAAAAAGTAACAAATTATGAAATTCAGCGAACCTGTGAGATTGCTTGAAAAGAATGGATTCAAACTCCTGAAAGAAAAGTGGTCGATACGTTATTACTGCAAATCAGGCTACAAAAATCTTGTAAGAGTTGATTATCACGGAGCAAAAGAAATACCGAAAGGCACCTGCCTGGCCGTTCTAAAGGCGGCAGGTATAAAAGAGTAAAAGGCGCCTGAATACAATCTGCGGATAGTCTTCTTACTGCCCGGCCGGGATAGCTGAGAAAGCGGTTTCGAGGTCGGCGAGAAGGCTCTTGGTGCGGGTAAGCAGCATTGGCATGGCAGCGACCAGTTCCGGGGAAGTTGTCGAGAGCCAGCTGGTAATGCTGACATGCATTGAGCGCAGCTGATCGTAAAGGTTGCGGGCATCTTTCTGCCAGGCGGTGCCGGCGGCGGTAGACATTGCGCCGGGCATGGCAAAATCGACGATGAGCTGGCCGTTGGTGAGGTGCAGATACCCGACCGCGGGAAACTGCAGACCATTGTCACGCGCAGCGAGATAGACGCGTTCATAGTTGAGGTGAATCAGGCGCAGCTGTTCCATGGTGTGGGCGGCGCTGGCCAGGCCGGTATCGATGGCGACCTCATCGGGCGGAGCGGTGACGCTGAAACGGTCGTTGGCAGTCGACTGCCCTGGCGCGAGGCTGGCGGCGTTTTCCGGCACTGTTTCCGGCACTGTTTCCGGCACTGTCTCGAGGACTGCCGCCGGTTTTCTGGGTGGTGGCGTGCTGCGAAAAGAGGGTATAAAGCCGCGTTTCGCGGTGTCGCGGTATTTTTCCGGGATGCGTTCGAGGCTGTCGACAACGATGGTCTGGCCAATGTCATCCTGATACGAATACAGCGTAAGTCCGGCAGCAGCAAGCCCGCCAGCAATAAGAACCATCACCAGACACAATGTCAGCCGCAAATCTCTCATCGCTGGTCCCCTGTTAAGGTGCTTTTCGGGCTTCGGTCAGGGCGTTTTTGAGGGCGGCCAGTTCGCGCAGCAGAGGCTTGAGGTCGTCGAGGGGCAGAATATTGTCGGCGTCAGAGGGCGATTTTTCGGGTTCGGGGTGAACTTCGATGAACAGGCCGTCGACATCGCCGGTGGCAATGGCTGCGCGCGCCAGTGTCGCGATGAATTCGCGCTGTCCGCCGGTTTTCGCGCCGCCTGAGCTGGGCAACTGCAGCGAGTGGGTGGCATCGTAAACCACACCGTCGCAGTATTCGCGCATGATCGGAAACCCGCGCATATCGACGACGAGATTGCCGTAGCCAAATGAGGCGCCGCGTTCGGTCAGCAGCACTTCACCAGAACCGGCAGTGTTGCGAACTTTTTCGGCAAGATGGCGGGTCGCCCAGGGCGAGAGAAACTGGCCTTTTTTGATATTAACAACGCGGCCGGTCATGGCGGCGGCTTCAGTCAGGTCGGTCTGGCGACAGAGAAACGCCGGGATCTGCAGAATATCGCAGACTCTGGCGACTTCGACACACTGCTGCGGCTCATGCACGTCTGACAGCATCGGCATACCGGTCTTGGCCTTGATCGAGGCGAGAATTTCGAGACCGCGCTGCAGGCCGGGCCCGCGGTATGAGCTGCCGGCGGTGCGGTTAGCCTTGTCAAAGCTGGCCTTGAATATCGCCGGGATTTTGAGTTCTTCGGCGATAGCCTTAACGTTTTGCGCGATATACAGACAGATATCTTCAGACTCGATGACACAGGGGCCGGCAATAAGAAAGAACGGGGCTTCTGCAGCAAATTTTTTGACCGAAAAAGACATCGACCGCCTCCAGTTTTTTTTGCATTATACCACAGTCCGCAAGAAACTCACCTGGCTGCCGCCATGTTTACAGATGCAAAACAGCTTGAAGAATCGATCAGACAGCAAAATGGGTCATTAACTGCAATCGAATTAAAGATCGAAATGTTCAGAAGACTTTACGCCTGCGACTTCTCTGAGCGCGAACTATCGGCCATAATCGCCCACCTCATCAGCCACCTCAAAGACTGACTCACGGCACCAGAAAAATCGCCTGATAAAAGAGAACCCAGATTTCCAGCATTCTTTTTGCCAGCCAGATAAGTATGGTGTCCCTCGAACTTCCCGCGGCAGATTATGCCTTTAGACGCCTTATTGTCAGGACAGGGGCTTTGCGGTATACTGGTTTTATGTCAGATTTTGAACATACCAGAAGCATGATCGTCCGCTCCCGGGTAATTGCCAAAGGGCTGGCTATTCGCGACGTTCAGCGGCTTGACAAGACTTACAGAGGCAATAAAAGATCATGAATATCGTTGATAATTCAGAAGTTAAATATTTCGGGCTGACTAATGACCTGCTGTTTAAGATTGTATTTGGCAGCAAAGGCAATGAAAAGCTTCTGGCTTTGATGCTGAATGCCCTGCTCAGTCTTAAGGGCAGTCAGCAGATCGAAGAGCTTGAAATTCTCAACCCGATAAATCTTCCTGAGTGGAAAAACGGCAAACAGTCTGTAATTGACGTTAAGGCCCGTGACATCAGCGGTGAAGTCTATTGCGTCGAAATTCAGGTTAAAGCCCATGCTGAGATCTTAAAGCGAGTATTGTTCTATTCTGCAGCAAGTTATACCAGACAAATCGTCCGTGGCACAAAATATGCTGATCTTAATAAAACTGTCTGTCTATGGATAATGTGTGAAACGACCCTGTCTGAGCCAGAGATTTATAATAAATATCTGATCAAGCACGATAAAAATAACAATATCCTCACCGACCTTATGGAATACCACTTTGTTGAGTTGTCAAAATTTGACAAGAGCAAGCCTGCTGAGTTGCAAAACCGATTTGAAAAATGGCTTCATATTTTAAAATTCGGCGATTATTACCGCAGCGATTCTGAGTTGCCAGGCGAGCTCAAAAAAGAAAAAGGAATATGCGAGGTAATAAAGCAAATGAGCACAGCCAACACTGACGAGCATATGAGATACGAGCTTCTCGCCAGAGAAATGTTTTTAAGCGACCTGGCCACCGACCTCGACGCTGC
>PGYB01000032.1 GCA_002839445.1 Candidatus Riflebacteria bacterium HGW-Riflebacteria-1
TCAATGAGCTTTGCAGTCTTTTACAACTGCCCCGCCGAGGCAGGAAATTCAGTTTATCATTCTTCAAGTTCTGTGTCAACAAATTTGCGAAGTTTTTTTAAAAATGTTTGCAACCACATAAAAGCTGGAGTTAATGCATAGATTGCCTGACCAGGCTGCAAAAGGAATGCTTTCTTACTTCTCAGATTACTGCCTGCAAAAACGAGCGCCGGTACCCCACAGTAAATGGCGTTTGACTTTGATTCAAAAGAGCAACTAGAATCAATTACCAAATTACGGTTGGACAAACTGTTCAAAAGATCTGAGATTGGAGAACGCTAATGGTCAGGCATAAAATTTTACTCGCTCTGCTTATAGGTCTTCTGCTTTCATCCCCGCAAGTGAGGGCTTCTGAGCAAGCCGCATTCTTGAGCGACGGCTTTCTTGAAAGTCTGCATAAGATCGCCAGAACCAAACAGGTCAATATAATTGTCAACGCTCCGGATAAAGCTATGCCTGACTTCAAGAAGTCTCGCGAAGTCGATATCCTGATAAAGGAAACGGCGCAAGCGGGCGACAGCGTTGCCAGCAAAGTCGGCAACACCTGGCTGATCATTTCCAGATCGCGTTATGCCGAGATAAGCAACAAGGCATTGACGCTGCTAAGAACATCTCACCAGCCGATCGAGGTTGCGCTGGAAAATGCTACAGGATTTCCACCGGCCGGGATCAGCGTTTTCCCAATCGCATCAGCAAACATCGCAGTGTTGTCAGGTTACACAGAAGGTCTCAACGCTGCCGAAGAAGAATTCTACACCAATCTCAAGCCTGTCAGGCCAGTAGTTGTTACTCTGGGTTTAGATCAAAAGGACAGGCATGATGCAATCAGTCTTTCTTTTAAGACATTTACCGGTACAACAAGCCAGCTGGAAGTCAATATGCCAGAAATGGAGCGCCTCAAAGCCAACCTGACGGTTAGCGAAACTCTGGACGGGAATTTCCAACTGACTGTAATATGCAGCGAACTGCGTAATGAATCTGGCAAACCTGTTAGCGCCAGCTCTGAGTTCAGAACTGGCAGACATGTCGCGCAAAAATTCACCCTGGATTCTCAAACTGGCAGCCGCGAAATAGAATGGCGGGCAGAATTGATGGCGGGTGAGAATCCGCAACCCGCGCCTGATACCTGGCCCAAACCGAGCCAGGAGCTGCAAAGTCAGGCTGCTGCGAACTTCGATGCTCCATTTGACAGAATGAAGATGGTAATCAAGCAACTGCCGGTTAATGAGGCATTCGCCAAAGTAATTGCTTCCGAAGAAGGCAATCTGGTGTGTGACAACGCATGTACCGGCACAGTTTCGCTTTTCTGCTATGGGCAAAAACTCTATTTCGAGGAGCTTTTGAACCTCATCGCAAAGTCTCAGAAGCTTTCCGTCAGAAAAATCGGCAATAGCTGGCATATTTCGCCGCCAGCAAAAGTTACCGATACGTTCGACTTCAGCAACTCGATCACCCGGCGCCTGCAATTCGCCAACGCCAAAGAAACCGCCATAACTCTGCAAAAATGGCTACAGACAAACACATACGACAATACCATCACTGCCGACCAGATCGTTAATGCCGTTGTAATTTCAGGCAACGCAACCCGAATGGGTAACATAAAAAAGCTTCTGACCGAACTCGATGTTCCTCCCACCCTGCTCGATGTAAACGCAGCCGTTCAAAGCAATCAGATCAGCTGGAGCGAGCAATTCACTACGCCGAGCGGCAGGCTCTGCCAGCGCATTTCCAGCAACCAGACCGCCTCAACCAGCCTGGAGCTAATGCCAGTCGTGTTTGCCACTGACGGCAGCTCAGGCTTGAACTACAAATTTGCATACTCTTCCTCAGAATGCAGTATCTCTCTGAGCGGCTGGACACCGATCGCTCGCGCAGACGAAACTCCTGTTCTGCTTCTGGGAAATGGCTCTCCGATTTCACTGCGCATTTCTGCAGAAGCAGCCTCCGACCAGCTGCTTGAGCCAACTGGCAACGATGATGAGGACTCCGCCGCCCCCAAATCTGATGATGCTTTTGAAAGCTCGTTTTAAGGAGAAAGCACAATGAAATCGACAAGACACATCTCTGGCAATGCAGCTGTCTTATTTCTGCTGTTCATTATCATTGCAGCTTTTACAAGTGCTCAGGCGGCCGACGAAATTACCGCTGATTACACCGGCTGGGATGTCAGCGATGCTTTTGCCGATCTGGCACGCAAAGGCAGCCTCAACATTGTCGGCAAGTTTCCCGCGGCCAGCATAAGGCACTACCGACTGCGATCGAAAACCTACATCGAGGAAGCGATGAATCTCCTGGCTCGCAGCAACGGCATGGCTATGCGAAAAAATGGAGAAGTCTGGGTTGCAGTTCCTGAAGTCGAGATACAAAAGCATCAGGCACGCGCCACAGTGCTCAGGCAGATCGAGCTTAGGTCTGCCCAATCCATGCTGGAGCCAGTCAAATTGCAGGCGATGCCGGGTGTCGCAGTCTGGTGGCCGCCGCACAGCAATACAATTGCCCTTTCCGGCAGCAAACTCGCTGTTGACGAAAGCAAGAAGCTCATCGACACTCTTGACACGCCCCGACACATGCTGGTGCTAACATTTTCTCTGCAGGACCCGGCAAACGGCAAAATTATCGCTGCCTGCACCTTTTTGAGCATAAGCAACCACCAGTTCAGTCTAAGCTATAAGGCACAGTCTGATAAGACTGTCTTCAGATGCACCGGCCGAGCCACAATCAATGATGATGGCCTGATCAAACTTGTTCTGGACAGCGGATTAGACACCGGAAGCAACCGCAGTGCCATGACTCACGTTCACCTGCTCAAAGACAAGCAGACGAGCGAACACCTTCTCAATGCTGGCAATACCAGCTTGCGCGCCACCTGGCAAGTAACACCTGTTCTCATGCGCGGCCGGCTTACGCCGCTTAACAGCGGCGGGCTCGCCAGAACGAGCGACGCAATTGCCGCTTCTGCTGACAGTGTTTCAACAAATCAGCCTGAAAATGGAAATCAGGAATTCAAGCACTATACTGAAATCACGCCACCCACCGCACCGCTTCTCACCAGGCCAATCACCATAAAAAACGCTTCTTTGCCAGATTCATTGCAGAAAATAGCCGATGAAGCTGATGTTCAGCTGATCTGCGACAGTACGGTCACCGGCACGATTTCGGCATTCTGCTTTGCCGATCGACTCGATCGCGACGAGCTCATCGAAGCTATGGCGAAAGCAGGTGGATACGATGCTTTAAAAAACAGAACAGGTTACGTAATTGGCAAAAAAAGCGAAGTCAACAGCATGCGGCTCGAAGCTGAAGGAAGCTGGGTTTCACCTCCCCTGATCAGAATAGCTGCACCAGAAGCCGCACGGATGCTCCAATCATGGTTTAAGGAATCGAACATAGCTGTCAAAATAACAGGAGAAGGCGCAAACCAGCTGAAGATAATTGCCGAGCCAACAGGAACCGGCTTTGCCAGAAGCTTGTGCGCCATCTGGGCCCGCGATTATGCGAAGTTCTCAGTCGGCCTGAATCTTCAGCAAGGCAGCTCTACCACAAAAACTGATCTGTTAATCCGCGAAAACGTTCCGGCTGAAGCAATTCAGAAAACCAGCAACGTTAAGGTTCGCAGCAGGGTTACCGCCGCTCTGGCAAATGCCGAAGAAGGACTGCTGCAGATTGATTACCAGATTGACGCCGAAGATAAAGTCAGAAACAGCTGGTCTCTGAAAAGTTCTAGCATGCTTCCTGAAAATAAGAGTCTGAGCCTGGCCAGGTGTACTGGTGAATTCCCTTTTCAAATCGACATGTCAGGCAACTTTTCTTTGCGGTCGCTTTTTTCGGAAGCAACTTTCGAAGATAGCACTGAATCCTCGGCAATAGACACTTTTGACCAATCTTTCTAGCAGGGGCTCTGTTGCCAAAAACCGCGTTCAGAGTTTCGCCTCGGCCGCTTTTGTTAACCGAATAAAGCTGTTGCAGATTACACTCTGCCGGAAACTTTGCAAGCAGACTGCCATTCGAGAAGAAGCAGCTCTTCTCTGTTCTTTGTCAGCCTGGCAAGGCATGCGGTTGTCGTTTTCGATTCTCTCCGAAAAGATATATTTGTAAGGCATTGAGGTAATAATCTATCTTACATCTGGCCTGAATAAAGTTTGCATACGTTGCGGTTTTGATATCACTTTTGTTGACAGGCAGAGATAAATATCTTAGAGTCTTTTCAGAGGTTTATCTGTAGGCCATTAATGCATGACCAACGAATCGAGGATGTCAGTATCAGCACCTTTGATCAGAGCCCGACCCAGTCTGCACTTTATCAGCAAAGGGTAAGAGCGGAAGCATCAGGCCCATAAATCCAAAATCAGTCTCTTCAGAAGCGTTTGTGTACGCAAAAATCCTTTAATGCGATAACTCTGATAGTTATATGGAGGCGAAAGTGACTGCGATAAAAACAAGGATCTGGAAGGAAGAATCTATCGGCGGCAATGAATTTGCCCCAGAGCGATCTTTTTTGTATGGTCAGAATTTTTATTCTGATCTTGCAGAGAAACAAAGTTATCCGGCATTGACCTTTCTGCATTTGAATGGCCGGCTCCCGACGAGTCATCAGGAGAAATGGCTGGGTTTTCTTCTAAACCTTTCCGCGAACCCGGGGATAAGAGACGAAGCATCTCTGGTCGCCATGAATACAGCTATTGGCTCGCCGCCATCGGTTAACTCTGTCCTGGCAGGACTCATGGCGCGCAGCGGCCTAAATCGCGGCGCTCAATGGATTGAAAAAGTAATGGAAAACCTGGTGCTGGCAGAAAATGGAAGTGCTTCTCTCGCCAGCTTGCAGCCCCATAACGGCTTGGGCAGACATTACGACGACTCTGACCGGCGGGCGAAGTCGGCCATGCCATGGCTGAAAGCTAATTCATGCTGGGGGAAACACTGTGAACTGCTGGAAAGCCACGCCACCCAGGAAACAGAAATACTGCTCGAAGGGCTGATTGCTGCCGGCCTGCTCGATCTTGGCTTTTCTCCGGCTGCCGGGGCGGTTTTATTTTTGCTCGCGGCAGGGCCGGCTTTGGCGGCCTATGCTCTTGAGCAGCAGGCCTTCGGGTATAAGAATTTTCCTCATTACTTTGCACCTGGCCATTACTCACATTCCGGCACCTGCTCTGAGAAAGAAATAGAAACGGAGGCAGAGTAACAACATGTCAGTAAAAGCATCTGATCGTGATATTGCAACCCTTCGACTCTGGCAGCAAAAGGCCTATTCTGATCTGGGCGGCGTCAATCCTGACCAGAGTGTTACGCTTGCAGGTTACAACCTGTTCTCAGAATTGGTCGGAAACCTATCGCTCGCCGCCTGTTTTCATCTGTATATAAAAAAGACTCTGCCGTCGCCACAGGTTGAAAGGCTGCTTTCGGCGATTGTTACCGCAACAGTTTATCCAGACATCAGAATCTGGCCAAACCGGGCGGTTGCGTTTTGCGCCTCGGCAGGAACGGGAAATGCCGCAGGTGTTGCAAGTGGAATGCTTGGCATGGAAGGTTTGATGTTTGGTGGGGATTGCGTTGCCGAATGTTTCAGGTTTCTTCGCGATCTAAAGGTTGCGGAGTTAAATGGGATGTCCTTAGAAAGCCAGATTGCAAAGGCGAAAGCCGAGAAACTGAAAATTCCTGGGTTCGGAAGGCCCATAGTTAAAGGCGATGAGCGACTTAAACCTATTTTGAAAGTTGCCGAAGAAGTTGGTCTGGCCGAAGGCTCATTTTTGTCATTTGGTCGCAAAGTTGAAATGGTCCTGGATAAAGAATTTGGTATCAGGTTCAATGTTGCTGCCATGATTGCCTGTCTGCTGGGTGACATGGGCTATTCGTATACTGAGGTGAGGGCATTTGGGACTTTGTTCCCTATGATATCGTTTTTAGGCATTTTCCATGAACACTCGCGTCCTGATGCGAAGCCGGTATTTCCTTTGGCAATAAGTGATATTGAGTATATTGAGGAGAGTGTGTCGTGAATTGTGCTGAACAACTGACAAAGTTACTGCAGGGCGAGGGAGTTAAATACATTTTTGGCGTTCCTGGAGCTCCTTTGATGCCACTTTTTCATGCGCTGGATTGCCCGGATTGCCGAATTAAACCAATCATTGCCAAGCATGAAGCTGGTGGCGCCTTTATGGCCGATGGTTATGCCCGTGTTTCCGGGCGTCTTGGGGTTTGCTGTGGAACTGCCGGACCGGGAACAACGAACCTGGTAACTGGAGTTGCAGTCAGCTTTAAAGATTCAATTCCGCTTCTGGTTCTTACCGCTCAGGTTCCGCTCAATGTGTTTGGCAAAGGCGCAACTCAGGAAAGCTCCGCCGAAGACAGGTCTTTTTCGTCAGCCGAGTTGCTCAAGCCATTGACCAAATACAGCGCAATGATTATGACCCCTGAGCACCTCTCATTTTTTGCAAGAAAAGCGGTGAGAAATGCTTTGCGGCACCGTATGGGGCCTGCTCATCTCAATTTACCTCCCGACGTGATGCGTCGCCCCAGCTCTTCTGACGGCACTCTAATGGAAATGTTTGAGGATGATGCCCGATATTTTGATCGTGCCAAGGTAAAAGAGGCGGCTCAGGCAATCTTAAGTGCAAAAAAGCCGGTAATATTTGCCGGGTTTGGCGTCATTCTTTCCAACGCTACCCAGAAGCTCCTTGAACTGGCAGAATTGCTGTGTATTCCTGTGGCTTCAACCCCCAAGGGCAAGGGTTGTTTTCCTGAAAGCCATCCGCTTGCACTTGGAGTAATGGGACTGGCGGGGTCAGAGGCCGCTGAAGAGAAGATCCTGACCCCTGACAACTCAGACCTGATGATTGCGATTGGCATGAGTTTTGACGAATGGAGCACAAACAGCTGGGATGCGAAGATTAAGGGAACAAAAAAACTGATTCACCTGGATATTGATCCACAGCAGATCGGCAAGAACTATTCGGCAAACATTGCTCTTATCGGCGATGCCAAGACCGTGATCTCAGAGCTTCTTTACGAGATACAGCGACAAAGCGAGCAGACCGGCTATGTTCCGGCCAGATCTCAGGAACCTCAGGTGTCTCCTTATGGCAGGCTGCTTAACCGTTCTGAAGCAGAGCAGATGATGTCAGAGAGCATACCTATCAAGCCACAGAGACTGATTCATGAACTTCGCCGCTCTCTTCCCGATGAAACCATATTCTTTATTGACGCTGGCAATCACACGCTCTGGGCTTTGCATTATCTGCAGATAAATCAGCCGGGAACTTTCGTCATTGCAGCGGGCTTTGGCCCCATGGGCTATTCAATTCCAGCGGCCATTGGTGGAAAGCTTGCCGCAGGCAACCGGCCGGTTGTCGCACTTTGCGGCGATGGCTGTTTCCTGATGCATGGCATGGAAGTGGCAACCGCGGTCAAATACAATATTCCAGTAATCTGGGTCGTTTTTAACGATGGTCGCCTGAACATGGTTTATCAGGCTGAGCAATTGCAGAGCCGAGGCGGCCTGGAAAGCTATGAATTTCCGAGACTGGATATTGCAGCAGTGGCGATCGCGCTTGGAGCCATCGGCGAGAGAGTCAGCCAGCCCGACCAGCTGAATACTGTGATTACAAAGTGTTTGAAAGCTAACAAACCAGCGGTAATTGATGTTATCATTGATCCTGAAGAAGTTTCGCCGCTTAAGAAAAGAATTGAAGCCATACTGAAAAATATGAAAGCCTGAATCCTTGCCATGATTTCTAACGATAGTTTACAGCAAGCAAACGAGGAGCTGCGAGTTCTTTCCAAGATCATCCGCAATGTTTCCGGCAAAGTACAGGTTGATGAATTTTTGCAGGAAATCGTCGAGGACGCACGCCGCTACATCGGTATGGATTCGCTAAACATCGGTCTTGTTTCCAAAACCTCGCAAAGTCTTGAACCATTGTGGGTAAGCGGCATTTCGCCAAAGCTTGCACGTAGAAATTTTCCCAAGATTCCATTGGCAAATACAGAGGACGTTGCAATCAAGTGCCTGACCGAAAAAAAAATGGTCAACGTGTCCGATGTTAAAGCCAATTCAAGCGTTCATGATGACATAAAAACTCTGGCAGCCGGAGTGTCGTTTATTCTGATGCCTTTAATCGTTGATGACAGTGCAATTGGGCTGGTAGGTTTTGTTAACAACGTTTCAAAGCATGGTATTGAAACTGAGACTATCCAGCGTTACCAGCGCTTTGTCGATACGCTCGCCATGTTTTTTAACAATTCGATGATATATGCTGAGCTGGAACTGCTGAAACAGGGCCTTGAGCGTCAGATAGAAGAAAGAACCGCCGACCTCAAGCAGGCGCACGAAACAATCTGGGAAGTTAACGAAAATCTTTCAGCAATCATTGAAAACTCTACCATCGGCATTATCGCAACCGATCCCGGTGGCGTGATAAGAGTTTTTAACCGGTCTGCCGGCGAGATTCTCGGCACCAGACTTGGCTTGCTGCCTGAGCCCCGCATTACTGCTATCATCAGCCCCGAGCTGATGGGCAGGCTCTCAGAGTCGAATGCTGTTGAAACTCCTGACACTAACGTATTATGCAGGAACTTCGAAACCGAGCTTTCGCGCGGTGACTGGTCTTCAGACGACGCTGGGCTTGTGCCGGTAAGTCTTTCAGCAGTAAGGCTCAAAAGTCGTGAGGGCATTGTTTCTGGTTATGTCTATGTATTTCAGGATATACGTGAGGTCAGATTCCTGGAGACCAAGCTTATTCATGCCGAAAAGCTCAAAATGATCGGTCAGATGGCCGCCGGTATCTCACATGAGCTGAACACGCCCCTTGCCATGATCAAGGCTTCTGCTGCTGTTATTAAACAGGCTGAGAATGAGCATAAGGGCGAAATGGTGGCAAAGCATCTGGGTTTTATCAATGAGTCTGTGAGCCGTGCTTCTTCATTTGTTCAGGATTTTCTGAAGCTTGCCAAGCCCACCATTACCCATTTTCAGAAGGCAGAGATTGCCGGTGTAATCAGTAAGGCTATCGAACTTTTCCGTCTTAAATCTCATACCAGAAAGACTGATTTTATAAAGTCTGTTGAAGAAGGCATGCCGCCTGTCTATTGTGATGTAAATAAACTGATTCAGGTCTTTATCAACCTTTTTGATAATGCTGTTGACGCCATGGGCGGAAGTGGAGAGATTGCCGTCAAAGTGTTTTGTCGTGAGCTCCTGCCCGCCGACGTGCTGTCTGAAGACCATTTAAAAAGACGAGCTGATGATCCGCCAAGAAGCATACTGATGAACTATCGCAAGTTTCATTTGCATGACCTCTCCAAGTTGCCACCGGTTTTTGAAGCCGGTGCCAGAATAATACAAATTGAAGTGACAGATAGCGGTCTGGGCATGTCCCATGGATTGATCGAGCATGTTTTCGACCCATTTTTTTCTACAAAAGCTGGCAATGGCAACGGCCTTGGCCTGACAATTTCGCAGAGCATTATTAAGGAACACAAAGGCTGTATCGCTTTAAGTTCAATTCCAGATAAAGGCACAACAGCAACGATAAAGTTGCCAACGTATCAGACAATGACCAGATTTGAAAGGATGGCTTAAATGATTCAGGATTCTAGATTCAATGTTTTGATTGCAGACGATGAGCCAAGATTTTGCGAAATACTCGAAGACCTGCTGGCACATGATAACATCAACCTTTACAGCGTTCACACTCCTGAAAATGCTGTTAAGGCTGTTTTGAATTATGATATTCATCTCGCCCTGCTGGACAAGCGCTTTCCAACCGATCATGAAGGAGTTCAGACTCTGAGGCGGGTAAAAGAACTAAAGCCGGATACAGAAGTAATAATGATGACTGCCTATCCTGACGCTGAGTCAAATCTGGATGCTGTTGCGCTGGGCGCTTACTGCTATCTTCCCAAGACAATGGATTATGAGAAAATGCAGGTAGTTCTGCGGCGACTGCTTAATTTGATCCAGCAGAAGAGGCAGAACACCAGCCTGCTTGTAGAGCTTGAAGAAAGAAACAAATGGCTTGAGTCTATTTCCAATACGGTAAAGAGTTGGAATGAAAAGCTGGTCAGGCGTGTCAAAATTGCTGAAAACATTGACTTTCTGGGTGAAGAAGGAGACAGCGACAGGTATTTGCCGCCGGACAACATAGAATTGTTTGCAGTGGCTCTGGTTCATGAGCTCAACAATCATCTTCAGATCATCAATATTGTTCTGTCAGAGCTCACCGGTGAAACAGATATGGAAAAAAGCGAATTAATCAAAGAGCTTCAAGATGTAACCAGCCAGCTCTCAAAAATTACCGAGAATTATTCGCAGATTTTTGTTGGTGCTGATAGCAAAAAAAAGACGCCGGCTAATCTGGAACTGATTTTGAATTATGTTTTCAAATCAGCCTGGCGACTGGCGCAAAGCAGAGACATTCAGATCAGCCGGCAGATTGCCCTGGGCAATCTGGAGATACTGTGTCTGTCAAGACTGCTGTCTGATGCGCTTCTCAATATCATGAAAAACGCAATTGAAGCAGCCACACCTTATGGAACAGAAGAGGTTGCCAAGGTATTGCTGCAGGCATACGAAGCGAATTCTGAAGTTATTATCGAAATTGGCAACACTGGTGCTCCGCTTGCAGAGGATGTTTTGAAAAAGCTCTTCATTGGCATGAGTCAAAAGGAAGGGCATATTGGAGTTGGTCTGTGCCTTGCCAGATATGCGATTGAGAAGCATTCCGGCAAAATGGAACTGATAAGAAAAAATGATTGCTGGAACGTCTTTCAAATCAGGCTGCCGAAAAATCAGTCATAACTGGTTATATCGATCAGGTTTGCCGTCATTTCTTCAGGAACCATGATTTCTCTTCAACAGTGTTCAATCTAAAACGTCGCGAACCTTGACCGCCAGGTCCCTCTTGGAAAAAGGCTTCGGGATAAAGTTGACTCCTTCGTCCAACATACTCCGGTGGGCAATTACATTGGCGGTATAGCCTGACATGAACAGGCATTTCAAGCCAGGAATCAGTGCCTTCAGTTGTATATACAATTGGCGGCCGTTGATTTCTGGCATTACCACGTCTGTGATCAATAAGGAGATGCGCCCGCTGTTTTCTTCCGCCAGTCGAATAGCCTCAGAAGGAGATGTGGCTTGCAGCACCTGGTAATTGAGTGGCGTCAAAATCTTCTGGATAAATTTCAAGATTGCGGGTTCATCTTCTACTACAAGCACTGTTTCTCCCCGACCGATCGGTGCTTCTTTAACCGTTACCCGGCATGATTCAACCGATTCCCCTCTGAAGCGGGGCAGATAGATTTTGAATGTGGTTCCCTTGCCTGGTTCGCTGTACACATTTATAAATCCATTATTCTGTTTGACGATCCCATAAACCGTGGCCAACCCCAGACCAGTACCTATCCCGACGCCTTTGGTGGTAAAAAAAGGCTCAAAGATCTTGTTTAATGTGTCTTTGTCCATACCACATCCGTTGTCACTGACGGCCAGCACAACGAAATCTCCCGGAGTGAATCCGAGATGATCGGCACAATATGATTCATCAATAGTCACGGTCTTTGTCTCAATTGTGATCTTGCCAACTCCTTCGATCGCATCCCGGGCATTGACGCACAGGTTGACCAGTATCTGATCAATTTGAGAGGGATCCAGCTTTACAGTCCATAGGTCTGGCTGCGGGCGCCAGGCAAGGTCGATATCTTCTCTGATCAGGCGCTGAAGCATTTTGAGCATTTGCTCAACGTCTTTGTTCAGATCCAGAACAACTGGCGCAATGGTCTGTTTTCGGGCAAAGGCAAGCAATTGCCGAGTAATGTTCGTTGACCGCTTTGCGGCGGACTGGATTTCTATCAGATCAGAATGAAGAGGATCCTCCGGCCCGACCTTTTCCAAAGCCATCTCGGCAAAACCCATGATGACGCCGAGCATGTTATTGTAGTCGTGCGCTACCCCTCCGGCGAGCCTTCCAACAGACTCCATTTTCTGGGCCTGCTGCAGCTGGGCGTTCAAAGATGCGCGTTCTCTTTCTATTTTCTGTTTTTCCTGGGTGATGTCCCTGACGATGCTGGATGCGCCGACAACTTTCCCCTTATCGCAGAGTATGGGTGAAACTTGAACTGAAACATTCAGCAGGCGTTCGTCGCGGGTCTTCCACACGGTTTCAATAATGCCTGCCAGTTGCCCGGTTCTGATTTTTTCCAACAGATGCGGCATTTCGTCATATTGGCCGTTGGGAACCAGGAAGGAAGTCGATTTTCCAATGACCTGATCATGATCATAGCCGCAAATATTCTTTGCCCCCTGGTTCCAGCTTACAATCACGCCATCAAGGGTTTTACTGATAATGGCATCATCGGACGACTCCACAATGCGAGCGGCTCGAAGCAGGGCTTCCTGAGTTTCAACTCTATCTTCTGTGGCTCTGGCGGTTGCGATTGCCATGGAACAAACCGTTGCCAGAGGCAGAGCGAGGGCCAGATAACGCTCCTTATACTGCTCAAATGCGAGATCGTCCAGTTCCAATATTCCTAAATCTTCACCTTTGTGACTGAAAAAGATACCGAAGCCACGGCCGGATTCAGTCCAGTAGGATTTTTCACCGGCTGCGGAAAACGGCGACATCTTTTCCCGGGGGGTCCACACCATGCGTCCCGGCGCGAAAAGCTGACCGAACAATTCTTTAACACGCGCAAAGGCCTGAGCCTCGCTTTCTGAGGCAAGCAGTTCATTCATCTGGTCAATCACCATAAAGTGATCGGCAAAGTAACGATCCTGGATAGCCGCTGCGTCTTGCCCCCGGATAATGCTCACATATTGATTTTCCAGGTTCAATCGAAGCATGTCGAGACCCACGGGAATAGCTTTGGACGGCAATTCAAGATATTCAGCCATGGCGGATAATTTTGCAGAGCTTTCCTTGTCCACCCCTGTGTCTAGAAGAACAAGCGTTGCAATGGATTCATGGAAAAATTGCCTGGCAGTCTCTCTGTCAAACCCGAAGCCGAGGAGATGCTGATCCCATTGCGACAGCCACCCCGGTGTCATCAAATAAGCACCTTCGGCGACAAGTCCGTCTACCATAGACGCCGGCGCTACCAGGTAAAAACACTGCCGAGGCGCAAGCACAGTGTTTCCAGATAATTTCAACGCGTGCAAATCGCTGCTCTGAAGACAGCCGCCGCCGATAATGACCTGTCTCGTTTCGTCCTGCAAAAATGAAGTATCCTGTAATGCCTGGTTGTTATCCAGCAAATGCTGAACACAGGAAAGTGGAATGACTTCTACTTCGGCATCGGCGATCATTTCTGAATCGGCTGTCACGCTTTTTATTTCATGCAGCAAACTCGGGCAGCAGCGGAAGGTTATTCTATTGTTCATAGTCAGACAGCCAGTTCAAAGGATATTGCCCCCATCGACGTGCAGCATCGGATACGGCCAAAAGTATATCTTCCCTCACAATGAATGGAATTTCGCCATGATTGTCCATCAGCACAAATCCTCCTCCGGGAGCGGCCTGGGCAATTGCCTTTTTCACAGCTGCTTCGGCATCTTTTTCTGTCCAGTGGTTCATCACCAGAGCATTCAGGTTGCCTACCAGGGCAAGTCTTCCCTTACATGCCCTTTTCAACTCACCCAGGTCTTCTTCTGCGCTGGCACTCATCGCGAAAAAACCGGCATGAATAATCTCATCCACAATGGGAAGTCCTCTTCCCGAGGCCAGATGAATCATTACAGAACCGTTGATTCTTGAGATCACCTGCTTTGCAGCTGAAGCACCATACTTCTGAACCCAGTCCCGTGACATTATTCCGGGAGAAAATGCAGGGTCGGAATACATAACGGCTGATGCGCCAGCCTTAAGCTGGGCATTGGCCCATTCAACGCAATAATCAGCGTTAATCTGGAGCAACCGTTCAAGCAGATCCGGCCGCTCAAAGATCAGGTCCAGATAGGCTTCGAATCCCATCTGCATGATCGGAAGCGAGAAGGGAGACACCGCTACTCCTGAAATAGGAATATCATCGCCGACAACTGCCTTCAGTTCGGAAATAGCCTTAAGATTGGCTTTCAGGGCCGCATTCTCGCTTACTCTCGGCGGTTCAAGTGAAAGAATGTCCTCTGGTTTTTTTATAACAGGCGCACCACAGTTTGGGGGGCCCTGGTCAAAATAGATCGCCTCTCCACCCCAGGCGATGCACTCGATGGCGGCAAATGGATAGCAGCAGAGCATGTCATTGCCGAATTTCCGATGAAGTCGCAGCTGGCCCTCGACAATATTTTCAGGGCGCGAAAAATATTCTTTGATTGAAAGCCCCATATCTCTGGCCGGGTGCATGGCGGCAGCTATTACACAGGGTACCCGGTCGGGCTCCTTGTGGGCAAGGGCATGCTGCAATCGTTCGGCAGAAGTCATTGTCATAACTGCCTCCCAACCAGATCCCGAACAATTTTGACCGCATCAGCCGAATTGTTCCCCACAGCGTGCGCGCCGGTCTCTTTCCAGAGCGCGGGGTACAGGCGAAAAGGAGCTCCCCCGACAACTACCGGAATTTGGCTGCCGGCACGGTTAAGGCCTTCGACAACGTCTTTCACATGAATGGCTGAAGCGAGCATCAGACAGGAAATGAGCAGAATATCCGCCTTCTCCTGCAACGCCTTTTCCACCAGCTCCTCGGCTTTGAGGCCGTGGCCAAGGTCTATTGGCTTGTACCCGGCAGACCTCAGAGATGAAATCACCATGCGTTTGCCCAGGGCGTGGTAGTCCTCGATCACACCGATAGCAAGCCTGGTGCTGCTCTCCTGTGGAGTAGAATCCTGTGGAAGAATCTTCTCCATTACCTTTTCACAAATCCGGCTGGACATATACACCTGAGACAATGATATATGGCCTGTTTCCCATGCCTGGCCGATGTTCTCCAGTGCAGGAACGACAATTTCTTCCGGATGAGTCGAACAATCCTCACTGGTTTGCTGCCCAGCAAGCAATTCTCTGCACCTCGATGTGTCAAGCTGCATGAGTGCCTGCACGAACAGCTTCTGCTTTCTAGTTAATTCTTGCATGCGGCTAGCTTCCCCCCGATCCTGGTTCACTTATAAACTTTAAAGCTGTCTCTCTGTTTTTTGTCGATAAAGTATACCACAGCATGGGCAGTCCATAAAGAATATCTAATTATACTTTTTCCAGGAGTTTATCGAAACCAACTTCTTCAGAAACAGCCTTCAAGGGAGAATTACCACCATTGACCAATCTTTCTAGCAGGCGCTCGGTCGCAAACAAACCGCGCTCTGAGCGCCGCCGCGGCCGATTTTGTTAACCGAAGAGACCTGATGCAGGTTACACTCTGCCGGAGACTTTGCAAGCAGACTGCCATTCGAGAAGAAGCTGCTCTTCTCTTAAGCCGTTATTAGTAGCCCTGTTGATGAACGTCTTTGACAGCTCTACCTGAAGGGTCTGCCATTTCCTTGAATTTTGCATCCCATTCAAGTGCCGTAGGAGTGGAACAGGCTACGGATTTCCACTGTGGAACACAGCGCACGGCCTGTTCTGACGGGAAATGCTCTTCAAATATACTTCGGTAATAATATGCTTCTTTGGTGAGCGGCGTATTAATCGGAAACCGGTAAGCTGCAGCTTCGAACATTTTATCAGAAACTTCTTTCTCAACGAGGGCCTTGAGGCTGTCGATCCATGAATAACCGACGCCGTCAGAAAACTGCTCTTTCTGTCTCCAGGCAATTTCGTGTGGCAGAAGATTGCTGAAAGCTTCGCGCAGCAATTTCTTTTCGATCTTTCCTTTGCCGCACATTTTATCGACGGGGTTAAGGCGCATGGCTACGTCCATGAATTCCTTGTCCAGAAATGGAACGCGTCCTTCAACTCCCCATGCCGCCATGGATTTGTTAGCGCGCAGGCAGTCATAAAAGTGCAGCGCAGAAAGCTTGCGCACTGTTTCCTCATGAAATTCTTTAACATCAGGAGCTTTGTGGAAGTAAAGGTAGCCGCCGAAGATTTCGTCTGAGCCCTCGCCTGAAAGCACCATCTTGATTCCCATGGCTTTGATGTATCTTGCCATGAGATACATGGGTGTTGAGGCTCTAATCGTCGTAACATCATAGGTTTCGATATGGTAAATGACGTCACGAAGCGCATCAAGACCTTCCTGGACAGTAAAATGTATCTGATGATGGACGGTGCCAAGGTGAGTGGCTACTTTCTCGGCAGCTGCCAGATCTGGAGAGCCCTGCAGGCCAATCGCGAATGAGTGCAGTTGTGGCCACCAGGCTTCGGTCTGGCCGTCATTTTCAATACGGCGGGCAGCATAGATCTTGGTAATGGCTGAAATTACCGAAGAATCGAGGCCACCGGAAAGCAGAACTCCGTAGGGAACGTCACACATAAGCTGACGTTTCACTGCTGCTTCAAGAGCATTTTTGAGTTCTTCAAGGCTGGTGCTGTTGTTTTTTACAGCGTCGAAACTTTCCCAGTCGCGTTTGTAATAGCACCTGAGTTCGCCATCCTTGCTCCAGAGGTAATGTCCTGGTGGAAATTCTTCAATTGTCCTGCAAACCGGCACCAGTGCTTTCATTTCAGAAGCAACATACAGATTGCCATGTTCATCTCGCCCGGTATAAAGCGGAATAATACCGATGTGATCGCGACCGATCAGGTAAGCATCCTGTTCAACATCATAAAGAACAAAGGCAAAAATTCCATTCAGATCATCCAGAAATCCGGGGCCTTTTTCTTTGTAGAGCGCCAGCAGGACTTCACAGTCAGATTTTGTCTGGAACTGAAAATCAACTTTAAGACTTTTTTCAAGATCTCTGTGATTATAAATCTCTCCGTTAACTGCCAGGACATGCGTTTTTTCAGGATTGTAAAGGGGTTGTGCGCCATTGCCCGGGTCTACAATTGACAGACGTTCATGGACAAGAATTGCCTTGTCTGAGCTGAATATGCCGGACCAGTCGGGACCGCGATGTCTAAGCTTTTTAGACATTTCCAGAGCTGTTTTTCTCAGCGCAGCTGAATCTGATTTGATGTTAAGAATTCCGAAAATTGCGCACATTAGCTATAAACCTCATTAGTTAAGGGTGTCCCGGAATGGGATAATCTGCGGAAACGGAGATGCAACATGCTACTTGAGCCTTGATCTATTTTCAAGTTCCTGAGCATCTTTTTCTATTCAGGCTCGGCCATTTGGCGAAGGCCCTCCGTTGACTCGAAAAACGAAGCGTGGTATTCTCGATCAGCAGAAGCAAACTCCCATCCAATCTGCGTGAAGGAATTACTCGATATGAATAAGATCAGAATGAAAAGGCTGACGTTCCTTTCTTTGGTTTTTGTATTACTGGTCGTATTCTCAGCCTGCTCGCCCACCGCCGAGGGGATGGAGTATGTGGAAATCGTCGGAAACGACGGGAAATACCGTCAACTTTCGCGGCTGGTGATGGGCACGGATCACTTGATTCAGGCTGGGTGGGTTGATGAAAAGCAGTCAGAGTCAACTCGTGAGCAGGCATACGCTGTCCTGGACGAGGCCGCCCGCCTGGGGATCAATCTCTTCGACACTGCGCCGATCTATGTCGGCGGCGTCGAATACACCCTTGGAGAATGGCGAGCAAGTCGTGCGGCACGGGTAGCGGACGGCAGTTTTTATGACCGGCCTTCATTGAATCCCGACCGAAAAATCTACGCTCTTTCCAAGGGCGGGTTCCCTTTTGACCTTTACTGGCTCAAGGAACTGCCCGCCGGCTGCCACGCCGAGGAATTGATAGACGAATTGAAGAAGCGGGGAATACTCGCTTCCGACGCGGTCGATTGGCGAACCCGGAACTGGCCGCTCAAAAACGTTCCTCCGGGAACCTACGTGAGCCATCTCTACTGCGAGAAGGAACTGATGATCGAACGCATCTCCAGAGAGCTGGTTCACACGAGCTCCAACCTGAAGGGAGAAATCGACATATACCTTATGCACCGGGACGACGGCGATGCGATCAAGTTCGAAGCCATCCGCCGTGAGCAGACGCCAGTGTCACGGATTCTCGAAGCCGTCAGCGCACCTGAGATCTCGAGCCAATTCAAGATCGTGGGCTGGTCAAACTGGCAATCTCCACGCGTCGAAGAGTCCCTTCGTCTGGCGGAGCAGGATAACAAACTTGCCCGGCCGATGATCAACAGCCCGTATTTTTCGCTCTTTGAAATGAGCGACCAGACAATTCACGCGCTCGGTGTCCAGGCGGTCCATTCTGAAATGATGGATCCGGATTTTCAAAAGGGGATCAAGATTATGCCCTATTCACCGCTCGGTGGATTCAGCATTTTGGATAAACCCGCCCCGGCATGGAAAAATGCGAAAAAATCCGCTTATATAAAATACCTGAAGGGTGATCCTTACTGGAGAAATGTATATCCCTCCATTTTCACCGCGGCAAACGAGGCCCGCTGGCTTCGCGCCGTTCATTTTCTAGATCGTTTTAATACGAAACATAGGACTTCATACACCATCGACCAGCTGTTGAACGCATACGTCCTCGCGCATCCGCGTACTGACATGCTGGCGATTGGCGCTATCACAGTCGAGCAGGTACGCCGCACAGTCGAAGCGTTGCAAATGGCAAAAATGCTGTCGCGACATGACCTCGATTTCCTCCACAGCGGGACGGTCAGACCAACCTTGGACGCTCCTCCAGAAAAGTAACTTTTTGACTGCGCCACGCCGACGTCTCGCCAGATTAACGAAAAAGCTTATTTTGCACAAAAAAAAGAAGAGTGGTATCCTTGGTCGGTAAAAGCGAATTCCAACCGTGGTGGTTCGAAACAGATCAGATAGACTGAAACAATGGCTCGAACCAGGGACAGTCGTGGGGCCGACGACAGGGGCCACCCTGTTACGGACCCACACAGCAGAACTCGGTCGTGTGATCAAGGTTTTCATCGAACGCTAAGGAGTCGACAATGGCACTTCCCAAAATTGGTTATGACATCGGAAACGAAAGTTTGCTCAACAACTGTTTCAGCTTCCTCCAGGAACATCTTGAGAAGCATCCAGACAGACTTTGCATGAAGTGGGTCAACACGAAGAACAAGATATGGTTCGACTATAACCCTTTCGCCCGCACGCTGACACACGACGCATTCACCTATAAAAACATCTACGACATGGTCGTCCATGTGGCCGCCGGCTACAAAAAGCTCGGCGTCGAAAAGGGCGACTGTGCACTGGTTTATGTACCCATGATTCCATGGCTCTACGCCGGCATGTTCGCATTTCAGATGCTGGGGGCCACATGCATTTTTCTTGACTCCTTCGCGCGGGCCGATCAGCTCGGCTATGTTGCCAAGCTCTGCAAACCCAAAGTCTGGCTGTCGGGCGAGCGCGGTTTCGCCATGGGAACTGGACAACCAGACCTCGAAGCTATTCCGATAAAAATTAACATGGGGCCAAACACGAAAAAGTGGACTGCTCGCTTCGAAGAGCTGCTCGAAACACCCGAAGCCGCGAAACCGGTGCCAGTCACACAGGAGCACACCGCTCTCATCACGTTCACCACCGGATCATCAGGAACACCCAAAGGAGCTGACCGCTCACACCGCTTTCTCGCCGCTCAACATTACGCCATCGACGCCAGCCTGCCATACCAGGAGAGCGACCTTGACCTGCCGGTCTTTCCGATTTTCTCGTTGAACAATCTCGCGGCCGGCGTAACCACCATTCTGCCGGCTATCAACGTGGCAGAACCGGCTGACAATGATCCTTATGTGCTCTACACACAAATCAAGGGTGAGGGCATTACCACTCTCACGCTGAACCCTTCTTTGCTCAACGGCTTGAACAAGTATTGCCTTGAGAAGGGCCACACCCTTACCGGGTTGCGGCGCGTTGCCGCTGGCGGTGCCGCCGTGTCGCGTGACGTCGTAGAGGAATTTATGAAGATTGCGCCGAACGCAGAGCTCGTCGTTATGTACGGCTCAACCGAAGCCGAACCGATGGCACACATCACGGGCAAGGAAATGCTCGCGCAACGCAGCGTCACTGAGAAAGATCCCGAGCTGGTCGATGCCGGCGTCAACGTCGGACACTTCGCCGAGGGACTGCAGTATAAGTTCATCAAAATTGTTCGTGGTCCGATCGAAATCGCTTCCGATGATCAGTGGGCCGATCTTGAAGTCTCTCAGGGAAGTGTCGGCGAGTTGCTGGTAGCCGGCGAGCATGTCTGCCGCGCGTATTACAACAACCCCGAAGCCTTCAAGACTTCAAAGATACGCGACCACAAAGACATCGTGTGGCACAGAACCGGCGATCTAGGGCGCCTCGACGAGGCAGGGAACATCTGGATCGTTGGCCGTATTCACAATGCCATCGAACGTGACGGCAAGTATCTCTTCCCCGTGCAGGCAGAAGTCGTGCTGAAACGTCAGCCCTATACTCGATTGGCCGCCTATCTCGGCGTGCCAGACGCAAAGCTTGGCGAGAAAACCGTCTGCGTGATCGCACCAAAGAACAATGCTGAGATCAAGGATCAGAAGCTCTGCGCCGAACGCGAAGCCGAGATTCGACGAGTCATGGCTAAGAACGAGATCCCTGTTGATCAGGTGATTTTCCATCCGGACATTCCCATGGATCTGCGCCATCGCTCGAAGGTCGAATACGGCATTCTCCGCGACGAATTAAAAGCGGCCGGACTGGTGTGATGGAACGCTAGCTAGAACGGCACGAGGCGTCAGGCGCAGGTATGAAGGACTTCAGCTGTGTCTGCGTCTCTTTGTCTTACCCATTATTCCTCGTTTTGAAGCGCTTTACTATTCAGGCATCACGCGAAGTCCTTTCAACACCATATAGCTGATTACGACATAGCGAAGAAACTTACCAGCAGTAACCAGAATAAGAAACCACTGTAAGCGAACTCTTAAAACACCTGCCATAACGGTTAATGGATCGCCGATTATTGGAACCCAGGCCAAACATAAGGATAAGATGCCATATTTAACAAAACGTTGCTCGGCCCGCACAAAATCATCTTCTGACATACCTGACCATTTTTTTATTACAACCCGGCTGGCCCAATAACCTAGAGCATAGTTCGTAAGCGAGCCCAACACGTTGCCCGTAGTTGCGATTATTACGAGCGTAGTTGGTGACAAACCGCTCAGCAATAAAGCACTTAAAACTATTTCTGAGCTTAAGGGCAGAACTGTCGCTGCTAAGAATGCAGCGACGAAAAGGCCAATGTGCCCAAACTCTGAAAAAAATTCCATTTATACTTAACGCTCCAGTTCAGCGGCAGGTAGCACAGCGAACCGCATGTCTGCTGTCGGGTCATCACTTTCTCATGCTTCCAGTTAGATGTTTTGAACAGCCAGCTGTTCTGGGAAGCTAAAGAAAGTGGCCGGTTTTCGCCAGAATATCCAGACTTTGTTCACAAGGAAACAAAAAACCGCTCTGACGGGATTTTTCCTGTCAGAGCGGTTTTTATTCTGTTATCTCATTCTTCTTGATTCCAGATTGTTGTTGAGAAAAAAAAGCTTGGTCAAAGCGTTTACCATTTTAATAAAGGACTTTTTCATAATAACCTCCGATTTTATCAGGTTAAAAAGTTCTTCCTTGCCACTCTATTTATCGGACGTTAAAATCTGAAACAGAAGACCTTTTTTACAAACTCAGTTTTCAGCTCTTCCTGAATCAAGATAATTGTTAAGAAACATCATTCTGGTAAGTACATTGAGAAATTGAATAAAAAGCTTTTTCATTGCTGCCTCCGAAAATGTGATGCCACACAATGAGCAAGATTCATGCCAGCGCTCGCTTGTAACGACTCTGGTTGAATCTGAAACTTAATTACCAGTCATGGTGGATGCCGGCAGCGAAGAAAAACTCTCACTGGCAGATATGTGAAGGTTTTCAGCCTGCTAACACCTGCGCACTATTTGCACATTCCAACTCATAGTTGGTGAAAATTTGCACATACCACATCTTGCCAGGATGTTTATCATACAAGCATTCACAGAAATTCTCTAGCGATCACAGTTTAAGTCCAGCTTCAGCAAAGAAACAGGCAAAATCATATAATACAGAAAAATTCAGTGAAATGTCAGTTATGCCTGATATCTGTTAGAAACATTATCAGGTAGCTGTAAAAAGCCGATATCAATCAGACCGACATATAATAATTGTATTGAAACTTTCACTGAGTGGTTCGGCGCGCCATTCCGACCGGGTTACTTTGAGCTTTTACGTAACAACTTGATTAATAGAAAAGGTGACTATGAACAGGCTGAAATTTTTTGCAAAAATGGCAACTTTATGGACCGACGGTCGCTGGCTTCCGCAGAACACCAGAGAACTGCTTAACAATAGCGCTTTCGAAAGAGTTGTTAAGCATTTTGTGTCTGGGTATCGGTTTTCACCGACCGCGGGGCCTCTGTCTGATTATAAATTCGTTTTAAACCTTCTGCGGCAGCTTGCTGAAAACAATATCAACAAGGTTCTGCCCGAGCTCATGCCCGAAAAGGAGCTGAATTCTGAAACCATCTGGGAAATGCACCAGTTTGTTGAAGAACTCTACAATTTCTGGCGATGCTTTGAGCGCTTTCTCGTTGTCGTTGACTGTGAGGCTGGTGATCACAAGGCCTTCAAGGAAACCGCCACCCACATGAATCACCTGGTTCGCAAGGCCTATCGTGACATCTGCGAAAACATCACGCAGGAAAGGCCCCGCGTTTATCGTCAGGTCGCTGCCGGCTTTCAGGCAGCCATAATTGCGCGGCGCAATGATGAAAGATACCCTGAAAGCTATGGTCCGGTGCATGAAATTCCGGTAATCCGCCAGATACTTCTGAATCCGCCTCTGATAATTGATCCGCCGGTAAACAAGCGCACCGGTGAATTTTTGAAGGTAAATCGCAATCCGCTTGAATGTTCAACCTATAGCCCGGCGAACTTTCTTTGTTACCCGGCTCTGGTTGGTGATCTGCTGATCAACATTTATTTTCACGCAAGATTTATGAATCTCGGCGTTTCTCTGTGCAATCTGTTTGAGCTTGCCGGCGAAGAAGAGGCCGGGCGAAAGCCTGATGCGGTATACTTTTTCGGCCTGCCATCGAGTGCTTTCAACGGGTTCGCTGAAAAAACGGTTTTCTATGAAGATAATCATAATAATATGCTGGTCGGCGCTGCTCCTGCGGCTGACAACTTTGGCTACTTCGGCTACCTGAAAAAAATGGTTCTGACTCTGCACAATGTAATCATGATGAAACGAGGCAGATTGCCAATTCATGGCGCTATGTTCAAAATAGACTTTATCGGTCGCCCGTCCGCAAATATTCTGGTTATCGGCGATACCGGCGCCGGAAAATCTGAGACGATCGAGGCCTTCAGAGTTCTGGGCAATGCTTCCATAAGAAAACTGACCGTAATCTTTGACGACATGGGCAGTCTCGATATTAAAGACGGCAGGGTTCTCGCCTACGGCACCGAAGTTGGCGCCTTTGTCAGACTTGATGATCTGTCGCCCGGTTATGCCTATGGGAACATTGACCGAAGTATCTTCATGAGCCCGAACAAGGTTAATGCGCGCGTCGTGCTGCCAGTCACTTCAATGCAGGAAGTCCTGCGTGGTCATCAGGTTGACATGGTGCTTTATGCGAATAATTACGAAGAGGAAGACCATGAACACCCTGTGCTGGAAAGATTTGAAAGTGTCGACGACGCCTGGCATGTATTCAGAGAAGGGACATCAATGTCAAAGGGTACAACCACCAGTACTGGCATAGTTCATTCATATTTTGCCAACATCTTTGGGCCGACCCAGTATGTCGAGCTGCATGACGAGATTTCACGGCGTTTTTTTGCCGCTCTGTTCAAAAATGGCAGCTTTATCGGGCAGCTGAGAACCAGGCTGGGAATCGACGGTTATCAGAGTAAAGGGCCCCTGGCTGCCGCCGAGGCAATGCTCACAAACATTCTAGAAAAGCACTGAAAAGCACAGGTCCACTTTCGTGACGATAAAGGCTCTCAACCGCTTCAACTGCAGGGGCGGTAGTTTTACAGATTCACAATTATCGCAAGAATAGATATTGTCAGACACCAGATCAGAGTCATTCTGAACTGTTGTTTTGTTTCTGCAATTGTTGTAAGTGTTTTGTGAATCTGCTCGCGCATCTCTATCATTCCCGATGATTCTGATGGTTTGAAGAAATCAAGTATTGCACCAAAGGCAGAAGACATTACCAGATCTGTCAGCCCATCAGCAGTTAAAAGTTTTTCTGCAAGTCTTTCTTCAACCGGTCTTAGCTGCTCTTTAAGGCTGGCCATGTCACCGTCCTGACGGCTGTATTTCTCAATTACCGGCTGAATTCTTTCTGTCAGATACCTTACCTGCCGACTCCTGCGCCTGAATGTTATCAAAAGTAGAATCGCAAAGAGTCCTGAATGTATGGCAAGAGGCAGGGCAGCGCCACCTGCACTTATCGAAGGGATTACTTTTAAACCAGTGAGTGTTATCACAGCTATCGCATACAATAATGTTGGCATTGAATTTCCTTTATGTAAAAAATTGGGTGTCTTTAACAATTAGTAACTGTTACTAAACTTTCATAGTCGGATTACTAACCTCAGCTGCCAAATTTGGGGAAACAGTTTTACCTTCTTCTGCTGCATTAATGCCGCCAGACAATATCTTAGCGCTCCTGAGCCAGATCGGTATATTATCTGAATCATCTGCCTGGCTAAATGAATCTGCGTGAGCAGTATGCCTGGCGTTCAGATCAAACTGACTGACCGACCGGCTGCCCTTAAGTGGCTTCGCTGGCATCTTGATTTCTGTAAAAAATGCAAACATCCCTACCCTGATGAAATCAGAGAAATTGCTTCGCTTGAGGCTACGCAAACTTTTCGCGATGACAGCAGGCTAAAGCAAAACCGGGTCAGATTCTTACGAATCTGACCCGGTTCGAATTTATGAAAAAAGATCAGAAGACCGCATAATTAACCAAGCTCGACGAAAA
>PGYB01000012.1 GCA_002839445.1 Candidatus Riflebacteria bacterium HGW-Riflebacteria-1
TTTCTACCTGAAGCTTATCGGTAGAAAGCTCCTTACAAATCACTGTTCATGGACATGCAGCACATATATTCACCACAAGGTGAATATATAATGACAAAGGTTTGTCCTCGCACCTGGGCGCTTTGTATCCTCAGGCGCCCTGGCACTAGCGCATCCTGCGCGTCGTAATCGTAATCGTTCTCGCCCCCCTATTCTAACTTATGCCCTGCAAAAAACAAGCTTTTGTCGCATAAATCTGGCCGATTTGGTAACCTGTGCCATAGAGTAAAGTTTTGCGGTTGAGCTGGAAAGGTGAATCAAAATGCCTAAATTATCGAGCAACTTGCATAATTCGTTCTTAATGAGATTGCTTCGCTCCGCTCGCAATGACAAAACCATGTCTGGGCATGTCATTGCGAGAAACGAAGTGACGAAGCAATCTCATATTTGCAGAATATTGCAAGTACTTCTACCGGTATATTTTCTGTTAATTCTGGTCTTCTGCGCCATGCCATTCACGGCAAACGCTCTGAGCATCGGCAATACCGTCAGTGATGATGCAGCAAGATTAAAAGTCGCCGCTGAATCGGTCATGACACAGGCTAACAATGTGACCGCCAGCAGCGACGTTGATCATATCTGGAATTATGTCGACCATCTCTGGGCGAACGACCAGCAGATCGAGGCGAAACAATACATCGAGGCTGGCCTGAGCCTGGCGCCGTTTAACTATAAGTATCAGGCGAAACTGGCGTTGATTCTGGCTAAGCAGGGGAACAACGCCGAAGCGTTTGATCGCGCGAGCATTGTTTACCAAAAGTCAGAAGACCCCGCAACAGTTAAGCTTATTCTGGGGCTTCTCGGCAAAGATGATGCAGCGCCGTTCAAGCCAGTCGAAAAAATCGAATTCGCTTCACCAACTGTTGTTCTGCTGACAATCGGCGATATTAACCCGCTGTTGGTGAAGGAACTGCAGCATAAAATCAGCGACTTCTCCGGCCTTGCAACCGTTGTTTTAAGCGGCCCGCAAGTTCTGCCGCCACCTGACCGCAGCTATTTCAAATCTGAAATAAAAAGAATGCGCGGCACAATTCTGGCCATGCCCGAGGTTTCAGCTTATCTTGCAACCAGCAAAATTGACGCTGCCGAGTTGCGAACTAATGATGAAATGTTTGTGCAAACCATGATCAAGTTTCTCGAACAGAGCAACCAGGCCGCTGCCGACAGTTTCGGCAAAAACATGCAACTCGCCAAATTGCGCGCGCAACAGTGGAAATATGATACGTTGCGCGATTATATCATCGAAAAAGTCAAAAATTTCAGAAGCCAGAACTGGCTGCTGGTGGGCGTAACCGAGTGCGACCTGTTCATGGAAGACTCCAACTACGTTTTTGCCGGCACCAACCCGCATGCGCAGGCCATAATTTCATACAAACGATTTATGGGTGATTTTAACAACGAGCCGCAGAACCGCAAAAGACTTCTGGCAAGGCTTTTCAAACAGTTTCTTTCGGTGTTTGGCTTTTTAAACGGCATGATACGCTGCACTTTTCCTGACTGCGCCAGGGTTTTTCCAAGAACACTGGCCGAGCACGACGAAAAGCCCGAACATCTTTGCAACGATTGCCGGCAGACTCTCGATAAACTCCTGAAGATCAGCATCCAAAAGCCCGAAAAACAACGCTAGCCCTCTGTCATAATTGAATACATGTTTAAAAAACGTCATTGCGAGGAGCGTAGCGACGAAGCAATCCTTCTGTCCATGAGATTGCCGCGTCGGGCTGAAGCCCTCCTCGCAATGACAGCGAACCACCGCACTCATATGTGACAAAGGACTAGTATTCTGATTACCAGATCATCTCGGGGATTAGAATCTGAATACACGAAAAGCGGGCGCGATCGGCCATATAAAGCGGTGCTACCAGGTACTTGCCTTTTACGACGATTGCCGATGAAGAGCCGCCGTCGAGAAAAATTGCGTCGCGCACTTTGGCGAAAACCGGTTCTCGAACCAGAGTGCGAGCAACCTTGTAAAAAGTGTTGCCAGTTTCAAACACCAGAAAATAGAGATTTCGCTCTGAATCTTGCGCGATAACAGTCTTGCGGCTGTTCTGGTCTGCTTTGGCAAAACGAAAGCGCTGGCGTTCGTAGGCTTCCATGTGAACGTCTTTGCGATCACGAAGAATCCAGCCGCCGCCACCAATAAGGTTATCGCAGTGACCTGACAGAACCTGGGGCACGTTAAACCAGCCACGTTCCTTAAAACCAAGGCGCAACAGTTCGCCGCCAGTCAGGCTCGTTTCACCGAGATACCACGACTGAACATTCTTTTCGCCGCGAAAAGATGCGACGAAACATCGCGACAACCGGCCCGGAGATTGCCGCAGACCAGCCGGAATGCCGCCATCGCTGACGATCGACCCGAGCACACTGCGACTGCTGTAAAACGTGCCATTGACGGCAGCAACAACTTTATAACCCTGCTCTTCAGCTCTTTTGTAATTATCGAGAAGGCCGGTCTGATCAGTCCATGTATGCACGCGCATTTCGAGTTTGCCCTGCTTGATCTTGAAACCACGAAAGGTCGTGCCCTCGATGATTTCAAAGCCAGCTGGCAGCTGACCAAGCTCGGCAACGCTTACCGGCTGCGTCATCCTGGCAAAGGCCTGGCGGGCGCTTTCCTTCAGCTGCGCCTGCAGATCGAAACCATGCACCGGCAAGCAACCTGCGCCGCACATAATCGCAAACAACGTTATGATAATTTTCTTCATTCCGCTATATTACAACAGATCAGCCACATCCGAAACATCTACTTCAAAATAGGTATTGCTCTTGTCGTAGCCATTCTGTTTGGCATAGCCAACCCGCAAAATCAGCGGTATGCGCTTAAACAGCAGCAACTGGCTGCGCAATTCGAGACCGCAGTCGTAGCGCCAGTCAAAGCTTCCCTGATTTTTAACATCGCCCATTTCCCAGAACAGCTCGGCTATCATGAATTCGTTATAAACCCAGCTGATAAAGCGGGGAAACCTGACGCGAACCGGGTGGCCGATATGCAGTGAGAACGCGCGCAGCGAGTCGCCGTATTTGTATGAACTGTCGTATGCCCGCATGAAGTCGGTTCCGCCAAGGCTGAGATCATCGGGGCGCCTGATGCCATCTTTTTTGTCGTCCTGAGCCAGAACCGTGCGGGCGGTCAGCACCCAGTCCTTGCGCAGCGGAAAATATTCGTTCCAGCGCAGAGACATGCTGTCATAATTCATTTCACCGTCAAATATCTCGTTGCCACGCTTGTAAGAAGCGGTTACCGTGCGCCCTTTGCGCGGAAAAACCTGATAATATGGCTCTGTTCTTATCGCCCGATGATTAACTCGCGCATAAAGCGAATGATCTTTGCCAACAGTCGGTAATGGCTTGGTAGTCGGATCTGGATACTTTGAAATGCTGCGTTCGGTGAGATCGAGACCGACAGAAACCGTAGTCGAAAGCGTCAGCGGATACTGCACATCAATCACCTTGGCCTTGCTGCGCTCGAAATAATCCTGGTCGAGATAGTTCTTTTCGCGAACCGTGTCATGCACTGTAGCAGTGGCTTTTATCTGGCCAAAGCGCTGCATGATCAGACCCATGTAACCCCAGTTCTTGCTTTCAATACCATACTGCGGAGCGATTACAATGTTGCTGCGACCAAGACGGTCGGTGCGATAACTGTAAATTCCAAAAACATAGCCTTCTTCATCTTCAGACATGAGCGGCTTCCAGTAGCTGGTGTTGAATTCACTGCGATACTTTTCGCCGCGCACCGGATTGAGCTCCGGTATTTCTACTTCGACCGGTTGCACAACTTCCTCTGACTTATAACCGGGAGCCTGGCTTGAAATAGAGGTCTTCCAGAATTCGCCGCGATTGAGAGTAATCAGCTCAATCTTATCGTTGCTGAAATTGATATCCCAGACACCGCCGGGCAACTGAGTCCACTTCTCAAGAACAAAACCTTCGAGATCAAGCGAAAAAAGCTGCCTGGTATAAAAGTCTTTCTCAGCGGCAAACCAGATCTTATCTTCACCAAACTGCAGACTTCCGATGTCACCGCTTGACGCGTATAGCTCTATTGGCTTTTCTTCACGGTCATCACCCTTGATTGAAACGACTATCAGCCGTTTTTTAAAATCAGAGGTTTCGACGGTATAAAAGAGCTCGCGGCATGATTTGCTGAGCGCCAGGTCAAGCGGGTGCACAGCCTTCGGGAAAGCGTATTCAACACGTGTTGAATTTTTGAACTCAGGGTCAACCGACATTACACGGGTAATGCCACTGCTGAGCGATGTATAGAAAATGCGGCCGAACTGTTTGCCGAGAGGCTTAAAACTGCCCTTGGCGCTGGCCAGGCAACGACTGCGGCCTTCCGGGGTGACTGAATGCAGGCCAAGACTCCGCTGTCTCGCACGATTAACCGTGTATTTGCCAATATAGATTTCGCGACTGAACTCATCAACCAGAAGGAGGGGGTGCACGTTTTTGAGCAGTATTACCGGCTTTTTGTCGCCCTTCTGATAAAAAAGATCATAGGTTTCGGTGCTATAGCGCCGCGACGAGACCCATACCCGCTCATCCGGCGAAACATTGCGCAGAGACCTGAAAAAGTGACCGCCAATTTCACGGTCTTCGATCTCAACCACCTGTGATTCGGACTTTTCCTTAAATTCGTTGCACTTGTCACAGACATAGTCTAAATAGGCTTTGTATGCATCGTTCAGGCTAACGCCGTAGTGCTCGCGAAACTTGCGGTTGAACTCACCTGGTTTGCGCATGATATTCTTGAGCAGCGCAATCGAAGAGTCCTTGCCGTATTTTTGCGACCAGAATTCGAACATGCTGTGCGCCTGAAACCGCATCTCTTCCTGAATCATCGTCGGCTGGCTAAGAATTGTATTCAGCTGGTCGAGTGAGTAGAGCCGGTTCTGGCGTGCCATGTCAAGCAGGCGGCTGAAATGAATCGAGTCAAGGGAAAAGGCGTATTTGAGTGCCAGCCCGTCCATAAACCATTGCGGCACCGCCAGGATTGCCAGTTTTCTCCGCCACGAATTGCTTGAGGCCGCCAGGGTTCGCAGAATCATGATATTGGCGAGACTCATGGCAAAGCGCTTTTCGAGAGAATAAGCACGCGTCGACAGCACACCGATTTCTTCGAACATGCCGAGATTGATCCAGTCGAATTCGGCATCGCTCGAACTGCTGATTCTGTCGTCGTGATCGTTGAGAATAACCGTGGCCTCAAACTGGCGCTGTGCCGGAAATGACTGCAGCAGCTGTTCGCGAACTTTGACGAAACCGCTAACCACCCGCGGAACAGCCTGTTCGGCTGAGATTGGGTAATAAAGCCGGATTCCGCCGGTAGCCACTATTTTGTAATCGCCAAGCTGGCGATAAACATCGTTAAGCTCGACGGCGCCAGCCGCCGAAGCCAGCAAAATCAGCCCCATAAGCACCCAACCACGCAAAAACATCTTCATATACATTTCCTCTTGTTTATCCTTCTGCTGCTTTAAAACTCTTTCGGTAGCGATTGTTCGGGCGATTTATCGCATCCAGCAAGGGGAACTCAATCTTGAGTGCATTTCTACCGCATATTTTTTCCCATGATTTGATCAGATTGGCATTGAGATTCACACGAAAGCGCGCCGGCGGCTTGAGAAGAACTTTCGGTCCTTCCGGGGAATTGATTCTGAGCAAAAACGGCGTGCTGCCTGGGTTCTTCTGCAGAACACCCAGAAGCTTCTGGTAATTTTCGCGCATTGCCACAGAGGGCGGCACAATCAGAGTTATCTTGGAGAAGCCCTCTTCGTTAAAGTCATCAAGAGTCAGTATTTTTTCGGCATTCACCTTAACCGTGCCGTCGACCAGCTGGGTCTGCACAACCATAAACATTGGTTCGTCAATGGTTAAGCGGTGGTGATATTCCTGGTATGACTTCGGAAACAGCGTTACATCAAGCGCGGCGTTATCGGCCTCGATGGTGAGAAAGGCCATATAATCGCCTTTCTTGGTGATATGGCGCTTATAAGCGGTCAAAATGCCGGCAATGCGACAAATTTTGCCCTCGCCCGCGTCGAGAATGCCACTCAGCGTGTGCGTAGAAAAAACCCGGCCAAGCGGTGCCACAGCGTTAAACGGGTCACCGGTCAGATAAAACCCGAAAACTTCTTTTTCGGAGGTAAGCAGCTCTTTTTCGGTGAGCTCGGGAATCTCGGGCGGCGTCAGTTCAATATCGCCCATTCCCTCGGCCTCTTCGCCAAATACATCAAAAAAGGTAATCTGGCCGCTGCTGCGATTCTTCTGCACAGACTGGCCTGATTTGAGCGCTTCGACGGCCATGGCGATAAGCTGACTCTTTTTGAGCCCGAACGAATCAAAAGCCCCGGCCTTGATCAGCGCATCAATAACCCGGCTGTTAACCTGGCGCGTGTCAATTCTGCGGGTAAAATCGCCAAGAGACTTGAACGGGCCATCTTTTTGCCGCTGCTTGACGATTGATTCGACAGCACCGGCACCAACACCCTTTATGCCGCTCATGCCAAAATGTATTCTGCCGTTGTCGACCTTGAACAGCGCTTCTGAAATGTTCACATCAGGTGGATGGATCTCGATGCCCATGGTGCGGCATTCATCTACATACTCGGCGATCTTGTCAGTGTTGCTGATTTCGGCAGAAAGAACGGCCGCCATGAATTCAACCGGGTAATGCGCCTTGAGATAAGCGGTTCGATAAGTTATCACCGCGTAAGCGGCCGAATGCGACTTGTTAAAACCGTATTCAGCAAACCCGGCCATCAGGTCGAATATATCCTGAGCCTTCTGTTCAGGAACACCGCGCTCGACCGCGCCTTTAACGAACAGTTTGCCCATCTTCTCCATGACTTCGGCAATCTTTTTGCCCATGGCCTTGCGCAAAGCATCTGCTTGCGCCATCGAAAAGTTAGCAAGAACGTTGGCGGTCTGCATAACCTGTTCCTGGTAAAGAAACACGCCGTAAGTGTCGCGCAGAACCGGCTCTAGATCGGGGTGCGGGTAATCGAGAGACTTGCGGCCATGCTTGCGCTCAACAAAGTCATCGACCATTCCCGAACTGAGCGGGCCCGGGCGATACATCGCCAGCAGCGCGATAATGTCTTCGAATACTGAGGGTTTGAGGCGTGCAATCAGGTTGCGCATTCCCGCCGATTCAAGCTGAAAAATACCAAGGGTCAGCGCCTGCTGCAACAGCTCATAAGCCTTGGGGTCGTCGATAGGAATCTTTTCAAGATCAACGTCGACGCCCTGCGTGTCTTTGATATTTTCCAGGGCACGCTGCAGGATGGTAAGCGTTTTAAGGCCAAGGAAGTCCATTTTGAGCAAACCGATGCTCTCGATGGCGTTTTTCTCATATTGCGTCATCAGCTCATCGTTCTTGTCGTAATAGAGCGGAACGATATCCATCAGATCCTGGTGCGAGATAACAATGCCGCAGGCGTGCACGCCGGTATGCCGCACCAGGCCATCGACGGTCTCGGCGATGCGCAGCAGCTTTTTCTGCATCTCAGTGCCGTGTTCGACAACCGCTTTTAACTCGGGAACCTCGTAGAGAACCTTTTTGAGGTGTGTTCCGGGCTTCTCGGGCACCATTTTGGCGATGCGGTCGACCTCGGAAAGTTCCATGCCAAGGACGCGACCGATGTCTCTGATCGCCATCTTGGCCAGGATAAAGTTGAAGGTAATGATCGAAGAGACCTTGTTGCGCCCGTATTTGTCGACAACATAGTCGATAACTTTCTGGCGCCCGTCATCGCTGAAATCAACGTCGATATCAGGCATGCTGATGCGCTCGGGGTTCAAAAAGCGCTCAAACAGCAGACCATATTTGATCGGGTCGATGTCGGTGATTCTAAGAAGATAGGCAACGATGCTGCCGGCGGCTGAACCGCGACCGGGCCCGACTGGCACGCCCATTTCGCGGGCAGCTTTGATGAAATCCCAGACGATGAGAAAGTAATCACAAAAACCCATGCGCTTGATAACCGAAAGTTCGTATTCAAGCCTTTTGGTAAGCACGGCATCTGGCGTTTCGCTGCCATAGCGGCTGATCATGCCCTCGTAGCAGAGTTCGGTCATGTAGCTTTCTGAAGTCTTGCCTTCAGGAATCGGAAAATTTGGCAGAATCGACTTGCCGAGTGACAACTGCACGTTGCAGCGCTCGGCGATACGCAATGAGTTAGAAATCGCCTCGGGGTAGTCGGCGAACAGGTCAGTCATTTCCTGGGGTGACTTGAGATAAAACTCGCGAGTTTCAAAGCGCATGCGCTTGACGTCGTCGATTTTGGCATTGGTGCTCAGGCAGAGCAGTGCGTCCTGGGCTTCCCAGTCTTCGGGCTTGATGTAATGGCTGTCGTTGGTCGCGACGATTGGCGCATTGCACGAACGGGCCACTTCAACGAGCTCTCTGAGAATCTTCTGCTGTTCAGGTATGCCGTGATCCTGGATCTCGACGTAAAAGTTCTCAACGCCAAATATTTTCTGGTAGCGTTTTATGGCGGCCTTTGCCGCTTCACGGTCTTCCTTGAGCAGCTCCTGCGGAATTTCGCCGGCCAGGCAGGCGCTAAGCGCGATCAGGCCTTCGCTGTATTTTTCCATCAGCTCAAAATCGATGCGCGGCTTGTAATAAAAGCCGTCGGTAAAACCAATAGTCGAGAGCTTGACCAGGTTCTTGTATCCTTCAAGGTTTCGCGCCAGCAGTACAATATGATATGGCGACCGCTCACGCGTGCGATCCTTGTGCGAACCATTGGTCAGGTAGGCCTCATAGCCGATAATCGGCTTTACACCGCGTTTGAGGGCATACTGGTAAAGTTCAATTGCGCCAAACATGTTGCCGTGGTCGGTGATGGCGATTGCCGGCATGCGAAAACGCCGGGCCGCATCAATGATTCCCTTGACCGGCGCGGCGCCGTCAAGCAGACTGTAGTGGCTGTGTACATGAAGGTGAACAAAATTGGTATGGTACATAACAGGATTGATTATATCAATTTGCCTCTTATTAGCAAAGAAAAAGCAAATTTTTTACACCGATTGAGGCTGCGGTCGATCACAGCATTGGCAAACAACTCTCAGGTGTGTCTGCCGATGCGTTATGGCGATAATATAGCCTGATCTGTGATTCTGTTATAATATGCCACAGAAAAACATGCGAGCAAGATATTGAAAACAGGTACAGAAAAAATACAGATTGCCTTCAGGTATGCCTTTGGCCTGCTCAGTCCGGTGATCATCAGCCTTGTGATCGCCTTCGCCGCGCTGGCGTTTTATAATTACCTGCAGCAACAGGATCGCGACAAAAAACTGCAGGTTCTCGAAGAAAGAGCCGAGCTGACACTGGCAACGGTTATGTCCAGGCTCACATTCGCCGACCAGTTCACCTGGTATGGCAACCGGCTGAGCAGCGAGGTTGAGAGACATGGCCCGGCTTCATTCTCAGCAGAGCTTCTTAATGCCCGCATAGAAAAGCATTTTCCCAAAGGCTTTATTGGCAAAGACAGCAAGACCTGGGCTTTTCTGGTCAATGACAAAAGTGTCAAGGCACTGACTGGCGGCATGCTCGAGAGTTCACGGCTGCGCATCACCGAAAAACTTACTACCGGTTTGCTTGAATTTGCCAATAACCCCGACCTGAACCTTAGCCAGATCAATCAGAACGAAAAGCTCGTCAAAACGATACTTGGCCCGAATTCTGCCCCCCTGCATCTCGGACGCACGCGAGAAGGCCGCTTGACGCCGGTTGTGTTCGAGGGCAATTCATATTTTATCTACTGGCGACAGTTCAGACAGGCAAACCAGGTCTTTGCAGTCATGATCTCGTTTATACCAACAACAGCAGTTACCGATACTAATTTTGCCCTGCGCCATATCGCTACCAGAATGTTCAACGACTCGCAAAACCGTCTTGCTGTAGCTTTTGTGCCGGTGCTGGAACTCGCCGATGCTCTGCCGGTGGTTCTGCCAGATCAGTTCGACAAAGACCCGACTTACCGCGAGCACATCAAATCGCTGCTCTCCGGCCTAAAAAGCAATCAGGCCGCCAGTACAATTGCGAGCAGCACAAAAAAAATCTACGAATTCTCTGATCATTTGTTCATGAGCGACATGACATCAATAGACGTTCCTTACGATACTGTAGTGTTTGCACCGGTTCCGGGTGCTCTGCAAAAAACCGGCAGCGGTATTACGCCAGTAACTACGTGCACGGTCGGGTTCTGGCTGTTGATGTTCATTTATTTTTACTATAAAACCGGGCGGGCCGGGCTGCCACTGGCCGTCGCGTTCCGAATTCTCTTTGTCTTTTCGGGAATGCTGCCAATTGTTCTCATGATTGCGCTCGCACACGGCCTGATCGAAGAATCACACGCCACTTCGCTGGCCGAACTTCGCCGCGAAAACACCGAAAAACTGTCGAGAATCAACGAGCGCAGCGATAACCTCAAGCAGCTGTTCGGCTATAACATTTCTCAGGCAATAAATGAGTTTGAGCTGCAGCGCCTGCTAACGACAAATAGCCGACAGGATGCAGAGAAGGCTTATGAAATCATCAGAAAGCACCTTGAGAAAATGGAACTGGCGCTCGACTACATCTACATATTTGTACCTGGCGGCAAATCTGAACTGGTTATGCACGACCAGAGACGCTACCAGAATGCCAAAACAATCATGGATCTCTTCGGACCGGCTACTTACAAAATAAACCAGAAATACGCAAAGTTCTCGAATACTCCTGAAATTAATCTCAGTGCTTCGCAGAAGAACTTCTACAACATACTTGACGGTTTCGGCAATAACTTTCTCGAAGAAGTATTCATGCATTCGTATGAGAAAGAAATTGCCATGAAATTTGGCGACAAAAGCGCCGACTATTTTTACACGGTAGCATTCTCTGAAAAAGGGTTGATCAAGAGTTACGCAGGCTTTGCCGCCAATTCAGAACGCCTGTTCAGAAATTTTCTGGCGCGCGAACTTGATTCGCTGAATGCTTCTGATTCAACAATTTTTCTCGCGGCCGAAGAGCTCGCCAACTCAGAATTTACCATTTTCCCCTTTAAAAAAATGAACGCGCTAAACAGCCAGATTGGCAGAAATGCCATGAATTTCATTACCCGATGCCGCAGTTCGTTGTTTGAAAAATACCTTACCGACCGCAACCACATGTACATTTTTTCGCCGCTGATCAAACAGAGCAGTTATGCCAGTGGTTGCATTGTTTCGCTGTCCGAAATAAATCGTGAACGCGATGTTAAGCGCCTGGTACTGGCCTGCATCTCAGTTTTGCTGGTATGCCTGATGTATGTAATGGCTTCTTTTGCAGCAGCCCGCATGCTGGTGCCACTCGAAGCAATCAACCGGACCCTGCAGGCAATCAGTTCGGGAAACCTGCAGAGCAGCCTTAATTTTGTCAGAAACGATGAGATCGGCCAACTTGCCGACAGCATAAACAAAATGCTCGAAGGCTTTAAACGCCGCATCAGGCTGGGCAAATTCGTCTCGACCACATTCGAGCAGAGCCTCGCCACGAACAGCAGTCTTGAGGAAAGCACAAAAGCGAGAAAGTTGATGGGCTCTGTTCTTTTTTCTGACATAAGAAATTTTACGACTCTTTCTGAAAGCAACCCGCCAGAACTTATAGCCAGCATGTTAAACTGCCATCTCGAAAGCATGTCGGCACAGGTGCAGAAGTTCGGCGGGCAGGTCGAGCAGTTTATCGGTGATGCCATCGTGGCATTTTTTCCGGATCAACAACCAGAAAGCAGTAAGGCAAATGCTCTCGCAGCGGCAATCGCCATGCACAGTGCACATCAGTCGCTAATCAGGTCAAGAGAGAATGCGGGCCAGTTTACCTACGCATTCGGCATAGGCCTTGAATACGGTCAAATCGTCGCCGGGCCTCTGATTACGCCCTCGCGCTCCGAGTTCTGTATCATCGGCAAAGCAAGGGCCGATGCCGAAAATTTTGAACAGCTCAGCAAAATGGGCCAGCATACGCGAATTATAGTATCAGCCGGGTTTGTCGATACCGCCAGTCGTTGCAGTTGTTCATGTGAACCTCTGGCCGGAACAGAACTTTTTGAACTGGCAGCAGGAGAGATACAGCCATGAAAAAAGCGCTGCTGCTATTGCTGGCGGTCATCTTTCTGTCGGCACCTGCCCTGGTCATCTATTCTTCTATGAAAAATTCTGCCGCGACCATGCAGGCCGAAGCCGAAAAACAGTTGCTGCATCGCATGCAAAACGAGCTGCAGCGCCAGGACATACTGGTAAATCCAGTTATAGAAATCTACCGCAAACTATTCATGGCGCTGCGCAGAACTAGAGAAGAATCCTTTATGGGCCGTTATGAAGATGAGGTAAACGCTGAACTGCTGGATTTTCTCAAAGGCCTGATGCAAGAGACAACCAGCATGTGGTTCGGCGGCGAGGCTTCGCTTCTTTACCGGCAGAACAGCAGCGATCACCTGCTTAACATAATAAACGGAAAAAATGCGCATGCCAGTTCCCTCGAAGAATTTATCAGACATCTTCGCAGATACCAGCAAAACATGCACATGCCGCAAATTATAGCCGAAGTCGAAACAGCCATCAAAAGCCTGATGCAAAGCCTCGAACTCTATTTTAATATCAGCATTATGTCAACAGGCGGAGATTCAGACAGGATTCAGCGGGTAGTAACGCGCGAGCACGGTTCTTTGCGGCTGTTCATGCTTCTGCGCCTTCGCGCCGCCTTTATAATGAGTTTTCTTGCCGATCTGAGCGCTGTCGATGACAACGCCAGAGCGGAGCAGAAAGTTGCCAACTGGCAACACCAAGCCATGGGGCTGGCATTTATGAGCACACGAGATCATAACACGATCGCAACTTCAGATTTTTTCAACGCACACCAGCACCTGCGCGCACGCGCAGCAAGCCTTCTTCAGGTTTCTGGCGAGGGCAGTATCACCCGGCGCTGGCAAAACTATCTACTACTGGTCAGCAGGCATGACCCTAAAAAACCACATCGTATACTTATCGCGGCAAGGGCTCCCAGCATCGACAAACAGCCCAGAATGATTCTTCTTACAGTGTTTTTCGCTATTCTCGGCTGTTTCATCGGCAAAATTCTTGTCGAAAACATTGTCCTTGGCCGGGGCCGCGATGTTTCGCTGCTGATGTTCGTTATCGCCATTTTCGTTATGGTAACCATGCTGCCGTTTCTCAGTTCGGCATTCCTCGCGAACGAATACATCGCCGCCAATTTCAAAAATGAAAAAAACCGCGCAGTCAATGAGCTTGCTCAGGACATTGTCGATCTCGACGTCAAGACCCGCGCCAATTTACGGTTTTCGATCAATTTTGCCAGGAGCCTTAAAACCGTAGAAAAAATTGCAGAATTTGCTGAAATGCCTGATTCCGCGTCGATAAACGAACTGCTGCTTAAAACCTCTGAAAAACTGCAACATGTATATGGTCGGACAGTTTTCTCAAACCTCTGGGTATATGATGAGTCACAACCCATTTTTTCAGTGCTTTATGATCGCGACAAAAAATTGTTCAGACACATGAGCGGCGCCAACGCCGGCGCCGAAGACTACTTCATCAACAGATACAAAACCTACATGCGGCTGCAGAATCCCGAAACGCAGGCTGTTAGCCAGGTGTCGCCGACAGACGACATAAAAATCGATGAGCTGAAGGTCGAACTGCTCGACAGCTTTATCTTAAATATGTTCGGCTCCAAAACCTACTATAAGATTCGTGAAGATTTCGGTTCGCTGGTCTGGAAGGAGTCGTTCATGGATACCAACGCACTTCTCACCATACCAGTAACCCATAAAGGCAGAACAAAATACATAATTACCTGGGTATTTGATTCAGCCGGCATAAGAGACATGTTTCCGCGAGAGAATCTGAGGGTCGACAAAGACAACCCGCTGGTGACAATCTTCGGTAACGACCAGTATATAGGCGCCAGACCATTTGAGTTCCCCAGACTGAGCAAAGAGTTTCCGACTCTGGTAGAACTGGGCAACCAGTCGCTGATCACCGGCAGTCGTCTGTTCATGCAGGATTACATTGCTTCCGGCGCGCCGATATTTGAGGCCCGGCCGGCCCGACATTCAGATTTCATCATCTGCGGCAGCAGATTTACCCGATCGGTCGATAGCATCACCGGGGAACTTGTCGCTGAGACTTTGCGCTACTTTGCCTGGATTGCCGTGTCCGGCATAGTTCTCGCGCTGCTGACTTCGCTCTACTTTACCATACCGATACGCCAGCTGACACGCGCAACTCGCCAGATTGCAGAGGGCAACTACGCAGTCCGCCTTGACCAGAGCCATCCTGATGAATTTGCCGTTGCTGCAGCTACTTTTAACAAAATGGCAATCGGCTTGCAGCAGGGCGAACTGCTCAGCAGTTTCGTATCAGAGAGCGTCAAAGAAATCGCCAGTCGCGAACAGCTGAGCAGCTCAGACATAGCCTTTAACACCAGCGCAACGGTGCTGTTTTCTTCGATCAAAGATTTTCACACGCTGCAGCAGCATGAGGCTGAAAAAATCTTCGAAATACTGCAGGCACACCTGTCGGCTGCGGTCGCAGCCACAGCAAAACATGGTGGAGAAATCGACAAGATGATCGAAGACAAAATCATGATAGTTTTCGACAGCAGCCGGCAGAATGAGTATGAGCAGGTCAATGCCGCTATTGCGACTGCCATTTCGATTAAGCAGGCAATGCAGCAAAAATACGCGCTGCACACGGCTGCCGGCATTACAACTGGCGAAGTCGTCTCTGGCGTAATGGGTGCCGGCAACGTCAGACTTTCAAAGACCGTTGTTGGCGACACGGTCAACCTCGCCGCGCGCCTGGCTGCTATTGGCGCGGGCATGCCGCACGGCAGCGTTATCGCTTCCAGCAACAGCATTCGCAGCATGTCGGCCGATTACCACGGTGAAAAGCTGCCAATAAGCCAGGTCAAAGGAAAGACTCAGGCCGTAGAAGCCTATCAGGTCACCCTGGCCTGATATCATCAATAAAACAGATCTTATTGATAATGCTCTGTAAAAGTGGCAAAATGAATAATCGGACCAGGCAAAAAATTATAACCTGTCCTGAAGATATGAGAGGAAAACAATGACAAGCAGTCTTTCTCATGAAGAATTAGAAAAGCAACTCCGAGAACTGCAGACACAGGTCGATTCACTGAACCTGCTTTACCGATCGGTAGTAGACAACTCGCTTGACGCAATCTTGTTAACAATACCAGACGGCCGCATACTGGCGGCAAACAAGGCAGCAACAACTCTTTTTCAGAGATCCGAGCAGGAAATAATAGAAGGTGGCCGTGCAGCCCTTGTCGATGTAACTGACCCCAGACTTCGCGAGGCATTGAGCAGCAGGCAGCTGACCGGAAGATTCTTTGGTGAAATCAATTTCAAAAGGGTTGACGGCAGCATTTTTCCAGCCGAAGTATCGACCTCAATATTCAAAGACCCAGCCGGCCAACAGCTATCCAGCATGATAATACGCGACATCAGCGAGCGAAAAAAAGCAGAGCAGGCGCTAAAACATTCAGAGGAGCTTTTGCGCTATATCATTGACAATGCCAGCAGTTCAGTAGCGGTTCTCGATCGCGACATGAGATACGTTTATGTCAGCCGTAAGTATCTGGCTGATTTCAATATCGATGCGAAAAATATCATCGGAAAAAACCACTACGAGTTAATGCCTGATTTATCGGATAAATTTCGCGACATTCACCGGCGAGCGCTTGCCGGAGAAGTGCTGCATAATGACAGAGAAACCTTTACCAGGGGCGATGGCAGCAGAGTATGGTCGCAATGGAGTTGTCTACCATGGTATGAGGCCGACGGCTCGACGGGTGGTATAATCATCTACATCGAAATCATTACCAAAAAAATTCTGGTAGAAGAGGCTTTAAGAGAGAGTGAGCAGAATTACCGAACCCTGTTTCGCGAAATGCACAACGGCTTTGCGCAACATGAGATTATCTGCGACAGGCATGGAAAACCGGTTGATTATCGTTTTCTTGAAGTAAATCCTGCTTTTGAGCGTCTCACTGGCTTGAAAGCTGAAGAAATTATCGGCAAAACTGCTCACGAAATAATGCCAGATCTGGAACCATACTGGATCGATACCTATGGCAAGGTGGCCCTGACTGGCGAACCATTCTTATTTGAAAGATATTCAGAGCCACTCGGCAAACACTTTGAAATAACGGCTTTCTGCCCAAAACATGGGCAGTTCGCATGTATTTTCAGCGATGTTTCAGAGCGCAAAAATTCTGAGCAGGAAAAAGAAAGGCTGCAGACGCAGCTTCAACACTCCCAGAAGCTGGAGTCAGTTGGCCAGCTTGCCGGAGGCGTTGCCCATGATTTCAACAACATGCTCGGCGTTATACTCGGGCATGCCGAGCTGATGAAAAAAAGCGTCGACAAAAACAGTCCCATAAACAGCGACCTCGATCAGATAATTGCGGCGGGCGAGCGCTCGGTCAAGCTCACCAGGCAGTTGCTCGCTTTCGCGCGCAGGCAGACCGTAAAACCCGAAACAACCGACCTGAACGATGCAGTTGACAGCATGCTAAAGATGCTGCGGCGGCTCATTGGCGAAAACATTGACCTGGTGTGGCGCCCCAAGTCAGGACTGTGGCCGGTGCGCATCGACGCATCACAGCTTGATCAGCTCATGGCGAACCTGTGCGTAAACTCGCGCGACGCCATTCACAATGTCGGTCAGATCATCATTGAGACAGACATGAAATCGTTTCGTAACGACGACAAACTCCGGCCGCAAGAGCTTGCAGCCGGAGATTACGTCACTATTTCCGTTCATGACAATGGCTGTGGCATGAACGCTGAAGTACAGTCACGTATTTTCGAGCCCTTTTACACAACAAAAAAGCTCGGCGAGGGCACCGGTCTTGGACTCGCGACAGTTTATGGCATAGTTAAGCAGAATGGCGGTTTCATAAATGTCAGCAGCGAGTCTGGCAAAGGAACTGCAATGACAATTTTCCTGCCACGAGATTTCGCAGTGCTGGAGCCGAAGACCAGCGAGCTTGAGAGTGTGACTAAAAAGCGTGGCAACGAGACTATTCTTCTCGTCGAAGATGAGCCTGCACTCCTCAAGATGACATCGACGGCGCTGGAACGTCTTGGCTACAGAATCCTCGCGGCAGCTACGCCTGGTGAGGCTTTTGAATTGCTGAGCAGCTCAAACGATACGATTCACCTGCTGATAACAGATGTAATAATGCCTGAAATGAATGGTCGCAAACTGTCGCTTGAGTTGAAAAAAATACGACCTGAGCTGAAAGTCCTCTATATGTCCGGGTATACTGACGACGTAATCGCAGATCATGGAGTTCTCGACAGGGATTTAAATTTTATCGAGAAGCCATTTACCCACAATGAACTCTCAATGATAGTAAGAAAAGTGCTTGATGAAGAAACGATACTAAAAATGCCCTGCAGATAGCTGCCAAAATGGCGTTTACCTGTATTTGTGGTATGATGATTGTCACAAACCAGGCAAGGTAATCAAAACATGCAGCAAAGACTATTGTGGCTAATCCTGCTTCTCATATTGCTCACCCAACCGGTTGTTGCCCGGCAGGCAGCGGCCGACGAGCGCAGTTTCATCGCATGCGGAAACGCGGGAGCGGTAAGTTGCGGTCACCCGCTGGCGACTGCTGCTGCACTGGAGGTGCTGCGTGAGGGTGGTAACGCGATTGATGCTGCGGTTTGCGCTGGCTTCATGCTCGGCGTTGTCGATTTTACCAACTCCGGCCTGGGCGGCGACGGCTTCGCGCTGGTTCATCTGCCAGACGGCAGAATCACTGCCTGGGACGCCGCGGTAAAACGCCCCCGTCACGCTGCCAGTAAAGAAATCACCAGTCACATCGGCCTGCCGACAGTAGCGGATCTGCTGCTTCGCCTGCGCCGACTCTATGGCAGGCGTCAGCTTGCTCAACTCGTACAGCCGGCAATACAGGCTGCCCAGGCCGGCTTTAAAGTCAGCGCCTATCTCGAAAAAACTATCGAAAAAACGCTGCCTGCACTCACAGATCAGGCTGCTATAAGCTTTCTGGCGCCGCAGGGCTACCCGCTGCGCGCCGGTCAGATACTCAGGCAACCACTTCTTGCCAGCACGCTCAAACAGATCGCCAGCGATGACGGGCGCTCGTTTTATCGCGGCAGCATCGCAAAAGCTCTCATCGCCAGCATGCGCGCGCATGGATCTGAATATGAACTCACCGACCTGGCAATGTTCAGAAGCCAGGCTGTCAAACCAGTTCGCCGCAGCTGGCAAAGTTACGTCATCTACGGAAATCCGCCACCAGCGAGTTCTATTGCCAGCATAAAGCTGGCCGAGGACCTTTTGAACAGCGGCATTCACCTTTACTCACAGCAGGCCGGCGATGTTCTGGCCACCGCGGCACTTGGCCGCAAAATACTGCAGACCAAGTATTCATACCTTTCGCATTGCCTGCATGATCCTTACAAATTTATTGAATTTGCCGACAAGGCTGAATTTGCTGACAGCAGCGCGGCACTTGAAGACGGCAACACCACGCATCTCTGCGTAATCGACCAGGACGGCATGGCGGTATCGATGACTCTCACCGTGGGCAGCCACTTTGGCAGCGGTCAGTATTCTCCCGCCGGTTTTTTCTACAACAATGGCCTGCGCAATTTTACTGATACGGTATCCGGTTACCCTGAGGATTACCCTGATCGTGCCGGACCGATCTCGGCTAAATCGCCAGTTCTCGTCACCAGAAATGGCAAGCTGCTGCTGGCAATTGGCGGGGCCGGCTCTGACCGCATCGTCTTCAACACAGGCCTGGCGCTGGCCAGAGTCTTGCAGAAGCCACAGGACATTGATCAGCTGACCACTCTGCCCCGCTACTTTCTCGACTATCGCCAGAAGCTATTTGTCGAGTGGCAGCCCGACAAAACACTACTCGACCAGCTCAAACAGAGCGGATCAGACGTTACCATCAGGCCGGGCTGCGACGACTATTTCGGGCTGCTTTCGGCAATCATCGCCGAAAATGGGCAGTATAAAGCACTTGCTGACCAGCGCCGTGATGGCTCCTGCGCCGCTTTCGACAAGATCAGTCCTTGAGCGCGCCGCTGGTGATGCCTTCGATTATTTCTTTCTGAAACAGCCAGAAAATCGCGATAATCGGCAGTGAGCTGACCGAAGCACCGGCCATGAGAGCGCCCCAGTCAGTTGCATATGGACCCTGCGCGAACATGGCAAGAGCCACCGGCAGAGTGCGCACCGAAGCAGTGTCGGTGAGAATAAGGGGAAACAGAAACGAGTTCCAGTTGATGATCGCGGTGTTGATGATCAGCACTGCGATGGCCGGGCGGCTGAGTGGCACGACAACATGGCGAAGAATAGCGATTTCGCTGGCACCATCGGCCCTGGCGGCATCTTCGAGATCGGGTGGTAACCCCTCAATATACTGTTTCATGAGAAAGAGATTGAATCCATCGACGCAGAACGGCAGTATCAGCGCCCATAGGGTGTCATGCAGACCGAGTCGCACCATCAGGTCAAGCAGTGGAATCATCAACGTCTGCTTGGGTACCATAAGCGTTATCAGAACCATCCAGAACAGCGGTTTTCTGAACGGAAAGCGGTAACGCGCAAATGCATAGCCGACGGTTACTGAAAACACCACGTTCGCTGCCAGAACAATAGTCAGCACAAAAAAGCTGTTGTAGAGATAAGTTGGAAACCCGGCATTACCAAGCACCAGCCGGTAAAAATCGAGAGTAAACAGGCCATTGCCATCTGAAAGCCCGGGCTCATGCCGCATAAACGAGCGCAACAGCATGTAGAGCCACGGGTAAAGATAGCTCAGCGCCAGGGCAGCGAGCACCGCGAACAGGCCTCTTTGGCGAAAGCTGTTGTGTTTCATCGGCGACTGCCCCCATCTCGGCCCCTACCCTGCAAAACGTACATCTGCAGCAGCGAAAATGCCATGATTATCGCCAGCAGCACATATGAAATCGCTGAGGCATAGCCCATCTCATGGTATCTGAAAGCAGTTTCGTAAAGGTGATGCACCATGGTGTTGGTACTGCCGACTGGCCCGCCGCGCGTCAGGGTAAACACTTCAGGAAACACCTGCCAGCTGCGGATAGTGTTGACAACTAGAATAAATATTGTCATGTAATGTATCTGCGGCAGCGTGATATAGCGAAACTGCTGCCACTCATCAGCCCCATCGACTTCTGCTGCCTCATAAAGCTGCCGAGGCACGGCCTTCAGCGCCGCCAGATAGAGAATCATATAATAACCGGTGTAAGCCCAGATGTTCATCAGCATGATCGCCGGCATTGCCAGATTTTTTTCGATCAGCCAGGCCTGGCCGGGCAACCCGAAAATAGCCAGAAACCGGTTCAGAGCTCCTATCGGTGAATACATCGATTTAAATATGGTCGCGGTAACTACGATCGATATTATCGAAGGCAGAAAGAAAATCGAACGAAAAATTCCGCTGCCACGGCTTACATTGTTGACCATCAGCGCCAATGCCAGGGCCAGCAATGTGGTAACCGGCGTCGTGCCGACAACAAAAATCAGGGTGTTGGCAAACGACTGCATGAAATCGCCGTCACCCAGCAGGCGCCAGTAGTTCTTAAAACCGGCAAAGCTGAACATTGCCGGGTGAAAAACATCGTAATCGCAGAAACTCAAAATCAGCGAAAACAACAGCGGGTAGAGCCAGAAGACGGCAAATGTAAGCAGCCATGGCGATAAAAAGAGCAAGACCTGCTGCGATTTTTCGATCGGCCCTATGCGACGCGATTTACCGATCAACCAGCCTTTTTTTTTACCTCGTAAATGAGAAACATCAACAGAACCGCGTTTAACAGTGTGCCGACGCCGATCAGCGCGAGCAGCAAAATCTGGGTTGAACCGCCATTCTGAGATGTTGCAGCGGGCGCGGCTACTTCGGCAGACTTGCCAATGCCGGCAGTAACCGCGGATACCCCGATACTGCCACGAGCAGCGGTTCTGACAACAGACTGCCACCTTGCAACGCGCTCATATTCGCGGTTGGCCTCGGCAAAAACAGCATCGGGCGCTTCGCCATACATGGCCTTTTCGACGGTGGTATTGATTATCTTTTCAAGTTCGATCCAGAGGCGATGCACTGGCGGATGAATCGCCGTTTTCATCTGCTCGACAAACACGCCGAGGCGCGGATCGCGGCTGAACATTTCGTCACTGTAAGCATCTTTATGCGCGGGAAAGCTGACCAGAGCCTCGCGGGTAATTGGCAGCGTGTTCTCAACTGTCGTCAGATACCTGATGAATTTAGCTGCCGCATCTGGATCTTTGCAGGACTTGAACAGAACAAGAATTTCGCCGCCAAGAAAGGAGGTAGAAAAACCTTTATCTTTAGCTGGCTTAGGCATTAATGCCACGCCGAAATCCAGTTCTGGCGCGTCGATCGGGTAGCGCGCAAAGTTCCATGAACCAGAGATCGCCAGCCCGAGTTTTCCCCGCTTAAATGCCTCGTCGAGCAAATCTTGCTTTTCGCAGTAGCTGTACTCTTTGAGTTTGAGATAAAAATCGAGCGCTTCTCGGGTCTGCGGGCTGTCAAAAACAAACGCATCGTTCTCATCGAGAATCTGGCCGTGGTTTCCCCAGACAAAGGGCATGAACTTCTTGTAAAGAATGTGCCCTTCACCGGCGTTCATACCAAAGCCATACCGGCCTTTTTCGGGATTGTGAATCAGCTTTGCCGCTTCGAGCAGCTCTGCCCAGGTTGCGGGGCCGCGCTCAGGGTCGAGGCCGGCGGCTTTGAACAGAGCACGGTTGTAGAACATCACGCGGGTGCCGGCGAGCCAGGGCATGCCGTAGAGGCGGCCATTCATCGTGGCCGGTTCCCACATCAGGTAAGCTGGCTTGAGATCGCTGAATTTGTCGGTAACATCGAGCAGAGCGCCTTCGGCCATGAACTTGCCCATCCAGGTCGAGCCAAGCTCGCAGATGTCGGGCGCGCGGCCGTTGGCCATGGCAACAACGATCTTGTCGAGGCCGTTACCCCAGTTAACCTGCTCGTTGCGGATCTTTACGCCTGGATTATCTTTTTCAAACTGCTCGATAACCGGCAGTATGAATTTGGGGTCCCAGAAATTCCAGAAAACGAGCTCAACGTCGGCGCCGAGAAGCGCCGCCGGCAAAAGCATGATCAGCAACAGCACTGATTTTATCGCGGTTTTGTGCATGGGTTCTTTTTATCAGATACCACCCGGCAAAGCAAGCACAAAATACAATGGTATCGCCACGTCGAGCTCTCGGCGGGATTATGCCGAACTGCTCAGCGGCCCAACGCTCCAGCGACTCGCCTCATCGATTTCTCGATTGCTGGAGCCTTTGAGTCTCTATGTGCCCGGCTCACAAGCTTGCGCTTATGAGACCGGGCGATCTCTATCCTGAGCCGCCCGGCATAAAAGCCTCGTGCTTAAAATGCCCGCCTACGCCCTTTGTGGGATAACTTACCCGGGTATTTAAGTCTGCTTTATTTATGCAGTTATCAATAAGTGGAGTAAAGTTGGATGGCAAACAGCTGAAAAACCGTGTAGAATGTGCGATGTAATAAAAGTCATGCGAAAATCTTACAGACAGGCAAAGGAAACCGATGTCGAACAAAAAAACTGTTGCAGATAAAGACGCAGACAAGCAGTTGAAGGACCCGCTGCACGGAGTAACTCTGGCGAAAATCTTAACCGTTCTTCGCGAGCATTACAGCTGGAAGGAGCTTAATCGCAAAGTTGAGCTTAACTGCTTCTTCAGCCATCCAAGTATCAAATCGAGTCTGACTTTTTTGCGCAAACATGAATGGGCCAGAAAAAAAGTCGAAGCGCTCTATCTCGAGCTGATTGCCAGCCTGCCAGCTGCTGGCGCAGACCATGACGCAGACCTTAACGCCGACGAATCAGAAAAGGCACCAGACACCAACAACACGTAATCACAGCAGGAGTTTCCATGTTAGAAATTCAAGTTAATGTCAGAATTGAAGGCGAAGCCAGTGCAGATGGTCCGTTTTTTATCTCGGGCAATCTACCTCAACTCGGCAATTGGAATGCCAGAAAAGTCCGTCTGCAGCAAGCAGACGGGGATCTTTACACATTTAACTTCGCAGTAGAAGCCGGTACCCTTGTGGAATTTAAAATCACCCGTGGATCGTGGCTGCGACAGGGTGTTTATGGCGAGCCATTTGAAGGCTTTCCGCCATCGAATATTGCGTTCATAGCCGAGGAATCAGAAACCATCGATCTCTCGGTCATTAACTGGTATAACCAGGTTCCGGATCGTTTTGACCCGGTCATTGGCAATCTGGTTATTCATCGCGGTTTCAGAAGCAAGTGGCTGCGCTTCTCAAGGCGCCTTTTCGTCTGGTTGCCGCCGTCATATGGCGATACCACAAAACGGTTTCCGGTTTTATACATGCATGACGGGCAGAACCTGTTTGACTCGAAAACTTCATTTTCAATTCACGACTGGAAAGTAGATGAGGTTGCCACGAGATTGATCAAACAAAAAAAGATCAACGAGTTTATCGTCGTCGGCATTGGCAATTCGCGCGACAGAGATGAGGAATACGACTGGTTCCGCCCACTGGGAAAAGCCTACGCCAAGTTTATGATCTCAGAATTGAAGCCTTTCATCGACCGAAAGTATCGAACGCTCTCTGATGCTGCCAACACGGCGATCATGGGCTCTTCATCGGGGGGAATGATTTCATTTCAGCTGGCGTGGAATTACCCGCACATTTTTTCGATGGCGGGTTGCCTTTCACCAGCCTTTTTCGTCAGCAAATCAAAACTGTATAAGGTTATCAAGTCTGATCCCAAACCTTTGAAGCCGGTAAAATTTTATCTCGATGCCGGTGAATATGAGCCTGAGTTTGCCGAAGCGGCCGATAAAATGAAGGCGCACCTGCTGAAATTCGGCTATCGCGAAGGTCGTGATCTGCAGACCCAGCTTGGCAAAAAACAAAATCATTCAGAAGAAGCCTGGGCCCGGCGAATTCACATACCACTAAAGTTTTTCTTCGCCAGATAACCAGACCCACCAGTTCGAAACAATACCATTCACAATAAAGTCGTTCACGACCAGAAACCATCAACAGAGTCGCTTTTGGAATAGCCAGCGACACGATTACGATTACGACGCGCAGGATGCGCTAGTGCCAGGGCGCCTGAGGATACAAAGCGCCCAGGTGCGAGCACGAAAAAACAAATAGCAAAACAACGCCGCCAGATCAGTCATTTCTGATCTGGCGGCGTTGCGGATCAAGACGTTATATAGCGATGTTAACCGCTTAATTTGTGCCGGGAGCGGGTGCTGCGGGTTCGGCCGGGGCTACTGGAACTGGCGAAGGGGCAGGAACAGGGACTGCCGGAGCAGGCGCGGCCTTGCCGTCTTTATCGGCTTCGATAGCTTTCTTTGCGGCTTTATCAGCCTTCTTGTCTGGTGCGTCGATCGGGCAACAGGTTACGCGCTTGAGGAAATTTTTGATACGATTGCGGTAAGCAGGCCGGGCAACGATTCCGATCAGAAGAAGCGCGATGATAGCAAGAATCAGATACTGGCGCCAATTCGACTTCTTCTCGGCGAACGGGTCGTCGAGCGAGCGTATCGAACCACCGGGCAATTCTGCCATGCGGGTAAGAGTTTTACCAAAAGACATGTTGATCTGGGCACGGGTATTAACCGCCCAGCCACTGGCGTCGAGAATCGCGCCAAGATTGCGTTGGCGAAGGCGCATCGCGGCCAGAATCATCGAAGGCCCTGATATGACCAGCAAAATACCGATTATGGCGAGCGGCATCTGCCACCAGGTCAGGCTCATAAAGCCGGCAACGACCGAGGCCAGCGCAGAGCCGATGGCAGCAAGAGCGAGGCCTATGGCCGCGAAAATGCCGGCAAATTTGCCGACATCAAAAGGCGCTGGAGGTGGAGCACTGCCAGCTGCCGGCGCAGTTTCAATTCTGGCACTGGCCTCTGTCACTCCTGTTGTCAGCGAGTCAGATACCGACTTATCCTTGGCAGCCGCAAACTTTTCAATCTGCTCGTTAACAAAACGCCCAAGCCGCTTGTATGGCGACCAGAAAGCCTGCCTGACGCTTATCGGGTGGTCAATGATCTTAACGATCGTGGCATCCCAATAATTGCCCTTGCGATCGACGAACAGACCGTTGCGGCCGGGCATCAGCTGATCTGAATCGCCCTCGGTAAAAGCTGCAGCAATGGTCATCTTCTCGTTCGAAGCCTGCCTTACGCAGTCGCAATATACCAGGTAAGTAAAGCAAGAGTTAGCCATGGCACTGTGTTTGCCGATATCATCGACCTTGACACAGAGCACGCAGCTGCGGCTGTCCATGTATAGAGTGCCCATCTGAAAAACCGCGCGTTTTTTAACGCTGTAAAAGTCCTTGAGAACAACAAAGTTGTTAAGAAGCGTGTGCAGGTATCGGTAATAGCGCACAAGTTTCTCGACGCTTTCGATGGCTTTGAATTGAGGCTCAAGAGCAAGGTCACGCGCAATCAGGCCGCGAAGTTTCGTGCCGAAATCGGACGAAATTATTTCCTGCAGACGGGCTTCGCCAAGCTTTTCTACTTCAGAGCCGGCCTTGCGGGCCAGCCAGGCCTCGTATGGCGCAAACTTTGCTTTAATTGTGCTCCAGTCTTTTTCACTGAGTCGTTTCAGGTCACCCACAAGCTTTGCCACGACCTGACTGTTAAAATCGAGCATCTCGCTGTTCCAGGCGGGGTTGGTGCGCTCTGTCAGCGGCAGGCTGTCATCTGTGCTCACCATCGCCAGGGGGAAGTCACGCAGTTCAGGAGCACTTTTCGCCAGATTAAGCTTGAGAAGTGTCAGATACTCTTTATCAAGAAGCTGGCCGGTTTCGGCAAAGTTCGCGTCAAAAGCGAACAGCTGGCAGCGCGTAAAGTAGTCATCTATTTTTGCTTTAACCGCGGCAAAACACTTTGCCTGCGCATGAGTTTCTTCGCCATTGAAAAGAATCGTAGCAGCATTGTCGCGCGCCTGCTTCTGCCAGTCAATATAGCTGGCGGCGGCAGCCAGAAACTTGTCGAGCAAAGCCTCAGAAACGCCAGGTTTGCCGCTGCGGTCTTCAACTGTGCCAACGCAAGCCGCGATATCCTTGACCAACGCCATTACCGCCGCGTCATCCGACACGTTTTCAGTTACTACTCCGTCACCATTAAACGGCGTGCCGGCAAATATTTTCTGCGTGTCAGCGAGATCTTCGACAGTTATTGAGTCGGCATCTTTCTTGCCGAGATTGCTCAAGATATGGCTGGCAGAACTCAGCAGGCCAGCGCCTTCCGGGTTTGCTTCGTTAATGGCGGCCAATGGCAACGCTGCTTCACCTTTCAACAGGTCAGCAGGCTTTTTGAGCAAGGCACAAATCCACTTGAGACCGCCAATTACCTCAGCGATCTTGATGCGCTTATCTTTGTCGACATCGAGAAACTCCAAGGTCCGCGCATCAAATTCAATATTCGTGATCGGACAACTGAGAACTGCCCAGAGTTTTGGGTCGAGCTGATCAAGTGCCAGCAGGTCTTCTGTTGTTTCAATGCTGACCTGGTCGAGTCCGCCGTAACGGAAAAACTTCCAGTGGTGATTTTTAGAAGTAGTTGACTGGTCTGGCACATTCATCTCCTGTGTTAAACGCTCATTTTCCCTGGATAGTGTTATAGACTGATTTCGCCCATTCTCTGGCAATTCTGGAACCTTCGGTGCCGCTGTAATGAACACCGTCGCCGCCGGTGGCTGGGTATTCAGTATATGGTCGGGAATCAATAAAAGTTGCACCGTATTCTGAAACGGCCGACTTCAAGGCCAGATACAGCCTGGTCTGCGCCGCGGTTGACTTCTTGTCTTCGCGCCCGTCAGGCGGTCCGACCCAGACGAGTTGTGTATTATTCTCTCTGGCGACCTGACAGATGCTTCTGACCTGGTTGATGATCGCTGCATCACTGCCACCAATAAGGTTGGCGCCAAGCGAAACCACCAGAACATCAGGTTTCTTTTCTTTGATCAGGGTTTTCAAATTTGGCGTGGCACGCGGAGTGCGCCAATCAGCAGGCTGGTCGACCCTGCCATTCTCATCTTTGGCATAGTAGCCGCTTTTACCGACAGTGCCATTAAACCACCACGAAGGCGACGAACCGGAAACACCTATGGTATTTACGGTAGCGCCGGTTTCGCGCATCATTTCGTCGATCGCTTTGCCGTAGGTTCCGCAGGCATGCGAATCGCCGATGTGCAGCACCGTGCTGTTGCTTTTGATTATCGGCACGCCGGCAGGAACAGCTCGACTGGTCAGCGAACCGTCCGGAGCCGCTGCAACGCCAGCCGTTGTGCCAACAGAAGTACCCGCGTTGTTAGCGGTAGACGATCTGGCAGAAGTGCTTGTTGCCGGCGCAAAAGAGGCTGTATTGGCAGTTCTCGCTGATGACAAGCTTATCGGTTTTGTCGACGCCGGCGCGTTGTTGCTGGTTTTTGCGGCTGAAGGCGGTGCCATTCTGAGTTTCCATCCTATGTGAATCAGGTCTGGGTTTTTAAGTAATGAAGGGTAGCGGTCCTGGTTCCAGGCTACCAGTTCAGGCCAGCGTGAAGCGCTGCCGAGATGCTTTCTGGCCAGGGCGCTGAGATAGTCACCCTTGACAACAGTCACGTCTGAAGTCGAAGTCGTCGAGTCGTCGCCAGACATTGCCAGCAGCTGATCGAGTTCGCTCGAAACCACCTGTAACTCGCCTATAATCTGCTTCAGGTCTGCGCTGTTAAGCTGGCGGGCCTGACTGGTTGTTTGACCAGCCGCGAGCACTGGCATTGACGCCAGCAACGACATCAGCAGAAGTCTTTTAACCGACACGCAACGCAATATTTTCATTTTTCCCCCCTCGCCGAAAAAATCTCATGAAACCCAATTATAAACCACGACGAACTATATCACAATAGACACGCAACGGCGCATTCTGCATCTAAGCCAGCAAATCTGACCAGCGGCAGACAGGCATGGCAAGCCAACTTCCCAGCATTTACGCATAGACGTTCGCGAATTATAAAATAACGCTTGGCAAGAGAGCGTTTCTGGGGTATCATTGTTGCCTGCTTCGAAGCGCCAGACTGCTCAAAACATCAAGTTTTACAGATTTATCTTCAGAGCGGTTCAAGAACTTCAGTCCACCGAGGTTTCTGGAAATTGCACTCATTCACTCAAAGGAAACACACTACTCATGCAACTGGAAGCCATGCGGCGAGTCCGAAACATTGGCATTATCGCTCACATCGACGCCGGGAAGACTACAACTACCGAGCGAATTCTTTATTTTACCGGTAAGAACTACAAAATCGGCGAAGTGCATGATGGTGCCGCTACCATGGACTGGATGGTTCAGGAGCAGGAACGCGGCATCACCATTACCAGCGCGGCCACCAAGTGCCGTTGGCTTGATGCCGACATTAACATCATTGACACGCCAGGCCACGTCGATTTTACCGCCGAAGTCGAGCGCTCTTTGCGCATTCTCGACGGTTGTGTTGTTTTGTTCTGCGCCGTTGCCGGTGTGCAGCCGCAATCAGAAACGGTATGGCGCCAGGCCAACAAATACGCGGTGCCGAGACTGGCTTTTGTCAACAAAATGGACCGGGTTGGTGCCAACTTCGCGCGCGTTGTCGGCCAGATCAAGGAGCGCCTCAATTCGACGCCACTGATGCTTGTGCTGCCAATTGGCGCCGAAGACAACTATGCCGGGCACATTGATCTCGTCGAAATGATCGCCTACACCTGGGAAGCCGGCGAAAAAGAAGTGCCTGGCACACGCGTGGCGACCGAGATTTCAGCAGACATGCGCACAGCAGCCGAAGAAGCTCGTGTTGTGCTGCTCGAAACGCTTGCTTCATTCAATGACGAAATTTTCGACAAATACCTGGCAAACGAGCCGGTTCCGGCTGAGCTGATAAAATCGACGATCCGCGAAGCGACTCTAAAAAATCTTATTGTTCCAGTTCTTTGCGGTTCGTCATTTCGCAATAAGGGCGTGCAGGCACTTCTCGACTCCATAGTCGGCTATCTGCCTTCTCCGCTCGACATTCCGCCAGCAATTGCATTTCAGCAGGATACGGACGAACAGATCGAAGTTGCAGCCGATCCTACGCTGCCATTTTCGGGAATGGCCTTCAAAATCGCCGCTCACCCGCATGTCGGCAAGCTGACCTACCTGCGCGTCTATTCAGGCACGCTCAAGGCCGGGGATCAGGTCTACAATGTGACCCGTGGCACAAAAGAACGCATTGGCCGTATTCTGCAGATGCACGCCAATCAGCGCATCGATCTCGAAGAAGCTTATGCCGGCGACATCGTCGCAGTTATCGGTCCCAAGCGCATCGGCACCGGCGATACGCTGGCTTTCAGCAAAGACTCGCCGGTCCTCGAAAAAATCACCTTTCCTGAAACAGTCATTTCAGTCGCGATCGAGCCTAAGACCAAGAGCGACCTGACCAGACTCAGTACCGTTTTGCACACCCTGATGGATGAAGATCCGACTTTCAAAGCCTCAATGGATCAGGATACCGGCGAAACCATCATTGCCGGCATGGGCGAACTGCACCTCGAAATTATCGTCGACCGCATCTTGCGCGAATTCAATATTCAAGCGACAGTTGGCGCGCCGCAGGTCGCTTACAAAGAAGGCATCCGCCGTCTTGTCAACACTGAAGGCAAATGCGCCAAGCAGACCGGTGGTCGCGGCCAGTATGGCCATGTCGTCATGGATATCGAACCGCTCGAGCGTGGCGGCGGCTTTGTCTTTGAGACCAAGATCAAGGGCGGCACCATACCCTCGGTTTACTTCCCGGGGATCGAAACTGGTGTGCGCGATGCGCTCACCGAAGGCCCCATGGCTAAATACCCGGTTATTGACGTTAAAGTCACCTTGCTCGACGGCTCATATCACGAAGTCGACAGCAGCCTGATCGCGTTTAGAACCGCTGCAATCGAAGCGATGCGCGATGGTCTGGCCAGAGCTATGCCGGTTCTGCTGGAACCCACCATGCGCGTCGAGATCGAGACGCCCGACCAGTATATGGGCGATATCATCGGCCATATCAACTCGCGACGCGGCAAGGTCGTCAACATGGAAATGCGCGCTGACCTGCGTATCATCGAGTGCCACGTGCCACTTGCCGAAATGTTCAACTATTCGACACATCTGCGCACACTCTCACAGGGCCGCGCCTGCTACAGCATGGAAGTTCTTCACTACACCGAAGTGCCCGAAAGCGTCGCCCTCAAGATCATGCACCCGACCAAAGTTAACAAGAAGTAAAACATTTATCTATTTTCTCCCCTGCCACTACTTCTTCGGCAAAGACCATCATAATAAATGATCTTTGGCATACTTGTTCAAAGCCTTCAATTGAATGCTGACAAATGATTACATTTGCCAGCGCTTCAGGTTAATCCAGCCGCGCAGCATTTCGTCGAGGGCAGCAGTCAGGCCTAGTCCAAGAATTCCGAGTCCGAGCGGAAAGCTTAAAAACCAGGCAACTGGCAGACAGATAAGAATCATAACGATAAACGCCGTGCGCGCGACATAGACGGCTTCGCCGCGCGCTTTGAGAGCGGGCGCAATCGTGGTATTACAGCTTCTGCCGATTTCGAGCAGAATAAAGCAGCCAAGCAGCAGCGAAGCGGCGCCAGTAACGGCCGGGTCGGCCGTAAAAATCGACAACAACCGTGCAGAGCTAAGGTAGATCAGCAGCGAAAACAACGGTGCAATAACGATAGTCAGGCGGCAACTGCGCAAAACTGCGCTGCGCGCTTCTTCATGCTTTCCGGCGCCGATCAGGTAGCTCACCTGAATCTGGGCGCCCCAACCCAGCGCGATGCCGAGAAGCGACGGAACAGCGGCAAGAGTGCCGGCGTAGGCTCTGGCTGCGAGGGCAACTTCCCCGAGTTCGGCAAAGAAGCGGCTGATAACGACCTGCGCGAGATTGTAAGAGACTGGTTCTAGTACTACCGCAAAAGCCAGAATCAGTATGGCTTTAAGCTCAGCCCGCGAAAAGCGGCTGCGGGTCGGCAATTCGACTGGAGCACGCAGGTAAAGTTTGAAAACCAACACAGAAGTGAGCAGTGCCAGCAGGTTGGCAGCAAGCTGGCAGAGCGCGATCCATTCTACTCCGCTGATCTGCAGCGATGCCGAGTAATCGGGGAACAGCCAGAGAAGCGCCAGTGTAACGCTGTTGTTGAGCAATGCAATGAGAAACGGTAACATGCTGTTGCCGAGACTGCGAAAGATAGCGGTCATGAATTGTGCCAGAGCCTGGGTTAACAGCGACCATTGCGCGATGCGGCAGAAGTTTGCCGCATACTCGGCTGCATTACCCGAGAGACCCATGATCTGTGTAATCAGAAACGATCGCCCAAAAGTCACAAGCAGCAGAATCGCGATAATGGCAGCCAGAAAAATCAGCAGCAGCAGACCGCGCTGGCGGGCGGCCAGCGGCGCGTTGCTGTGCCCGCAGGCGTTAGCGATAACTATGCCACCGGCTTGTGACAGGCCAAGAAAAAACATGTGAAACAACCCGAACAGGCTGTTTACCGAGCCGATTGCGCCTGAAGCGGCGTCGGCAATACCGCCAAGCAGGCGAAACAGCAACATGCTGACACAGAAATTCAGCAGCAGCTCGGCAAGAATCGGCCCCGAGAAGCGACTGAGGCGGTTCATCGTCAGCGCGACCGTTTTTTAAAGAACGAATAGTTGCGCTTGCTGTCGTCTTTAACCTGCCAGACCGCGCACTCATTTGGCTCAAGGGTCGGAGTAACCATTCCGGCTACCGTGGTAATTCTTCGGCCGGTAAAAACTTCTTCGAGCTGAAGCTCCGAAAAAAGCCAGCCCCAAGGCACGGTAAGGGTCGGCTGTTTTTTTGCACGGCTGTTGTTCCAGGTAACCAGGGTGAGGTTGTGAGGATCTTCAGGACTGGCGCAGAAAAATGCAAAAAGATCCGGGTGCCCGTCAGTGAAAATAGGCTGCCAGGTGCCTCTGGTTAACTCTGGAGATTTTCGGCGCAACTCAGTGAGTTTGCGCAGTTCTTCAATATCAGCAGCTGTTTCAGCCTGATCCAATTTGTTCCATTCAGGTGTTGCACGGTTCTCGGGATCTGACCTGCCGCGCATGGCGAGTTCTTCGCCGTAGTAGAGCATCGGAATACCGGGCAGAGTGAACTGCAACCGGCGTGCTGCCCGCAAGAACGCGGTCGCCCTGCCCCATTCGCTGTGAATTCTAGGTATATCGTGCGAAGACAGCATCTGAAACTGCCGATGCGCGCCAGCAGAATAGGCAATCTGCATGTTGGCCAGACATTGCCTGGTCGTTATACTGCCAGATTTGAGAGCCTTTAGCGAGTCGGTGAAAAAGTAGCTCTGTGTAGCATCAAGAACTCTGAGCCAGGGCACCGAATAAGTGCAAAGCTCGCCAATAATCGCGGCCTGCGGGTAACGCGGCCTGATACTTTCTACTATCTGGTCGCAGGTTTCATGGGTCAGGTCATTGGCGCAGTCAAGTCTGATACCGTCAAAGCCCTTATCAAGCCAGAAAGCGAGAACGTTGCTCTTGCCAAGAAAAAGCATCTGCTGCAGCTCGGGGTTGTTGAGCTGCAGTTCCGGCAAGGTATGATACCCCCACCAGCACTGGTAATTGCCTTTCTTGTCGAATTTGAACCAGCTGCGTTCTTTGCTTTTTGGATCTTTGAGCGCCTTCTGAAACCAGGGATGCTCAACCGATACGTGATTGAGCGCAATATCAAAAACCAGCTTCAACCCGCGCTTATGGGCTTCACTCACCAGTCTTTCGAGGTCTTTCCAGTCGCCGAGCAGCGGATCGAGGGCACAGAAATCAACAGCATCGTAGCGATGATAAGAAGGCGCGCGATTTATCGGTGTCAGCAGGATTGCGTTCACGCCAAGCGCAGCAATATGATCGAGCTGTGCACAGATGCCCTGCAGGTTTCCACCGTAAAACTCTGTACCGCCGCGGCCGCTGCTGCCCGGCCGGGCGTCCCATTTCATCAGCTCACGATCGGCATTCTGGGAACCGGCAGTTTCTCTGGCAAAACGGTCAGGCATGATCTGGTAAAAAATTGCCTCGTTAAGCCATTGCGGAGTATCTTTTCGGTAATGCGTCATGATTGCCACCTTCAAATAATATCGCGCCAGCCTTTCAGCCAGCGCGATTATCAGCGACAACCAGTGCACTTGTCAAGTCAGAGGTCTAAAAAGACATTTTCTATCTAAGTGCTTCCATGATGGCAAGTGCAGACTTAGTGTATTCCTCGTAGTTTCGACTGGCTACAAATTCATTGGCACGACTCTGCGCGTCCTTTTTCTGTTCAGCGGTTAAAGTGACGTCCAGAACCTTGACGACTCGTTCAACATTTGCTTTCAGCTCCTCGTCCTGAGGCTCATCAGCTTTGCTGGCCAGCAGATACCATTTATAAGCTTCAACACGGTCTTCTTTTACACCTTTAGCAAGCGCATAAGTAACCGCCAGCGAATACTGGGCATCGAGCAAGCCCTGCTGAGCGGCTATTTCATACCATTGAAAAGAACCACCCTGGTCTTTGCTGTACTCTTTCTGAGTATCGATTATGTGCGCCAGCATAACTGCGGCTCCGGCATGCTTCTGCAGAGCGGCTTTTTCAAACCATTCTGCAGCCATATTTACGTCACGCTTACATAAATCACCTCGAAAAAAGTGGTAGCCAACAGCATGCTGGCCCGGTGCATAACCCTTTTCGGCACTCTTCACAAAGCAGGCAAATGCCTCTTTTTCGTTTTTTGTAACAAAATCTTCACGCGAGTAAATGAGTCCCAGTGCATAAAAAGCAGCACCTTCGTCACGATCTCCCAGCTTTTTAAGCTCTTCAACGACAGCTTCAGGCTTCTCATCAAGATCAACAAGAGCCAGCTCAAGCAGCTCCAGCTGAGCAAGCTTTGAAAGCGCGGTTTCAGTCTGCGTGCTGCCCGGCATGGCGGCAAACAATAAAACAACAAGCATCGCCAAAGTTAAAAAGCCTTGTCTGGAAGTCTTGAACATCTGTATCTCCCTGTTATGTGATTGAAATGAATCTCTTTCGGTTCCTGCAGTATATTACCAGAATTGCCGGCAGATGCAAATATTCGTAGCTTTAATCGCCTGACCGCGCCGGGCACACTGCAAACGACGTGACGTTGAGTGCCAGAATGTGCGCACAGACTGTTCTTAGCCGATCCGTCGAGAGGGAAGGTTTAAAAACTGGCTGAGAGTCAATACAGCTGCTGCGTTAACCGACTGCGCTCATTTTTTTCTCACGAGATCGCAAAATTTTTCTTAAAAAAACAGCTTCCCGGTCAAGCGAGTCAACCAGGTTTTCTCTCTGCCGAAAGCCATGCCCCTCACCCCTGTATTCGTGATACTCGTGCAGTATGTTTTTGCGCGCAAGAATAAGCGCCATTTCGCGCGAATTTTCAGGAGGCACAACCCGATCTTCTGAGCCCTGGAAAATGATCATCGGACTTTTAAGATTGTCGAGATGGTTGATTGGCGAACGGTCTTCGAAAACCTGGCGGTGCGTCTTCATCGCGCCACCAAGCAAACCTTCAAGATAACGTGATTCGAACTTGTGCGTGAGATTCTGCAGGGTTACCAGATTTCCGATGCCAAAATGGCTGGCGCCGGCCGCGAACATATCTGGAAAATGCGTAAGCAGACGCTGCACCGTATAACCGCCAGCACTGCCGCCGGAAACTACAGCATGATCGCCGATCAGACTCTTTTGTCGCAGATATTTGAGGCCGTCGCGCACATCGTTAATCTCCAGCACGCCCCACTGGCCTAGCAACGCATCGCGATAGGCGCGCCCGAAGCCGGTAGATCCTCGATAATTGACGTCAAAAATAGCGTAACCCTGTGATGTCCAGAATGTGTTTTCGCGCGAGAAACCGGCCCTGGTCATGCCGGTTGGGCCGCCATGCACCAGCACGCGCACCGGCGGCAACTCACCTTTCGGAGCCTGATATCGTCGGCTTTTTGGTGGATAATAATAGCCGTAACAGGTGCCGCCATCTTCGGTTGGAAACGAAACCAGCTGCGCACTGCTGACATCTTCCGGGTGCAGGTCGGATTCTGCCGCCTGACGCACAACCTCTACCCTGCCTTGCGGACTGATAATGGCAATCTGTGATGGGCTGTCAGAAGGAGTTCCGATTGTCGCGATGCTGTCACCAAGCAAAACCGGCTTGGTCACTGCAGCAAAGTTGGTTGCCACCATAGAAAGGCTGCCGGTGGCAGCGTCGATCCAGGCCAGGCCTGGCACGCCGTTGTCAAATACAATCGCGATAGTCTTGCTTGCATCTTGAGTCAGCAGCGAAATTTCGCGAGTTTCGGAAGTTAACTGACGCACCGCGCCATTACGCCATTCATACAGGTTGAAGTAATTCTCGGGAAGGTCTGGCGAAGAATCTTTGATATCCATGACAAAACGCAGATCGCCAGCAGGGCTATAAACAAAATCGTTCACAGCAACGCTGTTTGAACCAGCGACAGTCTGAATTGCAGCGCTATCTATCTGCCCCTCTGAAAAAGGTGCAGTCTTTAAAAATGTTGAATCCCAGGGCATGAACGGGTGGTTCCATTCCAGCCAGGCCAGGCTTCTGCCGTCAGGAGAAAAGGTTGGCGACTTATAAAAGTCAGCTCCGCTGACCAGAACACACGGTTCCTGAATGCCTTCACAATCAAGGTCGATAACACAAACGGCGTTCGTTGGTTCGGCGCCGCTGTTTTCGATTTCATAAGCAGCCACCAGCCAGCGGCCATCAGGAGAAATTTCAGGCTGCATAAACTTCATCAGGCGGTCATCAGCACTGCGTTCGGGCGTCAGCGGGCGCGGGCCGGAAGTTTCATTAAGCGGCATTACATATAACCGCTGATCAACAAAGTTGCAGAAAACAATACGGCCATGCCCGGCCACATAGGGTTTGCCACCGTATTCCATAACTCGCGAGCGCGTCGAAAAAGGCGTCGGCACCAGTTCGCGCACAACGCCAGTCGGCGTTCGCATCATCAACACGCAGCGGCCCTTTTCCTCAGGTCGCAGCTCGACCCAATACAGGCTGCCCCTGCCATCTGTCGATAAAAACATGAAATTTACGCTGGCACGAAAAACATCTTCCGCGCTGATAGCGGGTTCCCACTGGCTAAAAGGAGCTATTATCCTGTCTTGCGGCATTATCAGCCTCCGTTGCGAGTCAGCTGCCGGCAGCAACTGTTTTCACGCCATGCGGCGCAATACTACCTGTTTACCACAAGCCTGCTGACATGGCAAAGCATAAATAACTGCGACTGACGATTGCTGCCGAATACTTCAGCTGGAGTCATACAGACGGATCAATGATGATCTCGCCACAAACGATCAACAGACTCTGAATAGGGAACAAAAACATGATGCACGATAAGGCAAACGTTTGACAATATCTCGCGAAACACTTATGCTCCGAATGACGCTTAGATTAAAAAATGTTTAACTTTGGTCAATAAAAGGGATCTCCATGAACCTCGAATACGACCTGTATAGAGAAGTTTTTCTCAATTCTCACGATGCAATTTGTGTAATCGAAGAACCCGGCAATAAGATAACTATTGCAAACAATGCTTTTGCTCAACTTTTTGAGACAGAGCAGAATAATGTTATCGGAAACTTCTTTGAATTCTCCTGTGGCATTGGTTTCCCCGGCATGGGACCGGCTGATATCCCGTTAATTGCCACGAAGCATGTTTATTTTACCAGAAGTGGCGAGAAAAAGATGCTTGAGATCAAAACAAGCAGACTCAAAGATCCAGACACCGGCGTCTCATTCATTCTTTTTACCGCGAGGGACATAACAGAGCCTAAGAAAATCGACACTTAGGTGAATGACTTTCTGGCATTGCAGGAAGCCATTTTTCAAAGTTCACTACTTAACCAGGCCTGTCGATTTTCAGATTGCTCTGGCGCGAATAAGAACACAGCTCACCCTGCGCAAAGCCACTCATGAAAATGCGCTCTACACCAGGAGAGCTGAGCTGGAAATGAAGTTGGCGCGCACTGTCTACCGCGCCCTTCTGCCGCCTGGTTTTCCTGAGCTGAAGCAGTTTTCTTTCGGACTGATTTTTGAGCCATGCTTCTCGATTGGCGGCCAGAATCAAGAAGATGATCTGATGATAATGGCCATCCAGCGCCGACCATAAAACTTATCGATTGCAACAGTCAGCAATGTTATGAGCCGCAGGTAAGTTCAACCTTGAGGCGCTCGGGGTCTTCAAAAAACACCGCGTAAGAATCAGGGCCACCAGCATGCGGGTGGCGGTCGTCGTAGAGAATTACGGCGCCGCGCGCACGCAGCTTCTCAGTGATTTCATCGACCTGACGCCGACTGGCGGCGTGAAAAGCGAGATGGTTGAGGCCGGGGCGGCAGCGGTGAAAAGGCGAATCACAGTGTTTTTTGTCAGCCTGCACCAGCACCAGATAGGTATCGGCAAGTATAAAACTGATACCTGAAGGCCATTTTTGCAGCTCTTTGTAGCCAAGCTCCGAGAGAAACCAGCCCCAGAATTCGGCAGATTTTCCGAGGTCTGAGCAGTAAATTTCAACATGATGCAACTTGCCGGCGGCCGAAAGACCTTCGCTCACACAGTTTTCTTCGGTTATTTCCGGATGCTGCGAATCAAGAATCTCAGCTTTGAATTCGGCAAATAGCTGCATTATCAAAGGGTCGGCATCGATGCACCGGATATCTTCAGCGGGATCTATCCCCAAAAATCTGATCACCTCTGTTCGCTGCGTCGAATCCTTTTTGTCCCGCAGAAACAGCACATCGACCTCGGCCAGGCGGCGGTACAAAGCCAGCACCCGCTCCTGCAGCCGCAGGTATTTCCCCTCTGCCCCCTCGCGAATCTTATAGCGATAAATCCGTGTAATCATACCTGTCCTTGTTGGCTTTTTCGAACTACTGATATGGGTCATCTTAATAGTTCGCTGCGACAAAATCAAGAATCAAACAGACCGGGCAGTAACTTCCTGTACAAGACTGTTTTTTGAGTAAGACGTCATGTGATTGCAGGTCTTTCTGCATGCGATGCATTTACGCGGATAAATCCAACATTATTTTTAGCGCCTTATAGGCAGAGTCTCTTATTTCTTCTGAAACACTGATTACATTTATTTCTCCGGGCTTGCTTAGAACCCATGCGATATCCTGAACACTGGTTTTATACATGTTGGGGCAACGAGACAGCAAAAGAGGCCGGATCTTCAGATGCGGATTCTGTCTGGCGAGCCGCTCAACAAGACTAATTTCAGTTCCGATGGTGAATGAATCTCCCGGTGATGCCTTGCTGATCTGGTTGATTAACCAGGATGTAGACCCGGCCCCATCTGTAGCGGCAACGACCTCTTTGCTGCATTCGAGATGTACAAGAACTTTTGTATCCGGAAATGATTTTCTCGCCTGAATGACCTGTTCGACAGCGAACCTGTCATGAACAGGGCAGTGGCCCTGCCACAGGATAACCTTTGCATTTCTTACCGCATCCAGCTCATTATCGCCATATGGTTGATAAGGCCGCCAGAGAATCGTTTCGCTGTCGCCTAACCCGGCCATCTTTGCGATATTACCCCCAAGGTGCCGGTCCGGCATGAACAGAAGCCTGCGTCGCTGCTGAAGTGCCCATGCGACAATTTGACCGGCATTCGAAGACGTGCAGACAGTTCCGCCATGATCGCCGCAAAATGCCTTTAAGGCTGCGCTAGAGTTAACATAAGTCACAGGCAGCAGTTCGCTTTCGACATCGAATATTTCAGACAACTGTAACCACGCGTCGGCAACCTCGTCGACCGATGCCATATCAGCCATCGGACACCCTGCTTCCGCATCAGGCAAAATGACTTTCTGGGACGGACCGGTCAATATGTCTGCAGTTTCAGCCATGAAATGCACGCCGGCGAACAGAATAAGTCTGGCATCAGTCTTTGCGGCCTTGCGAGCTAACTCAAGAGAGTCGCCCCTCTGGTCTGCTATGTCTATTACTGCGTCTGACTGATAATGATGACCAAGAATCAGCAGATCAGAGCCAAGTTGACGTTTGATGTGCCGAACTTTTTCGACAGCCTCGACATCTGTCATGTTTTTGAATTCATCCGGGAGTCTCTGTGTATTCATGCGATTTCCTTGAAATAATTGAGGCCTTGTTAAGAGCTGCGAACAGGTGGTCTGGCAAGGTGCTGAACGATGTCTACTTAAAACAGGGTGTGATCTACACACTTGACAGATTGCTACCCAATCATCTATTAGTATAGTAATTCGATTGACTATTATAACATTGTGGTCGGAATATGCAAGTTTAGATGTTTTGGTAATTTCTCTCTCCCGGGCAACTTTACCAACTCTTTTAGGAGAAGCCGCTGATGTTCATGAAAATTTCCACCAGAAGCAGATATGGCCTGCGAATAATGGTTGAACTGGCACAGAATGCAGGAAAGGGCTTGATTTCAGCAGAAACCATTGCCAAAAAGCAGGAGATTTCGGAAAAATATATCCACCTGCTGGTCGGCCCGCTTATTTCTGCCGGACTGGTAAGAGCCGTTCGAGGAGCCCAGGGCGGCTATGAAATTGCCAGATCTTCAGACAATATAAGCGCTCTCGATGTTATCGCTGCGATAGAAGGCAAAACCGAACCTGCCCCATGTCTCGGACAAAAATTCACATGCAGTCGTGAGACTGATTGTGCAACGCAAGACTTGTGGAAAACCCTTGCTTCTGCAGTAGACAATGTTCTGGCTGACTGTACACTGACAAGCCTTATGTACAGGCATCGTTCAAAACAAGAAGCAGCAATCACCTATCAAATTTGATTTTTTTAAACAGGAGTCACTATGTCAAAGATTTTTACCGATAACAGCAAGACAATTGGAAACACACCTCTGGTTCGCATTAACAATCTTACCCGCGGCTTTCCTGCTACGGTTCTGGCCAAGATTGAAGGCCGAAATCCAGCCTGTTCAGTAAAGTGCCGAATTGGTACAGCTATGATCGATGCAGCTGAATTGGATGGCACTCTGAACCCAACTGAGCCAGGACTGAAAACACTCGTTGAGCCAACAAGCGGAAATACCGGAATAGCTCTTGCCTTTGTCTGTGCATCGCGCGGTTATCCGCTGGTTTTGACGATGCCCGACACGATGTCAATTGAACGACGCCGCATGCTTGCAGCTTTCGGGGCGCAGATTGTATTGACTGAGGGCGCAAAGGGAATGAAAGGAGCAATAGCAAAAGCCGAAGAAATGGTTGCGTCTGATCCCGACAGGTATTTTATGCCGCAGCAGTTCAAAAATCCTGCCAACCCACAGATTCACTTTTCTACAACCGGCCCCGAAATCTGGAATGATACAGACGGCGCCATTGATATCTTTGTTGCCGGAGTTGGAACAGGGGGCACTATAAGCGGTGTAAGTCGCTATATCAAACAGGTCATGAAAAAGCAAATTCACTCGGTTGCGGTAGAACCGATTCATTCGCCGGTATTGACAGCCATTCGCGCCGGGCAGGAACCGAAACCCGGTCCACACAAGATTCAGGGGATCGGTGCCGGATTCAAGCCAGATACGCTCGATCTCGATCTTGTTGACGAAATCGCGACTGTCAGCAACGAAGAAGCCATAGAATTTGCCAGGCTGCTTCACAGCAAAGAGGGAATCACCTGTGGCATTTCCTGCGGTGCCGCAATGGCCGTTGCCTGTCGAATGGCCAAAAATCCGGACAACGCGGGCAAAACAATCGTAACTGTGCTGCCCGATGCTGGAGAACGCTATTTAAGCACAGCACTGTTCGAGGGCATTGGCTGAAATCAAATGCAAACAGCCCTGTCTATTCTAAATCACATTATCATGGAAGTTCAGTCTGCCCGACCGCTTGCATTGTGCCTGATTGTTGCAACACAAGGCTCGACACCGCAAGGCCCCGGCGCAATGATGGTTGTAAATTCAGATTCCAGTATTGTTGGCACTATTGGCGGGGGCTGCGTCGAGGCAGACATCCGAAGAAAAGCGTTTTTTCTTGTTCAAAGCGGTGGTTCCGATCTTGTCAAAATTAAGCTCAACCACGAAAGCGCTGCGGATAACGGTTTGATATGCGGAGGCTCAATAGAGGTTGCCGTGATGACTTTGTCCGAATCTTCATTTTTGCAGCCATTTCATGGGGCTGTTGAAAATTTGCAGTCAGGAATCCCGGCAGAGTTACCCGTAAGAGTCGAAAACAACTCGCAGCTTATTGAATATCGCCTGCGTATCGAGCCTGAGCCAACCTTGCTGATCGTCGGTGCGGGTCACATCAGTCAGGAACTGGCTGATCTGGCATTAAAACTTGAATTCAAGGTTACCGTGATTGATAACAGATCTGATTTTGCTTGTGATTCACGTTTTCCGGCACCAATTGAAACCAGAGCCGGCGATATTGTCGATGAATTGAAAAAGGCAATTATTGATTTTTCCACCTACATAGTAATCGTAACCAGAGGGCATAAACACGATTATGTTGCACTTGAAGCGGTGATTGATTCAAATGCCAGATACATTGGCATGATTGGCAGCCGCCGAAAAGTTCATCTGATATTCAAACAACTGGAAGAATCTGGCACACAAGCAGAATTGCTGAAAAAGGTGCATGCTCCGATCGGCCTGCCAATCAATGCCGTAACCACCCGCGAAATTGCCTTCAGCATTGCTGCCCAGCTGATTCAGGTTCGTCGCGCAAGTAAAGTTGATGTTATACAGGGGCCTTTCGAGGTGCTGTCATGAGCTTGTTGTCCGATTTAGTCAACAAAGCCTGCTGCAAAGAAAACATGAATTAATTCAGGCGCATGTCTTCGGAGTTTTCGACCGGCAGAGGGTTCATGATTACGCCGTCGGTAGTTATCTGGGCAAGAGGTTCTATCAGTAGGCCGGCTCGATTTTCGCGATGTCTTCTGCGGTTGTGCAGGTGAGCTTCCAGTCGTTTTCCATGCGCTTTTTTGGAAAACGCTTGTGGCCGCGGCAATAGAAGCGATAGCCGATATTTGCCAGAATCGTGTATTCGAGGAAAGTGCGCGAACCGGCCAGGCGCCTGAAAATGCTGGAAATGCTGTAGGCGCTGTGCCAGCAGTCGATATGGCCCTGCTGCAGCTCTTCAATAGTCATGCGCTTCGGCTGAAACACCACGTGCTGCGCATCGTACAGCGTCCAGTTTTCGGTGAGGATGCGGCCTTCCTTTTTGAGTCCATCAAAAAAAGGTGTTCCCGGAAACGGTGTACAGATGGTGAAACGTGGTAAATCAACTTTGGCGTCGTTGATAAATTCAAGAGTTTTATTGAAACAGTCCTTATCATCGCTCTCAAGTCCATGTACAAAGCAGCCCATGACCGAGATATTTCTGGAATGCAGCTCGTGCATCAGCCGGCGGTATTTGCCGATATCGTTGAACTCTTTGCCTATAGCCGAGTTTCCGCTGTTAGATAGCGACTCAAAGCCGATCAGCAGGCCAAAACAGCCGCTGGCCTCCATTGCATCGAGCAGTTCCTTGTTATCGACAATGCGGGTTGTGGCCAGGCCACCCCAGCGCTTTTTCAAAGGGGCGATCGCTTTGTACAACGCGATTGCATACTCTGTATTTTCGACCGGGCTTGGATCGAGAAACGTGACATACCGCCCCGGCATGCGCGAAAGCTCAGCCACGACATCCTCGATCGGGCGGCGCTCGTAATTTCCCTTGCAGATAATCGGAGTAACGCAGAATTCGCAATGATGCGGACAACCAAAAACCGCCTGGGTGCTGTTGGTGGTTATAAAACGCTTGTGGGCGAACATGCTGCGATGCGGGTCGGGAATCAGCGACCAGTCGATCTTTTCCGGAGGGTAATAGAATTTCTGCAGCTTACCTTCGCGAAAATCGTGCAGCAGCTTCGGCCAGGTTTCGTAGCCATGCCCGATGACGACGGCATCGGCATGCTTTGCCGCTTCTTCCGGCATCAGGGTCGCGTGCGGACCGCCCATTACCGTGGTGATGCCCTGCCGGCGAAAGTATTCGGCATAGGCGTATGAACGCATCGAAACGCCGGTAATTCCGGTCAGGCCGACAATGTCGGCCTTAATTTTTGTTGGATCTACTGTCTCGACGCTTTCGTCGTAGACGGTGACATCGCCGCGAAGTTCCGGCGGTATCAGCGCCGCCAGGGTCACCATGTTCAACGGGGCGTAACGCAGAGACATCGGAAAAACTCCGGTGCCGTGCCGGTACAGCCCGGTGCGGGGAGAAATCAGGGCGATGTTCAGTTTTCTGGTCATTGTGTTTACTACAAACAACGAATGCCGGGACTCGCCCCAAACTTCGCTGTTTTTCCTGTATTTTCAGATTTAAGCCATTCTTGTCAGCAAGAATCATTCAAGTTCAAAAGCCCGAGAATCATGATCAAAATTACTACGGCAGACCGTCTCAAGTCAAGAAACAGATGCCCGGAATCCCCCTTTGCCATATTTGCACGCTAACGCCATGATTTCAAAGAACTAATCGATAATTCTCATTTTGAAAACGAAGAATCAGAATGCAATGATTCTGCCCAAGCCGGGAAATATTTCGCAGGCGAGCTTTCCGTTGAACACCCTTACAGAAGCGTTATTCAGCACATCAAAGTATTCACCATCCGCGACCATAACCGGAAATTCTATAAATGCGCTACATTCGCCGGAGTTAACCATGACAATCATCTTTTCATGCTCAGTGGAACGCATAAATGCAAACTGTTCATTATTTACATAAAGCTGTTGGTAATCGCCATCCTTTAAGGCGCCAGATTTTTTTCGCAGGGCAACCAGGCGCGCCAGAAAGTCGATCAGATCAGCGCAGGAAGAAGGTACCGCCATTTCCCGCCAGTTAAATTGTTGCCTGAGGTGCCAGTCATCACCGCTGCCTTTCTTGCCTTCGATGCCAGATTCACTGCCATAATAAATTGAAGGAACACCGGGCATCGTCATGAGAAGTAAATATACAGTATATAAATGCCGAGCCTGAGTAAGAGAGCTGATGATACGCGAAACATCATGGTTATCAACAAAATTATAGAGATTGAGCCCCTTATAGATTCCAGAGTTGCCGAACTGACGATTCAGAGCCCAGGCTATCTCAAAAAAGTTTTTATCGACATGACTTGAATAAAGCCCTTTATAGCATTCATAATTCGTCACCGAATCGAGAGTCGCAGGGTTCGCCCAGCGCCGGTAGTCGCCATGCACAACCTCGCCCATCAACCAGAAGTCCTGGCGAAGAGATTTGCAGAACACCGACAGACGCTGCATAAATTCAAAAGACAGGCAGTCAGCTACATCCAAACGAAGTCCGTCAATCGCGAATTCACCTATCCACATCTCCACGGCGGCCAAAAGATGCCTGACAACCTCATCATTGTGCAAATTCAGCTTCACCAGGTCATAGTTGCCGTTCCAGCTTTTATATGAAAATCTGTCACCGTAGGGACTCCGCTGAGAAAAATCCAGTCCATCAAACCAGCATTTAAAAGGCGAATCCTCGCCCTTTTCGATGACATCACGAAATGCCCAGAAATTTCGCCCGACATGATTAAATACTCCGTCAAGAATTACGCGGATTCCCTTGTCATGGCAATGTCGAATCACTGCCGCCAAAGTGTCGTTTGTTCCAAGACGGCGATCAACACTGAAATAGTCGGCAGTATCATAACCATGAGCGTCTGACTCAAACAAGGGCCCAAAGTAAACGGCATTAACCCCAAGTCTTTCGAGATGAGCAATCAGGTCATACATGGAATCAAGTCTTGCTACAGGCGCAGAAACAAAGTCATTGTGTCGCGGTGCGCCAAAAGCCCCCAGAGGATAAATGTGATAAAACACAGAATTTTTAACCCAGTTCAACATATTTTCTCCCTTTCTTAGTATACCGATCGGTATATCGAAGGTCGCAATACAGCCCAAAAGAAGCTTTGAGCGAGTTAAATTAACAGCTTTTCCTGATGCCAGCCGGAGAATTAAGAATAAATGCCGTGACTGAACTGTTTCATCAGGCTATGAACCATTTCTTCATTCAAATCAGCATATCCGTTCAGGAAAATGGCTATATAAGTGTTTATTGTTCCAAGAAAGGTTGCGGCATAGATACGATGGCGGTTTTTCATGTTGCCATGATCATTGGCCGCAAGCATGAACAGGATTTCCAGCAGCTGCTGCTGTTTTTCCCACCACTCTTTTGCTGCCAGAAATCCCTCGCTGGCAGGAGGAGAAAACCAGAATGCCAGGTGTAGACGATAAAACTCGGGAAAACTTCGGGCAAATTTGAAATAAACACGAACAATTTCGGTTAAAGACAATGGAAGATCACCGGCATAGACAGTAGCAGGGCCGAGGCCAAGGAGAAGCCGACGAAAGTTAAGCTCCATAATTGCCGTTAAAAGCCCGTTTTTACTGGCAAAATAATGATACAGGGTTGGCTTGGAAATTCCGGCCTGATCGACAATTTCCTGAATGCCAACGACATCATAGCCTCGACTGGCAAAAAGCCTGGTTGCAACATGAATTATTTCTTCTTTGTTTCCCATAACTCAATCATATACCGATCGGTATAACATGTCAAGGGGTTCAGAGTAAAATATTCGTAAGTGTTCCCTTGGTCTCGCTCCCACATGACCTTGTGTTGCATGAGAATGCCTCGAATAACTGTGCTGGACCTTATTTCATCCGACTTCTGTGCTGGTATTTAAAATAGTTATAATCCCCCATTTACTCTTACATTTGCGCAATGTAACCTCAATCAAGAGAGCGGGTTTCTATTTAAATACAATACATGGATCATTTGAGGTTTCTGTCATGACTGTACCGTCCAACTTCAGACTTTCGCCCTGCAAATGAATCACGTAAATCGGGCAAAAGCAGGAAAACTAGAGCTGGTATAACTGCCTATAAAAATAGTCATAACCGACTATTTTTAGTCCATTCTGGTCTGCAAAAAATTGATCTGGTCTCTTTATAAGATTTATTTCAGAAAAACGGAGGAACTTTTATGAACATTTATGAATTTGCCAGGAACAGAGAGAAACAAGCCGAAGAAACATATCGAAAACTTGCTGAGGGGGCGGTAGACAAGGGTCTTGCCACGATTTTCAGCAAGCTTGCCGAGGCAGAAAAACATCATTATGAAATCATTCAGAAAATGGAAAAGGCTGAAAAAGCGGCGATTTTTCGCTCAGACATTCTTCATTATGCAAAAAAAACCATCAACAGACTGAAATCTCGTGAACAGGATTTTATAGCAGCCACTTCTCAGATGGAGATTTACCAGGCAGCCAAGAATAATGAAGCTGAATCTGAGCGGTTCTACCGAGAACAGGCTGAAAAAGCTGTTAACCCACAACAAGGCAAGCTGTTTCTGGCGATAGCAAAAGAAGAGCATCAGCATTATGCCATACTGGAAAGCATTATTGATTTCATAACCTATCCGGAGACTCATCCCGAAAACGCTGAGTTCAATTATCAGAACGAGGGTTAACTCTCATTGCTTGCTTCATCGCGGACTGTTTTGTTTCCGGAACCATTAGAAATGGTGGTTCAGACCTGACTTCACAACTATGGAGAAATTGTATGAACAAAGAGAAAACTGTAAGTGGATCACCTTATGTCCTTCCGGCGCTTCCCTACAAGGAGAACGCGCTGGGTGCAACTATCCCCGCCACTACGATTGCCTTCCATTACGGAAAACATCACCAGGGCTATGTTGATAATCTTAACAAGCTTGTAGCAGGAACAGAACTGGCGGGCATGTCGCTGGAACAAATCATTACCCAGACAGCCGGAAAGGCTGACAAAGCAGCGATTTTCAATAATGCTGCGCAAATCTGGAACCATAATTTTTATTGGCAGAGCATGCGACCAGAGGGTGGCGGCGAACCGCCCGCCAGCTTGCTGCGCATGATTGAGTCTTCGTTCGGGTCGCTGGATGCCTGCAAAAAAGAATTGGCGAATGCAGCAACGACCCAGTTTGGCAGCGGTTGGGCATGGCTCGTGGTCGACGGCAACAAGCTCTCGGTGGTGAAAACCGCCAATGCTGATTTGCCTTTAACAAAGGGTTTAAAGCCACTATTGACTATCGATGTCTGGGAACACGCCTACTATCTAGAATTTCAGAACCGTCGGGCAGATTACGTCAATGCCGTGCTTGAAAGCCTGATCAACTGGAACTTCGCTGCAGAGAATCTGGGAGCGCCCCATCATGCAGCATCTACTCAAGACATGCACCGATAACTGCACGTATTGATTATGCTGGCAGTGCAACTCTGGAAATACCGGAGGGGCACTGCCAGCATAACTGCGCGACAAAAGCCAGATTCTGGCCAGCAGTAATTCTTATAGAACGGAGACAGGATAAACAATGCTTAAAGATCAGGTTTCAATAGTGCTTTCAGGAGAAGCTGGTCAGGGACTGGATACAATCGAGTCGCTTATCATCATACTGCTGAAAAAAAGCGGATTTAACGCATTTTTGTCGCGTGAATTCATGTCAAGAATTCGCGGCGGTAACAATACCAGCGAAATCAGGGTTTCATCTGAAAAGGTGCATGCCTTTGTCGATAAAATCGATATTCTCATCATGTTAAGTCCACAGGGAGCTGATCGCCTCGAAACGCGGCTGACGCCGGCAACGATTATCATTGGCGCCAATGTCGCTGTTCCGGCAAAGTATGCCGAAATGGGCTGCCGGGTTATCGCGCTTGACCTTGAAGAGAAGCTGGCGGCCCTCGGCGGCAGCATCTACACGAACATTATTGTCACCGGCATGCTGACGAGCCTGCTCGCCTGCGACGATGCAAGCGCGCAGGAGCTGATACGTTCACGCTTCAAGGCCAAGGGCGAAGAGCTCGTTAACAAAAACCTCGTGGCGCTGCAGCAGGGTGTTGATATCGCCAGAGAGCTTGATATACCCATAGCGATTGAGCGCGACGCAAAAGCAGCCGCTAAAACCGCATTAAGTGGAACAGAAGCGATCGGCATTGGCGCTATTGCCGGCGGCTGCAATTTTATCGCTTCCTATCCAATGTCGCCCGGCACTGGTGTTCTAGCTTACCTGGCCAAACAATCCAAAGAACATGGCATCATTGTTGAGCAGGCCGAAGATGAAATTGCGGCAATCAACATGATGCTCGGCGCCTGGTATGCCGGCGCCCGCGCCATGGTAACCACTTCTGGCGGCGGCTTCGCTCTCATGACCGAAGGCATGAGCCTCGCCGGCTGCGTCGAATCTCCGGCGGTCATTCATCTCGCCCAGCGCCCGGGGCCGGCTACCGGACTGCCGACAAGAACAGAACAGGGTGATTTGAACCTCGTTCTGTATGCCGGGCAAGGCGACTTTCCCCGGGTTATTTATGCTCCCGGCAAATTCGATGATGCCATTACGCTTACCCAAAAGGCTTTTGACGTGGCCGACCAGTTCCAGATACCGGTAATTCTTCTGACTGACCAGTATTTTCTCGACAGTATCGGGATGACTGAACAAATCGACTTCTCTAAATCAGCAATAGTAAACAATTTTATCGAGACTACCGCTGATTATCAACGCTATGCCCTGACTCCATCAGGGGTGTCGCCAAGAGGCATCCCAGGCTACGGCAAAGGGCTGGTTTGCGCTGACAGCGACGAGCACTCAGAGAACGGCAGGATTACCGAAGACTTTGCCATGCGCGTTGCCATGGTTGACAAGCGTATGCGAAAACTCGATGGTTACAAGGATGTTGAGCCAGAGCTGATTGGAAACAAAGATTATTCGACGCTGCTTATCGGCTGGGGATCGACCTATGGCGCGATCTGTGAGGCGCTGAAACTGCTTAACCGCGACGACATTGCTTTCGCGTTTTTCCAGCAGGTTTATCCGGTTCCGAGCAGTGCGGTAAAAATGCTGGAACAGGCCCAGAAGCGAATTGTCATCGAAAACAATGCGACCGGGCAATTTGGCAAACTTCTGGAAATGGAAACCCTGTTGAAGGTTCACCAGAAGATCCTGAAATACAACGGCATGCCCTTCTCGGTTGAAGAGCTTGTAGAAAGAATTCTGGGAGGATTATCATCATGAACACGCGTTTTGATTTTGTTGAAGGCAAAAACACAGCCTGGTGCCCGGGATGCGGGAACATGATGCTGCTGGCAATTCTTAAAGGCGCACTTGAAGAGTTGAATCTTGACCCGACCAGGGTTGTCATCTCTTCGGGCATCGGCCAGGCCGCCAAAATGCCGCAATATTTGAGAATTAACTATTTCAACGGCCTGCATGGGCGGGCGCTGCCGGTAGCCACCGCAATCAAAGCGGCGAATCCTGAGCTTACCGTCATTGCCGAAGGCGGCGACGGCGACATGTATGGCGAAGGCGGCAACCATTTTTTACATACCATAAGACGCAACCCTGATATCGCCCACATTGTTCACAACAACATGGTATATGGTCTTACCAAGGGGCAGGCCTCACCGACCAGTCAGCGGGGCTTTATTACGCCGGTACAGGTATATGGAGTTGCGAGTGAACCTTTCAATCCTCTGACCACAGCCATTTCAGTCGGCGCGACATTTGTCGCCCGTGCCTTTGTCGGCAATCAGGGGCAAGCCAGAGAGCTGATCAAGGCGGCAATCGGTCACAAAGGTTACGCGCTCATCGACATCTTCGATCCCTGTGTCTCTTTCAACAAGATCAATACATTCAATTGGTACAAAGAAAACACCTATGTGATCGATGCTTCCTACGACCCGTCAGACAAGGCCGCCGCGCTTAAGAAGGGCGCAGAAGAAGCTCCCTATCCGCTCGGCATAATTTACCGCCAGGCAGAGCACAAGCCAACCTTCGAAGAACAGCTGGCCGTTTACGAAAAGGACCCCTCCCCCCTTCACCGGCGCCAGCGCAACAGCGAACTGTTAAACAAACTGATGCCGTCAGAATAGTATTCGCAACGCCCTATGCCGTATTGTACCGTTGTTGGTGCGAATGTATTTTCAAAAGTATATCAGAATCCTGTCGCCAGTATAGCCATGATGCCGCGATCGCAGGTAATTTTCGGCTAAACCTCCGCAGGCATATACTACATATACTTTTGTGCTCGTCCGGATAAAACCAGGATATCGTCTTGCAGAGTACTTAACTTGATTCTTCTCGCGACAGTAATTATAATTTGATTGGATGCTTTCTGTCCGCTAACCCGGTTTGCCATGTAACCAGGGTAAACTGCATGAAAACTTTTAATGCGAGTAGAAGTCCTCATCACCGCAAAAGATCTGATTGAAACAGTTTCCCTCTTTGCCATATTCTGACGATTGCGTTACTATTAACCCCGTAAACACAACGCGCACAGCGAATCATGCGCGTGCCGCCTCCGAACGCATCTCAGCGCAAAATCTGGAATGAAAACAACAATGACACATATTAATCTGCATGACCGAAACGAGATTGAAAAGTTCTTGCGGCAGAACCCGCATCTGCATCTTTATGAAATCGGCGACCTCGATGACCTCTTCTGGCCGCACACAAGCTGGTATGGCTCTGTATCCGAGTCCGGCATTGACGCGATAGTCTTGCTTTACACTGGCGCTTCATTGCCGACCCTGCTTGCGCTGGCAGACGATAACGGCAACATGTCTGCGCTGCTGCGTTCCATCAAAAACATTCTACCTGGCCGTTTTTACGCGCATCTGAGCCCGGGCCTCGATAGCGCAATGACCGAAGCTTACGATTTCGAGTTCGATGGCGAGCATTTCAAAATGGCGCTGACTGATACAAAGCCATTGGCGGGAAGCAATTGCGACCGGGTTGAGCGCCTCGGCGAGCCTGATCTTGCTGCGATTACCGCTCTTTACGAGGAAAGCTACCCCGGAAACTGGTTTGACCCCAGGATGCTGGCAACAAATCAATATTTCGGCATAAGAGAGAACGGGCGACTGGTAAGCATTGCCGGTGTACACGTTTATTCGCCACATTACCGGGCGGCCGCCCTTGGCAATATAACGACGCTTTCGCAGTGCCGGGGCAAGGGTTACTGTGCACTGGTCACGGCCGAGCTTTGCCGGTCATTGCTCGCAGAAAACCTGGATATCGGCCTTAACGTTAAGGCTGATAATATCGCCGCCATAGCCTGTTATCGTAAACTCGGGTTTGAGGTCGTTGCTTCGTATAATGAATTCACATTTCAGGCCAGATGCTGAATTCTGCGCCTTGTCACATGATTTTTTTGCTGGCACAGTAAGAATGAATTTACGGCGGGCAGCCAGCAGGTTGATTCTTGCCGGTTAAACATAAACATGTTATTTTATCTTCTATCAAAGATCAGAGCGGTAAAACAATGCATACAGAACTGAAGTTGGTCGAATATGCTCCGACAGACGCAGAGAAGCTTGCGCAATGGATTTCTCAGGAAGAATGGCCTTTTCACGGGTCGTCACGACCGGCTCCCGAAAAAGTGCAGAAATGGATTGCCGACGGCGATTTCGAAGGTAATGACAACAGAACTTTCTGGGTTTATTGCCAGAACCATAGCGAACCGGTCGGGCTGGTGGCGCTGCACGAGCTGACCGATGATACACCGATTTTTGATTTGCGACTCAAGGCGGGCCAGCGCAACAAGCAGCTCGGCAGGCAGATTGTGAACTGGCTGGCCGAATATGTTTTCACGCACACCGACAAGCTGCGCATCGAGGGCCACACCAGAGTCGATAACCTGCCGATGCGCAAGGTTTTTCGCGCCTGCGGCTGGGTGAAAGAAGCGCACTACCGCAAATGCTGGCCAGATTCGACAGGCGCGCGTTTTGACGCCATAACCTATGCCATCCTCAAGGAAGACTGGCAGAATGGCACAACCACACCGGTCAACTGGCACGACGAGTAACTCGACAATTGGGACTGGCACTTTCCCTTTAAAAGAAAGCCAGCAATCGGTATCGCGAAGTCCAGCTTTCTGGCCAATGGTTTATGTTTGCACGATGAACGTTACCGCGCCGCAAGACGTGATCCGAAGCACCTTCTCGAAGCCAGCAATCTTAAATTGACCGCGAAAATGCTGGAAACCATTGGGCTAAGCTCAACAAGCGCCCACATTCTGAAGTCTTCCCTGGTAGGCCTATCTGCCGTTTTCTCAAAAGTTTTCATACTTTATAGCTAGAATTTTTCTGCATCTATTGGCGACGAGGGCGTTTGCGAAAGCCTGGCCGCGATGAATCATCGGGGCGACGGCGTATTTGAGGCGGGTTGTCCGGGCGCTTCGAAATACCCGGACGTCTTGAACTGTCGGGACGCCGCTGAACGTTCGGGCGGCGCACAGTGTCTGGCGGGCGCTGAAAATGTGGTCGACGGGGTTGGGTTTGCGGGCGCGAGATGGCTGGTGGCTTTTGGAGAGGTGGCGGATTCTGGAGAGGTGGTGGGCTCTGGAGAGGTGGCGGATTCTGGAGCCGAGGATATTGAGAGACACGTGGCGGGCGGGAGCGTGGTGGGCGCTGCCCATGCGGCCGATCTGATTCGGGGCGCCGCGGCTGAAAGCGGGAATGCCGCTCAGACGAATGCGACCGCTGATGCGGACGACGTATTCGCTGGTGCCGGCGCGACCACGGGTCGTCCCAATCTGAAAAGCCCGCGCCGGTAACAATTACAACTTGCACCGGATAGCGCGGAACGCCGGCAACAACGCTTGCGGCAGCAGCCGGGTCGAAGGCGGTCGGATCAAACTGCCAGTTGCTGCGCCGCTCAAGATCGCTTACCAGTATCCAGCCGGTGATTGGCGACGCTGACCGCCCATTCCCCATGTGCATTATTCTGGCGTATCCTGCCGCGACTTCGATCACCCAGAAAGGCTCGCCACGCTTCAGCTGCTGATCGCCGACCAGAAGATAAGAAGACGTAACTGTGCGGATCAGACTGTTTTTCCTGATGCGACTTTCAATGTCTTCAACACGGGCAATAGAAGCGTAACTGCCCCCGCCCTGCAGCAGAATGTCGATGGCTGAGTTGGTCTGGGCAAGTATAAAGTGCGCGCGCGCGTTTTCGGCGCTGGCACGCGACGAGGATCTTTCACTGTGCCGCCAGGCTTCGAAGCAGTTTTCGAGCGCGTTGAATTTGCGGATATGGAGATCGTGCAGTTTACGACGATACAGGCTTAAACTGCCATAATCAGGCGCAACTTTACCAAGCATGCTGTCATGCTGCCGACGCAATCCCATGGCTTCGCGGTTTGCCGCTTCATAGCTGTCGCTGTTCAGCAACTTTTCCATCTGGCTGACATAGAAATAATCGGCCAGAGCATAGGCTGGCGCTGCCGAGAAGATATAAAGCAGAACCAAAACCACTATCAACTTTTTCATGGTTTTCCTCCGCTTGTTCGTAACCGGAGCTGATTACTCTGAATATATCTATCTGTCAGAAGATTAGAAGAGCTTCATTGTTAAGAATTCTTAAGGCGGCAACTCTGTTTTATTCACGATCTGCAATATGAATTGATCTGGCAGACCTGGAGCGGCAGACGAGCAATATTGGCGCAGCACAAAATTATTCACTGTTGTTGAGAAACTGCAAACCTGTATGAATTTCTGGTAGAATATAGAACAAGAAGGCTGTTAGCGTTAAGGCCATCCACAATAAATACGTCACAGCGAAGAATAGAGACCGGAGTGCCTTTGTAATTGTCAGTGACAACGATTACGATTACGATTACGATTACGATTACGATTACGATTACGGGCAAGGAAATCACATAGCAGTGTAATGCCCAAGGTATTTAAACCAGAACAAGTGGAATTAGTATAAGACATAGTCAAACTGGAGACTCTGAGTATGAATAGAAAAATGTTTCGTGGCCTGATCTGGATTCTCATTCTGCAGCTTATCGTTGGCCCCGCAGCGCTATGGGCGCAGACCGGACCGGAAAAAGAAGCGCCGGGCGCCATCGAGACGATGCTCAACTACGACTACAAGACCTACGCCGGAAAAGTGCTGGTTCAGCAAATCATGGAAGACCTCAAAGCCGGCAGGCCGATAGATATGGGAAAAGTTGGCGAAGAACTTACCGGCAAGCCTTTTCTCGTTCAGGCCGGACTCGGGGGCGGTTCTGAAGTGCTGGCCACCGGGCTGCAATATGCTTCGGCCGGAATTTGCCCGCCTTTTGGCATGATTGTCGGCTCAACCTTTGCCTCAGCTTTTCAGGCGTTCGGTGGCGCTGTCGGTTACGAGGCCGCAGAAGCCATGAAGTCAGGCGAAGAACTTACCAAAAAACAGATTCTCGGCAAAGCGCTCTCGAGTATCGATATGCCATCTTTCATCGGCCAGACTGCCGGCAGTGTCGTCGGATCTATGATCGGGCAGGCTCTTATACCGATTCCGATTGTGGGAATGATTGTCGGCGGCATAGTCGGTGGTATAGTCGGCAACGCGGCGGTTTCGTTGCTGAGCAAAATCCCGGCAGTAGCGTCGGCTTTTGCGGCCATGCAAAAAGAGTGGGAAAAAATCGGCAAAGCATTGATGAAAAAGAATCCGGAAAACCAGCAAGAACCGGAAGAATCACCGCAGGCCACTGCCAAAGCGGCAACCACTGCCGACGAAGCTGCCGAGACACCGTCTAACAGAGACGCAGCCGATCTGATGAATGTCGCCCCTACGGTTAACAGCGCAACAACCGGCAGCGACCAGTAAAAGTTTTTACAATAGAGCAACTTGCAAAATCAGGTATAAAACCATCCCTGGTCAAAGAATCAGTTCAGAGCTAATACTATTCACAAAAGATTCGTTCACAGCCAAAGACTGGACACAAAAGTAGCCTTTGTAATTGCCAGCAACGACGATTACGATTATGGAAGGCTTAATTTGTCATTCTGCACGCAGCAAGGTCGCAGAATCCATGACTTTACCGGCATTCTGGATCCTGCGACTCCGCGCAGGATAACGATTACGACGTGCAGGATGTAATAGTGCGAGAACGAACGAAACAACTAGAATTGGTATAACCTCAAATTTGCATAATATTGCAAATCCTTCAACATAAAGAAATCCGGATTTTTTTCAGCGAAAATCGTTGTATTTTGCGCCGCTGATACTGAGCTCTTCGCTCGCTGAGTGAATCACTACGCGGCCCTGCTCGTCTCTGGCAAAAACCCAGTCGAAACGGCCGGTAAAAGGATCGGGATAACGCTGCCGCAAAAAACTGTTGCCAAGATTGTCGCGCAGAAGCTCTTCGAGGGCAGCCGGCATGCGGTTATGGCAGCGCTCAAACTTGTTCACGGCACGTTTGAACTCGCCGAGAACAAAGCGGAGCTGGTCTTCTTTGCCACGGCGCACTTCGAGATCAACGCGCGGAACCGCCACAGCAAGGCTGATAGCGAGAAGCACCACCGAAACGCTGATAATCAGAAGTGAAACGCCACGGCGGGCAGCGGCAACAGGCTGGCGCGACTCAAAAGTCGGCATAGTTTATTCCATCAAGACTCTGCCCGTCGGCGCCTGACTTAACATCGTAAACATCGTTGTTTCCGGGCTGCGAAGGCACAACAACCCAGGTATCGATTTTCTCGGTAAACGGATCAGGTGGAATACTGCGGATATAGCCTTGAGTAACCAGGGAGTTCAAGCTCTCAGGCCACTTCTCATGGTCTTTGAAGTAATCGCTGAGAATCGTTCGAAAGACGTGAAGGTCTTTTTTCAGGGCAGTTTCTTTGCTGCGCTGAATCGTGCGGCCGTACATCGGCACTACCGTGACATAGAGCAGACCGATAATGGCGACGACAACGCTCATCTCAATAAGAGTAAAGGCCATACGGTTATTGCGCAAACTCTTAAACATCGCTTATCCCCTGGTTCCCCGGTATAAATCCAGAAAGTTTTCACCCGCCACACGGTCAAGTTCATTTTTAAGATACAACTTTTGCACCGATTGCGCAAACAGCTGACTGCCGGGGCCGGCACTGGCAATATTCGGCTCGATCTGCGTTACCTTGCCCTTTTGAATAATGCTCATCACTGTGCTGTTGATAACAAGCGTCTCGTGCACCGGAACAATTCTCTTGCCGACCTGGTCAGCGATTAGCGCCTGCGAAACCACGCCCTGCAGGTTTTCGGCAAGCACCTGGCAGACAAATTCGCGATCGCTCTCGGCGAACGAGAAAATGAACTTTTCGAGAGTGTTCACTATGCCCAGCGTCTGCATGCTTAACACAACGAAATGACCGCCGGCAACATATTCGATGATGCTTTTGAACGGTATTTCGCGCTTAAGATCGCCGATCACCAGCACATCGACATCCATGCGCTTCGCAAAGTTGATGCCCTGATCGATCACGAAGATATCCTTGCGGAACTGGCGCTGCGAAATGCGGCAGCGTTTCTGCTCAAAATTGAATTCGATCGGGTCTTCGATGATCAGAATATGCCTTGAATGGCGCTGATTCATGCGCTCGACCATACTCGCCAGAGAAGTCGAGATACCTGAGCGGGCCGGACCAGCAATGATAAAGATGCCTTTTTTGGCATCAAGAAAGGGCACCAGCGGATCGGGAAACTTAATGTCTTCAAGCGATGGAATCTTGCTGTCGATGATTTTTATCAGCGCAACCGGCTTCTGCTGTGAGTGAAACAGGGTCAGACGGTAGTTGCACGGCGGCTTGCCGAAGAAATTTGCTTCAAAAGAACTGGTCTTCTTGAATTTTTCGACATCTTCATCGCTCAACAGACTCTTGAGCAGGTCGTTCATATCTGTTTCCTGGACTGGCGGAAACTCCATATGGCGCAGAAACTTGTTTTTGCGGATAAGCGGACGTGAACCGATTTTGAGATGCAGCTCAGTACCACCAGACTGTTTTACGTTTTCAATTAGCTTTTTGATATCCATGTGCTGCCTCTCTTACGACTGGCCGGAAATGCGCGACTTGTCAATCGCGTATTCAACGGCGGTCTTCTGCGAAATAACCCGTTTGCGCGCCAGTGCGGCGAGCTGCGAATCAAAAGTTTTCATACCGGCAATTTCGCCCTGGCCCTGCAGAGTCCGGAACATGCTCATATTGTTGTTGCGCACCAGAGCTTTCATCTGCGGGGTATTGATGAGAATGTCAAAGATAGCAATGCGCCCGCTCTGATCGTCTCTTGGCATCAGGCGCTGGCTGATGATCATCTTGAGCTGCGACGCAATACGTGCTCGCAATGCCTCGCGGTCGCCAGGTTCGCGGCAGCTGATAAGGCGATCGAGAATCTGGTGGCAGTCGCCGCCTTCGGTCGAACCGATAACCATGCAGCCTGATTCGCAGAGGGTAAGCGCCTGATCCATGGCATCAGAATAGTTGATGGAATCTGATACTACGACGTCGGGGTCGACGCGATAGGCTTCGCACAGCCCGTTATAAAAGTTCGAAATATCGACTGGAATACTGCGCTGAATAAAAGCGCTCTTGTTGTCTTTGAAGACGTATTCCACCGGGTTTTCGATGGTAAAGATACTCTTTTCGAAATGGCTGTTAATAAAGTTAAGCAAAGCCGCGATGGTTGAAGTCTTGCCTTCTCCAGAAGGGCTGCCAACCAGCACCAGTCCAGAAGGGGCTGAGACAACCTTGCGCACACCATCGCCAAAACCGAGTTCTTCCAGATCGAATATTTTCTCGCCGATAAAGCGTATGGCGATGGCAAATTTGCCCTTGTCGAGAAACACCGAAAACCTGAGGCGGCCAACAGTCTCAACATCTTCGGCGTAGGTTACCTGGCGCTGCCGCCCGAGAATCTCGCGAGCTTTCGGCGTGCTGGTCTCGAGAATTATCCGCTTGATCTGGTCTTCGTTAAGCATTATGCCTTCGAGTTTTTCGATGGCACCATGCAATCGGTAAAAAATCGGCTGATCCGGAAAAAGATGCAGGTCAGAAGCGCCCTTGACCTTAACCATCTGGCAAATCTTCAATAATTCCGTCATTTTCAGACCTCTATAAAGTATATTTGTTGTTTAATCGGCAGTCTGTGAGTTTTTGTTCACCTGCCGGACAAATTATATGCGTTGCAAAAGCTCAACAACATTTTTCAGCACCTGACTGTCAGGCGGAAGTGTCTTGCGCAGGCCCTCGAGAATGACCCTGGCCTTTTCGCCCTCTTCGATAGCATAGTAACACAGAGCCAGATGATACGAAGAAGAAAGGTCGCGCGGATTGGCCTGCAGACCGCGACTCAGCGCAGTAATCGCCTGCGGGTACTTTTTCTGATTAAAGTAGGCAAGACCAAGGGCACCATAAATGCGAATCAGGCTCTTCTTGTCGTCTTTGTTGACATACTGCTGCACGCGCTCATAGCATTCTGCCAGCTTTTCCCATTCTTTTTTGCGAAAATATATCTGCCCGAGCAGAACTGCTGAATTTATGTGAGACGGCTCATCATCAACGTTGTGCGCTAACAGCGCCGCGGCTTTTTTCATATCGCCAAGACTGTAGCAGCAATGAGCAAGATAGTAGCGCGCCTCGATGTTGTCTGACTGCGCAGCGACGATCTTTTCAAGCAGTTCGCGTGCCCTGGCGAAGTCGCCGTTGTTGAAAAATTCTACAGCCTGGCTGAAAGCTTCGACCAATGCCGCCGCGGTGTCAGGCGCCGCCATCGTCGCAACACCCTCCATGTCACGCGCGACCTCTTCGCCAAGGCCTTTTAAAAGAGTATTTGAGAATGTTTCAGGTTTCTGCATGTAAGAACCAAGATTGCCGGCTATGCGAACCCAGCTGAAAAGCTCATTCTCACGCTTTTTTTCGTTCAGGGCAGCGCTGACTTCTTCGAAAACCGCCAGTTCACCGTTCAGCAGCAGAGCATGGTAATACTCCGAAAACACTTCTGAACGCACCGCACCAAGAAACTTCTTGATTTTAAGCAATTCCTCACGGGCGCCAAGATGGCCGAGCGCGGCGATAAGCCAGGGCATCTCTTCTTCGGGTTCTTTTCTGATACGCTCGAAAATGTTCGCGACCGCCTCTTTAAGCCCGCGCGACACTACATAATCGAGTATACAGCTGATTACCGGCGCGCAGTCTTCTTTCTTGAGCATTTCAAGAATATCCTGATCGGGAAAATCTTCGATGCGAGTTGCGCACTCAACCGCTTCCTTGCGCACCCACTGATTTTCATCGCTGAGCAGAGGCCGTATCTCACGCACCCCGACGCTGCCTTCCAACGACAAAGCGGCTTTTAATGCCATTTTACGCACGCCAAAATTCTCGTCGAGCAGCAGTTCGTGAATACATTCTTCGCGCTTATCGCTGTTGATGCGGGCGAGAACATAAGCCGCCGAGCGCCGGGTTGAAGCATCCGAGCTCGCCATCATCGCCTTGAGCTCTTCGCTGACCGCGGCAGGATCGGCTGCAGCAAGCGCGATGCAGACGTTGGCGCGTACACGGTTATTCGGATGACCGTAGAATTTTTTCAGTTTGCGCTTCATTTCGAGCGCCGGAATCTTGAGATAAGAAATCGCTTCGACCGAATTGGCCTGGATTCTTGGATCAAAAGAATCCAGCCCGCTCTCAAAAGTCTTGAGCAGGCGCGCCTCGGCAAAAGTTGCCAGCGAAGAAATAATTATCGCCTTGAGTCGCGAATCGCGCGCGATTTCGAACTGCCCGACCAGAGCCGGAACGGCCTCAGGATCTTTGAGTTTCGAAAGAATTTCGAGAACGTTGATTACGATCCACTCGTCAGGGTCGTTGAGAAGTCCGCACAGGCTCTGCACGACATCGCGCCCGCCCATTTTAAACAGTGCCCGCGCCGAATAATAGCGAACCATGCGGTCTTCGTCGTGCAGTAACTCCATCAGTGGCCTGGCTGCCATCGGATCACCGATTTCGCCAAGTACCCTGACAACTTCTTCTTTGTGCTGGCCATCGGGGTCCTGGAGGCGCTCGATCAGTCTTGCAACCGGCGAACTGCTCATAAAATGGCCAATCGCCGTTACCGGCTCAATACTGTCAGCGTAATCATCAAATGCCCGGGTGATCGTGCCGAGCGACTGGTTGTCGCCGATCTTGCCGAGACTGATAATGGTCTCTAATTTGAGCTCGTCAGAAACGTCTGACTGAACAAGTTCTTCAAGACGCGAAGTAGCCGGGCGCAGCAACCTTCTGGCCGCCTTAACATACCTGAAGGATTCAATCTGCTCGAAATCGGTCATTCAACAATCTCCTTCATGATGTTAGAAACCAGCTTGCCGTCGACCCTTTCGTCTTTGAGAATCTCATTAAGCGAATCTTTGAGCGTCTTGCAGCCTTCTTTGCGCGCAAGCATCAGCGCAGATTTGAGCTGGTTAGTCTTTTTCTCGCGAATCTGGTTGCGCATTGCCGAGTTAAGAATCATCAGCTCGTGCGCCATGACACGCTCGCGTTTGTGCAGGCTGGGCAAAAGAATCTGCGAGATAATGCCGATCAGCGACATTGACAGCTGAGTACGGATTTCTTCGTGACGGTGCCCCGGAAAAACGTTGATGATGCGGTCAATAGTCTGCACCGCGCCAACCGTGTGCAGCGTCGAAAACACCAGATGCCCGGTCTCGGCAGCGGTCAGCACCATCTCAATCGTCTCAGTATCACGCATCTCACCAACAAGAATTACATCAGGGTCTTCGCGCAAGGCATTCATCAGAGCACCATGATAGTGGCTGGCAGTAACGCCGATTTCACGCTGCGTAAAAATCGACTTGCGCTCGCGGTAGACAAACTCAATCGGGTCTTCGATGGTAATAACGTGGCGATGCGAGATACGATTGATCTCGTTGACTATAGCCGCCAGAGTATGGGTTTTACCAGAGTTGGCCGGCCCGGTAACCAGAAACAGCCCACGCGGGCGCGCGGCGATTTCCTTGAGAATCGGCGGCAACCCAAGTGAATCAATAGTTGGCACATTGGTCGGTATAAAACGAAACGCGCCAGACAGGCAGCCACGCTGCTTGAAAATGCAGACGCGCACACGCCAGCGGTTTTTGTAGCGCACCATAAAATTGGTTTCGTAACGCGCCCGCAGGTCGCTCTGCGCCCTTACATCCATCAGGGGAAGAAAAAGATTGGGCATTTCCTGATAGGCGAGAGGCTCGTGCGGCAAAGTGACCAGACGACCGCCAACCCTGATCATAGGCGGCGCGCCAGTCTTCAAATGCAGATCAGAAGCCTGGCGCTCAATAGCGGTCTCGAAAAATTGGTGAATTCTCAGCATCTCGCCCCCATCTCGTATTATTACATCGGTGGTTCGTTAAGAATCTTGCGCAAAGCTGCCGGATTCGGAGCGGCAGCCATGGCGTCGTCGCGCTTTACTACCCGGTCTTTTACCAGTTGTGCCAGCGACATTTCCATGGTGGTCATGCCATATTCGGCGCCGGTTTCGAGGTAAGACGGCAGCATGTGAATCTTGCCATCGGCAATCAGCGAGCGAACTGCCGAAGTGTTGATCAACACTTCAAAAGCGGCCACGCGCCCACCATCAGGCTTTGGCAGCAACGTCTGCGATACTACGCCGCGCAACACCATCGAAAGCTGCAGCAGAATCTGATGATGCCGTGCTTCCGGGAAAACGTTAACAATACGCTCGGCAGTGCTTACAGCCGAACTGGTATGCAGTGTGGCAATGACCAGCTTGCCAGTCTCGGCAGCGTTGAGGGTCAACGAAATAGTTTCGGGTTCGCGCATTTCGCCAACGACAATGATATCAGGGTCCTGACGCAGCACAGTCAGCAGGCCATCGTAAAAACTCAGGCAGTCAATGCCAACCTGACGCTGGTTAAAAAAGCTCAGGTTGTCTTCGAATTGATATTCAATCGGATCTTCAAGAGTTACAACATGGCGGCGGGCAATGCGGTTGACATAATTGAGGTAACTCGCCATCGTCGAAGTTTTGCCGGCGCCAGTCGGACCAGTGATAAGAATAAGGCCGTTCGGTTGCTCGATAAGCCGACGGGCAGCCAGCGGCAGGCCAATCTCGTCGAAATCCATGACGCGGTAGGGTATAACGCGAAAAACCGCACCAAAACCGTTAAGGTCATTGTAGAGGTTAACTCTGAATCGGCACACTCCCTCGAGTGTGTAGGCAAAATCTATTTCGTGGCTTTTGCGGAACTGGTCTTCCTGGTCAGAGGTCAGCAGAACCTCGATAATATGATCGAAATCTTTTTTGTTAAAACGAAAGCCCTCGACGTGCCTGATATGCCCATCAACGCGAATGGCTGGCGCTTTGCCGACCTTGAGATGCAGATCAGAGGCGCCCTCATCGAATGTAAGTTTTAATAATCGGTACAAGCTTTTTTCGTCTGACATGAGCAGTATTATACCCACAGCCTGCAATCTTAACAATCGAATTTAATTGCTTATTTAAAAAAATAGCACTTTCTGATAGTATGCTGTTAGTTCAAAGCCGACCCGGGGAAGACAAATGCCAGCACACGAAGCCGTCATCAATAATCTCAAGCCGCTCATTGCACGTCTGTTACACATTTTTCTCACAGGAGAATACGAACAGCGACGCGAAGCCGCTATTGCGCTGTCAAAATTCAAGGGTGAAAAGGCGACAGACTTTCTGCTCCAAACTTATGAGAGCGACAACATTCAGGATTTCATGGCTCTCGCGCTCGGCAATATCGACAATCACAAGGCGGTAGGCCTGCTCATTAACGCGTTGAACGATTCACAGCAGGAAGTCCGCTTTCACGCCGCCCAGGCTCTTGGCATGCTGGAAAACCCTGAAGCACTTGATATCCTGATGGATGCGTTGCAGGCCTATAGTGATGCCAGCGTCGGCGTAACCCCAGAAGCCACACTTGAAGAGCCAGCCGGTCAGATTTTCTTCGAAGAAGACGCGATCATCAGTGCAATCCTTGCTGTAGGCAAGATCAAGAACTGGCGCGCCATTTCACTGCTCAAAAAGCTTCTCGCCCAGGAAAAGAGCGCACGCATTCGTGCATCGATTATCATGTCTCTGGGCCTGATGTCTACTGACAAAATGATGCCGGTTTTTCAGGCTGCCCTGCGTGACGAAGACCCAAGAGTGCGCGCCAATGCCATAGAAGCAATCGAAAGTATCAAGTCCGGCTCGATTGTCGGCATCATACAACCATATCTCGAAGACCCGAGCAACCGCGTACGCGCCAATGTTGCCAAGGCAATCTGGAAATACGGCGATTTCGATGTCTCAGATACTCTCCGACAGATGCTCGAACACCCCGACAAGTGGTATCGCGCCTCAGCGGCCTATGCTATCGGTGAGATCAAAGACGCCCGTTTTATCAGAGAACTGGCGCGCGCACTCAAAGACGAAGACCCCGACGTCAGACGCAACGCGACCAACGCCATACGCAAAATCGAGGCTAAAGATGCCCTGCAGCATGTAAAACCACTGCTTGACGACCCGAACTTCGATGTACGGGTTGAGGCCGTTCTTGCCGTGAGTCGCTGTGCCGGAGAGGCGGCAGCTGACCTGTTAAAAGACAAGCTGCAGCACGAAGAAAACTTTATCGTTCAGGCCACACTCGTTTCATGCCTGGGCCAGACAGCAAAGCCGGAAATGATTCCAATTATCCGCGGTTACCTCGAAAGCGAAGACCCGCGCGTTGTGTCAAATACCATTGATGCGCTGGTAAAACTGTCGCCAAAATCTGACCCGGCACTGGTAATCACGCTTAAAACCCTGCTCAAACATGAAGACAACCGGGTTAAGAGCACAGCGATCAGAACCCTCTGGGTATGGGGTGTTTACGAAGTAATCGACCGCCTGCGCGAACTGTTTAACAGCCCGGACAAACGCCTGATCCAGTCTGCAACCTTTGTTCTCGGTGAAATTGGCAAGGAAATCAGCCTCTCAGAGGCGCTCAGCAAAAAAGTAAACCTGATCGTGACCGAGCTTATTGATAACCCAGAAACGATCAACAGCCTGGTTGCCAGCGAAACCGCAGCAGCAGCAGCCAATTCTCAGACATCACCCGCAACAGCGTCGGCAGCCCAGTCAGAGCCATTGCCGGCCGAGTCAGAGGCTGTGCCCGCAGAATCAGAAGTTGAGCTGCCTCCGCCAATGGAACCGCTTTTCGAAATACTGCAGCCGGCGACCGAGCAGGCGGCGGCGCAGGCAGTTGCCGCGCCACAACCGATCAACACCCAGATTCTTCCCGACAATACCTTCAACGAAGACATCGAAGTGGCAAACCGCTTTGTCGCCGCGCGCAATTACCCGGCAGCCGAGAAGGTTTTCGCGCAGATCCTGCACAAGTCGCCAGCGCATCTCAAAGCAATTCTCGGCATCGCCAATCTGTATTTTCTGCAGAAAAAAAATTCCGAGGCGGTCAAGCACTACCTGTCAGCGCTCGCGATCAACCCGAACCTGGTCAAGGCGCATTTCAACCTCGGCACGATTTACTATTACGCCCGCAAATACGACGATGCCGTAAAACATCTTGGCAAGGCGCTCAAGCTTTATCCCAAAATTCTCGGCGCCTACCTGATTCTTGGCCAGATATATCAGATTGCCGGGAAGTTCAGCGAGAGCGTTCGCCTGCTGACACACGCTGCCGCTCTGTCTCCGCGCAACCCGGTCATTTATCAAAAACTCGCGACCCTGCACATTCAGCTCGGAAATTATAACGATGCCATTGAAGTGCTGCTCAAGGCAGTCGATATCTCGCCGGTAGATGTCGAATCCAATCTGCTTCTTGCCTATTGCTTCAACTTTACCGGCCAGGGGCAGAAAGCCTTCAGCGCCATGGATCTCACGTTAAAAGCCTGCGCGCAGTCGCCACAACAAGATCAGGCTCTGCGTCAGATGCTTAAGGCCTATATTTATCTCAATTCAATCCAGAAAAATTCCAAGCCAGATCAGGAGAAGACACAATGAACCTCGAAAAATCGCCTCAGCGCTGGAACTACAAAACCCTTGATCTGACAAGGCTTAAGGGTGATGATTTTCTCGAAAAACTTGGCGATCTGCTCGACGAAGCCGGTCGCAACGGCTGGGATCTCGCTTATATGCACGACGATTTTATGATTATGAAACAGCTTTATTTTGCCAAAGAGTGACAGCAATAATTGTTGACGACCAGCAAACTTACGCTTGACGACCCGTTAAGCAAAGTAAAAGGAATCGGCCCCAAAAAATCGGAAGCACTGCGCCAGAGCGGCATAGTGCAGATCATCGATCTTTTGCGCATTTATCCGGCCAGATACCAGGACCGCCGCAGCTGCAAAACCGTTGCACAACTTTCTGAAGGCGGCGAATGCCTGACCTGCCTGCGTCTTGAGTCGATCAAGTCATATCACGCGCGGCGCGGACTTACCGTTATCAATGCCGTGTTTGCTGATGCTACCGGCAAGGTCACCGCGAAATGGTTCAATCGCGTTTACCTGATACGGCAGCTGATCGCTGGCAAAGACTACTGGCTGTTTGGCCAGGTGACAACAGTAAAAAACCAGCTGACCCTTTCTAACCCTGAAATTGAACCCGTTGAAGAAGCCAGAACTGACACCGGCACCAGCAGCCGGCTCACCCCGGTTTATTCTTCAAACACCAGACTCTCAGAGGCCGGCATTTCGGCTCTGGCATTGCGCCGGTTGATTGCCGGAATTCTTACCCGCATCGACTGGGACTCCTCGCTGCCGCCCGGCATCAGAAAATCATCGTTCAACGCCATCTGCGACGCGCTCGAACAGGCACATCGGCCGTCTTCACCAGAAGAGGCCAATAAGGCGCGGCACACTCTCGCCTTTTTCGATCAGGTGCTTTTTCAGATCGGTGTTCTTAAAAGACGCGAGGCGTTAACCGGCATTCTCAGTCTGCCAGATGCCAGCAACGCCCCACCTGTCGAACCTGAACATCCCCTGCCCTTTTCGCTGACAACGGCGCAAAAGCAGAGTCTTGGCGAGATTATTTATGACATGCAGGAGCAAGGCAAAGACAGACCACCGATGAACCGGCTTGTTCAGGGTGACGTTGGCTCGGGCAAAACGCTGGTCGCCTTTCTGGCAATGCTGCATTACTGCCAGAAAATAAGCCCCGGCAGCCAGTGCGCTTTTATGGCGCCGACCGAAATTCTTGCCCGCCAGCATCTGCACAGCTTTAATGTTTTTTTCAAACAGTTCGCCGGGCAAGCCTGCATCCTGACAGGCAGCCAGAAAAATGCCGAACGCAAGAAACTCAACCAGGCAATCGGCAGCGGAGAAGTCAAATTCGTTTTTGGCACGCACGCCCTGTTTCAGGAAAACCTCGAATTTGCCGACCTTGGTCTGTGTGTAATCGATGAACAGCAACGTTTCGGCGTCAACCACCGACGCCAGCTTGTGCGCAAAGGCAATAACCCGCACCAGCTGCTGCTTTCTGCGACGCCTATTCCCCGCACTCTTTCGCTTACCATCTTTGGTGACATGGATACGAGCACAATCTCAGAATTGCCGCCAGGCCGCCAGCCGGTTAAAACCATGCTGGCCACCAGCTTTTCGCAGACGGTGCCGCACATCGAAACGGCTCTGCAGAACGGCCAGCAGATTTATCTCGTCTGCCCGCTGATCGAACTGTCAGACAAGAAAGACTGGACATCGGTAGAAGAAGCCGCCGAGCGCACATCTGAGCGGCTGCCTGACGTTCGCTTTGCCTGCCTGACCGGCCAGCAGAGCTGGGATGAAAAGTCCGAAATCATGCAGGCCTTTAAAAATGGCCAACTTGACATGGTTATCGCGACAACCGTTGTCGAAGTTGGCGTCGACAACCCGAATGCCACACTGATGATCATAGAAAACGCAGACTGTTTTGGCCTGTCGCAGTTGCATCAGTTGCGCGGCCGTGTTGGTAGAGGCATGCATGCTTCTTTATGCATTCTGGTCTCGCATGTGGCCGAAGAATCCGAACGCCTTAAGGTGCTGGCCGCGACCAACGACGGCTTTGAGCTTTCGCTCGAAGATCTGCGCCTGCGTGGCCCGGGCGATCTCGTAGGAACTCGCCAGAGCGGTCTGTCACATCCATGTTTCTCGCATCGTATCAGTCAGAAACTCATCGAAAACGCCAGAAACCGTGCCTTTGAAATTCTCACTGGCGAAACCGGCGAAGTGAGAGACTGGTTCATGGCACAGATGATAAAATCGTTCGGCGACAGCTACAAAACCTTCATGGAAGGCGGTTAAAACATGCGTATCATCACCGGCAGCGCCAAAGGCAGAAGGCTGAAAATGCCAGGCGGCGGAAAAACCCGACCAGCCATGGACATAGTCAAAGGCGCAACCTTTAACATGATTGCAGAATTCGTGCCTGATGCGCGTTTTCTCGATCTTTTCGCAGGTTCGGGCAACCTTGGTATCGAAGCACTCAGTCGCGGCGGCAGTTACGCGGCTTTTGTCGATACTGCACGCGAATGTACCAACACTATTCGTGAAAATCTTGAGCTTACCAGACTTGCCGACCGCGGCGAGGTCTTTACCATGGACTGCCTCAAGTTTCTGCAGCAGCAAAAGCTTGCGCGCTTCGATGTGGTGTTTATTGACCCGCCATATTTAAAAGGGCTGCTCGAACCAATACTCAAACAGATTCCGCTCTGCCCGATGTTCAGCCCTGACACGCTGTTCATCATCGAGCGCCAGAAAAGAGACCGGCTTGGGTTAGAAGAAATGCCAGAGTATCGCCTTCTTGACGAACGCGTTTTCGGCGACACCGTAATAACCTTTTTCAGGCTCAAACAGCTCTGATCGTCTGTCAAGAATGAGTCCAAGAATTCGATCCAAGTTATACCCTTCATGCCGGGCTCTCGGCAGGAATTCATTCGCTACAACTCTCACCAGACAAAACTTTCAGGTTTAAGTTGTCGTGATTGCGTCAAAACAGCCTGGCTCGAAGTCTTCGCTCATGAAAACCCTGCCTGCGCCCTTGTAATGTATTTACCAACGGCTATTTTCGATACATTTATTGCTGGTTAAACCCTGCAATTCAAGTGTGACAGTCGACTATTAACAACAGGTTGCCATAGGCAAGCCAATAAAAAAACCACCCTTGCGGGTGGTTTTTTATTGGACTTTTAAATCAGGGGGTTACTTGCTGCCGGATGCCTTGAGATTCTGATAGTCATTGTAAGCTTCGCGATATTCGGCCAGTGCGCGCTGAACATCTGCCGGATTAGCACCGCCGCTGTTGGTAACCAGAGTGGTATATTTCTGGTAAGATGCGATATATCTGTCGTGAGCAGCCTTGAGACCATCGCTGCTGGTCGGAATGCCGGGCGTAGTAGTAACCGAGGTAGTGGTCGGAGCCTGAGCAGGAATACTTACGCTCGGCGGTTCGCTAGATATTGTAACCGCATCGCCACCAAGAGATATTACCGGATCATTGCCGACACTGACTGGAGCTGCGGCATCGCCACCAGGAATAACGCCTGACATTTCATAGTCGCCCGGGGTTACGTAGATTTCATCGCTACCGGGAAGGACTTCCTGGTTGGGGCCAGAGGCTGAATTGCCACCCTTTTTAGCCTTGTAGCGTTTGTAGAGCAGATAACCGCCGACTGCAACAGCAACAAGGATCAAAGCTGGGATAAAGAGCGGGCTGGCAAAAATACCGGCGATAAAGCCACCGACAGCTCCGAGAGCAGAGGCGATCGCGCCACCTACTCCGGCCAGAACGCCAACGATACCGCCAGTAGCTGCAGCTGCGCCACCGACTACGGCAGTAGCTACACCACCGGCTGCGGCTACTGCGCCACCTATTGCCGGAGCAGCTAATACAAGACCGGCGCCAGCAGCCAGGCCTATGCCTGCGCCTACGGCTACGCTCTTTTTATCGAGTGCGAAAGCTGGAGCTGGATTGAAGACGGCGAAGTCTACCAGCATAAGAAGAGATAGAACAATGCAGAGTGTAACTCTCAGTTCATATCGGCGAATCATATCGAACCCCCTGTTAATATCAGAGATTATGTACCTCGAAGGAATAACTTAAGTTTAATGACGGCTTGGCAAAGCGTCAAGGCAATCGGACATTTTTTTTAATATTGTCAGATATTTTTTTTGCCGGGTTGCTGGTTTCATTCAGACATATTCTGAAGAAGCACTGCCAGAATGGTGTTGCGCATCTTCTGGCGATTATTCTTAACCGCCATGGCGATTGCCTTGCGGGTGCCGATAAAAACCATGGTCTTGCGGGCGCGTGTCAGACCCGTATACAAGAGATTGCGCTGCAGCATCATAAAATGCTGGGTAGAAGCCAACATGACTACGGCCGGGTATTCGCTGCCCTGCGCCTTATGTACCGTTACGGCATAAGCGTGGGCGAGGTCAAGAAAATCAGAGGTCGAAAAAGTTACCGGGCCTTGCGGAAAATCGATCAGCGCTTCCTGATCTTCTGATTGAATTTCGGTAATCAGCCCGATATCGCCATTAAAAACATCGAGATCATAATTGTTACGCAACTGAATGACCTTGTCACCAACCCGAAACACCCGATTAAGGTGTTCGAGCTCATTTTTCTCGGGCGATGGCGGGTTCAGAGCCTCCTGCAAAACGGCATTGAGATTTGCAGTGCCAAGTTTGCCTTTATTCATAGGGGTAAGAACCTGTATGTCGTTAACCGGATCATAGCCAAATCTGCCAGGCAAACTTTTTTGAACGACATTCTTGAGCAGACCGATCAGCTTGTCGGGCTCATCAGCCGCCACATAGTAACAATCCGACTGGTGCTGCCCATCTGGAACAGTTAATTCAGGCATCTGCCCATGATTGATCAGATGCGCATTTCTGATGATACTGGAAGTTTCGGCCTGTCTGAAAATGGCGTTCAGCCTGACTACCGGCACTTTGTCAGACTTGATCAGTTCATTAAGTACCAGTCCGGCGCCAACCGAAGGCAGCTGGTCAGCATCGCCTACCAGAATGAGCGAAGCATGTTTTGGCACCGCCTGCAGAAGGCTGTAGAAAAGTTGCATGTCAATCATCGAGGCTTCGTCTACCACCAGAGTGTCGCAGTCAAGTGGCTGATTCTGGTTGCGTTTAAAGCCTTTTTCCTGGGGTGAAAATTCCAGCAGGCGATGAATAGTCTGCGCGGTAAAGCCAGAAACCTCGGCAAGCCGCTTGGCAGCGCGTCCGGTCGGACTGGCGAGCATGACGCGACGGCCCATGGCCTTATGCGCACAGACAACCGCTTTAAGGGTTGTGGTCTTTCCGGTGCCGGGTCCACCGGTGATAATCATGAATCCGCGCGTCAGGGAGTTCTCTACCGCCAGCTGTTGAATTTCGCTTAACTTGAGGCCATGTGTACCGAGCGCCAGTTCAAGGGCTGCGATTATCTTCTCTCTGGCAAGTTCACGCACGTTATCGGCCAGGCTTTTCACCAGCGCGGCGCTGCCATCTTCGGCACGATAACTGGCAGGCAGATAATACAGATTCTGTTGCCTGAATTCGCGTCTTATCAGCTTTTTTTCAGCAACCAGCGCGGCCATGGCTTTTTCGAGATCAACTGGTTCGCCGACGCCGAGCGCTTCTAATGAGGCCTTAACCAGTTCTTCTTCACGCAAAAACAGGTGGCCATCGTTGGTGGCGTTACTCAACACGTAGAGCAGGCCTGCCTTCAGGCGTCGCAAATCGTTGCCGGTAATGCCAAATTCGGCGGCAATCGCATCAGCCTTTTTAAAGCCCATTCCTGAAACTTCATGGGCAAGAATGTAAGGGTTCTCAGAAATTTTACGCACCGCTTCACGATCGTATTTCTTGAAAATACGAATCGCGTAGGCCGGCGAGATGCCGTGCCCCTGCAGAAAGATCATTATATCCTGAATAGATCGCTGCAAAAACCAGCCACTGCTGATCTTATCGGCCTTTGATCGGCCGATACCCGGGCACTCCGCCAGTTTTTCCGGCTCTTTCTCAATGATTTCGAGAGTATCAAGCCCAAAAGTCTCAACGAGACGGCGGGCGGTTGCCGGCCCGATTCCCTTGATCAGCCCTGAACCCAGGTATTTCTCGATACCTTTGAGCGTTGCCGGCTTGAGCAAAGTAAATTTCATCGCCTGAAACTGCATGCCAAAATTCGGGTGGCAGGCCCAGGTGCCATAAACTCTGACTTCTTCGCCCGGCTGTATGTAGCCAAAATTGCCCACGACGGTCACCCCCTGCGGATACTTGCGCGAAGAGGCTTTAAGCACATAATAGCCGCTCTGCTCGTTACAGAAGGTGATACGATCAATGGTTACCGTGATGCATTCGTTTTCCACACGCTATTAATAACACGGTTTCCGCAAACAATAAATACCGTAAAGTTTTCTGTTAAATTGACAAGTTGGCCTGAGAATGCTAACTTTCGACGCATGTACAAAATATTGAAGATTGCTGTTGTGCTATTGCTGATCATCGGCCTGGCGCTGCAGTTCAAGCCTGAACCAGAGCCGCAGACAATTGTCATTGACAGTTTTGTCACGGTTTCTGCTGACAGCAGCCTGCTTGCCGGCAGCCGCCAGGATTTTGTCATCTATCTGCTCAATCCGCGAGGAGAAGCGCCAGCGCCCGAAAGTTACCAAAAACTTGGCGCGCGACTGTTATTATCTGGTACGGGCGATAAAGGCACTTTTGTCCTTGAGTCAGATGCCAGACCACTGTCTGACGGCGCTTATGTGGTCAGCTTCGATATACCCGACGGGTCGCTGAACAAACAGGCAACCCTCGAAGTAATCGCCAGGGAAAATGACACCCTCATTTACCGCGGCGAAGCGACAATTGAGCGCAATGTTGCGCTTATGGTTCTTCCACCGCCAGAAGTAATTTACGCTGGCAACTGGCTTCAATTAAGAGTCGCCGTCCTGTGCCGCAAATCAGGGCGCGGCATTTTTAAAATTCCGGTCAGGGTCAAACTGATCCTGCCTGGCGGTCAGCAGACGGTTAACCGGGTTATTCACAGCGACATTGACGGCACGGCTATGTTCACGACCCACTTGAACAACAACACCGCCGCCGGCATCTACAGTGTTGAATTTTCACATGGCAAAGAAATGGTAAGCGTCAGGCTTGATGTCAAAAGCATGAGCAACAAACGCAGAGCACGTGAAGATGCCATTCAACAAAAGGTCGCCAACCCGATCAGCGCAATAATGGCCTCAGACATTATCGCACCAGTTCCCCAGAAATACTGGTTCGCCACTAAGACCAGTCAACAGGGCACGAACGAAAGCCTGCACGATGTCACCATCGAAAAAAACCAGATATACCTGAGCTATCGATGTCCAGGTTCAAGCTGGCGCCAGATTGAAGTCTGGCAGAATGGCAGAATTCATTACACCTCAGATCTGCAGCTCGAATCTGGCCGCATTTCATTGAGCTTTAAGATACCTTTGCAGTCTGACACGCCGATAAGTCTCAAGCTCTGGCATCTCGATGCAAACGGCATACAGGTCTGCGAGCAGAAATTTTTCAGAAGAGGCGAGCAGGAAACACCTATCAGTATGTTTTTCAGAAAAACAGATGAGATGTTTGAAAACAAGGGCAGCGAAATATTGGCCCGCCGCGCACTCGCCGCACCCGGAATATTTTCAAGCAACCTTGGCTCGAGAATTCGCATCACAAACACCAGCCAGACCATCTCGCAGCATATCGAACCGGTGATCCCACCAGCTAGCGAATTCGTCATAGTCAGAGAAACCCCGGCACGCCTGCTTAAATCAGATGTCTACAAGAAATCTGCAAGACGTTTTTTTCTTGTCGACAACGAGCTGCAACTCGACCGCTACCGCTTTTCTACCATCAGGATCTGGCATCATCCCAGAAGACTTCTCGGCAGCATGATCAGAGCTCTTATGCTTGAACGCTCAAACATCGCCTTTCTGATTGGCGAAGCGGAGCTACGGGTTCTCAGACTTCAGCATATGAGCGTCGCTGAGCGCCAGGCCGAACTTGAAAAGCTCGAAGGACTTCTGGCGCCGATGATCGAGTTTTACGAATACAGCAAGGACGATGCCAAACTGCGCGCAGCCTGGCACCCCGGAATCCTGCGAGCAACCAACCGCATGCGCGAGCATATCTTTATTCCTGAAAAACTGGCGCAGGCAATCAAGGAAGCCAGCATTGACTCAAGCAAAATCGGACCTTTTTCCCCGGTACTGCCAGGCGAGGTAACACTTGAAAACTTGCTGGCAGCGCTCAGGCCTGGCGGAAAAGTGTCTCTGGTCAGCAATGAACGCCAGATGCCAATAAACCTCAGCGGCGATGTCAGCATTTTCAGCAGCAAAAGCTTTTCTGGCAAGGATGAGCAATTTGAAAAGCTTATCAATACGAGGGCATTGCCGGTCGTTGTCGAGCTCGATTTTACCGGCACAAAAGACAATTAACGGCAACATATGCGCTAACAGGCGCTCCAGCAATTCCCGGTCAAAATCAACCGTCATTCTGCGCGAGCCGTCAGGCGAAGTCGCAGAATCCACTTTTTAGCGCTTTTCTGGATTAACATTTTGAACTATGGTAGAATTTAGACATGAAAACTATGTCAGAAATGCAACCCGTGGTTTACGACAAAGCTCTTGAGCTGGTTTTGAATTTGGCCTCTCCGCATCTATTGCCATCAGAAGCGGTAGAGCTTAATAGAGCAGTCGGACGCACCCTTGCCAGCGATGTAATCGCCGACCTTGATTATCCTGGCGCCGACATATCGGCAATGGATGGTTATTGTCTGCAGGCTGCAAGCCTTGCCGGAGCAGCAAGTGGCCGCCAGATCACCCTGCCGGTATGTGGTGGCATTGATGCCGGGCACAAACTCGAGCAGATCCCTTCGGGCAGCTGTGCCTACATAGCTACTGGCGGCATGTTGCCTGCCGGTGCTGACAGCGTAGTGCCGATAGAAGATGTGACCGTAAGCGCCGATGGCAGCCAGGTAGTATTTTCGGCAGCGGTAAAAGCCGGCAATTTTGTCAGGCCACGCGCTTCAGAACTCAAAGCCGGCGATAGAATGATCGTTGCCGGCACTTATATTACGCCATTTGTCATCGGTCAGCTGGCGACCGCCGGCCAGACCGTGGTAAACACAGTTAAAAAGCCAACTGTAGCGATACTTACTTCTGGTGACGAGGTGTTGATGCCATGGGAAAAACCTCAACCATGGCAGGTGCGCAACTCCAATTGTGCGATGCTGCGAGCCCAGGCCGAAGAAGCCGGCGCCAATGCCATAGAAATAGGTATTGCCCGCGACGTCGGTGATCATGCCAGCGAACTGTTTCTTAAAGCGGTTGCGTGCGCTGATATAGTAGTAACCAGTGGCGGCATTTCAATGGGTCGCAAAGACCCGTTTAAACAGGTTTTTGCCCGACTGCAGATCGAGCCGATTTTTTACGGTATACAAATGAAACCCGGCAAGCCGGTCTTTTTTGGCAAATACCAGAATAAGCTGATATTCGGGCTGCCGGGCAATCAGACTTCTACTGCTGTTACCTTTGAACTTCTGGTCAGGCCGTTTATTCGCACACTGCTCGGTCGCACCGCCAACCGGCTGATCATGAGTATCGAACTGGCAGAAGAAACTCATAATCACGCAAAGCGCGATTTTTTCAAACGTGGCCGACTGCTCGAAAAGAATGGCAGAATGCTGGTGCAACCCCTTGAATCACAAGAATCGCACATGCTTTCGAGCCTTGCCGGCGCTGAGGTTCTTTTTCTGCACCCGGCGGCCTGCGACCGCCTTGCCGCAAACACTGCGGTTAAATGCTGGCTTTTGAAAGACTGAAAAAATGAATAAAACCTGCAAACTTGCCTTGGTCGGACTCGCTGCTCTGCATCTCTGCACAGCAGCCCCCATAATCGCGTGCGACGACACTCTGATCATGCTGTTAACCGCGCAGAACCCGGGGAGTGAATTTTCACGGGTTATCCGCAGTTTCAGCACTGATCTGACAGCGCTCGGCATTGCATTGAAAGCCAAAGAAAAAGCCAGCTTTGACGCAGAAATGGCAAAAGTAATGGAATCCTGGCTTGAATTCAGCAAAAAATATATGACCAGCCCACCGGAAGAGGCACGCAACGACCTGCGCTGGGCGAGCAAAACCAGCGAGACCGCGCGCAGCATCGGTGAGATTCGGCGGCTGGTCAATGAGAAAAAATTTATCGAAGCTCACGACCGCGTTCTTGAGCTTAACAGCAAAATGGGTGCCTTCTTTGAGGCGTTTGGCGTAAGCGACGAAAAGCAACTTTTCATCTCGGCTTCCACCAACCTGACCACACTTGAGCGCGCTCTGCTGGGCGATGACAGAGAGGCTTCTGCCAACATGGTTAAAGAACTTACCAGCAACCTCGCAAGCTTTGCCCCTCTGCTCGAAGGTCACACCGACAACAGAACAGCAGACGCCAGCAAATTATTGCTCGAACTTGCCGGCGACATTGAGCAGAATCAGGAACTAAAAGCGTTTGACGGCAAACTGCAGCAGCTCAGAACGATTTTTGAAGAACTGCGCTCGCAGGTACTCATGCGCGAGTGGTTCCCTGGCCTGAAGAACTGAAAGGACAAGCAATGCTCCGAGTTACCGTAATCAAGAGTCCCAGCAAATGCAACACCTGCAGTGAAACCGAATTAATCGTCAACGAGATCGCGCAAAACTACAAGGATAAAGTTGAATTCAAGGTGCTGACCAATGGTACACCCGAAGTAAAAGAGTTTGGACTGGTGACCACGCCGGTTGTCGCGCTTGGCAACAAGATTTATTCGATGGGCAAGCCGGTCATTAAAGAAAAGGTCGAAGGCTGGATCAAAAAGGAACTCGCGGCCGCAGCATTATAAAAAACCACTATGCTACAGTATCTAACCATGTCGCTTATTGCTATATTGGAGCCTTTCAGAGACACCTGGCTCTGGCCGGGACTTGCTGAAGTCGGCAAGTTTCTTGGCACGCATCTTATTTCAGGCATGGTGCCGGCATTTTTTATCGCCGGGGCAATTGCAATATTTCTCGATAAGCAGAGAATAACAAAACTTATGGGAGCGCAAGCGAACCCGCTGATAGCCTACCCGGTGGCAGCGTTCTCTGGCGGCATTCTAACTGTCTGTTCGTGTGGAGTTATTCCGATTTTTACCGGCATCCTGCAGCAGGGCGCCGGCATCGGCCCGGCTTTTACCTTTCTGATGGCCTCACCGGCCGTCAACCTGATCGCGCTCTCTTATACCTACACGCTGCTTGGCAGCAAGTTCATGCTCTGGCGCGGGGTGCTGGTCATGGCCAGCGCAATCTCGATCGGTGTCAGCATGAAGCTCATCTGCGGCGAACATGAGCAGCCGGCAGAGCCCGCCAACGTCGTAATGGTCGAAGAAGAATCAGAAAGAACCGACAGCCAGCTGTTGATCTTTTTTATGATGCTTCTGCTCATAACTTTTACGGCAACTGGACTGTTCGATTCTTATATTTATGCGGGTGCGGAAAAGGCCGGCATTACCGGGTTGCTGCTGCCGCGACTGCTTGCTATTTTCGCTGAGATTGCGGTTCTGGCGGCATTAACACTCAAATGGTTTGAAAAGTATGAAATTATTCTCTGGCTGCGCAAATCGAAAGATCTGTTCATCCTTATTTTTCCGAAAGTAGTTGGCGGCATATTTCTTTGCGGGCTTCTGGCAGTGGCTTTCCCCCTGGTCAGCTTTATGAAGTTTTTTGACAGCAACGACTTTTCTGGAAATTTTGTTGCATCTGTACTGGGAAGTATGATGTACTTCGGTACAATAGTTGGAGTCACTATAGTTTCAACTTTGCGAGACTTTGGCATGAATTCCGGACCGGCGATGACGCTGCTTCTGTCTGCCCCGGCGGTGAGTCTTCCCAGCATTCTGGCCCTTGCTCCGATCACCGGCAGAAAAAAAGCGGCAATCTTTCTCGCACTGGTAGTTGTATTCAGTGCGCTCAGCGGTTATATTTTTGGTATGACTTTTTAACAGCCGATGTAAATTACCTGGAAAGGATAATATATGGGAGACGTAACACAAGATCTGGGCCGAATTCAGAAGATGCTTGAAAACGGCAATTACGATGAGGCGCGCCCTTTGCTGAAAGAATACCTTGCAGCAACCCCCAATGACCCTCTGGCAATTCGGTTTTATGGCAACACCTTTGCCTACACCGGGTTTCTCGGCAAGGCCAAGAAAATATGGCACGATGGCCTGAAAAAGTTTCCGGAAAACGTCGATCTGCTCTACAACTACGCGCTGGCGCACTACCTTCAGGGCAACCTGTTCTACGCCAGACGTTACTGGAAAAAGGCCCTGAAATTCTCCCCGGAAGATTCAGAAATCTACTTTAACCTTGGCCAGATCGCGCGCGACGAAGGCCGTCTTAAACTCGCGATTAATTACTGGCGCAAAGCCCTGCAGTTCAAGCCCGACAACGTTGAAGTAATGAACAATATCGGGGTTGCTTACGCCAGTATGCGCAGCTTTGGCAAGGCTTCAATCTGGTACAAAAAAGCAGTAAAAACTGACGATAATTATGCTCTGGCCCATTTCAACCTGGCCAACGCCCTGTTTGAAACCGGCGATCTCGAAGGTTCCCAGAAACATGCCGAATCTGCCGCCAAGCTTGACCCGGCTTCACACATGGAAACCGCAACTCTTCTGACCAAAAAAATCAAAGATAAACGCGCAGGTGCTCCGGCGGCTAAGGCAGTCTAGTTCACCAGCTGATCATCAAGATCTTCTTCTTCGTTCTCGGCACTCTGCCTGAGGTGGCTCATCAATGCCAGCTCACGATTACGCAGGGTGCCGAGCTCTTTTTCGAGAGACATGTTTTTTGCCTGCGTAATGTTCAGTTCCTTGATCAGGTGATCGTATTTGATCATCAGCGCATGTAACTGCACCTGCAGAGTTTCGGCCTCGGCAGACATCGACTCAAACGCGCTGAAAAGCCGCGAATACTCCGCGACGGGTTTAGCTTCGGCTACGCCGGTTTCGAGATCAGGTGTTTTTATCAGCTCGCAGACAGCATTTGAATTGAGCGTTCCGCCCTTTTCAAGCTGACTGATGAAAAGAAGCCGCCGAAACGAAAGTTCGTCGAGAAAAACCTCTTTTTTACCACTGCCGCTGACTTCTCTGGCAACGTTGAGATACTGGCTGTTCTTTCTGATCAGCTTCTGAATCTCTGCCGGACTGATATCAATGATTTTCTGTATCTGATCGATAGAATATTTCTTGTCTTTCATCGGAACCTTTCCTGAGAAAGTGAATTTGCAGTATCTATCGTATGGTCAGGCCTTTTTTATAAGGACTTTTTTTGACAAAACAAAGCAGCAGAAAAAGAATTGAATGATAAAATCCGGCAAACGATGATCAGCTGTCGGTCTTAACCAGCAATCTTTCTACAGTTGAACCTGGTTCTGTAAGACCGATAGCATTTGCTTCGATCTTTGTGACCCGATAAGGCCCTACTGCACTGCCAACCGAAACAGTCAGTTCGCTGGTGTTGTATTTTACCTTTGCCGAATTCGCCGAGAGCACTGCCAGCAGCTCAAGATATTCGCCACCAACCATTTTGACCAGCTGCACGTTGTTGATAACCGAGCACTGATCACTCAGCCATATTTTAGAATCTTTGGGATGGCTCACCGAAATACTTATCGATACCAGAATTCTTTTATTTATGACTTCCTGGCGGTCACCGGTCTGGGTGACATAAATACCGCGCAGTTCTTCGATTTCGTATGAATAAACTTCAATGGCGTTAACATCGTTGATTATCTCGCGCACGCGCGTAATCGTGTCACCAGTATCAAAATCATCACTCAAACCGAACGCACGTGAGGAGTCTGATCTGGTATCGTAGGTCTTCTCGCGCTCTATGAGAAAAAGTGTACCCAGACCGCTGGTAGAGTAATGGCTTGACGGCTTGAGTACCAGCTGAACCCAGTTTACTTTGCCCGCAATATAACCAGAGTCAAAGTCTTTTTCTGGCTCGCAAACGGGATAATACATGACTGTCTGATCATTAAAATTCGGCCTGACCACGCCACCATCGGTAATTGAATGCATATCATACGCGGTACTCGGGTTCAGTTCCATTTTGCGCAGACGCCCGCTGATGTCGTATTCGCGCTTTTCTTTGAAAGAGATAACTTTCTCTTCGCCTGTACTGTATCTGATAATGGTAGAAGGGTATGACGTCTTTTTGAGCATATCAGTTATCGCTCTGGTGCCGTTGCGCAGCTGAGTAATAGCCTGCTGAATCCAGAAACCCTTTTCTGTCTCGCGGCGCGAGTAACTCAAAACATTATTGGCTGAGCCAAAAAGCAGGCTGAGCATGATAACCGCCAGCATCGTCTCGACCAGCGTTACACCGCGGGCATTACGATCGACCTTGAACTTTGCGATCATTTAAATGCCTCCTGTGAACCTTGAGACAATCATCTCTTCGATCAGTTCAGTGCTGAATTTTTTGCTCGGGCCACTGTCTACTTCGGCCTTTACAACAACCTTGTAGCCGTCCTGAATCATTTTCATGCGGTTATGCGAACCGGTCAGGGCAACACTTTCAACGAAATATTTCCCGCCATACGGAAAAGTATTATCAGGCGCCTTGCTCGGCTCAAAAAGGTCGTAAGTCGCCTGCTCGTTCTTGAAAACCCCCATTGCAGTAGGTACATGGCGCGAAGAGTCGATGTCTTCGAGAACGTTGCCAACACCGTTCGCGTTGAAAAATTCATATGTCTCTTTGGGAAGCAGGCGAAGCTGCAGTTTGGCGTGCTGCATGCCTGAGTGGCACAGATAATATGCCTGCATCTGATAAACCGTCTGCTTGTTCTGAAATGCCAGGTTGGTGTTTGAATGTGCCATGAAAAAGAAAATGATCGCGATCGAAAAGGCGAAAAACAGCACAACAACGACCGCTATTCCTGATTTTTTATGCATGTTCAACCTTCCAGGTCTGATTTGAAGCCGACCAGAAAAACGCTTTTGGCATTCGGATCATCTTTCGGGTCAAGATTCTTGCTGTTCGACCATTTGACCTGCACTACAATCTTCTTGATCAAATTAAATTTGCCGTAGTCATCTTTGGGAACCAGGTCTTTGATCTGAAAAAACTGCTTCGGCTTGCCTGGCAATGCAATAGTAAACTGGATTGGCGCGCCTGATGAATCCTGGTCGAGATCTTCGACCTTGACCCGGGCCCTGAACACAAAACCTTTGCGGCATCTATAGATTCCGTCGCCTTTAAAAACATTGGGGTCTACAGTTGAACATTCGTCGCCAAACATCTTGGGAATCGCCTTGCTGATAAACGCCTGTACACCGGAGACTTCCTTGCGGTCTTCAAACACACAGGGATTGCCGGCCCCAATAGCGCGCCACGGCATTTGAAACATCAATGAATCCATGATGAACTTTGCTCGTGAAATCGCGATGGTCTCAGTGTAAAAGCGCTCAGTATCCTTTACTGCTCCAGTAAGGAAGTGAAACACCGGCAACGCAACCAGTGCCAGGATCAAAAAGGCAAGACAAACCTCGACAAAAGTTATGCCGGTTCTTTTCATGTTTTTGATTATTCTCTGCATGGCTCTCCGGTTTAACATAACACAAACTGGCGGCAAGTGCCAAAAAAAAAGCCAGGGATTTTCCTCCCTGGCTTTTTTTATAGAGCGTTATTTTACTTTGAGAGGAACGAACAAAACCTGTCGATTACCGGAAGTGTCAGTAGCGTCAACGAAAATATGAGGATTGTCGGGCATTTCAAGGTTAGCCAGGTCAATGATCTCTTCGTTGATCGGGCCGACCGGAATCGGCTCACCGCCGGCGGCATTATTGCAGATACCAAACTTGAGCTTCGCGTTATCGAGCTTGTAGTTGTCGCCACCGATAACCCGAATCGAAAGTTTGTCGTCAGCGCTGACATTAACTACCATCTGATCGGCACTGATAATCATGTTAGCGCCAAGTTCCAAACCTTCAACAACAACTTCACGGTCTGCTGCATTAAACAGACCGCCGCCAAAATAAACGTTTGCGGTCTTGGGCAAAGGATACTTGTCGGGCGGAAATTCAACCGGCCAGAAAGATCCTGATTTGCCGTTCTCAACATCTATTTCGAGGCCACAGAGCGGAGGGGTGATATCGAGAACACGAACATCCACGCCGCCACTCGAGTTGGCGAATGAAACCTTGCTTCTGCCGGGTTCGGGTGCATCATAACGTAATCGTCTCGCCATGTGGCAGGTTACAGCGCCTTTTCCGGTGGGAGTGGTAGGAATAACAATCATCTGATTCGCTGCCAGACCCTGGGTTACCGAAGCATTGAAGTTCTGATTCTTTTCCCAGTCGACGAAATACCACGAAACTGCGGTTGAGGCGTCCCAGCGCGGATTCGGGATTTCCTGGTCATTGGCATGCGTCGGCGGATCATCATCAAAAATAGTGGTATCAGCGACCAGAATCAATGGAACATCCTCGGTCACTGTAGCTGGAATAGCTTCACCATTTTCAAGAAAAATCTTCAGAGGCAGGGTTGGAGTCAGGTCTGTAGGATACGGACTAATCTCAACACCCTTCAGCCACGGGGTTTTTTCGAGGTTAACAGGAGCCCCGGAGGGCTCCTGCGCACTAACCATCGAACCAAACATCACAACTGCTGCAAATGCTACTACTTTTAGTTTATTCATAATTCTGCGGACTACCCCTGCTTACTGATTTCTGCCGCCTTCAAAGGCTGCCTGGATGTTAACGATGTAGAGGGGCATTCTGACTGTAGTCAGGTTGCCTGATTTATCCATGGCCTTGGAGACGAAGAAATATTCGGGCTGATCTTTATAATCTGCGCGAGGATAGTTCGGAACACGGAAAAGATAAGCGCTGCCGTCTTTGTCGACTTCTTTGCCATCAGCGGTTTCAATGCGGCAGGCAACTTCTGCGGTTGTGCCACGGTTATTACCGTTGTCAACTGACATGGCTGCGAAAATGAAAGGTACGTTACGTCTGACAAACACACCCTTGAGAGCTTCGTCTTCGCCACCGGCGATGTGAATCTGGCTGGTCAGGTCTTCCTGGTCAAGAGCTTTGGATTCAACAACTTTGGTTTCAAATTTCGGAGCGCCGCGTTCATTGAAGAGAGCGCCGGCTACTGAGAGACGGGCTGTTTTCTTCCAGGGCTCGAGGTTGCGCTCGTCGCCGAGACCTTCATCTACGAACACATAGCTGGCATCCTGATAATCTTCGGCCTTGGTTGAGAACGGGCGGCCGAGGTTAGATACGATCTTTTCCATAATCTTGTTCTTGAGTTCATTTTCAGTGGTTGCCATGTCAATGTTACCGGCGCCTTCCTGAAAAGCAATCCACATGTCGGGAGAAGTTACGTCATGAACGAGAACACCCATTGCCTGGTTAGCAGTAACAGTAGTGGCGCCGCCTTCGGCTGTCTTGCCATCTTCGCCAACCAGAGTTTCGTCAGTCTGGCTACCACCGGCTGCTGCGCCCGGAGTTTCGTCTTCGTTGCCGGTTGTTGTGCTTTCAGCACCTTCGCCGCCGCCAACCTGTCTGGCGCCGCCGTTACCGATCTGATATTCGCCAGGTGCGAAAAATTTACCACCGTTACCGGCCATATTGGTATTAACCGATGAAACAGTCTGGAAGTTACCATCAGCATCTTTTACCTTGGTATCCCAGGTAATGTTGGGGTCGCCTTCAAAACTTGCGCCTTCAGCGACTTCTGCAGCATCTTCTTTGTAAAGGATTGAGTGTTCATGCTGTTCATAATAAACGTCTTCAACAGCATTCACGAGACCTCTGTCAGGGTCGCCACCGCGAAAATTAGCGGGCATGACGAACTTGCCTGGCTTCATTTCAAGCGTCATATCAACGCTGCCTGGAATTGCAGCGGCTTCGTCAGCTGCTGTATTAACAGCGGCATCGTCAGTTGCTGCTGTATCCTGGGCCGAAATCACCAGTGCAAAAGAAAAGAAGACCGCGAAAATGAACAGAATACCACCAATTTTTTTCATAGTTCCCTCCAGATGTTAATTCCTCGTGATCATTGACGGGCGATGCCACACACTGGCTTATGCGTCCTTCAATGAATAATACGTAGCAGTATAGACAAACGTTACAAAAAAACTTTTCCGGGGCCGGGCTTGTTGGCACATTGAATCTGGCCAGCCCAGCAAAGGATTTGCGCTCCTCAAGATTTGTTTCTGTATGTACACCAGTCGCAGTTTTTTGTAAGTTACCCAAGCTATTATAGAACTACCGGCAAAAATAGTCCAACTTCTTTTTTTAGGCCTTAAATGCCCGATACATAAGGCAAATCAAAGCTTGACTTGGTTTATTTGATAAAGTATTATTCGGCAGCGTAAACTTTAAGGAGTCACATGAAAGCGTTAAGAAAAGCAGTTATTTCTGGCACTGGAATCAGCCTCCCCGACAAGGTTTTGACCAATCAGGATCTCGAAAAAATCGTCGAAACAACTGATGAGTGGATAGTGTCACGCACCGGAATCAAAGAAAGACGCCAGATTCCTGACGATCAGACGCTGCTCGAGCTTTCGATACCTGCTGCGCGCCAGGCAATTGCCAATGCCGGTCTTACCCCTGCGGATATTGACCTGATCATTTATGCAACCTTTACGCCTGACTACCAGGTCCCGGCAACTGCGTGCCTGCTCCAGGACAAACTCGGCTGTACAAAGGCCGGCGCATTTGACCTGCAGGCAGCCTGCACCGGCTTTGTTTACGCATCGTCTGTCGCAGTGCAGTTCATTGCATCATCTGTTTACAATCATGTGCTGGTAATCGGCGGTGATGTCACTACCCGCATTATCGACTTTACCGACCGCAATTCATGCGTGCTTTTCGGAGACGGAGTCGGCGCGGCAGTGTATTCACCGGCCAGCGGCGACCAGGGCGTTTTCGACAACCTGCTTGGTTCTATCGGCAGCGGCGGCGAGCATATAATGATCGAGGCCGGCGGCTCAGCAAGGCGGCCAACTGAAGAAATGATCAGAAACCGCGAGCATTATCTCAAAATAAATGGCAAAGAAGTTTTCAAGTTCTCAACAAAAATTGTTGGCGATATCATAGAAGAGGTTCTCAAACGTAACAACCTCACCCTCGACGACATTGCGCTGATAATACCGCACCAGGCCAACATACGCATACTCGAGTCGGCAGCCAAAAGATTCGACTGCCCGATCGAGAAATTCTACGTAAACATTGAACGCTACGGCAATACAGTGGCAGCGTCGATTCCCCTTGCCCTGCATGACGCCCTTGTTGAGGGGCGCATAAAAGAAAATGACATAATAATGCTTGTCGGTTTCGGCGGCGGTCTCACCTACGGTGCCATGCCAATCAAATGGGGCAGCTACACCACACCAACAGCCTGATCCTCGGCTGAACTCATAAAGTAGAATCCATGGTATTCTGCTAATGCGTGCTCTCAGCAGAATTCATAGGCCTATTTGGGAAGAAGTATGAGTAGACCGGGTGGCAAAATTGGCCGGGCAGATTTTTTCAAGAGCTATCTTTTTGAGCTGCTTGACGGCGTCAGTTCAGCTTTTCCAGATGAGTTGTCGGAATTTGCCAACAAGTTTCCTGAGCTGATTCGGCCGCCCGGCGCCGGCAAAGAGCAGGAATTTCTTGAACTGTGTCGGCGCTGTGGCGCCTGTGTCAAAGCCTGCCCTTTTTACGCGCTGCGTCCGGTGTCGCAAAGTAATTCTTTTGACCTTGGCACCCCGGCTTTGCGGGTCGGAGAAGCATACTGCCGCTTCTGCAAAGATTTCCCCTGTGTAAAAGTCTGTCCCAGCGGGGCACTTTCACTGGCGCACCCTGAAAGGCTCAAAAAAATCGCCACCGCCAGCGTCATTGCCACGAACTGTCTGCGCAGCAATGGCGAACAATGCGAGACTTGTCGCGAAAAGTGTGACACTACAGCAGCAGCGATCACCTGCCCAACACCGGGCAAGCCACCGCTTATTGATGCCGTAAAGTGTAGTGGTTGCGGGGCCTGTTCGGCTTTTTGTCCGGCTTACCCTGAAAACGCGATAAAACTGCTCAGCATATAAGTTTCTTGTGCTGCTGACCGAGTTCTACGTAGCGACTGGCTGACAGCAAGATTTTTTCGTGCCAGCCATCAGCAACCGGACCCTTCACCTTAGCCGGCAACCCGGCAACCAGCGACCCGGCGGGGATTTTTTCATTTTCACGCACCACGCTGCCCGCAGCGACAACGCACCCCTCACCGATCTCTGCACCCGAAAGTACTATGGCACCCATGCCAATCAGGCAGTTGTCACCAATATGACAGGCATGCAGCAGAGCTTTGTGCCCGACCGTAACATTTTTGCCGATCAGCACGGCGCCAGTATCAGGGTCCGGACCGGACGTGTCAACGTGAATCACGCTGCCATCCTGAATATTCGTGCCGGCACCTATTTCGATACGGTTAATATCTGCACGTATTACCGTGCCATACCAGATGTTTACATTTTCACCCAGCGTGATTTCTCCTATCAACTCGACGCCATCTGCTATAAAGCATGAATCTGGAACCATTGGCGCCTTTTGGCCAAACTTGCGTATCATCATAATTCTCCTGCAAATAATTTCATGGCATTAGAACCTGATCGGCGACATTTTTCAAGTGTTTGCTGCAATTTCACTCAGACCAGCTAAAAAAGCGGGCTTCAAAAAGGGGCAAAAATGTGCTATGATGCATCCGTTGTAATGTTTTGCGCGGTTTATGCCGATAATTTTTCGTATGCAAAACGATAGATTCTGGGCAAAGAACCACGCACAAAAACTGTTTGAACAGGCATTACAGCTTGAACTGGAAGGCAAAACCAGCGAAGCGATCGTTGCGTATCAGAATTCCCTGGCGCGCTGGCCTAACAACAGTCAGGCTCAGTATAACCTTGGAGTCGCCCTGGCCACCAGAGGCCTGATCGATCAGGCATTGCGTGCCTGGAAGCGCGCAGTATGGCTTGAACCTGCTCTTAGATATGAGCTGATCAGAGCATTTGACCTCGACGATGATGCCCGCGAAGAACTTCTTGGCTGCCTTACCTACGATAACATGGCCAAAGCGGCCTGAAACAGGAGTTTTTTATGTCATACTGCTGGGAAGTCTTCAACAATTCAAAGTGTGAAACATGCAAGCATTTTATTGCATTTCAGAATGGCAACCTCAAGCTCGACGAAGTAAAAGACGTCGTGGTTATCGAAGACGATAACTGAGATTATCCACTCAGCAATTCTGCCCCGTAACGCATAAACAACACAGCTTGCCTCGCGGCAATTTCTGCAGCATTTTTGCGTACAGCACCCATCTAGTCCTCTGTCACATTTGAGCAGATAAATTCAATTTTTGGCATACTGCTTTTGCCGGGCTCTCGGCAGAATCCCATTCGCTACAGCTATCGACAGCTGCGAATTTGAGATAGGAGCTGTCGGGATTGTGTCAAAGTTGCCTGTCTCGCAGAACTGCTCTATCCTGCGCAGTTCTGTATGAGCACGTCCTTGTGCAAAAAAGCTTTCGCGCATGGGACCGGGCGATCTCCATCCTGAGCCGCCCGGCATAAGCACCTCGTGTGCAAAAAACCTGCCTACCTATTAAAAGCTTGCAAATTCAATGTTGACGAAAGACCAGTCCTCCGTCACAAGTGAGTTAGATAGTTCGAGCCAAGGTATACTGCTCATGCCGGGTCTCGGCAGTGCGACTGTCAGTTGTTTTTGCGGCGTAAAGTCCAGGGTCTGAAAAGTTTGTCATACAGCGAAAACCTTGCAAAGTAGCTTTTATCGAGCTTTTCGCCGGCAGCAGGTTCCCACGGCTTGACTTCGCGGGGAGGCGCTGAAAGCATCAGAACTGCGTTGCGGTCAGCAGTCAGTAGCCTGGCCTGATCGTTGAAGGCATTTTCCATGCCGGTGAGTTTGTTTTCCATCTGTTCCATGCGGCGCGCCATGTTCTTTAATAAAGCCTGGTTGGCGGCAAGAATCTGACCGATATCGATCGACACGTCGCAGGTGGGCAGATGAGCGGCCTGCAACTGATTGTTAGCAGATTCAACGTTCTTTTCTTGATCACTCATGTTTCAGGCTCCTGAAATTCTTTTTCAAACACTAATCGACCACAAGCACAAAAAATTTTAGTCTTTACGTTGTTTGTGTCTGTACCACTATGTTATATTCTCATACATGGATGGCATAAAATTACCGGCTTTTCTTCTTATTGTTGTTCTGTTACTCGGGGTCTACCTGTTCAACCCATTCGCAGTAACAGAACCTTCTGTTAAACCAAAAACAACAAAGGTCAAACCGGTCGAACCAGTTAAAACCGCTGGAGAATCGGTCGAATCAGCTAAGGCAGCCTTTGAAAAAGGTGATTACGCCAAAGTAATTGAGCTGCTTGAACCGCATAAAGGCAATGCGGATTACGACATTCAGCGTCTGCTCGGTTATTCCTACGCCGGCATCAAAAGCTTCGACCCGGCCATTGTGGCATTTGAAAAAGCCATCGCAAGCCGAAAGGTTCCAGAAATCGGCTACTCACTTGCCTATCTTTACGAGATTACCGGACGTATTACCGTAGCCAGAATGCTTTATGAAGATGTGCGCTCAGCCAGGCTGCCGCCCAAAATGGAACGCGCCGTTTATGAGGGCCTTGCCCGCACGTCGGCTTTTGAAAACGATTCCAAGCTGACTCTCAAATACAATTCAGAACTTATCAAAAAATACCCGGATTCCCCCGAAGGCTATGTAGCGCTCATCAAGCTGTTCAGACAGCTCGGCCATACCAAAGACCTGCCAAAGCTGGTAAAGGCGGGTGACACCTATCAGCTCGAAAACTTTGACTACAACTTCTGGCTGGGCACAATTTACTATGATACCGGCAACTTTGACGAAGCGTTAAAGCGCTTTCAGCGCTGTATAAAAATCACCCCCGACAACTCAACGCCATATTATTACAGCTATCGCATTCTCAAACGGCAGAAAAATATTGAGCAGGCCCTGCAGGAACTCGAAAAATATCATCGCCTGAACCCTCTGCTGCCGCACATTTTCTTTGAAGCTGCCATTGACGCCAAAAACGAAAACAAGCTTCCCCTCGCCTACAGATTTTTGCGCTCAGCCCTGACCATGGACCGAATTCTTCTCGGCCGCGACGACAAAGGCGCCATGAGTGCGATCGAGCGCATGATAAAAGCCAAGGGAAGCGACCTTGAAAAGAAGTTTCTCACTGCGTTTATCAATTACATAAATGGTGATTATAAAATCGCGCGCGAACAGATCACTCACCTGACTGCCGCGATCAAAGGCACTGAATTTGAAGATGATGCCCGTCGCATACTGCGCGAGTGCGACCTGATCGAGATGCAGGAAGAGAGTTACAACGAACATCTTCGCGAATTGCAGCGTCAGAAAGAACTTGAAAATGCGGCGCGCCTGCAGGAAATGAACGTAGCCACTGACATCGACGACGAAACCGAGGCCGACCTGATCAAGCGCAAGGCGATGATGAACCCCAACGATCTGCGTCTGCAATATGTGGCGGGCCTTAAACTCGCCAGAATGGGCAACATCGGTGACGCCAAGCGCTTTCTCGACAGCGCCATACGCCTGAACCCCAACATTCTTGAGCCAAACTACTCAATGGCAAAGATTCTTGTTCATGAGGAAAATCTTGCTGAAGCCCGCAGCTACATTGACCGCGCGCTCAAGATTAACCCCAACAACAGCCAGACGCTGTCGATTTCGGCCGATCTTTATCTGCGCAACCAGGATTTTTCGCGCGCCAAGAGTCACGCTGAAGGCGCTCTCAAAGCCAACCCGAACAATGGTGAAGCACGGCTTGTTCTGGCGCAGCTGTTCTCAAAAAACGGCGATGCCCGCAGCGCCATTCAGCAAATCAACATGGGCCTCGAAGTAGAACAAGACCCGGAGCGACGCCAGCAACTGGTAAGACTCAAAGAAAGTCTCAAGAATTGAGCACCTGGCCTATTTCTGCTGCTTGATTCTATCCCAGTAACGGTCGAGCTCTTCCAGACTTTTGCCGGCAAAGCCGCCATCAGCCTCAACCATTGGCTCGATCTGGGCAAAACGCTCAACAAACTTGGCTGTCGACTTTCTCAGGCATTTTTCGGCATTTATGTTTGACAACCGCGAAACATTGAGAACCGAGAACAGAAGATCGCCGATCTCTTCTTCAAGCTCAGCAGAATTCCCGTCGTTGATCGCCTTTTCAACCTCAGCAGCTTCTTCATGAATCTTTGCCAGAGCGGTCTGCGCGCTCGCGAAATCAAATCCGATGCTGGCAGCTTCAGACTGAACCTTCTCGGCTCCAGAGAGCGCCGAAGGAAACTCCATAGCCGCGCGCATACGATTGCTGATCAGTCCGCGGTCATACTTTTCCTGTTTCTTGATCTCACCCCACATCGCCATGACCTTTTCGGGATCAATAGCATTTTCGTGGTTGCCAAAAACATGTGGGTGCCGGTTAATCAGCTTGTTGCAGATGCCGCGCGCAACGTCTGCCATGTCGAATTTTCCCTCTTCCGCAGCAATCTGTGTCTGAAAAACAATCATCATCAGCAGGTCGCCGAGCTCTTCGCATACATGCAAAGAATCGCCGCTTTTTATAGCATCGACGACTTCGTGCGCCTCTTCAATAACGTTGTCTGAAAGGCTTTCCATGGTCTGCTTGCGATCCCACGAGCAGCCCTGCGGGCTTCGCAGCCTGCGCATGATCTCGACAAGCTGCATGTATTCATCACTGATCTGCTGATTATTGTGCTGCATTATGCTTTAACCTCTTTGTATCTTACTGTTAACAAGCTGTATCAATTCGGCACTATCTTTTACCACAAAATCACTGGTTTTGATATACAGCTGGCGACGGTTCTGCCAGAGCTGTCTTATGGCGATGGCGTCGAGACCACGCAGCAGCGGCCTGTCGGACTGATCTGCCTGCAGTCGTCGCATAATTTCGGCAAAATCTGTGTCGAGAAAAATGACACAGGCTCGCTTAAGCAGCAGCTGATTTGCGGCAGTCAGAACAACACCGCCTCCGGCAGCGATTATTCTGGGCCCGCCCTCATCTTTGAGTGCCATTGCAAGCTGGCTGCTTTCAATCTGTCGGAAAGCTGCCTCGCCGCCTTCAGTAAAAATCTGCGCAACCGATTTTCCACTCACCTCTTCGATCGAGCGGTCAAGATCAACCAGCTGCCAGGGCTTGCCTTCGGCTGCCAGGCTCGCGGCCGTCGTCTTTCCGGCGGCCATGAATCCAGTTATTACTATAGATTGCGCCATAAATAAAAAAGCGGCGGTAAAAACCGCCGCCTTGCTTTAACGATAAATCTTGTTTCAGCGAACTGGCACAACACCTGACGGAAGAGTCGGCATCGGGCTCGGTGAGAACTGGCCATTAACCGGGATTTCGGGGCGAACCGGAACAGCACCAGAGGGGTTCACGTTTCCGAAACCAGAATTGTTATTTGTGCCATATCCGGGGTTGTAGCCCTGGTTATAACCGTTGTATCCGCCATAATTGCCGGTGTTAGGAAGGTTGCCACCGCCGATTACGTTTCTGATGACCATGGTGAGCTGCTGCAGACGTTCTGCTGCTGCGCGGCGCTCATTCATCACCAGATAGAATTTGATTTTGCTGATGCGTTTGTCGATTTCGCCAAGCAGAGTGTAATAAGCCGGATCCATTTCGGATTTTTTGAGTGCGGACTGGGCATTATTCAGGTGACCAATTGCGGAAACGTTATCCATTACCGTATTGTTCATTGAGGCTCTGCACATCTGAAGGTCAGACATGACCATCCACAGCATTGCGACAACAGCCTGGTCATTAGGGTCAACCTTCATTCCGCTTAGATCATTACCGGCGATGACCGGGGCACTTGCAAATAGAAGAACAGCCATTAGTGCAAAGATAAACTTTTTCATCTGAACTCCTCCAGAGTTAAACTTACTAGTCAAATATACCATATAGTTTTGTAATCCGTAAGGGTACCGGCTTTTTTTTTGCAAAATTTTTATGAATTTACTTTATTTTGTTCAAATTGCCAGTTAAACTGCAACTATGTTCGCAGCAAAGCAGTCGCGATCACGCCGCGAGATTCAGACCTCAATTTCACGGAGAACGCCTTGTCAATTATCTCTCTTAACAAGTCAGGCAAGATAAAAACCAGAATTTTTGCTCTGGTTCTGCTCATGTTGAGCTGCAGTATGCTCATCGCGGCATATCGTTCGATCAGCCGCGAATTCAGTGGCATGGTGGTAAAGCGCACAACTACGGTGGGTGTGACGTCTAATCAATACTTTCTGCATCTCAAATCAGACCTCAGCAATCTGAGCCGGGCCGAAATAATAAACACGCTCACCGAGAACGCACGCTCAGCACAGCGTTTTGGCGTTTCGGCAGTAGTCTATGAGAAGGCGCAGCTTTTTGAGCACGTTGCCAAAAACAGCTTTTCTGTTTTTATCAGCGTGGGCGGCGAGAATTTTTTTGATCTCGGTCTTCTCTGGATGTTGATGGGCTTTGGCGGGTTAGCCATTTCACTGTTCATGCATTATCAGACCATGAATCCTCGAACCGGCGCCCGCTATCAATCCGAGGATATTGATGTTCCCGGACTTGAGTAGAAAACTCCTGTCAAATGCTCATTTTTTGCACAAAAAGTGAATTTTTTGCACAGAGCGAATGCTGCAAGTGATCAATTTCAGGCAATTTAGACAAAATTAACACTCTTCGCGCCTGAGCAACAAATTTTCACACAACCAGTCACAATCCCCTCCAACAAAGACTTTTGCGACAACACGATCGTGTACACCGACAAACCATGGCAGTTGGCACAAAAATTGCGTGCATAGTAGATGTGGTCTCTTTTACAACAAAGTGGTGAAAAATTATGCAGACGCAATCACAAACAAAATATCAAGATTACGTAATGGTCAGGGTCGACGAAAAGTCGAAACTTCAGGTTTGGGTTAAACTGCCGCCTACAGGCAAATAACCCAGGCTTTCCTCAGCCCGACGCCGGCTGACGCGGAGAAAAAACCTCCCCGTCAGCCGGCGTCTGCGTTTTACAAGATTGTTTCGTCTGATACCTCGATACCGGCGAGGTAGAATACAATTATAAATTCGTTCTAAAGACCAGGCACCAGATTCGCCTTTGTAATTGCCGGCGGCAACACTTGGCCGCGCCCGTTCCAGCGGCGGCGTCGGCATGCCCTTGTGCGGGCACGATTACGCCGCGCGGGAGGCGCTATTGCCAGAGCCCCCGCCCTGGTGCGACTGCCGCTTCGCTTAGCAAGAGCACGAAATCACAAGTATCAGGATAATGCCTCAAGGCTGTGACAAATAAAAAAAGGCCTGTTTCATATACTTATGAAACAGGCCTTCGTGCTTTTACTTAAATATCAGCGACTGAGATACCTGAAGGGATTGCGAACATTGCCGCCGCGGCGAACTTCAAAATGCAGGTGAGAACCCGTTGCAACGCCGGTGCTGCCGACATAAGCGATTCTCTGGCCGCCATTGACTGTCTGACCAACCTTTACCGCAACCTTTGAACAGTGACCATAAACAGTCTGCAGGCCTTCGCCATGATCAACAACAACCATGAGCCCATAGCCACTGCGCCAGCCGGCGAATGAAACCTTGCCGCTTTTGCTGCTTATGATTGGCGTTCCCCTGCGGGCAACAATGTCAACTCCCGTATGGAAGCGGATCTTCTTTGAAGTTGGGTGAAAGCGGTTTCCGAAAAGAGAACTGACCCGGCCCATTACCGGCATGATCATGTTGCGTGGACCGCCGATATCAGTATCTGAAACACTTTTGTTGTCGCGACTGGCCGGGGAATATGTGCCCTCGTTGCGCTTAACAACTCTTACTGAGTAGGTCTTGACCGCGCCTTTGACTGAGACGTCAGGACCAAGAGTATCGAAGAAACTGCCGGAAGATCTTGGCTGCTCAAGATTTGGAAGAGCTTCCATGCTGGCAAGAAGGCCAACCGATCTTACACTTTTAAAGGGAACTGCAAATACCGTAGAACTTGCGAAAACCGAAAAACATAACAGAGTTATCAGCGATTTTCGCCATTTTGATTCATTTACCATCAATTTTCTCTCTCTTTTATTTTGGATTTGAAGAGTGAAATAGTTATAACCGTATTCGCGAACATTGTCAAGCCAGGGCAAAATCCTTATCTGATCAACGTTTCCCGACCAGGCAAAAAGTATTCACCATTGCACGTATTACAAAATACGTCGTGCTCCCAAATTTTATGACAGTTTTTACTTCATTTATAGCACGAACAATCTGCTACTAATTTAGTATTGAACTATTGGGGTGTTTAGTTATATTATTAGTGACCCGATGGCCTTTGGTCGGCGTTAAGCTATAAACTAGCAATTCATTGATGCAGGCAGGTAAACACAGATGTGGGATTATACAAAATCAGTAATGGACCACTTTTCAAACCCCAGAAACGTCGGCAAAATTGAAAATGCAAATGGTGTCGGCGAGGTAGGCTCTCTGGCCTGCGGTGACGCACTCAAACTTTACCTCAAAATCGATCCCGCAACCGGGAAGATCGAAGAAGCGCGTTTTCAGACCTTCGGCTGTGCCAGCGCCATTGCCAGTGCCTCTGCCCTCACCGAAATGGTCAAAGGCATGTCGCTTGAAGAAGCGGAAAAAATAACCAATGACGATATCGCCCGCTTTCTTGGCGGTCTTCCCGAACAGAAAATGCATTGTTCAGTGATGGGTCGCGAAGCACTCGAAGCCGCGATAGCCAACTTCAAGGGCGAAAAGATCGAAGAACACCAGGATGCCCAGGTAATCTGCAAATGCTTCTGGGTAGATGAGCACAAACTTCGCGAAGTCATTACCGAAAACAAGCTCAAAACCGTCGAAGAAGTTACCCACTACACCAAAGCGGGTGGTGGCTGCGGCGGCTGCGTTCCTGATATAAAGAGAATTCTCGACGACATCAACGGCAAGGCCGCAGAATCGTCGCCGGCAGCAAAGCCGCAGATGACTAATCTGCAGAGAATCAAGCTGGTGACCACGACCATCGAAACAAAGATCGCCCCGATGCTGCGCCAGGATGGCGGCGATATTGAACTGGTCGACATCGATGGCTTCGAAGTTTTCGTCAAGCTGCGCGGCGCCTGCGCCGGCTGCCCTGGCGCCAGAGCCACCCTGCAGAACATAGTTCAAGAAACACTGCGCCGCGAAGTCGACGAAGCGATAACCATAACCGAGGTTACAAAATGACAGATATTCGACAGGTATATCTCGACAACAACGCCACATGCAAAGTTTCTCCCGGCGTCGTCGAGGCTATGCTTCCCTTCTTTGGTGAGCTCTACGGCAATCCAAGCTCCATGCATTCTTTTGGCGGCAAGGTAGCCGAACATGTTACCCAGGCACGCGAAAGAGTAGCCGCCCTTCTCAACGTATCACCCGAAGAAATAGTATTTACTTCATGCGGCACCGAGTCTGATAACCACGCAATCCGCGGCACCCTCGAAGCAAACCCCGACAAGAAACACATTGTCACCACCAAAGTCGAGCACCCGGCGGTGCTCAACGTCTTCCGCTTTCTCGCCAAACGCAAGGGCTACCACGTAACTGAGCTGGGCGTGAATAAAAAAGGCGACCTCAACCTCGACGAACTCAGAGCGGCATTGACTCCTGACACCGTTCTGCTCTCAGTAATGGCAGCCAACAACGAAACCGGCACGATGTTTCCAATTGATGAAATTGGCGCCATTGCCCGCGAAAAAGGCGTAATCTTCCATACCGACGCAGTGCAGGCGGTTGGAAAAATTCCACTCGACCTTAAAAAGCTGCCAGTCGATCTCCTCGCGCTTTCTGGGCATAAACTTCACACTCCCAAAGGCATCGGAGCCCTCTACATCCGCAAAGGCACACGCATATCGCCATTCATGATCGGCGGACACCAGGAACACAACCGCCGCGCCGGCACCGAAAACGTGCCCTATATAATCGGCCTCGGCAAAGCCTGCGAAGAAGCAATGAACTCGATATTTGAAGAAAACAACCGCGTCCGCAAGCTGCGTGACAAACTTGAGACCGGTCTGATGTCACAGATCTCGCATGCCTACATCAACGGCAACCCGCAATGGCGACTGCCCAACACCACCAACATCGGTTTCGAATTCATCGAGGGCGAAGCAATTCTGCTGCACCTGAGCGCCGCCGGCATAGCCGCCAGTTCCGGATCAGCCTGCACCAGCGGCAGCCTTGAGCCGTCACATGTTCTGATGGCAATGGAAGTCCCATTTACCTACGCGCACGGTTCGGTCAGATTCTCGCTTTCGAAGTTCACAACCGAAGAAGAAATCGACTACACAATCAAAACAGTGCCACCGGTAATTCAAAAGCTGCGTGATATGTCGCCATTCTACGACCCGAACAAGTAATACTATTCACAATAAATTCGTTCACCGCAAAAAAGCACCGGCCAGCAATGACCGGTGCTTTTTTTATCTTCGAGAATCGGCGAAAATTACTTACATCAGAAACGCGAACAGAGGCTAATGGTTGCTAGAAAAACTTCTGGCGAATGAGATCGGCAATGTTTCCCGGCACCAGGTTGTCGATATTGCCGCCGTAACGGGCGACTTCCTTGGCGATGCTTGAGCTTAAAAACGAGAACTTCGGCGATGACATGAGAAATACCGTTTCGGTGTCTGGCGCTAACTGATGATTTACCGAAAACATCTGCATTTCGTATTCGTAGTCCGAGACGGCGCGCAGTCCGCGAACGATCGCGCAGGCGTGGGCGTTACGGCAAAAGTCCACCAGCAGGCCGTTAAAGTGAATTACCCGGATATTTTCATGTTCCTTCACCACTTCGCTGATCATCTCGACGCGTTCTTCTGGAGAAAACAGGCACTTTTTGGCCGGGTGAACCAGCACGCCGACGATGATATGGTCAAAAAGCACCGAAGCGCGCTGCAGAATATCAAGATGGCCGTTGGTGAAAGGATCAAAACTGCCCGGATAAATAGCTACTCGCATTTTCTACCTTTTGATAAAGTCCAGAATATCGTAGCCGAGCTGCTGTAGCAGCCCCCTGAACGCCACGATCGGAAACCCCACGACATTGAAGTAACACCCCTCAACCCTCTCGACAAACAGCGCTGCATGCCCCTGTATACCGTATGAACCGGCTTTGTCGTAAGGTTCTTTTGTATCTAAATACATATCGACATCTTTGCGCGACAGTTCACGAAAAAATACGTGAGTGACTTCAGAACAGCTGAAAGTGCGAAAACCTTCGGCGTCTACCACCGAAACACCGGTGATAACACGGTGCCGGCGCCCGGAGAGCGAGAACAGCATTTCGGCTGCGTGATCGCGGTTGCGCGGCTTGCCCAGAATGCTGTCGCCCTGCACGACAATTGTGTCGGCACCAATGACAATACCACTGCGCAAAGATCCAGAGGCATGAAAAGCCTTGAGACCGGCCAGCTTGGCAGCCGCCTGCTCGGGCGTCATATCAACAATGTCAGAATGCTTTTCTTCATAAGGTGATTCGATAGTTTCAAAATCGATGCCCAGCCCGGCAAGAATCTCGCGGCGACGCGGCGATTTCGAGGCCAGATAAATCGGTGGCAGGTTGTGTGACATTATGGTGTTCTCCTTAGCAGTTCCTGGGTTACTCTGGCCACGATCAAACCCGATGGCAGCGCCACCCAGATCATAAGTGCCAGATGTAATCCGATCGACAGATTCGATGCGAACATGAACTGTACTACGGCAAGTTGTGCAAAATTGTTAACCAATGCGCCAAAAACACTTAAAGTCGCCAGTCCGGTGGCGGGAAAAATTTTGCGCAGCACGGTCATCGACAGCGCGGCACTGGTTGCGCCAGCGAAAGACATCAGATGTACCGGCGACAACAGACTGCCCATAAATACCGCTGCAACCGCAGTTCGAAAAACAGCAACGGTCATCGCTGCCGATGCCGAAATCCTCAATAACGCAAAAAGCGTCATCGCGTTGGCAAGGCCGGGCTTAAGCCAGGGCAAAAAACGCGGGAGCGGCGATTCAACAATTTGCAGCGCGGCGGCAGAAGCGACCAGAACAGCGGTCAATGTAAGACGGCCGATCTGGCCAGCCGGACTGTTAGTTGAATTAATCGCCGGGTGCGGCTCCAGACACTGTTTTTCTAAGAGCTGCTGTTCTGCGGACTGTCTTACTGAGTGTTGCTTTTCTGAGTGTTGCTTTAATAGCTGATGTCCTGAGTGCTGATGCTCCGAGTTTTGGTGCTCTGAATTTTGTTGCTCCGAGTTCTGTTGCTCTGAGTTTTGTTGCTCTGAGTGCAGCTTCTCTGAATGTTGTTTTTCTGAACGCTGTTTTTCTGAGAAATGCTGTTGTGAGAGCCGTGTTTCTGACAGCTGATTTTCTGAGTGTTGTTGTGAGTGCTGAGATTCTGCGTTCATCTGGTTACCGCATCTACTTTTGAGCCGGTGTCAGCTGCAGGCTCGACAATAATGCCGTTGGGCACACAGACGAGACTCGAACTGTCGGTCCAACCCATATTTACACAGGTCTTGCAGGGGCAGGTCGACGACGCGATACGAATTCTGCCATCAGTCCCCCACTCTATCGTGGCGGCGCCGGTTTTGCCAACGACCGTAAGCGGCTGCGGCTGTGGGCCGGTAAAGACAAGTTTCTGTGGCGGCTCAGTGAAAATTCTGACAGTGCAGGCACCGCTGAAACCAGCTGGTTGCATATAATTGTGGCCGGCCCAGGCGACAAGCGAAACCAGCAGAAGCCCGATCATGATCAGCCAGTCGGTCTTTCCTGAAAATAGCGGCGGCACTTCACCGTTCATTGCGTCTTAACCTGGCTGAAAAACTGCCGGCCGGCAGTGCTCAGGTGTATTGTTCCGGTCGAAGTAAGAAAAAGAGCGGGCAGATTGCGTTCTTCAACCCAGCTGAAAGCAATGTCAGGCGGCATCGCAAATACCGCCGTGCTCAGCGCGTCGGCTGCAACCGGTTCGCTGGCAATAATTGTTACCGAAGAATAGTAATCAACCGGCCGGCCGCTGCGGGGATTCATAATATGACCGTAACGAACGCCATCAACGGTAATGAAGCGCTCGTAATCTCCAGAAGTCGAAATCGCCAGCGGCGAACGCGATTCGATAAACGCCAGGCTGCCGTTGTCGCGCGGATCACGCACCGCGATGCGCCAGGCGGTCTTATCAGGTTTCTGCCCTTCAAACCAGATATCTCCGGCATCATCGATCAGAAAGGCCTTGCATCCAGCTTCTCTGAGAACCCGTGCGGCTTTTTCTATGGCATAACCGCCAGCAATGCCGCCAAGATCGATCAGGCTTCCTGAAGCCAGCGTAAAGCCTTGTTCACTCCGGGCAAGCACCCGGTCGAAACCGCAGTGATTCTTGAGCAGATTGTCGATTTCATCCTGGCCGGGCAGGCGCCCTGCGTTGGAATAGAAGCCATAAGCCTTCTGCAGGCAGGCAAACGACGGATCAAAATAGCCGTCTGAAAGCTTGAAATAGTCGGCGGCAATCTGCAGAAGCGGCGTCAACGAAGATACTGCAGGCAGGCTGCCGGTCTGGTTCAGCCTGACCAGTTCCGTTCCGGCACGATAGAACGACGCCTCACTCTCGACTGCCTCAAATACGGCAAAAGCGCGCGACACGGCATTGGTTTCCCCGCCAGGAAAAGCCCTGATGGTAATTACTGTGTCCATCATGATACGACTTTCTTCATGCGGTGGTTCTGGTGTGCGAAAATATATGGCCAGCAGAATAAACAGCAAGGCAATTACGGGTAAAACTCTTGATCTGAAGTAATACATGTCAACACTTCTTCCTGAATCCGTCGCCGCGAAAACAATTTTACGGCTCACAGACAGACTTTACATATAAATAATACTATTCTCAATAAATTCGTTCACGACATAAAGACTGGACACCAGAGTCGCCTTTGTAATTGCCAGCGACAGCGATTACGATTACGACGCGCAGGATGCGCCAGTGCCAGGGCGCCCGAGGATTAGACTGCTCTTTAGGTGGCTCTTATGGCCTTTAGCCATTAGAGCCACGTATCCCGCAGTCCTTAACCGGGAGTGGCTAGCCTTTAGAGCAGCCTATCCCGAAGGGCTCCCCGGGTCGGCGCGCCCAGGTGCGAGCACGAGCACGAACACGAGCACGAAAAACAAATAGCCGGGCAATGCCAAAGGTATTTATAAAAGAAATAAGTGGAATTAGTATAATCTGGTGGGCCAGATCGAAACAGCATGTATAGGATACTTTGCCGCCCGCCAATAATCAACCGGCAAATGCCGTTCTTTAAGATGTATTAGCTCCACGGTAATTTGCAGCACTGTTGACATTGCAGCGTCATAAATATAATCTGGGTTTAGAAACAAGATTCGTTAAGGCAGAATTCTTGAAGCTGCGAAAGCACTTCTGACAGCCGTCTGCCGTTAATACACCTGAGATCGGATGACGAATATGCAACAGCCTGAACTACTGATAATCGGACTGGTATTGTGCGGTTTCGCCGGGTATTTTTTTTATCGCTGGTATGTGCTGCGCAAAAAGTTGATCGACATCATCGCGACGCCTACTTCCAAAATCGGCACTCTGCTCAATGCCAAAAAGAATTCGGGCAACATTGTCGAAGTAAAAGGCAAGCTGGTCACCGATGCAGATCTGCTCAAATCGCCATTCGCCAACCGCGATTGCGTTTACTATCATGCGGTCGAAAAAGACAAGGTTCGCGAAGTCTCTCAACCGGCAGGTTCACGCAGCAAATCCACGCGCATTTACTATAGCGTATCTTCAGATATGAAGAGCGACAGACAGTTCTTCATTGAAGATAACACCGGCAGAATAGCCATCGACCCGGAAGGCGCCGAAGTAGACGGCCAGGTTGTGCACAAAACGATCGAACCGGTCGGCGGCGGTGACAGCAGCGGCTTTTTTGGCAGCATGTTCGAACCCTGCGGTGAAAAAATTATCGCCGTTCTCAAGGAAGAGGCTATTCTCCCGGTCAACCGTCAGGCTTACGTTATCGGCGAGCTGTTTGTCGGCAGCAAAGGCCCTTTCATCAGCAGTTCTCCGGCGAAGGACAAAACCTTCTTCATCTCGCTGAAGACCGAAGAAGCGCTGGTCGGTGAAAGCCAGCGCGAAATGAATTTTCTGACTATCGGCTGGGCATCGTTTGCCGCAGCCGCCCTTGCGCTTATTGCCATGGCAATGTAATCCTCTGACAGCATGTAATTGCAAGCTTCGAACGTCATGATCAATATGTTTGTAAAATCTTATCAAAAAGGTTCCGGCCGTTTTTTTGTTCAGGATGTCTCTATATGTTAAAAAAATTTTTCAGCTGTCGCGTTTGTCGGGGAATCACTTCGCTGCTGCTCTCTGCGCTGATCTGGCTGCCTAATGCGCATCGCCTGTTTGATCAGCCGGAAAGCAATTATATTGCCCAATCTGGCATTGCACCAAACGCCATGGCTATCGCCGGCCGACACATTAAATTCTGGACTGACCCTGAGTTGCGCAAGGCTGAGCTCGAAAAAATGCGCTCACGCAATGCCGAATGGGACTTTATGGCGCGCTGTTTCTTTGTCTGGTCACTGGCAAACATGGGTTTGCGCGACCCTGCGCTGACCGAAACCGTCTTGCCGGTCATGGACAGCATCATCGACACAACTATCAGCCTTGAAGAACAGAATGGCATTCACTTTTTTCTGATGCCGTATTCGCGCCGCGCAGAATTTGAACTGCAACCTGCGCGCTCGATCTTTATCGATGGCGAAATTGCCCTGATGCTCGGCCTGCGCCGCCTGCTTGCCGAAAAACCCGAGTATCAGAAGCTGCACCGCGAGCGTATTGAGATCATGCTGCAACGCATGGAACAAAGTCCGGTTCTTTGCGCCGAAAGCTACCCTGACGAATCGTGGCTTTTCTGCAACAGCGTTGCACTGGCCGCGATCAAGGTTGGCGACTATCTCGACGGCACCGACCATTCAGAGTTCTTTGCGCGCTGGCTCAAGAGCGCTAAAGAGAGTCTGATCGACAAAGAAAGCGGTCTGCTGGTCTCTTCATTTGATTTTGCCGGAAAAACAGTGTTTGACGGGCCAGAAGGCAGCACAATCTGGCTGGTGGCGCATTGTCTCAAACTTATCGACCCGGCATTTGCTGAAGAGCAGTATCGGCTGGCCACGAAACATCTTAAGACCAGCATGGGCTATTTTGGCTATGCTTACGAATGGCCGGGTGGAATCGGGCACGATGATGTCGATTCAGGACCGATAATTCCTCTACTTAACTTGTCAGCAGGGTCAACAGGCCTGGCATTTGTTGGTGCTGCGACTTTTGACGACCGCGAGTATCTGGCAGCGCTTTACCGCTCGCTGGAGCTGGGTGCGTTTCCGGTATACGATGCTAATGGAGTTAAATACTGCGGCAGCAACACGGTCGGCGACGCAGTGCTGCTCTATTCAATGGCCCAGGGGCCAGCCTGGGAAAAGATCATGAAAGGCAGGCCGGCAGATGAGCATTAACAGCCTCAACCCGCTCAAAGCGCGATTCTTTTCGGCATGGGGATTTTTTTCTCGCGGCATACTGATTATAGCAATCTATGTGATTCTGCATCTGATCGGCCTGCGCGAGTATACAAGCTTTATCAGCGGCACGACTTCTGGCGGTGCTGGCGATCTTCTTGGCATCACCTATTTCATAGCTTACTCTCTCGCGGTTTTTGTTGCGCCAGTTGCGATTATTGCCGCTCTGTTCATGAAAATATCAGCAAGATACGCCGGCGTTGAAGACTAATGAAGTGTGAAAATTCAGCGTATTTCATCGTTCTCATGGATTTAGCCATTAAAGCAGAGGATCCCTTCAGGGACGCAACGCCAGACAACTTTCAGACTTGATGAGAAACAAGCTTAAAAACCTTAGAGGAGCTTAAGAATGGCAAGTGCTACTTTTAACTGGTATTCACAGCTGATAAAGCCTTCCTGGTCACCGCCGGCCTGGGTATTCGGCCCGGTCTGGTCGGTGCTTTACGCGATCATCGCGGTATCTTTCGGCACAGTATTTTACCGCGCTTATCAGCGGCAAATCCCGCGCAGCGCGGCCGTGCCCTTTGCTCTGAATCTGGTGTTCAACTTTGCCTTTACGCCGCTGCAGTTCGGGCTTAAAAACAATCTTCTGGCGGCAATCGATATCCTGTTTATTCTGGCAACGCTTATCTGGAGCCTTATCACCGCATGGAAACACGTGCGCTGGGTTGCGGTTGTCAACATACCCTACCTGCTCTGGGTAAGCTTTGCCACAGTATTACAGCTCACCATCACCTGGCTGAACCGCTGATCACAATAATTGGCGCGGATTATTCGCGAGGTTTGAGCAGGCATCACAAGGTGGATTCTGCGACTGCGCCCGCAAGCTGCACTCAGAGCGAAAGAAAAGGTCACAACCGTCATGCTGCGCGAAGTCGCAGGATCTCACAGAATGAGAATTGTCCGTGCGATCTTACGTCGGGTTGGCACATTTTTTATTTCATCACCGAGAATTGCAGAATTTTCGTGCATGGTATTGACAAACCGTGAATTCTTGAATATGCTTGATTTTGACGATTGCGAAGAGTGCATGCGCAATCAGCCTCAACACCGGGAGGTACAAATTATGACTGCAGGACGAAACAAAAGCTGATTTTAAGCTCGTTTTCGCGCGTCACCCGGTTTTTGAGAAAAACTAAAGAATAAATTACAGCAGCTTTGTGCTGCGACAATTCATTCGTATCTGCCGGCGACGCAACCGGTGTTTAATGCAGACAACTGACACAATCAAGCGGCTTTGAACACCCTGACCAATAAATTCAGGAATAAATAATAACAATGCATACCGATCTTAAAAATTTCGGTTTCGGCTTCTTTCAGGAGCAGCACCGAATTGAAAATGAAATAGCAATGGAAAACGTCGCGCGAGTCATATCTGATTCACACGAGATCTACCTGTTGCAGACCAGTCAGGGCGTCTGCCGCGGCTCGATGACCGGTAAAATGCGCTATAACGCGGCAGGGCGTCGCGATCTGCCGGCAGTGGGCGACTGGGTAGTTATCAGCCGCCCCGACGCACATAACGCGGTGATCGAAGCCCTGTTTCCTCGCCGCACCGATCTCTGCCGTTCGGCCGTTCAGGCAAGCGCCAGCAGTCTGCGAGCAGATGTTCAGATTATCGCTGCCAACATTGATACCGCATTCATCGTCGTCGCAGTTGACCGTGACTTCAGTATTAACCGAATAGATCGCTACATGTCGCTGATTCTTCAGGGTGGCGCGATTCCGGTTGTGCTGCTGAACAAGTGCGACCTCATCGACGAAGAAACCTGGAAATCTCATGAAAACCAGCTCTACAAGAGACACCCGGGTGTCGAAGTAATTGCTACCAGCCTGATTACCGGGCAGGGGCTTGAACTGCTGGCAAAGGCAACGCCCTCTGGGCAGACCTGTTGCTTTATCGGTTCGTCAGGAGTCGGCAAATCATCACTGATCAACTATCTCGCCGGCGAAGAAATGATAGCAACTGCTCAGATCAGCGCAGTAAACGCGCGCGGCCGTCACACCACGACAAGCAGGCATCTGCATCTGCTGCCTTCCGGCGCGCTGTTGCTCGACACCCCGGGCATGCGCGAAGTCGCGATGTCGGATGCTGAATCCGGTGTCAGCGAAGCCTTCTCATTCATCGAAGAAGTTGCCTTGAAGTGCCGCTTCACTGATTGCCGACATGTCGACGAACCCGGTTGCGCGATAATGGAAGCTATCGAAAGCGGTCACCTCGATTACGAAACTCTGGCCAGCTACAAAAAGCTTCTGCGCGAATCTGCGCGCTTCGAGAAAAAGATCAACGAACAGCGCAAGTCAGAGCGCAGTTTTGGCAAGATGGTAAAAGAAGTTCTAAAGGTAAAGAAGCAGCTCAGAGGCTACTGAAAATGACAATTGACTAACAACAGGACAAATTGTAGGCTTAAGCATTGAGCCCGGCAAAGCGTCTACAGGTATAAATCCCGACCTGGGTCAGCCGGGTGCGAGGACTGCACTTTTATGAGGAAAACACTATGAAATGCCCTGAGTGCGAAGCTTACATGAACGACAATACTCCTGTCTGCACCGGCTGTGGATTCGACATACACGAATTCGACAAGGTTCTGCAGATCCCGAGCGAACGAACCGGCCAGATCATGGACTGGGCCGGTGTAATCAGCGAAGAAGGGCTGACCCGCATTAACGATCGGCTACAGTCTTTCTGCGAGAGTACCGGCATGGACTATTGCCTGGTCACGCTTGCAACATCTGCGCCACGTTCGTCGCGCGAGTTCGTCTTCTGGCTGTTCAACCGCTGGCAGATTGGCGGCGAGCGGCATCTTGGCGTGCTGGTTCTGCTCTCCATGAATGAACGCCGTATCGAAGTAGAAGTTGGCAATGAACTTGAAAAACACATCACCGATGACGAAGCCAGCGGCGTTCTCGAACGCCATGCTGTGCCGTTTCTTAAAAAGGGTGATATCGACAACGGCCTGTATCACTCGCTCGACATGCTCGGCAAAATTATCGAGCATGGTGTAACCGAGGAGAAAATGAATGCAAGCGCGAACTAGCCGGCTATTCTACTGCTCTCTTCTTTTGCTTATGCTTTCGTTACTGGGGGACATCTGCTTCGCACGCAGCATGCCGGAAAGGCGGGTTCCGCTCAACGACGAACTCGGCCTGCTCGATGACGGGATGGCTCTTGAGGTCAAGCGCCTGAGCCAGTTGCTCTATCGCGACTTCAAGAGTGAAATGGCGGTTCTCATCATTCGTTCGACCGACGGGGTCAATGCCAACGATTACGCTCTGCGCGTATTCAACCACTGGACACTGGGGCAGGCCGGCGTCGACAACGGCATGTTGATCTTGTTTGCGATAGATGACCGGCGTGTCGAAATCATGCCGGGCACCCGTTACAAAAGCCATTTTAGCAGCTCATTCTGCACCAATCTGCTGACCAGGTATGTCGTGCCGGAAATGAAGGCAGGCAGACCGGCACAGGGCGTTCTCATGGCCGCGCGAGAAGTAGCCGCCGAAATCAGGCGAATTGAAGAGAGCGACTCAGCCGGAACCTCAGCACCAGGTGAGGCGCAGCCCGGCGGCACTAATGCTGGCTCCAGCCAGGGCAGCAAAAACCATGGCAGTTCGAGCAGCTCTGGCAGCGGTAGCAGCAATTACAGCTCCAGCGGCTCGGGCGGCTCGGGCAGTTCCGGCAGTTCGAGCAGCTCTGGCAGCAGCAAATACAGTTCAGGAAGCTCTGGAAGTTCAAGCAGCAGCTCAGGCAGTTCCGGTTCCTCGGGATACAGCGGCTACAGCAACCCTTTTAACAGCCCGATTTTACGAATAATACTTTACGTCTTGATGGCCATCTGGGTCGCCGGCGGCATATTCTATTTTGTCAGGGCTTTTAATCACGGTCATTTGCTGATGAGCCCGTGGCTGTTCATCATACTCATGCTGCTGAGCGGCTTTATTATCGCTTTTGTCGCCAGCAAGTCCTTCGACATTGTTGAAAACACGCTCGACCAGGTCTTCTCTGGCGCAGGCGGCGCCTCGCTCATCGGCTTTCTCTGGTGCTTCTCGCACATCTGTCCGCGTTGCAACAAATATATGTCAGTTCACAACCGCACCCTGCATTACGCAACCTACTATTCATCAGGTCTTGGCGAAAGAACCGAACATTGTGACAACTGCGGCCATCACCGGGTCAGCACCTACACTATTTCGCGCAAAACCAGAAGCAGTAGTTCGAGTTCGAGCGGTTCACGAAGCTCCGGCGGACGTTCGTCCGGTGGCGGCGGCGGCGCGAGCTGGTAATGGGAGCTTTACGAAGTATTTCGTTTGGGCTGTTTCTCGGACAAGCTGATCATGATCATCACACGGGCTCTTTTGAAGAGTTATCCACAGATTAAAGGATTGCCGCAGATTATTAAGAAGTTTTTTATATGTCTTTTTTTTGCAGTTATCCGAAAGCCATCTGCGCAAATCTGTGGGGGAATGCCTCTCAAAACCTCTTCAGCAATCAATTGGATAATTACTGCGCATTGTCGGCAGAGCTTGACATTCTTTCGCCGTGCGAGCGCGGCTCTTCTTTTGTTGATTTTGCTGATTTTATGCTCAGCAGGCCACGCCGAAAGCATCACTCTGCGCGTCTGGTGCATGGGCGGAGAAGCCGAAAAGCTGCCACTTCTTGCCCGCAGATTTGAAAACGAAAACCCTGGCGTAAAAGTTCGCATTCAGGCTCTTTCATGGGGTGGTTCCTACGAAAAACTGGTTACCGCTTTTCTCGGTGGTGCCCCGCCAGACGTCTGCCAGATGGGCACAACCATGATGAAAGACTTCTACGCCATGGGCGCACTTGAAAACCTGCAACCGCTTTTTGGAGCTGATGGCCTGTCTGCCGATGACTTTTTCAGCGAATCGCTGAAAACCTGTTTTTACGATGGCAGCTACTATGGCGTTCCATGGTATGTCGATACCAGAGTCGTTTATTACCGGCGCGAATACCTCGACAGGTTTGGCTGGAAAGATTTTCCGAAAACCTGGGACGACTTTGTCAAATTTGGCAAGCAGGTTACCGCCGCCAAACAGGCTGCTGGCGACACAATCGGCTATTTCTGCAGTCTGCAGGGTTTCACTTTTGAGATGTTCTACTGGCAGGCCGGCGGCAATTTTGTGCCGCTGCAGGCGGGAGTTGCAGCTTTTGATGAAGAAAAGATGGCTGCTGCAGTCGGCTACGAAAGAAGCATGCACCAGGAAGGCTTTATCGGCAAACCGCACGACTCAGGCATAGATTACATCAGCGAATTCGATCAGGGTTTTTACGAAGTGGCTGTTTCGGGACCCTGGATGGCAGCTGACCTCAAAAGAAACCAGCACCGGCTGAAGAGTTCATGGGGTATGGCAGTCATGCCGGCCAATAAAACGGCAACGTCGTTTATTGGTGGCTCTAACCTTGTTCAATTCAAGGAATCGCGCCATAAAGAAATAGGCCGCAAGTTTATTCTTTTTTTGAGTCGCCCGGAAATACAGGCTGAATGGTATGAAATTTCGAGTGACATTCCGGCCAGTCGCCATGCCATGCAAACCCCTCAATTGATCGATGACCCGGTCATGCAGGTTTTTCGCGCACAGCTCGAAGACACTCGCCTGCCGCCGTCAGAAAAAGAATGGAGTATTTTCTGGGACCGTTTTCACCGGCGCTACAGCGCGTTTATGGAAAGCGGCGCCGACGCCGGAGTTCTTGTCAAAGAGATGAACGCAGTTATGGCTGAGGTGATCAGCGAGCGCGACATCTCTGACCGCCCGCGCACCGGCATGATTTACTGGGCGGCGCTGACCTTTTTCCCGCTTCTGCTGGTATGCATATATGTTGTGCGTGGAGTTGTCGCGCATAAAACGTTGCCGGCTCTTAACAGCACGCCACTGCGGCGCGTCGCCTGTTTTTTATTGCCGGCACTCGCGGTCATGCTTGTATTCAGACTGCTGCCGCTTTGCGTGGCTTTTGCCGCCAGTTTTACCGACCTCGGAGCGGCCAGCATAACTGATCCGGCCAACGCGTTGTTCACTGGCGCCGCGAATTACCTGCGCCTTTACCAGGACGAGGTTTTCTGGAAAAGCGTCAAAAACACCTTTGTCTATCTGCTTGTCGGCATGCCGCTTAACATAATGATCGCCCTGACGCTGGCGCTGGTGATCAACCGTTTACGGGGCTGGCGGCGAACCCTTCTGGCCATGGGGTTGTTTCTACCCTCGGTAATAACCATGGTGGCCTCGGCTGTTACCTGGCGCTGGCTTTACTGCCAGCAGAGCCCGATCAATGCAGCGCTCAACCTTTTGGGATTTGCACCGGTCAACTGGCTCGGCGACCCTGATCTCGCGCTGTTTTCGTTGATAATCTTTTCGGTCTGGCGCAGTTATGGTCTTAGTATGCTGATCATCCTGGCCGGGCTTGAACTTATCAATCGCGAACTTTACGAAGCAGTGCGCATCGATGGCGGCAGCAGCTGGAGCGAGTTTCGCCATGTCACCCTGCCGGGACTGCGCGGCACTCTGTTTGCGGTTGCCGTGGGCGCAATAGTTGCCAATATTCAGTTTTTCATCGAGCCCTACGTGTTAACAGGAGGCGGGCCGAAAGACGCGACCATGTCACTGCTGCTTTTTTCGTATAACCGCGCCTTTGGCTCGTTTCAGCTCGGATACGCCTCTTCGGTCATAACTGTGCTGTTTGTATTTTTCTTTATATTCAACATCTGGCAGCGGCAGTTCCGCCGCAAGCTGAGCTGAAAGGAAAGCCACATGCAGAAAGCAACACGCAAACGGCTGCTTAAAGAAACTCTGTTCTTCGGCTTTCTTGCCTGCACTCTGGCAGTTACCATGCTGCCTTTCATATTCATGTCGGCTGAGGCGCTGGCGCCTTCTCCACTGGTTCAGACCCAGGGATCGCGCTATCTGCCGCAGAACTGGTCATTAGACTCTTTCCGGCAATTGCTCAGCGTTGGCGACGTCGGGCGTTTCGCCATGAACAGCATGATTCATGCCTTTGGCTACACCTTTCTTTCGCTGCTGCTCAATTCGCTGGCCGCCTTTGCGTTTGCGCGCATGGTGTTTCCCGGGCGCGACCGTCTTTTCACCATGCTGATTCTGGCAATGATGATACCTGGCCAGGTGATAATGATACCGGTGTTCGTCATCGTCAAATCGCTGGGAATGCTCAATTCGTTTGCCGGCCTGATTATTCCGGGCTGCGCGCATGCGTTCGGCATTTTCGCGGTCAGGCAGTTCATGCTCGACCTGCCCGACGAAATTTTTGACGCCGCCAGAACCGATGGCTGCAGCGACTTCGATCTGTTCGTGCACATCGCCCTGCCCTTGTGCCGGCCGATTCTTGCCAGTCTGGCGGTAACCAGTTTCATCTACACCTGGGACCAGTTTCTTTACCCGCTGGTAATCATGCAGGATGAGCCGATGTTCACCTTACCGGTCGCGCTGGTTTCGTTGACGTCACAACATTTTGGCAGCTGGGGCATGCTTCTGGCAGGCGGCGTCGTTACCGCGCTTCCCTCGCTGATCGTCTTCATGGTGGCGCAGCGCGCCTACGTCGCCGGCATCACCAGCGGCAGCAGCAAAGGTTAGGAGTCTTCTCATGAAAGGCGCAGTCGTGCTGACAGCTGAAGTTTTCAACAAGAGAATCAGTCGATGAGCTCACAGACAAAAACCCGAGGCGATGCGCGCAGATTGAACCGTAACGGCGGCTGCATGCTTTTGTTCGGCAAACTTTTTCTGATGATGTTCCCCCTGCTGTTCATAGGCATTGGCGTGCACACGCTTTACAAGAACTGGCAGGCGCTGGGCTGGCCGGAAGTGCCAATCATCATCAGCGGCTCAGAGGCGCAAGCCAGTTACGACGAAGATTCTGAAAGCGGCGAGAAAACCTGGTCGATAGACGTCAGACTGCATTTCACCGGAACTTATCAAGGAAAAGCGATTTCGGGCAATTTTTTACGCTCGAGCCGTTTTGGCAGCAGCCAGCCAACTCCAGATGAGGTCGAAAAGCAGCGCCGGGCAACGCTCGCCAGCTACCTGCGCGACGGCATGACCGCGCGCGTCAACCCTGCCGATACCACGCAGACAATGGTAGAACCATCACTGATCGGCCCGTTTTTCATGATCGTGTTTGGCTTAATTTTGCTGGTCTTTATCGTTCGCAAACACAAAGAGATCCTGGAAGAGGCTGATTAGCCCTGCAATCACATCGCCAGAACAAGGTGTAATCTTTATTTGTCTTCACCAAACAACGATTCAATAAATTTACAGATATTTTTGAGACTGAAAGGTGAAGCGTCGGCCTCGGCGTCTTTAAGCTCAGCAAGCTCCTGGCGGAGTGCGCCAATTTTCATGTCGTGATAAGGCGAGTCTTCCCAGAACTGTGACTCTTTGTAAGAAAGCTCTTTTTCGAGTTCTTTAATGCGGGCTTGCCTTGCTGCTCGATCCATACTGTCCACCACATCTGAGCGAGATTTATACCGACAACTGTTTATGTAAGCCGCCCGGCCGATTTATCTCGGCAGGGCGGCAATAAAGATAACCTGTAATTGTGAACGCTGATGCGCGGCAGTTTTTACTTCACCGGTGCGAAATGGGCGCTGAAATGGCGCAGGAAGGGCGCCTCCCAGATGATTTTGAGACCTTTCGCTTTTTTGCGCTGCTCATATGTTTCGATAATGGCCTCAACGGCGTAGTCAAAGTGGCTCTGGGTGTAGACGCGTCGCGGAAAGGCGAGACGCACGAGTTCCATCGCTGATGGGATCTCTTTGCCAGTCTTTTTGTCTTTCTTGCCGAACATTACCGAGCCAATTTCGACGCCGCGAATACCGCCGGTGCGATATAGTTCGCAGCAGAGGACCTGACCGGGATACTGTTCGGCCGGGATATGCGGGTAAACCGACTTGGCGTCGATGTATACAGCGTGACCGCCGGTCGGGCGGATAATGCCGATGCCGGCTGCCAGCAGCCGATCACCCATGTATTCGGCAGTTCGCACACGATAGCGCAGATAATCTTCGTCAAGAGCTTCCATCAGGCCAACAGCCAGCGCATCGAGGTCGCGGCCAGCCAACCCGCCATAGCTCGGAAAGCCTTCGGTGAGAATGAGCAGATTGCGGCAATTGGCGGCGAGATCGCCGTCGTTCATGGCGAGAAAACCGCCGATATTGACCATACCGTCTTTTTTGGCGCTCATCGTGCAGCCATCGGCATAAGAAAACATTTCCTGCGCGATTTCGAGCGGAGTTTTCTTTTCGTAGCCCTTCTCGCGAATCTTGATGAAATATGAATTCTCAGCAAAACGGCAGGCATCGATAAAAAACGGCACCTTGTATTTTTTGTAGATTTTCGCAGCGGCTTTGATGTTTGCCATCGAAACCGGCTGGCCACCGCCCGAATTGTTGGTAACCGTCATCATGCCGAGCGGTACATTTTTGTGGTTCTTTTTGAGATACTCTTCGAGTTTTACCAGGTCGATGTTGCCCTTGAAAGGATGTACCAGCGCCGGCTGTTTGCCTTCGGCAATGACGAGATCAACGGCTTCGGCGCCCTGATACTCGACATTGGCACGGGTGGTGTCAAAATGTGTATTATTGGGAACGCAATCACCTTTTTTTAGTGCGGTTGTGAACAGTATTTTTTCGGCAGCGCGCCCCTGGTGGGTCGGAATCACGTGTTTAAAACCGGTGATCTTTTGAATAACGCTCTCGAAATGATAAAAACTCTTGCTGCCGGCATAAGCTTCGTCGCCGGTTATCATCGCTGCCCACTGCTTGTCGCTCATCGCGCCGGTGCCGCTGTCAGTAAGAAAGTCGAGCAGAACGTTGTCGGCCTTGATCAGAAACGGGTTGTAATAGGCTTCTTTAAGCAGCTTGATGCGCTGAGCTTCGGTGGTCTGGCGAATCTGTTCAACCATCTTGATTTTGAAAGGTTCGATTAAAGTCTTCATATCACACCTCGTTGTATATCTGATTCCGCGCCAACGCACGACAGAAAGCAGAATAACACGCCCGCCACGGCAGGTAAAGAAAAACCCGAAAAGTATCCGTCGACTGCAGCTATTGCGCGGATAAGAAGGCATTTATGAGCGATAAAGCTGCCGCATCAATAAGCAAACAAAAGTTTACTGCATCTTTTCAACTCCCTCGCCAAACGTCTTTAATCGGCGATAATCTGCGGAATCTGTGGATAGCTCTGCAAAAGCACAAGTCTGAGCATTTGCCGCGTTGCTCAAGAGCAATAATTCGCGATCGGAACGAACTCATCTGCCAAACAAATTCTATTGAAAACCTGGGGTTGTAAAACAGCAAAACAATCGATAGAATGCCGTATGGAGGCGGCAACAATGCGAGCAGAAAAGTCATGGGCAATCAGAGTTACAGTTTCATTTTTGAGCATGTACAATGTCTTTGTCTGCTCTGGCGCCGAACCTTCGCCGGCAGCAACGCAGAGCGTCGAAATTGCCGAGCAGTATTTAGAGCAGGGGGAAGCCGACAGCGCAACTTTGCAGGCCGAATATGTGTTTGAGCTTGAAAAGCCGTTATTGCCGGCGCCGCTGGCTGAAGAAATGCCGGCAAAACCCAGCCGCAGCCGCCCTAAGATTTCGAACCCGCGAGCCACTAACAGCTATAAATACTATTATAAGCGCGAGGAAATTGAAGGTCCCAGAACAATCGAAAAAGAGCTCGAAAAGATCTACAGACAAAACTATGCGCGGCCAGTCGAAAAATCTCAGATTGAAACAGTGTTGAGCAATCGCTATCTACCGAACTCGCTTGAAGCTGAATCAGTAGCGGCACATCTGCGTGAAGCCAGAGAAAAACCGATCAGAGAAGCTTGCCGCAACAATCTTCGTCTCATTGCCAATGCCGTCGACGACTATTTCCGCGAACACCCTGATGAGATAATCAAGAGATTTGACGAGAACGATGTGACCAGCCTCGCCGGCAAATTCGTGCGGAACGGCTATCTTAAAGAGCCGATCAAGGTCGAGAAAGGGTGCAGCTATATTCACGAATCCCGCCTGAGCGAGCTCATCTCAGGCTCCCAGATTTATTGCAGAAAGCACGACAAACCATAGCAGCCGAGGTGCGAGCACGAGAACGATTGCGAGAACGATTACGATTACGAGAACGAGAAAACACAGTGTGTAAGGTATGTGCGAAAGCAAATATTCAAAATTTATTTAAGCTAGTATTTGCGGAAACGTAATACTGTCGCGGTCTTTAAGCACTCAGCAATATCGCCTTTGCCCAGTTTTGAATGGCCTTCGCGGCGATCGATAAAAATAATTGGAATTTCTGCGGTTCTGGCGCCCAGCTTAAGAGCCTGATGCAGCAGGCTCATCTGGAAGGCATACCCCTTTGTCTGCAGCTTGGAGAAAATTACTTTGCGCAAGAGGTTTGTCGATATGCACCTGTACCCAGACGTGCAGTCGTGAACCTTGCTCAGGCCGCCAACTAAGCGAATGTATTGATTTCCCCAGAAAGAAAGCTGTTTTCTATGCCATTTCCAGTCGGGACACGCGCCGCCTTTGATGTAGCGCGAACCAATTATGAAATCGTAACCGCTATCTGCCATTTTCAGAAAATCAGCGATGCATTCAGGATCGTGCGAAAAATCTGAATCCATTTCAAAAACATAATCAGTTTGCGGCAGGTGGTCAAAAACCCACTGAAAACCACGAATATAGGCGCGCCCAAGGCCTTCTTTCTGGCCTTCGAGCAGGCAAAGCCGTGGGAAGGAGCTTTGCAGGTCTTTTACAATTGTGCCGGTGCCATCGGGAGAATTGTCGTCTACCACCAGAATTGAGATTTGCCAGTTCTGGAGCTTTTCGCCAACGCGAAAAACGGCGGCAATAATTTCAGCAATGTTATCAGCCTCATTATAAGTCGGTAGAATTACACATGCATTTTTCATCAATTTCCCTGTCCTGTGTTAGTTTTTCTGTTGCGAAAAATCGATATATTCAAGGTTCTAACGAGTTTATTGCGCAAATAAATTTCGTGTCTGCGGTAGTCTGTCTGCTCGAATTCTTCGCCCCGGCGGCGTGCTTCAGAACGATCGTCTTCATCAACATAGACAATTGTTGTTGCTTCGTTGATTTTTCTTTGAGAATCCCAGAATCTGTAGTTTTTGCCTGAATTAGCCTCTGCTGTGCGTTCGGGAGCCAAACTGGCATAAAATGCCATGCTCGCGGCCAGGCCATAACCTTGACCGACAAACAAAAGGTTCCCGCCGGTCTCCTGATCGACCTGCCTGATCAGTGCGCCGGCTTCCTGCCAGCCGTGCAGACGGTAGCTGACATCGCGAACAGGTAAAATCAGGGTCAAAGAATGCAGCAGTGCCACTACGGTCAAAATAGCTCCGGGCAAGATTGTCCAGAGCGCCCGTTTTTTTGTCCAGCCGGTTACCAGCCAATGCGCGATAAGCGGGAACCCGCCAATATAGGCGATTTGCGGCCAGTTTGCCTCAACCTTGGTTTTGCTTCCTGAGTATGCAAATAACAATAACGCCGGCAAAATCGTGACGGCAAGAAAAAACACTTCTTCGTTTTTTGCTTTAAAGGATTTTATGACCTGAGAGACCGACAGGCAGCACAACAGTACAAAGACCGCAGGCCCCATCGTGATCAACTGACCGCCGAGAAACTCGCCAAAATATCGCCATAAAGAGTAATTGCCTGGCTGCAGCCCGTGTTCGAACTGAAATTTTAGAGAAGCCCATTCATTTTGCATGTTCCATAACAGGATTGGAATCGTGCCGGCGAAGGCCAGCAATACCATGATCCAGTAGCGGGCAGTGAAAACAAGTTTTCTGCGTTCAGGAAAAATCAGAATTGACGCGGCAACAGCCGGAACCATAAGAATCATATTGTATTTTGACAACGCGCCAAGCCCGAGAAAAACACCCATGAAAACCCAGGGTAGAACGGGCTCTGGATTTTTTATTATACTGAGAAACGTGATCAGGCATAAAGCCCAGAATAGCGCCAGAGGTGTGTCAGGGGTCATCAGAAAACCAACAGCCAGCCCGGAAGGCGTGAGGTGAAAAAGCAGTACACTGAAAAAACCGGTTTTTGCGCATGAGAATACGCGCTGACAGATAAAAAACAGTATCAGAGTGACCATGGCATTTGAAACGAGTGCAAAGCCGCGCACTGCCAGAACGGAGTCGCCTAAAAACGGCCGCAACAAAGCTATCATATAGCCGACCATCGGCGGATGATCGAAATACGACAGAGCCGGGCGGCGTGCGAATTCCCAGTAATAGGCTTCATCTGGCACCAGGTCGAGAAACAGTGCCAGAACAACCTTTACCGTCATGGTTAAGACGAAAAAAATCCAGAAACGCTTTACCCAGATGTTGTTACCGCTCACAAGATTGTTATCGTTCACATTTTTTCCATTATCAAGGCTTGAGAGACATTTCCAAGACCGACATTTACCGGCGATCAGACAGCCATTTGCACGCATTCTCTCGCAAATGTTGCAAACAGTATTGTTTGAGGTAGTATTCTACCAGAAATCTAAAGAATTAGTCACTTGCTAGTTTTTTACAGGTTAATTCGATCAGTCGGTCGCTGATATGCAGGTCGCAAAAGCCGAAATTCTCTTCAATCCAGGCCATGGTGGCTGCCTGGTAAAAGAATACATGGGTTTCATCGTTTTTGTAAAACCAGCGGGAAAAGTCAGTCTGGCGATCGTAAAGCAGGGTCTTGCAAATAAGCTTGCCACATGGCTTGAGCAGGCTATGCAATCGCCCAAATTCTTCTGCCGGCTGATAAAAGTGCTCAATCACTTCGCAACATACTATGTAATCGTATGTCTGCAGCAACAACTCTGTATGGTTGTGAAAAAACGGGTCATATAGTGCAATATTGCAGCCTTTTGCGGCCAGCATACTTGATACCACCGGGCCTTTGCCGGCCCCGAAATCCAGTCCGCGATGCTGTGCCGAGAAATTTGCCAAAACTGCGTTCACGACCGGTTCGACAAATTTCTGGTAACCCGGGTCATTGACATCGTTGTTATGCTTTTCATAACGGATCTTCTCCAGTTCCGGCTCAAGTCTTAAAGATGGAGCAAGAAAAATCCCTTTGCAGTTTTCACAGCAAAAGTATCGCTGTTCGTAAAAGTCACTGCCGTCAGCGCCACACAACGGGCATAACTCAGCCATAGCAGCAGTTTTTTCAGTCAATTATTTATCTCCATTTGCATCTATAATTATCTGTATCTTTTTGCAGTTGGGCGAAAACCTGGGAGCTTTTTAATTGAGAACACCCTTCTGGTATTGCAATACTGCAGCACAGCGGCAACGACAGAAAAGCACTCTTCGCTGGCAGCCGAGATTTTTGTGGTTAAACCCTGATTTAGCATGGCAGGTAATTAAACCACATAACTTCATGTCTGCCAACATTTTGAGCAGTGGCGAATCTATGTGGGCTCTATAAAATTGCATTGAACATGTAGCCACCGCGTACTGCAGTGCCCCATATTGCCAGAACGATGGCGGCTACCAGACGTTTTTCGAATATGCTTGCCAGCATGGTCATTTCGGGAATCGCCATACCCGCGCCAATGCGCACGCCAATGAGGAGAAACTGATCGTGAGTGATTGTTGTGGAAATTCTGCCAAATGCTTTGTTTACCCATGTTCAGGCGGCTCGAACGTTGGCCAGCTTTCTAACGAAGCCGCCAAAAAGCTTGATAATACAAAAGAAGCAACTATGAATTGTCTGGCCGGGCTTGGCGGGCATATTCCGGAAATGCTTGCGACAGCGCAGTCAGCCGCATCGGTGCTGATAATAGATGGCTGTCCGACAGCCTGCGGAAAAAAAATAGTCGAGCACCTTGGAATAAAGAATTATGGATATGTTGAAATAACTTCATTGGGAATCAAAAAAGAGCACAATGTCGATAAAACCCCGCCCAACCAGATAGAAGAGGTCGTTGCCGCTGCCAGAAAAGAACTTGAGCGTTTCATACCACCGATAAACTGATTCCCACTTCTTTCTATTGTAAATTGCGCTGACGCTCATAATGAGCTCGGGAGCTTCGGCCTATCGGCCGGGTTGCTTTTGGTTTGGTGTCGTGCCCCCCCCAATTTCAGCGCCTGATCACAAAGCGTGAAAAGTTACGGGCCAGCAACCAGCTCAACGCCAGAAGAAAAATCAATGATGGGCCAGCCGGCAGATCAAAGACAATTGCCAGTGCAATACCAGCCAGTCCGGCGGCGAAAGCGATTGTCGGTGCCAGCCAGAATATTCCCGACACGCAGGTTGTTAAAGAAATTGCGCTCAAACAGGGAAAAAGCAAAAAACCAAACGTGGCCATTGCCCCAAGCGTTTTTAGATTGATGACGATTATTGCACTAAGCAAAAAGAACTGGAACAGCTCGTAAGTTCTGACTTTTATGCCACTGATCTGAGCCTGCAGAGGTATCAGGTTGACCAGCAGAAATCGACGGCGCAGAGCGATCAGCAACAATGCCAGTGGTAGACTCAAAAACATGGTCATCATAAGATCGTCGGGACTGGCGGCCAGTATGCTGCCCTTAAAAAGAAGTTCCTGACCGTGGGCCTCAGCATGAGTCAGTGACAGGGCCAGTAAACTCCCAGCCATGGCAACGACAAAACCAGTGCCGATAAATGCTTCAAGCGTTACGCCCGAATGGTTTTGATCAGGCTTCCAGGCTAAAAAGGCGGTGCAAAACGCCAGCACTACCAGCACCGACAAAGCTTCGCCGGCACCAGACAACGACATCAGCACCAGCCCGAAGCCGGCAATCTGTGGTAATGCGGCACCCAGGAATAGACCGCGGCGTTGATGCAGATAAATCCCGGCAACTGCCAGGGCTGCTCCACTGCAGGCCACAACCGCGAAAGCAAGCCAGAAAAATTTCGCTAATTCAGTAAATGACTCATTCATAGTTTTTGTTTTCTGCAACAGCTATTAAATGCTTTTTAAACGCAACAATCGAATCGGCATTAAGCTCGGAAAGAATCTGCATCCTGCAGTCTGAAAGCATGAATATTCTGCCGGCAATGCCAACAATGTCTTCCAGAATGTGTGACACGAAAATCATGGTTAAGCCATTGCGCTGGCGCAGTTGCTCCAGAGTAGAGAGAAAATGCTGCGTCTGAACAATGTCGAGCCCGCGGGTCGGTTCATCGAGAATCATGACGTCTGGCCTGCGCACCAATGCCTGCGCAAGAATCGCGCGCTGCTTTTGTCCGCCGGAAAGGTTGCTGAACAACCACTCAGCTTTCTCAATCAAGCCAGTCTGTAAAAGCGCCGCATCAACTTTATCACTGATTGCCGAGCCGGGAGCCTGCCAGGGCTTGAGCTCGGCGCTGGCGCCCATTTCGATAATTTCACGGAGAGTGAAGGGAAAAAGCTCGTCAACTTCATGTGCCTGCGGTATGTAGGCTACAATCTTGTCTCTGGCCGTGCTCATTTCGCCGGCCAGGGGCGGAATAAGCCCCAGCATGGTTTTGAGCAGAGTGGTCTTGCCGGAGCCGTTGGCGCCGACAAGACCGATTGTCTCGCCTGTAGTTATGTGACAGGTTAGATTTTCGAGCACTTTCTGCCGGTTATAACCGACAGAAAGCTCTCTAGAGCTGAACCAGTCGCTCATGATGCAGTAAGTTCTTTTGCAATGGCATTAACCAGATAATCAATCAGTTCAATGTAGCTGGACGTGCCATCAACGGCTCCGACAGAGCTCGGCAAAACCAGAACCTTGCCGTCGGCCCGCCCGGCTACCATATTAGCAAAACGATCTGAATGATATTTTTCGCGCAGAATCAGGGTGGAATTGTGGGCCTTCATCGTTGTTACCAGTGTGGCAATTTCTCTGGCCGTTGGTGGCACACCAGGTCGCGGCTCGACATACCCTATTATCTCAAGTCCGGCAAAATCGGTAAAATAGATCCACGAGTTATGATAGCAGGCGACTTTACGATTCTTCAGGCCGGAAAGCCGTGTTTTCCAGGCCACCATGCTGTTTTTTACCTGTGTTTTGAACTCGTTCAGATTACTCTCAAAATGAGAGGTCTTGTCAGGTTCTTCAATGGCAAGTCTTCTGGCCACCAGTTCGGCAATACGAATTCCGTTTTCCGGGTCAAGCCAGTAGTGAGGATTGCCAGAAGGATGCACGTCGCCCATGGAAGGATCGACTCTGATCATCGGAATTTCTTTAACTCCAATCACCTGCGAACAATCTACATAACCGGTGTTGCCAGGTTGAATCGCAAAATTTCGCGAGCCTTCTATCAAAGGTTTCAACCAGATTTCGAGGTCGAGACCGACCAGGAACAACAGTCGAGCCCGCCGCAATGTCAGCATGAAAGTAGGCCTTGGCTCAACAAAATGGGGATCTTCATGACCGCGTGCAATCGAAGTAACCCGAACGCGATTGCCACCTACGGCTTCGACAATGGCCTTGATATCAGTTGTGGTAGTGACAATTTCGATGGCAGCCTGCGCCGATGGCGCCAGAATGCAGAATGCTAACAATACAAGCAGACAAATCAGTTTGTAAGAATGTTTCATGTAATTCCCTCATTTCATTCATGGTCGTCGTCATGGTCGTCGTCGTGGTCGTGATCATCGTCGTGTTCGTGGCCATCATGAGACTCGATTTCACCTGCCTGAGCCAGTTTTGCAAGGATCGTTGCCAGAACATTGCCATGCGCAGTGCTGCTTATCTCTATTTTTCCTCCACCTATCAGGGCAGGATAATCAAGATCCTGCAACAGAGTCTGCATATTAAGCTTTAAGCCTACAGGTGTAAGTGTTTCTGCCATTACGACATTATCCGAAGAAAACTGCAGGGAAAAGCTGTCTTCAAGCACACAGGCAAACGGATACTCATTTCCGCCTGTTTTTACTTTGCCATAGATCTGAAGAGCAGCGGTGGCGTTTTCTCCAATGCTGCTCGCACATTCCAGACGCCAACCATACTTGCTGGCCGCTTTTTGAACTATGGCGGCTATTTCACCGACACGGGCAATATCAATTGAGCCGCTTAGAGCAAAGCTTTCTGCAACCAGCGGCCGGTTGTCTCCAGCCTCACGATTTGGGTCGGCAGGAAAAGGGCGACCCTCATCGGTTGTAGCATTATCGTGGTCATGATCATGACCATTGGCATGACGCAGCGCACTTCTCGCTGTAACTCCAGATTCAAGGGTTTTGAGCTGTACCGGATTGATTATGATCGATGCAAGTTCGATTCTGCTGCCGTCAACGGCGACAAAAGAGAGCGGTTCGGCGACCAGCGCAAGCTTTACCGTGCCGCTTTCATTGGGGTATGGAGAAAAATCGCTGACAGATTGTCGAGAGCAGCCGGAAACATTGAGAACTAGAAGCAATGCAAAAAACAAAGTTGATATTCTGTTAAGCATGATTGTCAGTCCTTTTTAGAAGTTGGCCAGATGTGGCTTGTGAGGTCCCATGCCCCAGATGAACTGCAACCAGATCTCGTTATTGTCGCGACCGACAAATGGATCACGGAGTTTGCGGAATTGCAGCTGCAGACGGTCATTTTCGGTCAGCCAATAGCCAACATAAGCAGACTGGGCAATACTGTTAAAACGACTGTCGCCCGGCTTTTCCGAGCAGTCATAGCTCAGCCCGACATGCCAGTCATGGTCTTTTCGAAACTTGTACATCGTGCTTATATAGTAGCCGTGAGAATCAATGCTTTTGCCGACCATTTGCTCACGCTCGTTCCATAACCATTCTCCCCAGAGCGTTATTCGATTGAACTGGTCAATGCGATGCCGCAGCATCAGATCTGCGCCATATATCTTAGAGCCGAGGTCTCCGGCCCTATTCCAGGCACCATCATGATAGTTAACACCAAGCTGCATATCCTGTTTGTCGTTAAATGGAGTATGCATAGAAAGCCGACTGCCATAAACACGGGTCTGGCCGCTGTTGAACAAACTACTGTTATTGCCGTTAAGCGCATCCACGTTCAATCTCACATAAGTCTTGCTCTTCAAATCAATGATTTTGCTGAGCGACAGGCCATCGTCACTGTAACCATGTTCCCCGCCATAAAAATAGCTGTTGATTAAAGGCTTGCTGACAAATGGCCAGTCATGTGGATGTATTCTGTTAAGATAGCCCATCGGAGCAAGAAATCTGCCGATTCTCAGTTCAAGCTCGCCCGGCAGTGTGTGCGCAATGTCGGCATAAGCCTCTTCAACATGGGCTTCATTGTCATGAAAGCCTATTGTCGCATTTGCTCTGGTGTACGGGCTGACCGATCTTGAAAAATTCAATTCAGTGCCATCAAGCTTGAGCGAATTTCGATCGGGATCACGCTGATCGCCGCTGCCCTTAACCGTAAAAACTCCGGTGACGCTGATATCCGGATTTTGATTTTGATATACGCCTTGAGCCGGTGATGCTTTTGTTACTGAAGGCGACGGTGGTGTTGCCGGCATCGCGGCCATCTCTGATAGAATCGCCTTTTCCATTTCAAGAGTTTCAACTCTTTGATTGAGTTGCTGAACACTCTGCGTAAGCAGCTCAATCTGCTTTTTCAGCTCGCCAATTTCAGTGTTTTCTGCACAAACTGGCACGGATAAAGTAAGCAGAACAAATATTAATAACCTGTGCATCAGGTCCTCCTGGTTTTGTAAGTTCTGAAATAGCGCCAGTACAACCGGCGACAGGATAGGGAAAAATCTATCAGATAATTATTTCAGCAGGAGGAGAGCGTAAGAATTGTCTCAAAAACATTTGTTCACGGCAAACATGCAAGTTCGGCCGTAAAATTTGAGACTGGGTGATACCGAGTTGGCGCGACACACAACTGGTATAAGCTGTAATGCATGTAATCAGAATGCCAAGACTGCATATCCTGCAGTTTGCATCGTGCAGTTCTGCATTTTTCAGGAGCAATGAGTGGCTTGTGCTCTGACGAAAAACAGGGTCATGCTTGCAGCACTTCTTTTCTGGTTTCGACGTTTCTCCATGAAATTCGTGCGGCAGCGCAATTATTATGAACTGCAGACAAAGCATTGCAACCAGCAGCACAGAGGTAGTGCTTTGGATGGCTGACCGCCGCAGCCTCTTCGTCATTGGCATTGCCTCTCTTGAGTCCTGCATTTTTATCATTCTTTTAACCCAGTTCAACCAAAACCAATGTATTGCAAAGTTTTACTGATTGTCAAGTTTTGAGCTGTAAAAACAACAATTCTCGCCACACCAAACGCAAATTTACATACGCGCAGGTCTACATAGAAACAATGAATCGCCTGGCTGACGTTTCCCGTTCGACGGAACGATCGAAATCATATTTGGCAAACAGCATGTATCAAAAAAAAGAGCTGGAGCTGAATCGACAGGGAGTTCGTCAATCACCATCCTGAAACCCCACTGTATTATCAGCCATAACAAACCTGTTACCGCTTCTCATCAGCGGGGCGATAATAATGTTTTTCGAATCTTTCTGATATAAATGCCAGGTATCTTGATTTAATCTGCTCGTTTGCCAGAGCCCGCTTGACCGGGGGAAGGCTTAGAATCGCGCCCAAAACGGCGGCAAGCGCTCGATGATGCCATAAAACGCGATTGTCGAAAATAAAATTCTGCAACTTGCCTCTTTCAATAGCCATCAAAACTCTTAAATGGGTGCCATTGACCGGAGTAATCACTCGTTTATCTCTTGCTTTAAGATCGATGCAATCGCGCGTTCTTTCTTTAAAGCACAGGCCGCAGCCAAGACAGGTTTCAACATTAACCTGAGCAACTTTTCGCGTCGGAGCATCGGGATCGTCAGCTGATATAAGGCTCATGCTGTCAACCGGGCAAACGCTGACGCACTTTCCACAACCAACGCATTTATCTTTGATAATCTCGGGCAAAAAATTTGTTGTGTGAACCGGGTGAAGAATTGCAAACTTCTTGGCGGCAAGCAGCGCTTCGCAGCAGCAGCCGCAACAATTACAGATAAAGTTTACCTTTTCCCTGACATTCTCACCGAATTGAACCAGGTTACTGTCATAGGCCTGTTGCAGAAGGTCATAACACTCTTTCTTGTCAATTCTTCTGGCATTGCCATGCCGAATCAACGATTCAGCAGCGACATTGAAAGTCATGCAGATATCCATTGGAGCCTGGCAAGCTCGACCAAGATGCAACATTTTATGACGACAATAGCACATTCCGACTGCCATTGCCGAAGCAGTTTCGAATACTTCGGAGGCTTTTTCATAATCAAGAACCATTAAGTTGCTTTTTTGAGAAATCGCCTGCTCGTTGACAAAAACCCGGCCTAATTGAGTTTCACCTTCGGTGAAAAGATCCTTGATAAAATCCTCTTCAACGTTTAAATACTGAAAGAAAAGTTCACTTAAAGCTTTCTGGTCAATATCTGATCGAACGCGCATCAGAGAGAATTCGAAAAAGCCGGCCATGGGCGGTGGAAGAGAGTAAAGGGTGTTTTTGCCATGCGCCATATCGACGAGCAAGCCTTTGTCGGCAAGGCTTTCCAGAATATCACGAGCCTTTGCTTCAGGCATCTGCCATATTGAGGCAGCTCGGCGCGAAGTAAAGGGCTTGATGGGCAGAGCTGCTACCAGACTCGCTTCATTGTCCTTGAAAAGGATCTGCAGGATTTTATAAAGCAGTTCTGATGCAGTAGCCCCCTGCGGATAGAGGTTTAATCTTTCTACCAACGCCGAAAAGCCTGCTTTTACCGTGTTATGAGCCATCGTACCTCTCCGTTTCCTGCATAAAAAGCTAATTGGTTCACATATATTTCTTTGAGCCAAAAAAGTGCTGGTGCTGATAAATTCTACCATTTACAGGATTGCAATACAAAAGCTCATTGCTATGGCTTAACTCTGAGGCTTCGGCTATCGGCCGGGTTGCTTCTTCAGGCCTTGCAGCGTTTGAAAAAGCCTGTATATGACTGTGAATCAGGTTCATAAGAGAATGGCTGAATCTGTTTGAAACAGCCATTCTCTTTACTATAGAAAGCTCAGTTTTCGGCTATTCCGGCTTTGGCAGGAAACCAGTGAGTAGTATTGTTGGCGATTCTAACCAGCATGAGCATTACCGGAACTTCGACGAGCACGCCGACGATTGTTGCCAAGGCGACTGGCGACGTTGGACCGAACAGTGCTATGGCAACCGCGACTGACAGTTCGAAAAAATTGGAAGCGCCGATCATGCCGGCGGGAGCCGCCACATTATGCGGGAGCTTCAGCCATTTGCAGGCTAGATAGGCAATGAAGAAAATCAAGAAAGTCTGAATTGTCAGAGGAATTGCGATCAACAGGATGTGAAGCGGATTGTTGAGGATGACATCGCCCTGGAAAGAAAAAATGATTATCAGCGTCAACAGAAGGCCGGCAATGGTAATGTTATTGAACTTGGGTAAAAAGGTGTCGTTGAGGTAAGCGAGTCCGTGCTGTTTTATAACATGCATGCGGGTAATAACTCCAAAAACGAGTGGAATTACGACAAACAGCACAACTGACAGGATCAGGGTGTTCCATGGAACAGTTACACCAGTCACGCCCAGAAGAAAAACGACTATGGGTGTAAAGGCAACGAGAATTATCAGATCATTGGTGGCAACCTGAACTACTGTGTATGCCGCGTTGCCGTTCGTAAGATAGCTCCAGACAAAAACCATGGCTGTGCATGGCGCGGCGCCAAGAAGAACAGCGCCTGCAAGGTAATCTTTGGCAAGGTTTTCAGGGATAATAGACTTAAACACTACGTAGAAAAAAAATGCAGCTATGCCATACATGGTAAAAGGCTTGATCAGCCAGTTCGTGACCCAGGTAACAAACAACCCCTTCGGGTTTTTGCCAATGTCTTTAACGCTCTGAAAATCAACCTTCATCATCATCGGGTAAATCATTACCCAGATCAAAACCGCAATTGGCACCGAAACACTTGCATATTCGAGTTTGCCAAGAAACTCAGGTATAAACTTCAGGTATTTGCCAATGGCTACGCCTACGACCATACATAGAATGACCCACAGAGTAAGATACTTTTCAAAAAAACCAATGCCGGGTTTAACTTCTTCTGTCATTTTAAGAAACCTCCTGGTGTTTTAACCTGCTATTATTGCGACTGGTCCTCTGTCACATATGAGTTCAAAAATTCGATCCATGGAATACTGCTAACGTCGGGCTCTCGGCAGAATCCCATTCGCTACAGCTCTCGACAGACGCAAATTTGAGGTAGGAGTTGTCGGGATTGCGTCAAATTTGCCTGTCTCTCAGAGCTGCTCTATCCTGCGCAGCTCTGTATAAGCACGTCCTTGTGCAAAAAAGCTTCCGCGCATGGGAAACCTGCCTACGCCCTTGTGTTAAAATTTTGCATGTCTTGTTGTGCTGTTCAAAGCTTGCAAATTCAATGTTGTCAGAGGACTATCTTCTGCCACATATGAGTTCAAGGTTTGCCTGCCATGATGTTTGCTGAACAAACAAAGTCTTCAGCGCCTTTAAACCAGTCTTTGACGACATTTCGGCTTTCGGGCTTGATCTCTATTCTGACGTTTGCAAAGCCAACCGCTTTGAGCATTGCTTCGAGTTCGTTGACAGTTGCGGCTCCTGCGATACAGCCGCAATAGGCATCGAGATTGTTGCGAAGTTCTTCGGTGAGGGGTTTAAAGGCAACAACGTCAGACACGGCAATGCGGCCGTTGCTACGCAAAACCCTGAAAGCTTCGCGAAAAACACTTTCCTTGTCTGGGGAGAGATTTATGACACAGTTTGAAATGATTACATCAACACTGTTGTCGGCAAGTGGAAGATGCTCTATCTCGCCTAATCTGAAATCAACATTGCTGTAGCCACCGTTAACAGCATTCTTTCGGGCTTTACTGACCATTTCAGGGGTCATGTCCACTCCGATCACCATACCAGCAGAGCCGACTGCCTTTGCTGCCAGAAAGCAGTCGAAACCGCCGCCAGAGCCGAGATCAAGAACACTCTCACCAGGCTTAAGACTGGCTATGGCCTGCGGATTACCGCAGCCAAGGCCCATATTGGCGCCTTCTGGCACTGAGGATACCTCATCAGATGAATACCCCAGTTTTTCAGACACCTGCTGGATTCCATCTGGTTGGCAACAGCCGCTGGCTGAAGCACTGCAGCAGGAATTACCTGATTTGGCGATGCTGCCATAACGCTGGCTGACCTGAGATCTGATTTTGTCGTCATTTAAAATTTTGATTTCCATTGAATTACCTCAATCTATAAGTTTATCGATACTCTTAACAAATTCACCGATCTGATCGCGAACCCGGCGGTAAGGTGCCATTATTTCTTCACTGTCGCTCAAGCCAACTGCAAGGGCTGGCGGATCATCAAAAGGCACATGCACAACTTTTGCTTTGCCAGGAAACAATGGGCAACTTTCGTGCGCGTTGCTGCATACCGTCACTACCAGGTCGAATTCAAGACTCTCAAGTTCGCTGAGCAATTTGGAATGATGTGCCGAGAGGTCTACCCCAATCTCTTTCATCGCCTGAATGGCATATTGGTTCATACCGTGTTTGGCTATACCGGCAGAAAAAGCCTCAAAACGTTCGCCATGCAGATGTCGCAGCCATCCTTCGGCCATCTGACTGCGGCATGAATTGCCGGTACATAAAAACAAAACTTTTTTCTTCATAGACTCTCCTGGCTCTAATAAGTCTTTTCAGCAGCATTTTTCATCAGTCATGCCGTCTTTATCAACAGGACTACAAACTTGTTTCGCCCACTGCCTGAGGCTTTCGGCAAGCTTTATGCGATCGGCTTTAATTTTGTCTGAGGTGGCGAGTTCTTCGAGCAGCCATTTATGAAGCTTGTTTTTTGCTTTCCAGTCTGATGCAATGCTGTAATAAGCCCATCTGCCATCTTTTCGCTGTTCGATTATGCCGGCTTGATACATTAGCGCTAAATGTTTGGAGGTTGTCGAAGCAGCAAGGCCGAGCATGGAGACGATCTGACAAACGCAGAGTTCCTGATCGACAAGCGCCATAAAGATGCGCAAACGCGTTTCTTCGCCAAGAACTTTCAGAGTATTGAGTGTGTGCTTCATTGTTTGGCTCCATAGATTTAATTGCTTTCAAACTATGCTATGCTTTAAAGTAAATATATTATATTTCGCCAGATAGCGAAATGAAAATTGTTTTTGTTCTACAGATTTGGCATAATGTTAGTGCCTGCCGGTACAATTGACGGGGCTTTTAAAGGTGCTGTTTTGCCCGCCTGGCAATCCGCCAGGCAGATTCAATACTGGCAAAGCCACTTCGGCCCTTTTATAGCTGGAAGATCAGGTGAACAGCACGATGCCGTAGACGTGGGCGAGGCTATAATAAAAGCCGACAAGAATAAAAATTATGCCGGTGGCGGTTCTCACAAAGAATTCTATTTTATTGAGACTGTTGAAGGCTTTGCCCAGCCACTGACTGCCAAAGGCGATCAAAAAGGCAAATACAACGACGGGAACAGCTGTGCCAATTCCATAGATGAGAGGCAGCAGTAAGGTGGAGTTGGCACCGGCGGCTAGCGGTACCAGACCGCCGAAGAACAGGCCGGCAGAAACCGGGCAGAAGGAAAGAGCAAACAGCACGCCGAGCGGAAATGCGTAGAGCATGCCTTGTTGTTGCGCCTTTTTCTGTATGCCTTCGCCGGCCATGTTTATGCTGACGCCACCACCGATCATGTTTAAAAGAATCATGCCCAGAATTATCAGCAGCGGCCCAAGAATCTCGTTGAGGTATTTCTGTAGAAAGCGTGAAATTTCACCGCTGGCCAGCAGGCCACTTGCCAGAAGCGCTCCCAGGACAACATAGGTAACAGTGCGACCAGCCGTGTAGAGAAGACCAGAGCTGAGAATTGCCGTTTTACTGTGCAGCTGCCGGCCGATGAACGATATTGCCGCAATATTTGAGGCGAGAGGACAGGGACTGATGGCAGTGAGAATGCCAAGCCAGGCCGCTGAAGAGATGCTTACCCAGTCCATGTTATTCTCCGGAGATTTTACTTAGCGCGTTGTTAAGAGCGTTTCTGACGTAGGCGTTGAATTCTTCAGGCTTGTCAGAAAGCGTCAAGACATCGTCGAGCCTGACAAAATCTACAATTTCATCATTTTCGATGATCGCGACCACCATACAACTGGCAATAACATCAAATTGCTTTGCCAGTATCGCATTTTCCTGAAAGTTAACGTCTTCCCAAAGGAGTGTCTGATTCTTTCTGGCATCAGCAAATTCCTTGTCGACAAGTTCAAGCGCCAGCGTCTCGGCTCCGCTGCATGTAACGCAACGAAAAGTGCTGTGCATGTAAAAAACCTTAACTGCTTTTTTGCCATCAGTCTGCGAACTTTTGCTGGCTGAAACCGTTGCCGCATCAGCTGTCATGCGCCGCAGAACGCTGTGCTTGCCCAGCGAAAAGCCGATGGTTACCAGCACAAAGACGAGCAGGAGGTTGGTTACAATTTTTTTGATTTTTGTGCGATCAGGCATTTTTGAATCCTGTCAATGATCAAACAGCGGTCTTAATCCGAACCATTTTCCTGCGTATTGCCAGTGGGTTCTTCAGAAGTGGTGTTAACGGGGGCGTCTGCCTTTTTGGCATCGACATCAACTCCGAGTTCGCGCCACTTTGTCAGAATGCTTTCTTCTGAAAAGAAGCCGGTGTTACGAGACACTTCTTTGCCGGCAGAATCTAGAAAAACCTGGGTCGGAATCGAAGATATACTGTAGCTTTTCGCAAAAACCTGATTTTCCGGAAGCCAGACATCGACAAATTCAATATCGAACACTTCCGAATGGCTCTTTTTGAGGTTTTCCATAACTGGTTCCATCGCCTGGCAGGCTTTGCATTGTTTAGATCCGAATTCGATCATTTTAGGCTTCGTGGCTGCCTGAGGCTGAACGGCAACTGGCTCGGTTACCATGGTTTCGCTTGCTGGTGCAGCTTTTGCTGCCGCCGGCGCCTGGCTGTCACTCTCGCTGCCATGACCGGGGCAACACTGGCTGAATACACTTTCAACCGTAGTCAGCGATAAAAGAATTACGGCGCATAATGCAATTTTACAGAATTTCATATACAGATTCTCCTGTTATTATGTGGTTGGTAATGCGATAAGTTCGACAGCCTTGCTGCAGACTGTTTCGATGTTGGCCTGGTTCACTTCGGTCTGGCCTTTTTGAAAGCCCAGACCGGTTATCACAAGGTGTTTGAAATTGTTCAGGCCCTTTTCTTCGAGAGTCTTGCGGGCACAGTTGAGCGGGCATCCGTCGATGACAAGAACCCGGTCAGCACCTTCAGTGCTTTTAATGAAACCACTGATATTACCGCCAATTCCGGCGAGGCATGACATGGCACCCATATTGTCGCGGCTGAGCTGGCGAGCCGAACGGTCAGCCAGTTCGCCGACATCTGCGGCGCCGGAACAGGTGTAAATAAGAGCCGGGCTGCCGCCACAGGCACAGGTTATTCCAGACATGCGTTTCTCCTTACTTAAGGTGCTTTTTAATTTCTTCAATACCTGGTACTTTGCCGGCGAACTTTACGTTGCCGTCAACAGCCAGAGCCGGGGTTAACATGACGCCGAAGCCCATGATCTCGTTGATATCGGTGACCTTTACCAGTTCATAGCTCAGGCCGAGTTCTTTTGCGGCAGTTTCGGCTTCTTCAGCCAGCTTGTGACATTTGGGGCAACCGGTGCCGAGAATTTGAATTTTCATAATTACTTAGACCTCCATTAACCGTAGATAGTTCCAAAAATCACGCCACTGATCGTGGCCATGACAATTACCAGAGTTACAAAAACAACAGTCTTTGTGGTGCCGAGCACTGACCTGATTACCAGCATGTTCGGCAGGCTTAAGGCGGGACCGGCCAACAGAAGAGCCAGCGCCGGGCCCTTCCCCATGCCGCTGCCGATCAGGCCTTCAAGAATCGGCACTTCGGTCAGGGTTGCAAAATACATGAATGCCCCGGCAAACGAAGCGAAAAAGTTGGCAAAGAGCGAGTTACCGCCGACTGCCTGAGCGACCCATTCAGAGGGAATCAGGCCCTCGTTGCCGACGCGACCGAGCAGAGCGCCTGCGATGACAACGCCAAAAAGCAGCAGGGGCAGAATCTGTTTGGCGAAATCGTATGATGTCGAGAACCATTCAGAGAGTTCGCCTTCCTGGGTGCTGGTGAAAAGCGCCAGGCCCATGGTTCCGATGGTGAATGCGATCAGCGGCTCCTGCGGATGGAGGTAGCTGACTGTTGCCACGGCAATGCCGGTTACTATTGCTTTCCAGGCCTTGAGTTCGAACCAGAGAACCAGCATTACGGCGAGAGCGATCGAAAACAGCGAAGTGAGCAGCCACTTGGCGCCATGAATGCTTGCCCAGATGCCTTCGGCTGCATCGGGTTTGCCAAAGTTGGCAAATACCAGAATCAGCACCATCGATGCGAAATAGAGTGAGTTCTGCAGCAGCGAGCGCTTTACTTCGGGCTCGGGCATCATCATCTGGGCTGCCGCCTTGGCTTCTTCTTCCTTGCGGAAGATCATGTGCATGAGCAGGCCGATGACTATGCTGAACACTACGGCGCCGACGGCGCGGGCTATGCCGAGTTCCGGGCCGAGAATGCGGGCGGTCAGGACTATGGCCAGAACGTTGATGGCCGGCCCTGAATAGAGGAATGCGCAGGCCGGGCCGAGGCCGGCACCCATCTTGTAGATGCCAGAGAACAGCGGCAGAATCGTGCATGAACAGACGGCGAGAATGGTGCCGGAAACCGCCGCAACGCCGTAGGCAAGAACCTTATTGGCCTTGGCGCCGAGATATTTCATGACCGAGGCCTGACTGATGAAAACGCCGATGGCGCCGGCAATGAAGAAGGCTGGAATCAGGCAGAGCAGAACGTGTTCCTGCGCGTACCATTTGACGAGATGAAATGCTTCAAGAACCGCGTTATCAAAGCGCGGCGTGCCTACCGGAAGGTAATAGCAGATAAGAAAAACGACGGTGATGGTGAGAAAGCTTTTCCATTCTCTTTTCCAGTAGTTCATGTTCAGGCCTCCATGGGTTCTTTGATCTTGTTGTGTCTGTGCTGGCGGTTGATGATTCGTGAGCGGGCGGCGCTGTTTTCGGCGACTTCTTTGCCGATGCAGTTGAGGAAGGCCGGCAGACACTGCATGCGCAGCTGATAGAACACCAGCTGGCCGCGTTTTTCGATATCGACCAGCCCGGCATTTTTGAGAACGGCGAGGTGCTTGGAAACCGTTGAAAAATCAGCCTTGATCGCTTCGACAAACTTGCATACGCATTGTTCGCCGCGAGCGAGTTCTTCGATTATGTATAGCCTGGTCGGGTGAGCGAGGGCTTTCAACACTTCGGTCTTGGCTTCGATCAGCACTTTCTGTTCGTCGTTCATTGCATGCCTCGCTATTTATCTATTGGTTATTTGGTAAAATAGCCAAATACTATTAAATTGTCAACTCTTAATTATTTGCTTCGCAACTGGTTTGACAGGGTGCGACAAAGCTCATATACTTGCGCTGTAACATAGAGAGGCAAGATTACAGGAGAACCCGATGTGTGAAGAGTTAAAGCGGCTGTCGCAGCAGGAAAAAAAAGCTGCACACTGGTGGTTCTGGGGACCGTATCTCAGCGAACGACAGTGGGGAACGGTTCGTGAAGACTACAGTCCCGACGGCAATGCCTGGAATTATTTTCCGCATGATCATGCGCGGTCCAGGGCTTACCGCTGGGGCGAAGATGGCATTGCCGGTATTTCCGACAACCATCAGCGTCTGTGCTTTGCCCTGGCCATGTGGAACGGCAGGGACAGCATAATCAAGGAGCGTTTTTTCGGCCTGAGCGGTCCGGAAGGCAATCACGGCGAGGATGTAAAAGAATATTACTATTACCTCGACAATACGCCAACGCACTCTTATATGAAGGCGCTTTACAAATACCCGCAGGCGGCTTTTCCTTATGAACAGCTGGTGCAGGCCAACTCGCAGCGTGGCTATGACCGACCCGAATTTGAACTTGTCGATACCGGAGTTTTTGCTGCCGGCCGCTACTTTGACGTGGTAACCGAGTATGCCAAACATGGCGAACAGGATATTCTTGTCAGAATTACCGCATTTAATCGTGGGCAGGACGAAGCTGAACTCTTTCTGCTGCCCACATTGTGGTTCAGAAATACCTGGTCATGGCATGCGGGTACGGAAAAGCCGCTGCTGAAAAGGCTGCAGTCGACCGCGGCATTTTCTGTTGTCGAGGCCGCTCATGCTGAGCTCGGCACCAGATTTCTTTATATTGACGGCGAACACGAGCTGGTTTTTACCGAAAACAACACCAGCAGAAAACGTCTTTATGGTGTTGAGAATGAGACTCCATACGTAAAAGACGGCATAAATGACTGGCTGGTCAATAAGCGGGCTGCAGCGGTGAATCCAGAACAGTCTGGCACCAAGGTTTCGGCATGCTTCCGGCTGAAGCTGAAGGGCGGCGAAGCAAAGGTTATAAGGCTGCGCCTTTCGAATGTTGCGCCAGACCTGTTGCAGCCATTTTCAGGATTTGAAGATATTTTTCAGACCAGATTGGCTGAGGCCGACGAGTTTTACGCGAAGCATCTCGGTCTTAAAGACGATGATGCCGGCCTGATAGCTCGTCAGGCTTATGCCAGCCTGCTGTGGACAAAGCAGTATTACCATCTTTCTGTCGAGGACTGGTTGTCTGGTGATCCGGCGCAACCGGTGCCGCGGCGCGCTTTAAAGCGAAACGCCGAGTGGGTTCATCTTTATAACGATGATATTCTTTCAATGCCTGACAAGTGGGAATTTCCGTGGTATGCCGCCTGGGATCTCGCTTTTCATATGATTCCCTTTGCCGAAATCGACCCGGCCTTCGCGAAGCGGCAGCTGGACAGGCTTACCCGCGAATGGTATATGCATCCGAACGGCCAGATTCCTGCCTATGAATGGAAATTCAGCGACGTTAACCCACCGGTGCATGCCTGGGCAACTTTGCGCGTTTACCAGATCGAGCGTGAAATCTATGGTCGCAGCGATACATGTTTTCTCGAACGCGTGTTTCAGAAGCTTCTGCTGAACTTTACCTGGTGGGTCAATCGCAAGGACAACAACGGTAACAATGTTTTTCAGGGCGGTTTCCTCGGACTCGACAACATTGGCATTTTCGACAGGAGTTCAGAACTGCCGACAGGCGGTTATCTCGAGCAGGCTGACGGAACCAGCTGGATGGGCATGTACTGCCTGAACATGCTCGAAATAGCCCTGGAACTGGCAAAAACCAACAGAAACTACGAAGATATTGCCAGCAAATTTTTCGAGCATTTTCTTTATATCGCCAGTGCCATGAGCCATATTGGCGCTGCTGACGACAGGCTGTGGGATGACGAGGACAATTTTTATTATGATCTGCTGCATACGCCGCATGATGAGAGTCACCATCTCAAGATCCGTTCGATGGTCGGGCTGATTCCTCTGTTTGCGGTTTCATCGCTGCTGCCTGAAATGCTTGACCGTTTCGCCGGCTTCAGCAGGCGTTTCAAATGGTTTCTCGACAACCGGCCCAAACTGCTGGAAGCAGTTGCTTCCATGACGCTTTCTGGCGTCGATGATGCGAAGCTGCTCGCTATCGTTGACCCTGAAAAGCTGCGCAAAATCATGGCCAGAATGCTCGATGAGAATGAATTTCTCGGGCCTTACGGCATACGTTCGCTGTCAAAGCACCACGAAGCGAATCCATACGTTTTTTATGCCGATGGCACAAAGTATCAGGTCGGTTATGAACCGGGAGAATCGCGGTCTGGCATGTTTGGCGGCAATTCAAACTGGCGCGGCCCGGTATGGTTTCCGGTCAACTATCTGATTATCGAATCTTTGCAGTCTTTTCACCGATATCTCGGCGCTGACTTCAAGGTTGAATGTCCCACTGGCTCAGGAGTTCTCATGAACCTTGACGAGGTGGCGGCAGAAATTTCGCGGCGGCTGACTGCTGTTTTTCTGCGCGACACTACCGGTCGGCGCGCGGTTTTCGGTCGCTATGAAACCTTGCAGAACGACCCGCACTGGCGTGATCTGCTTCTGTTCAACGAATATTTTCACGGCGACGATGGCTCGGGACTCGGCGCCAATCACCAGACCGGCTGGACAGCCCTGGTTGCAACACTGCTCCGGCGCCGCAAAAAATTATAGAATCCCTTGAATCATCACTTTTGTCAATAGTTTGCCGGACTTACCTCGCTGCACGAATATTCTGGTATAATAACAATGCAATTTTGCCTATGTGAGGAGTCTTTTATGAAAAAAATGCTGCTGATATGTTGTTTTATGCTGGCATGTTTGAGCTCTTATGCTCTGGAACCAGGAGATGTCGAAATTACCGACAGCGCCCAGGAACTGGAAATCAAAAAAAACAAGTTTCTGGCAATCGAGGAACAGGATCTTGTTCAGTATGAGAGTATCGCGAACCAGATAGACCGGGCTCTTGCTGCAGAAGTCGCTCCAGATTCTGCGATAATCGGGCTGAAGGCAAATTTCAATTCTTATGCAACCCGCCGTCTTAACATGATCAGAAAAGTGTTTTCTTTGTTCAGAAATGAATTTTCTAATTTGACAGGTGTGCTTGAATCTTTGCCGGATAACCGCCTGCCTGCGTATATTGAATTCATCAAGGTTCTTGACGAATCGCTCAACGAAGCCAAAATGAAAGGCTCAAAAGAAAAGTGGCAGGATCTGAAGAATCGCGCAAAAGCACTTCTCAACAGGGCCAGCATGGAAAGCGCAGTACGACAATACAAGGATCGCCTGATTCTCAGCTCTGACGACAGCAAAACCGGTTACCTCGAAGCAAAGATTCGCCTGTTGCACAGATGGCTTCTTGAAGGGATGTTTGCAGAAGCAACACCATTAGTTGCAGAGCTTGCCGTCAAATACCCTGATCACGCCCTTTGTCTTGGCCTGCAGGCACACTACTGGTTCGAAGATTACCGCCAGTGCGTTCCCTCATTAGACCTCAAGGCAGAACTCGAAAAGAAAATCTCACAGCAGTATGGTGGCGCCATGACGGTGACGATAACTCTCAAAGGCGAAAAAAGCCTGCAAAAGGCGTTTCTCTTTTATCTTGAAGCCTTGCAGAAAGGCTATCCGCCGGAGCGCGAGATACCCGGTCTGATGCCGGCATACTGGCAGTATGTTGAAGTTATGTATAAAAAGATTCATCCATACTGGCGTTATCCCACCAGCTTAAAAGGCTTCAGCGACATGGCAAAAGATCTCGCCAGCCGCTGCCGGGCAATTGCTGAATTTGTGCCGTTCAAAAAATACGCTTCGCCCGCATATCAGATTCTCAGCGATATCTACAGATACTGGCCCGAAGACAAGTTCGGTCCGAAAATAATTGACTATCGCGAAATCATGCGGCTCAGCATGATTGTTTCGAAAAAGAGTCTGTAAGCGCTTACCGGAAGCACTCGCCGAAAGTCTTTATCAGCTGCGATCTATAATTATTATTAAGAGGATACTGCTATGAAAAGAATGACGTATGTAATGTTTTCAACTCTCTTCGCATTGGCAGTATTGCCTGCGACTGTGCGCGCCGAGAAAGCACCCTTAACCGAAACAGCTGATGCGGTGTTTGATGGAGGTCTGGAAAATTATCCCGGCCGGACTTATGAAATGCCAACCGGAGAAGGTGTGCCAGATGGAAACAATCTTTTCATACATGGACAGAAGGCTGTAGCCACGACAGAACAAGCCTTTGCGACGATTCCGACAGGGGAACTGGCGGCTGATGCAGACTGCGAAATTGATCTGGTCGACGGGCGATTCGGCAGCAGAAATTCCGAGGCCATTCAACTTTTTACTGGAGGTCCATCATGCCAGGCTGTAGTAAAAGTCGTTCTTGACCCTGCAAAAACAGAATACACCAGAGCCCGTTTTGAACTGCAGTATGGTGATGCAATCGAAGGCTTTACTCTGAACATTGGCGATTCAGTATCGAACAACGGCTACGGCGGCGATGGAGCCGATCAGACGCGCGACAGTGAAGTGCAGATTGTTGGCGCTGATCTGTCTGTCTATGGTGACGACACTGCTCCAACCGGAGACAGCAAGGTTCTCGGTCGTTCGCCCGGTCTTGCTGTTCCAGGTGCTGTTGTCGTGCTCGAAGTAAGCAACAACACGGTCTCGTGGCATAATGATAAGGGCGTTGACGGCGCGGTAAAATCCGAGCATGTTTTCAGTCTTGCCGGCCAGAAAGACACCGAAGGGCAGCCAAATTACGATATTTATGCAGGATTCAACCAGGTTGTCGCCGGCGGCCGCGTCGGCAAAGGCCTGAAGCGGGTTAAAATCAAGCTGTTTCATTAAAAACCGCTGCAACGTTTCTGGCTGACCAAACTAAGATACAGCGATTCTCGATGAGCTGACCTTTCTCTGAATTGATAAGGGTTGCGGCTTCTTTTCGCCACTGACCATTAGAACCTGTACATGATTTATTTTAGAGGTTGACCAAAATTTGCTGCGATATCAATAGTTTTATTGCACCAGTATTTCTGTGGTTTTTAAGGACTGAAACCGGATTGGATAGCGTATATCCTTGTCGTAAGATTTCATTGTTTTGCCTGATCAAATACCAGTCGTTGTCGCATGCCCTGCTGTTGAAAAATCGGGGAACTGAAAAAGCTTCTTATGTCGAGGAAGTCGGTGATGGAAAAACCCAAAACACACACGATTCTCATTGTGGATGATCTTCCCGAAAACATTAAAATGCTTACTCAACAGTTGTTACCGGAATACACCGTGCAGGTCGCAACCACTGGCAAGAAAGCACTCGAAATTGCCCGGTCATCCTCGAACCTGGGTGTGATTCTCCTTGATGTTATGATGCCCGAAATGGATGGATATGAAGTCTGTCGGCAGCTTAAGGAGGATTCGGCGACCCAAAAGATTCCGGTTATCTTTATCACGGCCAGCAATGAGGAAATTGATGAGCTTGCAGGATTAGAACTGGGCGCGGCAGACTATCTTTCTAAACCGGTCTCTGGTGCCATTTTGCGGGCGCGGATTAAAACCCAGATCAGCTTATCATCTGCCATGGCAGCGATGACTGAAGAAAACAGTGTCTTTTCTGAAAACATTCGTTTACGAGAGGATGTTGAGAGAATTTCCAAACATGATTTGAAAGGGCCTCTCACCGCCATTATCAATATTTCTAATATGCTGGTAAATGACAAAAGCCTGACTTCTAACCATATTGAACTAATGGAACTTCTCTCTCAATCAGCACTCAGAATGTTGGAAATGGTCAATCGCTCGTCGGACCTCTACAAGATGGAACAGGGAACCTATCGATTGAATCTGGTTCCGGTCAATCTGGTAAAAATCGTGTTCCAGGTTTTTCAGGAGCTAAGGGTGACGGTGGAAAGAAAGAGCGTTCACTGCTCGTTGTTGATTAACCAGAAGCCTGGCTCCAGCCAGGAAATATTTGAAGTTCCGGGGGAAGATTTCATGTTTTTTTCCATGCTGTCAAACCTGGTCAAAAATGCGGTTGAAGCCTCTCCTACAGGTGGCGAGGTCTTGGTCCTGCTGGACCAATTCTCTAATGATCCACCCAATTTTACCATCTCGGTGAAAAATCGGGGAGTTGTTCCTGCTCAAATCAGAGGGCGCTTGTTCGAGCGCTATGCAACTTATGGCAAAGAAGGCGGTACCGGCCTGGGAGTTTACTCGGCCAGTCTTATGGCTAAAACCATGGGAGGAAATCTTTCTTTTGTCACTTCAGAATCAGATGGAACAACTTTTCTGGTGAATCTGCCTCTTCCAGATAAGCTTCATCCCAGGGTTTCGGCGAATGAGGAAATGTTTACGGAAAGAATGCCGGGTTCATCTGAACGAAAACCGAGGGCTGAAATGAAGATTCTGGTGGTGGATGATTATCCGTTCATGCGGCGAGTGATTATAGATATTCTTCGACAGGATGGTTTTGCCACTTTTCTGGAGGCCGGAGATGGGAATTCTGCGATCTCTCTCTTAGAGAAAAATCCAGTTGATCTGGTTCTTTCCGATTGGTATATGCCGGGAAAGTCAGGTCTGGAGCTTATGGAATACATGCAGAGCGATGCTCAACTCAAAAAAATTCCCTTTATCATGATTACTGCCAATTTAAGTCTTCCTGAGTTTGAAAAAGCTGCGGAGAAGGGCCTCCGGAATTACGTTACCAAGCCATTTTCTTCAGATATTATCCGGAAAAAGGTTAAAGCGGTTCTTTCCAAGTTGCAAGGTGACCTTGAATGACCAATTCACCAGGTGCTTCTTCACTCGCCAGGAAAAAAGTCCTGATCGTCGATGCGAATCTGGAGAACAACAGTGTTCTGCAAAATTGGTTCACGATCCAACCAGATTTTGAACTTCTCGGGGTTTTCCAATCCCCCAAAATAGCCATGAGGGATCTCGAATTGTTTTCGCCAGATCTTGTTCTGGTGGGAATCGACATCCCGAATGGGATCAAGTTTAGCCGAATTCTGAGGCAAAAATATCCCGCGGTTTGCATTATTGCTCTTGTCGGCGCTTTGAGCCCTGAGAATCAGGTTCATATGCGCCAGGCGGGTGCTTTGGAGAGTTTGCTCCGGGGAGCAGATCCCGATCTGGTCGGGCAAACCATCCGCTCTGTAGCTGCCACCGAGGGGTCCACTCTGTGTTCCATTATCGGAGTGGGTGGCATCAAAGAGGGCGTAGGGGCAACCCTCTTGACCTGCATCCTGGGGGACTTTCTTGGCAGGCATCTCCCCGGAAAAATTCTTCTCACTGACCTGGATTTTCAACGTGCTGATCTGGCTTTTAGCTTAGGTCTGCCGGCAAAAAAGCATGTTCAGGAATTGGTCGCTCTGGAAAATTTTCTTTATTTCGACACCCTGCAAAACTTTATTGCCAAAACTCCCCGGGGCTGTTCACTGATCCCCGCCGCCCAGGAACCCGGATTGAAAATTCTTTCTGACATTGCTTTTGTCGGCTTGCTGACGGCTCTCGGGAATTTTTTTGAAGTTGTTCTCGTCGATCTTCCTCCTTTCCCTTTTCAAGGCTTGTCGGAGGTTATTGATATCTGTGATACTGTAATCATCAATGTTGGGGAAACACCGAATCAGATGAAGACCCTGTGGTGGATGATGAATTCTGAGGGTAAGAAAATGCCGAAAAGTTACCTGGAAAAACTACTTTTTGTTTCCTGGTGCCAGGATTCCAAAGCAAAAGCGGCATTTGCAGAGATCGTTCCTCAGTGTGTTTTTCTTCCACGACCCCAAAAGCCAAGGTTCAGCGATCCAGCATTTTCTGTTAATGATTCGGCTGAATTTGAGCCTTTACGAGTAGCTTTGGGAGTTCTTCTCGAAAACATACCGGGGTTATCAATTTATTCAGGCATGGGAACTTCTTCTTCCGGTCTCTCCACGAGTGACTCCCCGGCAACCAGTCTGCTTTCAAGACTTATTAAGTTTTTCACGGAAAAATAGTTTTCTGCTGTGATATCAATAGTTGTATTTCACCAGTATTTCTGTGGTTTTTAAGGACTGAAACCAGATTAGAAAGCGTATACCCTTGTCGTAAGATGAGAGTGACTGCAGATAGATTATAAAAAAAGGTTGGCTTTCTGCTTGGAGGATACAATGACTGAAACACCGATAAATCCAACGATCATGCTCGTGGATGATACCCCTGAAAATTTGCAACTGTTGCGAGAGATGTTCGATCGGGCCGAATACAGAGTCGTTGCATTTCCATCTGGAAAGCTTGCTCTGGCAGCCGCCGCCAAAAACCCACCTGACATCATTCTGCTCGATATCACCATGCCCGAGATGGACGGTTTCGAGGTGTGCGAGCGCTTAAAGGCTGATGAGATACTTCGGGAAATCCCGATCATTTTTGTAAGCGCGCTGACCGAAACACATGACAAGGTTCGGGCCTTCACCGCCGGCGGCGTCGACTATGTCACCAAGCCTTTTCAGTTCGAAGAAGTCCGGGCACGCGTCCGCACGCACCTCGAACTCTGCCGGACAAGACGCGAACTGAAACGGCAGAATAACATTCTGCATGAAAATCTTCGGCTACACGAACTCGTCGAACAGATTTCCCGGCATGACCTGAAAAGTCCATTGACCGTCTTCCTAAATGTCCCGGGAATGCTTATGGAGTCAGAAAATCTTCAGCCCGACCAGAAGGAACTTATCCAATACCTGATTACTTCGGGACAACGAATGTCGGAAATGATTCGCCGGTCGCTAGATCTGATCAAGATGGAGCAAGGTATCTACAAACTGATGCCTGTATCGGTCGATATTATGAAGGTTGTCCGGCAGGTATTCGATGAGCTGAATGGTATGATGGCCCTGAAAAATCTGCAACGCGAGCTCTCCCTCGACGGCCTTCCAGTGCCTGACTCGGCTGTTTTGCCAGTGCAGGGAGAGGAGCTTCTGTTCCATTCCATCCTTGCCAATTTGATCAAGAATGCAATCGAGGCCTCGCCAGAAGGTGTAAAGATAACCGTTGCGCTGATCTCGCAACCAGAGTTCTCTGTTTCAATCCACAACCTCGGAGCCATACCCGCCCATATACGGAGCCGGTTCTTCGACCGCTATGTGACCAGCGGCAAGGAGCAAGGAACAGGACTCGGTGTATTTTCCGCTCACTTGATGACCAGAACCCTGGGCGGCGATCTCTCGTTCACAACCGATGACACCGAAGGCACTACCCTGACCCTTTCAATTCCGGGCAATCCGGCTCCAAAAAATGAATCTTTCCGAGAGGACAACCCATGAAAGTGCTCATTGTCGTAGATTACACGGCGGGCGCATAATGACAGAAAATACACCGGAAATCCCAAAGCAAGCTGCTACCAGTGCTGAAACTCTATGCCCGCGGGCCGCGCCGACCAGGGGCCGGAAAATCCTGCCATACGTGACTCTGGTTATTCTGGTTGCCTTGTCCCTGTTGGTATGGCGACACTTCGAAAACCAGACAGAGGAAAGGAACCGGCGACATTTCGATGAATATGCCGAAACGATGGTCGTGGCAATCCGTAAGCGCCTGATCGAATGCGAAATGATCATGCAGGGGGGAGCCGGCCTTTTTAGCTCGTCAACCGAAGTGACCCGTGAACAATGGCGTAATTTCGTAACTTATCGACGGGTTCAGGGGCATCTTCCCGGGACCCAATGGCGCTTTCCCGGGATTCAAGTGATCGGCATTGCCAGGCGCGTGCATCATGCCGATTTGCCGCGACACCTGCAGAAAATCAGAAGCGAAGGCATTTCTGATTATACAATCAGCCCACCGGGGGAACGTGAGGAATATTCTCCCATCATCTTCGTGGAGCCATTCGATGTCGAAAATGAACCGGCTGTTGGGTTCGATCTGCTGTCGGAGCCGTTACGTCGAAAGACCCTTGAGCTGGCAGGATCGACCGGTAGCTGCGTTATTTCGGAAAAGATAATTCTTCACTCGGATTCAAAAAAGTTGAACGTGCATGGCTTTCTGTTATGCCTTCCCATCTACGAGGCAGAAAAGCCATTACTGACCGTCGAAGAACGGCGCGCCGCATTGTGGGGCTACGTGGTTGCCGCATTTCATATTGAGGATCTCATCCGGGGGATATCACTAGATGCCGGTCACAAAATAAAATTAGAGATTTTCGACGGCCCCGTGGCCAGTCAATCGGCTCTGATGCTCGACAGTCAAGTTTCCTCGAACGATTGTTCAAATTCGATGTTCACCGTAAGCAAGATTCTTGATCTATACGGACGGCAATGGACATTTCTGTTCCGTGCAACCAAGGTTTTCGAAGCCCAGGCAGCTGACCGGCTGCCCAGAACCCTTCTCGCGGTTTCCATCGTCATCAGCCTGCTGATCTTTCTGTTCCTCAAGATGCTTGAGGGTACCGGCGAACGCGCACTCGCCCTTGCCCGGGATTTAACCCGTGAACTCGAAGATGAGCGGGCCTGGCTGGGCACAGTCATTGATACGGCTATGGATGCCATTATCGCGCTGAATAAGGAGGGGTTGATTCTGGTGTGGAATTCTTCAGCAGTCCGGATGTTTGGCTACACGGCCGAAGAGGCGCTGGGAAAGGATTTTCACAGTATCCTCACCCCTCCACAATTTTATGAAGCAGCCATGAAGGGATTCAGATCGTTTCAGAAAACGGGCGGACCTTCGATACTTGGGTTGACCCACGAAATTTTCGCGCTACGCAAAGACGGCGAAAGGGTCCCCGTGGAGATCACCGTCTCCATGCGTAAGAATCATGAGAGGAATGGCATCGTAGCGGTGGTTCGAGATATTACCGAAAGGAAAAAAGTCCAGGCGCAAATTGTCGCCGAGCGCAAACGTTTTTATCAAGTCCTGGAAACTCTGCCCGCATTCGTAGCTCTGATCGGACAGGATCACTCTCTTCCCTATGTCAACCGCCAGTTTCGTGAACGGTTCGGCGATCCTGCCGGTCGCACATGTCACGAGACCATTTTCGGCAAGGCACTTCAGTGCAGCGACTGCCGAACCTTCGAAGTCTTTCGGACCGGCTCACCGGAATTCTGGGGGTGGACCGGCCTGGACGGTCGCATCTACCAGATCCACGATTATCCGTACACCGATTCCGACGGATCGCCTATGGTCCTGGAACTTGGGTTGGACATCACCGACCAGAAACAGGCCGAAGGAGAGAGAGTCGCCAGACAGGCAGCTGAATCTGCTAATCGCCAGAAGAGTCTGTTCTTGTCGAACATGAGCCATGAGATCCGCACGCCCATGAACGCTATTCTGGGATTCGCTCAGATCCTCGAGCGCGATCCCAAACTTTCTTCCAGGCAGCGCGAACAGATCGGCAGCATCAATCGCAGCGGTCAACATCTGCTGTCACTGATCAACGATATTCTTGACATGTCGAAGATTGAAGCTGGTATGAATGTGCTCAACCCCGTAGCGTTCTGTCTCCAAGACCTGATCGACGACCTGGCGATGATGTTTCGGTCGCGGGCAGAAGCCAAAAACCTCCAGTTTTTCGTAGAACGCGACGCGAACCTCCCGTATTGCGTCATGGCTGACGCGGGCAAAATCCGTCAGATTCTGATCAATCTGCTTGGCAACGCCATAAAATTCACCGACGCTGGTGGTGTTTCTATGAGGGTTATGGCGACCTCCCCTGCCAATCCGCCCGCTGAAAAAGCGAAAACACTACAGCTCAGAGTAGAGATAGAAGACAGCGGACCTGGGATCTCCGCCACTGAACTCACCAACATCTTCACCCCATTCGCCCAGGGAGAAGCCGGCGTCATCGCTGGTGGTACAGGTCTGGGCCTGCCCATCAGCCGCCGTCTTGCCGAGATGATGGGCGGCAGCATCACGGTCGAAACAACAGTCGGTCGGGGCAGCTGCTTCAGGTTCGACATGCCTCTTGAACCCTCTGATGCCGCAGTGAAGGAAAAGAGTCCCGCGCCTCGGCTCGTGACAGGCCTTGAATCGGGAAGCGGCCCCTTCCGGATTCTCGTGGTAGATGATATGCAAATCAACCGTGACCTGTTGTGCGATCTTTTGCAGCCTTTGGGGTTTGAGATCCGGCAGGCGGAAAACGGCGCAGAAGCGCTGACCATATTTGAAGAATGGGCTCCTCATGCGGTGCTGATGGATATGAGGATGCCAGTCATGGACGGCTATGAAGCTACCCGGCGGATCAAGGCCACTGAAAAGGGGCGCGACACACCCGTCATTGCGGTGACTGCCAGCGCCTTCAAGGATTCGGAAGACCAGATCCTGGCAACAGGTGTCTCCGCTTATCTACGCAAACCGTTCCGGGCCGAGGAACTCTATGATACCCTCGGCGGCTGTCTGGGTTTGCGTTACGTATATGCCGATGACTCGCCTGTCGCTGACAAAGGCGTTACACCGAACCAATTGCCGGCCATTAATGCAGAGCGCGTGGCTGCTCTTCCTGCTGATATTCTCCAGGCCATGCGTCAAGCGGTTGACGAAGGCGACATGACGCGCCTTGCAGAACTGATCGATCAGATCGAGCCTCAAGACGACGACGTTGCACAGGTTCTGCATGCTCTTGCCAACCGCTATGACTATGTCCAGCTCGGTCACCTGCTCGACATGAGAGGAAACAAAGATGCCTGACAGCGCAAACGCAACTATCATGGTGGTAGATGACAACCCGGAAAACCTCAAGCTTTTGCAGGCTATGCTGCAATGCAATGGCTACCGACCACTCACATTTCCCAGCGGTTATTTAGCGTTACAGGCGGCTTTACGCCACCCGCCCGATCTGATTTTGTTAGACATCGACATGCCTGTCATGAACGGTTTTGAGGTCTGCCGACGCCTTAAGGCTGAATCGGCACTGAAAGAAATTCCCGTACTCTTTATCAGCGCCCTGGACGAAACCAACGATAAAGTCGAAGCCTTCGCTGCGGGTGGACAGGACTACGTCACCAAACCCTTTCAGATCGAGGAACTCTACGCCCGCGTCAAGACGCATCTGCGATTGCGAAGAATGCAATCTGAGCTGGAAAAATACAATCTTCATCTTCGGGAGCTGGTAGAAGAACAGGTCCGAGAAATCTCCGATTCCCAGCTGGCAACCATCTTGGCTCTTTCGAAACTATCGGAATGCCGGGACGAAGAGACTGGCCATCACATTCTGTGAGATCCTGGCTGTTTGTTTGCGCCGCAATTCCAGAGATGCCGACGTCATTGATGATGCCTTTGTTGCACAGATTCGTCGCGCTGCGCCCCTGCATGATGTTGGCAAAGTGGGCATTCCCGACGCCATCCTGCTGAAGCCAGGCCCTCTCGACCACGCTGAGTTCGAGATTATGAAAACTCACACCCTGATCGGTGCCGTGGCGTTGCAAGCTGTTGCCGACAAGTATCCGAAAAACAACTTCCTGAATATGGGTGTGTGCATAGCTCGATCTCATCACGAGCGCTGGGATGGAACCGGTTATCCCGACGGACTGGCGGGTGAGGCAATACCTTTGGTCGCCCGGATCATGACCATGGCCGACATCTATGATGCCTTGCGCTCGAAGCGGCCCTATAAGGAGCCCTTCACCCATGAGCAGACCTGTCGCATCATTATCGAAGGTGATGGTCGAATCAAGCCGGAGCACTTTGATCCCCTGGTCCTCGAAGCCTTCAAGAGTGTCGAAGCTGAGTTTGACCGAATCCGCGCGAGCCTTACCGACGACGACCATTAGAATGCTGACTGTCAGTCAGTCAAGAAGGAAACATTTCCTGCGAAGGTGCTCAGACATGAAAATATCGAGTACTTACGCTTATGTGATGCCTGCCTGGACCTTACCTGTCATTTTAGCCAGGCATAGAAGGCGCTTTATTTATGCAGTTATCAATAGTTTGCCGTGGCGGCATTTGACATTCTGATTTTTCTGATACATTTATAGAAGAATGGGAGCAAATATACCAAAATCCAAGCTGCCCTGTTTTTTTTCAATGCAATCAGCTAATCTGCTATGAAAAGCGAGAATTCGAAATGATACTAAATATAAATCACATAAGCAGACAGACAGAAGGCCTCTGGTCAAAACGCTTTGTGTTTTGGCTTTTACTGGTGCTGATGTTCACTGCGACAGCCATACCGACGTTTGGCGAAGAGCTTGGCGAGGAAGCAGCCGGCCTGGCCGCCAGCCTTGACGAAAGCCTGCTGCTGACCTTTATTGGCATCTTTCTGATTGGCCTGGCGTTGAACTTGACCCCATGCGTTTATCCAATGCTCGCCATCACCGTATCGATATTCGGTCAGCAGGGCGAGAGCAAGTCGACACAAGTATTTCTAAGGGCTCTTGTTTACGTGCTCGGAATTTCAACGATGTACAGCATTCTGGGCCTGATCGCCGCACTCACCGGCGGGTTGTTCGGCAGCATTCTGCAATCCCCTGTCGTTCTGCTGTTGATCAGTCTGCTGTTCTTTGTGCTCTCACTGAGCATGTTTGGCTTCTATGAACTGCAGATGCCCTCGTCGCTGCTATCGCGGCTCGGCGGGCAGCGCTCGGCCAGCCTGTTCGGCACCTGGCTGTCAGGGCTGTTCGTCGGCATTTTCGCGGCGCCGTGCGTCGGGCCGCCAGTTATCGGACTGCTGACTCTGGTCGGGCACCGCGGTGACCCAATGTTCGGATTTCTGGTGTTCTTCGTGCTCAGCCTCGGACTCGGGTTTCCTTACCTCATTCTTGGCACTTTTACCGGATTGCTGCAAAAACTGCCGCGCTCGGGCGCCTGGATGAACTGGGTAAAGAAGCTGATGGGAATTATCCTGATAGCTGTCGGGTGTTTCTATCTGGCACTGGCAATCAACCCTGCCATGGCCTTCATTCTAATCCCGGTTACTCTGTTTGTTGGCGGCATTTATCTTGGATTACTAGAGAAATCACAGACCGGCTCACCGTACTTTTCTGTCTTCAAGCGCCTTGCCGGAGCGGGTTTGATCGTCGTCGCCGTTCTCGGCTATCGGGCGGGACAGGTTCCTGCGATCGACTGGCAGCCATACTCCGGGCAGATCACTGACAAACAGCGGGCTTCTGCCATATATTTTTCGGCGAGCTGGTGCATACCCTGTCTTGAACTGGATCGCCGCACCTTTACCGACAAAGCCGCAATCGAAAAGATGAACGAAATTCAGCGCTTCAAAGTCGATCTGTCGCATTACGACTCAGAAGAATCGCAGCAGCTGCGCGAGAAATACCGCATCGCCGGCGTGCCGACCATTGTTTTTCTCAACAGCAGCGGTCAGGAAATCCGCAAAGAGCGCGTGGTCGGCTACATATCGCCAGACGAGCTGATCGCCAGAATCGACCGCGTAATCGCTTCAGCTCAGACAGAAGTTGCAGCAGCTGACGAGGCCATCCTGGAAGATGCCGCCGAGGACCCTTCTGAAGTTTTTCTGATCGCCGACGTTGCCTGGATAACTCCGGGCAGCACCTTTAAGCTTGCTGCCCTGTTCAAGATGCGTGAAAACTGGTATATTTACTGGCTGAATCCCGGAGACTCCGGCACCGATCCGCAGATTGAGTGGCAGCTTCCTGAAGGATTCGAAGCTGGCCAACCGGCCTGGCCGGCGCCACAACGCTTCGACTCGCCACCATTCGCGACTTTCGGTCATTTGCATGAACTTCTGCTCGCTTATCCGGTCAGGGCTCCCGAAACTCTCGCGATTGATTCAACGATAAAAATCAGTGCAAATATTTCATGGCTGGTCTGCGAAGACATCTGTATCTCCCAGAATGCAACAGTAAATCTCGAGTTAGCGGTAAAAAGTGAGCCACCTCCAGCTGATGCGAAATGGTCGGAAGAGTTTGCAAGAGCTGCAGCGGCCCTTCCGTCAACAGCAGACGACTGGAATTTCTCGGCGAGCCATGATGGCAGATCGGCAAAGCTGGTGATACAGCCGCCGCAGCAAGTCGATGTCAAAGCACTCAGCGGCGCGAGCTTTTTCCCCGCACAGCAAGGCGTTTTCAGGCACGGCAGCATCAAGACCAGCCTGGATTCAGGCCAGCTGACAGTAAGCATGCAGCGCACCGGTCTGCCACTCGCTGAAAAAATGACCGGCGTTCTCGTGCTGCCCAATGCACCGACAGGCCAACCACGCCATCTAGAGGTGACCGCAGAATGGCAATAATCCCCCACCCTTCGACTGTTTATTTTATGAGGTTGCAGCGAGTTATTGTTTTGAATACATTATGAAAAAACCAAGGAGGAAACTATGAAATTCTTGAACATTTTGTTGGTGCTATTGCTGGTGTTGTTCGTTAACAGCGGGCTGAGGGCGGAAGAGGTGTCGGCTGGCCCGGTTCTTGGCGAAGCTGCACCGAACTTTACGCTCAATGACCTGGATGGCAAGCCGGTTGAGCTCGCATCTTTCAAAGACAAATATGTTGTATTAGAGTGGACTAACTACGACTGCCCGTTTGTGAAGAAGCACTATTCTTCTGGCAACATGCAGGCACTGCAGGACAAAGCCATTGCTGACGGCGTGGTCTGGTTGACCATCAACTCATCAGCCGCCGGGAAACAGGGCAACTTTACGCCGGAAAAATGGAAAGAACTCGCGGCTGAGCGTAAATCAGCTCCAACCGCCATTCTGCTCGATGGCGACGGAAAGATCGGCCAGCTCTACGTGGCTAAGACGACTCCCGAAATGTTCGTCATCGACCCAAATGGTGCTCTGATCTATATGGGCGCTATTGACGACAAGCCGACTGCAAACATTGAAGATGTCAAAACCGCGATAAACTATGTTCAGAGTGCGCTTGACGAAGCCAAGGCCGGCAAACCGGTGTCAGTGCCGATATCAAAGCCTTACGGTTGCTCGGTTAAATACTGATCGCAAGCTGCTGTCAGGTCCGGTTGGTTATACCGAACGGAATGTGAACCGACGGTATATGTTTGCCGGAAGACGACTTGAGATGAACCATCTGGTCATCGAAGAAAATATGAGGGTGCATCACTTCGAGGATGCGCCTTTTTTCTATGCCGCCGAGAAAGAAAGCCTCGTCGACAAAGATTTTCCATTTGCGCAAAGTATTGATTGCGCGCTCATGCGCGGGGGCGCTGCGTGCAGTGACGATTGAAATGCGCAAAAACCTTTTGTAGTTTTTATCGCGGCGTTCCTGCAGACGGTCGAACTTTTGCACCACCGACAGGTGCCTGAAGAGCTTGAAAAGCGGGCCGGGGTCCATGGGCAGCGCAGCATTCTGCGTCTCGGATTCGTGAAAACGGTCGATGTTGCGAGTTGTCTGGTAGACCTTTTCGGCTTCGTCATCGACGATAACGCCATCAAAGTCGAAAGCGATCCTGAGTTCATTATCATCAGGGTCATCTTCGAGTGGACTGCCGAGAACCGTTCCTGCCGGAAATCCGGCATTTATTGCCTCTTTCACGTCGGCAGCATTGGCCGACAGAAACAGCGCCGCGTTGAAGGCAGGAATATACTTGATCGGCGACTTTCCGTTCAAAAAGCCGGCGCGAATTATTTCGAGCCCGTAATGCTGAATCGAGTTGAACACGCGCAGACCGGTATCAGGGTCGTTCTTTGACAGCAGCACCACTTCGATCGGCTGGCGACCGGCAAAGCGCTTGTTGATGTTTAAAAGGCGCCTGACAAAAGGAAAAGCAACGCCCTGTTTGAGCGCAACATTCTGTTTCTGGCGCTGGTAGCGATGATACGCATCACAGCCTTTTTCCTGAAAAACGCGATCAGATTCGCTCAGATCAAAAAGAGCACTCGAAGCAACGGCTATAACCAGCTTATCCTTGATTTCAAAAGGCATGTTTCATTTCCGGGTGTACAGATTACCGGTTCATCCGGCATCTCAGGTATCGGCACAACCTCAGACGGGTTTAACTTTAGCCAGGAAATTCACCATGTTCGATTCGGTCGGCTATGACTCGCAACGCCAGTGCCTTAGTCTGGGCAATAGCATCCTTTCTAGTGTTTCCGTATTTCATAACCCCTGGCAATTCGGGGATTTCAGCTATCCAGCGGCCATCGTCTTCACGCTCAACCTCAAGATAAAAAATCATGGTGTTCTCCTTCAACCTGTTATAATCTTATCCATTTTTGCCGGCATAGTCCAGTATTTGTGCATTATCTCAGCTGCTAGAAGTAGAATCGTGTGAATTTTAAGTAAGGCGCCACAGAAAGCAGTCTTGAGCTTGCACAAAGGCACTGAAATGTCTTATAACTGTGATGTTGATCGTCCGCATAAACTGAACGGCAAATGGTGAAAAATGGGCTGTATTCTACATTTTTTTCTGCTGGTGACTTTCTTTTCTGTAAGCGAAGTGTATCTTCTGCTCGTTGTAGCACAGCACACAAGCCTTCTGTTCACGATGGCATGCTGCGTTTTCACTGGTATAGCCGGAGGTTATTTCGTCAGGCAACAGGGATTGATTACTCTTGCCAGAATCAAACAGACGCTGGAAAGTGGCGTATTGCCGGCTGACGAGGCAATAGAAGCCATGCTGCTGCTTATTGTTGGCGTGTTGCTGTGCGTGCCGGGTTTCATTACTGACTTTATGGGATTTATGATAATAATTCCGGGTATCCGGAATATGGTCGCTAAGCGCCTGGTAAAACGCTTCAAGGCTGAAATTGACTCAGGGCGCTTCAAGGTCTATACGACCGGAACCGCGCCGGGAAACAGTGACAGAGACTATTCTGCCGAACAAAAACGGCCCGCCGAAAACGAAATTGAGAACGCGACCATAATCGAAAAAAGTGACGACGATAGCGAAAAGCGTTGAACAGAAACAAAGATGATAAATAGAGCGAAGAGGCGGCCGAGACGACCGACCTTGCGGCAATAAAATCTATTGCTGGTCGTTGCGGTTCTGCAGGTCTTCCCAGCGTTGCAGATCGGTCATCAGCTCTTCTTCGAGCTGTTTAAGGCGTGACGCCAGGTCGGCAGCACCGGTGCCGGTCCGATAAAACTCAGGGTCAGAGAGTTTTTGTTCAATCTGACTGATTTCGAGCTCTTTCTGCTCAATCAAACCAGGCAACTGCTGCAGCTCCTGCTTTTCTTTAAAGCTCATTTTAATCGGCTTTGTGCCAGGTTCGGCTGCGGATTTCGCCAGACGCTCTGCCTTGACTGCTTCGGCTTTTCTGCGAGCATCGTCTTCCTGAAGCTTGCGCTCGTTCAGCCATTCGTCGTAACCGCCGACAATCTCGCGCACTTCGCCATTCTCGGCAAACACAATAGTGCTTGACGCGACATTATTCAAAAATGTGCGATCATGGCAGATAAGCAGAACCGTGCCCGGGAAGTCGATCAACAATTCCTCAAGCAGTTCAAGCGTTTCGACATCGAGATCGTTGGTCGGTTCGTCGAGAACCAGCAGATTCGCCGGCCGTGAGAACAGGCGTGCGAGCAACACGCGGTTGCGTTCACCGCCCGAGAGCACGCTCACTTTTGTCTTGGCGCGGTCCGGCGTAAAAAGAAAATTCTGCAGGTAAGTTATAATATGCACGCTGCGGCCATCGACTTCGACGACATCGCCAGTCGGCAGAACGTTTTCCCAGACAGTTTTGCTCTCATCGAGCTGTTCACGCATCTGGTCGTAATAGAGTATCTCAAGATTCGTGCCATATTCGACTTCGCCGGCATGCGGCTTCAGCTGCCCAAGCAGCAACTTTACCAGGGTCGTCTTGCCACAGCCATTAGCACCGATTATGCCGATTTTGTCGCCACGCGAAATTTTGAGCGAAAAATCCCTGATAATGTCATTGGGTGGGTAAGAAAACACCAGATTGCGCGCTTCAATTACATCTTTGCCAGAATTCTGTGCCACGCTGATCTGCATTGAGACCTTGCCAACGTGCTGCCGGCGCTGGCGGCGTTCTTCACGCAGCTTTTTGAGAGAGCGCACACGGCCTTCGTTGCGCGTTCGGCGTGCCTTTATGCCCTTGCGGATCCAGACTTCTTCCTGGGCCAGTTTTTTGTCGAAGCGCTCCCAGTCTTTTGCTTCGGCGGCAAGCAATTCTTCCTTGCGGCGCAGAAAAGTGTCGTAATCGCATGACCAGTCATAAAGATGCCCGCGGTCAAGCTCGATGATACGGCTGGCCAGACGGCGCAGCAGCATGCGATCGTGGGTAACAAACAAAATGGTGATTCCCAGTCGCTGCAGAAACTCTTCAAGCCAGGCGATAGTGTTGATGTCGAGATGGTTGGTTGGCTCGTCAAGCAGCAGCACATCAGGCCTGGAAACCAGCGCAGCTGCCAGAATAACGCGGCGTTTCTGGCCGCCGGAAAGGTTTTCGTATTGCCAGTCGCTTTCGATGCCCAGCCGCGAAGTAACGCGTCCGATTTCATCGAGGCAGTTCCAGGCGTTTGCATCTTCGATCTGATGGCGCAGGCGTTCGAGCAATGCCGTTTCAGTCTGGTCGCCACTGTTATAAGATTTCTCAAGCTCATGATAGCGCACCAGCAGTTCACCGCTGGCGCCAAGGCCGGCAGCGATAATCGAGAATACGCTTCCTGAAAGGTTATCGGGAATCTTCTGCGCAAAATGCGATATGCGAACGCCCTGCGAGACCTGCACCACCCCGCTGTCTGGGGCCTGCTCACCAGCGATGGTGCGCATGAGACTGGTTTTGCCGGCGCCGTTGCGGCCGAGCAGACAGATGTTCTGGTTCTTTTCAATCTGCAGATTGAGGTTCTCAAGCAGCGGTGCGCCGCCAAACGAAAGACTTACATTCTGCAGTGACACCAGAGCCATTTTGTTACATTCTCCCGAATTCAAGCATTTTGCGAGTTAACAGCATACAGCAAAAAGCCGCGAAAAACCACCAGTTGTCTGGCAAAGATGCAACAATCCATTTGCCTGCTTATGAGGACATTACGAGATGTTTCGTTTAGACTATTTCTCGGACGAGCTGATCATACAGGCTCTTTTGAAGAGTTATCCGCAAACCATCTGCGCCTATCACCCGGGCGCATCTTGTGCGTCGTAGTCGATATCAAGTCGTCATCCTGCGCGAAGTCGCAGGATCCAGAATGGCGATAAAGACATGGATTCTGCGACTTCGCTTTGCTACGCGCAGAATGACGCGGAAATGACCGGGGCCCGCGTAAGCGGGCCCCGGCTGCACTTTGAGGAGGGTCTGATTCAGGAGAGAGGGTTCATGAGAGAGAAATTTGAGAGAAAAACTTGAGAGAGAGCGATATTTGAGAGAAAAGAGTGAGAGAGAAACTTGAGAGAGATTTGAGAGAAAAGAGTGAGAGAGAAACTTGAGAGAGATTTGAGAGAAAAGCTTGAGAGAAATTTGAGAGAGATTGAGAGAGAGATTTGTGAGAGAGATTTGAGAGAGAGATTTGTGAGAGAGACTGAGAAAATATTCAGTTCAACTGATATTGAACGGTGATCTTTACCCAGGTTTCGCGGGGTTCGCCGTTGGCGAGAACCGGAGTGAAAACCCAGCGGCGCAGAGCCTGCGCGCCATTGATTGCCAGCTTGGGGTCAATCGTTGAGCTCATGGTTACAACATCGCCCACGGTGCCACTTTTCTGAATCAGCACGCGGTAGACGGCACTGCCGTGCACGCCGCTCTTGCGGGCCCAGGTCGGGTATTCAGGCATTACACGAGTCAGAATTGCCGGAGGGCTGAAGCGTTCGCCACTGCCGCCAAATGACTCGATTGAGCCGATTTCAAACACACCGGCGCCATCAGGAGTTTTCTGATCTTCGACACCGGCAGGAGCCGGCATGAAATCTTCGGGGCTGGCGCTGGTTCGGTTTTCGAACAGGGAAGAATCAGGCATCATTGCTGTGGGCTGCGAAGTTATCATCGGCCCGGCCAGATTGGGATCGAGATCGCTGGCGCTGCTCTTTTCGAGACTGAACTGACTGATCGTTTCGAAAGTCGGGCTGCTGTGGGTCGGGCGAACCGGTGCATTGCTGACAGCGGCTTCCTGAACTACTGAAGGCTTGGTGACTTCGACCGGAGTATCAGCAACGATAGGGCTTTCATTGAGCACAGGGGCTTCGACGGATGTCTGTTCAACCTTGGCCGGGACTGGTTGAGGTTTGGTTTCAACCGGAGCGGGCTTGGCGGCAGACTTTACCTTAGTTTCCTTCTTAACCGGCTGCTTTTTTGCAGCAGGAGTTACTTTTTTCTGAGTGCCGGCAGCCTTTTTGGCGCCGGTTTCCTTCTTTTGTTCAATGCCCGAGCCAATGCGTGGCCTGGCGACGGGGGCAATGAGTTTTACCGGCACAATCTGCTTCTTAAGCGGCATTGCGATATGCCGCCAGTAGAAGAAGGCTGAAAGCGCCAGCAGTAAAGCGAGGTGAATCATGATGGAAAGCTGGAACTCTTCCATCCCTTCGACTTTTTCAGATTTTGCCAGTGTTATTAGTTTCATTTGCTTTCGGGTCTTGTTGCAAGGCCGATGTTAACGGCGCCATTGCTCCTGATCTGGTCGAGAACATGAATGATGCGTCCATAGTTGGCATCTTTGTCGGCTTCGACCATTACAGGGCGGTCAGGTGAATTGGTTACCCAGGTCTTGATCGCTGAGGTCAGTTCTGTCATTTCAACCGGCTTGCCCGCCAGATAAGTTCTGCCATTTTTGGCAATCTGAACAGTCATGTTGTCGGTTTCCATGGTGGTGGCGTTGGCCGCCTTGGGCACCTCAACCGGCAGCTTTTCCTGATTGCGGGCGAATGAGGCGGTAATCATGAAGAAGAACACCAGCATCAGCATTACGTCAATCAGGTTGGTGACGGCAATCTGAGGCTTCTGTTTACGTTTGTCAGGCAACAGCTTTTTCACAGCTGACCTCCATGGCGCTTACCTGGTTGGCGAGATCGAGAGAGTAGATTTCGACCTGTTCAACAAATTCGAGACTCTTCGCTTCGCACCAGTTGTGCGCCACCAGAGCCAGAATACCAACCATCAGTCCGGCAGCGGTTGTGTAGAGTGCTTCTGAAATGCCACCGGCAAGAGCGGTCGGATCGCCAATGCCCACAGTGGAAATAACGGCGAATGAAGAGATCATACCGGTTACCGTGCCGGTAAGGCCGAGCAGCGGTGTAACGCTGGCGATGGTAGCGAGCTTGCCAATGTGTCTTTCATACTTTTTGACCTGCACCATGGCTTCCTGGCGCATGACGTCGAGCAGGTGCTCCTTGCTGAGATCGAGATGATCGATTCCGGCGGCCATAACATTGGCGAGAGGAGTGTTCTCGGCACGGCACATTTTCATGGCATCGAAAAAGTTGCGGCTCATAAAGGCGCTTTTAACTTTTTTCATGAAAGCAGCGCTATTGTTGGGATTGCGGTGGTAAAAGCGCAGTCGTTCGATAACAATCGCGAGAGCGATCACAGAACAAATCGCGATCGGGATCATGATCGGGCCGCCACTTACAAACAGGTCTACCAGAAATATATTTTTCATTTTTATTGCCTCCTAGAAATGCGCTTCGAGTCCGGCAAGAGTAACTCTGCCTTCTTCGGGGACATCGTAACGAATTTTACTTGCTTCATCATAAAGGTCTTTGATTTTGAGATAGGTGCTGAATCTGTTGCTGAGCTTGTAGCGGACAGCCAGATCAGAGCGGCTGTAATCATCAGCGCTGAAAGTAGCGGTCGGCGTATGAGCCTGGCGATCAAATTCCGCCCTTCGCGTAAAATCAACCATGAACTTACCTTCGGTATAATTGAACCCGACATCCAGCAGACGTTTGGGCTCATAGGAAAGGCGCTGCCCGGTCGCGTTGTTTTCGGTTGTCTGAGCGGTGCCCTTGAGAGAGATGCGGAAATTGTCTTCGATTTTGAAAGAGCCACGCACGCTTACGCCTGAACGCTTTGCCTCGTTAACGAAGTTGAGCTGCGACTCAAGCAGGCGCTTGCCAGGGTTATGAAAGTCGAGATACTCTATTGCGTCGCCTTCAGTCTGGCTGAACAGATCGACGCCGAGGGTATCGCCTTTGTTGGTGCGGTAATTGAGTGTGCCTGTGGTGGTCTTGAGGTGTGATGCCCTGATATCAGAAGCAGCGACGTAGCGACTGGGCATGAATATTTTTTCAAGACTGTCGTTGCCAAGATCTTCATCGTAGGCCAGCAGCAGCTGCCATGGCTTACCGAAACGATAGTCGAGGCTGACATAAGGTGCAACCTCGTCTTTGGACATCAGGCTCATGCGCTTGAGTCCGAAGTTAGCTGTCGCCTTTGCTGAAGCTTCGTAAACGCCGCCAAGATCGAGAACGGTTTTGGTAAAATCTCTATCGCTGCCGGATGTTACGGTGAACTTGTCTTTCTTGAGGTCGAGCGCTGCACGACCCTTGAATTTGTCGGTCAGTTTTTTGAGATAGCTGGCGCCTGCCGAAACCGAGAAGGTTGTCTGCTCTTCTGAAAAGCTGACTACAGAGTTTCTGATATCGCGTGAAACTGAGTCGATATCAACATTGCCCTTGAAGAACGAACCATCTTCGAGAGTCGAGTTGCCGGTAACATTGATGCGGCTGACATTATTTTCGATGCCGGCGTCAGGGCTCGGAACACTGTTAAGCCCGCGCTGGGCATACTCTTCCATTGAATATTCGCCGCCAGCAGTCATCGAATAACTGCCTTCGCCGGTTGAAGAGACGTTAGCTTCGAGAGCGGTTTTGCTGGTGTCTACCGATGATCTGAAGCCATCGCGGCTTTCGCGCCTGATCGTGACATCGCCAATGTAGCCTTCTTTGCTGCCGCGCCCATTTACAATGATTTCGTTAGAACCACGAGTGCCGACGCCGGCTGCTACTGAGAGTTCATCCTTGTTTTCACGATGAAAATTGTCAAGCAGCTGCTTTTCGGTCATCGGCCTGAATTCGAGCGGGCCGATGTCGGGTACCAGTTCGGGCATTGGCGCACTGCGCTCGCCCATTTCAAAGGTGATCTGGTGACGCGCCGGATCGATCTTATCAGTCTGTGCGTCTTTGCCGACAACCTTTACCTTGCCCATGTCGAAAGTGTCTGCGGCGTGCAGCTGGGTGCTCAGCCCCAGAATCATCGCGAGAGTAATTAATTTTCGGGTTTGCATCTTATGCCTCCGCATTTTTATCTTCAATAATTATCGGCAGAATAATCTAAAAATTTAATTGTTCCGCAACATGGAAAAGCAATATTTCAGACAACAATCAAGCCGCGGTATGGCTGTTACTTAAGCGAATCAATACTGGACCGTTGTCACAAATTAGTTCAAGAGTTGAAATGTTGGTATACTGCTTCTGCCGGGCTCTAACTCTTTTTGAGGGCGGCTTCGGCTTCCTGGCGCAGTTCGGGAGACGGGTTTACCTTGAGCAGTTCTTCATACATCATGCGTGATTTGTTGATGTTGTTGAGCCTGGCGTAGGCACGTGCTGATTCTGCGTAGGCCTGGCCAATGAATTCACTGCCCGGGTAAAGCACTGGCACCTTGAGCACTTCGAGAATACCATTCTCGATATCGCCTGATGCAATGAGACTCTTGCCAAACCACAGGCGCGATTCGGGAATAGCCGCGTCGGTCGCCGGGTAATCCTTGAGAATGGCGGCAAAGTTTTCGATCGCGCCCTTATAATCTTTGGTCTGATAAAGCGAAATGCCGACCGCACGGCGGGCACGCGAAGCGAGCGGGTGCACGGCATCTTCGGCAATGATTGCCTTGTAATGCTGTATCGCCAGCGGGTAATTTTCGAGGCTGCGCGCGATTTCGCCGATGTGAAAGCGGGCTTCCTGGCGGAAATAGCCTTTGGCATTCATCAGCTGGGAAAAGGCCGCGAGAGCCTGCGCCTGATCTTTGAGCTCGAGCCAGCTCAGCCCGATTTTAAAAACAGCGTCTTCTTTAAGCTTGCCGTCAGGGTATTTGCTGAGGTAATCCTGAAAGCGAACAATGGCGTCATTGAGGCGACCGGCTTTCATAAGCACTTCGCCGGCACGAAATGTCGCCTGTGGCGCGAGTTCGTTCTTGGTGGCAGCTATTGCTTCGAAGGCGGTCAGAGCGTCAGCGTGGCTTTCCTGCATATAGGCAAGCTCGCCAAGTTGATATAGTGCGTCAAACCGCGCCTTGCCCTTTGGAAACACCTTGATAACCTTGTTGAAAAAGTCGCCGGCCAGCTTGATATTGCCGAGATTGAACCAGCATTCACCAATGCGATAAATCGCTTTCTCGCGCAGATCGGGGTCGGTTTTTTCAGAACTGACCTTTTCGAAAAATTCTATTGCTTCTTTAAAACGGCTGAGCGCGACATTGACCAGACCGGTCTGATAAATCGCTTCATCAGTCTTTGCATGCTTGGGGTATTTCTTAACAAACTCAGCAAAGGCAGTCAAACTTTTTTCGAATTCGCCGATGCGTGAAAGTGCCAGAGCCTTGATAAAGGCAAGATCTGGCTTGTCAGCTTCTGACAGCGCGCCAATGCCGTTATCTATCGCGGCAATCGCCTTTTCATACTGATGCATATTCATCAGCAGATCTACCAGGTTTTTTACTGATTCAGCACGCACTACCGAAGATTTGTTGGCGGCCTGTTTTTCAAAAAGCAGCGCGGCTTTATCTGGCTCACCAAGCCTGATATGGCACCAGGCGAGAGAATAAGCTGACTTCTGGCCAAGCTGGCTGTCGGGGCCAAGTCCGATGGTCTTTGCGTATTCGCTGGCCGCTTCCTTATAATTCTTGAGACGGAAATGTGATTCAGCGATATAAAACTGCAGCGGTTGCTTTTTGTCAGCGGGGCAGATTTCGAGAGCTTTGGAAAAATGATCGAGAGCCTGGCGATGGATACTCTGATTGAACTTGCCGATGCCGGCCTGCAGATGGCATTCAAAACGCTGTGCAGCAGTCAATGTGGTTTCTTTGAGCAACTCTTCGTAGACCATGACGGTCTGCTCGGTATCCATGTTGAAGCGCACCATAAGGAACGCGCGCTTGAGGTTGGCGTCAACCCAGAGAGGCCGGTCACTGCGGCTGACCATGGCGAACGCTTCGGTTGCCGACTTCGGGTTGTTGTCATTGGTGTGCGCCCAGCCAAGCCCATAAGCAGCGCGGTCGCGAAAAATGCTCGACGGATAGTCCTTGATCAGCTTGCTGTAAAGGCCGGCCGCCTTAACATTGTTTTTCTGGCGGTACTCGCATTCAGCCAGCCAGAACAGCGCGCCATCGCTCTGCGAAAAAGACGCAGGCTGTGAAAGCAGTCGTGTCAGCACTTTGCCGGCTTCTTCATAAAGGTGGCGCTGAATGAGTCCGAGAGCATAACGATATTGCTCGGTCTGCTCCGGAGAGTCAGCAAAACTGGCAGAACCGAGTGTAAAGCTGAGAATCATCACGGCTACAAGCAGCACGATGCTTTCTCTGGTCTTTTTATAGAGCTGGTTTCTAATGTTGTTAGTATTCAAGAATCTTCTCCATCAGCTATGATAAGCAAATAATATTTAGAGCTGTGCGCGATAAGGCATGCTGCCTGCGCCCTTGCAACATTTTTATAAATGGTTCTTCTTTTGACACGTTATGCGCCTGCTAAACCATGCAATTCAAGTTTGCCAGAGGGCTGGCCTGCAGATCAGCTTTCGGGCTTGTCGTCTGAATCTGAAGACTGCTTTTTGACGTCTTTCTGGGCATCTTTGAACTCTCTGATACCTCTGCCCAGTGCTTTTCCGATTTCGGGCAGCTTGCCGGGGCCAAAAAGTATAAGAATAATAACCAGAATCACGATCAGTTCAGTGAAGCCAATACCCATTGTCTTGCCTCCGGTGCATAGAGCTCAGGCCTGATTTTAGCATTTAACAGGCTTTCCTACAAGACGCTATTTTTTTTGCAGATATTCTCGATCTGCTCGCGCCGGCGCAGGCATTTTCCATGATGCGAATTTATTGTTTTTAAGAATGCACAGGCTTATACTGTGAACGATTACCATTCGCAGAATCTTTCAGGGCGACAATTATACAACTTCGGCATGTTCAACACGCCATGGCCAGGCAGCAAAGCTGTAAGGGCTCTTTGAGAATGGTGAGGAGGTTTTGGCCAGCTTAAAAACGAGAGTGAGGATGCCGCATGAACTGGTTGATTGAGAATATGGAAGTAATAGCTTTTGGCTTTGTGGCATGCGCGGTATTCGGCGCGTTCGCGGCCCTGTTTTATCAGGAGAAAAAGCGCATCGACACAATCGTCGCGATGGCGCCACGCATGGGGTTCACTTACAAAAAGGACGACAACTCTTTCAGAGACAGCCGCAAGCATCTTGAAATGTTCAACGATGGCGAAGCCCATCGCTTTACCAACATTCTCGACGGCACACGTAACGGCGTTAAGATAACCATGGGCGAGTATGATGTCAGATTTGGCAGCCGAAAAGGTGGTATACACAGGCCAAAAACCATCTGTGTAATTGAAGATAATACTCTTGATATGCCGACGTTTGCACTGCGCAGCCAGACTAAAATGGCCGCAAAAATTGGTGCAATGCTGGGTGAGCAGGATACGAACTTCAGCGACGACAAAAAATTCTCTGACGCGTTTATTCTGCAGGGGGAAGTTGAAAAAGATACCCGCGATTTCTTCGATGCCAGCCTGCGCAAAGCCTTTATGAGATTTGCCAGCAATGAAATACATATGCAGGGCGGCAAAAACACACTGGTAGTGCACCGTGGCCTGATCATCGAAGCACAGCAGTGGCCTGCGCTGTTAAAAGATGCATTCAGCGCGTATGAGGCTATTAAGACAAATAATGGCGAGTCTCGGCAGTGATTGAAGCCTCTCAGCAAGTGACTAACAAGCCTGCAGAAAATATTACAGCAACCCCGAAGGGGCTTTACGCCGCTTTTGATACCTTCCCGGCTCCCAAGGGTGCGGCGGTGCATATTCGCGAATTCGCGCAGACGCTGTTTACCTACACTGGCAGCGGTCTATTACTGGTGCTTGGCGATGAAGAACTGCCGTCGTGGCAGATCGAAGGCAGTATGCAGATCAGACGCCTGGCTTCTGGCGAGCCTAATTATCTGAAAAGGGCCATGCAATTCGGCGAATTCGTCTATGCCCATGCCGAGATGCTGCGCAATGACCTGCAGATAGCCCATTTTCGCGACCCCTGGGGCGGCATTCCGATGCTCGACGTCAAAAACAGGTCTTACAAAACAGTCTACGAAGTTAACTCCCTGCCTTCGATTGAGCTGCCAGCACGCTACGGCAATATTTCAAGCCGAACCTGCGCCAAAATAAGAAGGCTCGAACAGCGCTGCTGGGAAGAGGCTGACCGCATTATCTGCCCGTCACAGGTCATCAGAAACTGCCTGATCAGTCTGGGCGCCAGTGCCGATAAAATTACCGTAATTCCTAACGGCGCTCATATAATTGATGCAGCGCAGATAGATATACCGGCAGATGCTCCAGGGCAGTATCTCATTTATTTTGGTGCCGTGCAAAGCTGGCAGGGGCTGGAAGTGCTGTTCAAGGCAATGACATTTTTGCGCGACCTGTCTGAGCTTAAGCTGGTGCTCTGCGTTTCTGGCAGCAAACCGCGGCTCAAGTATCTGCAAAAGCTGGCCGCGCGCATGAGCATTGAACACCAGCTGATCTGGCAGATGAAAGTGCCACAGATTGTTGTCAGCAACTGGCTTGCCGGCGCCGCAATCTCTGTCGCACCCCTGGTTGAGTGCGCACGCAACCTTACCCAGGGCTGCTGCCCGATCAAAATAGTCGAGTCTATGGCGATGGCAAAACCAGTCATTGCCTCAGACCTGCCGGTTGTCAGAGAGCTCATCGACCACAACGACACGGGGTGGCTGATACGACCAGACCGTCCCTCAGAGCTTGCCAGAGCCATCCGCATTCTGCTGGCACATCCTGACGAATGTCGCAGAATCGGCGAAAATGCACAAAAAAAGGCTGCCGCAAGCCTGACCTGGGCAACGGTGACTGCAACACTCGCAGGCATTTACCGGCAGCTCACGGCTGAGAACCTCGCTGACCCTTTCCAGCCATAAAATTACTGCAATTTGTTCTCTAGAAAATATGTTAATATGAACTCATAAAATTGAGGGGTGATCATATGAAATTTCTGGGAGCAATCAGCCGTTATCAGAAGCTCGATCCCGAACAACGCAGTTTTATTGGCAACGCGCGGCGCAAGTTTTGCAGTACTCCGGCCGAACTGCTTGAGTTTTTCAAGCCCATGGCGGTTTTTGACAAAAGCTGTGACGAAGCCAGGGCGCAGCTGCTTAACTTTGTCATTCTTTGTGGCGTGCTGTCTTTTCTCGGTCTAATAGCCATTGGAGTGCTTTCTGACGATATGCCGGTCGTGATACCAATAGTCGCGGTTATTTTTCTGATGATTTTTCCGCTGCTGATTCTGCGCTGGCTGCTGGGTCGCGTTGATATTCACAATAATCTGCGCGACTTCGTCGTGCCGGTAGTCAATCTGATCGGGCAAGACACGGTGGCCGGGCACAAAATTGATCTCGAACTCGACCTGACCGGAAAAAAACTTGCAAGCAAGCTGAAAAGTCAGAAAAAAGACGATCCCGGATGGTTCTCATACCCGAAAATCACGACCTCGATTTACCATGATCCGTGGTTCAGGCTGACAACTGATCTCGTCGACGGCTCAAAGCTGATGCTGACCATAGATGACCAGATTACAGTTATCGACCGCACATATAAAAGCATGAGCGGCAAAATAAAAAGCAAAAGCAAAGCTAAGGTCAAACACATGATCAGAGCCAGTCTTGCCCTCAGACACAAAAAATACGCGGTCGCCACGCAAAACGACGTTCGGCAGCTTGGGCCTGAACTGAAGCTCAAAGACGGGGCAAACCGCCAGTTATTCAGCCTCAAGAAGACAATCAAAACTGATGATATTGATGCCAACGTCGATCCAAAGCTTTGCGTTGAGCTTCTGGGCAGAATATTCATGACTGTGCAGCCGGCAACGAAGAAAGGAAGCTGAAAATGGAAAATTGCAACATGAAACGAGGATTTTTCTTTCTGCGCGACTGCGATTACCCGGCGCATCAAAGCTGCTCTTCATGCGGCAAGTCATTTTGCAATGAGCACTTGCGCCTTAAGCCTGGCATAAGTGCGCCGTTTTGCCTCGATTGCCTCGGCAAAACAATGCAACAGAGTATCCAGGGCAAAGACAAAGGAGTCAGCACCCGTGACAACTATGATGATTACTACTATGACACCGCCTGGTGCTACGGCTACCGCAGCAATTACTACAGCAGCGGAAGTTACAAGCCATGGTATTTTGGCAGCGTTAATGCTGACGACTCTGACTTTAACGATAGCGACATAAGAGTTTTCGACGCGGCGAGCGAAAGCGATGACCCTGATGCCGAGGCCTTTGATCCCGAAGCCAACGTGTTTGACAGCTGATCTGATGCGAATTCTCTGGCTCAGCGAAAATTACCCGCCGCGGCGCGGGGGAATGGCACAGGCCTGCGATCGCATTGTCGGCAATTTACGACAAGCCGGGTTGCAGATTGACATCGTCTTCTTTACGAATGCCGGGCACTCATTCAAAAGTGTGCAGCAGACAAACGGCAGGCTTCTGGTCGTGCCGGCGGGTGACAGCCCGGGTCATACTTTAAATTGTCTCTATAACTATCTCAGTGACCCGATGCACCGGGTCGAATACAGCCACATTGTCGCCTTTGGTGGTTATTTGCCGGTAATGGCGCTGCCGGTTTTTAAGGCCTGGCTCAACAGCCGTGCAATAACCATGTTACGCGGCAACGATTTTGATCTTGGCGTTTTTTCGGCACAGCGCCGCGCGCTGCTGGCTGACGCGGTCAACATTTCTGAAGCTACCTGTGTTCTCAGCAGCGAAGCACAGCAGAAAGTCGCGTTGCTTTTTCCGAAAGCAAAGCTCAAACTGGTAGCTAATGGCGTAGATAGCGACAGCTGGCGCTGCGAAAGCTGCGATTACGAAGCGGCAGAGAACTGGAAAAAGCAAAACCCCGCAGAAAATCGTCTTACCATCGGTATTATCGGGCAGCTCAAAGAAAAGAAGGGTGTGATCTTTTTTTTGGAAAACGTGCTGCAAGCAGGTCTGCACGAAAGTTTCCGGTTTCTGCTGATCGGCGATGTTGAGCCACAGGTTCAGGAATGGCTGAACGCAAAGACCGACAGGCTCAGCATCGTGCAGTTGCCATTTCTCGACCGTTTTGAGCTGTTGCGCTGGTATCCGGTTTGCGACTACGTCGCCCTGCCCTCGCACTATGACGGCATGCCCAACGTTCTGCTCGAAGCGGGCGCGCTGGCGATTCCGGTTATTGCTGCACGGGTTGGCGGCATCAGCGAAGTGTTGCCTGAGACGCTGCAGCAGCTGACCTTTCACCCCGGCAACGCTGAGGACTGTCGCGAGGCTCTCTGGCAGGCTGCGCGCTTGAACAGTGAAGAACGCCACGAGATTGGCGAGAGTTTCGCAGGGCATGTTGCCAGACATTTCAGTTCGCAACGCGAAACAAAGGGGTATCTCAAGATTTTTAATGCCCTATAATAATTCTAATAATTTCGTTCGTTACTACATGCGTCATTGTTCTGTTGTAAGTTTTTTCGTGCTCGTGCTCGCACTCGCACCTGGGCGCGTCGTAATCGTTGCCACTGGCAATTACAAAGGCAACTCTGGTGTTCAGTATTCTGCTGCGAACTATTTTTTTGTGAATAGTATAAGATAAAAAATCTGGTTGAAAGGTTTATCAAAATGAAAAGATTCAGAATCGTATTTTTGCTGGCAGTGATTGCCATTATTGCCGGAGCTTTTGTCGCGGGCTGCGGCAGCGATCAGCCGCCGGCGCAGACGCAGACGGCCAAGCCATCAGCAAGCGCAACCCCGGCAGCCGCTACTGGCGACAATACCGACTCTTACCAGACCAGAATCAAATTCAAGGCTGCCGACGGCTCTGATGCCCTGGTAATAAAGCGTTACAGCGACCATGATAAACTCGAAATCAACTTTGCTGGCAGCAACGCGGTAATCAAGGCCCGTTCCAATGCTGAAAACCGCTGGAAATACAAAGAAGCAGCTGATGGCGCCGATGAAAAAGTTCAGATTGCCGAAGTCAAGCTGCAGCAGGATAGTTTCAAGCTGGTCGATACTGATGAAAAACTGCTGTGGAAAGTTCGCATAAAAGACGGCAAAATCAAGGTCAGCGACAACGAAGACGGCGATAATTCATGGGAAATCAAGAGTAAGTCTGCCGATAAATCAGAGATTCGCAACCAGGCCGGCGAAGAAATTGGCAACGTTAAATATTACAATGACAATGGCAAGCTCAAAGTTAAAAACAGCAGTAACAACGAGATTCTCGTCAGCAAAGATATCAAAGCGTCGGCAGCGCCCGGCGTAATTCTGTTCGACCATATTCCGCTTAAACACCGCATGGTAATCATTTCAGAACTGCTGCGCATGGGGCAGTGAAAACTCTCTATTACTGCATGGGTGGCGGTCTCGGCCACATCACCAGATTCACCGCCTTCTGTCGAACTTTTGCCATCAGGCCGTTTATTATTACCGGCTGTGAGCAGGTGCGGACTGGCAAGCTCGCTGTTCAGGCCGAAGAAACAATGCTACCTGATGCAGCAGACATCGCCAGCAAGGCAAGCTTTGCTGCATGGGTTGCCGGCGTGATCAAGAGCTGCCGCCCGGACAAACTGATAATAGACGCCTTTCCCGGCGGCATACTTGGCGAATTATGCGGTCTCGCGCAGTTGCAGGAAATAGAATGCGAGTATCTTGCGCGCATTCTTGATCTGGCAGCTTACGAAAAAAGGCTTGCGGGCAGCCTGCCGCAGTTTCAAAAAATTTACCGGCTCGAGCGGCTTGGCGAAAACCAGGAAAAATGGCTGACAGTACTGAATTCGCCAATCGAAGATCTCACCCTTTTTTACGGCTTAGCAGACGTGCCAACAGCAAAACTCCCTGACAATTTCTGGCTGATAATCCATTCTGGCAGCGACGAAGAGCTACGGCAACTCTGGCTTTTTGCGCGACAAACCGCGGAACTTGCAGGCGTAACACCCGCGTTTGTCATCGTCAGTCCCGGCCCGGCACCAGACTTTTTGCCACCAGAAGCAATGCACTTCGACGTTTACCCAGCTGATGCGCTAATTGCCAGGGCGTGCAGGGTTTTTTCGGCAGCCGGTTTTAATATCATGCAACAGATGCGGCTAAGTTCGGCGAAGCACGATGTCATGCCCATGCCAAGAGCGCTTGATGACCAGTTTCTGCGCCATCAGTTCTGGCGGGAAAAAGGTTTGAACCAGGGCGGCGGTCAAAGGTAACCGCGATCTTTTATTGCCTGCAACAGCAGCTTCATCTGCTGTTCAACGTCGAGCAGCGGCTCGGCGAGCTGATCGTAGTTTTCGTTTTTGATGAAAGTTTCAAGAACAAGGGCAGCCTGGCGCAAAGCCGGCGCTGAGATGTTAGCGGCAGATCCCTTGATGTTGTGGGCGAGACGACGCGCTACGACATAGTCTTTGGCTTCAACAGCATCTCGCAATTCAACAATATGTGCTGGCGTGTCAGAGTTAAACGCCAGTACAATGCGGCGCAAAAGATTTTCGTCGTCCATCAGACGTTGAAAGAGTTCCGCTTCGCAAAAAATTTCAGACGCGGCTGGATTGACTGCAGAAGCTGCTACCGGCGCTTCCCTGCTCTGAACTTTTCCAAGCCAGTTATTAAGTCTTTCGAGAAGCTCTGAGGGCTGCACCGGCTTGGCAATGTAATCGTTCATGCCCACGGCGAGACAGCGCTCACGATCGCCCATCATCGCGTTGGCGGTCATCGCGATGATTGGCACTTCTGGATTCAGCACCTTGCTGGCGCCGCCACGAATGTTACGGGTGGCCTCAAAACCATCCATAACCGGCATCTGGCAATCCATAAGCACCAGATTGTAATTGCGCTCGGTCAGAAGTCTGATCGCTTCGACACCATTGGTCGCGAGATCGGCGTGATAGCCCAGCTTTTTAAGAGTAATTAATGCGACTTCCTGATTCGTCAGATTGTCTTCGACCAGAAGAATTCTGACATTGCGCCGGTGCGCCTCAAGAACTTTATGTCTGGTAATAAGCTCACCGGAAAGAGCAACACGATGATTATCAGTCATGCCAACAACCATAGCCAGGCAATCATGCAACTGCGACTGGCGCAGCGGCTTGGTGAGATAACCGACAAAGCCGGCTTTTTGTATCCATCCGGCATCGCCGCGCTGACCGAGCGAGGTCAACAGCACCAGTCGGGTCGAAGACAATCTGGGATTGCTCTTGATCTTTTCGCACAGGGTGCGCCCATCCATAGCAGGCATCAACATGTCGAGGAGGGCAACGAAATAGGGATCGCCGGCGGCCTCAGCTGCTGCGAGCATTTCGAGCGCATCACTGCCATTGGTGGCTTCAGAATAACGGCATCCCCAGGATTTCAGCAAATTTGCAACAAGAAGGCGGTTAACCGCGTGATCATCAACAATCAATATGCGAATACCGGCAATATCAGCCATCGGCAGCGACTCTGGCACGCTTTCGTCGTCCTGGCGCGAGAACTTTGCCGTAAACCAGAACTCTGAACCCACGCCTGACTGGCTGGATACGCCAATATCGCCGCCCATGAGCTCGGCAAGCTGTCGGGAAATAGCCAATCCAAGGCCGGTACCGCCATATTTTCTGGTAGTAGAGCCATCAACCTGCGTGAAAGCCGTGAACAGGCGGGACAAGTGATCAGGGGCAATACCGATGCCAGTATCTTTAACGACAAAGCGCAAGGTCACGTCTTTTTGCCACTCTTCGCTGACCGCGACAGTGAGGGTGACTTCACCTTTTTCGGTAAATTTTATGGCATTGCCGACGAGATTGAGAATGATCTGTCGCAGACGGCCCGGGTCACCGTGTAGAAGTGAGGGAGTCTCCGGCGTAACAACGCACGTCAGTTCAACTTTCTTCTCATACGCCTTGACTGCCAGCATTTCAAAGGCGTCTTCCAGGGTCGTTCGCAGATCAAAATTGATATGTTCGAGGCTGAGCTTGCCCGCTTCGATCTTGGAAAAATCGAGAATGTCGTTTACCAGTGACAGAAGGTTTTCGCAGCTGCTTCTGACAACATCAGCATACTGCTGCTGCTCTGCCGAAAGGCTGGTCTCAAGCAGAAGACTGCTCATGCCAATAATGCCGTTCATCGGCGTACGAATCTCATGGCTCATATTGGCAAGAAACTCGCCCTTGGCAACATTAGCCAGTTCTGCCTGTCTGGCCAGTTCCGCCGCCTGCCGGCTCACGCTCTGCAACTCTTCGTTGGCTGCTTCAAGTTTGGCTACCGTATTCTTCAGGGTATCTTCAGCCTGAGTGCGATCGTTAACGTCAATTATAACGCCATCCAGCCACTTAACCCTGTTGTTGGGGTCGTAAATAGCCTGTCCACGGTCTGAGACCCATATGTATACTGAGTCAGCCCGTGCAAGTCGATACGCAACGTCATAGAAAGTCCTTTGCTTAACACTTTTCAGCACGGTCTCGGCAACCCGTTCTACGTCATCTGGATGCATGATGCTGAAAAAACTGCGCACCTGATTGTTCACAAAGTCGCTGGCCGGATACCCGGTTAAGCGCTGCACTTCGTCGCTGATAAAACTCATCGTCCACTCCCTGTCGCAGGCACAGCGATAAGTTATGCCCGGCAAGTTGGCAATAAGCGTTTTAAGTTTTTCTTCGCTTTCGCGCAATACTTCTTTGATGCGATATTGCTCAGTAACATCATGAAAAATCAGAACTGCACCACGAATATTGCCATCTTCATCGCGAATAGGTGCGGCACTGTCGGCAATCTGTCGCTCGTTACCGTCTTTTGAACACAGGGTAGTATCATTGCCCAGTTCAATCGTTCTGCCTGTGTTCAAAACTTCGGCGATCGGGCAGGGAATAATTTCGCGTGAGCTGTATTGATATATCCTGAATATCTCACTTACGCGCAAACCTGTGGCCTCAGACAGCGTCCAGCCGGTCAATCTTTCGGCAACCGGGTTCATTCTCGTGATCAGGCCGTCTTCATTGGCGGCGATTACCGCATCACCTATTGAATTGAGAGTTATGAAGAGATCTTTTTCGCGATCGGCAAGCTCTCTCGAACGTTCAGAGACCAGCCTCTCAAGATCATGTTGCCGGCTTTTCAAAAAGCCAATGAACATAGTCAGCAGCGAAGTGACCAGAATGCCGATAACCCCGGCAATAGTCGGGTTCGCCCAGGTTCGCCGTGCGGTCAGCAACTGCTTGCCAGGATGAATGTTTACCGCGAAACTTCTACCGAAAATAAACAACGGGTAGGTAACGCTGAAAGCATGTTCAGGATAAAACGAAAATGCTTCTGGCAACGATGACATCGGGTGTATTGCGTGCAAAGTATTTTCTTTTGAGCAGAGATCAATCATTTCGACAACAACATCATCGCTATGGATAGAGCTGCCAAGAATCATGCGTTCAAGAACCAGCTGCGGCCAGAGAACACAGGTTGCGTATCCGTTAAGGTCACCGGTTTCAGGTTTAAACACCGGGTGCGCAACCAATATGCCCGGTAAAATGGTTTTTCTTGTTCCCGGCAGATTCTTAATAACGGTTGCGCTTACGAGCTCCCGCTCATTGAGGATACCAGACAACCTGTCTGCTTCGCCCACGCTGTGTGAGAAATCAAAGCCGACGAGTTCTTTATTGCTCAGCAACGGCGAAACATAGGCAAGTGGGAAACACTTTTCATTGTCGTAGTCAGGAATGCTTTTTCCAGCCGCATCAACAGTAAAAACTGAAAAATCAGCAAACCCCTGATCTGTCATAAAGTCTTTAAACAAAGGTATCTGCCCGGCGTCAAGTGCAGGGGCCCATGCCCAGGCCTGGGCGGCGGTTGAGCGCGTCAGGGGCGCGGCAAAAGTATCGAATTCAATATACGATTTATACCCGCTGGTGTTTGCAGAAAAACGCGAAAGACTTTCGAGATCTCTTCTTACCTGGCGAAAAGTTTCGCCAATCAGCTGATTCTTTACATCGGCAATCCATTGAAATTCCTGGTGGTTCTTCTGTGTCTCAACTTCATACACCAGAATTACAACAAACACACTGATCAGGAACCCATAGAAACCGGTCAACAGAGTTTCAAGATGCAGCGACCAGCCGCCGCGATTCTTCTTTATTTCGGCATCTTCGCGCCATTGCACAAACACAAAGCCAATAAGGGTGAGCAGAACCAGTCCCAAAACCGCACAAATTATCTGCAACCTTGCCCTGGCGACCAGACATCGCCAATCATCAGCTGACACATCAACACCAACTACCAGCGCGACCTCACCACTTCTAACATCCACAACCGGCGCAAACGCAGAAACAAAAGAACCGTATTCGTCAGTAAAAGGCCCGACAACTACCGAGCGACTGTCAGAAAACACCTTGAAAACACCAGGATCAGGCTTTTCGTAAACCGTGCCGGGCAGCGAAGCAGAGGGGTCATCTTCGGCATAGTTTTCGGGGCCAAACAGCAGTCGACCATTTCGCAAAGCCAATGTATAAATGCCTTTGAGTCCTTGCTTCTGCCGGCCAAATGCCGTCAACTGTCTGGTCAGCCGCTTAAAAACCGCCTTGTTTCTGTCTTCAATCGAAAAATCGAGCAGGCGAACGCGGTCAGGATTGATCGTCTGGGCGATGCTCGCGCCAAGTCGCAAAATTCCCTGGCGAAAAAGCCGATCGGCAAAAGCACCATTCCATTCGGTTGCCAGCCAGCCGGCAACGAATAAAACCGGCAAGAGAAGAGGAAAAATCATTCGACGAAACAAAATGTCGTGCTCTGAGCAAACTTTTAATGATCGGCCGAACATCCAGACCCCTGTCAGACAGGCGCATGCTGAAAGAGCGCGTAAAAACTGAACAGGAAAGCCAGCCATCTGGAGCCATAATGCTTCATTAACCATTGATGATGGCCAATGATAACCCTTTGGTCCGATCAGTCCAGAAACTACGGCATAAACCATCATCGAAATTGACGCCACCAGCAATCCCCTGCGAGCGCCGCCATCAAAGCCACGTGAAGAATGCCAGAGCACCAATGCAGTCAGCAAAGAACCGGTGAATCCCAGGAAAATTCGGAAAGCGGTATTTGCGCTGTATATTTCCAGGGATATTGCAGCACAGGCTGCTCCTATAAGCAGAAAACGTATGACCCAGCTCTTTTTATCGCGCAAATCAAAATAGCTGCGCAGGCCAAATTCCAACAGCATCAGGAAAGAAAAACCAAGAACAGCCAGTCGAACAATATCAAAGTTCGCGCTTTGAGAGACACTTATCGCCAACATATCCAGCAATTCGTTGATACCATGCAGTAAACCAAAAAAGCCCAACCATTTCCAGTTGAGCTTACTGAGTTTGTCATACCACGAGGCTTTTACAGCAGCTACCGATAGAAATAAAAAAGCCAGACCATACCACAAAAATACATAATCAAGCTGGCCTAGCCACCAATCAGGCTGCACTGAACGCCCCCTAAAAGAACCTTGTCTGCTGCTGAATAGAGCTTTTTATAAGAAATTTATCTCAGCTTCTTAGAACAGTATAAACCCGAAAGACCGGATTATCAAGAAACGCGATTTGCTTACGATTCCACTCCATTTGTCTGTCCATGAGAACTTTACGAGATATTTCGTTTGAACAATTCTTGAGCAGGCTGATCATGAGAATCATACTGGGTCTTCAAGAAAGTTATCCTCAGATTAAAAGATTATCGCAGATTATTGATCATTAGCGTTCCGTAAACAAAAGCCGCTGCCGACCAGTCTTGCCGGCCGGCAGTGGTAATTTATACTTTAAAGACCTGCTGCGCTCATCGCTGACATGGCTTCGAGGCCAATCTTGAGCATACGCTCCTTGCCCAGCGTAACTTTTTCGCCATGCGGATCGTAGTTGCCTTCGTCCCATTTGAGCGGGTTTCCATCAACGGTTGCAATAGCTCCGGCACGTATGCCGCGCAATGAAGCGATAACAAACAGTGCAGAGCATTCCATTTCGACGCCAGGCACACCTGCCTTGCTGTAAAGTTCAAGCGATGAAGGCAGCACAGCCGGATAAAACAAGTCACTGGTCAGCATTATGCCACGTTTGTATGGCGCTCCCATGTCTTTGCAGACCTTTTCGAGGGCCAGACAGGCTTCGGCATCTGAAATCGCCGGATACCCCTGTGGAATCAAGAGCGGAGTCACGCCATCTTCGCGCACTGCTCCAGTAGCAATGATATGGTCGCCCTGGCCAAGAGTGTCCTGCAGGCTTCCGCAGGTACCAACCCTGACAATCACTCTTGCGCCAATCTTGATCAGTTCTTCAAAACAGATCGATGCGCCGGCTGAACCAACGCCATGTGAAGTAATGGTGATTTTCTGCTTTTTGTAAGTGCCGAGAAATGTGCGATATTCGCGGTTATACGCCAGTTCTTCGTAGCTGTCGCAGAGTTTGGCGATTTTTTCGGCGCGGGCCGGGTCGCCACAGACGAGAACGTAAGGAGAAATGCTGTCTTTGCCAAGTTTGAGATGAGGAGTCATGTAATCTTTCCTTCCCTGTTTTTTTAACTTTAATGCTTTTGAATATACCGAACCATAGCTGGCAGCGTCAATTCAAAAATAGCACAGCCAACGCAACCCGCATTTTGTCTGCCGCAGAAACAGTTTAAACACTAACTCGTTGTCGTTGTATTGTCATTTTTGTCTTTTCAGGCAGAACTGCTCAATAATTGCACAGGCAGCGCCGGCATTATCAGTGCGCGAAACTCTGCATCGCGCGGAATCGGCTCCAGCCCAGCATTTAAAAACATGGCACGTTAAATGCATTGTGTTGTTTGTTCGAATTTTTATGAAAGGAGGAGTGTTATGATGGACCTCAGCATACTGGTATTCTTTCAGCGCTGGCTTATTGACAGCGAAAAAGAGCACAACAATCATGGCATGTCTGATCGCAAAAACGAGGGCTCCCTGAACGGGCACCCTCCTGCCAACCGGGGCCGCTGATACCAAGGTATCAGAAGCCCACCTGCTCTTGACCAAACCGGGAGCCGAAGAGAGCAACCTCTCATCGGCTCCCGATTTAATTTGTACAGCCAAGGTTAAACACCTCTGCATCGGCGGGAGGATCAACCGTTTCCGGTCGGAACCGCCCATTCGCCGGGCAACCGTACGCTCGGTCAGGAATTGGCAAAGGCAGTCACGGCGCCGGTAAAAACAGATGATTCTGATTAGGTGTTGACAGTTCTGGCGGGTATTGCTAGCATTCGTTCAACAGATATCACCTCAGCAAGGAGAATGGAATATGGCAATCGTAAGACCGTTCAAGGGTCTCAGACCCCCAAAAGACATCGCAGCAAAACTGGCTTCGTTTCCCTATGACGTTATCAACTCAGAAGAAGCACGCGAACTCGCAAAAGGTAATCCGCAGTCTTTTCTTCACATCAACAAACCCGAAATAGACCTTGACCCCTCAATCAATCTCTATGACCAAAGAGTTTACGACCAGGCCGTCGCCAACTTTAAAATGTTTCAGGAAAAGGGCTGGCTGGTGCGTGATCAGGGCGATTTTTTTTACATCTATAAGCAGGTCATGGATGGCCGCCCGCAGATTGGTCTGATGTGCTGCTGCAGCGCTCAGGAATACTGGGACGGCAAGATCAAGCGCCACGAATTTACCCGCAAGGACAAAGAAGAAGACCGACTGAAACACGTTGATATGACCAACTGCAATGCCGGCCCGGTTTTTCTGACCTACCCGGCCCGCGACAGCATCAATGCTCTTGTCGATAAAGTGATAAAAACCGCTCCAGAAGTCGATTTCACCTCTGAAGACGGGATTCAGCATGTTCTCTGGGTCGTTAAAGATGGCGAATGGGCAAAACAGATCACCGCTGAATTCGCCAAAATACCGGCGCTCTACGTTGCCGACGGACACCACCGCACCCAGGCTGCCGCGCGCGTCGCCAAAGTTCGCTCCGAGAAGAACCCGAAGCACACCGGAAATGAAGAATATAACTTTTTCATGTCTGTTGTTTTTCCGCACAATCACCTGATGATCATGGACTACAACCGCGCAGTTCACGACCTGAATGGCTTGAGCGAAGCAGACTTTCTCAAGAAGGTCGGCGAAAAATTTACTGTCGAAAAGCAGGATTACAAGAAGCCGACAGCGGCAAATACATTCGGCATGTATCTCAAGGGCACCTGGTATAAGCTTACCGCCAAGCCCGGCAGCTACGACGCCAAAGACCCGGTAGCCAGCCTTGACGTTTCTATCATGCAAAACAATCTGCTCAGCCCGATTCTCGGCATCGGCGACCCGCGCACTGATAAGCGCATCGACTTTATCGGCGGCATCAGAGGTGTCAAAGAACTCGAAAGAATCGTCGACAACGGTAAATTCGTGGTTTCCTTCGCCATGTTCCCGACCTCGATTGAACAGCTCATGAAAATCGCTGACAGCGGCGAAGTTATGCCACCAAAATCAACCTGGTTCGAACCCAAACTGCGCTCAGGAATGGTCATTCACACCCTCGACTGACCGCGCCTTTTAAGTTGCTGACAGCCGCTGCCTCGAGCAGCGGCTGTTTATTTATTGGTCAGAGGCAAATTCTACCTTATTTTTTTTTCCTGTTTGCGGTAAAATAGCTTTAACAAAAATCGAACGGAGACAGAACAATGAAAGCTTTTGTAGACCATGACATATGCATCGGCTGCGGGCAATGCGAAATGATTTGCCCGGCGGTGTTCAAGCTGAGCGGCGACAAGGCAACCGTGATTCAAAAGCCGGTTGCAACCGAAAACGAGGCTGGCGCTGACGAAGCCGCCAAAGGCTGCCCGGTAGGCGCAATCTCGCTAAGCTGATGTTCAGCCCGATCAAGCGCATTGCCGCGATCCACGACCTTTCTGGCTATGGCAAGGTTTCGCTGACCGCCATTATACCGATTCTGTCGTCAATGGGGTTTCAGGTCTGCCCTCTGCCAACGGCGGTTTTGTCGTCAAACACCGAAATGCCGGGGTTCAAACTCGTCGATCTGACCGACCACATGCGCGATTTTATCGAACACTGGAAGTCTCTGAATCTTGAATTCAGCGCGATATACAGTGGCTTTCTCGGCTCACACCGCCAGATTGAGATTGTAAAAGATTTTATCAAACATTTCTGGCACCCTCAACAACTGGTAGTTGTCGACCCGGTTCTTGGCGACGATGGGCACCTTTACGACTCGATGACCCTTGACATGGTCAGCGAAATGAAAACCCTGATCTCGCAGGCAGACATCATTACGCCGAATCTTACCGAAGCCTGCGCCCTGCTCGACACCAGATACAATGAAAAAATGCATGAAAGCGAACTGAAAACCCTGCTCAAGGCGCTTAGTAACAGCGGCCCAAAGATTGTCATCATTACCAACGTGCATAAGTCCGACAAAAAAAAGCAGACTTTTGTTTACGCTTACAATAAGAGTGATGGCCGCACCTGGAAGGTTCAGTGCGATTATGTTCCGGCGCATTACCCCGGCACCGGCGATGCTTTTACCAGTGTTTTGACCGGCTGTCTCATGCAGGGCGACAGTCTGCCGGTAGCACTTGACCGCGCGGTACAATTTATATCAACCGCGGTAAGAGCGACTTATGGGCACACACACGACCCAAGAGCCGGCATTTTTCTGGAAAGGGTTCTGCCTAACCTGAGTGCCCCCTTCCGGCCAAGCAGCTTTGAGCTGCTCGAACAGGAGTAACGCATGCGCCCGGCGATGATACTCACCGACCTTGACGGAACCTTTCTCAACTCAGACTGCAGCATCAGCTCTGAGAATCTTGATGTTCTCAACATGCTCGGCGAACAGGGCGTAGTCAGAGTGGCTGCTACCGGGCGCAACATGCATTCCTCACGAGAAGTTCTCGGCTACAGCCTGCCTTTCGATTATCTGATTTTTTCGACCGGCGCCGGAATCTGCAAATTCGCCGACAGTCATATAATGCACAAGCGATCGCTGGCAACCTGTGACATACATGCCGTGGCAGAGTTTTTTTCAAGCTGGCAGCTGGATTTTTCGATACACCATCCGATCCCTGAAAATCATCGTTTTCATTGGTATGCTTCGCCAAATCCGACATCAGATCTTAAATCACGACTGCATTATCTGGCCGACTTCGCCGTTCAGGGCAATTACCGCGACATAGAAGAGGCCACCCAGCTGCTGGCAATTACCCTTGCCGGACCAGAAATCATCGAAGAGCTGCAAAAGCGCTTTTCGCACCTGAGCATAATCAGAACAACCTCGCCAATAGACGGAAAACACACCTGGATCGAAGTATTCCCACCCGGTGCATCAAAAGGTTCGGCGGCAGAATGGCTGTGCAACAACCTCAGTATCGACCAGAAACGCACCATGAGCATCGGCAACGACTTTAACGACCTTGCCATGCTTGAATGGACGCACACATCATACGCAGTAGCCAACGCTGTTGCTGAACTGGTTGAGCAATTTCTGCCCGCCCCTGACAACAATAATCATGGTTTTGCCATGGCCGCGCGAGCCTGGTTTAATCATCTTCAGCCATGATCTATATTGTGTGCGGCGAAATCAATGCCGGTAAAACCAGCTGGATGGCTGATGACTATCGCCAGCAAAAAGCAGCTGACGGTTTTGTGTGTAAAAAGGTATTTGCTGATGCTCAGCATATCGGCTATGACCTTGAGCATCTCAGCACAGGCGAGCGCTGTCGCTTTATCAGAAAACCGGGATTTTTGCCCGAAGACTGGAATGAAGTCGCTTTTCTGGCTGAGAGATACAGTTTCTGCAGCGAGGGCTTTGTTTTCGCCGATAAAATTGCCGACGCCGCCATGGCCAATGGCTGTAACAGATTTTATATCGACGAGATTGGCCCACTTGAGCTTATGCAGCAGGGATTTCATGACCTGCTCGTCAGGTTGTTGCGCAATCAGCAATCAGACCTGGTTATCGCGGTGCGCTCATGCCTGGTAGATGATGTCAAAAAACTTTTTAACCTCGGCGAGGCTACGCAGATAAACATTGTGTAACCGGCCAGGCCGCAGATGCCGATAGTATAAGAATGGGCTGGCTTTGGAACGAAACACACCATCTTTTCGACATTGACGACGGTAGTTTTCCTGAGATTTGCATCTGTGGCCTTTCTGCAGACCAGGTAAGCGCAGCCTATTCGTTTGTCCGAAAAATCGCTGATTATATCGTGGGTGGTCCGCGCTTTTTCAACTGCGAGGCTAACTGCGAAATGGGCCTCGATGAAGTTGACAACCCGGCCCGACTGGTCTGCGAAAAAAAGGCTAACCCGTTCCACTTTATGGCGCGCAGCCTCAGATTCGCCGATGGGCGCGTGCATGAACTCGGCATTTTTATACTCGACAACGCGGTCGCGCTCGACTATGAAAAAGGCCCGATCTGGGGTGAACGCGAAATCGAAACCCTGCTGCAGATCATTTTGCGCATCAGAAGTGGCAACCCGCAAGGCTTTCTGCGCTTTGAAGAAACCGTCAAAGACTGCGACCGCCAGACGATAGAGAGCGCCATCAACCGCCTCGCCGCAACGTAGTCAGAGCACAACCGCGCGAGAACTCGAAACAAATGCCCGCCTTGCAGACATCGTTTCTGTTAGCCTGTGCAATCGAACCTAGACAGAGACTCAGCAATTATCGAGGGCGGCTTGAAAACGCTCGAAAAACCTGGCGACGTGCAGGCCGTCGGCGAGGCCGTGGTGAACCTGCAAGGCTACCGGCATAAGCTTTTCGTTGCCCTGCTCGCTGGCTTTGCCAAAAATAAACTTGGGAATCCCGCCGTCTTTGAGATTTCGGGCAAAAGTCAAAGCTGAAAACTTGAGCCAGGGCAGACTCGAAAAGAAAACCTGATCATGGCGCAGATCGTTTTCGAGACACATACCGCTGCGCGCCTTTACCAGCTCGATCTGTTCACGGGCATTCGCGGCAAATTCCTTAAAATCGGCGATGTATTCGATAAAACAGCAGCCAAAGGTTTCATCGGCACGCATAATAGTTGCAGAAGCATGTAGCGGGCCGTAGCAGCAGACTTCGTCGTCGACAAGGCGATAACCGAGTTCCGGCGTGGCGTTTGTCGCCTGTAGAGCGGCATGCAGACAGAGCAGAAAAAATGAAGATTTTCTGCTTCTGGCAGCCTGGGCGGCGACAGTGCAATTGACATCGATGACCAGGCCCCAGGATGGGTCATCGAGGGCACTGAAATGTTCAAAGTGCTCGCGGCGTTTCCAGGTTGTGACGTCTATCTTATTTAAAAGTCCAGTGTTATTCATGTACAGACCCCTGAGAGATTTACCAAAGAATAGCAGAAAGGCCGGTAAAGAACAAATGCGTCTTATAGCGTTCAGTTAATAATCCATTTGCCTATTCATGGGGACTTTACGAGATATTTCGTTGGGACTATTTTTCGGACAAGCGAATCATGATAATCATACTGGCTCTTTTAAAGAGTTATCCGCAGATTAAAGGATTATCGCAGATTATTCAGAAGTTATTTTATTTACTTTTTTTATTTGCCCTTTTTTTGCACTTAATCCCAAAACCATCTGCGCCAATCACCCGGTCACCTCGCCCCGGGGAGCCCAAGTATCACCCACATCCTGTAGGCGACTGCGGAAAAATGCATAGCAGAGTAAAAAGAAACACCTCTAGAACCCACTTCAGTAATCAAATGGATTTGCGGGTGTAACAAGCTTGAAAAAAAGTACAGTACTGATATACTTACCCTGTGGATCAATTTTCAGTTAAATAGAGAAAAATATGGAAAACAACGGGAAAAGAAGTAGCTTCGGCTTCAGTGTCAAGCCCGATCTCAGAGAATATAACAAAAAAGAACCTGAGCCCGTAGCCAAAGAGGAGAAAGAGAACAATGCCGAACACGGCGAGAAGGTCACCGACCTGCTCAAAGATGCTACAGTCGGGCTGGCTCTCTCAACCCGCGACCTGATACTTTACGTCTTTCTCTGGTATGTCTGCTATCCGGCGCTGATGTTCACGACCTTTTACATGGCTGAGCGCTATCTGCGCATAAAACTTGATCAATTTACGCCCATCACGGCGTTGAACGCTTTTATTACCATCTGCACCGGCACCTATTTTGCATATTACCTGCTTGCATCCTTCATCAACGAGCCGGCTGAACCTGCAGCCTATCTCGATGAAAAGCCATTTTTCTACCAGCGCATTGCCTGGTATGCAGGGTTAATGAGCTTTGTGCTTTACATGTCAGACCTGCTGAATCTTGACACTCTGCAGAATCCTGAAGTAATAAGACTTTTTACGATTTTTTACCTGCTCTATCTGTCTGCTGTAACAGTATTCAGGCACTTTAACGGTCAGGTCAGCAAACGCCGTTAAAAATCAGCCCTTAAGAAAATTTGCAAAACTGCCGATGTACATAGTAGCTCAGCACTTAATTTGACCTGCGTCAGCTGAGACACTTAATACAGGTGGTGTAATCATGTCTGTTACACTTGAATCAGCCCTGGACAATTCTGAAAACAATGAGCAGTTTGGCCTGAATCTTGAAATGGCTTCTGAAACAGCTAACCATCCTGGTTATCGAACCGTATTCGGGAAACCTGAAGCGAGAAAAAAGGTTGCCAGAAAAGCGCAGGGCGTCTCAGACGTTACCCTGGTTAAACTTGCAACTGTCGGCTTCGTTGAAGGTATCTGGAGTCTGTTCCTCTATCTGAACCTGTGGTATGTCATTTACCCGACACTGCTGTTTTCTTCGGTCTTTATGAGCCAGATCCTGCTCAAACCCGATCTCGCGACCCTGACGCCCATTCGCCTCGTTGGCGCGCTGGTCGCAGGGTGTGCCGGCTTGTATTATGCCTATTATCTGCTCGCCACCTTCATTTTCGAGAACAGCGACCCGGTTATGTATGCCGACGAACGCCCGCATTTTCTGCTGAGAATCTGCATGTATGCCATGGTGATGTGGGTTGTGCTTTACAGCTCTGACCTGCTCAACATGAACACTCTTTTCAACCCTGAAATTCAGAAGCTGTTCTTCAGCTTTTACCTGCTGTATGTGCTGGCAGCAAACTATCTCAGATATATGAGCAACAAATTAACTTTCCGCTAACCTGCTGATAAAAAGACCGGGCCTGCGAATTGGTGCAGACCCGGTCTTTTTTTCGCCAGAACCTTCTTCAGAGCGCAAAGCGGCGAAAACGGGCACGACGCCCATCATTGGCCGCAGCGCCGAGTTTTTTGAGATACATGCTTTCGTAATCTTCAAAGTTGCCTTCGAACCAGCTGACTTTGGCATTGCCTTCAAAAACCAGCAGATGCGTGCAGATGCGGTTGAGGAAAAAGCGGTCATGGCTGATTACCAGTGCGCAGCCCGCAAAGTCGCAGATTGCATCTTCAAGCAGACGCAGCGTGCCAACATCGAGATCATTGGTCGGTTCATCCAGCATCAGCAAGTTTCCGCCAGATTTAACAATTTTGGCCAGGTGCAGTCGGTTGCGTTCACCACCAGAGAGATTACCAACCAGCTTCTGCTGATCAGAACCCTTAAAACCAAAACGGCCGCAGTAAGCGCGTGATGGAATTTTTGTCTTGCCGAACTGCACTTCGTCAAGACCTTCGCTGATTTCATCAAACACCGTGCTGTCTCCCTTAAGGCTGTCTCTATGCTGATCGACCCAGGCCAGCTTAACGGTCGGGCCGACAGTGATCTCGCCGCTGTCAGGCTTTTCAGTGCCGGCGATCATGCGAAACATCGTGGTCTTGCCGGCGCCGTTCGGCCCGATAATGCCGACCACCGCGCCGCGCGGCAGTGAAAAGCTCGTTTCGGCAAGCAGCTTGTTGCCGTCATAACCTTTGTTGACGCCCTTAAAATCGACAACCAGGTCGCCAAGGTGTTCAGCCGGTGCAATCTGAATAACGGTTTCATCACCGCGTTCAGAGCTGGCCTCGCGCGACACGAGATTCTCAAAATGCGCGATACGTTCGCGATGCAGTTCGCGACGATCGCCGGTATTCATGCGTATCCATTTGAGTTCGCGTTCGAGAGAGCGGCGACGCGCTGACTCTTTCTTTTCAGAGGCGGCGAGAAGCTCAAGTTTCTGGGCCAGCCACGAGCTGTAATTACCTTCAAACGGAATCCCATAGCCGTCTTCGAGTTCGAGAATCCATTTGGTTATATTGTCGAGGAAATAGCGATCATGAGTAGAAATGATGACAGTTCCCGGGTAGTCTTTGAGATAGTTTTCGAGCCAGGCGACAGTCTGTGCGTCGAGATGGTTGGTGGGTTCGTCGAGCAGCAGCAGGTCTGGCTGTTCAAGCAAGGCGCGGCAGAGAGCGACGCGGCGCTTTTCCCCGCCAGAAAGGCTGTCAACCAGCATATCGTCAGGCGGCAGAACCAGGGCGTTAGCCGCAACACTGAGACGGGTATCGAGTTCCCAGCCGCCGCAGGCGTCGATCTTGTCCTGGAGCTCGGCCATCTTTTCCATGGCTTTGTCCATGGCGTCGGGGTCCATGTCGCCCATCGCCGTCGAGATATCTTCGTATTCTTTGATCAGCGCGAGTGTGCTGGCAAAGGCCGCCTCGATGTTGGCGCGCACCGTCTTGCCGTTTTCGAGCTGCGGTTCCTGCGGCACAAAGCCGACGCGAAACCCGCGACACAGCTCGGCCTGGCCGCGGAATTCCTTGTCGATGCCGGCCATGATGCGCAGAACCGTGCTCTTGCCGGCGCCATTGGCGCCGACAATACCGATTTTAGCACCGGGATAAAAGCACAGGTTGATATCTTTGAGAACATGGCGGGTGCCATAGAACTTGTTGAGCCCGAGCATGGTAAAAATGTATTTTTCAGCCATAAGCCCTCTTTCATGAGTTGATTTTACGGGCTGATTCTACCTGAAAACCATGCCGGCGACAAGCGGTTAAAACTCGATATCGGCGACCGTGAAGGTCTCCTTGTTTTCGGTGAGACGCAAGGTCACTGAGCGGCGCTTTTCGTTCTCGCGGCCGAAGTTGGTGAAGAGGTCAACCTGCAGAGTGACTGCCCCGGCGATTTTCTGCGAACGACTGCCGTAGAAGTTGGTTTTAATCTCGTAAGTACCATGGCGGGCATGCCTGATCATGTATTCTTCGGGGCCATAGCCCTGAGTAAAGTCACGCGAAACCAGACCGCCAATCTGGGTGCGAGGATTACTGTAAAAAGCCTTCTCGCCGCTCGGTTCCATTACCCAGAGATCCATGTCGGTCAGATCGGCATCCCAGGTCATGACAATGCGCAGATCGACGTCAATCGGCTTCATCAGGCGTTCATCGACCTTGTAATCTTTGATGCCATTGCGCTTGCCCTGAACGATCAGGTTATTCATCTCTTCGAGCGCAATAACTTCGATTTCGGGGAAACGGCCGTCCCACTGTTTGAGCACCACTTCGTAGAGCAGCTCGACCGCGCGCTGATACTCGCCGATACGGCCCAATACCAGAGCAAGATCGCGATAAGACTGTGGTTCTTCTTTGCGCATTTCAAGCACTTCTTCAAAGATTGCCGCGCTGATAGCGAGTTCATCAATCTGCGACAAGCGATGCGCGAGAATTCTCATCAGTGCCGGGTTTTCGAGTTCAAGCTCGGCAATGTTCGAGAGAACCTGCAGGGCGGTGTCCTGCATCTTGAGGGCAATAAACACGTCGGCGCAGTCGAGATAAAACGCCGGCGACATCAGGTATTCCGCTTTTTCTTCGAGATACGCTGAATAAGGCTCTTTTGCCGCCTTAATTTTTTTAACGTAAGGTGTATCGGGCTCCCATGGCTTGATGGCAACGCCGGGATTAACAGGCTTTGACACGCTTCCAGGTTTACCGGAAGCCTCCATCGATTTCGACATTTCCATGGCGCCGCTAAGCCTTGAAGGCGCTGACACCTCACGCATTTCCTGCTGCGGCATTACTCCTCCATCATCTTGCGGGCTTTCAGAAAAGCTGTCTGACATGGACTCCGGCGCAGGCGCACCAAGACTATCCATGTCGCGCGAGCGCGAAGATGAGCCAGGAGCCATCACATCGCCCTTCTTGTCGAATTTTTGCACTTCAACCTTGCTGAAGTCTGTGTCCCACCATTTCAGGCGCGCGGTCCACATGCCAATGATGCTTTCGAGCTTGCCATCACGGGTTTTTGCCAGATCAGCAGCTTCTTTTTCGAGCACATCAAAATACTGTTTGCGCCACTCAGGCTTTGAAGCCGGCGGCACCACGCGATGTTCGAGATATTGTTCGATTCTTTCGAGCACCAGCAGCGATGTGAATTCGTTGGCAATGCTGTGTTTTTTGCTCAACGCCACGATTTCGCTGCGGTTTTTATCTTTTTGCGCGAGAAGCTCATCAATCTTGCGCCCGGCCCAGAATTTACGCAAAAATTCACCAGAAACCGCAGCGCTCTTTTTAACACTGAACTGGCGATCGATCTTATCGGTATTGTGACCGCCAAACTGCAGCAGCAACTCAGCTTCGTCGCTTTCAAGAACACCGGCAAGCATAAAGCGTGGGTGAACAGGCACCACGCCGGCCGGGAAAATTTCGACGAGCCCGGCGCCCGCCTTGCGGCTGACCAGCCCGAAGAACTCTGCTCCAACGAGCTTTACCGCGCGTTCGAGCTCGACATTTTTCAAATTGATCATGGTTCCACCGCTTTTGCGGCAGACGGTCTGCAAAAAACCATAGTCAGCGCCGTCGGCGCTACACACCGCGTATACCGGGGCATTAAGCTCAGGCATGGCAGCACGACCAAATGTATTAAGCCCGTCAGACAGGAGCAGATAAAAATCAGGTTTTTTAAGCTCTGCACCGAGACCGGCAAAAGAAGTGCCGCCATCAAAACGCACACTGTCAATGTGATTGAGCAGAGCAGCTGACTCACCGCGCTGCAGCGCGAAAGAAACGGCTTTGCCCGGCTTGTTTCTGAATTCAACAAATTCGACCGCGAACTTACCAGCAACCCGGTCAGAAGCAAAAAGTGAGTTCAAGAATTTCTTCTCGAGTTCGAGATCGCGCTTTGCTGCCGAGCCAGAAGCATCGTAGAGCACGACAACACGTGCGGCTTCTTTGGCTGCCGTAGCGCTGCGATTGGCAACAACGCCCTGAACGCTGAAATAAACCTGCCCGTCGGCAGACTGTTCGACAAACACTGCGCCAGCCTCGGGCAGCGGAACATCGACCGACAGCTCGGCCTTGATTTCCTGCTTATTAACGGTCAACTCGCTGAACCAGCCGGATTTAACCCTGGCGAACTCAGACGGCTGCAGGCCCTGTATGGTTATTGCGGGTTTGTTATCACTGCTCAAAACGTCGACGCGCAGATTAAAGCGGTCGGTGGCCTTGCTGAGCTGCAATGGCACACGATAACGCGCGCTGGCATCATCTATCGCCAGCTCGGTAAGATAGGTCACCTGAACGGTTCTGCTGCTGCGTGGACTGAGTGGGTAAACCCTGGTTTTGAAATTGTTGCCCTTAACCTTTTCGACTAGCCCCGGGTCAACGCCTTTGCGCACTTCAGTCTCAAAAATTTCGCGCGCTTTCTGTTTTTCGACGGCAACGCCTTCGACGAGATCGCCGTTAACATCGAGAGCATACCCGGAAACAATCGCTCCTTCGGGCATGGGAAACTCAAGCTCTCCCTCAAGAACCCGTGAATTCGGGTTATAAAACTTCATCGTCATAGTGGTCTCAGCGAGATGACCGAATACGCGCACGTGCATGGCGAGGTCAGCAAGCCGAACCGGCTCTTCGCCAGATTTTTCGACAATCATCAGGGGAACCTGAGCAGGCAGGGCTGCCGCAAAAGCAATAAAGAAAAGGATCAACAGATATTTTCGCATATTTACCCCTCTTGTATCTGAAACTGGTTCGTTCGATCTTCTTTAATAACGCTGGCAAAGGCCAGCGGATTTACCAAAATAAAATCAGCTGTCAGCCTTTATCAACAAGTCCGTTACATCATGGTTCGCGCCAAGAACATTCTCAAGCAGACTGATTCGATAGAAAGCCGCCAGCGAAAGCTGCTCTCCGGCGCTGCCCAGCATAAAAACCTGTTTGTGACGAAAGTGATAGAACAGAAAAAGCTGGCGGGTGCGTTCGTCTTTAAAACTCTTCATAAGCTCTGCGTAGGTCGCCAGAAGGCGATCGATGTTTTCCATCTTTACCAGCACCGTTTTCTCGACAGCAAAGCTGTCATTTGCGGGATTCAGCGTGAAATTGCGTAACAGCTGGCCACGAAAACTCTCACCGTAGTGCTTAAAAAGAACGAGCGCTGCCAGGCCACGCAGAGCAGCATTTGAGCTGCGCATCGCAGATTCGATAAGGCGCAGCGCCCTGCCCTCGGGCTTGCGGTCGATAAAGACGGCGATGCTGTTAATCAGCTTAACTTCTTTATCGGTCAACGATATCGCTTCGGCGCGCACGCTGCAAAACATGCAGGCCAGCAGCAAAAGCGGCAACACCAGTTTAATCAATTGTTTCATAGGGGTAGCATACCGTTATAACCTTGGGAATTTCGCTGTCTTTTACTACAACCTTTATAAAATCGCCATTAAAGCGCTCTCCGATAATCGCCAGCTTTTCGCCATCGCGTTCAGCCCAGCGTCCGGCGACGCGGCCATTGATCACCGCATCTTCAACCTACCTGATAAAGATATCTCTGGCGATCATCTGATCATACGCATGTCTGGTCATCTGATATTCGCCCGCTTTGACCAGCCGGGCAATTCTCCGCCGCCCCATTGTCTACCGTCCTTGATCAAGCTCTCGGAAAAGCCGGGCGCGCGCCTTGCTGCCATCACACTTTAACCAGGCTTCAGAAGCCGCTGCAGGCGACTGAAGTGCATCGAGACTGGCAAACAACTCGCGTCTTTTCTCGTCTATTTTACTCTCAGCATGGTTATTTGGCAAAGGTTCTGCTTTTTTTTCCGAGAAAAAATCGTTAAAAAGGCCCACCATAACCTCGCCGACGTCGCCTTTTGGCCTGCCACCGTCTTCGTCGTCATTGTCAACAACAGGCGGCGGCCAGGAATACTCAGCGGCAACCGGCGTTAAAGGCTTTGCAGTGTCAGCAGTCCCAGGTTCAGCTGATATTGCACCGTCTTCACGATTTACCATAGCACCGGCACCTTTTGCAGCAGGAGTCTCGTCACTGAGATATTGGGCGACAGGCTCAGCAGAGGCGGACTGAAACGTCTCATCAGGCTCATAATCGTTATCAAGTGGTTCTTCGCACCCTTGCTCCGCTTCGTAGTGCTGTTCATCGGCAGCAGACAGCGCGGCCTGCTCTGATGGATCAACCGGCGGAACAGATGGCTGCCCTTCAAGAGAAGTTATCTGATGACCAGAAGCAGCAGCCGGCGGTGTTTCTGCTGATTCTGACGCGGCCGGGTTCTTGATCTTCGAACGCATTTCGAGTGCTGCCGCATTTAAAGGAACCAGCTCGATCAGATTATCTGCGTAAAGAAGCGCCCTTTTTTTGTCGCCAACCCGATAGCAGCTTTCCATCAACAGGGTAAACAGAATTATGCGATCAGCACGTTCGCGAACCTCGCCGAAACAGCCTTCAAGCGAGCGGACCGCCAGCGACGGAAATACTTTCGACAGCAGCGCCACGCGCCACCAGTAGGTAGACTCAAACCACCTGAAGAACGGACCAATCATTTTGATCAGCAGAAGAAAGGCGATTATCAGCAGAATTACGGCAAAAGGACGACCAGGGCCATGTACCCAGAGCAGCATTGACGGCCAGCGCAGCAACACGTTGTCTGGTTTCAGCTCCTGCGCGACTTTATAATGCTCGCGCGCATCATTGAGCTTGTTATCGGCGATGTCAAGGCGCATGAGCACGTAACTGGCATAAAAGCTCCGGCCGGCACGGCGGTTGATATCTGTAGCAGCGGCACGCAGCTGCGCCGGTTCAAGGCGGGCAGTAGCAAAGTTGGCCATCAGGCGCATTTCCCAGATCTGCAGCATCCTTTCGAGCGAGTTCATCAGTCCGGGATTGCGGTTCAGAAAAAGGCGCAGCTTAACATATTCGCCTTTTCTGAAAAGATCTTCGGCTTCGGCAAACCTTTCGTCTGACTTCATTCGCGAAAAAGCGATTTCCTGCTCGACTTCGCTTAGCCGGTGTGCGTGCTCCGGCATGTAACTGTTGAGTGCAAGTATTCTGCGCAGGCAGGTGCTGACCTCCTGGAGATCCTGCTCCGTTTCAGCCTTACGCAGCTCAGCTTCGAGGCGGCGCAACTTAAGCTGCAGGCGATCAGCATCGCTCACCGCGGCTGAATCTGGGCGTTTTCGCTCTTCTTCTATTCTTTCGATAATGCCGCGGGCAAAAAAGTTGTTCGCATCGAGTTTCAGGATTTCTTCAGCCCGCCGCCGCGCGTCTTCGTATTTTTTGCTCATCAGGTCGTCATTGGCCTGAATGATAATTTTGTCGATCTGCTCTGCAATATTGAGTTTGCGATAAAGGTCTTCAAGTCCGCTATAGCGGTAGTCGAAGCGGCGCACCTGGTCGAGACAGGCGCGGGCAGCGGTAAGGTTGCCTATAGCCATTTCCACTTCGGCAAGTCTGAGTATCTTTACCGCCTTGGCATCGGCGAGCAGCTTGAGATCGGCGAGCTTTCTCTTTAACTCCTGCGATTCAGGCTGTAGACCGGAAAAAATTTGCGCGATCTGCAGGCGATAGAGAATTTGTTCATCTCTGACCAGCTCAGCGTCAAGCCTGTTCAAGATTTTCAGCCATTCTTCGTTGATGCCAACCGGCATACCGAGCTTGACCGCATCGAGAAAAGCCAGCCCGGAGAAGACGAGATTCCCAGAGCCCGGCATTAGCATGCAAGCCTTCAGCAGCAGCAACCAGTCGCCGGCATCAGCTACGGTCAGGCCACATATTTCCCGCTGCAGTTTGTGAAACTCAGTGAGCTGAACGGCAGTCAGGTCATCAACAGACTTGCCAGAAGTAATCTTGGATGCCTCTGAGGTAAGCGCCTGACGGAGCTGCTTTGCGCTCTCAGGCAGATTAAGCTGTGCAGACACGCACAGGCGCAAAAGGCGGAGCGACTCAGCCTGGTTGCCAGACTCGATGGCCTTCGCAGTCTCCAGCCACAAATTGTCTTCAATTGCTGGCTGCGCCGCAGATCTGCCGGCGCAGACGAACAGCATAAGAAGCACTAGCAGCGTTGCCGGCACAGTTCGGTAAACAGCCATAAGCACATTCCTCGCCATAAATTCACAAAGCAAAGCCTGCAATATTGTCAGCCAGTTCCGGGCGCTCTCAAAAATTCATCAGATCAAGGTTCTGCTGGTTCTATAATCACGCGGCCGTGAATTACTGAACAATGCTTGTTAAACCTGCCAAAACATTTTATCATAAGCATGAAACATTATGATGTATTTTTTAGTGCGACGCGGAGGATCAGATGGGCGTTAAATTTTCCGTTTTCAACGGAATGACCCGGCAGAACAAGATAAACGCGCTGATGAACATTAGAAAAACGGAACTGAAAGAGCGTTCAGATTATTATCTTGCCTTGTATGCCATGCTCGATGAAGACATGCAGATCGTCATGGCTGCTAAAATGGCAGCCAGCAACTTTAACAAGCAAAGCTGGTTCGTCGATTTCGGCAAAATTAATTCAAGCGAACTGAAAGTTAAAATCGCCGAGTTTTTTCGTGACAGCATCGGCTTTGGCCCGCAATTATTCACGATCGACGACATGGTTCCGAATCTTATCGCCCAGAACCTGCAGAAGCGGCAGAAACGCTACGAACTGATGCAGGAATGGGATGGCCCTTTCCCGCCAACCGCGCGGCTGCTCAACACTCTGCGCGAAGACACACAGCAGGTGATTCAAGCTGCGATCAAAAAAGACGAGAAAGTCGAAAAGTGCTGGATATGCCTTTACAACGAGGGTCTGCAGACGTTCCGCGAGTGCCAGCGCTCACTCGACAGCAATACTGCCACGACAGTGGTAAACCTGAGCCGCATTCTCAACCCGGGGCAGATTTCGCCGGCTCTTGAGCAGATGTTTTCGCAGATCGACCGCCCGATTTATCTGCTGGCCATGCTGACCAGCAAGCGCTGCTTTCTCGTGCTGCGCGACGAACTGCGAACATCGCAGGCCTCGATACTGGCTTTTAATCTGCAGCATGTGCTGAGCGTGCAGACGATTAGCGAGGCCGGTACTGTCAGCGTTGAGATCGAGACGCCGCAGGATATTTTCCGGCTGCCACACATGGTCGCCGAAGACGCTTACGAAGCGGGTAATCTCATTCGCGAAAAAAGCATTGAAGCAATTGAGTCGCAGGAAGAGTTCATCGAACGCGATTTTGAGAAAGAACTCAAAAAGCTCGATATGCTGTTCAAGGCAAAAGCCGTTAAGAACAGCGAATATAATTTTCGCAAATCGCGACTGCAGAAGATGGAGCTTGAGAAGTTTTCTGACGCCAACATTGAACTGCTGCTGGCCAAGCGCTTTGCTGATGGCGGCGGCAACGACCAGTTTGATGAGCAGCTGATAAAAAAATTCACTTTCGAAAAAACCGTCATGTTTACTGACATTGTCGGGTTTTCGTCGAAAGCTTCGCAGAAAATGCTTCTCGACACCATGACCCTGCTGGCAGTTCACGACAAGCTGCTGGTGCCAATCTTCACCAAATATGATGGCACCCTGATCAAGAAGATTGGCGACGCGTTGATGGTGCGCTTTGATGACCCGCTTCGCGCCTGCAACGCCGCGCGAGAAATGCAGGCTGAGCTTTTCACTTTTAATCAGCGCAGCAACGAGAAGATATTCATCAGAATCGGCATTAACACAGGCACGGTCTTTGTTAAAAACGAAGATGTTTTTGGCGAAGCCGTAAATATCGCCGCGCGCATGGAAAATCTCGCCAAACCAGGCCGTATATTTATTACCGAAACGACCTATGACAAGCTTTCCGCGAAAATTCCCTGCTCTGACCTCGGCTATCATCAGGTCAAGGGCAAAAGTGAGCCGCTGCGCGTCTTTTCGTTACAGGATAACGCTAACTCAGAAGAAATGGCAAAAATGGCGGCGCAATACATGCAGGAAGCCGGGATTCAGGCAGTTGAGCAGCCGCCCATGGAAGCCCAGCCCCCAGAGGGCACCCACAAGCCCGCTAAGGCAGCGGCGCCAGTTGCAACTTCGAATCAAGTTTCGAGCGCTGCCAGAACTCCGGAACCATCTGCTGCTACCAGTTCAGCACCACAGGCCAGGCCTACAGCGTCTGTTCTGCCTGATATCTCAGACGCCGCTTTGTCGCAGTCATCCGCAGCGGCAGCAGTCAGCACGGCCACTCTTACGCCGCATAAACAGATTCTGCAGTCGGTTGATCTTGCAAGAAACAGCTACATCGCCTCGGTAAAACAGGGCAAAGAGCGAAATCCCGACCTCGAAGACTGGTTTGCCCGCTTTGAAGAGTATCTGCGCCCGAAAATTGAACAATAATTTAAAAAAACGATGGCAGAAAATAACAAACCCGACGAGCAAAACAAACCCGAAGAAGATGACGAAGATATCTATGTCAAACTCAACGCATTCAGGCCGCCTGAGTGCAAACTGAAAAAGCATCCATGCAAAGACTGTTTTAATTGCCTGTTCTGCGGCGACGCGCGTTGCGAAATCTGTCTCAAAAGTAAAAATTGCCATGCCAACAACAAAAAAGCACCCGAAAAAAGCGATAAATAGCGCAAAGTCTTACAGCATCTTTGCTACTGCCCTCGGGCCAGCGGCAATCGCCTGGCGCAATGGCCAGATAATCGGATTACTGCTCCCTGAGGCATCTTCGGCCAGTCTGCGCAAAAAAATCGCGCAGTGTTTCGGTGATTGCGATCTTGCGCCGGCATCTACGCCGACAATAGCACGGCTCATAGAGCAGATTCAGGGTTATTTTGCCGGCAAGCCGGTAGATTTTAAGAAGGCACGACTTGATGTCTCTGACTGTACGCCCTTTTGTCAGACCGTTTACGAACATCTGCGAAAAGTGCCCGCCGGCGCGATCATTTCATATAAAGCGCTGGCCGAAGCTTGCGAACGCCCGAATGCAGCTCGCGCCATCGGTCTGGCTGCCGGCAAAAACCCGATTCCGCTGCTGATACCCTGCCACCGCGTAGTCAATGCCGATGGGCGACTCGGCGGCTTTTCGGCCGGCGGTGGAACCAGCCTGAAAGCGCAGATGCTGCGCCTCGAAGATATCGAAGTCGAAGAAAAGCCAGCGTTGCGCATAAAGCCAGCATTGTTGATCAGTGATTGCGATATAGACCAGGTATTGAAACAGCTCAGCCAGGCTGACGCCAACATGGGCAGCCTGATAGAAACCGCACCACGTTTTAATCTTGAATTCAACGCCAACACCTCAATTTTTCAGGCATTGCTCGAATCGATTGTCTATCAACAACTGACTGGCAAGGCTGCCGCGACCATCTTTCGCCGGGTGCTAGAACTGTTTTCCGGCAAGCATGAAGTCACTCCGCTTGATATTATCAGAGCCGGTGCGAGTGAACTGAGATCGGCCGGCCTGTCGCAGAACAAGGTGCTTGCGATCAAGGATCTTGCGCAATTCGCGATTTCAGGCAATCTGCCAGAGCACGCGCAGATGCGATTGCTGTCGAACTCCGAGATCATCAGCCGCCTGACCCATATACGCGGCATCGGGCGCTGGACAGTCGAAATGCTGCTGATTTTCAAGCTCGGCCGCGCCGACGTAATGGCCGCCGACGATTACGGCCTGCGCAAAGGCCTTGCCGCGATCAGAGGGCAGAAAGAGCTGCCGACGCCGGCCGAACTGGCGCGGCAGGGCCTGGCCTGGAAGCCATATCGTTCAATTGCCAGCTGGTATCTCTGGCGTGCCGCCGAAAACTACAAGATCGTCTGAAAAACGCGGCGGCTAAAAATAGCCGTTACGCGCCACAAACTGTGTACGCGAAAACGGTCGACCATGCCCGGGGTGAATCATGCGGGCGCCGGTCGCGGCAATGCGTTGCCAGCTCGCGATTAATCGTTCAGGCAGGTCGGCAAATGGCGGATAAAAGCAGGCCGGCAGCACATGGAAAATAGTATCGCCGACAAATACGGCCTCTTGCCCTACCCGCAGACACAGTGAGCCTGATGTGTGCCCCGGCGTGTGAAAAAACTCGATCTCAGTGCCGCCAAGCTCGGTTATGAGAGAATCTTCGACCTCGAGGTCAACAGCAAAACCTTTAAAATGAATACAGTGACGGAAAATCCGGCACCCCAGCCACGAGATCGGGCGCGAAAACCACATGGTTCCCTTTGGCACCGGGCTCAAACCGGCGCGCAGATTTGCTGCCTCGTTCTTATGCGCTACCACCAGGGCATCTGGATAAGCCTGCTTGAGCGCCTTGACACTGCCGACATGGTCGTAGTGAGCGTGCGTGACCATGATATAGCGGACATCCGCCAGGGCGCCAGAGTTATCGGCGAGCGTTTTTCGAAAACGTTCTGGCCAGCTGCCGAGACCGCCATCGATTATCGCCGCTTCATTGCCTGACTTGACAATATAGGCATTGGCATTACCCAGAAAAAGTCGGGTTATTGTTAATTTTTCAGCCGGATCACTGTTCATAACGGCACAGACTGCTACCCCAGCCCTTCTGGAGAAATACTAAAACATCCAAAATATTAAAAAGCCCGCCAGGCAAGAATCGCCTGCCTGGCAGGGCTACGGTGAGTCAACGATCATTTACGCAAAACAAAAACGTGAGCTGGTTCGGCCTGCGGGTCGAGTTCTACATAATTTTTCGAACCGTACCACAGGTAACGGCGATCGGTAAGCAGGTCGTGCATCTGGTAACCCTGTTCTGGCGTCAGCCCAAAGTGCTCAAGCGGCACGTGCACAAACGCTGAGTGCCGGATAAACGGGTCGAGGTTTATCACTACCAGAATATGATCATCGCCCATGGATTTGCCATAGAAAAGCACGCGGTCATTCTCAGACTCAAAGAACTTGAGGTTATCGTATTCCTGCAGTGCCGGGTGCTCGCGACGGATCTTGTTCATGCGGGTAATCAAATCGCAGATATTGCCAGGGGCTTTCCAGTCGCGGGTTCTAATTTCATATTTGTCGCTGTGCAGATACTCTTCTTTGCCTGGCACCGGAACGCCCTCGCAGAGCTCGAATCCCTGGAATATGCCATACACAGTTGACAGAGTGGCTGCCAGTACTGCCCTGATCTTGTAAGCCGGGCGACCGCCGCTTTGCAGGAAGGGCGGAAAAATGTCAGGCGTGTTGGCAAACAGGTTGGCGCGGTAATAGTAAGATTCAGGCGGAGTGGTGAGCTCTGAAAAGTATTCGATAAGTTCAGCCTGGGTATTGCGCCAGGTAAAGTAGCTGTAAGACTGGGTAAACCCGAGTTTGGCCAGGGCTTTCATGACTTTGGGGCGGGTAAATGCTTCTGCCAGAAATACCACATCAGGGTATTTATCCTGAACTTCTGCAATAACCCAATGCCAGAAGGCAAAAGGCTTGGTATGCGGGTTGTCGACGCGGAAAATCTTGACACCGCGCTTCGCCCAGAACAGGAAAATGCGCAGCATTTCTTTCCAGATGCTCTTGTAATCGGCAGATTCAAAGTTTATCGGATAGATGTCTTCGTATTTTTTCGGCGGATTCTCAGCAAATTTGATGGTGCCGTCGGGCCGCTTGCTGAACCAGTCTGGATGCTGTTTTAAATAGGGATGATCAGGCGAGCAGTTAATGGCGAAGTCCAGTGCGATCTCGATTCCATGTTTATCAGCAGCTTCTACCAGCTCGGCAAAGTCTTCAAAAGTGCCAAGAGCGGGTTCTATCGCGTCATGACCGCCATACTGACTGCCGATTGAATAAGGACACCCAGGATCGCCCGGAGCACAGACAAGACTGTTGTTCGGCCCTTTTCGCTTGCTGAAACCAACCGGATGAATCGGCGGGAAATAAAGCACGTCGAAACCCATCTCGGCAATATGCGGCAGGCGCTTGATGACATCTTTGAAAGTGCCATGCACGCCAGGCTCAAAGCCACATGAGCGCGGAAAACATTCATACCATGCCGCGAACCGGGCTTTTACGCGATCGACCTGCGCGAGAAAAACCTGGCTTTCGACTCTGGCGGCCGGGTCGGGGTTCTGTTCAAGCATTTCGACCAGACGCTCATTGCTGAGTATTTGCCAGCGCTGCCGATCGTCTGCTTCTTTTTCAGCGCGTGTTGTTGCCTTTTTAAGCACTTCGCGGCCAACCGGGGTCAGCCAGGAACCATAATTTCTGGCTTTGGCAATGCCTTCGAGCAGGTCTGAGGCGTAATCTGTTGCCGCTTCGACCTTTTTGCGCGTATCAAGAATCCAGCTGCCGTAATCTTCGCAGTAAGCGACGATTTTATATTCGTAAACCCCGATCTGGTCGACCTTGAAGCTGGTTTCCCACAGGTCGAGGCCAGGATTTACACACTGCATCGGCACTTTCTGCCAGTTTTTGCGTTTCTGCGGGCGATACTCGACCCATACCGCGATTTTGTCGTGACCATCGCGAAAAATATCAGCAGTAACCTGCACTTCGTCGCCGAGTTCACGCTTAAGGGGGTAAAGGCCGGCATCGACTGCTGGTCTGACATTTTCTATCAGTACGCGTTTGCGGTTTCTGCTCATGTTATTTCCCCTTTATCAGCGACTTGTAGAGATCAACAGTCTGCGCAGCAATCGATTTCCAGCTGAAGGTTTCTTCGACACGGCGGCGACCGGCGACGGCCATGCTGCTTCGTTTCTGCGGGTCGGCCATGAGCTTGTTAATTTCATTGGCAAGATCTCTGGCGAAAACATCGGGACGAAGGGCTTCGAATGGCGATTCAGCCATCTGTTCGAGTTTAACCAGCGTGCCGGTAACCCCGTCGACAACGACTTCAGGAATACCGCCCACCGCGCTGGCAACAACCGGCGTGCCACAGGCCATGGCTTCAAGATTTATGATGCCGAAAGGCTCATAGATAGAAGGGCAACAGAAAACGCCAGCGTGTGAATACAGTTCGATAAGGGTCTTGCGGTCGACCATTTCGCGTATCCAGTGAATATTGCTGCGATTCTGCGATGCTGCTTTGACACCCTCTGTCATTTCGCGCTCTATTTCTGGCGTATCAGCCGCGCCAGCGGCCAAAACCACCGGAATATCAGGGTTCAGATACTTGATAGCGTTGACCAGATGAATAATGCCCTTCTGGCGGGTGATGCGTCCGACGAACAGCAAATATGGGATCGCCGGCTCAAAGCCAAAACGCTTGAGATGCTCGGTCGATGAGGTTTTTCTGAATTCATCAGTATCTATACCGTTGTAGATCACTTTGAGGCGATCGTCGGCAACGTTGAAAAGGCCTTTAACATCAGCGCGTGTACCATGGCTTACCGCGATTACAGCATCAGCCATTTCGATGGCGGTCTTTTCGACCCAGAGCGAAAAATCATAGCCACCGTGCAGCTGTTCGCGCTTCCAGGGGCGCAGCGGCTCAAGTGAATGTGTCGTTATAACCAGCGGCACGCCAAAATTAAGTTTGGCCCAGATGCCGGCCATATGGGTGTACCAGGTGTGGCAATGCACCACGTCTGCGTCGACACCTTCCCCGACAATCTGCAGATCGCGATCTATCGTCTTAAAAACTGACTGCAGGCCACTGTCGAGCTTGGGATAGGAAGAGGCGGACTCAAAGCCGGTAGCAGTGAGACCTTCTTTATTGAGCTTCTGTTCGCCGTAACAGCGCACTTCGACTTCGGCCAGGCGCGCCACTTCTTTTGAAAGATACTCGATGTGAACGCCAGCGCCACCATACACAAGCGGGGGATACTCGTTGGTAAAATAAAGAACCTTCATCATTTCTCTCCTTGCTCTGTCGTTTGCGCTGATTATACCATGATCACCCTGTCTTGTCGCAAGAGAAAGAAATCAGAACCGGTAACAATCCATTTGCCTGTTCATGAAAACTTTACGAGATATTAAGTTGAGTTGTTTTCCGGACATGCTGATCATGATAATTATTCGGGCTCTTTTGAAGAGTTATCCGCAGATTAAAGGATTCTTGCAGATTATTCAGGAGTTTTTTTACATGCTTTTTTGCAGTTATCCGAAGACCATCTGCGTGAATCACCCGGGCGCTTCCCCCGGGGAGCCCTGCGGGATAAACGGCTCTAATAGCCAAAGGCCATAAGAGCCGCCTAATCCTGATGTGCTCAAGTATCACCCACATCCTGTGGACGACTGTGGATAGATGCATGCAAAAGTTAAACGAAATACCCAGGGAACCCTCTTCAGCAGTCGAATTGATTACTCCTGAGTCAGGGCTTTACTTTTGATCGTGCAACGGGCATTTGATTTCGAAATCAATGCCATCACGGAGAAGCTCGTATTTGCTGCCGGCCGGGCAGTCCGGAACTGCCTGCAGATAACCTTTTTCTTTGAGATAATCGAGTCCGAAGGTCTCGGGCAGATTGTCTTCGTCGACCAGCAGATTCGCGAGCGCGTCATATGCAGACTTGCGAACAGCGACACACTCGGCAGCCACTTTATCGCTGCCGGCCTCTGCTTTGGCTTCGGCTCGTTTTGCGCGGCGATTCGACAGACGTTTGCGAATAGCAGCACCGGCTCTCTTAAGATACGGTTCGGCAATAGCAGCGGCGGCGCCGGTAATACCGGTGATTCCCGCGAGCATGGTTTTTTCGTCGAGGTCTTCAATGCTGACCTTGAGCCAGTCTCCGTCGGCGGCTATCTTGATCGAATCGAGCAATTTAAGCCCCTTCAGGCGTTGTTCTTCGGGAAGCTGGCCCATCTGGTTGGCAGCCATGTGTCTGACCGCCTGCAACTGCTGCTTACCGATCGCAACCCACTGTTCAAGAAGGTTTCTATCGTTAATTCTGGTTCGGATTTCTGCCTTGACAGAACTTATCAGGGCACGAAAGCTTTCGAATGGCTTCAGGTGTGTACTGGCAGCGACGCGGGGTATCTTTGTCGACCAGACTGGCTTGCTGACTGTGCCATGGATTGAGCAGGCAAGTTCTTTATCATTGTTCAAGCTGTACAAGCCTGACTGCGGGCAATAGAGTTGTTCGTTGATGTAGCCTTCAGACTTGAGCACTGACTGATCGAGTTCAACCATCTCGATGTCTTTTTTTTCTTTATGCATCTGCAGAGCAGCGCTGAGAATCTTGAACCTTGAAAGGCATTCAAAAGATTCAGATCTTTTGCCACTCTGCGCTTTTTCGGTCAGCCAGTTTTTGATACGACTTATATCTATTTCGGCGGCAACAAGAGTGCTACCGTCATCAGCATCGCCAAAAAGCGATTTCCAGCGGCTCTGATCTTCTTTTGCCCGTTTAGATCCCGCGAATAATGTTACGCCCTGCCTTGTGACCGAAAGAGTAAGGTTAAAGCCGGGAGTCGGGATGTCAAATTCGATAAGATCCTTCTGGTTTTTTACAGGAACAACCTTGTTTTTGCCGAGGTGCTTTTGCACGAATTCAAAAAGTTCCTGCGGCTTGATTCTGGCTGAAACACTTATTGCCGGACGAAGTTCTTCATCCATCGCGAACCAGAGCGCACCGTCTGGCACGCACAAGGCTGAATCAGCGAAATTGCAGAGTTCCTTAAACAGTCCGGTAAAACTGAATTTGCCCGGAAAATGCCTTTGCAGCTGGTCTTCAATCTTTTGCAGTTCAGCCGCATTCGCGGGCTTAAGAAGTTCGCGGGCCTGATCGAGGTAAAGATTGAAGATTTTGCCGGCATTTATGTATATGGCGCCAAGACTGTCAGACTTGAGCACCTGCTCGCGGCCTTTGGCAAAAGATGTTGTTGCACAAAGCAACAGTCCCGTAATAATCAGCAGTTTTACCAGCTTATTCATCTTGGCTCCTTATATTTCAACACTCTGCAATCTTTCAGCGAATCGAATCTAATTTTGTACATTCTACACTTCACCGGCAAAATTTAACAGCGGATAATGTTGCCCGCAGTAATAATCCATTTGAATATTCATGAGAGCTTTATGAGATATTTCGTTTGGACTATTTCTCGGACAAGCTAATCATGATAATCATAAATACTTTTTTGAAGAGTTATCCACAGATTAAAGGATTAGCGCAGATTATTCAGGAGTTTTTTTATATCTTCTTCTTAGCAGTTACCCGAAAACCATCTGCGCCAATCACCCGGGCGCTTCCCCCGGGGAGCCCTGCGGGATAAGCGGCTCTAATAGCCAAAGGCCATAAGAGCCGCCTAATCCTGATGCGCCCAAGTATCACCCACATCCTGTGGGCGACTGTGGAAAAATGAATGGAAAAGTAAAACGAAAAACCTCAAAACCCCTCATCAGTTACCAAATAGAGAATTGCTGCCCCTAAATATTGCACGAAAATCGCAACCTCTGGTCGCGCAGGCCAGAGGAGATGCTGCCAGGGCACAAAAAAACAGCCCCGCATTATACGGGGCTGTTTTGGCAGAACGTGGGACACAGCTTACATGCCGGCGGCTTTGCGCAGGCTCATGTAGTGTTCTTTTGCCTTCTGGTATTTGCTGAAGGCATCCATGATTTCGTTCATTGGCGCCTGCTGCTGAACTTTATACTGGTAATTCTGCTGGTGATAGAGGTATGCTTCGTAAGCGGCCTGAATCTGCTGATTTGTTGGCCTGGCGGTCGAAGTCGGAGTATTGCTGGTCTGCGAGGGCGCAGTATGCCAGGTGGTGTTGCCAGAACTAGAGCTTGTGCTGGTAGTATCTGGTTTATTGATGACTGTCATCTGCTCGCCGGCTGTTGGGGCACTTGCACGTGCCGGCAGACTGGCGATCTGTTTCTTAACAGCATTGATACGGTCGGTAGTCGGGGGATGCGTCGAAAAATACTTGGTTACCTTTGAGGCCTTGCTGTCTCTGTTGATCTTGTCAAAGAAAGTCAGCAGCCCCTGCGGGTTATACCCGGATGCGTGCATATATTTTACTGCACAGGCATCTGCTTCATATTCATCGTCACGCGAGAACTTCAGATTGGCAAAATACGCAGCGATAGCAGCGATCGGCGCAGCTTTCTGAGTTTTTTTGTAGAGGCCCATGCCAATAACGAGAGCGGTCATCAGACCAGACTTTTCAGCCTGGCGAACGCTGTGCTTTTTGTCGACATGTCCCATCTCGTGAGCCACGACGCCAGCCAGCTCGCTTTCGGTCTGGCACATTTTCATCAGGCCCTTAGTCACGTAAATATATCCGCCCGGTGCAGCAAAAGCGTTAACTTCGTCGGTATCGAGAACGGCAAAACGCCAGGTAAGATCTTTTCTTTCGACCTGTTTGATCAGATTGCGGGCAACCGTACCGAGACGGTTGAGCATCGCCTTGTCGCTGGAAAAGCCCGGATCTTTCTTGAGAGATTCGTGGGTCTTTTCGCCCATTGAGACTTCCCAGGACTGCTCCCATTTGCCGAGAAAGGCGTTTGTTGCCGGTGCCTGCGCGCGAGACTGATCGAGCAACTTCTGGTTGTCTTCGTTAACACCGCCAATCGTGCGATTGACTGTGGCAGTAACACGATTCAGCGCCCCGCCAACTTCACCAAGCAGCTTCCCGAAATCGAGAGCCTGCGCCTGACCGACAAAAGAGGCCTGAAACAGCAGACAAACCACCAGAACCAGCAAGTGTTGTTTATATCTCACAGGGTACCTCTATGTAAAACAGTATAACTAATTCTATTTATCAAAAGGCAAAGCGTCAAGACCCGGGCGAATAATTTATCCTGTTGCGATCTGCGATGGCTATGTTGACTTGTAATACTGGTTGTTATAAACTGGCAACGCCAGCCAGATGGCTGGCAAAGGGTATTGAGGAGGATTTAAAAATGAGCATTCAAAGCAAATTAGCAACAGGTATTATCGCGGTCATCTGCGCTGCAGCGGCCAGCATGCCTGTTCAGGCAGTAGATCTGACGGCAACCGAAATCACCAGCGTCAACGGACGTGTCGAAGTCAAAAAGACCGACGACGCACTTTTTAAAAAGCTGCACAGCAATCTCAAACTGGCCGGCCCTCTTAAGCGACTGGATGGCGGCGACAAAGTTCGTACCTACGAAAAAAGCGGCGCCGAAATGGCCTTAAAAGAAACCTGCGTTCTTGCCGTAAAGGAACAGAGCATTTTTGAAGTTCCACAAGTACTTGGCCAGGCCGCGATGCAGCAATTGACCGCACAGCAGGGCACAATTCTCTTCAAGGTCGTCAGTGGCAGCAACTTTCAGGTACAGACTGCCGATGTCATCGCCGGCGTCAAAGGTACACTTTTCGAAGTTGATATCGTCGACAATTTCGTTTCGATGATCGAAACCCCAGCTCTGCAGATCGGCACGATCACGCCAGGAGCGACCAACATTAACGTCTATAAAGGTGAAGTAGAACTCACCCACCGCGAAACCGGCCGCAAACGAAAGCTTCAGGCCGGAGAAGGCCTTGCCGCACTCAGTTCCCCGCTGATGAAGCTCGACAGCATTTTCAGCGAAGGTTTCACACCAATGCGCAAGTTCAACCCAGTTGCATTGCTCACTCAGAATTTTGGCAGCGGCGTCACCAGTCTTCTTAACATTGACGCAAGCCTGTCAGGCCTCACCAGCCTGCCGGGACTCGGCAATTTTAACAACAGTCTTGGTAGCAACCGACTGACAGGAATGTTCGGCGGCGTCAGCGACAAGATACAAAAGCTGGTAGGCGGATTCGACCGGGGCCGCGACTATATCGAAGGGGCAAAAGAGCTATCAGAAGCATTTGGGCCAGGATTTAGAGCAGACTTCTCCAAATATCGCCCCGAAAATCGCGGTTTCATGGTTACCGACAGCCGCTACAAAGAAGTCTATCTTGGTAACAAATCTTTTGCCGCCTGCAAAGCCGGCGCCGGCTCTAAATCAGCAAAGTTTGAGCCAATCGACGAAGGAGTGCAGCTTACCGAAGGCAACGCCATGTTTCGCGTCTGCCGTTTCAAAAACGCTGACACCGACATTGAATTTCTTGCCAGCCATTATGTGAACGGAAAACAGCTTGTCACCACGGTAGACGTCATCAAGGGCGAACTCTACGGCAGAATTCCCGGCTCTCTCGAACATTTCCGCATACCGGCAAACGAGCCACAGTCATTTGTTTACAGCACTGACACCGGAAAGGGCAGTCTGATGCGATCCAGCGCAGGTGCGCTCGAAGACAGCCTCAAAGACTACAATTTCAGCGTAGCCGCAAAACTCGCCGAAGAAAAAGGCCAGCACGACCAGCAGTCTAATCAAAAGAAAAAACAGGTCGGCGAAAAAATACTGAACAAAGTCAAGATCAAGAAGTTCTGGTAAGAGCCAATGACTCCCAGAGTCGAGCAAGGCAGCAGGCGGATTTCCGAGTCGGGGAAACGCGCCCTGCTGGTTCCTCTGCTCATCTGCCTGCTAGCGCTGCTGCCAGATCTGCGTCAAAGCCTGGAATGGCTTGACTTCAGGTTTTCTGACTTTCTCTTCAGTTATTCACCATATCTGCGCGCAGCAGTCGGGCGACCAGAGATGCCACAACACCCGGTCGTTATCGTCAACAAAGACGCAACTTTCGCCCAACGCTTTGGGCGAGATCCTGACCGCAGCGACTTTGCCGACCTGCTCAATCTGCTGAACACTTCTGGCGCCAGCGTTGTCGCTCTCGACCTTGTCTATGACAGCGCCGTTAACGAAAGCGTCGACAACAAACTCAGCGCGGCGCTTGCCTCGACAGCGTTTCCCATACTGGCACAGCATTTTGTCAGCAGAGGCCGCCAGACCTTTGAGCAGGTCGATCTGATCGACGAAAACGCCCGGCGCCCGCCGTGGCCGCAGCCCCTGCATGCAGCGATCTCGCGCAATGCCGCTGCGACCGGCCTGATCAACATCGCTTCTGACCTGGATTCAACCATCAGGTTTCTGCCACTCGCCTACCACCCCGCCGACACCGAAGAATTCGTGCTGACGCTTGGCTACACCATCTGGATAAGCAGTCTGCTCGCCGAGCAGCGGGGAAACATAGCAGCGGCAGCGTCTGCCAGCGCACATCTCTCTGCGCAACAGCTTTTCAGCAGCATCTACGCGAAAGCGCCGTTCACGTTCAGCAGCACCGGGCACGCCGGGATAGACCTGGCCACACGCCGTCTCGAAGCTGTTCTGATCGCGAGAATCTCTAAAAGCATCAGGCCAGACCTGGCCGAAGCAAGTGAAAAGTTGGCCAGAACTTTGCCAATAGAACAGATCACCGGCAAAACCTGGCTCAAAATGCCGACAAAACCACTGCCGCTGCTCGGCAGTTATGAGATGCCCTGCCTGCGGCCATATTTTTCAAAGCAGACGCCGCCTTTAAAAGGCGATGGAATTACCGCAAAATCGATGGGAGTTCTGCTCGAAACCGATTCTGACCGCGCATCACCTTTTTTAACGCACAAGCTGATGCTCAATCTGAACACAGACAGCCTGTATGAGGTTACCCCACCCCGTCCGATCTCTGGCAAAGCTTCAGTGCACGGCAAAGCAGTTTTTGCAAATATGCAGCCCGCATCTGGCGCCGAAATTCTTTTGTTGTCTCTCGAAACCGATTCCTGGCACGAGACGCGAACCCTTCCAGATGGCAGCTTCAGCCTTACCAGCCTGCCACCAGGCGATTTTATTCTTTATCTGACCCACCATGCCAGCCTCGGCTGGCAAAAAGGCACAATCCGCAGCAGGCTGATTGATGCAACAGATGTCAGACTGCCAGATCTCATGCTGGCCTTGCCAACCGCAAAGCTTGCGCTCGATAAGTGCCCGGCCGGACCGGGCCGCATCGTGATTTTCGGTGAGCCGACAGCGCTGCTCAGATCAGACAAGTCCGGGCACGTCGGCATTGACCAGGTTCCTGACGGGTTCGAACTGGTCAGTCTTAATGAAAACGAAAACTTCAGCCTGGTCGATGGCAACGTTATTCTTGCCGATGGCTCGGCAGCGGCCGAGCACGTTGCTGCACTGCTGCCAGCAGAAGGCGACTGGTTGCTGAGATTTTATCACGAGCAGCCTCTGCCCGCCGCCAGCGCCAGCATGATCATCGAAAATCTGCCAACAGGTCTCGACGCGAGAATTGCGCTGTTTGCGCCATCTGGCGAAGCAATGCAGAGCACGGTTGATACGCCCTTGATGCCCATGGAAATCGCGAGCATTTCGACGCTGCCACAAGCAGCAAAAATGGCCTCAGAACTGGTTCGCGTCAGCTTTGTTTCAGCATCAGCTTCTGAATCGCCTCTGGAAATAACCATGATCAGCGATATTGGCCGGAAATATCAATTTGCCGCCGGAACTCCGACCGCGGTTGAGCCCGGCCGCTACCTCGTATTGCTCAAAAGCGGAGACGCCCGAGCTTTCTGGCTGAGCAACAGTATCAGTGCCAGCACCGTTTTTGTCGGCACGTCTCTCGCCGAAGACCAGGATTTTGTCACGACCCCGATTAATTTCATGGACCGCAGTTTTAACCGCATACCCGGGGTAAATCTGCACGCCACGCTGTTTTCCGCGCTCAAACGCGAAAGTTTTCTCCACCCGGCATTTTTTCATTCAGATGCCATGCCGCGCACATGGCCAATTATACAGTTTTTTCTGCTCATGCCTGTGCTGCTTCTTCTTAACACTATATTCGTCAGCTATGGCGCCATGTATGGCGGAATCTGTGTGCTGGCGGCAGCTTTCGGCTGGCTGAGCATCGCGACAGCCATGTTTTTGGGTCAGCTGTTGCTGCCTTTTTTCTACCCCCTGCTGCTGCTTGGAAGCTTTGGCGCGGTCAGAGGCTACATCGCCTGGGCTATCTCTCGCCAACAGGAACAGCAAACGCGCCAGACCTTTGGCCGCTTTATTTCGGCAGCGGTAGTCGACGAAATACTGCGCACCCCCGGCGGCCTCAAGACCGGCAGCGAAAAGAAAGAGTTGTCGGTAATCTTTACCGACCTCGCCGGTTTTACGACTATCTCCGAAAGGCTTTCACCAGAGCAGCTCACCGAACTGATGAACGAGTATCTCGACGAAATGACGCGCATTCTCTTCAAGTTCGGCGGCACTCTCGACAAATACATCGGAGACGCGATCATGGGCTTCTGGAACCACCCGCAAGCCCAGGCCGACCATGCGCAGCGTGCAACCGAATGCGCAATTGCCATGCAGGTAAAGCTGGCTGAACTGCGCGAAAAGTGGCTGAAGAAAGGCTTGCCGCGCGTCGAAGTGCGCGCCGGCATCAATTCAGCAGTATGTATGGTAGGCTTCATCGGCAGTGAGATTCAGATGAACTTTACCTGTCTCGGCGATGGCGTCAACCTTGCTTCTCGCCTTGAAGGCGCCAACAAAGCCTATGGCACCCTGTCAATGGTCTCGGAATCGGTGCATAATCAGATAGACCGCCAGCTGATCAGCACGCGATTTCTCGACAACCTGGCAGTAAAGGGCAAGGAAAAGCCGATCGAAGTGTTCGAAGTCAGAGGCTATCGCCGCGACGAGACCGCTGGCTGGCTCGAAGCTGAGCCGGTTTATAAAAGCGGTATCGAGCAATATCTTGCCCGCAACTGGGACACGGCAATCCAGCTGTTCGAAAAAGTTTTGCAGCTCTGTCCCGGCGATGGCCCGTCAGTCATGTACATTGAGCGCAGCCGGCAGTTTAAAATAGCGCCGCCACCTGAAAACTGGGATGGCAGCTACAGCCTCAAGACAAAGTAGAGCAGTTCGCAATACATCATCCGCAGATTACCCAGATTCCGCTGACTGAATATTTCATTCAATCTAGCTCAGCAAAGCCGTAAGCGTCATCGTTATTCTGGACACAGCTTGTAATACCATTCACAGAAAATTCGTTCACAGCGAAAAACTGGATATCGGAGTCGTCTTTGTGTTTGTCATTATATATTCACCTTGTGGTGAATATATGTGCT